>NZ_JBZEFB010000001.1:21818-1539711 GCF_058310275.1 Clostridium sp. TJA032 | reverse complement strand
TTTCCCATAGCGTAAGCTAGTAAGATCCCTTGAAGAACACAAGGTTGATAGGTCGGAGGTGTAAGCATGGTAACATGTTCAGCTGACCGATACTAATAGATCGAGGGCTTGACCAAATATAGTGTTAATTATGTGCAATTTTGAAAGAACAAAATCTTTCAGTAAAATGTTCCTCGGTAGCTCAATGGTGGAGCACTCGGCTGTTAACCGATAGGTTGGAGGTTCGAGTCCTCTCCGAGGAGCCATTTTTTTTTGCAAAATTTTATGAATATTGTATGTTAAGCTATAAATTAATTTTTAAATTAATTTATAGCTTTATTTATTTTAAAAGTATAAAATTTTAGTGTAAGCTATTTGTAATTAAAGTTTTTATATTATTGGATATAATTAATAAAAGAATAAATTGAAAATTAATTTTCTATATTAGCCTAATAAAATTAATAAAGTAATTATTAATATTTTTTATTTGGCATAAGGAGTTGAATTTATATATGAAAATTTTATTAGTAGAAGATGAAGAAAGCATAAGAGGATTTTTAAGAATAAATTTCCAAAGAGAGAATTTTCAAGTAATAGAGTGTGAAAATGGAGAAGAAGGTATAAGAAAAGCTTTAATAGAAAAACCAGACATAGCAATTTTAGATGTTATGCTACCAGGAATAGATGGTTTTGAGGTTTGTCAAAAGTTAAGAGAAAATTTCCCTAGAATGGGCATAATTATGCTTACTGCAAAGGGAGAAGACATGGATAAGATAATGGGTCTTCAGTTTGGTGCTGATGATTATGTATTAAAGCCTTTTAATCCTTTAGAAATAACTTTAAGAGTTAAAGCTTTAATGAGAAGGTTAGAGGGAGTTAGCGAAGATAAGGATGAAAATTGTATAGAAGTTGATAATTTTAAGCTAGACCTTTACTCTCAAAGTTTATATAAAGATGGAGAAGAAATAGATGTAACTCCTAAGGAGTTTTTGCTAATGAAAATATTTATGCAAAATCCAGGAAAAGCCTTTACTAGAGATGAACTATTAAATTTAGTATGGGGAATAGATTTTTTTGGAGATCCAAAAATTGTAGATGTTAATATAAGAAGACTTAGAGCAAAAATTGAGGATAATTCATCTAAACCTAAATATATAGAAACAGTATGGGGAACTGGTTATAGATGGAAAAGATAGGGGTAATTAATTTATGAAAAGTATAAAAACTAGGCTAATAAAGAACTTTTTAGTTCTATTATTATCAACTATTATTATAGTTTCGGCCATGTTTTTGATTTTTATTTCTAGATATTATTATCAAAATACAGAAGAAATACTATTAAGTCAGATAAATATATCCGTTGATTTTTATAAAAGATATTTATCTAATGTTAGCTTAGAAGAAAATGTTTATGAAGATGTAGATATATTTTGGAAACAAACAGATGCACAGGTACAAATTTATAATTTAAAAGGACAATTAATTATGGATTCTATAGGCTTAGAGCCTAAAGAATATGACACACCTGTAGATGTAAAGAGAGCTTTAGAAGGAGAAACATCAAAGTGGGTAGGAACAATACCTGATTATACAGGAAAGGTAATGGCAATTTCAGCACCCCTTAGAAATTCTTCTAATGAAATAGTAGGCGTAATTAGATATATAAGCTCTCTTAGAAATGTTGATAATTTTATACTTAATTTCTTTATAGTGTTTTTAGTTATAGGTGTTACAGTTTTAGCTATAGGAATAATTTTAAGTTATTTTTTAGCGAATAGTATTGTAAATCCAATAACAGAATTAATAAAGGTTTCTGAACAGATGGCAAAGGGAAACTTAAAGGTTAGAAATAAAATTGTTACAAATGATGAGATTGAAAAATTAGCAGAAACCTTAAATTTAATGGCAGAAGAAATTGAAAATAGAGAAATTTTAAAAAATGAATTTATTTCGTCAGTTTCTCATGAACTTAGAACTCCTTTAACATCTATTAAAGGATGGGCCATAACTTTAAATAATGATTTTACAGATAGAGAAACCTTAAAGATGGGTTTTGATATAATTGAAAAAGAGTCTGATAGGTTAAGTAATATGGTTGAAGAGTTACTTGATTTTTCAAAGTTTGTAAGTGGAAAAATAAAATTAAAGTACGAAGAAATAAATTTAAAAGAATTTATGGAGTATTTAGTGTTATATATGAATCCAAGAGCAGAAAGAGAGCATAAGGAGCTTATTTTAAAAGGCGTTACAGAAGATTTTATAATTGTAGGTGATAAGAATAGATTAAAGCAAGTTTTTATAAATATCTTAGATAATGCATTTAAATTTACTAATGAAAATGAAAAAATAACTATAGAATTCTCATATACCGAAGAAGGGATATATATAAGTATAATTGACACTGGATGTGGAATAAGTAAAGAAGAATTACCAAGAGTAAAAGAAAAATTTTACAAAGGAAAAAATTCTAAGTCGCAAAATGGCATAGGCTTATCTATATGTGATGAAATTATAGCTTTACATGAGGGAACTTTAAGTATTTATAGTGAACTTGGTAAGGGAACTAAAGTAGTTATATATTTGCCTAAAAAGTTAATTAAGAGTGTTGAGAATGAGTTAAACTAGTCAAAAGAGGTGTTTTATGAAGAGAATTTGTTTAATCTTCTTTACTATTATGAGTTTTTTCATGATGGGATGTTCTCAAAAAGAATCCTTTGATATATCAAAAATAACTCCACCAGAGTCAGATAATATAAAAATATTGGGAAAATGGGAAGTAGTTAGTGAGTTATATGATAGTGATGAAAAAAATTCAAGTAGTGTAGGTGGGGCTTTTAACTTAGAAAAAAATGATATTATAACAATAAGTAAAGACGAAGTTATATCTAATGGAGTTAGCATAGTAAATCCTAAATTTAAATTAAAAAGAATGGAAAGGGACATATTCTTTAGAGAAATAGATAATGCAAAGATAAAAGATGAAATAAAAAAGTCTATTAAAGATGAATATATAGATGTTAATTCTATATATGATAGTAATAAAACTTATTTAAGCATTATTTCAATTAATGATAACGAAGCTTATTTATTGTTAGCTGATAATCTTATAAAATTAAAGAAGGTTTCAGATACTTCTCCTAAGGGGGAGGTTAATAAAATAGAAGGCGAAGATAATTTAAAAGGTAAAAATACTGTAAGTCCAGAGTATTATAATAAGGATGTAGGAATATTGCTTGGCCTTAAAAAACCTGCTCATATGGAAGGAGAAGAATTTGAGGAAGCTTCTTATAGAACTTTATGGATATCTATAATAGATAATAAATTACAACCTATAAGAGTTTTAGATGATTCTATTTTATTACCTAGAATAAATGGATTTTCAAAAATAAGTTTAAACTCAACTTATGAAAATGGAAAAATTGAAAATAAACTTAAGGTTACAAGTAAGAAAAAGGACCCTAATGATAAGACAGAAATAAAGGGTGAGAAAAATATAGAAGGTGGATATGAGGAAATAACTTTTGTTGGCAATGATTATATAGGCTTAGAATCCTATGTAGGAGATGACAACTTTAAAGGTACTTTTAATGAATATAGCATTATACCTATAAATACTATGGATTCTGATAAATGTATGGATATAGTAAGTTTATTTGGTAAGGAACAAGAGGAAAATTACAATAAGAGTGAGAAAAATGCTATACAAAAATATGATATTGAAGGAAGAAAATATTATTCTAAAAATAAATATTCTAATATAACTCTTCAAAGAAAAAATGGGAATTGGCATTTAGAAGGAATATTAAATGAAAAAAATTATATGGATTATCCAAAAACCTTTGATATAAATATAAATCCAGTACCTATTTTAATAAACTATGATACTTTATCAGTTCCTTGGAGTCAGGTTTTATCCTTTGGAAGAGATGTAAGAGATATAGTAACAGCACCTAATGGAAAAATAGCTATTACTTTAAATAAAAATAGCTTAAGCATATATAAGATAATAGATGGAAGAATTGATGAAAAGCTAGGAGAAATTTATATAGGTAGTGATGAAAAAATTGTAATGGCAGAGTGGGCTGTTGGAGATTATGTTAAGTACTGGGATGAAACTGTAGAAGATATTTATGGTGCTAAGAATATTGAAGAATAGAAATTATTTAAATAAAAAGAGCTAAGCATAAAAGCTTAGCTCTTTTTATTAATTAGAAAGCTTATCTTTAAAGTAATTTGCTCTAATCATCTTATCAGATAAATCTAAAGAGTTTTGAACAATTTCTTTTTCTTTGTCTGTAAGTTCACCTTTTACTTCTCTATCAGTTAAAACAGCGTAAGACCTATTTGTATTTAATAGATTTCTTCCTAAGGCTGTATTTTCATAAGTTTTATTATCTACGCCTAATAAATATAAAAGTGTTGGCATTATATCTATTTGTCCTCCATATACATCATCTTGAACAGGAGTTTTTATACTTGGATTGTAAATTATAAATGGAACTGTATGGTTTCCATTATCTAACCACCAAGATTCAGGATTAGATAAAGATTCTATTTTACTATTATAATATTTATGTGGACCTGCATGGTCTCCTTCTATAGCAATAACTGTATTATCTAAAAGTCCATCTTTCTTTAAAGACTCTATAAACATTCCTATTTGAGCATCAGTATAGTGAACACTTTGGAAGTAACCACCTAAAACATTCTCTTCAAGTTCAGGGCTTAGTTTTAATTTACGATATTCTCCAGGTAAATCAAAAGGTCCATGACTTGTTAAAGTAACAGTAAAGGCATAAAATGGTTGTTTTAATTTTTTTATCATAGGTTCAACTTGTCTAAAGTAACTTCCATCACTTAGTCCAAGACCTATATTTTCATCACGGTCAAAAGAATAATAATCTACAAATTCATCAAAACCTATTCCAGTTAGCCCTTGAGCATAATTCCAGAAAGAACCTTTATCAGAGTGAATAGCAATAGTGCTATAACCATCTTTTTCTAAGATGTTAGGTAAAGAGTTATAATCTGTTGCTGGATTTCTAAAGAAAGTACTTCCTTGTCTTAAAGGTAACATAGAAGTGTTTACCATTAAGTCTGAATCAGAGCTTGTACCTTCATTTACTTGTTCAAAAATGTTAGGGAAGTATATAGAGTTATTTAATAACTTGTTTATATTTGGCGTTATTTCTTGTCCATCTACTTTTTGATTTATAACAAAATCTTCAAGAGATTCAACTTGTATTACTAGAAGATTTTTACCCTTAAACATTCCTTTATAATTATTATCAGGAAGATTTTCATTTTTGAATTCATAATATTCTTTTATTTTTTCTTCATCTTCAGCAGTCATATTGTAAGGTTTTGAGTTTTTATAAACATTGTATATATCAAAAATGTGGTATCCAATTGGTGAAAAATATTCTACTGTGTTAGTAGGGTCGTAACTACTAAATAAGTATGAGTTCTTAACGTTTTCTCTTTTTAATACATTTACGTTAAAAGGAACATATCCTATGTAACAAATTGAAAGTATTAAAACAACTAAAGTACCTTTCCAGTTTGATTTACAATTTTTGAAGCTTTTTCTGAAAATTATAAAAGCTATTATTAAAATAATAAAATCTATAAAGAATAGTAAGTCATATGGACTAGCCATTGAGAAAATACTATCACCAAGATTATCTAAGTTTGCAGTTTGTTTTAATAGCATTACTGATGGTACTGTTTGGAATCCCCTAAAATACCAAATATCCATTACTGTAATTAAAGTTAAGACTAAATCCACAAATATTAAAGAGAAAAATTTACCCTTATTTTTAAATAGTAAGCAGATACTTACAAAAATTGCTGCAAAAGCTATGTAATAATTAATAAAGTAGGAAGCTTGTCTAAACCCTAAACCAAAATTAAGCACATATAAATCTTGATTTAAAGAAAAACCTAAAAAAAGTGCTCCCTTTAAAACTACGGCTATAATTGTAAAAACATAAAAACCTAGTCTTATTAAAGCATTTTTATTAAGTGATTCTTTTATTTTAGCAAGCCCGCCATTTATTTTAACTTTTTCTTGCATTGAAACACCCCTTCTTTTATTATTCAAAGCTGTTAATATTATATCATAAAATAATATGTTAATAGTATGAAGGAATTATTACAAAAAAGTTTAAAAAGCACTTTTTTAGCATAACTTTGATTTTCTCAATTTATAAAAATATGATATCTTTATAATATAGAATATTTTAAGAGGTGAAGATATGAAAAAAATAAATTGTATAGGAATGGCTTGTCCTATGCCTGTTATAACTACAAAAAAATATTTTGATTCTATTGAAAAAGGCATAGCAGAAGTTTTAGTAGATAATGAAGTTGCAAAAAATAATATATGTAAATATGCAGAAGGTTGTGGTTATGATTTTGAATCTTCAAAAAAAGAAGGAAACTTTGTAATTAAAATAGAAAAAACTTTTGAAAAGGAAGTACAAGAAGAGGAAAATGATTTTGTAATCTTGCTTGGAACTGATAAGTTAGGAGAAGGTAACGATGACTTAGGAAAAATACTTATGAAAGGATATTTATATACTTTATCTGAAAGTGATGTAATTCCTAAAGAACTTATATTTTTAAATGGAGGAGTTAAACTTACCGTTAAAAATTCAGAGGTTTTAGAATCTTTAAAGACTTTAGAAAAGCGTGGAGTTAAAATAATGAGTTGTGGAACTTGTTTAGACTTTTATGGATTAAAGGAAGAATTAGCTATAGGTGAAATAAGTAATATGTATGCTATAGTTGAATCAATGAATAAGGCAAGTAAAGTTATAAAATTATAATTCTTTTGAGAGGAGAAAATATTTTTATAGTATGGATAATATTTTTAGTGAGTATGATGTTGTAGTTGTTGGTGGAGGCGTAAGTGGTATGGCAGCAGCTATAGGGTCAAAAGAAAGAGGAATAGAAAAGATATTATTACTTGAAAGAGAAGATGTTTTAGGTGGTGTATTAAATCATTGCATACACTGTGGTTTTGGAAAAGAAATTCTAGGAGAAGCTGTTACAGGAAGTGAGTATGTAGAATATTTAGTTCAAAAAGTTAAGGCTTTAGGAATAGAAGTTAAATTAAATACTACAGTTTTAGAAATCAGTAAAGATAAAGAAGTAAGTTATGTTAGTCCTGAAGAAGGAATGAAGATAATAAAAGCTAAGACTATAGTTTTAGCAACAGGAAGTAGAGAAAAATTTAAAGGAAATGTAAGTGTCCCTTTAAATAAATTTACAGGTATATATACTTCAGGAACTGCACATAGATTTATAAACTTATATGGATATTTGCCAGGTAAAAAGATAGTTATAATAGGCTCTCATGATAGCGATATGATAGTTGCAAGAAGATTAATAATAGAAGGTGCTGAGGTTGAGGCTATAATAGAAAGCAAAGACTATTTAAATTCTTCTCAGTATATTATAGAAAATATAATAGAAGCTTTTAATATTCCTGTTAAGCTTGGATATACAGTAAATGAAGTTTTAGGTACAGAAAGAGTAGAAGGAGTTATTATAAGTAAGGGTGGAGAAGATGAATGCTTTATAAAATGTGATTCTCTTTTAATATCTGTTCCTTGGATACCTGAAAGTGGTTTAGGTAAAAAAATAGGACTTAGAATATCTAATAGTAGTGAAACTATTTTAGTAAATGAAAATTTTGAAACTTCCGAAGAAGGGATATTTGCTTGCGGAAATGTTTTGCATGCTTATGAATTATCTGATGTAGCAACAAAAGAGGGTTTTAAAGTTGGAGAAGCTATTGAAGAGTATCTTAAAAATTAATTTTTAATAAGACTAAAATTCATTATGATTTGAATTTTAGTCTTATTTCTTTTAAAATTTATAGTTTAAGAATTTAATAAATTATCTATGCTTTCTTTTATTATACTTGCAACTAATAAATTTCCATCAATACTAAGATGCAGTCCATCTGTATAGTTTGCTTTATTTAAAGGAAAAATAGAATTTATATCTATAAATATTGTATTATTTTCTTTGCATAATAAATTTAATTTATTAGAATATTCTTTTAGCTTAAGATTGCATTTATTGTAATCAATAGATGAATCCCATTTTTCAGTAGCTAGGGAAGAATATATTTTAGGTGGCGATAAGATTACTGGTTTTATATTAAGTAAATTACAATCATCTATCATTAATTTTACATTGTCAATAATTGAAGAAAGAGATTTATTCATTAGAATGTCATTAGAGCCACACATAATCAAACAAATTTCGCAATCACTTCTTTTTAAGACTTCATATATTCTAGATAATATTCCAGTTGAAGTATCACCATTTATACCTTTATTTATAAAGGAATTTTTATTAGAATTTAAAAGAGATACCCAAGAATTTTCCTTTGTAACTCCATATCCAAAGGTAAGGGAATCTCCTATACAAAGTATATTCATATAATCACCTACATTCTTAGTAAACATTTTTTGCAAACAATGGTTGTCCCTTTGTTTGCAGTTATAAAATCATTTCCAATAATGCTTTTTTTACAAATATCACAGACCTTTTTATTTTCTCCTTTTTTTAAAGAAGGTTCTTTTTTTTCTTTAACAGATTTTCTTTTTTTATTAGGCGGTGGAGAATAAAGAATTTTTTCTACTTCCTTATCTTTTTTTACTATTTCATAATTTAAATCATAGGAGCTTTCAGCAAAAAGCTCTAGTTCAAATCTAGGGTTTTCTTTATCATAAAACTCCTCAGTTATAATTTTTCTTATTTGCATATCATTTATTATTAATCCACTCTTTTCAATTCCATCAAAAATACTCTTTGTTATATTACCTGTATCAGGATGTCTTTTAGAGCTTTTATAATATACTTTTAATAAAGCTATTAAGGATTCTTCTAAAACGATATTTGGATTTTGAATTCTTGCTTTATAAGCAATTTCTTCTTCATATAAGGCATATCTATCATGATATTTACCAGAATTAGAGGGTAAAATTGCTCTTCCCTGTGAATTTGATAGTTTAAAGTTTGACTTAGTAATAGGAGAGCCTTTTACTATAACTTTTGCATAGGAATTCATAATAAACCTCCAATCATATGATATAATAATATAGATTATATCATAATGTAACATTATGTTTTTACATTTCTTGAAAGTATTTAACATATAAAGTATAATACTTTATGTTTACAGGAAAAATTAAAAATAAGAGGGATAAAAATGGATAGAAAAGTTATATTAGCAATAGAAAGTAGTTGTGATGAAACAGCAGCTGCTGTAGTAGTAAATGGTAGAGAAGTTTTATCAAACATAATATCTTCACAAATAGATACACATACCAAATTTGGAGGAGTAGTTCCAGAGGTTGCTTCAAGAAAGCACATAGAAGCTATAAATGCAGTTGTAGAAGAAGCTTTAGAGGTTGCAGGAGTAACTTTTTCTGATATAGATGCTATAGCAGTTACATATGGACCAGGATTAGTTGGTGCTCTGTTAGTTGGACTTCAGTATGCTAAAGGATTAGCTTATTCTTTAGATAAACCTTTAATAGGAGTTAATCATATAGAAGGACATATAAGTGCTAATTTTATAGACCATAAAGATTTAGAACCACCTTTTGTTTGTTTAGTTGTATCAGGAGGGCATACCTTTATAGTTTATGTAAAAGACTATGGCGAGTTTGAAATAATAGGAGAAACAAGAGATGATGCAGCTGGTGAAGCCTTTGATAAGGTTGCAAGAGCTGTTGGTTTAGGATATCCTGGGGGACCTAAAATAGATAAATTAGCTAAAGAAGGAATGGCAGATTCAATAAAATTTCCAAAAGCTAATTTTCATGATGATACCTTAGATTTTTCCTTTAGTGGTGTTAAATCTGCGGTTTTAAATTATCTAAATAAAATGGAAATGAAAAATGAAGAAATCAATAAGGCAGATGTGGTTGCAAGTTTTCAAAAAGCTGTAGTTGAAGTTTTAACTGATAATGTAATAAAAACTTGCAAAAGAAGAAAAGTAAATAAAATAGCCATTGCAGGAGGAGTTGCATCAAATAGTGCTTTAAGAGAAAATCTTCTTAAAGAAGGAAAAAAGAGAGGAATTGAAGTTTTATTCCCATCTCCAATACTTTGCACAGACAATGCAGCTATGATAGGAAGTGCTGCATATTTTGAACTTTTAAAAGGAAATACATCTGAAATGAGTCTTAATGCAAAACCTAACTTAAGATTAGGAGAAAGATAGGGGCTGAATTAATAATGAAGTTTATTCCATACTCCAATGGATTTCATAAGATGAATAAGAATGTGCAAGTAAAGCCTATGACAATAATAAGAAATATTTTTATATTTATATTAGCTTTAGTATTTATAGGTTTTGCATATCAATTTATAGTAAATAAAATAGATAGTAAAAAAATAGAGCCAAGTAATAAATACGTAAGAATAGATAGTAAAAAGAATTATTATGATTTTGAAGGGGAGAGTAAGCCAACTATAGTTATGAATTCTGATATAGGTTTAGGATTAAGTGAGTGGAGTAAAGTACAAGACCTTATAGAAAAAGAATATGGCTATAGAACTTTCTCATATGACAGACCTGGATATGGTTTTTCTGAATCTGTAAAAGATGATGGAATAAAAGACCAAGCACAACATCTTAGAATGATTTTAAAGAAAGCTGGGATTGGAGGGCCATACATTTTAGTTGGCTCTGGTTATGGCGCTTTAGTTATGTGTAATTTTGCAAAACTTTATCCAGATTTAGTTCAAGGAGTTATTCTTGTAGACCCAATAAATGAAGAAGCTTTAAAAAATGATAAAACATATTTAAAGCAATTTTCTAAACAAAAATTTAGTAGGTTAATACAAAAATATGGTTCTTACTTTGGTTTAACAAGCATTATGGGTAAGTTTGGAATGTTAAAAAATCCAGAAGGTTTAGATGAAAATTTAAGTGAAGAAAACTTAAAAGTCTATAATACTTTAAGAACTAAAAGTGATTATAATAGTGGTTATTATAGTGAGCTTACAAATATTTTAGATTTAAATAATGATTCTCAAACAAAGGATTTATTACAGGGAAAACCGTTAAGTATAATAGTTAATGATAAAGAGTTTGTTAGGGAACAAGAAGCACTTAAAAATTTAACTTTAGAAAATAGAGTTCAAATAATAAATGCTAAAAATAAAACGAATGTTATACCTTTAGAAAAGCCTGAGATATTTTTAGATAGTATAAGATTTATACAAGACAATAGCTTAGAATATGAGGGCAATTAAGTAGCTTTAATATAATTTGCATGCCACAAAAATGACATAAATATGACATACAAATGACACAAAAAATGGTTATTATAAACATGTGGAAACGAATGTTTAGGAGGGTATGTATAAATGAGTGATTTTAATAAAAAAGATGAAAACTTAGACGAATATTTCGGTTTTGATGATAAAGAAAATAAAAACTTAGAAGGCGATAATAGCAATAAAGACACAGAAAATAATATAGATGAAACTCAAAAAATAAATACTGAAAAGGAACAAGAAAATAAAGAAGCAGACAGTAGTTCAAAAGGTTCAGAAGATGGCAAAAATAAAGAACCTAAAAAGCCGAAGCAAAAAAGTGGATTTAAAAGAGGCTTTGCACTAGTTGCAGGAGCTGTTGTTATAGCTGTTCTTGGTGGTGTTATAGGTGGTAGTGGAGTATATTTTGCTTTCAAAAATAGTATTCCAATAGGTGCATTAGAAGGTAATGGTTCCTCTAATCAAGTAGCTACACAAGAGTTTAAAGCAGACCAAGGAACTTTAACTGTTCCTCAAGTAGTTGAAAAAGTTACTCCAGCAGTTGTTGGTATTTCTACAAAGAGTTTAGTAAGAGACCAATTTTTCAATGTTAAAGAACAAGAAGGTTTAGGTTCAGGCTTTATAATAAATGAAGAAGGCTATGTAGTTACAAACTACCATGTTATAAATGGAGCTCAAGAGGTTAAGGTAATATTCTCTGATGAAAAAGAGGTAAATGCTAAGGTTATAAACTATGATGTTGAAAGAGATATAGCTGTAGTAAAAATAACTGATGATGTTAAGATGCCAGGAATAGCTCAATTAGGAGATTCTTCAACTGTTAGAGCTGGAGAAGAAGTAATTGCTATAGGAAATCCTTTAGGTAAAGAATTTAGTTCAACAGTAACTAAGGGAATAATAAGTTCTCCAAACAGAAAGATGAAAACTGAAAATGGAAATGTATTAGACTATATACAAACAGATGCAGCTATAAACCCAGGTAATAGTGGTGGTCCATTAATAAATGCAAAGGGTGAAGTTATTGGAATAAATACTGCAAAGAAAGTTGGAGAAGATATTGAGGGAATAGGATTTGCAATTCCTATAAATGAAGTTAAAACTAGATTAGATTCATTATCAAAGCCAATTTTAAAACTTGGTATTACTGCAAGAACAGTAACTCCTGAATTAGCAAAGGAAAATAAACTTGAAGAAGGAGTTTATGTTGTAGGAGTTCAAGAATTTAGTCCAGCAGAAAGAGCAGGATTAAAAATTGGAGATTTAATAGTTGAGTTTGGTGGAAAGAGAGTAAAAACTCTAGAAGATTTAAATCAAGTTAAGAGTCAATATAATGATGGCGATACAGTACCAGTTGAAGTAATTAGAGATGGTAAGAAGATAAACTTAAATTTAACTTTAGTTGCTAACTAATTAGATTAATAGATGTATATCAAAAGATAAATTATGCTTTTGATATACATCTTTTTTTATTTCAATAAAATAAAAAAATTTTTAAAGGAATTTTTTATTAAATTAAGAATAATAAAAGAGAATAAGTATTAAATATTTAATGTATCATTTTACTTTAAATGGGTAACTAAAAGAAATATAGGAGGATTATATGAAGAAAATAGTATTATTATGCACATTAGGTATGTCGACATCCTTGTTAGTTTCAAAAATGAGAAAGGCTTCAAGGGAGTTAAATATTGATTGTTCTATAATAGCAGTTGGAGAATATGAACTTAAAAAATTTGAAAAAGAAGCAGATATAATAATGTTAGGCCCTCAAGTAAAATACCTATATAATAGTTTGAGGAAAAAAATAAATGAAGAGGTAGAGATAAGCTTTATAAATGAAGCTGATTATAGCACTATGAATGGAAAGCGAATTTTGACACAAGCTTTAGGACTAATAGAAAAAAAGGACTTATGTAAAAAATAATTATAAAAATAAAGATCATATAAAATCTAAGAGGATTTTTATGGTCTTTATTTATATTTAATAAATTGAAAATTTAAAAATATAATGTTGAATTGTGTAAATTACTACCATATACTAAGAAATATCAAGTTTTAAGGGGGAGAGTTTTTGGAAAAAGTAGTTCTTTTGGTAATTGGAATTTCCTTTGTAATTAGTGGTTTAGATTACATAAATAAAAATAAATTAGGACTAGGAGAAAAATTTAAAGAAGGAATGTTATCTATGGGGCCTATAGCTATATCAATGATAGGTATATATTCTTTCTCTCCGTTAATAGGAAAAATTGTAGGGTTTTTATTAACGCCTTTAAGCAATTTTATAGGTATAGACCCATCAATATTTCCTTCAATGTTCTTAGCCGTTGACATGGGAGGATTAGGTATAGCAGAAGGTTTATCTTCAAATATAGAAATGTATTGGATATCAGGTGTAATAATAGCCTCTACTCTAGGAGCAACTATAAGTTTTTCAATTCCATTAGCTTTAGGAATAATCGAAAATAAATATTTAGAAGATTTTACAAAAGGCTTGTTATATGGAATAATTACACTACCTGTAGCACCTATTATTGCAGGGATATTTTTAGGGGTAGATATTAAATTTTTACTATTTAATATGTTACCATTAATACTTTTTGCTATAATTTTAGCATTTTGTATGAAAAAATTTAAAGATAAAACTATAAGTCTATTTATTAAGCTAGGAAAATTAATTCAGATAGTTAGTATAGTAGGGCTTTTAATTTTAGGGTTTTTATCAATTGTTGGATTAGAACCTTTAGGATATGTATTACCTATTGAGGAAGCTATAAGTGTTGTAGGAAAAATTGCCATATTTTTAGGAGGTGCCTATCCTTTAATAAATTTCATAACTGAAAAATTTTCAAAATCATTAAATAAGATAGGAAAAAAATTAGATATAGATGAATTTTCTATAGCTGCTTTTTTAGGAACTTTAGCTTCAAACATAATATTATTTAAGAGTTTTAGTAAAATGAGTTCTAAGGGAAGAATAGCTTTAACTGCTTTTAGTGTAAGTGGTGCCTTTGTAATTGGAGGTCAATTAGGCTTTGTTTCTTTAAAAACTCCAGAGGTTATAAATATATATATATTATCAAAGTTAGGAGCTGGAATAGTTGCTATGATTTTAGCATTAATTCTATGGAAAAAGGAAAGTAATTCCCATAAAAAATTAAAAGAGCAAGTTTTGAAATAGTAAAAAAGAGAGTAGAAATACTCTCTTTTATGTTAATTTAATTTTTTATTTTGAAAGTTTTATCAAGTAGTTGAAAATTATTTTTTAAACCTTCTGATAAATAAATTTCCTTATCTTTAGTTACAAAAATAGCTTCTATACTAGGAAGGGATTCTATTAAATTTAACCCATCTATAAGACCCATTCCAAAGGTTGAGGTTGAAAGAGCATCTCCATCTATAGATTTAGAAGAAACTATAGTTACTGAGGCTAAATTATTATCATAGGGATATCCTTTTTTAGGATCTAAGATATGATGATATTTTTTTCCATCAAATTCTATATATCTTTCATAAATTCCAGAAGTAACTACAGATTCGTTAAATACCTTTAAGGTTCCAAGAGGAGAGCCTCTATTTTCAAAAGGATTTTGTATGCCTATTGTCCATTTTTCTCCTTTATCTTTTTCACCAAGGGCATAAATATTACCGCCTAAATCAATTATAGCTTTAGTAACTCCCTCAGAAATTAAAAATTCAGAAATTATGTCTGCTATATATCCTTTTGCTATACCTCCTAAATCTAAAATCATTCCTTTTTCTTTTAGAAATACAGATTTATCTTTTTTATTTAAAACTATATTTTCATAGTTTACAAGGTCTAGGGTATTTAATATTTCATCTTCTTTAGGAACTTTTGCATTTTCACTACCTATACCCCATAACTTAACTAAGGGACCTATGCTTATATCAAAATTTCCATTAGAGGATTTTGAATATTCTAAAGAACTCTCTATTAAGTTAAATGTATGGTCGCTTAGCTTTACAGCTTCTATACCTGCCTTTTCATTTATTTTATTTATTTCAGAGCTATCTATGTTTAGACTAAGCATAGATTCTATTTCACTTATTTTATCAAAGGCTTTATTTAAAATGTTTTCATTAAATTTATCATAAAGTGTAATGTTTACTATAGTTCCCATAAAAAAATTAGATTTGCTTATAGGCTCTTTTTTTATAGAACATCCACCTAAAGTGAAAGCTAAAAACAATGATAGAAAAATACAAATATGTCTTAAGTTCCCCATTTTACCCTCCTAGAAATAAAATAATATTTTTAACTTATTCTACTAATGTTTCTTCAGTTTTTCCTTCCTCAGCATTTTTTAATGCCTCAGCAGCTAATTTTTTAAATTGTTCAGATGAGTTAGTAGCACCTGTAACAACATCTATTTCTGCAGATTGTTTGTCTATTAAAGATTTTTCAAGTTGAGGTTCATATTCTGAAGGGCCAACGCCAGAAACACCTTTCATTTTTTCATTGTAATCTTTATCATCTCTCTTCATAACATTAGTTTCAGCATTAAACTCATTATATTTAGCTTCTGTTATCTTTCCTTCTGATACAGTTATACTAAGTTTTGCTTTATACCCATGGTCGTCAGCATTAGCTGTTTCAACAGTATAATTACCATCCTTTAATTTTGAACTGTTTGATGCCCCACATCCAATAAAGCTAGAAGCTACTATAGTAGATAAAACAATTGCTAATAATTTCTTTTTCATAAAATCCTCCTAAATAAATTTAATTACTATAAATATACTTTTTAATATTAAAAAAATTCCTTAAAGTTAAATAAAACAAATAATTTTAACTTAACGTACATATATACATAATAAGTGATTGTTAATTAGGAGAGATTTTATGAAAAAGTGGGATTTAATTATAATTGTATTTTCAATAATTTTATCTATTATGCCTATTAGAATTCTTATATCTGGAAATAATAGAGTGGAGTTTAAAAGAGTTTTTATAAGTGTTAATGGAGAGGAATATGAAAATTTTAATTTAGAGAAAGATATAAAAAAAGTTATAAAAATTGAAAAGGGAATAGGAGAAAATGAAGTTTATGTGGAAGAGGGAAAAGTATATATGAAAAACTCAAATTGTGCAGACAAGGTATGTATTAGGCAAGGGAAAATAGATAGACTTGGTCAAAGTGTTGTTTGTTTGCCAAATAGAGTTTTTGTAGAAATAAAGGGTAATAAGGATGAGGAGTGTATCTTATCATATTAAAATAATAAAGGGGACTTAGATTTTTATGAAAAGTAAAAAGATGGTATATTTAGGGGTTTTAGTTGCTCAAGCCTTGGTTTTATATATTTTTGAAAGTATGATACCTATGCCTTTTATTACACCAGGTGCGAAACTTGGACTAGCTAATTTAATAGTTGTAATATCACTATATACTTTAGATTCATATAAAGAGTGTATTTGGTTAATATTTTTAAAGCTTATTTTATCAACTCTTCTTATGGGTTCAGTATCTACATTTATTTTTTCTTTAGGTGGTTCTATTTTAAGTTTTTTAGGAATGATTTTTATAAAAGATTTGTTAAAAGAAAAGGTGTCTGCTATTGGAGTTAGTACTATAGGAGGTGTATTTCATAATTTAGGTCAGCTTTTTGTTACTGCTATTATAATTAAAAATATAAGTATATTAACTTATCTTCCTATTTTATCTATAGCAGGTATAGGAACTGGGATTTTTATTGGAATAACAGCAAATTATTTATTAAAGCATATGAAGAATATAAGTATTTTAAATTACAAGGAAAATATGAATATATAAATAAAAAAACTTATAAATATGATTAAATTAATTAAATTTAATATATTTATAAGTTTTATTTTGTAATTAGATTTTATTATATTTATTTAAGGTTTCAAAATAAGCGTTAATAGTTTTTTTAGCTGTTTTTTCCCAAGAAAATTCTTTGCTTTTTTCAAAGGATAACTTTTCTAAGTTTTCTCTAAGTTTATTATCAGTTAAAAGTCTTTCAAGTTTTATTGAAAGGTCATTTTCATCATTTAAATTTATTAAACTTTCTTTAAAAGGAACAACCTCAGGTATAGAAGTTTTATTAGAAGTTAGCACAGCAGTTTTACAGCTCATAGCTTCTAAAGGTGGTAAGCCAAAACCTTCATAAAGAGATGGATATACAAATAGCTTAGTAGCATTATATAAAATTGGTAAGTAATCATCTTCTATAAAACCTGTAAATATAACCTTATCTTTTATAGGTAAACTTTCAACATAAGATTTTAATTTTAATCCTTCATCTCTTAAACTACCTACAATTAATAGCTTATATTCTTTAGGAATATTTTTTTGTATTTTTAAAAAGGAATCCACTAAAGCTTTTACATTTTTTCTTAAGCTAAAACCACCTATATAAAGAATAAAAGGTCCTTTAAAGGAAAATCTTTTATTTACACTAAATAAGCATTTTTCTTTATCTAAGGGTTTAAAATTTTCATTTGCTGCTAAAGGTGTTACAAAAATATTTTCAGAAGGAAAATGGGGGAAAAACTTTAAAATATCTTTTTTAGAATATTCCGATACTGTAATTATTCCTGTTGAATTATCTATTATATCAGGCATTGACTTAAGAAATTTTTTTAAGTAGCCTTTTCCAACTGTTTCAGGTAAAACATAAGGAATTAAATCATGTATAGTAACAATTTTAGCTAAGTTTCCTTCAGAATTTAGTCCTATTCCGTTTTGAGGCAAATGAATCAAATCTATTTTTTCAGTTTTACAATAGTAAGGTATATAATGGTCTTCAAAAAAGCTTTGATGTTTTTTTGAGGACATTACTATTTTACTGTTTTCTTTTTCAAATTCTGATATTTTTTCTCCAGAACAAAGAAGGTTATAATAATTTTCTTTATCTAAATTTAAAATGTTTTTTAAAAGATTTAATGTATATGTTCCTATTCCTGTTCCACTATACCAAGTTGCTCCCCTTGCATCTATTAAATAATTCAATATATTTCCACTCCTTAGAAAATAAATGTTTATAATTAAATAATATTAATAAATATTATAAAAGGTGCATTGTAACAAGAGGAATTTGAAAAACATATAATAATTTAAAAAGTGAGATTAGGAGTAGTTTTATGGAATATGATTATATAAAGGATAAAATCTTACTTAACTATGGTATTGAGGCAAAAGAAATAATTAAGATTAAAAATACCTATAAGATAATATCAAAAGAGCAGGAGGAGTATTGTTTAAAAGTAATAAAATATCAATATCCTCATTTTTATTTTATAGTTTCTGCTCAAAAACACCTTATTAATAAGGGATTTAACTCAATTCCTAAAATACTAGATACTAATTTTGGAAGTGATTATATAACTTTAGAAAATAAATTAGCTTATTTAACTCCATGGGTAAAAAGTAGACAATGTGATTATAAAAATAAGGAAGATTTAGCTCTAGCCTCTAGAAAGCTTAGTGAACTACATAATAGTAGTGAAGGCTTTGTTATAAATAAAAACCTTAAACCAAGAGTTTATTGGGGAATGTGGTATAAAACTTTTGAAACAAGAGGAAAAGAAATTTTAGATTTTGAGAAAAGAATTTATCAAAAGGCTTATAAGTCTGATTTTGATAAATTATATCTTTCAATATTAGAAGAGGAATTAAAGAGAGTTGAAAGTACATTATTTAGTATAAAGAATAGTGGATATTTTCAATATATGAAGGAAGAAGTTAAAAGATTAGGTTTTTGCCACCATGACTATGCAGACCATAATGTTCTTTTGCTAGATAATAAAGAAATAAACATAATTGATTTTGATTATTGCATATTAGATTCTCATTTACATGATTTAAGTAGTTTATGTATAAGAACTATGAAAGAAGGAAAATGGGATATTAATTTGTTTAATTATATAGTAGAAAATTATTCTTATAACAAAGAAGTTAAAAAGAAAGAATTGCCTATTATGGCTGCTTTTATTGAATTTCCTCAAGCTTATTGGCAGTTAGGAATACAGTATTATTGGGAGCAACAACCTTGGGAGGAAGAACATTTTCTAAAGAAGCTATATAAATATAAAAATGATAGAGAATTTAGACAGGATTTCACTTTACAATTAAAAAATTTTAATTTGAGGTGATTTACTTTGAGTAAAAGTTTAGAAGAATTTTTAAAAAACAATAATATAAAGTTATTTTCTAAAAAATCTTTTAGCTATGACAAGAAGGAATTAAAAATTGATTATTCAATAGATTATATAAAAGCAATATGTGAAATCCATGAAAGATTTTTAGGAGAAGAAAATAAAGAAAATTTTAAAATAAGAAATGAAATTTGGAAGGATATTGAAATTTTAAAACTTTGGTATAGAAGGGTAGAAAGATTAGAAAAAAAAGATTTATTAACTTTAGAAATTTTAGAAGCTTCTAGGAAAAGTTTGCAGTATATTTATGATGTGAATTTTAATTCTCTCATTAAAAGAGCTATGAGAAGAGGGGAAGTTTGTATTGGGAAACTTTATATTAATAAAGAGTATGAAAATACTTTTTTTATTAAGGATGTTAAAAATATAAGATTTAGTATGATAGAAGATGACTATTATGTTTTATTTAAAAGAATTAAAAGGGATGAAAAAAAGGTATTAGAGGACTTAATAAAAGAGGTTATTTCAATGGAAAGATTAGATTATAATAGCTATGTTTATATAGATTCCTTAGTTAAATATCCTTTTTATTCAATGAAATATTTACAAAACTGCTATATAAAAAATTTAAGTGTATGTAGAGAAAAGCTAGAGGAAATCTTAGAGAAAGATTTGATTTTTTATTAGGAGGAGAGTTTTGGGTAATATTAAATATAGAGATGAAAAATATTTATGTAGATATGATTTAGATTTAAAATTATTTGAAGCCTTAGGACTTGATATTATTGATTTAAAACCTAATAGAAATGTATTTTTTTTAGATACAGAGCAAGGTAAGAAGATATTAAAAATAATAAATTATGATGAAAATAGATTAAATTTTATAGTTAATTGTATAAATTATCTTAAGAAAAATTATGAAAATATATTAACCATAAATAAATTAGGGAAAAATAGATATGTATTAAGATGGAAAGAAAATAATTATATTTTATTAGATTATATTTATGGCACAGAATTTAATATGGCAAATCCAATAGAACTAAAAAAAATAACTACTTCAGTAGCTAAACTTCATAAGGCATCCTTAGGCTTTGAAAAAGCTATTTCAAAAAGTGAATATGAGAAAAATAGTGAGCTTTTTAAACTTGAGGATTATTTTATAAAAAGCAAATTAGATTTAGAAAAAATAAAAAATGTAGTAAGCTTATATAAATATAAAAATGAATTTGATAATAGCTTTATAAAAGAAGTTGATTTTCATTTATATGATATAGAAAGATGCATTGCTTTATTAAAAAAGAGTAGTTATTATGATTTATGTAAAGATAGAAGTAAAATAGCTATATGTCATAATGACCTTGCTTATCATAATATTTTATTTAAAGATGACAAAGTAAGTTTTATAGATTTTGATTATTGTAACATAAATTTAAGGGTAATAGATTTATGTGATTTTATAATAAAAACTATAAAGCGATTTGGGTTTAGCATAGATATGTACGATAATATAATAGATAATTATAATAAAGAAAATAAATTGTCAACAGAGGAAAAAGAATTTATAAGTATATATTTAAGATTTCCTAAGGATTTTTATAATATTTCTATGCAGTATTATTATAAGTTAAAGGATTGGAAATATGAGTCTTTTTTAAATAAGTTAGATAAAAAAAATGAATATACGAGAGAAAAGGAAATTCTATTAAAACATATAGAGAGATAAAAATAAAAATAAGACTTATAAATTTTTATAAGTCTTATTTTTATTTAAATTTAAAAAATTAAAAAAGTTTTTTGTAAACATCTAAAGTTTCATAAGCTGTTTTTTTCCAATTAAATTTACTTGAATGATATAGTCCTCTTCTTATCATAAGAGAATAAAGATTTTCGTCATTTAATAATTTAAGTATAGAATTTTTAATTTCTACTATATCATAAGGATTAATTAAAAGAGCAAAATCTTCGCAAACTTCAGGGATAGAAGTTAAATTTGAAGCAATTACAGGGGTTCCACAAGCCATGCATTCAATGGGAGGAAGTCCAAAACCTTCATAAAATGAAGGGTAAACCAAGGCCTTACTACTACTATAAAATATAGGCATATCTTCAATAGGAATAAATCCTGTGAAAATAACAGAGGAAGATAAATTAAGTTTAGAAACTCTTTCCCTATAAATTTCATAAGAAGCTCCAAAGGTTCCTACAATCACTAAATTCAACTCTTTTTTATAAGAATTTTTAACTAAGTTAAAAGCTTCTATAAGACCTAAAATATTTTTTCTAGGACTAAATCCACCAACATATAGTAAAAAGTCATTTTCTATTCCATAGTGTTTTTTTAGATATATAGAGGAGGCTTTTTTATCTAAAGGTTTATATATATCTTCTGCTGCAAGGGGAGTAACAAAAATTTTATTTCTATCATAGGAAAAGGTCTTACTTATGTCTTCTTTAGAAAAATTAGAAACAGTAATTATTGCATTAGTATTTTTTAAAATATTACTTATATTTTCTGTAAATATATTTAAAAAAGTAGGACTTACAGTAGAAGGCATCTTCATAGGAATAATATCATGAAGAGTAATTACTGTTTTTATGTTTTTTATTTTAGAAAGGCCTATGCCATTTTGAGGAACATGATATATATCTCCTATAATGTTTTCTTTAGGATTTTCTTCTTTTATAAATTCCCAAAAATTTTTTTTATCATTTATTGTAGAGGATAAATAATTAAAATTATTTTTATTTACTAAATCTAGAGAAGAGGATTTAGGAGTTAATATATTGTATTCATTTAAAAAGTCAATTTGATTTAGATTATTTATTAATTGATATGTGTAATTTCCTATTCCAGTACCTCTATACATTTTAGCTGCTCTACCATCAATACATATTTTCATTTTTTTACTCCTTCCTTTAGGGATATATATTTTATTATATTTGTTGTTGGAATAAAATGTTAATAAATTAAGAGCAGATAACATATAAATATGTTAGGAGGTGAATGGATATGATGAGAGAGTTTGAAATAGAAAGGCAATTTGATATTAAGATAGAAAAATTAAAGCCTAATAAAGGCATATATTATTTAAAGAGTAACAAGGGCGAGAGATGTTTAAAGAAAGTTCCTTATGGAGAACAAAGCTTAGCTTTTATTTATGGTGCTAAAGAGCATTTAGCTAAAAATGGTTTTGAGAATATAGATAGATATTTTTTAAACATAGAAGGAGAGCCTTATGCCTTAGTAAATGAGGATATATATACTCTTTCAACTTGGATAAATGGAAGAGAGTGTGATTTTACTAATATAGATGAGGTGAAGATAGCCACAAAAAAATTAGCAAATTTACATGAGGCTAGTAAGGGATATGAAACTCCAGAGAATGCAAAACATAAAAGTGATTTAGGTAGATGGTCTCATCTTATGGAGAAAAGAGGAAAAGCCTTAGAAAAGATGAGAGGAATGGCTAGAAAGAAAAATTTGAAAAGTGATTTTGATATTATTTATTTAAAAAATATTGATTTTTACAAGGATTTAGCAATAAAAGCAAATAAAATTTTAAATGATTCAAAATATTTATCTTTATGTGAAGAAGCTGAAAAAGAAAAAATGTTTTGTCATCATGATTATAATCATCATAATATAATCATTGGAGAAGATAATGAAGTTTATGTTATAGATTTTGATTATTGCAAGAGAGAAATTAGAGCTTACGATATAGCTAATTTTATGAAAAAGGTATTAAAGAAAAATAAGTGGAATATTAAATATGCTAAGGCAATAATAGATTCTTATAACGAGGTGTCTCCTTTAAAGGAAGAAGAATATGAAGTTTTATATGCATACTTATTATTTCCTCAAAGATATTGGAGACTTGCAAATAGATATTATTACAATGAAGTTATGTGGGGACAAAATGTATTTTTAAATAAAATAAACAACATAATTAGTGAAAAAGAAAATTATATGAAATTTATTGAGGAATATAAAAAAGAATATAATCAAAGAGGATAATTATCTTTTAGGTGTCTAATTTTAGACACCCTTTTTATTTTCTAAAAGAAATGTGTAATTTTGTTTTTATTCTTAGAACTTATGAAAAAATTAATCATATTATATTACAACAGATAAATAATAAGGAGATAAATAATATGAAGGTTGGAGATTTAGTTGTAAGAAAGTCTTATAGTAAAGATGTAACTTTTAAAATTATAGATATAAAAGAAACTGAAGAAGGAATAACCTATGTCTTAAAAGGTATTCATATAAGAATAATAGCAGATTCAAAAAAAGAAGATTTAGAAAAAGTTGATGAAGATTTTTTAGGGCATAGAGATAGAGATTTTGATTTTAAGGTAAATGAAGTTATTAAAAAAATAGTAGAGAGTAGACAAAATAACAATGGGTTTATGAGAGGAAGTATTGAAGAAACTTTAGAGAGAGCTAAAAATGATTCAAAATTAGTCTTTGGAAGGCCTGGGAAAATACTTCATATAGATGGAGATTCATCCTATATGGAAACTTGTTTGAAAGCATATAAAAAGTTAAATTTAAATGCTATAGGAGTTGCTATTTCAGAAAGAGAACAACCCTTAAAAATATTAGCTTTAGTTAAAGAGTATAATCCTGATATAGTCGTATTAACAGGACATGATGGAGTTCTTAAAGATTCAAAGGGAATGTTAGATTTAAGTAACTATAGAAATTCAAGATATTTTATAGAAGCTGTAAAAATTTTAAGAAGTTATAAATCAAATTATGATGATTTAGTTATTTTTGCAGGGGCATGTCAGTCCTGCTATGAGAGTTTGTTAGAAGCAGGTGCTAATTTTGCAAGTTCACCAAGTAGAGTGCTTATACATTGTTTAGACCCAGTATTAGTATGTGAAAAAATAGCATATACAAGTATAAATGAAATAGTAGCTATAAAAGAGGCAATAGAAAATACTATAACAGGGATAAAAGGTGTTGGAGGATTAGAAACTAGAGGTAAATACAGAGAGGGTTATCCAAAATCTCTATATTTAAATTAAGAGAATAAATTAAATTATTTAAGTTAATAATATAATTGGATGTTTTAGTTTAAATATAGTATATTTTTATTGACAAGAGAGGGCTTTATATAGTAAAATAATTTATTTATTGAAAAAACATCCCCTTTAGTGTATAATGTATAATAGAAAGAGGGTGTTAAAATGAGTACCAGACTTACATTGAACTCCATTAGAAAGAATATAGAAGATCATGTTGGTGAAAAAGTTAAGCTTAGAGCTAATGGAGGAAGAAAAAAGATTTTGGAAAATGAAGGAATACTAGAAAGTGTTCACCCAAGTATTTTTGTAGTTAGATTACAAAAAGACACCCAAAGGAAAGTGACATACAGTTATTCAGATGTACTTACAAAAACAGTTCAACTAGATTTTGTTGGTTAAATAAAAAAAGTTAGCTATTTAGCTAACTTTTTTTGTTTTATTTTATTTCAAAAAAAAAGAAAGATGGTGGGTTTCCATCTTTCAACTATGGTATAAAAGGGTATTGAGAATTTATGAGAGGTTATATGGTCAATAACCATCTTTATAATACGACAGATTTTTTACTATGTCAACACTTTTTATAAAAAAATGTCGAAAAAAAGATTATTTTTTTTAATTTTATTTTAAAAAGCTATGTAAACGTTTATAAATTTTTTTATATAAAAATATAAATAATGTATCAATAATAAGAATTATCATAATTTAAGAATCATACATATATATTATAGTATTAGATTATTTAGGAGGGATAAATTTGGTAAATTTAGATATTATAAAGGAAAGCATTGGCTTTGAAAGGGTTTTAAGTGAAAGTTATTTAGAAATACCTTTTAGAGAAGAATACTTAATACCAGATACTCAACCAGATGTTCATGAAATTCTTTCAGTTGATACAAAAGTTTTTATTTTAAATAGGGAAGTTCAAAGTGATAGATTATTATTAGAATATGAAATTGAGTATAATGTTATTTATTTAGCTAGAGAAGAAGAAGGTTTAGGAGTTAATAGTGTAGTATATAAAGAAAAAAATTCTAGTTTTACAGATATAACTGGAGTTGAACATAGCATGATGTGTGATATAACATGTGATTTAGAACATATGGATGCGAACATAATCAATGAAAGAAAGATAAGAGTAGAGGGATTATTAAAGGCTAAATATAAAATTTATAAAGAAGAAAAGATAGATGTTGTAAAAGAGTTAGATGGCTTAGGTAATCTTCAAATAAAAAGAAAGCCAGATAGCATAGAAAAAAATATTACTAATGTTACTTGTTCAATGAAAGGAAACTTACCAATAAATGTTGGAATGGACAAACCTCAAATAGGTAAGGTTATTAAATGTTCTTATATGATTCATAGACAGGAGATAAAAATAGGAGAAGATAAGATACAAGCTTCCTGTTTAGCTAAAGTAAATATTTTATATAGAGCTTACGATTCTAAAGAAATTATATCTTTAGAAGATGATTTATATTTATCTAGTGAGGAAGAAGTTTTAGGTATTAATTCTGAAATGAATTGTAATGGATATTTTGAAGTTAAGGAGCAAGAAGTTAAAATATCACAAAATGATTTAGGAGAAAGTAGAGTTTTAGATGTTAACTTAGTTGTTGATGCAAATATTTCAATATCTAAAGTAGAACTTTTAGAAACAGTTGATGATTTATATTCACCAACAGAGAATATAGTTCCTGTAAAAGATTTTTATAATATAAATATGTGTGTTACTGAAAACTCTAGTGAATCGATTGTAAAAGGGGTTATTCCTTTAGAGAACAACAGTGAGGTTATACAAATACTTAACTGTGCAGGAAAGATAATAGATATGGAAAGCTACTTTATAGAGGAGAAAGTAGTTATAAAAGGAAATTTAAATGTTGAAGCTTTATATAAAACAATTGATGAAGAAAATTCTTTTGGTAAATCTAAGGGGAATATTCCCTTTGAAGTTGCTTTAGATATGAAAAATTCTCAATCAGGCATGATATTTGATACTAAGGCAAATTTAGAAGATTTACAATGTAGTATTGAAGGAAGTAATTTATCTATAAAGGCTATAATTTATTTTTATGGCAAATGTTCTGACATCTTTAATAAGGAGTACGTAAAGGATATAGAGCAGTATGAAGATAAAGTTGAAAAGGCATCTTCTGTTACTATATATACAATTCAAAAGGGAGATACCTTATGGAATTTAGCTAAGAAATATAAAACAACTGTAGATACCTTGATTTCATTAAATGATATAGATGATTCAGAAGTTATATATGAAGGAGATAAAATAATTATTCCAGGTAGAGCTATCTTATAATAAAAAAGAGTTTTGCGATAATATGTCGCAAAACTCTTTTTTATGAATAAATATAAATTTTATGGCAAAAATAAGAAATGCATGATTTGAGGTGAAAAAATTGAGTTCTAAGAATAAAAAAAATCTTATCATAATAGGTGGAGCTGAGGATAAAGTAGGAAAGAAGGTAATATTAAACTTCGTTGCAGATAAACTAAAGAAAACAGAAGGGAAATTATTAATTGCAACTATAGCCACAGAATCTCCTAATATAGTAATAGAACAATATAAAAATATCTTTTCAAGTTTAGGAATAAGAAAGATTAATGAACTTCGTATTATAGAAAGAAAAGAAGCTTTTGAAGAAAGAAATATTTCTTTGGTAAAGGAAGCTTCTGTTATATTTTTTACAGGAGGAGATCAACTTAGAATAACTAGTTTAATAGGAGGAACTCCTCTTTATGATGTTTTAAAAGAAAGATGTAGTGAAGGCTGTTATTTTGTTGGAACCTCTGCTGGTGCTTCTGTTATGAGTGATGTAATGATTGTTGGTGGAGAAGAAGAAGAATCACCTAAAAAGAGTACATTAAATATGTCAGCGGGATTAGGTCTTATAAAAAACACACTTATAGACCAACACTTTGCACAGAGAGGAAGAATTGGAAGATTATTGTCTGGAGTATGCCAAAATCCAGAGGTATTAGGTATTGGAATAGATGAAGATACAGCCATAGTAATAAATGATGATGAACTAACTGTAATTGGAAGTGGTTCAGTTTACTTTGTAGATGGAAGAGAAATTAAATATACAAATGTTTCAGAAAAAAGGCAAGATGAGGTTTTTAGTATATTTAATATAAAATTACATGTGCTAACAGCAGGAAAGAAAATGAATTTATCAACAAGGGTGCCTTTTGAGGAGGAAAGAAATAAAAATGAAGATAAATAATCAACGTATCTTTGAAGGAAGAAACATATATTCACATAAAAAGTGTATTAGATTAGATGTTGATTTAGAAGGATACTGCGAAAAACCAACTAAAGATATTACGGGGTTTAATGAAAATTTATTAAAATACCTTCCAGAACTTTATAGCCATAGATGTGGTATAGATGTAGAAGGAGGATTTGTTAAAAGATTAGAAGATGGAACATACCTAGCTCATGTTTGTGAACACATAATAATAGGAATACATAATAAATTAGGTATGGATATAAAGTATGGTAAAGCTAGAGAAATAAAGGAAGATTTATACTATATAATATTTCAATATGAGCTTAAAAAAACTGCTTTATTAATAGCAGAATTAGCTGTAGATTTAATAAATTCCTTAATAAAAAATAAATCAATTGATTTTTATGATAGAGTAAACAAAATAAAGCAGGTTATGAGTGAAGAAGTTTTAGGTCCTTCTACAAGAGCTATTTGTGAAGCTGCAAATAGAGAGAAGTTACCTATTCTTTCTATAGGAGATGGAAGTTTATATCAAATAGCCTATGGAAAGGCAGGAAAAAGATTTAGTGCTACAATTGGGAATTATACAAAGGGGATTGCGATTGATACAGCTTGTGATAAACTTCTTACAAAAGAACTTTTAGAAACACAAAATATACCTGTTGCTAGAGGAGAAAAAGTATTTAATATAATAAATCTTTTAGATTCAATAAATAGAATTGGCTATCCTGTAGTTTTAAAACCACAATGGGGTAGCAAGGGTAAGGGCGTTTATCTTAATATAAAAAATGAAAAAGAACTTTTAAAAGCTTATTCAGAGTTAAGTAAAGATTGTAAAGAAGTAATTATAGAAGAATATAAAGAGGGAAATGACTATAGAGTTCTTCTTGTAGATTATAAAGTAGTAGCAGTTTCATTAAGAAAACCTCCATATATAATAGGAGATGGTTTTAGAAGTATTAAAGACTTAATAGAGGCTATGAATGCAAATCCATTAAGGGGAGATGACCATGAAAAGCCTTTAACTAAAGTTAAAATAGATGAAGAACTTATAGATAGATTAGCTAACTTAGGATATGCTTTAAATTCAATTTTATCTTATGGAGAAAAAATTGTTCTTAGGTCAAATGCTAATTTATCTACAGGAGGTAGTGCAGAAGATAAAACTAATGTTATATGTAGAGAAAATATTGAACTTTGTGAAAGGGCAGCTAAGATTATAGGATTAGATATTTGTGGAATAGATATTTGTACTAAATCAATAGAAGAACCTATAGAAAATAATGGAGGAATAATATTAGAAGTAAATGCTGCACCAGGTATAAGAATGCATCATTTTCCTACTTTAGGAGAGAAAAGAGATGTTGGTAAATGCATACTAGATAATATGTTTAAAGATGGTTATAATAATATTCCTGTTATAGCTGTAACAGGAACTAATGGAAAGACAACAACTGTTAGGTTAATATCACACATTTTAAGTTTAATAGGCTTAAAGGTAGGATGCACTACAACATCAGGTGTTAAGATTGGAGATAAATATATACATAAAGGAGATGACACAGGATATTATAGTGCAAGAACAATACTTTTAAATCCAGAAGTTGAAGCTGCTGTTTTAGAAAGTGCTAGAGGTGGATTAGTTAGAAAAGGGTTAGCTTATGATTTAGCTGATGTTGGAGTTATAACTAATATAAGAGAAGACCACTTAGGAATAGATGGAGTTGAAAGTATGGAAGATTTAGCTTTTGTTAAATCTTTAGTTGGAGAAGCAGTAAAAGATACAGGATATTCTGTTTTAAATGCTGATGATGAGTGGAGTATTAAAATATTAAATAGAATAAAAAATAAAAAAATATTATTTTCTATGAATGAAAATAATAAGTATATAAAATCAAATATTAATAATGGAGAGCCTGTAGTATTTTATAGAGAAAAAGATAAGAGTATTTATGTTAATAATAGAGGTAGAGAATATAAAATAGCTTCAGTTTATGAAATGGAATTTACTTTAAATGGAGTATTAGTTCATAATATAGAAAATGCAATGGCAGCTTGTGCAGCTTTAGTTGGAATAGGGGCAGATTATTGCATAATTTCTAAAGGGTTAAAAATCTTTAAATCTTCTGAAGAGGATAATAGAGGAAGGTTTAATATTTTTGATGTAAATGGAATAAAGGTAATATTAGACTATGGACATAATATTGATGGATATGAAAAAGTTATAAAGGCACTTAAAAATTTAAACTTTAGCAAGGTTACAGGAATTATAGGAGTTCCTGGAGATAGAGATATAAAAACTATGAGAGAGATAGGAAAGATAAGTGGTGAATTCTTTGACCATATAATAATAAAAGAAGACAAGGATTTAAGAGGTAAAAAGGTTGGAGAAGTAGCAAATATAATGAAGGAGGGAGTAAATAGTTCTAAAAGAGATAATTTAAGTGTAGAAATTATACTTTCAGAAGAAGAAGCTTTAAATAAAGCTTTAAAAACTGCTAAAGTTGGTGAGTGTATAATAGTGTTCTTTGAGGACTATGAACCTTTATATGATATAGTAAAAAAAATTAAAAGATATTAGGATATTTTAAAGAGAGATTTTCTTTGATTTTTAGGAGATTTCTCTTTATTTTAATTAACTCTTTATGTTTTTAAAATAAAATAATATAATTATATTTAGCTTTATTAATGTAAGAAGGGTGATTATATGAAAATGAAGGCTTATGCAAAAATAAATATAGCCTTAGATGCTGTTGGAAAAAGAGAAGATGATTATCATTTATTAAGAATGATAATGCAAACAGTTGATTTATATGACATTATAGATATAGAAAAAAGTATGGATGAGAAAATAAGCATAACTTGTAATAAACATTATGTTCCTACAGATGAAAGAAATTTAGCTTATAAAGCAGCAGTTTTATTTAAGGAAGAATTTAAAATAAAGCAGGGAGTAAAAATTAATATTAAAAAGAATATACCAGTTGCAGCAGGGATGGCAGGAGGAAGCACAAATGCAGCAGCAGTTTTAGTAATAATGAATGAAATTTTTAATGTTAAGGCTCCTTTAGAAGAATTAGAGAGAATTGGATTAAAGATAGGTGCAGATGTACCTTATTGTATTAAGGGAGGAACTGCTTTATGTGAAGGTATTGGAGAAGTTATAACTCCTTTAAAAGCTTTTGAAAATAAAATTTTAGTTATATTAAAGCCTAATTTTGGAGTTTCAACTAAAGAAGTTTATACAAGCTTAGATATAAATAAAATAAGAAAGCATGTAGACATAGAGAGTTTAATTAATGCTATGGAAAAGGATGATTTAGACTATGTAGCTAAAAATATGAAAAATGTATTAGAAAATGTAACCTTAAAAAAACATAGCATATTAAAAAATATAAAGGACGATATGAGAAAAAATGGTGCTTTAGGGGCTATGATGAGTGGTAGCGGACCTACAGTATTTTCTTTCTTTGAGGACATGTTAACAGCACAGAGAGCTTTTGAGTTCTTAAAAAATAAGTATAAATATTCAGATGTTTATATTACAAGAACTATAAATAATATAGGCAATAAATTTTAATAAATAATTTTTTAGTATGTATATAATAAAGACTCCTTGGTAATAATTAAGGTATCAGGGGGTGTATTGTTATGAAAAAAATATTATCAGTTTTATTATTAGGTATTGTAGGTTTATTTTTAATAGGAGTTTCTTTAGATGGTAGACAAGCTTTAGGAGCAACAGAAGAAAGTTTAGTTGAAGATATAAGTGAGAAGTTAATAAGATTTCATGTTTTAGCTAATAGCAATAGTGATATTGACCAAGAGTTAAAGCTTAAAGTTAAGGATGAAGTTTTAAAATATATTTCACCTATATTAGAAGAATCAAAAAGCTTAGAAGAGTCTAGAGAAATATTGAAAAGAGAAGATGAAAATATTATAAAAATAGCAGAAGATTACATAAAATCTCAAGGATTTAATTATAATGTAGAAACTACATTATCTAGAGAGAACTTTCCAGTTAAGCAATATGGAAATATTATATTACCACAAGGAGAGTATGAAGCCTATAGAATATTAATAGGTGAAGGCGAAGGTGAAAATTGGTGGTGTGTTATGTTTCCTCCACTTTGTTTTATAGATGTAACTAAGGGACAGATTTCCTATGATAAAACAGAGGAGAAAATGAAGGATGTATTAACTGATGAAGAGTTTGATAAAGTTAATAAAAAAGAAAATAATGTTAAATTTGGATTGAAGATATTTGATTTATTTAATTAAAAGAATTAACATAGGATAATAAAGTTATTTTAGGAGGAGAGAAATATATGACTAGAGCATTAGCCATGGTTTCAGGTGGATTAGATAGTATATTAGCTGCAAAGCTTATAAAAGATCAAGGAATAGAAGTAATAGGAATTTGTTTTAAATCATATTTTTTTAATGAAGAAAATGCTAAAAGAATGTGTAAACAAATAGATATGCCTTTAGAAGTAATAGATTTTTCTAAAGAACATTTTGAAATGGTAAAAGACCCTAAGCATGGAAGAGGGAAAAACATGAATCCTTGTATAGATTGCCATGCAATGATGATGAGATATTCAGGGGGACTTTTAAAGAAATTTGATGCTGATTTTATAATAACTGGTGAGGTTTTAAATCAAAGACCAATGTCTCAAAATAGACAAGCATTAAATACAGTAAAAAAAGAATCAGGATTTAGTGAAAAAATATTAAGACCATTATGTGCTTTAAATTTAGAACCTACAGAGATGGAGTTAAATGGATTAGTAGATAGAGAAAAATTATTAAAAATATCAGGTAGAAGTAGAAAAGCTCAAATGGAACTTGCTGAAAAGTGGAATATAGTCGATTATCCATCACCAGCAGGAGGATGTAAATTAACAGAACCAGGATATGCTATAAGATTAAGTGATTTACTTGATAATCAAGATGAAGTAGAACAGGATGAAATTGAAGTTTTAAAATATGGAAGACATATGAGAATATCACCAAAAAATAAAGTTATAGTAGCTAGAAATGCTGACGAGTGGAAAGATATAATTAAGTTAAAGAAAGATGGAGATATTTTAGTAACTTCAAAAAATTCAACAGGAGCACCTGTTATTTTAAGAGGAGAATTTAATAATGAGGACCTTGAAATAGCAGCTAGAATTTGCGGAAGATATTGTAAGGAAAAAGATAAGGACTTAGTTGAAATAAATTATGATAAAGATGGAGAAGTGAAAACTATAACTATAACTCCATTTAAAGATGAAGATTTAAAGAAATATATGATAAATCAATAGTAGTAGAGAGGATATTATTATGAGTAAAAAAGCTATAATATCAATATGTAGTACACAAGATATAGGTGATAGAGAAAAAATAGAAGTTGTAACTGTAGGAGAGTTTTCTATTGTAGGAGATGAGTTTATAGCTACTTATGATGAGACTGAAATTTCAGGTATGGAAGGAACTAAGACTACTTTGAAAATAAAGGGAGATAAAGTTGAGTTACATAGAGAGGGTACAACTAGTACTAAAATGGAATTTAAAAAAGACAATACTCAAGTAGCACTATATAATACTCCTTATGGAATGTTAGAACTTAAAACAACTACTAAGGAATTAGATTTAGATGTAGATGAAAAAGGTGGAAATATATCTATAAAATATCATTTAGTAGCTGGTGGACAAGAACCTATAAAAACTAATTTAAGTATGAAAATAAAGGTAGATGAATAAAATAAAAGGGCTATAAAATAGCCCTTTTTTATTATGATAAAAATAAAAAAAGTTGAAAATTTTCAACTTAACAATTTTAATATTTATAATTAATTTTAAAAAATATGAGTAAAATATAACTAGTAAACGTTCTAGAAATAAAAAAATTAAAAAACACAAAAAAAGTACTAGACTTATGTCTGAACTTTTGATAGAATATCTACTATGTTATTAAATCAAGCAATAAAAACCCATTCTAAATGAGGTAATTATCATTATAAATGAAATAAAGAGATATGTCAAGAAAAAATTTAGGAGGAAAAAATATGAGCAAAAATACTAAGTATGTATTTGTAACAGGTGGAGTTGTTTCTTCTTTAGGAAAAGGAATAACAGCTGCTTCTTTAGGAAGATTATTAAAAAATAGAGGATTAAGTGTAAGTATTCAAAAATTTGACCCTTATTTAAATATAGACCCAGGTACAATGAGTCCATATCAACATGGAGAGGTTTTTGTAACTGATGATGGTGCAGAAACTGATTTAGATTTAGGACACTATGAAAGATTTATAGATGAAAACTTAACTCAAAACTCAAATGTTACTTCAGGTAGAGTTTATTGGTCAGTAATATCAAAGGAAAGAAAAGGGGAATACTTAGGAGGAACAGTTCAAGTTATACCTCACATAACTAACGCTATTAAAGAAAGAGTACATAGAGTAGGAAAAGAAAGAGATGTAGATGTAGTAATCACTGAGATCGGTGGAACAATAGGTGATATCGAATCATTACCTTTCTTAGAAGCTATAAGACAAATAAAATATGATGTAGGCAAAGAAAATGTTTGTTTTATACATGTTACATTAGTACCTTACTTAGGAAAAGCTGGTGAGTTAAAAACAAAACCAACTCAACATTCTGTTAAGGAATTAAGAAGTATAGGAATTCAACCTGACATAATAGTTTGTAGATCAGAGAAAGAATTATCAGAAGATATTAAAAAGAAAATAGGTTTATTCTGTAATATAGATGCAAATGAAGTTATTCAAAACTTAGATGCTGAACATTTATATGCTGTTCCTTTAATGTTACATAAAGAAGGCTTAGATAGATTAGTTTGTGAAAAATTAGGTTTAGGATGCAGAGATATAGATAATGCAGAGTGGATAGATATGGTTCATAGAATAACTCACTTAACTCATACAACCAAAATTGCTTTAGTTGGTAAATATGTTGAGTTACATGATGCTTATATATCAGTAGTTGAAGCTTTAAATCATGGTGGATTAAGCAATGATACTAATGTTGAAATCGAGTGGATAAATGCTGAGAATGTAACTAAGGAAAATGTTGATGAATTACTAAGTGGAGTAGACGGAGTTTTAGTTCCAGGGGGATTCGGAGATAGAGGAGTAGAAGGAAAAATAGAAGCTATAAGATGGGCTAGAGAACATAAAAAACCTTTCTTAGGAATATGCTTAGGAATGCAATGTGCTGTTATAGAGTATGCTAGAAATGTATTAGGTTTAGAGGGAGCTCACTCATCAGAATTAGACCCTGAAACACCATATCCAGTAATTGATTTAATGCCAGAACAAAAGGATGTTGAAGATTTAGGTGGAACAATGAGATTAGGATTATATCCATGTAGATTAGAAGACAATACTTTCTGTAAAGATGTTTATGCATCAGATTTAATATATGAAAGACATAGACATAGATATGAATTTAATAATGAATATAGAAGTCAATTAGTAGAAAATGGATTAACTATAGCTGGTACTTCACCAGATGGTAGATTAGTTGAATGTGTAGAAGTTAAGGACCACCCTTGGTTTGTTGCAGTTCAATATCATCCTGAATTAAAATCAAGACCAAATAGACCACATCCATTATTTGTAGGTTTTGTTGGTGCTGCTTTAAATAATAAATAATAGTTTATAAAAGGATATCTAACCTTAATAGGTTGGATATCCTTTTTTTATTAAGAATCAACACAAAATGTTATTAAAATATACTATATATAGATTAGATTTTATATGATATGATAATAATATAAATATTTAACATAAGAAATTTTATACATTTTTAATAGGATATTCGAAGTTTTCTATATATAAAAGTCTTAAAGCAATCTAAAAATTACTTTTCTTTATTTATTCCACTATTTAAAAGAAGCAGGAGGTGCTTAATTTGCATATAGAACAATATGAAAATATGACTTTAGTTCAGCTAATGGAAAAGGCGAAGGAATTAGGAATAAAAAACATAAGTAGAAAAAGAAAAAGCGAATTAATCGAAGAATTAAAAGAAGTATCTAAAAAAGAAAATAATAATATTAGTAAAGTAATACATAAAGATGGCGTTATTTTAAGAGAAAAAATATCTCAAAAAGAAAATAGTGGATATAAAGAAAATAGTTTAAATGAGAAAGTAATTAAAAATTGTAATAACCTTAATGGAAATGGTAATTATCATAATAGTTCAAATGAAGAGGGTAAGAAAGAACAATTAAAAGACATGATTAGTTCATCAGACTCAGCTAAGGGAATACTTGAAATATTAGATAATAATAATTTTGGATTTTTAAGATGTAGAAATTACTTAACTAGTGAAGATGATATATATGTTTCTCCTTCTCAAATAAGAAGGTTTGGTTTAAGAACAGGTGATGAAGTTCAAGGTAAGGTTAGAATCCCAAAGGAAGGGGAAAAATTTAAAGCTCTACTTTACGTTGAAAAGGTAAATGGGGAAAGTCCTGAAAAAGCTATAGGAAGAAAAAAGTTTGAAGATTTAACACCAATATATCCTAAGGAAAGATTAAGACTTGAAACAGATAATAGTAGAGATTTAAGTTCAAGACTTATGGATATAATTTGTCCTATAGGAAAAGGGCAGAGAGGAATGATAGTTGCACCTCCTAAAGCTGGTAAAACAACTCTTTTAAAAAGGATAGCTCAAAATATATCTAAAAATAATCCTGAAGTTAAACTTATTGTGCTTTTAATAGATGAAAGACCTGAAGAAGTAACTGACATGAAAAGAAGTATAGATGGTGAAGTTATTTATTCAACCTTTGATGAGGAACCACAAAATCATGCAAAGGTTTCAAGTATAGTTTTAGAAAGAGCAAAGAGAATGGTTGAGCAGGGAAGAGATGTTGTTATCTTAATGGATTCTTTAACAAGATTATCAAGAGCATATAACTTAACTGTTACTCCTTCTGGAAGAACATTATCTGGAGGCTTAGACCCAGGAGCTCTTATAATGCCTAAAAAATTCTTTGGAGCTGCTAGAAATTTAGAGGAAGGTGGAAGCTTAACTATTTTAGCTACATCTTTAGTAGATACAGGAAGCAGAATGGATGATATGATTTTTGAAGAATTTAAAGGTACTGGAAATATGGAAGTTCATCTAGATAGAAAACTTCAAGAAAGAAGAATTTTCCCAGCTATTGATATTTATAAATCAGGTACTAGAAAAGAGGACCTTTTATTTAATGAAGAGGAAAGAGAAGCTTCATATAAAATTAGAAGAGTTATGCAAAAGGAAAATAATATAGAAGATGTTGCTGAAAAGATTATAAATTTACTATCTAAAACTAAAAATAACAAGGATTTTTTACAAGTTGTTTTAAAAATTGATTTTGAAGGATAGTAAAAAGTATAACAAAAGAAGATATTAAAGTTTAGGTACTTTAATATCTTCTTTTATTATATGAATTTTCAAGCATTTCATGACAAAGTTTGATTGTTCCTTCAGGTGAATATGAACTTAAAACTTCTACAATGCTTTTTTTCATATTTACTAATATGTTAGACTCTAAGTTTAATTCATTTATTATATCATTTAATTCATCTAAATGTTTAATTGGAATGGCACAATTACTACTTGATAAAAATTCTCTATTTTCACTTTCTTGCCCAGGGATTATAAATGGTATTATCATAGGCAGATGACTTAAAAGTGATTCAGTAGTAGTTAGTCCACCAGGTTTTGTAATAATTAAATCTGAGTTTTTCATAATTTTTGGTATTTCCGTAGTGTATCCTAAAATATTTAACTCTTTATTACCCTTTATATGTCCATATTGTTTACATAACTCTGTTTTTAGCTCAGTGTTATTTCCACAGACTATAGTTAAATTTAAAGGATTTTCATTTTTTATTAGGGTTTTTAATACTTTAGATATATTATCTAAACCCATACCGCCTCCCATTAAAAGAATATTTAATGGTGATTGGATAATTTCTTCTACATAATTATGATAATCTGTTTTATAAAAAGCCTCTTTTGCTGGAATGCCAAAGGGTGAAATATTACTTTTTAAAATTCCTTTTGATGCTAAGTTTTCTTTTGTAAAATCACAAGCAACTATGTAATGATCAATTAATTTAGAAACATAAGTATAATGACACATAAAATCAGTAACAACTGAAATAACAGGAACATTTATCTTTTTCTTCTTTTTCAAATGAGAAAGAATACTTATAGATAAAGGGTGTGTTGTGATTATTAAATCTGGATCAAAATTACTTATAAACTGTTCTAGTTTTTTCGATACAGGTAAAAAAAGAAAACTAACTAAACTATTTATAAATCTTACATTACTAAGTTTATAAATTACACCATAAAGTGTTCCTAGGGAACTTGCACATAAATCATATCCATTTACTATTGATCTATCAAAGAAACGGTTCTCCTTAAGAAAGTCGTGTATAAGAATTTCAGTATTATCATTCTTTATAAGTTCCATTAAAGAGTTGGCTGCTTGATTATGACCATAACCAGTAGATGTACTTAAAATAAGAACTTTTTTCATTATATCCACTCACTTTTACTAAAATCTATTTAAAACAAAGTTTATTTGGAAAATATTCCTTATAAATAAAAATGGGAAAGATACGAGTCTTTCCCATAAAGAAATTATTTATTAAGATTAAATCTCTTGTTGAATTTATCAACTCTTCCGCCAACATCAACGATTTTTTGTTTTCCTGTGAAGAATGGGTGGCACTTAGAGCATATTTCAACTTTAAGTTCTGGTTTAACTGAACCAGTTGTGAAAGTGTTTCCACATGCACACTTAACCACTGTATCGTGATGGTATTCTGGATGTATGCCTTGTCTCATGTAATTCACCTCTTTCAAAAATAAAAAAATGTTGCTAAACAACTATTAACAAGTATATCATGGGTATATTTAATCGTCAATAGTTTAAAAGCTTTCTTATTTAAGTTATAATCATATTTATAATATTATAAAAGGATAAGGAGTTTAAATTTAAAATGAGCAAATTATATTTTAGATACGGAGCTATGAATTCAGGAAAATCTACACATCTTATGCAAGTAGCTCACAATTATGAAGAAAGAGGCATGGAAGTTATAATAATAAAGCCTTCTACAGATAAAAAGGGTGGAGATAAGGTTGTTTCAAGACTTGGTGTTGAAAGAGTTGTAGATATTTTAATAGAAAATGAAGAAAATATTATAGATATAATTGAAGATAGATTAAATAAGGGTAGAAAAATAGATTGTATAATAGTTGATGAGGTTCAATTTTTAAAAGCTCATCATATAGATGAGCTTTTTGAAATTGCAGTTGGAAAGAATATTCCTGTAATATGTTATGGCTTAAGAACAGATTTTCAAATGAACGGTTTTGAAGGAAGTGAAAGACTTCTACTATTAGCCCATAGCATAGAAGAAATGAAAACTATATGTAAATGCGGTAAAAAGGCTGTTTTAAATGGAAGAATGATAAATGGTAAATTTACCTTTGAAGGAGAACAGGTTGCTATAGATTTAGTTGATAATGTTGAATATCAATCTTTATGTGGGGAATGTTATTTTAAGTATAAGTATGGAGATAATTCTCATAAATAATAAATAGTATATGAAAGGATAGGGTTAAAAAATATGAGAAAATGCCAAGTAGGCGGTCAAGCAGTATTAGAAGGCGTTATGATGAGAGGAGCCAAGGGAACAGCTACAGCTGTTAGAACTCCTAAGGGAAACATAGAGGTTTCTTTTGAAGAAACAATACCATACACAAAGAAAAATAAAATTTTAGGATTACCTTTTATAAGAGGATTTGTAACTCTTGTTGAATCTTTAGTTGTTGGATTAAAATCTTTAAACTATTCAGCAAGTTTTTTTGAGGATGACGAACCTTCTAAATTTGAAAAGTGGTTAAATAGCAAGTTAGGTGAAAAAGCTAACAATGTAATTATTACGCTAACTATGATGTTTTCATTTTTATGTGCAATTATTTTGTTTATAGCTATCCCAACTGGAATTACATTTTTACTTAAAAAGTTTAACCTTCCAGATTGGACTTTAAGTGCTATTGAGGGAGTTATAAGTATAAGCATTCTTCTAGGATATATGTATTTAATGGGAAAAGTTTCAGATATACAAAGGGTTTTTCAATATCATGGAGCTGAGCATAAAACTATATTTTGTTATGAAAATGAAGAAGAACTTACTGTTGAAAATGTTAAAAAGTATCCAAGATTTCATCCAAGATGTGGAACTAACTTTTTATTTTTAGTAGCTATAGTAAGTATATTTATATTTTCCTTTACAAAATGGGATTCTGTATTGCAAAGAACTGTTATAAGGGTTATTATGTTACCAGTTGTAGCTGGAATAACTTATGAATTAATAAAATGGCTTGGCAATTCTCAAGGGAAAATTGCAAGGATAATTGCTTTGCCAGGTTTACAACTTCAAAAGTTAACAACAAGAGAACCAGATGATTCACAAATAGAAGTTGCTATAGCTTCTTTAAGGAGGGCTGAAGGATTGAAAGAACCAAGGAAAAAAGTTTATGAGTTATTAGCTTTAGGAAATGAAACTTTAAAAAATGCTAATATAGACACATATATATTAGATACTCAATTATTATTAGGTGAAGCTTTAAAAAAAGATAAAATTTGGATTATGACTAATAAAAATGAAGAAGTTAAAAAGTCAGAGGAAATACATTTCTTTAATTTATTAGAAAGAAGAAAGGCTAAAATGCCAATACAATATATTTTAGGAACTTGTGAATTTATGGGATTAGATTTTCATGTTGAAAAAGGTGTTTTAATACCAAGAGGAGATACTGAAATAATTGTAGAGGAAGTTTTAAAAAATATAGAAGAAGATTCAGATATTATTCTTTGTGATTTATGCTGTGGAAGTGGAGCAATAGGTTTATCTTTAGCAAGTTATAGAAAAAATATTAAGGTTGATTTAATAGATATTGATGATATTCCACAAAGAGTTACAAGAAAAAATATAATAGAACTAGAATTATCAAAAAGATGTAGTTTTATTAAAAGTGATCTTTTAAGTGAAGCTATAAAAAGAGGAAATAAATATGATGTTCTAGTTTCAAATCCTCCTTATATAAAAAGTAAGGTTATAGGTACTTTAATGGAAGATGTAAAAAACTATGAACCTCATTTAGCTTTAGATGGAGGAGAAGATGGATTAATATTCTATAGAAGAATTATTGATGAATCTTTAGAAGTATTAAATCAAAATGGTATATTAGCCTTTGAAATAGGACATGACCAAGGAGAAGATGTTAAAAATCTTATGATAGAAAAAGGTTACTTAAATGTTAAGGTAATAAAAGATTTAGCAGGTTTAGATAGGTGTGTTATAGGGAGAGTAAACCTTGAATTGTAGTCTAATAGTGTGATATAATTGTAAAATATGAAAATCTGTATACGGAGTGATAATAGATGATACTTGATAGATTAAATTTTATTGAAAATAAATATGATGAACTTTCAGTTAAAATTAGTGACCCTTCAATAATGGCTAACCAAAAAGAGTGGCGAAAGCTTTGTAAGGAACATGCTGATTTAGAAGTTATAGTTAATAAGTACAAAGAGTATAAGGAAGCTACTGAGGAATTAGAAGCTAATAAAGAGATGCTTTCTGAAGAAAGTGATCAAGAGATGAGAGAGATGATAAACTCTGAAATCAAGGACTTAACAGAAAGAAAAAAAGAATTAGAGGACGAAATACAAATTCTTTTATTACCAAAAGATCCTAATGATGATAAAAACGTATTTGTTGAAATTAGAGGTGGTGCTGGTGGAGATGAAGCAGCACTATTTGCAGCTAATCTTTTCAGAATGTACACTAAATATGCTGAAAAGAATAGATGGAAGGTAGAACTTATGAGTGCTAATGAAACTGATATTGGAGGTTTCAAAGAAGTTGTATTTATGATAAAGGGTGCTGGTGCTTACTCAAAGCTTAAATACGAAAGTGGTGCACATAGAGTTCAAAGGGTTCCTGATACAGAAAGTTCAGGTAGAATCCACACATCAACTGCTACAGTAGCTGTTTTACCTGAAGTTGATGATGTAGAAATAGAAATAAATGATAAAGATATTAAAATAGATGTCTTTAGAGCATCAGGTAATGGAGGACAATGTGTTAACACAACTGACTCAGCTGTAAGAATAACTCACTTACCTTCAGGACTTGTTGTTTCATGTCAAGATGAAAAATCACAGCTTAAAAATAAAGAAAAAGCTATGAAAGTGTTAAGAGCTAGATTATTTGAGCAAGCTGAAGCTGAGAGATTAGCAGGAATTGCTGAAGATAGAAAAAGTCAGGTTGGTACTGGGGATAGAAGTGAGAGAATAAGAACTTACAACTATCCACAAGGAAGAGTTACAGACCATAGAATAAATATGACTTTATATAAGCTAGACAGTTTCTTAGAAGGTGATATAGACGAAATAATAAATGCTCTAATTACTGAAGATCAAGCTCAAAAGATGAAAGCTATGGGTAATACTGAATTTTAATAAAAAGCCTTACATTAATAATGTAAGGCTTTAAAAATACATAGTTTTAAAATGGTAATTTAAAGAGGAATATAATTATGGATATAGATAAAGCTATAAAAAAACAAAAAAAATCATATAATAGATTCATGTTTCTTATGGTAGTACTTCTAATATTATTGCCTCTTTTGGTTTGCTTTTTTGAGGTTTATAAGGATTTTCTTATAATATATTTAATTCTTTTAGAAATTTTTATAGTCATAGTTATGATTAAAAATTTTAATAATATTAGATTGGAATATAGTTTAGAGAATGGAATTTTAAAAATAAAACCTAATATACTATCTAAATATAAATATATTTATTGTGATAGGGTAGGGTTAGTCCATACTGAAAATGAACTTGAAGATATGAAAATTATAATTGTTTTTACTAACAAAGGGAGAAAAGGAAAGTTTGGTAAACCAGTTGGAGAATATTTTTGCAAAGTTCATCCTGGGTTAAGTAAGGATTATAACAAAATGGTTAAATTAAATAAAGAAAAACAATGGTATTATATAATTATAAAAAGAGGAGCTTTAAAAAAATTTAAGCTTTTAGATGATATTTATAAAAATTGTGTTACAGCAACTTATACAAATGAGAGTATTGAAAATATAAAAATTGCAAGAGGTCAAAAGAATTTATAAAGATGAAGGTGATACTATTTTATGAATACAAAGGTACATTTCATAAAAGATATAAATAAAGACATAGTATATTTAGAGGAAGCTGCTAAAATTATAAAGGATGGCGGTATTGGAGCTTTTCCAACAGAAACAGTTTATGGATTAGGTGCAAATGCCTTAGATGGAGAGGCGGTTAAAAAGATTTTTATTGCAAAGGGAAGACCACAGGATAATCCCTTAATAATACACATAGCTCATAAAAATGACATAGAAAAATATGTTGCTGAAATACCAAGTTTTGCAAAGGAATTAATGGATAAATTTTGGCCAGGACCTTTGACAATAATTTTAAAAAAGAAAGATATAGTTTCAAATGTTACCTCAGCAGGATTGGATACTGTAGGGGTTAGAATGCCAAAGGATGATATAGCATTAAAATTAATAGAACTTTCAGGTGTTCCAATAGCAGCACCATCAGCAAATATATCAGGTAGACCAAGTCCTACAGATATAGAAAGATGTGAAGAAGATTTAAATGGAAGAGTTGATTTTATAATTGGAAATAAAAAAAGTGAAATAGGTGTGGAATCAACTATAGTAGATGCAACAGGAGAACATCTATGTGTTTTAAGACCTGGAGGAATAACTTTAGAAATGCTAAAGGAAATAGACAAGGGAGCATATATAGATAAGGCTATATTAGGTTCTTTAGATAAGGATTTAAAGCCAAAAGCTCCAGGAATGAAGTATAAACACTATGCTCCTAAGGCAAAAGTTAGAATGGTTCAAGGACCAGTAAATAAAATGGTTGAAAAAATTAAAGAAATAGTGCATAATTACATAGATGAAGATTTAAAAGTTGGAATTATGGCAACAGATGAAACAATTTCTATGTATAGTGAAGGGATTGTAAAGTCCTTAGGCACTAGAAGTGATTTAACTTCTGTAACTAAAAACTTGTTTGAAATGTTAAGAAGTTTTGATGACTTAGGAGTTGATATTATAATAACTGAATCTTTTGAAGAAAAAGATTTAGGGGTAGCCATAATGAATAGATTAAAAAAATCCTGTGGATTTGATATAATAATTGTTTAAGAATATATGTGGAAGGAGCTAGATTAAAATGAAACTTTTTTCAAAAAGGAATTTTTTTGAATTTGATTTTTTACAAAATTCTATATTTGATTTTTTAAAAGTTTTAAATTTTATATCTAGTTTTCTTCTATTTAATAAAAAGAGTGCTTTTTTATTTGGCTTTACTATTTGATTTTTAAAATTAAGTAGTGTTATTAGTCATTGAAAAAGCACTTTTTTTAAAATAATATATTAATTTAAATAGGTATAATGGAGGTTAACGAAATGAAAATAGCAATAGGTTGTGATCATGGTGGATTTAATTTAAAAAACACAGTGATAAAGCATTTACAAGAAAAAGGTATTGAAGTAAAGGATTTTGGTACATACAGCACAGAATCTTGTGATTATCCTGATATATCTATACAGGTTGCAGAAGCTGTAGCTAATAAAGAGTTTGATTTTGGTATATTAATTTGTGGAACTGGTATAGGTATATCTATAGCTGCAAATAAAGTTCCAGGAATAAGAGCTTCTTTATGTTCTGACACATTTAGTGCTCATGCAACAAGACAACATAATAATGCAAATATTTTAGCTATGGGTGAGAGAGTTGTAGGACCAGGATTAGCTTTAGATATAGTTGACACTTTTTTAAATTCAGAATTTGAAGGTGGAAGACATCAAAAAAGAATAGATAAAATAACAGCTATTGAAGAAAAATATTCAAAATAATATAGAGATTTTAGGAGGAAGATAAAATGAGTAATGTAACAGAAATAACACATCCACTTATACTGCATAAGTTAGCTTTTATAAGAGATAAAAATACAGGGTCTAAGGATTTTAGAGAGTTAGTAAGTGAAGTTTCTATGCTTATGGCTTATGAGGTAACAAGAAATCTTCCTATGGAAGAAATTGATATAGAAACTCCAGTTTGTAAAACTAAATGTAAGGTTTTATCAGGAAAAAAAGTTGCTATAGTTCCAATATTAAGAGCAGGTTTAGGTATGGTAGATGGTATGCTACAACTTATACCAGCTGCAAAAGTAGGACATATAGGTTTATATAGAGATGAGGAAACACTTCAACCTGTAGAATACTTCTGTAAGTTACCACAAGATATAGCAGAAAGAGATGTAATAGTTGTAGATCCAATGTTAGCTACAGGAGGTTCAGCAGCAGATGCTATAACTCTTTTAAAGAAAAGAGGGGCTAAGCAAATAAGACTTATGTGCTTAATTTCTTCACCAGAAGGCATAGAATTTGTTAAAAAAGCTCATCCAGATGTAGATATATATGTAGCTTGTATTGATGAGAAATTAAATGATCATGGATATATTGTTCCTGGATTAGGTGATGCAGGAGATAGACTATTTGGAACAAAATAGTTATAATTTAAATAGCTACTTAAATTTTAAGTAGCTATTAATTATTTTTGGAGGTAAATGATTCATGGAAAAGATAAAAGTTTTAACTATCTTTGGAACAAGACCGGAAGCTATAAAAATGGCTCCACTAGTAAAAGAGTTAGAAAAAAGATCAGAAATAGAGTCAAAGGTTTGCGTAACTGCTCAGCATAGACAAATGCTAGATCAAGTTTTAGAGTTATTTGATATAAAACCTGATTTTGACCTAGACATAATGAAAAATCGTCAAACTCTTACAGGAATAACAAACAGAGTTTTAGAAGGATTAGAAAAAGTATTTATAGAAGAAAAGCCAGATATGATACTTGTTCATGGCGATACTACTACTACTTTCGCAGGTGCTTTAGCAGCATTTTATCAACAAATAAGAGTAGGTCATGTTGAAGCAGGACTTAGAACTTTTGATAAGTATTTCCCATTCCCAGAGGAAATGAATAGAAAATTAACAGGAGCTTTAGCAGATTTACATTTTGCTCCAACTAAAGGTTCAAAGGCTAACCTTTTAAGAGAAGGAATAAATGAAAATGACATAAAAATTACAGGTAATACTGTAATAGATGCTATGGAACATACTGTAGAAGATAACTACGTTTTTGAAAATGACGAATTAAACAAAATAGATTTTAAAAATAAAAAGGTTATAATGATAACTGCTCATAGAAGAGAAAACTGGGGAGAAGGTATAGAAAATATCTGTACAGCTTTAAATAAAATAGTTGAAGAGAACAAAGATGTTGAATTAGTTTATCTTGTTCATTTAAATCCAGTTGTAAAAGATGTAGTTTATAAAAATCTTGATGGAAAAGAAAGAGTTCATCTTTTACCGCCACTTGATACAAAAGAAACTCATAACTTAATGAATAAATGCTTTATGGTTATGACTGATTCAGGTGGACTACAAGAAGAAGCACCGCATTTAGGAAAACCAGTATTAGTTTTAAGAGATGTTACAGAAAGACCAGAAGCTGTTCAATCTGGAACTGTTAAATTAGTTGGTACTGATGTAGACAAAATAGTTGAAGAGGCTAATACTCTTATAAATGATAAAGAAGCTTATATAAAAATGAGTAAAGCTATAAATCCATATGGAGATGGTAAAGCTTCTGAAAGAATAGTTAAAGCTATTTTAAATTATTTTGGAAAAAGTGATGAAGTAGTTGAAGAGTTCGTTAGTAAATAAACTTTGTTAAAAAAATAAATAAATATATTTTCAATAAATGTAAAATATAGACAGATAATTAGAATATTATAGAAATTTTAAAGGTATACTTCTATAATAAAGCTTAATTATCTGTCTTTTTTTTCAAAAAGATAAAAAATAGAGAAAAAGATTGTTTAAAATTTAACAAAAAATATTGAAAGGTAATAATTTTAAAGGTATAATTAAATCAGTTAGAAAAAAAATAAAATTTTGATAATTTTTAACTAAAATGGGAGGTATTTGATATGAGAGAGGTAGTTATTGCAAGTGCAGTAAGAACAGCACTAGGTTCTTTTGGTGGTTCATTAAAGGATGTACCTGCTGTAGATTTAGGAGCTTTAGTTATTAAGGAAGCTTTAAATAGAGCAAATATAAAACCAGAATGTGTAGATGAGGTTTTAATGGGAAATGTAATTCAAGCAGGCTTAGGTCAAAATCCAGCAAGACAAGCTGCTGTAAAAGCTGGTTTACCAGTAGATATTCCTTCAATGACAATTAATAAGGTTTGTGGTTCAGGATTAAGATGTGTAGCATTAGCTGCTCAAATGATAAAAGCAGGTGATGCTGATATTATAGTAGCTGGTGGTATGGAAAATATGTCACAAGGACCTTATATCTTAAGAACAGCAAGATTTGGTCAAAGAATGGGCGATGGAAAAATGGTTGATGCTATGGTTAATGATGCTTTAACAGATGCTTTTAATGGATATCATATGGGTATAACAGCTGAAAACATAGCAGAACAATGGGGAATAACTAGAGAAATGCAAGATGAATTTGCTGCAAATTCTCAAAGAAAAGCAGAAGAAGCTATAAAAGCTGGTAAATTTAAAGATGAAATCGTTCCAGTTGTAATTCCACAAAGAAAGGGAGAACCTATAGTATTTGATACAGATGAGTTCCCTAGATTTGGAACAACAGCTGAAAAGTTAGGAAAACTAAGACCAGCATTTAAAAAAGATGGTACAGTTACAGCAGGTAATGCTTCAGGTATAAATGATGGTGCTGCTGCTTTAGTTGTAATGAGTGCTGAAAAAGCAAAAGAATTAGGAATAACACCTATTTGTAAAATAGTTTCTTATGGTTCAAAGGGATTAGAACCTTCAATAATGGGTTATGGTCCATTCCATGCAACTAAAAAAGCTTTAGAAGGAACAGGATTAACAGTTAATGACCTTGATTTAATAGAAGCAAATGAAGCTTTTGCAGCTCAAAGTTTAGCAGTTGCTAAAGACTTAGAATTTGATATGAGTAAGGTAAATGTAAATGGTGGAGCTATAGCTTTAGGACATCCAGTTGGTGCTTCAGGAGCTAGAATTTTAGTTACATTACTTCATGAAATGATAAAGAGAGATGCTAAAAAAGGTTTAGCAACTCTTTGTATAGGTGGAGGAATGGGAACTGCTCTAATTGTAGAAAGATAATAAGTTTACCATTATTATAATATATATTTTAAAGGTATCATTCTATATAGGATGATACCTTTTTAAATTTTTATTGAATATTTTATGATAAAAGTTAAAAATATACTATATAAATTGCACCTTAATAGTAGAAAAATTTCATATTTAAATTTATACAATTTACTTTAGTTTCTATAAAAATCATGAATAATATTAATAGTAATAGAAAAAAATAGGATTAAAGGTGAGAAATTTGTTTAAATTAAAAAAAAAATATAAAAAAATGTGAATAAATATAAAAGAGGTTATTCAAAACCTTTTAAGTTGTATGCTATATTCTTAATAGTGGTTTAAGAGTTTTTTCACAAAATGCACAATAAAATATGGAATTTCACAATAAAAACTTTTAAAAAAGGATTTCAAAATCGAAAATAGTAATCGGATTTTAACTTGGGGTACTTAGTATTAATTTAAAAATTCGGAAAAATGAAAGTATAAATTCAAAAGACTTCATAAATAATTTGTAAAAGAGAAAATGAGAGTTTTTGAGAGTAAAAATGAAGGAAATAGTTAAAAACACTTTAAAATATAGGAATATTAATAAATACAAGCTAAATTTAAATTTTATTAATATTACATTCGGGAATATAATTAGTAAAGTACATTGCAGAATGATGGAGGTTATATGTGAACGCTAAAATTAAAGGTTTAGTTTTATCCATTAATAAAACTAATGTTTTATTGACAATAGTAGCAACCCTGTTAATTAGTTTTTTTAATTTTAGATTTGGGGTGGCTTTTTTAGTTGGAAGTTTAATTGCAACAATTAACTTTACAGTAAATGCAATTGTAATTAATAAAGTCATAAGTGAAAGAAGAGGAGCTTTTAAAATACAAATAAGCTTCATTTTGAGAATGCTTTTGATTCTTTTATTTACATTATTTTTTATGAGAAATGTTAAGGAATTAGCATTTTACTTAGTAGGATTTATTTTACATCAGATATCAATATTTATTTATACTAAAAGAAATAAGGCCTTATGATAAAAGTAAATAAATATTTATATACATATATAAATTAATACTAAGATAGAAAGGGAGTGATTCCGTGGATATCTTTTCACCAATGTTTACAGTTAAGATTGGTAGTATAAGTATAAGTAGTACAATTATTTTTCAATGGGCAGCTATGCTTGTTATTATAATTTTTGCTATCTTATCAACTAGAAATCTTAAAAAGAAACCTGGTAAGTTACAAGTTGTTTTAGAAACAATCTATCAAACAATTTACAACTTAGTAAAAAGCAACATGGGGGAAAGTTATATTGGTTTTGTGCCTTATATAGGAACTTTAGCAATATTCCTACTAATATTAAACTTTTATGGTTTAATAGGGCTTGCACCTCCTACTCAAGATTTAAGTGTTGCAGTGGCATTAGCAATTACTTCCTTTGTTGTTGTTCATGTTAATGCTATACGTAGATGTCATATTGGAGGATATCTAAAAGGATATTTAAAGCCTTATCCACTAATGTTACCTTTAAACCTAATGGAGAGAATTATTTTCCCAGTATCTCTTGCACTACGTTTATTCGGTAATATGCTAGCGGCTACTCTATTAATTGACTTAATGTATTCAGGTTTAGGTCATATAACTTGGTTTGCACAATTAGGGGTACCAATACTAGCACATGGTTTCTTCGATGTTTTTGATGGAACAATACAAATGATAGTATTTACTATGTTAACTATGGTAAATATTAAAATAATAGCAGATCACTAAGAAAAGTTAAGAAGACAAATCAAAAAACCTTATTTGATTTGAAAAAGGAGGAATTTTTAATGGATATGAAGTTATTAGCAGCAGGTATAGCTGTATTAGCAGGTATAGGAGCAGGTATAGGTATAGGTATTGCGACTGCAGGAGCGTTACAAGCAACTGCAAGACAACCAGAAGCATCAGATAAGATTCAAAGTTTATTCATCATGGGAGCTGGTCTTTCAGAAGCAACAGCTATCTATGGATTAGTTGTATCAATAATCTTATTATTCGTTGCTTAATATCAAATTACGTACTTTTTATTAAGAACTTGTAGTAATTAATAAATAAAGATAATAGAGTTAATATAATTGACTCCGAAGGGAGGCTGTGATTGATATATGGAAATAGATTTTATGAGAATATTAGCTACAATCATTAACTTTATAATATTAATTCTTATATTAAAACATTTTTTCTGGAACAAAATCAAAAAAGCCATCGATGAAAGACAAGAGGCTATAGATGAAACTATCTTAAAAGCCGATGAAGATGCAGAAAAAGCAAGAAGATTAAGATTAGACAATGAAAGAATTCTTAAATCTGCAAAAGAAGAGGGCAGAAAGCTTAGAGAAGAACAGAAAAAAGAAGCTGATAGAATTTATAAAGAAATAGTTGATGATGCTCATAGAGAAGCTGAGGCTATAATAAATAGAGCTAATATTGAAATTCAAAGAGAAGAAGAAAAAGCAAAATACGAATTAAAGCAACAAGTAGTTGATATTTCTGTAATGCTTTCTGAGAAAGCACTTGGAGAATCTATTGACGAATCTAAACATAGAGAATTAATAAATGATTTTATTGAAAAGGTAGGTATCTAATTATGTATGAATATTTAGATCGTAGATATGCCTTAGCTCTATATGAAGTTGCCGAAGAAAAAAATAAAGTTGAAGAGTACATGAATGATTTAAGAGAAATCTGTGATATCATTTATGGAAATAAAGAGTTTTATGAAATAATAAAACATCCTCAAATAAGTACTGTAAGAAAGAAAAAGACTTTTAGAAACATATTTGAAGGAAAAATAGATGAGGATTTACTTTCATTCTTAATGGTTCTTATAGAAAAAGATAGAATACTTTATCTAAGAGAAAAATTAAAAGAAATGGAAAAAATCCATTTAGAGAAAAATAACACCTTACTTGCAGAAGTTAAAAGTGTTATTAAGCTAACAGATGATGAAGTTAAAAGACTTGTAGAAAAGTTAGAAAATAAATACTCAAAGAAAATATTATTAAGACAAGAGATAGATAAGAGTATCATTGGAGGACTTTATGTCAGAGTTGGCGATGATGTTATAGATGGTACTGTTAAATCTAGACTTGATGATATGAAACAGATAATGCTTAAGAGAGAATAGAGGTGAGTCTATGCATATTAAACCAGAAGAAATAACTTCTATAATCAAGAATGAAATAAAAAACTATGAAAAAGAGTTAGAAACTGTTGATTCTGGTACTATCATACAGATAGGTGACGGAGTTGCCAGAGTTTACGGATTAGAGGATTGTATGGAAGGTGAGCTTCTTGAATTCCCTAATCAAGTATTCGGTATGGCTCTTAACTTAGAGCAGGATAACGTTGGTTGTGTTCTTTTAGGTTCTGAAGAAGGAATAAAAGAGGGCGACATCGTTAAAAGAACTGGAAAAATAGTTGAAGTACCAGTAGGTGAGGACTTAATAGGTAGAGTTGTAAATTCATTAGGTCAACCTATAGACGGAAAAGGTCCTATAAAAAATAATGGATACAGAGCTATAGAAATACCAGCACCTGGTATTCTAGAAAGAAGTTCTGTTAATGAGCCTTTACAAACAGGTATTAAAGCAATTGACTCAATGATACCAATAGGTAGAGGACAAAGGGAATTAATTATAGGTGATAGACAAACAGGTAAAACTGCTATAGCTATAGATACTATAATTAACCAAAAAGGTAAAGATGTTATATGTATATATGTTGCTATTGGACAAAAACAATCTACAGTAGCTAACATAGTTAACACTTTAACTGAAGAAGGAGCTATGGATTACTCAATAGTTGTAACAGCATCAGCATCAGAGTCAGCTCCATTACAATACATCGCACCATATTCAGGATGCACAATGGGTGAATACTTCATGAATAAGGGTAAAAATGTATTAATCATATATGATGACTTAAGTAAACATGCAGTTGCTTATAGAACAATGTCACTATTAATTAGAAGACCACCAGGAAGAGAAGCTTATCCAGGGGACGTATTCTACATACATTCAAGATTACTTGAAAGAGCTGCTAAGTTATCAAAAGAAAACGGTGGTGGATCATTAACAGCACTTCCAATAATAGAAACATTAGCAGGAGACGTAACAGCATATATTCCAACAAACGTTATATCAATAACAGATGGACAAATATTCTTAGAAACTGAGTTATTCAACGCAGGACAAAGACCAGCTGTTAACCCTGGTATATCAGTTTCAAGGGTTGGAGGAAATGCTCAAATAAAAGCAATGAAACAAGTTTCAGGTACTTTAAGACTAGAACTTGCTCAATATAGAGAATTAGCATCATTTGCTCAATTTGGTTCAGACCTTGATAAAGATACTCAATCAAGACTTGAAAAAGGTAAGAGACTTATAGAAATCTTAAAACAAGATCAATATAAGCCAATGGCAGTTGAAAAGCAAATTATGATAATATATTCTGCTGTTAACAATTTCTTATTAGATATAAAAGTTTCAGATATTAAGAGATTCGAAAAAGAATTCTTAGAATATATGGATACTCATCACAGAGAAATTGGTAAAGCAATATTAGATAAGAAGGTTTTAGATGATGAATTAAAATCTGCTTTAGAAAGTGCTATAGTAGAATTTAAAAAAATATTCTTAATGTAATAAAAGAGCATAGCTTTTTAATTAAAGCTATGCCCACATTTTTAAGAATGGAGGTGGATCTTAAATGGCAGGTGCAGGACTTTTAGAAATTAAAAGAAGAATAAAAAGTATCACAAACACAAGAAAAATAACAAAAGCTATGGGACTTGTTGCCACTTCTAAGTTAACAAAAGCTAGACAAAAGCTAAATGAAAACAATCAATATTTTAGTAGTCTAGATGAAATTGCTAGAGAATTAATCGGATCATTAAATAGCAATGATAATCCTTTACTTAAACCCAATGATAATCCTAAAAAGTTAATAATTTTATTAGCATCAGACTCAGGATTATGTGGTGGATTTAATGGTAATACTGCAGCTTTTGTAAGAGATCATTATGAAAATAATATTCAAAATATAGAAGCTATAGTAGTTGGAAAAAGAGGTATCCATTATGTTAAGAAAAACAAGATTTCTACTTTAGCAGAATATGTTGATTTAGGAGATACACCAAATATTGGTGATGCATCAACTATAGTAAATAGAGCTGTTAAAGAATTTTTAGATGGAAATTTTGGAGAGGTAAATTTAGTTTATACTAAATTCTTCTCACCTGTTAAGCAAGAGGTTGTTGAGGAAAAACTTTTACCTTTAGATTTAGTTGCAGAAAAAGGAAATGTTTCATTCTCAGTTGAACCAGATGAAGATGAATTAATAGATTCATTAGTTTCATCATACTTAAAAGGTAAATTCATGAATGCTATGTTTAATTCAAAAGCTAGTGAACAAAGTGCTAGAATGCAAGCAATGGACGGAGCAAGTAAAAATGCCGATGATTTATTAAACTCATTAGATGCTAAGTATAACAGAATAAGACAAAGCATAATCACTCAAGAGATATCAGAAATCGTTGGTGGAGCAGAAGCACAAAAATAAGGAGGTACTCAAAATGTCTAATAATATAGGTAAAGTAGTTCAAGTTATTGGACCAGTTGTAGATATAAAATTTGCAAATGATGAACTTCCTAATATATTTAATGCAATACACATAAAAATGGATGATGGAAAAATCTTAGTTTGTGAGGTAGAGCAACACGTAGGAGACGATATAGTTAGAACTATAGCTATGGAAGCTACTGAAGGACTAAGAAGAGGTGTTGACGCTGTTGATACAGGGGCACCTATATCAGTACCAGTTGGTGAATGCGTATTAGGAAGAATATTTAACGTATTAGGTAAACCACTAGATAGTGGAGCTGAAGTTAATCATGAAGAAAAATATCCAATTCATAGACCAGCTCCATCATTTGAAGAACAATCAGTTGTTCCTCAAATGTTTGAAACTGGAATAAAGGTAATAGATCTTTTAGCACCTTATCAAAGAGGTGGTAAGATTGGTCTATTTGGAGGTGCCGGTGTTGGTAAAACAGTTCTTATACAAGAGCTTATAAACAACATAGCTAAAGAGCACGGTGGACTTTCTGTATTTACAGGAGTTGGAGAAAGATCAAGAGAAGGTAATGACCTTTATTATGAAATGAAAGATTCAGGAGTTATAAAAAATACAGCATTAGTATTTGGACAAATGAACGAACCACCTGGAGCAAGAATGAGAGTTGCTTTAACAGGACTTACAATGGCGGAGTACTTCAGAGATCAAGGGCAAGACGTGTTATTATTTATAGATAACATATTCAGATTCTCACAAGCAGGATCTGAGGTTTCAGCTTTATTAGGAAGAATACCATCAGCTGTTGGTTACCAACCAACTCTTGCTACAGAGATGGGTGCTCTTCAAGAGAGAATTACATCAACTACTCATGGATCAATTACATCTGTTCAAGCGGTATACGTACCAGCCGACGACTTAACTGACCCAGCTCCAGCTACAACATTCAACCATCTTGATGCAAAAACAGTTTTATCAAGAAGTATAGCTGAAATAGGTATATATCCAGCAGTTGACCCACTAGATTCTTCATCAAGAATATTAGACCCAAGAGTTGTTGGAGAAGAACACTATGAAGTTGCTTCAAAGGTTAAACATATACTTGAAAGATATAAAGAACTTCAAGATATCATAGCTATCCTTGGTGTTGATGAACTTGCAGATGAAGATAAATTAATAGTTGCTAGAGCAAGAAGAATACAAAAATTCTTATCACAACCATTTACAGTAGCAGAACAATTTACTGGAATGCAAGGAAGATATGTTCCAATAAAAGATACTATAAGAGGATTTAAAGAAATATTAGATGGTAGACATGATAATGTTCCTGAATCAGCTTTCTTATTTGCTGGAACAATAGAAGAAGTACTAGAAAAAGCTAGTGCAATGGCCCAATAAAAGGGGTGAATAAAAATGAATAAATTTAAATTAATTGTTACAACACCAGAAAGAGTACTTGTTTCAGGTGAAGTTACAAAGGTCTTATGTAAAAATGCTATTGGTGAATTTGAAATATTAGCAGGGCATCAACCTTATTTAACAGCAACTATTCCTACAATCACTAGAATAGACGATGAAAATGGAGAAAGTAAATATTTATTTACTTCTACAGGATTAATGAAGGTTCAAAATAATGAAGTTACTTTTTGTGTAAATTCAGCAGAATGGCCAGAAGAAATCGACGAAGCTAGAGCTATGAGTGCTAAGGAAAGAGCTGTTGAAAGATTAAAGAATAAGACTGATGACATAGATGAGAAGAGAGCTAAATTAGCTTTAGCAAGAGCTATGTCTAGATTAAAATTAAAAGAAATGTAATTTATATAAAGCATACAGTTTTACTGTATGCTTTTTTTATTTATATATTTTACTTAATTTATAGAACCTTTTAAGATGATTATAATATATTGATAATATAGTAATTAAAATAATGTATAAAAATGATAACTTTGACAATAATTTAGTTGAAGGGGTGATTTTTATGAATAATTTCTTACTATCAGCATTAATTTGTTTTTCAATGATTTTTAGTACAAGCACTTTTAATATAGATAGCATGATTTATTCTAAATTAGAAAGTAAATTTAATATAGAAGAGTATGGAATGAAGATAGAGTATAATATTGAAGAAAATATATATAAAGAAATGAATCATATTTTAGATAAAGTAGATTTTGAAAAATTTCAAATAGAAAAAAATAAAGAAAATGTTTATTTAAAAGGTGTTATGGAAGAAGTTTTAATTGAAATAAACTTAGTATGTGAAAGTGATTATTCAAGAGGAGAAATAATTTTAACTTCTAAAAATAAAATAAACATAAATAGTATAAAGAAAGATTTTCAAGTTTTTCATAATAAAAACATGAAAAATATAAAATATTATACTTATATTAAAGGCGATATTAGAGAAAATAATAGTATAGATAAAATAGAGGAAAGTATTATAGAAACTATAGGAAAAAATATAATTAAGGAAGTAGAAAGCTTTGATTTAAAAAATGGAAGAACAGGAATGATAAATCTTAAGAGTGATTACCAGTTTAATTACTCCATTATGACATATGAGAAAGATAGGAGCATTATTATAGGAACTCCTATTATATTCAAAACATATTAAAATAATTTTAATGGAGGATAATATGGATAAAATAGTAGTAAAAGGTGGAAAAAAATTAAGTGGAGAAGTAAATATAAATACAGCTAAAAACTCAGTCTTACCTATAATAGCAGGAAGCATATTAGCTACTGAAGATGTACTGATAAATGAATTGCCTATGCTTAAGGATGTATATACAATTTGTAACTTAATGGAACAGCTAGGTTATGAGTTAAAAATAGATAAAAAATCAAATAGTTTATTTATACCCCCTTTAAATAGGGAGCCATTAATTCCAAATGAGGACTTGGTAAAAAAAATGAGGGCTTCTTTTTTAATTATGGGTCCTATGATAGCTAAATATGGAGAATTTAAATTATCAAGGCCAGGAGGTTGTAATATAGGTTCAAGGCCTATAGAACTTCATCTAAAGGGATTAAGAGCTTTAGGAGCTGAGGATAGTAACTGTGGAAATGGTTTTGTTTGTATAAAGGCTAAAAGGTTAGTAGGAAACAAAATATATTTAGATTTTCCTTCCGTTGGCGCAACAGAAAATATAATGATGGCAGCTACAATGGCAAAGGGAACTACAGTTATAGAAAATGCAGCTCAAGAGCCTGAAATAAATGATTTAATTAATTTCTTAAATTCTATGGGAGCTAAAATTTATATAGAAAAACCAGGACAAATAATAATAGAAGGAGTAGAGTCTTTAAAATCAACAAAATATACTCCTATATACGATAGAATAGAAGCAGGAACTTTTATGGTTGCAGCAGCCATAACAGGTTCAGAAATAAAAATAAATGGTGTTAATAAAGACCATTGTTCAGGAATAATATCTAAATTAACTGAAGCTGGAGTAGAGTTTTATGATGTTAAAGATGATAAAAACAGTATTATAGTAAAGGGAAATTGTGATATAAAACCTATAAATATAAAAACTCAACCATATCCAGGATACCCTACTGACATGCAATCACAAATGATGAGTTTGTTAAGCTTAGCTAGGGGAAGTAGCATTATTACTGAAAATGTTTTTGAAAACAGATTTATGAATGTAGATGAATTAAGACGTATGGGAGCTAATATACAAGTAGAAGGAAAATCTGCTTTAATTGAAGGTGTTACAAATCTTACTGGTTGTGAAGTTAAAGCAACTGATTTAAGAGCAGGTGCTGCACTTATTTTAGCAGGACTTGTAGCTTCAGGAGAAACAATAGTTACAGATATACATCATATAGATAGAGGATATGTTGAAATAGAAAGCAAATTTAAAGCTTTAGGAGCTGATATAAATAGAATATAAGTCAACAGCATTTTGCTGTTGACTTTTTTTATTGTAAATAAATTATTTTATAAGTTCGACTTTTATAAAGCTTAGCATATACATAGACTGTATTAATAAGTCTTAGGAGGAATTATGTTAAGAAAAAGAGATTTAGAGCCGTTAATTTTTATTGTAATAATATTAATAATTGTATTTTTAATACCTATTTTCTTTGGAATATTTTCAACCTCAAAAACTATTGAAAAAAGAGATAATATAGAGGAAGTAAAGGGAGAAAAACTAATAGATAAGGTTAACTTAGAAGAAGTTGAAGTCTACATATCTAAAGAAAAGAAAGTTAAAAAAGTTAATTTAGAAGAGTATGTTTTATCTGTAGTATCTAGTGAAATGCCTGCATCTTTTAATGAAGAAGCGATAAAAGCACAAGCTATTTTAGCAAGAACTTTTGTGATAAATAAATTAGTTTCTAAATGTTCAAATATAAAAGAGGGCGATATTTGTGATACAACTCATTGTCAAGTTTATACTAATATAGAGGAAAAGAAGAAGCTTTGGGGAAAGAAGGGAGAAGAATATTTAAATAAAATAAAAAGTGCAGTATCTAGTACAGAGGGAGAGGTTTTATCTTATGAGGGTAAAATTGCTAAATATCCTCAATATTTTTCAACAAGTTCAGGAAATACAGAAGATTCTATAGCTGTTTTTTCTGAAGATATACCTTATTTAAAGTCTGTTAAAAGTCCAGGTGAGGAAGTATCTCCAAAATATAAAAGCGAAGTTTTAGTATCTTTTAAGGAGTTTAAAGATACAGTAAAGAAATATATTAAGAGTGTAAAAATAAATAATATCAATAATGAAGAAATAAAAATAATAAGCAGAAATACTGGTGGAACAGTAAATGAAATAAAAATAGGTAATAAAACAATTAAAGGTAAAGAATTTAGAAAAATATTTAATTTGAATTCGGCTAATTTTACTTTAGAGTTTTTAGAAGGAAAAATAAAGATAAATGTTTTAGGATATGGACATGGTGTAGGAATGAGTCAATGGGGTGCAAATATTATGGGGAAAGAAGGAAAAAGTTATAAGGAAATATTAAATCATTATTTTACAAATAGTAAAGTACAATCTTCTAAGGAGGTGTTTATTTAATTTTAGAGTAGACAATTTGTCTACTCTTTTTTTATTAAAAAGATTTTTTAATTTATGTATTAATTTAGGATATATGGACAGAATTAGAAACGGAGGTGTTGAAAATGAATAAAAAAGACAAATTAAAGAGATTTATCAAAAAGGATGGATTTTATGTAGTTTTATTTGCCTGTCTATGTTTAATAGCAACTGTAGGCGTAGTTGTTGCAAATAAAAGTGCAAATGATACTTTAGAAGAAAATATAGCAGAGAATACTATAGAAAATACAGAGGATAGTGCTACAACAGGAAACAATTTTGAAGATGCTGAGTTAGTTGAAGAAAATAAAGAAGTTGCAAAGGAAGAGGTAGCTACTAATGAAAACAAAGTTCAAGAAAATGTAGAAGAAGAAGCAAAAAAACAAGAGGAAGTTGTAGAAACATCAAATCAAAATAAAAATTTTATATCACCTATTAATAATGGGATAATTACAAGGCTTTATAATTTAGAACCAAGATTAAATGAATCAGGACAAAGTGCTTCTGTTTACAAAGGTATTGATATAGAAGGTAAAGAAGGAGCAGAGGTTTTATCAATTGGTGATGGAAAAGTTTTAGAAGCTGGAAAAGGTAATTCAAAAGAAGGTTGTTTTGTAAAGATTGAACATCAAAATGGCATAGTTGGTTTCTATGGAAACTTAGACCCTGAAATAAAAGTTAAAGAAGGGGATGTGGTTAAAAAAGGTGATGTTATAGGTAAGATTGGAAAAACAATTCAAAATAATCCAAGTGATAGAGTTTCAGAAAATTACTTAATGTTCCATATGGAAAATTCTAAAGAACCAGTAGACCCTCAAAAATATTTAAAAGATGTTCCTGTAAAGGAATAAAAAATACATAATCAGCTGCTTTAATTTTAGCAGCTGATTTAATAAAAAAGATTAAGGAGGAATGGTTCTTGAAAGATTATATTGAGGAAAGAGTGTTAGAGGTAGCTCAATACATTATTTATTCAAGAGCTACAATAAGAAAAACAGCTAAGGTTTTTGGAGTTAGTAAAAGTACTATACATAAAGATATGACTGAAAGATTACCAAAGATAAATCCAGATATAGCAGAGGAAGCTAAAAGTATATTAGATTTAAATAAGGCAGAAAGACATATAAGAGGTGGAAAAGCAACTAAATTAAAATATAAAGTTGTTGAATGATGAAAATATTCCTTATATAATAAAAGTTAGTATTTATGTATAATGTTATAGAAAATAATAATTATTATTATATATTAGGGAGTTGTAAATATGTGGTTTTGGAAAAACAGTACAGACATGGGTATAGACCTTGGAACAGCAACTGTTCTTGTCTATATGAAGGATAAAGGTATAGTCTTAAAAGAGCCCTCAGTAGTTGCTATAGATAAAAACAAAAATAAGGTTTTAGCTGTTGGAGAAGCTGCAAGACAAATGATTGGAAGAACACCTGGAAATATAGTTGCACTTAGACCTATGAGGAATGGGGTTATATCAGATTATGAAATGACTGAAGCTATGCTTAAATATTTCATAAAAAAAGGTGTTGGAAATAGAAGAATATCAGCACCTAAAGTTATGATTTGTATTCCTTGTCAAGCAACAGAAATAGAGAAGAGAGCTGTTATAGATGCAGCAAAAAATTCAGGAGCTAAAGATGTTTACCTTATAGAAGAACCATTAGCAGCTGCTATAGGAGCAGGTTTAGATATATCTAAAGCAAGTGGACATATGGTTGTTGATATAGGTGGAGGTACAGCAGATATAGCAATAATTTCTCTTGGAGGAATTGTTATAAGAGAGTCTGTAAAAGTAGCTGGTGATAAATTTGATGAAGCTATAATAAAGTTTGTAAGAAATAAATATAAGCTTATGATTGGTGAAAGAACAGCAGAAGAATTAAAAATAAACGTTGCTACAGCAGTAGAAGGAAATAGAAAAGAAACTATGGAAGTTAAAGGAAGAAACCTTATTACAGGACTACCAGGAACTATAAATGTTGATAGTGATGAGCTTAGAATGGCTTTAAAAGATGAAGTTAGCACAATTGGAGAGGCAGTTCATTCTGTTCTTGAAAAAACACCACCAGAATTAGCAGCAGACATAATAGAAGAAGGAATTCTTATGACTGGTGGAGGAGCTTTATTAAATGGACTTGATAGATTTATTGAGGAAAGGACAGGCATTAAGGTTAAAGTAGCAGATGATGCTATAAAATGCGTTGCAGAGGGTACTGGTAAGGTATTAAAGACATTTGAAAAATTAAATATAAGTATGGATAATTTAGAAGTTAAATTGATAGACGAATAAAATTAACTACATATCTCTTAGATTAAGAGATATGTAGTTAATTTTTTTTATTTAAGTTATAGGCTGTAACTAAAGAATCTGCTATAACTTTAGACATATCTAATATAAAATTTAATCTAATAGGTCTAGAAGTAAATGATTCTATATTCTCAGAAGAATCTACTATAGCTATTATAGAAATATTTCCAACACTTCTTAAAGTTTTTCCAACACCTTTTCCAGGATATATTGGCTTAGTTCTAACATGAATTTCTCCAATAGAATTTGCATCACCTAAGCAAGCATCAATTGCTAGTATTTTATGATTAGGATATGCTTTTGAAATTTTATCTATTTCAGTATCTAAATTTAAGGCGTGAATTGGAGATTTTAAAGTTCCAAAAACCTTTAAAGGAAAAGATTTTTCTTTTAATAATGTACCAACCATAGGGCCAAGACAATCACCAATACATTTATCTGTTCCTATACATACTATAATTGTTTTTTCATCTATATGATTTTTAAGGAAATTAGAAATTTTATAATATGATAAGTTATTTTTATAGTAAATTTTCACTTTTTCCAAGGTATCACTATGTCAAAGGCTTAAAACTAGTTTGACATACTCCTTTCTTAATATTTTAAGTTTCTATCAGTTAATTATATGAAGGAAAAAATAGAAATATTAAATCAAGTATAAAAATATTTTATGTGGAAATTATTAAAGAGGAGGTGAAGAAATTTATGAGTAGAAAAGTTTTAAGTATTTTAGTAATAACTTTAACTATTATAACTTTAGGAGTTATTATAAATATTCCGAAGGTAAATAAAGAAAAAATAAAATTGAAAAAAGAAAGTTTAGTACTTAATGAAAATAATAATTTCAATAAAGAAAAAGTAGAAAAAGCACCTTTAAACGAAGAAAAAGTAATTTTGCCAAGTAAAGAAAAAAGTAATATAGAAAAAGATAATTTTATTAAAAAAGATGAAAATAATAAAGTAGAAGAAAATGATAAAAAAGAATTAGAAATAAATAAAGATTCAAATAAAGTTAATGAATTTAAAAATAGTAGTTCAAAGGAAAAAAATAATTCCTTAAAAGAAAATAAAAAGGAAAATATAAAGCTTTTTAAAGTTGATAAGTACTCTATTCCAAGTAAGATAAGTAAGAAGGATAAATTTAAATTATTAAAATTATCTAAGGAGTTATCTATAGATGACTATAAAACTTTATTAAAGCACATAAAAAGAACAGATGAGTTAGAGGCAGCTATTGATATATTTAAAATACTTCAAGAGAAGCTATCCTATAAAGATTTTGAGTATGTAAAAGAATTATTAAATCCTTTTATAAATATATCGCTAATAGAAGAAAAAATATAAGTTAAAAAAGAAGTAAATTGGAGAAAAAAAGAGTAATTTAAAAATAAATTAACATAATATCTTTAAATGGCTTAAAATTGAGTTTGAAATAAAAAGCATAACAATATATACTAAGTCTTGTCGATTGGCGATGAGCCAAGAGATAGAAGTTAAAAATACGCTGGTGTGGCTCAATTGGCAGAGCAGCTGACTTGTAATCAGCAGGTTATCGGTTCAAGTCCGATCATCAGCTCCATAAGTGGTGGAATTCCCGAGTGGCCAAAGGGGGCAGACTGTAAATCTGTTGTCGGACGACTTCGAAGGTTCGAATCCTTCTTCCACCACCAATAAGGTCGCATAGCTCAGCTGGGAGAGCACCTGCCTTACAAGCAGGGGGTCACAGGTTCGATCCCTGTTGCGACCACCATTAAAAATAAAATAATAAATACGCTGGTGTGGCTCAATTGGCAGAGCAGCTGACTTGTAATCAGCAGGTTATCGGTTCAAGTCCGATCATCAGCTCCATAAGTGGTGGAATTCCCGAGTGGCCAAAGGGGGCAGACTGTAAATCTGTTGTCGGACGACTTCGAAGGTTCGAATCCTTCTTCCACCACCAATTAAAAAATAAAATATAAATATGCTGGTGTGGCTCAATTGGCAGAGCAGCTGACTTGTAATCAGCAGGTTATCGGTTCAAGTCCGATCATCAGCTCCAAATGTGGTGGAATTCCCGAGTGGCCAAAGGGGGCAGACTGTAAATCTGTTGTCGGACGACTTCGAAGGTTCGAATCCTTCTTCCACCACCAGCAAGAGACACTTAATTTAGTGTCTCTTTGTTAAAATAATATATTTAAAATAGAATATTTAGTATTTATATACTCTTATCCAGAGAGGTGGAGGGAAACAGGCCCTATGAAACCCGGCAACCAGTGAAATTCACTAAGGTGCCAATTCCGGTAAAGAAATTCTTTACAAGATGAGAGAAGATAAATTTAGTGTATAACTAAAATCTCTTCTTAAGTCTTTAAGAAGAGATTTTTTTATTAAAATCATTTTAAAGGCGCGCATTAAGATGATTTTAATAAACAAAAAATATATTATTTTAAGTCGTGGGAAGATAATAAATATTACTTGTTGAATATATAGGGTTGGATAAATAAAAAATGAAAGGGGTGAATTAGCTATCTTAATATAAGTGTAAGATAGCCTAAATCATGAGAAGATTATTTACATCAGAATCAGTTACTGAAGGACATCCAGATAAAATTTGTGACCAAATTTCAGATGCAGTTTTAGATGCTATATTTGAAAAAGATCCAAATGCAAGAGTTGCTTGTGAAACAGCTGTTACTACAGGATTAGTAGTTGTAATGGGAGAAATAACAACAAACTGTTATGTTGATATTCCTAAAATAGCTAGAGAAACTATAAAAAATATAGGATATGATAGAGCTAAATATGGATTTGACTGTGAAACTTGTTCAGTTATGACTACAATAGATGAGCAATCATCAGATATCGCTATGGGTGTTGATGAAGCTTTAGAATCAAGAGCAGGAGAAAAAATTGATATAGATGCAGTAGGTGCAGGAGACCAAGGAATGATGTTTGGTTTTGCTACTAATGAAACTGAAGAATTTATGCCAGCACCAATAGCTATGGCTCATAGATTATCAAGAAGATTAACAGAGGTAAGAAAGAACGGAACTTTACCTTACTTAAGACCAGATGGAAAAACTCAAGTTACTGTTGAGTATGAAGATGACAAACCAGTTAGAATAGATGCAATAGTAATTTCAACACAACATGGTCCTGAGGTTTCTCAAGAGCAAATACAAGCTGATTTAATGGAGCATGTTATAAAAGCTGTTATACCAGCAGAATTATTAGATGAAAATACTAAATACTATATAAATCCAACTGGAAGATTCGTTATAGGCGGACCTCAAGGAGATGCTGGATTAACAGGAAGAAAAATAATTGTTGACACTTATGGTGGATATGGAAGACACGGTGGTGGTGCTTTCTCAGGAAAAGATCCAACTAAGGTTGATAGATCAGCTGCATATGCTGCTAGATGGGTAGCTAAAAACTTAGTTGCTGCAGGTGTTGCAGATAAATTAGAAGTTCAAGTTGCTTATGCTATAGGTGTTGCTAAACCAGTATCAATAATAGTAGATACTTTCGGAACAGGAAAAATTTCTGACGAAAAAATAGTTGATATAATAAATAAGGTATTTGACTTAAGACCAGGTGCTATAATAAGAGACTTAGACTTAAGAAGACCTATATACAAACAAACAGCTGCTTATGGACACTTTGGAAGAACAGATTTAGACCTTCCATGGGAAAACTTAAATAAAGTTGAAGAAATAAAAAAATATCTTTAATATAAAAAAGCTTAGGATTTTTCCTAAGCTTTTTTATATATTATTTATAAGTTCATAAAATTAATTTTGTAATATAATAAATTTTTTAAGCTTTATGAACTATTTTTCCATTAACTATTACGTATTTTATATCTATATTTTCATCAAAAAGAATTAAGTCAGCATCATAACCTTCCTTAATTAAACCTTTTCTATCGTCTACTTTACAATGTCTTGCACCATTATAAGTAGCCATTTTTATAACCTCATTAAGTGGATAATTAGTATTTAAAAATACATTTTTAACTGCAACATCTAATGTTAAAATTGAACCTGCTAAAGAACCACTTAATAATCTTGCAGCACCATTTTTAACTTCAACATCTTGACCACCTAATGTATACATTCCATCAGGCATACAACAAGCCATCATAGCATCAGTTATTAATAGAACTTTATCTGTTCCCTTTTGTTTATATGCAACTCTTAAACTTGGATATGCTATATGAATACCATCAGATATTGTTTCAGTAGTTATTTCACTATCAAAAACTGCACCTACAACTCCAGGTTCTCTATGAGTAAATGGAGTCATTGCATTAAAAAGGTGCGTAGCATGAGAACAACCACATTTTATTCCTTCCATAGCTTCTTCATAAGTTGCCTTTGTGTGTCCCATAGAAACTACTATACCTTTTTTGCTTAAAAATTTAGTAAGGTCTTTAGCACCATCTACTTCAGGAGCAAGAGTTATTGATACAACATCCTCTTCATGTTCTCCAACTAATTTATAAAAGTTTTCTTCAGTTGGAGGTATTAAAAATTCAGGATTTTGAGCACCTATGGCTCCAGGACTTATAAATGGACCTTCTAAGTGAGCACCTAAAACATTAGCACCTTCAGTTCCTTCAGTTTTTGCTTTATGAATTGCTTTCATTGATTTACATACATCTTCAGCAGCTACAGTCATAGTTGTTGGTAAAAATGAAGTTGTACCATGCTTAACTATAACTTTTGAGATTTCATTTATGGCTTCATAAGTTCCATCCATGGTATCATGCCCACCAGCACCATGTATATGAACATCTATAAATCCAGGAGATAGATACAATCCTTGTCCATCTATAACTTCACAATCACATTCATTTTTAGGATTTATATCTTTAATTTTTCCATTTTCTATAAGTATATTTCCTTTTTCAATCTTATCTAAATATACTATATTACAGTTTTTTATTAACATACGAATCACCTTCCTCATAATAATCTTAAAATTTTAATTTAAGTAAGTCAACATAATAAGGCTTATGATTTAAATTAAATAATTGTGATATAATTAGTAGTAAATATTAAAGAAAAAACCTTTTAGGAGGTAATATGGAAGTACTAAATGGAATAGTTGAGAGTATAGTATTTAATAGTGCAGATACTGGTTATACAGTAATAAAATTTAGAGAAAATAATATTAATCATACAGTTGTTGGAGTTTTGCCTCATGTAAAGGAAGGTCAAACTTTAAAGTTAAAAGGAAGTTGGGTTAATCATTCTAATTTTGGAAAACAATTTAAGGTGGAAGAGTGTGAAGAAATATTACCAACTTCAAAAGAAGGAATAGAAAAATATTTAGCTTCTGGAATAATACAAGGTATTGGGCCTGTTACAGCAAAAAAAATTGTAAATAAATTTGGAGAAGATACTCTTGATATTTTAGATAATAATATAGAAAGATTAAAAGAAATAGAAGGTATAGGAAAGAAAAAATTAGAAACTATAATTGATTCATATAAAGAACAAAGAGAATTAAAAAATATAACTATATTTTTGCAAACTCATGGATTAAGTGTAAATCAATGTTTGAAAATATATAAAAAGTATGGAGCAAACTCAGTAGAAACAGTAAAAAATAATCCATACATACTCTGTGATGAAATTTCAGGAATAGGGTTTAAAACTTCAGATAAAATTGCTAGAAGTTTAGGAATAGAAATTGATTCTCCCTTTAGAATTCAAAGTGGAATAAGATATGTAATAAATGATTTTTGTGCTAATGGTCATACATTTATGCCAAAGGATAAACTTATTAAAGAGGCTAGTAATGTACTTACCGTAAGTTATGATGTAATAGAAGAAAATATTAAAAATGCTGCTTTAGATAGAAAAATAAAACTAGAAAAAATTAATGATAAAGAAGGTGTTTTTACAATACCTAATTATTATTGTGAGCTTGGAATAACTAACAGAATTTTAACCTTAGCTATAAGTAATTTTCAAGATGTAAATGTAGATGTAAATCACTTAATACTTCAATTTGAAAAGAAAAATAATATAACTTTTGCTAAATCACAAAAAGATGCTATAATAAGTGCTTTTCAAAATGGTATAGAAATAATAACAGGTGGTCCTGGTACAGGAAAAACAACAATAATAAAATGTATAATTGAAATTTTTGAAACCTGTGGAATGAAGGTTCTTTTGGGAGCTCCTACAGGAAGAGCTGCTAAAAGAATGAGTGAATCAACAGGTAAAGAGGCAACAACAATACATAGAATGCTTGATATGGGGGTTTTTGAAAAGGAAGAAAGTGTTTTTATAACTAATACAGAAGATAATTCCTTAGAGGCAGATGTTGTTATAATAGATGAGGCATCAATGATTGATATAACTTTAATGAATGCACTTCTTAAGGCAATTAAAGTTGGAACTAGACTTATTATAGTTGGAGATGTAGACCAGCTCCCATCAGTAGGTGCAGGAAATGTATTAAAAGATTTTATAGAAAGTGGCTTTACAAAGGTTGTACGTTTAAAAGAAATATTTAGGCAGGGAAAAGAGAGTATGATTGTAATAAATGCCCATAAAATAAATCAGGGAGAAATGCCTAAATTAAATGAAAAGGGAACAGATTTTTTCTTTATAAGAAATGACTTTCAAGATGGTATATTAAACACTATTGTAGATTTAATAAATACTAGATTACCTAAGTTTAATCCAAAGTGGGATAAATTAAAAAGTATACAGGTTTTAGTTCCTATGAAGAAGGGAATATTAGGAGTTACAAATTTAAATGAGAAACTTCAAAGTGTATTAAATCCAAAGGCACCTTATAAAAAAGAAAAAGAATTTAGAAGTGTTATATTTAGAGAGGGCGATAAGGTTATGCAAATTAAAAATAACTACTCTTTAAAATGGACTAGAATAGCAGGAAAAGGTGAGCATGAAGGTGTTGGCGTATTTAATGGAGATATGGGATTTATAAAAAGCATAGACCTAGAGGGAAAGAAATTATCTATAATTTTTGATGATGAGAGAGAAGTTGTTTATGATTTTATGTATTTAGATGAATTAGATTTAGCTTATGCAATTACAATACATAAAAGTCAAGGAAGTGAATTTAAGGTCGTTATAATTCCAGCATATATGGGAGCACCCTTACTTATGAATAGGAATTTATTATATACAGGGATAACTAGAGCAAAAGAATTAGTGGTTGTAGTTGGAGTTCCAAAGGCTTTAAAATATATGGTTGATAATAATAGGAGTATGGAGAGATATTCTTCTCTTAATTGGAGGATAAGAGAAGTTATATCTAATGAGGTTTTTGAAAAAGAATAAAATAGGAGGAATTTCACTTGGGGTTATATGAAAATAACTTAAAAGAGGAGAATAAATATAATAGTTTATTAAAAAAGTGGTACTTTAAAAAAGAAGAAATATTTATAAATTTTATATGTGAGCCCTATGAAGATATAAATTTTCTTAAGGATTTTATTTATTATTGTTTAAAAAATAGTGATAAAGTTTTATATGTAGGAAAAAATAAAAAATCTTTTAATAGTGAAAAGATAAAAGCATCAAATTTTTATTTTGTAAATTTTAGAGATATTTTTAACTTGAAAGAAAATTTTGATTTAGTAATTTATGATGACATAAGCTCTTATTCAAGTAAGACTTCTCTTCAATGTACTGAGGACTTGATGTATTTAAAAAGGTTTTGTAAAAAAATAATAATATGTTCAGTTTTTAAGATATTTAATAATATAAAGCACATAGAAGTTTTTAATAATAGAAAAGAACATTTTTTAGAACCTAGAGTTATAACAACTAGATATAACTTAGAATCATCTATGCCTTATAATTTATACGATTATATAGAATGGTTTATAAAAGAAAAAAGATTATTAGTTATAGATTTTCCTAATAAATTAAATTTAGATAAAATATATGATTATTATACTTATGATTTAAATTTGAAAAATAAGGTTAAAATAATAAAAGAAGATAAGAGAAATACCTTTTTTTATGCATTAAAGGAAAGCAAGTTAAGAAAGGAAGGGATAATATTTATGACAGATTCCCTTTCTAAATATTTTGATTTTTTATCAGACTGTGATGTACTTATATATTCTTTTGCACATGACTGTATAGATTATAAGAAAATAATATTTGCTTGTGGTGCTTTATGTAAAGAAAACAATAACAATAAAGAGGTTTTAATTCTTACTAATTGCGAAGAGGAAAATATAGAATTGGCTAGGAGGATAGCTAGAAGTTTTAATAAAACCTTATGGAGAGAATCAAAAAAAGTATAAATCATTTATTTAAATGTCTTTTAGAAGTAATTTATCCAAGAGAAGAAAAATGTTATATTTGCAATAATTATAGAGAAGATATTATTTGCAATAATTGTTTTAATAAAATACAAAGGATAGATGAAATTTTTAATATTGAGGAATGTAATCTTTTGGTTTGTTCTTATTATTCATATTCAGTAAAAGATTTAATATTAAGATTAAAGTATAAGGGAGATTTTAATGCTGGTGAAATATTAGTTCTTTTATTAGAGGAAAGAGTTAAAAAGGAAAAGCTTAATTTAGATTATATAACTTTTGTTCCTTCTTCTAAGAACTCACTTAAAAAAAGAGGGTTTAATCAATGTGAATATCTATCTAGAAAATTAGGTGAAAGATTAAATTTAAAGGTAATAAATATATTAAATAAGAAAAATAGGGTTAAAGAACAAAAAACTTTATCTAAAGCTGAAAGAGAAAAAAATATTATAGGTGCTTTTAAATTAAATAGAAAAGCTAAAGAATTAGAAGGAAAAAATATTTTACTAATAGATGACGTTATTACAACAGGTTCTACCTTGAAGGCCTGTGTTTTAGAACTTAAAAAAATAAGGAATATTAAAATTTTTTTATTGACTATTGCTAAAAGTAATATATAATATTAATGTAGCTAGGTTTGTGGTTGAAAGTCGATGCCAGTCGCAGGCGAAACGATCCACGTAAGTTAAACAAAGTTTTAATGAGCATGGTGCGGCTTAGAAGTAAGACCTACCAGTTAATAAAAACTGAGAGGGTTAGTAGTGAGAGGTTAATTCCGGGTAGCGAAATCTCCAGTAGGCGAGTGTGGGGTCAAAGACCAGGTCAACTAGCTATAAAAAGGAACCATATATTTATGGTTCCTTTTTATGTTTTGTCAAGTTTAACATCTTATAAATAAATTAAGTAAAGGGAAGATTTAACTAGACATACTAAACTGACATAATGAGAAATAAGATTATTAAAAGTAATTAAAGGTTGTATAAAATACATTAAGATAGTAAAATTATAATATAATATTTAAACCTTTACATTATTAAGGTTACTTGTTTTTTGAAAGGGGCTGACTATATGAAAGTAACAGTATATGCTAAAAATATAGAGTTAACAAATGCTTTAAAGGATTGTGTAGAAAAAAAGCTATCCAAATTGAGCAAGTATTTTGAACCAGGAGTTGAAGCAAAAGCCACTTTAAGCGTAGAAAAGAATAAACAAATAATAGAAGTTATGATTCCTTTTAATGGAATATTATTAAGAGGAGAAGAGTCTACAGATGATATGTATAAATCTATAGACTTAGTTGAAGAAAAAATAGAAAGACAAATAAGAAAACAAAAAACTAGATTATCAAAGAAAAATAGATATGATTCTTTAAGATTTGCTCATATAGAGCCAATTGAAGAAAATAAAGGAGAAAAGGAAGCAAAAATAGTTAAGACTAAAAGATTTGATGTTAAGCCAATGGGGGCTGAAGAAGCTGTGCTTCAAATGGAACTTATAGGACATGACTTCTTTGTATTCCAAGACCCAGATACAAATCAATTAAATGTGGTTTATAAAAGAAAAGATGGAAATTATGGTTTAATTGAACCAGGTTTAGATGAAGAATAGTTTATGAATATAAAAAAGATGCAGGTATTTTTTACCTGCATCTTTAATTTTTTTTATAAAAGCTTTATCTAAATTATTACATTTATTGAAAATAGGTTATTATAAATGGTATAATCTAATGAGAATTATTTTAAATATTTTTATAAAAATTAAGAATAAATTGTATATGTGTTATAATTATATAATTAATTAGAATATTAAGCATATAAGAAATTAGAATTGAGGGATATTATAATGGGATTGTTTGATAAAATATTTGGAAGTTATAGCGATAGAGAAGTTAAAAGAATAACACCTATTGTAGACAAAATAGATTCATTAGAGCCTGAATTTGAAAAATTATCAGATGATGAGTTAAAGCAAAAAACCTTTGAATTTAAAGAAAGATTCTCAAAAGGTGAAAGCTTAGATGATATGCTTCCTGAAGCTTTTGCAGTTTGTAGAGAGGCTTCAAAGAGAGTTTTAGGAATGAGGCATTATAGAGAGCAGTTAATTGGTGGTACTGTATTACATCAAGGTAGAATAGCTGAAATGAAAACAGGGGAAGGTAAAACATTAGTTGCTACTTTACCAGTTTATTTAAATGCTATAGAAGGAAAAGGTGTTCATGTAATAACAGTTAACGATTATCTTGCAACAAGAGATAAGGAGCAAATGAGTCAATTATATGGATTTTTAGGTTTAACAACTGGCGTTATAGTACATGGTTTAACAAATGATCAAAGAAGAGAAGCTTATAATGCAGATATAACTTATGGAACAAATAATGAGTTTGGATTTGATTATTTAAGAGATAACATGGTTATTTATAAAGAAGAAAGAGTTCAAAGACCATTAAATTACTGTATAGTAGACGAGGTTGACTCAATTCTTATAGATGAGGCAAGAACCCCTCTTATAATTTCAGGAGCTGGAAGTAAGTCAACAGACTTCTATAAAATCGCTGATTTCTTTGTAAAGAAATTAAGAGAAGGAGAAGACTATACAATAGATGAAAAGGCTCATGCAGCAATGCTTACTGATAAAGGGGTTGCAGAAGCAGAAAAAGCTTTTGGAGTAGAAAACTATGCAGATGCTAACAATATGGAGTTACAACACCATATTACTCAAGCTTTAAAAGCTAACTATGTAATGAAGAGAGATAAAGATTACATGGTTAAAGATGATGAAATAGCTATAGTTGATGAATTTACAGGAAGACTTATGGAAGGTAGAAGATATTCAGATGGTCTTCATCAAGCTATTGAAGCTAAAGAAGGTGTTAAAGTTCAAAGAGAATCTAAAACTTTAGCAACTATAACTTTCCAAAATTATTTTAGAATGTATAATAAATTAGCAGGAATGACAGGTACTGCTATTACTGAAGAAAACGAGTTTAGAGAAATCTATGGATTAGATGTTGTTGTTATACCAACACATAGACCAATACAAAGGCAAGACCATTCAGACTTAGTATTTAAAACTGCTAAAGGAAAGTATGATGCTATAGTAGATGAGATAATAGAAACTCATAAAACAGGTCAACCAGTTTTAGTTGGTACAACAAGTATTGAAAAATCAGAATATCTTTCATCTTTATTAAAGAAAAAAGGTGTTCCGCATAAAGTTTTAAATGCTAGATATCATGAGCAAGAAGCTGAAATCATATCTCATGCAGGAGAATTAGGTAACATAACAATTGCAACTAATATGGCAGGTAGAGGTACTGATATTAAGCTTGGTGAAGGTGCTTTAGATGTTGGTGGTTTAAAGATAATTGGTACTGAAAGACATGAATCAAGAAGAATAGACAATCAGTTAAGAGGACGTTCAGGTCGTCAAGGAGATAAAGGAGATTCAAGATTCTATATCTCACTAGAAGATGACTTAATGAGAGTATTTGGTTCAGAAAAACTTCAATCTGTTGTTGATAAATTAGGCTTAGAAGATACTGAAGCTATAGAAAGTAAAATGGTTACTAAATCTATAGAAAATGCTCAAAAGAAGGTAGAAGGTAATAACTTTGATATAAGAAAAACATTATTAGGTTATGATGATGTTATGAATAAACAAAGGGAAGTTATTTATAAGCAAAGATCTCAAGTTTTAGAAGGTGAAAACTTAGAAGATAGTGTTCAATCAATGATTGAGGATGTAATAACTAATGCAGTTGAAACTCATTTAGGAAATGTTGAGGATGATGAGTTTGAAAAAGAACTTGGAGATTTAATTAAGTACTTAGAAGATATAATGTTTCCTCATGGAATGTTCACAGTAGAAGAATTAAAATCCTGTTCAAATGAAGAAATAACTAGAAAATTTATAGAGGGTGCTAGAAAACTTTATAAAGAAAAAGAAGAATCTATTGGCTCAGAACAAATGAGAGAAATTGAAAGAGTTATCATCTTAAAAGTTGTTGATACTAAGTGGATGGATCACATAGATGATATGGACCATTTAAAACAAGGTATTGGATTAAGAGCTTATAAACAACAAGACCCAACTCAAGCTTATCAAATGGAAGGTAGTGCTATGTTTGATGAAATGATAAATAACATCAAAATAGATACAGTAAAATATTTATTCCATGTAAAAGTAGAAGAGAATAAGCCACAAAGAGAAAGAGTTGCTAAGGAAACTGGAGTAAGTCATGGTGATTCTAAAGATGTTAAGAAAAAACCTGTTAAAAAAGAAGCAAAAGTAGGAAGAAATGATTTATGTCCTTGTGGAAGTGGTAAAAAATATAAATCATGTTGTGGAAGAGAAGTAGTTTAATAAAAAAAGTCTTTGTATTTTAAATACAAAGACTTTTTTATTTAAAAATTTTATAGTGTTTAGTTTATAAAGTTTGAATTTAAAAACTTCTTTAAATTAGATTATATTGTTTTAAATACTTATAAAATGATATACTTTATAATGTGAAAATAATTAGCGTTAGGGGTGAAGTTTTTATGGTTATGGAACTTGAAAATCAATTATCTAAGTTAAATGATATAAAAAATAATTTAAAAGAAATGGGGGCTTCACTTTGACTTAGCATCTTTAGAGAAAAAAAGTGCAGAGTTAGAGCTTAAAATGCAGGAAACTGGATTTTGGGATGATACTAAAAGAGCTCAAGAAGTAACCCAAGAGGCAAAGAGGATAAAAGATAAAATTGATAAATTTAACAGTTTAAATGAAAGAGTAGAGGATATAGAAGTTTTAAAAGAACTTATGGAAGAAAATGACGAAGAAACAGCTAAAGAGATTATAAGTGAAGTTAAGGCCTTAAATAAAGAAGTAGAGGCTTTAAAAGTGGAAACAATTCTTTCTGGTGAATATGATAGAAATGATGCTATATTAACTCTTCATACAGGAGTTGGTGGAAGTGATGCTAACGATTGGACAGAGATGCTTCTTAGAATGTATACAAGATGGTGTGAAAAGAAGGGTTACTCCTTAGAAACTATTGATTATTTACCTGGAGATGAAGCGGGAGTAAAGAGTGTTACTTTAAAAGTTAAAGGTGAATTTGCCTATGGATATTTAAAGGCAGAAAAGGGAATTCATAGGTTGGTTAGAATTTCTCCTTTTAATGCTAATGGTAAAAGACAAACTTCCTTTGCTTCTGTAGAAGTTTTACCAGAATTAACTTCAGAGCAGGATATAGAAATAAATCCAGTTGATTTAAGAATAGATACTTATAGAGCAGGTGGAGCAGGAGGACAACATGTAAATAAAACTGAATCAGCAGTTAGAATTACTCATATTCCAACAGGAATAGTTGTTCAATGTCAAAATGAAAGAAGTCAATTTTCTAATAGAGATACTGCTATGTCAATGTTAAAATCTAAACTTATAGAACTAAAAGAAAGAGCTCATAAGGAAAAAATAGAGGATTTAACAGGTGAATTAAAAGATATGGGATGGGGAAGTCAAATAAGAAGTTATGTTTTTCATCCATATTCAATGGTTAAAGACCATAGAACAAATGTGGAAACCTCTAATGTAAGTGCTGTAATGGATGGAGATATAGATAATTTTATAATTGCCTATTTAAATTCATAAAACATATAATATAAAATTTATAAATAGAATTAATTAGAACTTAATAATAAATTTTAAATCCTAAGCTATTATAAATAAATATATACTAGCTTAGGATTTTATTTATATAAATTATATTTATAAATTTTTTTGTTTAAAATTTTAACTTTAGTACTATACAAGACATAGCACATAATATTAAAAGAATAAGTATTTTATTATCTAATAAAAATAATCCAGAGGATTCATAGGCTAAATTAAATATTTCATTCCATACAACTGAAAAACTTCTACTTATAGCTGAATTACTAATATATTCTACTTTATCTTCAGGAGTATGTATTTTTGATAAATCTCCATCATTTATTGTTATAGCATCAAATCCTTCATCAATAAAACTTGCATGGTCTGAGGAATCTTTATTTTCTATAATATTTGGTATTTTCTTTTTATTACATATTTCACAAAGATTATCTAATAAATAACTATGAAAGCAAGAATCTTCTCCCGTCATAAATGTAAGAGGAATATTCTTATCGCTTCCAATCATATCAAAATTTATTACTTTAGCATTTTTTAATAATTCTTTATTTTCTCTTGCAAAATTTTTAGAGCCTAAAAGTCCAAATTCTTCTGCATTTAAGGAAACTATTATTATATCTCTTGAAGGTTTAGGTAAGGAGGCTAAAAATGAACTTAATTCAAGTAAAAATGAAGTTCCAGAAGCATTATCTAAAGCACCTCTGTAAATTTCACCAGAAATTCCTTCTCCCATATGGTCAAAGTGAGCTGTTAATACTAATGGATTTAAAAAAGGATTTTTTCCTTTTATTATTCCAGCTACATTATTAACAACTTTTTCTTGAACTTCATAGGGAATAAAACAGTCTATTTTATATCCTTTATTTAAATATTCTTCTAATTCTTTTATAATTTCAGGTCTTACTAATACATATAAATCGCAAGGAGTATTAAAATTAAATGAACTTCTAAAGTTAAAGGCTTCTATATTAGATGACAAAAAAACTATACTTTTATTAGAAATAGATGTTCCTTTAATTATGTTAGGATAAACTTTAAAAGGATTTTTATTATTAAAAGAAATATTATTTTCTCTAAAATTAATAAAGGCTTCTTTAAAATCAAGCCCATAAGTATAAGCTTTTATTATATTATTGTTTTTATCATATATATTTAAATAAGGTTTTCCATCAATTAATACTGGAGTTTTTACAGAAAAGTCATGTAGGTAACTTGAATTAAATTTTTCAATCTTTGAATTAATATAAGAGTTTTTAATAAAATCTTCAGCTAAATAATTTCCTTTATTTCCACAAAGTCTTCCTTCTAATTTGTCAGAGGTTAAATATTCTATATTTTTTAAAACATTATTTATTTCAAAAGGTTCAACCTTATTTTTAAAAGTTATAGAGAATTGTATAAGTAAAATAAATGTGCATAAAAGTATATTTATTATAGATATATATAATTTTTTCATATTATCCTCCAGAAATAATTAGGTTATAATTAAGAGTATGAGATGTAAATTATGTTTATTCAAAAAAACAATAATATTTAAAATTCGTAAGTAAAACACAGGAGGATTTATGGAGAATATAAGCAATATTTTATCAAAGGAACTCAATATTTCATTAAGACAGGTTAAAAATGTCATAGATATGTTAGAAGAGGGAAACACAGTACCTTTCATAGCTAGATATAGAAAAGAGAGAACTGGTGGATTAACAGACGAAGTTTTAAGAAATTTAAATGAGAGATTAATTTATTTAAAGAATTTAGAAGATAGAAAAAAAGATGTATTAAGACTAATAGATGAGCAGGAAAAATTAACTTCAGATTTAAAGAAGAAAATAGAAAATGCTATTACTTTAACTGAAGTTGAGGACATATATAGACCTTTTAAAGCTAAAAAAAGAACAAGAGCTACTATAGCTATTGAAAAAGGATTAAAGCCTTTAGCTGAAGTTATTTTAAAAGGTGATTTTAATGGAGATATATTAAAAGAAGCTAAAAAATATATAAATGAAGAAAAAAATGTGAAAAATGAAGAAGAAGTTTTACAGGGGGCTATGGATATTATTAGTGAAATAATATCTGATAATGCTGAGTACAGAAAGTGGATTAGAAATTTTGTTAATAAACATGGAATAGTTAAAACTAAGGGAAATTGTGAAGAAAAAACACCTTATGAAATGTATTATGATTATAGTGAACCTGTTAAATATATTCCTCCTCATAGAATATTAGCTATAAATAGAGGAGAAAAGGAAAAAGTTCTTTCAGTAAAGGTAATTTGTAATGAGGATAGTATTATAGATTATTTAGATAAAAAGATTTTAAAGGGAAATAAAATAACTGATAAGTATTTAAAAGATAGTATAAAGGACTCTCTTAAAAGGTTAATATATCCTTCAATAGAAAGAGAAGTAAGGGGAGAGTTAACAAATAAGGGAGAAGAAGGTGCTATAAAAATTTTTAAAGCTAATTTGAAAGCACTTTTAATGCAATCTCCTATAAAGGGAAAAGTTGTTATGGGTTTTGATCCAGGCTTTGTAACAGGGTGTAAAGTTGCTATTTTAGATGAAACAGGAAAGTTTCTTGAAAATGTTACAGTTTATCCTACAAGTCCTAAAAGTGAAGTTTCAACAACTATAAAAACTCTTAAAGATTTAATAAATAAATATAAAGTTGAAGTTATTTCTTTAGGAAATGGAACAGCATCAAGAGAATCAGAGGAAGTAATTGCAAGAATGATTAAGGAAATAAAGGAGGAAACAGGAAGAGAGGTATTTTATGTTATAGTTTCAGAGGCAGGTGCATCAGTTTATTCAGCTTCTGAGATTGCAAATAAAGAATATCCTAATTTAGATGTAACAGTAAGAGGAGCAATTTCTATAGGAAGAAGGCTTCAAGACCCATTAGCAGAACTTGTTAAAATAGATACTAAATCTTTAGGTGTTGGTCAATATCAACATGATGTAAATAAGAAAAAACTTGATGAATCTTTAAAGGGAGTAGTGGAGGATTGTGTTAATAATGTTGGAGTAGATTTAAATATAGCAACACCGGCTTTATTAAGTTATATTTCAGGAATAAATTCTTCCATTGCTAAAAATATTGTTGAATATAGAGAGGAAAATGGAAAATTTAAAAATAGAAAAGAACTTTTAAAAGTTAAAAGATTAGGACAAAAAGCTTATGAACAATGTGCAGGATTTTTAAGAGTTATGGAAAGTGATGAAGCTTTAGATAATACTTCAGTTCATCCTGAATCCTATGATGTTGCTAAAAAATTGATTAAAGTTTTAGGATATACAGAAAATGATTTAAAAGAAGGTAATTTATTAAATATAGATGAAAGAGTAAAATTAAAGGGCTTTTCTGATTTAGCAAGAGATTTAGAGGTTGGAGAGCCTACCCTTAGAGATATTATAGAGGAAATTAAAAAGCCTGGAAGGGATATAAGAGAAGATTTACCAAAGCCTATACTTAAGTCTGGAGTAATTGAAATGAAAGATTTAAAACCAGGCATGACTTTAATGGGAACTGTTAGAAATGTATCTGATTTTGGTGCCTTTATAGATATTGGAGTTCATCAAGATGGACTAGTTCATAAAAGTGAGATGTCAGATAAATATTTTAAACATCCCTGTGATATAGTTAAAGTAGGAGATATTGTTGAAGTTAGAATACTAAATGTTGATAGCGAAAGAAAGAGAATTTCATTATCAATGAAAAAGTAAGCTTAATAAAGAAATAAATATTAAATAGGTAATTTTAGCAGTTAAAAAGTTTTTATTATATTGAAATTAAAAGGAATAAGTGTTAAAATTATAACAAATAAATTAAAAATCTTCAGGGCGGGGTGAAAGTCCCCACCGGCGGTAAAGCCCGCGAGCTAATTTTAGCATGATTCGGTGAAATTCCGAGGCCGACAGTATAGTCTGGATGAAAGAAGATGAGTATTTAATGATTTAAATTCTGAATTTATATGCCCTGATATAATTACGTATATCAGGGCTTTTTAATTTAAAAAAAGTCATTAAAAACTTAAGTGCCTAAGAGGAGTTAACTTTTGGGAGGGAACAAAATGAAACCAAAAACCTTAAACACAAACAAATTTATTAAACTATCACTTTTATCTGCAATTGCAGTAATACTTATGTATATTGATTTCCCAGTAATACCTATATTTCCTTGGCTTAAAATTGATTTAAGTGATGTACCAGCTCTTATGGGTGCTTTTGCCTTTGGACCAGTAGCAGGAATAACTATAGAGCTTATGAAAAACTTATTAATTTTAATAGTAAAAGGAACTGGAACAGCTTTTGTTGGTGAGTTTGCAAACTTTTTAGTTGGTGTAGCTTTAGTATGGCCTGCAGCTATGTTATATAAGAAAAATAAAACTAAAAAAACTGCTATTTTAGGAATGATACTTGGAGTAATATGCATAGAAATAGTAGGAGTACTAGCAAATGTTTATTTATTACTTCCAGCTTACGGTATGGCTATGTCAAAGGCTGAATTAATGCAGTATGTAATAGTAGGATTAATTCCTTTTAATGGTATAAAAGCTATTTTAGTTTGTGGAATAACATATATTTTATATAAAAAGGTTTCTGTATCGATATTTAAGGTTGAGCCTATGTTAGATAGGCCAAAAGAAATGAAAGAAAATTTAGGTTAATATAAATAATTTTAAAACTTACAAATATATTTCTAGAAGATAAAATATAATTTTTATTTAAAACTTCTTTTAATATATTTGTAAGTTTTTTTATAAAGTTTTTTACGAAATTATAAACTTTATAATATTTTAAATATTGTACTTCCACATTATTATGGCATTTTCTTTTGGATTACTATAAAAATTTTTTCTTAATCCTTCTTCTTTAAAACCATGTTTTTTATAGAGATTTTTTGCAGGAGTATTAGATTCTCTAACTTCTAAGGTAAGAGATTTTATGTTAAGTTCTCTACACAAAGAAATTAAACTTTCTATTAAAAGATTTCCAATTCCCTTTTTTCTGTAATCAGGATGAACTGCAACATTTGTTATATCTCCTTCATCAAATAAAATCCACATTCCAACAAAACCAATAACTTTATCATTATGTAAAGCTACTATATATTTTGCAAGATTATTTGAAAGCTCATTTTTTATAGATTCTATACTCCAAGCTTCTTTAAGACTTAACTTACTTACTTCAAATACACCTTTAATGTGAGAAGAATTCATAAGCGTTATTTTATAATCTTTCATTATTTTAATCTCATTCTTTCTTCATATTCTCTTTCAGCTTGAGATTTTCTTAAATATATAGGAGCATACGTATTTAAATCATGAGATATTCCTTCCCTTAATAGTTTTAACCCTAATTCTCCAACAGAGGCTGCTTTTGGGTAGGAAGAATGTTTAGGTGCAAAGTTACAATTAGGAAGTTTTTCGATTAAGGTATTTTTATGTTTTTCTATACCATCTCCTACAAAGATTACATCTTCATTTTTTTCTTTTATTTTTTCTATTAAATCAGTTAAAGAAATACATTCCTTTTCGCTAATAGATTTAAGTGTATCGCCTTCTTTTTTATATAAGGATGAATAAACATTTCCTCTAAGTGCATCTATAATAGGACATATTATTCCATTAAATTCTGAAATATTATAAGCTAAGGCATCAAGAGAAGAAATACATACAGAAGGCTTCTGACTTCCAAAGCTTAATCCTTTAATAGTTGCCATTCCAATTCTAAGGCCAGTAAAAGAACCAGGACCTTCACTAATAGCAAATCCATCTAAATCTTTTATTTTTAAGTTGTTATACTTAAGTAAATCATCTATTAAATCCATTAATAAAACAGAATGTTGTTTTTTATCATTTAAATTTATTTCTCCTAAAACACCTTTTTCACTAACAATTGCGCAAGTAGCTGTGCTAGAGGAGGAATCAATAGCTAATACTAACATCTTTTTATCTCCTTTATGTAGTTATATCTATCACCATAACCATTAATAGTTATTTTTCTAAAGTTTTCGCCCATTTCAGGTAATTTTTCTATTTTTATATGTATATATTCTTCAGGAATAAGTTCTTCTATATAGTTAGCCCATTCAATTAAACTAACTCCATCACCAAAAATATATTCATCAAAACCAATTGCTTCAATTTCATCAGGGTCGTTAACTCTGTAGACATCAAAATGATAAAGAGTTAATCTACCACTATGATATTCATTAACTATATTAAAAGTTGGACTAGTTATATGCTCATTAATTTCTAATCCTTCTGCAATTCCTTTACTTATGTGAGTTTTACCAGTTCCTAAATCTCCAGTTAAACAAAGAATATCTCCTTTATTTACAAGGGAGCCTAGTTGTCTTCCAATGTTCATAGTTTTATCTACACTATCTACTATAAATTCCATAAAGAACTCCTTTCAAATTAACACTCTTTAATAATTCTATCCAAATTTTAAGAAAAAGAAAAGAGAGTGTTAAATTAATAATTATTTTAAATTCCTATGCTTAAATCTTAAGATAATATTTCTTAATAGTATATAGAAAAAGATTTCTATATAAAATTATTATAATATTAATTAGGGAAGTTTAAAGGAAAGTTAATTTGATACTTTCATAAATTTAATATATTTAGATAAATATGTAATAAAACAAGAGTATAATAAATGTATAAGATATGTTTAATTTATGAATGGGGGGATTTTTATGTTAGTAAAAGCTATTATGACAAAAAAAGATAACCTATATCTAGTTAATTCTAATACAAAGCTTAAAGAAGCATTAAAAATAATGAATGATAATAAATTTTTATCAATTCCTGTAGTAGACGGAGAAAAATTTAAAGGTGCAGTAGCTAAAAGTTCCATATATAAATATTATTTTAATCATAATTTGAGCAAGGATGATATTTTAAACAATATTACTGTAGGAGAAATATTAAAAACAGATGTCCCTATAATAAATAGTTCTGAACATATTGAAAAAGCAGTTTCTATGTTAGAAAGAATGAGAATTTCTTTTGTAGCTGTAGTTGATGAATTTGATAATTTTAAGGGAATATTAACTCATAAAGCAGTTTTTAGAGAGTTTAATAATGCCTTTGGACTTAATAAAGGAGAAAGAATAGTTATTAGGTCTTATGATGTTCCAGGACAATTATCAAAAATAACAAAATCAATATCTGAAGAAGGTGGAGATATATTAAGTGTAGTTATTGTAGATACAAAAAGTTTAACTGAAGTTAAAGAGGTTATAGTTAGAGTAAAAGATGTAGATATAAAAACTATTAAAAGAAATTTAAAAGAAGCTGGTTTTAAATTATCGTAATAAGCCATTATAAACATATAAATATAAAAGGAATATATAAATAAAAAAATTTTTTATTTATATATTCCTTATTTTATTTTAAATTATATGTATTTTGATTAAAAATAAAAAAATAAATAAAAAAACTCTTGCGTTAAGTTATTTTTTAATATATAATAAAATCTGTGTTCAGGGGTATGGCTCAATTGGTAGAGTAGTGGTCTCCAAAACCATTGGTTGTGGGTTCGAGTCCTACTGCCCCTGCCAGTTTAACACATTAAATATAATATTATAGGGGTATGGCTCAATTGGTAGAGTAGTGGTCTCCAAAACCATTGGTTGTGGGTTCAAGTCCTACTGCCCCTGCCAAAAATCAGCGAAGTAATTCGCTGATTTTTTTTGTCTTAAAATAAAAAAAAATATTATGGAAAAATATAGACTTAATTCCTTCTATTTCATAGGTTTATAATCTTACTTTTGGTTAATATAATAGTGTAAGCAAGAGATAATTAAAATTCAAGCTTACATATTACCAAAGCCAAAGGAGGAATTAGAAATGTCAAAATCATTAGTTCCAGAAGCAAAAAATGGATTAAGTAAATTCAAAAATGAGGTAGCTAGAGAATTAGGTGTTCCATTCTCAGATTATAATGGAGACTTAAGTTCAAGACAATGTGGTTCCGTAGGCGGCGAAATGGTAAAAAGAATGGTAGAAGCTTACGAAAGTCAAATAAAATAATAAACCTTTCGCACATACTGAATTAAAAAAAGACTCATTAAAATTTGAACATAATACGTGTTCTAGTAAAGTGATTCTAAAAATTTAGAATAGGAGAAATGTTATGGAGGATATACCGCCAAAGCATAATATCTAAACTTCTACCAAAAAAGGTTGTATAGAGAAATTATATTTCTCTATACAATTTTTTTGTTTTTAAAGAATTTATAAGTAAATATTGACAATAATATAAAAGTAATATAAAGTTTATAATATAAAAATGCAAATCATTTGCAAAATATCGGAGGAAATATGAAAAAATTAGCCTATATATTTTTAGGAATTTTTATAACTACTTTTTTTGTAGGATGTCAAAAAAATAAAGCTTTAGAAGAAAATGCTGAAGGTAAAATAGCTATTACTGTTAGTATTGAACCTTTAAGAGAATTTGCAGAAAAAGTAGGTGGTGATAAGGTTTATGTTAAGACTATGGTTCCCCAAGGAACTGAACCTCATGACTTTGAACCAAAAACACAAGATTTAATTGAATTAAATAAATCTAATATCTTTGTTTATAATGGCTTAGGAATGGAACATTGGATTGACCAAGTACTTAATACTATTGAAAATAAAGAACTTCAAGTAGTTGATGCATCTAAGGGTGCTGATATTTTAAAAGAAGGAGAAAAAGTAGATCCTCACCTTTGGTTAAGTTTAGAAGGAGCTAAAGTTGAGGCTAGAAATATAAAAGATGCACTTATTAAAGTAGATTCTAAAAATAAAGATTATTATGAAGAAAACTTCAACAAATTTTCTAAAGAATTAGATTCTCTAAAAGATGAGTATAAAGGAAAGTTTGATGAATTAAAAAATAAAGATTTTGTTACAGGTCATGCAGCTTTTGGATATTTATGTAGAGAATTTTCTTTAAAGCAAATAAGTGTTGAAAATTTATTTGGAGAGGGTGAAATAACACCTCAAAAAATGCAAGATATAATAGAATTTTGCAAAAAAAATAATATAAAAACAGTTTTTATGCCAGAGTTATCTAGTGAAAAGATATCACAGACTTTAGCTAAAGAGATTGGTGGAAAAATTGAAAAAATATATACTATAGAAAGTAAAGAAGATGACTTAAGTTATATTGAAGCTATGAAAGAAAATCTTTCTAAGATATATAAAGCATTGTCTACTCAAAATTAATATTTAAATATAATATTTTAATAAAAGAAAAACCTATAAAATTTTTATAGGTTTTTTCTTTTATTAAATTTTCAAAATAGGATTAAAATACATTTGTATGAATATATGATAACTATGGTATAATATTAAAAAAGTGTTTTGAGAGGATAAAAATGGATAATATAAAAAATAATTATGAAAGTAAGATAGAAGAAGATTTAAAGATTTTAAAATCTTTAAAAAGTCAATACAATTTAATAAGTCTATTAAGATTGATAGTAGCTCTAAGTCTTATATTTTTTATTTTCTATGCTTATAGTCTAGGTTCCATAAGTTTTGGAATTATAATGTTTTTATTGAATTCTCTACTTTTCTTATACTTAGCTAAAGTCCATGAAAGTATATTAATTAAAAAAAATAAAAGAGAAGCTTTCTTAGAGATTAAAAAGAGAGAGTTATTAAGATTAGAAGGAAAATGGAGAGAATTTAAAGATTTAGGGGAAGAATATTTAGATAAAAAACATTCTTTCACAAATGATTTAGATATTTTTGGTAAAAACTCTTTATTTCAATGGATTAATGAAACAGGAACAGTTTATGGAAGAAAAGCCTTAAGCTCATTATTAAAATTAGAGCATATTCCAAGTAAGAATGAAATTTTGGAAAGACAAAAAGCTTTAAAAGAACTTTCAGAAAAAAGTAGTTTTAGAGAAGAGATTATAGCTACTTTAAAAGACAATAAAGGAAAAAAAGAAAAGTATCTAGGTGAATGGTTAAAGGAGAAAGAACTTGGAATTAATTCTTTTAAAAATTTTGTAAGAATAGTAATGCCTATTGTAAATATACTTATTACTATTTTAGTTATATTTAATATTTTATCTTGGCAGATTTTACTTCTTTCATTAATACTAAGTTATGCTTTTTTAAAGTTTGGAGGAAAAGAAGTTTCTAAGGGGTTAAGTATTTTTGATGATTTAAAATATAGGATAAAATCTTATGTAGAAGCTTTAGAATTAATAGAGAAGGAAGACTTTAATTCTGTCATTTTAAAAAATATAAAAAACAATTTAAATAAAAATGGAAAAAGTGCAAGTAAAGAACTTTTTTATTTAGAGAAAATAACAAGTTGGCTTTATGATAGAGGAAATATTTTTTATATACTTTTAAATGCTTATTTACTTTGGGATTATCAAATTATTTCAAAGCTTGATAAATGGAAACTTAGAAATGGAGAGTTCTTTGAGTCATGGATGAACTCTTTAGGAGATTTTGAATCCTTAGTATCTTTAGCAGGTTTTTATCATAACAATAATAATTGGACTATACCAAAAATAAATGAAGGATATGAATTAAAAGGGGAAAAGCTTAGTCATCCTATGTTAGGAGATAAGGGCGTTGGAAATAACTTTGAGATAAATAAAGAAAGTAGAGTTTTATTAATTACAGGTTCTAATATGTCAGGAAAAAGTACATTTTTAAGAACTATTGGCTTTAATTGCATACTAGCCTATTTAGGACTTCCTGTAAAGGGTGAAAGTTTTGAAACTCCTATATTAAACATTTATACATGTATGAGAACAGGGGATAACCTTGAGGAGAGTATATCCTCTTTCTATGCTGAGATACTTAGAATTAAAATAATGGTTGAAGGTGTAAAAAGAGGAGAAAAAATTCTATTCCTTTTAGACGAAATATTTAAAGGAACAAATTCCCTAGATAGACATGAAGGAGCTGAAATATTAATAAATCAACTTTTAGAAGGAAATACTTTAGGATTAGTTTCAACTCACGATTTTGAACTTTGTGATATGGAAAAAGAAAATTATAAAATTAAAAATTATAACTTTAGAGAATATTATGAGAATAATAAGCTAAAATTTGATTATATTTTAAGAAAAGGTGTATCTAAAACAAGAAATGCTAGATATCTTATGAAGATGGCAGGTATAGATATTAAATAAATTTAATGAACAAAGTTAAAAGTCATAATAAAACTTAATTTTAGACAAATTACATTAATTTTGATATAATAAAAAAATGATGTATTTATTAAAAAAGCCTTAAATGGCTTTTTTTCATGAGTAGAGTTATTTAATAAAAGAGGATTTAGAATAAATAGCAAAAATTTAGGAGGCATGTATATTTTGTTTACAGAAAAGGTAAAAGCAAAAGAATATTACATAAAGGATTTATTAAGTAATAAATTCTTATTTGAAATTCCAGATTACCAAAGAGCGTATTCTTGGACTAAAGAAAATTTAAAGCAATTAGTTGAAGATATTTGGGAATCAGTAGAGATAAATAAAGCAAGAGGGAATAAGGTTTTTGACCAATATGAACCATATTTCTTAGGAAGTATTGTTTTATGTTCAAAGGAATATAAAGATGATGGCTTTGGAGTTTATGATGTAATAGATGGACAACAAAGACTTACATCTATAATAATTTTAATTGCTACAATAAGAGATTTAATAGATAATGAGGAATACAAAAAAGTTTTATCAGATTTAATATATCAAAAAGAAAATGTTCTTATGGGAATTAAAGAAAGCATAAGAGTTAAGGCTAGAGGTAAAGAGGAAGAGTTCTTTAAAAAGTACATATTAACTGAAGGTGGAACAGAGTTAGTTGAAGCTTTAAAGGTAGAAGAACTTTCAGAAGCTAAACAAAATATGGTTAATGCAATAAAAATCTTTAGAGAGAGTTTCTTTAATGAAAATGGAGAGCTTTTAGAAGAAAAATTAAATGAGTTTATAGTTTATTTACTTCAAAAAGTTGTTTTAGTTGTAATAACAACAGAATCTTTCACTTCAGCTTTTAGATTATTTAATGTAATAAATGCAAGAGGCTTACCTTTAACAGATTCAGACCTTTTAAAAAGTGAAAATTTAAGAGTTATGAATCCTGAAATAAGAAAAGAATACACAGATATTTGGGAAAGTCATGAGCAAGATTTAGGAAAAGAAAACTTAGATAGATTAATTGGTTTCATGAGAACAATGAAGCTTAAGAATAAAGTTGAAGAAAGTGTTTATGAAGATTTTAGTAAAAAAATATTTAGAGATGAACCAGAATATTTAGGGGTTAAGTTTGTAGAACATTTAACTTCAGTAAAAGCTTTATATGATAAATATATAATAGATGGAGCTCTTGAAGGTGTGTCAGAGGAAGAAAAATTTTATTATAAGAATTTAATAAATATAATGAGAGAATTTTTACCTTATGATGATTGGATGGCAGCTGTTATTAGATTTGCTGAAAAATTTAAAGATGATAAGTTAGTTCTAGAATTTGTTAAAGTTTTAGAAAAAAGACTTGTTATTGATTGGGTAAATGGAAACTCTTTTGCAGATAGATTAAGTAGAGTTTATGAAATTTTACAAACTATAGAAGAGAAGAATTCCTTAGAAGAAATAAAAGAAGCTCCAGTATTTTTATATGATTTAGAAAGAACAAGTGCATATTTTGAAAATGCTTTAAATGATATAGATTTTTATAGCAAAGGTAGAATGATGATACCTAAATATGTTTTTGTAAGACTTGATATGGAAAAAAGACCTAATGAAATTATAGATTATAGTGATAAAATAATGATAGAGCATGTTCTTCCTAGAAATGCAAAGGAAGCTTATTGGAAAGATAACTTCTCAGCTGACCAAAGAAGAAATTGGGCTAATAAATTAGGAAACTTAGTTATAATAACAGGTGCTAAAAATACTAGGGCTAATAATAAGCCTTTTGCTGAAAAAGTTGAGCAGTATTTAAGTAAGAAAAGTGATTTTGCTATAACTAAGGAGATTTTAGAGTTACCTGATTGGAATATGGATTCTTTAAAAGAGAGACATGAAGATTTAGTAAGTAGAGCTTTAGAACTTTGGACTAAGTTTTAATATAATTAGTTTATAGAGTAAGAAGGGTGTATTAAAGTAACTTTTGTTATTTTAATACATCTCTTTTTCTTTAGAAAGAAGTTAAAATTTGCTTTTTAAAAAATATATTATTTATAAATATAATATATTTTTATATTTTAGTATATAAAAGGAAATAATAACTCAAATTTAATGAAAAAAAATAAAATTCATGGCATAATTATATATGGATATAGATAGTGAGAGGAAGTAGAAAATGGGGTATGTAATAATAGACCTAGAATTTAATAATATGCAAAATATTACAAAATTTTATCCTAATATTTATAATGAACAAAAGGAATTAAAAGAGTTAGATTCCTATAATGAAATAATAGAGATTGGGGCTATAAAATTAAATAAATTTATGCAAAAGGTTGATGAGTTTAAAACTTATATAAAGCCTTCAGTATTTAAGGTTTTAAACCCAAAGATAATAGACATAACAGGAATAACAGAAGAAGATTTAAAAGATGGGGTTAACTTTGAAGAAGCTATGGATAAACTTAAGGATTTTATTGGAGAAGAGGATATTTTATGTTCTTGGGCTACTGATGATATTGTTCATATAGTTAATAATGCTAAATATCATTCTTATAAAAATATAGAATGGATAAAAAAATATATAGATATACAAAAATATTGCACAAAAATATTAGCACATAAAAAGTCGCTAAGTTTAAAGCATGCCTTAGAAGAATTAAAAATAAAAATGGATAAAAATAAACTTCATGATGCATTAAATGATGCAGTCTATACAGCAGAAGTTTTTAAAAGATTATATAATGGTAAAAAAGTAAAGGAGTATATTGTAGATGATGTTTACAATATGCCTTCTATAAGGGTAAAAGATTTAAAAAATTATAATTTAGATTGTGAGGATTTTGAATTTAAATGTCCAAAATGCAATATTAAAATGGAAATGGAGCATCCATTTAAATTATTTAGTTGGAGGTTTGTATCAATTGGCAAATGTCCAAAATGTAATAGAAATGTAAGACAAGAAGTTGTGTTAAAGAAAACTTTATCTGGAAATTTAGTTTATGAATCAACAAATTCCCTAATAAATGATACAGAATATATAGACCTTGAATATAAATTTAAAAAGTTAGCTAAATGACAATAGATTGTCACTTTACAAAAAATATATATGATAGAATATATGTATAACTATTATTATAAAAAAATTAGGGGAACTGATATATTATGAATATTGCTTTTTTTTTAACACCAAAAAGTGAAGTAGCATATGAATATACAGATGCAACAATGAGACAAGTTATGGAGAGAATGGAGCATCACGGGTATACAGCTATTCCACTTATAGATAAAACAGGAAAGTATGTAGGTACTTTAACAGAAGGGGACTTGCTTTGGACTTTAAAAAGAAATCCAGAGCTAAATTTTAAAAACACTAATTTAGTTAGTGTAAAAGATATTCCAAGGAAGGTTAGACATAAAAGTGTTTGTATTAATGAGAATATGGAAAGTTTAATATCATTAGCAATATCTCAAAACTTTGTACCTGTTGTTGATGATAATGGAATATTTATAGGAATAATAAAAAGAAGTGATATAATAAATCACTGTTACAATAGTCTATATAACAAAAATTAAGGCAAAAGCCTTAATTTTTTTTCTTTAGTATTGATTGAATTTTCTTAAAGTATTATTATTAATTATATTTAAATAATTAAATCTTTTTAGTAGTTTTAAATAAAATAAATTTATTATATAATATCTTTAATAAATTTAGAATGTGAATTTAGAAAGTGGGGGAATTTTGTGATAGCTTTATTATCACCTGCAAAAACTTTAGATTTAACAAAAGCTAGTTTAGATATAAAGACAAGCAAACCTATTTTTATAGATGAAGCTAAAGTTATTATGAATGATTTAAAAAAGCTAGAAATTCAAGACTTATGTCCTTTAATGAAAATAAGTGATGATTTAGGCGTTAAAACATTCATGAAAATTCAGGATTGGAATACAATTTATTATGGTGATGAAAAACCCTTTTTATTATCTTTTAAGGGGGAGGCATATAAGGGATTAGATGCAGATGATTTTACAAAAGAAGATTTAGAGTTTTGTAATTCTTCTTTAAGAATATTATCTGGGCTTTATGGTTCTTTAAGACCGTTAGATGGAACAAAGGCTTATAGATTAGAAATGGGAACCAAAATATCAATTAATGGTTTTAAAAATCTTTATGACTTTTGGGGAGATAAAATAAAAAATTCAATATTAAAAGATTTAGAAGGACATAATGAAAAGGTAATTATAAATTTAGCATCAAATGAATATTATAAATCTGTAAAAGGTATTGAAAAAAATGTTAGAGTTATAACTCCAGTATTTAAAGATAGAAAAGGCTTTGATTACAAGATAATTACTGTATATGCTAAAAAAGCAAGAGGAGAAATGGTAAGATACATAACTAAAAATAGGATTACTAAATCCGAAGATTTAAAAAATTTTGATTTAGATGGATATGAGTTTAATGAGGGGCTTTCTGAAGGTGATACATGGGTATTTACTAGAGATTAGCTAAAAATCATAAATATTAAATCATGATATAGTAATAATATTTATAGATTATTATATAAAATTAATATAAAGAAATTAAAATTTTAAGGAGAGATTTTTTTATGAGCAAACTTATTTTAGAGATTGATGGAATGTCATGTTCAAATTGTGTTAGACATGTTGAGGCAGCTTTATTAGATGTTGATGGAGTAGATGTATTAGAAGTAGAGGTTGGTAGAGCTGTTGTTGATACTGAAGTTGATGAAGATACTTTAAGGGATGCTTTAGAAGAAGTTGGTTATGAATTAGTTTCAATTGAAGATTAAATTTTTTAATTACCTAGTAGCAATTTAGTTATTAGGTAATTTTTTTATTTTATATAAATATCTAATAAATTTTACATAGACTTGTTTTATAACATAGAGTTATGTAAAATATTTTATAAAGTAAGCCTTAAATGAAGGAGATGTAAAAATGAGTGAAGATATTACAATGTCAGAATTAATGGATAGCTTTGAATTAAAGCATTTTCATAAAGGAGAAATAGTTAAAGGAAAAGTTATAAGTGTAAAAAATGATGAGATAATAGTAAATATTGGACATTTTGCAGATGGTATTATTCCAAAAAATGAAATTTCAAATGATAAAAACTTTGATATAAATTCAATAAGTGTAGATGATTACATATATGTAATGATTTTAAGTGGTGATGATGGAGAAGGAAATGTTCTTTTATCTAAAAAAAGAGCAGATGAAATAAAGGTTTGGGACGATTTAAAAGAGGCTTTTGAAAAGGAAACTCCTATAAGAGTAACACTAAAGGAAGTTGTTAAAGGTGGAATAGTAGGAGATTTTAAAGGTGTTAGAGTATTTATGCCAGCTTCTCAATGTGCAGGAAGAAAAATAGAAAATTTAGAAGAATTAGTTGGAAAAACTTTAGAAGTTAAGGTTATAGAGTTTAATAAACATAATAAAAAAGTTGTTGTTTCAAGAAGAATAATAGAAGAAGAAATTAGACAAAAAGAAAAGAAAGAACTTTGGGCTTCTATTAAAGAGGGAGAAAAAAGAAAAGGAAAGGTTACTAAACTAGCTAAGTTTGGTGCTTTCGTTGATATTGGTGGAGTAGAAGGATTAGTTCATTTAAGTGATATGTCCTGGTCAAGAGTTAATAAGCCAGAAGAAATTGTATCAGTTGGTGATGAGGTAGAGGTATTTGTATCAGAAGTTGATATGGATAAAGAAAGAATAGCCCTTTCATTAAAGGATGTTATTAAAAATCCTTGGGAAACTTTAGATGAGTTAAAGGTTGGAGATGTAATTTCAGGAAAGGTAACTAATTTTATAAAGGTTGGTGCTTTTGTTGAAGTTTTACCTGGAATAGAAGGGTTAGTTCATATTTCAGAAATTACAGATGAGAATATAGCTAAGCCATCAGATATATTAAAGTTAGGACAAGAAGTTAAAGTTAAAATCTTAAACATAGATGATGAAAATAAAAAAATGAGTTTAAGTATAAAGGATGCTGTGGAAAGTTCAGATGAATATAAAAAATATAATGATGAAGAGGAAGGGTATTCTTTAGCTGATTTGTTTAAGGGTTTAAATTTATAATTTAAAAAAACTTACAAGCATACTAAGTATGTTTGTAAGTTTTATTTTTATCTTAAATTATATTTTTTCAATTTTTAGCATATTTGTTCCGCCAGTTATTGAAGTTGGGAAACCAGCAGCTACCATTATATTATCTCCAGTTTCAGCTATATTTAATTCCTTAGCAACTTTTCTAGCTTCATCTATAATTTCATCAGTACTATTAAAATAAGCACATTTTTTAGAAATTATTCCAAAGTTTAAAGCAAGACTTCTCCTAACTTTTTCATAAGGAGTTATAGCTATTATAGGGCAACTTGGTTTATATTTAGATAATATTTTAGCTGTTGAACCAGTTTGTGTTGCAGCAACAATAGCTTTAGTTGGAAACTTACTTGCTGTTTTTGAAGCAGAATAGCTTATAGCATCTGCAAAGGCATCAGGATTTGGATTTGGGTCCTTCAATCTTCTTAGAAGATAATTATAATCTAAATTAGCTTCTGCTTTTTTAGCTATTCTAGACATAGTCATTGCAGCTTCTAAAGGGAAGTTACCAGAGGCACTTTCTCCACTTAACATAATTGCATCTGTTCCATCAAAGATAGCGTTGCAAACATCAGAAGCTTCAGCCCTTGTAGGTCTTGGATTTCTAATCATAGAATCTAGCATTTGAGTAGCTGTTATAACTATTTTTCCAGCTTGATTACATTTTTTTATTATATTTTTTTGAATTATAGGAACATTTTCTATAGGTATTTCTACACCCATATCTCCTCTAGCTACCATTACTCCATCAGTAACTTCAATAATTTCTTTTATGTTATCTACGCCTTCTTGACTTTCTATTTTTGATATTATTTTTATATCTTCTCCACCATTAGAATCTAGAATTTTTCTAACTTCTAATACATCTTCAGGTTTTCTTATAAAGGAGGCTGCAACAAAGTCAACTCCCATTTTGCAACCAAAAATTAAATCTTCCTTATCTTTTTTAGTTACAGCAGGAAGTTTGATTTTTACATTAGGCACATTTACTCCTTTGTGATTTTTTATAATTCCACCTTCAATAACTTCACATATTATATCAGTTCCAAGAACTTCTTTTACCTGAAATTCTAAAAGTCCATCATCAACAAGTATAGAACCACCAGGTAGTATGTCTTCATATAATTCCTTGTATGAAATAGAGCATTTAGTGTTATCTCCTAAAATTTCATCACCACAGGAAAAAATAAATTTTTGTCCATTTTCTAATAAAGCTTCTCCATTTTTAAAATTATGAGTTCTTATTTTAGGTCCTTTTATATCTAATAAGATAGCTGTGGCAGATTTTTCTTCTTTTCTAAGTTTTTTTATAAGTTCAATCTTTTGTTTATGACTTTCATGATCTCCATGTGAAAAGTTTAATCTAGCTGCATTCATTCCAATTCTTATAAATTTTCTTAAAATTTCTTCAGAATCGCTTGCAGGTCCAATTGTGAATATCATTTTTGTTTTTTGCATAAAAACCACCTCATTTTTTAAAACTAAAATAGTTTAGCGATTGCTTTAAAAGTTTGATATAATAGAATATATTATTAAATTAATTATATTTTACCATAATAATTTGAAAGGATGGTTAAAAAATGGATGTATTAAAAGGCTTAGAGCCACAAATCGTTTTTAATTATTTTGAACAAATCTCACAAATACCAAGAGGTTCAGGTAATGAAAAAGGAATAAGTGATTTTTTAGTTAACTTCGGAAAAAGCTTAGGATTAGAAACAATACAAGACGAATCTTTAAATATAATAATAAGAAAACCAGCAACTCCAGGATATGAAAATGCACCAGGAGTAATAATACAAGGCCATATGGATATGGTATGTGAAAAGAATAAAGATACTGTACATGATTTTGAAAAAGATCCAATTAAACTTAGAGTAGATGGAGATTATATCTATGCTACAGGTACTACTTTAGGTGCAGATAATGGAATAGCTGTTGCTTATGGAATGGCTGTTTTAGCTTCAAACAATATAGAACATCCAGCTATTGAATTTTTAGTTACAACTGATGAAGAAGTTGGAATGGGTGGAGCAATAGCTTTAGATGGTTCATTATTAAAAGGAAAATATCTTTTAAATATAGATTCAGAAGAGGAAGGGAAACTTTTAGTAAGTTGTGCTGGTGGAGCTAGAAGTGATGTTACTTTACCTATAACTTTTGAGGAAATGAAGGATAACTTTGAAGTTTATGAAATTATGATAAGAGGACTAAAAGGTGGTCACTCTGGAATGGAAATAGACAAACAAAGAGGAAATTCCAATAAGTTAATGGGAAGAATATTAAATGATATAAATTCTAAATGTGATATAAGATTAATATCAATAGATGGTGGTTCAAAGGTTAACGCTATCCCTAGAGAATGTGATTCTTTATTAGCTATTAAGAAAGATGAGGTTAATAAATTAGAAGAATTAGTAAAAGAGTGGGATGCTATATTAAAAAATGAATACCATGCAAATGATGCTGGAGTTAGTGTATCCTTAGTTAAGAAAGAGGAAAATCATAAAGTATTTTCTAAAGATACTACATTTAAAGCTATAAAGATAATTAACTTAATTCCAGATGGAGTTGATACTTACAGCATGGAAATGAAAGGATTAGTTCAAAGTTCAACAAATTTAGGAGTTGTAAGTACAGAAGAAAATAATATAATTTTTGCAAGTTCAACAAGAAGTTCTGTTGAATCTTTAAAAACTAAACTTTTAGATGAAATAGCTGATATTGCTAATATTTTAGGGGCTAAATTTGAAATAAAAGCACCTTACCCAGCATGGCAATATAATCCTAATTCAGAATTAAGAGAACTTTGTATTAATGTATATAAAGATATGACTGGAAAAGAGCCGGAGATAGTTGCTATACATGCTGGATTAGAGTGTGGATTATTAGGACAAAAAATAAAAGGGTTAGATATGATTTCTTTTGGACCTAATATGTATGATGTTCATACACCAAATGAACATGTTAGCATATCTTCAGTAAAAAATGTTTGGGATTTCTTACTTCAAATATTAAAAAGCATAAAATAATTAGCCTAGTTAATTAAGATAAATAAACTACAAAACTTATTTAAGTTTTGTAGTTTTTATTTTTTTATATAAATTTATTTATTATTAAAATGTAAAATCTTAGGAAAGCAAAGTTTTAAAAAAGGAAATTTACATTTTATGTAAAATAAATAATAGTGAGATGTTTACATATTTTGTAAAATATTTATCTTAATGAAAGGTTGGGGGAAAGGGTGAAGTACACTAGAATTGATGTGAAGAATAAAAAAAGAGGAGGAGGTCATAAAAAAAACAACAATGATGGAAAAAATTTTATCTTTCTCTTCATTGGCGTTATTGTTATAGCATTATTTATTTCAACCATAATGTCTAAATTCATATGGCCAGAGGGAAAACAAGTTTCAACTGAAGAAGAGGCTACTATAGAAGAAACAAAAAATGATTTAGAAAAAAATGATGAGCAGATTTTAGATGAAAATAAAACTTCTTCTGAAATAAAAGAAGAGGTTAAAGCTAAAGAAAATACAGAGGGACAAGAATATGTAATGCTTCAATGTGGTTTTTATTCAAGTAAGGAAAATGCTGATAAAATTAAAGAAACATTAAAAGAGGATTATATTGCTGTTTCTTTAAAAGAAGATGAAAATTATAGAGTAATAGTTCATATTGGAAGTGAAGAAGAAGCTAAAAAATTATCAGAAGAATTAAACAAAAAAGAAATAAGCAATACAAAGGCTAGATTTATGATACCTAAAAAAGATACTTGTAGTAATGAAATTATAGAGATTATAAATGGATATGTAAACATAATAAATAAATTAAAAGAAGAAAATGTAAAAGGCGTAAAAACAGAAGATTTTAAAAAGTGGGTAAATGAATTAAAAGAATATAAAGATTCTGAGTATTTTAATATATTTAAAGAATTAAAAGAAGCAATAAATAATCTTCCTGAAGAAATAACTAAAGAAAATATAGAAGAAAGCTATCAAATAGTATTTAATACTTTAAATAAATTTAAAGTAAAAAAATAATTGTAATTTATTTTTAATTTATAGTAACATATTTTTAAATTATAATTAAAATGAAAGAGTAAAAACTCTTTCATTTTTTCTTTATAATTTATTGTAGATAGAGATTTATACTTGTTTATAAAAATAATAAATGATAAACTATATAAGATAAAGAATACAAGACCTTATTTAAGAAAAAATAAGATTGTTTAAAAGTTTTTTATATATAAGGTAAGGTGGGAAAAATGAAGGTTATTTTAGCATCTAAATCTCCAAGAAGAATTGAAATTCTTGAAAAAATAGTTAATAAATTTTCTGTAATTGAATCACATTTTGATGAGAATACAATAGAATTTAATGGTGATATTGAAAAGTATGTTAAAGATTTATCTAAAGAAAAGGCTATGGAGGTTTTAAGAAGAATTGATGAACCTTCTATAGTTATTGCAGCAGATACAGTTGTTTATAAAGATGGAGAGGTTTTAGAAAAACCTAAAAATTATGATGATGCGTTTAGTATGTTATCTTCATTAAGTGGTAATACTCATAAGGTATATTCAGGTTTTTGCGTGATAGATACTTATAAAAATGAGGTTGTAACAGATTTTGGCTGTACAGAAGTAAAGTTTTCTAAATTAAGCCCTAAAGAAATAGATAACTATATAAATTCTGGTGAACCTATGGATAAAGCAGGTGCATATGGAATTCAGGGATTAGGCGGTGCTTTTGTAGAGTGTATAAATGGATGTTATTACAATGTAATGGGATTGCCCTTGAACAAATTATACAAAGTCTTAAAAAAGCATGACATAACAATACTTTAAAATTACTTTCAATGGGCATTTTAATTTCTAAATAAGGAGTTATAACATGTCTAAAACTATAAAAATAAATGAAATTCCATCTAATGAAAGACCAAGAGAAAAATTGCTTACATATGGAGCGCAATTTTTATCTAATGAAGAACTTTTAGCTATAATTCTTAGAACTGGAAATAAGGATTTAAATGCAGTTGAATTGTCTTATAGAATAATACATAGTGTTGGTGGATTAAATGGGCTTTTTACAGTTTCTGCAAAGGAACTTATGAAAGTAAAGGGTGTTAAAGAAGCTAAAGCAACTCAAATATTGGCTATTTGTGAGCTTTATAAAAGATTTAAACTATCTCAAATTAGAGATTTTAAAATTATAAAACCTTCAGATGTAGCGGATATTGTTTTAGATGAACTTAGAATGCTAAAACAGGAGGTCTTAGTTTTAATAACTCTAGATAGTAAAAATAAAGTGATTTCTAAAAAGGAAATCTTTAAAGGTGGATTAAATTCTTCTTTAGTTCATCCAAGAGAGATATTTAAAGAGGCTGTTAAAGATAGTGCAGCATCTATAATTATATGTCATAATCATCCTTCGGGAGACCCAACACCTAGTAGAGATGATATAAACATAACAACAAGACTAAAAGAATGTGGAAAAATGATGGGTATTGAGCTTTTAGATCATTTAATAATAGGAGATAACAGATTCATAAGTCTTAAAGAAAAAGACATATTGTGATTAGGAAAGGGGATTAAAAATGGGTTTATTTAATTTTGGAATGACAAAAGACATGGGTATCGATTTAGGAACTGCAAATACCCTAGTGTTCGTTAAAGGGAAGGGAATTGTATTAAGAGAACCTTCAGTTGTTGCCATAAACAACTTAACAAAAAAATCCTTAGCTGTTGGTACAGAGGCCAAGCAAATGATAGGTAGAACACCAGGAAACATAGTAGCTATAAGACCATTAAAAGATGGAGTTATAGCTGATTTTGATGTTACTCAAACAATGCTTAAAAGATTCATAGAGAAAATAACAAATAAGAGTGCATTTACAAGTCCAAGAATAATAGTATGCTTCCCATCTGGAGTAACTGAAGTTGAAAGAAGAGCTATAGAAGAAGCTACTAAACAAGCAGGTGCAAGAGATGTAATATTAATGGAAGAGCCAATGGCAGCTGCAATCGGAGCTGGACTTCCTGTTGATGAGCCTACAGGAAGCATGATAGTTGACATTGGTGGTGGTACTACTGAAGTTGCTATTATTTCTTTAGGTGGAATAGTTACTAGTAAGTCCTTAAGAGTTGCAGGGGATGAGTTAGACCAATCAATTATAAACTACATTAAAAGAGAATTTAACTTAATGATTGGTGAAAGAACAGCAGAACAAATAAAAATGGAAATTGGATCAGCTTATAAAGTTGACGAGAATGAAGAAGAACAAACAATGGACATAAAAGGAAGAGATTTAATAACAGGACTTCCTAAGGTTGTTGTTGTTGATGCAGGACAAATAAGAAACGCTTTAAAAGAGCCAGTTTCATCAATAATAGAATCAATAAAAACTACTCTAGAAAAAACACCACCAGAATTAGCAGCAGATATTATGGATAAAGGAATAATGCTTGCAGGTGGAGGAGCATTCCTAAAAGGATTAGATCAACTTATATATAAAGAAACAGGAATGCCTGTTCATATAGCAGAATCACCTCTTGACTGTGTTGCCTTAGGTACAGGAAAAGCCTTAGATAAGTTTGATTTAATAGTTAAACAGCAAAGAGGATAGAATATGAAATTCTTCAAGAATAAACTGGCAGTAACTGTTATAGTACTGTCAGTTGCCTTTTTAGGAATAATTATATTTACTGTTAAGAGTGATTCTAAAAATCCAGTTTCGGGTGGAGTTGGTACTGTATTAAATCCAGTACAAAAGGTTGTATACACTATAAGTGATAAAGTTCATGATGTTTTTGATTTCTTTTATAATTTTTCAGATGTTAAAAGTGAAAATGATCAATTAAAAAAGAAAAATTTAGAGTTAGAAAATCAATTAGTTGAATATAATGAGTTAAAGCGTCAAAATGAGGTTTTAAAAGGAATAGTAGATTTTTCTAAAGAAAACAACCAATATAAATATATTGGAACTAATATAATAGGAAAAAGTGGTAATAGTTTTGTAGAAGGCTATACTATTGATAAAGGGTCAAATGAAGGTATTAAAAAAGATTACATAGTAATTGCTCCAGAGGGATTAGTTGGAGTTGTAACAGAGGTTCATTCAAATTGGGCTAAAATACAGACCTTATTAAATGAAAACGTAGCAGTTGCAGCTACTATTGAAGGAGATAGTAATTCTGGAGATGGAATCGTTAAAGGATACAGAAATGGAAATGAAATGCAAGCTGAAATTACTAATTTACCTATGAATTCTACCATAAAAGAAGGAGAAACTGTAGTAACTTCTGGACTTGGTGGATATTATCCAAAGGGAATAAGAATAGGTGAAGTTACATCAGTTCAATCAGATGATGTTAAAGTTATGAAGACTGCTATATTAAAAACTTATGTTGATTTTAACAATTTACAGGAGTTATTTGTAGTTGTACCTCCATCAGAAAGAGATGGTGTAGTTAAGTATTAGAAAAGAGGGATTAATTTGAAAAGATTAATACTTATATTAATATGTCTTTTATTATTTATTTTAGATAATACTCTTGTGCCCTTCTTCTCTATAAAAGGTGTTTATCCTAGTTTGTTATTCACCTTTGCTATACTATATTCTCTTATGAGTGGATATTGGGAAGCGGTATTTATAGGTGTATTATCAGGATTTCTTCAAGATATTTATTTTGTAAATGTCTTTGGGGTAAATATGCTAGTAAATATGCTAGTGTGTTTAATATCAGCTTACATTGGAGAAAGTGTCTTTAAGCACAAAAAAACAATACCAGTTTTATCTGTAGGTGCTTTAACTGCTGTAAAGTTTTTTATAGTAGCATTTATATTAAATTTAATAGATATAAAGGTTAATTTATTAAATTTCTGGATTATGGTTTTATATAATGTGTTTATAGGCTTCTTTATGTATAACTGGGTTTATAAGTTATGCAATAAAGATATTATGAAAAGAGAATGGAAAATAAGTGAAAAATAGGTGGTTAAATGAGAAGTTCGATAAATGGAAAAACGCCTATAGATAGATATAAAATTCTCATAGGAATAATGATAATAGTATTTGTTGCCATAGTTGTAAGGCTTGTTTACCTTCAAGTGTTTAATTATGATGAATATAAGCAAAGAGCAGATACTAGGTCTATGAGATTTCTATCAGAACAGGCTCCAAGAGGAAAAATTTATGATTCAAATGGGGATATTTTAGCTACGAATAGACAAACATACACCTTAACATTTACTGAAACAGAAGAATCAAATAAAAACTTTTATACTACAATAGATAAAGTTTATTCTCTTTTAAAAGAGAATAATCAAAGTATATTAGATAACTTTAAACTTAGAATAAATGATAAGGGAGAACTTTATTTTGATGTTTCAGGAGATGCTGAAAAATTAAGATTCTTAAAAGATATTGGTATGGGAGATAAGGTTAAAAATATTCTCTTTAAGAATAAAGAGGGAGATTTAACTGCAGAAGAGGAAGACCAAATAGATAGCGAGCTTTTAAAGGTTACTCCAAAGGAAGCTTTTGATTTCTTAGTAAAAGAGTATCAATTATATGATGTTTTAAATCCAACTAAGGAAGAAAAGGATCAATTTAAAAAGATGGATTCTAAGGAGATTGCAAACATATTATTAAAGAAATATTCTTTACAAGAAATAAGAGGATATATGCTTGTTAAAAATGCAATAAAAATGCAAAGTTTCTCAGGATATAAGCCTGTTACTATAGCTAAGGATATAAATAAAGAAACAGCCTTTATATTCTATCAAAGACTTAATGACTTACCAGGAATTGATGTAAGTATTGAGCCTATGAGATATTATCCATATAATGAGTTAGGTTCTTCCTTCATAGGATATGTAGCTTCTATAAATGGAGACCAAAAATCTAAATATGAAGCAAGAGGATATGATGCTTCTACAGACCTTATAGGAAAAGCTGGAATAGAAGCGGCTTTTGAAAATGAATTAAAGGGAGTTAAAGGTGGTACTACAGTTAAGGTAAATTCTTCAGGAAGAAAGAAAGAAGAACTTTATGACTTAGAATCTTATCCTGGAAATAATGTTCATTTAACTGTAGACAAGGATATTCAATATTCAGCTGAAACTTCTATGAAGAGTGTTTTAGAGCATCTACAAAATAGAAATTATGATTCTGTAAATACAAGAAATGCAACAAGAGGAGCTGCTGTTGCTATAGAAGTAAATACAGGAAAAGTATTAGCTTTAGTTAGTTATCCAGGATTTAATCCTAATGAGTTTTCAAAAGGAGAGCTAGACCCTAAGGTTGCAAAGGAATATTTCCAACCAGATTATGAAGCCTTTGCAAAAGATTTTATAGCTAAGAATGCTTTAAATAAGACAGTAGATGACCTTTTCCCTAAAAATGAAAAAACAGGGTTAAGAGAAGATTTATATGACCTTTATCCAAAGAGGTTTTATAATTATGCTACTTTAGGTATGGTTCCACCAGGTTCAACTTTTAAACCTCTAACAAGCGTAGCTGCATTAGAATATGGTGTTATAACTCCAAGTTCTACAGTATATGCAAATGGTCAAAACTTTGGTCAATCATATCCAGAGATTTTTGGTAAAAATCCAGCAAACTGGCCAAGAGATACTAACTATAGAGGTACTCCAGATTTATATACTGCACTTCAACACTCATCAAATTCATATTATTTTGATGCTGCAGTAAAAATGTATTATAAAAATGGAGGAGACCCTTACGGAGATGGAAGATATAAAAAGAGTAGTACAGAAGCTTTAGATTCTATTGCAAAATATGCTTGGCAATTTGGATTAGGAGTTAATCCAAATTCAGATCAAAAAGCTTCTACAGGTATTGAAATATCAGAAAACTTCGGTCAAGTTTATAATTTTGAATCTTTTAAAAATCAAACAATAGCTCTTATGAGATTTACATTAGTAGATTCCCTTGAAAAAGGTACTTTTGTTAATTCACCTTCACCAGAGTTTCCACCTATAAGCATAGGAGTTAGCGACAGAGATTCTAAGGAGTTATCAGTAGCTAAAGAAGCTATAAAGAAGGATGTTGAAAATTCATTAAATAAACTTGGTGATGGAAATACAATAGATGAAAAAGCTTTAAGTGAAGCTTTAAAGAAAGACCTTAAAACTTTATATAATGTAGACCCTGCTTATAGAGAAAGTGTTAAAAACTTTAATGGAATAAAAGCTAAGGATGAGGAAGAAAAAGCAGATAAAGCAATAAATTTAACAACTCAAAAGATAGTTGCTTGGGTAGTTGGAGATATTGCATATCAAATAGTTTCACCAAGAAACCTTACAGACTCAGCTATAGGACAAAGTACAAGTAACTTTACTCCTGTTCAACTTGCAAGTTATGTAGCAACTTTAGCTAATGGAGGAACTAGATATAAGGTTCATTTAGTTGACAAGATAACAGATGCACAAGGAAACTTAGTTGAGGAATTTAAACCAGAGGTTTTAAATAAAGTAGATATGTCAAAAGCTACATTAGATGCTGTTAAGGAAGGTATGAGAAGAGTTAACAGAGAAGATGGAGGTTCTGCAAGTTCTATAATGTCAAGATTTCCTATTGTAACTGGTGGTAAAACAGGTACAGCTACCTTTAGAAATGACCAGTCAGATTATGGAAGAAATGACTATGGTGTATATATTTCCTTTGCTCCTTTAGATAATCCTAAAGTAGCAGTAGCTACTGTACTTTATGATGGTGGTCATGGATACTATGGTTCATATATTGCTAAGGCTGTTTATGAAACTTACTTTAGAGATGAATTAAAGAAAGACTATCCAGATTATAGACCAGTAGATATTGATGGAAATACTTATGATTATTCATTAAATCCACCATTACAGGCTGTGCAGGATTCAAATATAAATAATAACAATTTAGATAATAAAGCTAAAGAAAATAATGATGCAAAAGATAAAACAAAAGATGAAGCTAAAGTAGAAGAAAATAAAGCTCAGTAATAAAAAAACCTACAGAAGTATTTTCTGTGGGTTTTTAGATTGTTATTATAATTTTAGTTAAAAGATTTCAATTTTTATAATTAATCTTTTAAAATGAGATTTATTTTTTCAAAAATTTACTACTTTATTTCATAAAGTTCTTTTATAAATTACAAATAATTTATATAATATAAAGTGAGAATTGATTTAATGTATAATTTACCTTAAGAATAAAAGGGGTTGGATACTTGGAGGATAGTAATTTACTATGCGTGATGATAGAATTTTTATAAAAGGAAATAAGCTAGGGATAAATGCCATAATAAACATGGACAAATTTGGGAATTTTGATGAAATGCTTGATTCTTTAGTAGAAAAGTTAAGTAGAGGAAAAAAATTTTATAAAGGGGCTACTTTAACTGTAACTACTGATTTAAAATATATAAACGAAAGACAAATATCAAAATTAAAAGATGTACTTTTTGATGAGATACTTATAAAAGATTGTATATTTGAAGAGCGATTAGAAAAGCAAAGTAGTGTTTTTTCAGGAGTTTATGAGGGAAGAACAAAGTTTGTAAGAAAAACTGTAAGAAGTGGTCAATGTTTAAATTACGCAGGTAATTTAATAATAATTGGTGATGTTAATAATGGAGGAGAAGTTAGGGCACATGGAAATGTTGTTGTATTAGGAGACTTAAAGGGAAAGGTTTTTGCAGGAGACAATGGAAATGAAAATGCTATAATAGCAGCCTACTCTTTAGAGCCTGAGTTAATTTCTATATCAGGTAAAATAACAATATCACCGGATGATTTTGAAAAAACAGGATATCCAGAGGTGGCTAGATTAAATGGAAATAATATAATTGTAGAGCCGTATTTACCGGATAAATATTCTTATTAATATTACATAATTTAATGGAGGGAAAGTAATGGGAGTATCGATAGTAATAACATCAGGAAAAGGTGGAGTTGGAAAAACAACTACTACAGCTAACATCGGAACAGCTTTAGCAGCACAAGGGAAAAAGGTTGTTGTTGTTGATGGAGATACAGGTCTAAGAAATTTAGATGTGTTAATGGGATTAGAAAATAGAATTGTTTACACAATAATTGATGTAATAGAAAATAGATGTAGAACTAAACAAGCTTTAATAAGAGATAAGAGATTTAATAATTTATATTTACTACCAACAGCTCAAACTAAGGATAAAAATGATATAAGTCCTGAGCAAATGTTAAGATTAGTAAATGAATTAAAAGAAGAATTTGATTATGTAATTTTAGATTGCCCAGCTGGTATAGAACAAGGTTTTGAAAATGCTATAGTTGGAGCAGATAGAGCTATTGTTGTAGTTAATCCAGAAATAACTTCTGTTAGAGATGCAGATAGAGTTATTGGAAAGCTTGATGCTAAGGGATTAGAAAATCATGAAGTTATAGTAAATAGATTAAACTATGAAATGACTAAAAATGGAGATATGTTAGATATTTCAGATATAATAGAAACTCTTTCAGTAAAACTATTAGGAGTTGTACCTGATGATAGAAGTATAACTGTTTCTACTAATAAGGGTGAGCCTATAGTCTTAGATGAAAAAGCAAGTGCAGGACAAGCTTTTAGAAATATAGGAAGAAGAATAGCAGGAGAAGATGTTCCTTTAATGGACTTAAACACAGAACATCAAGGAATATTTAGTTCTATATTAAAATTATTTAAAAGAGGGTAGGTGAGAAAAAGTGAGTTTTTTAAATGTTTTTTCTAGTAAACCTACACCAAAGCAAGTTGCTAAAGATAGATTAAAGGTTATTTTAATTCATGATAGAGGAGAACTATCAGATGAAGTTTTAGATAAAATAAGACTTGAAATATTAGATGTGCTTTCTAAATATGTTGAAATTGAAAACGAAGATGTAGATATAACAGTTACAAAATCAAATGCAATAGAGGGAGAAGCACCATCTTTAGTAGCTAATATACCGATAAAAAATATAAAAGGAAAAGCTAGATAAAGAAAAAATAAGCTATTTCAAATTTTTTTGAGATAGCTTTTTATTGGTATTTTAAAAAGTTCAGAATTTTGTAATTGAAAATAGGAAAAAATAAAGTATTATATAGATAGTTGTTTAAAGAAATAAAATTTATGGAGGTACTATAATGCTTAGTAGACTAAAACTAGATAGTAAACTAAGAAGAGAAATTGATTATAAGCTTTTAGTATCTATGATATTAATAATACTGTTTGGAATATTGAACATATATTTAGGAACAAAATCTCAGGTGGGATTTTTCTTTGCTAAGAAACAGTTAATGTGGTTTATAATATCAATGGTGGCATTGTACATAATATTACTTTGGGATTATAACATAATATACAATTACGTAGAGATATTTTATTGGGGGTCTATAGCGCTTCTTTTAATAACTAGATTTGCAGGGAGTGTAATAAATGGTGCTAGAGGATGGATTGTTCTAGGACCTGTAAGTATTCAGCCCTCTGAGCTTGCAAAGACGGCCATGATACTTATGCTCGCCAAAAAGATGAGTCAGATTGACCTTAAAATAAATGACTTTAGGAATTTTATTAAGGTTGCAATGTATGCAATAATACCTATGATATTTATTGTTGTACAACCTGATATGGGAATGACTATGGTTTCATTTTTTATAGCTCTTGGTATATTTTTTGCGGCAGGATTAGATTTTAAAGTAATAGGTGCAGGACTTTTATCTATTGTGGTTGCCATAGCTTTAGTTTGGAATTCAGGGCTTATAAAGGATTATCAAAAAGATAGATTAGTTGGATTTTTAAATCCTGATGGAGATGAGCTAGGAATAAATTTACAGCTTACTCAATCTAAAATAGGTATTGGTTCTGGAGGTTTCTTTGGTACAGGATTGGATTTAAATGGAGAAGTTGGTGGGTATTCTTCTGAATTTGTACCTGAAAAACAAACAGACTTTATCTTCGCTGTAATAGGAGAACATTGGGGTACTTTAGGAGGTATAATACTTTTATTATTATATGGAATAATGATATATAGGATAATAATAACGGCAAAGACCTCGAAGGACATATTTGGGTCGATTATATGTGTAGGATTTGCCTCCTATTTTATATTTGCTATATTACAAAATATTGGAATGACTATAGGTATAATGCCTATAACAGGTATAACTTTACCTTTAGTAAGTTACGGAGGTAGTTCCCTTCTTACAACGGTAGCTAGTATAGCCTTAGTTTTAAATATTTCTATGAGAAGAAAGAAATTAAAATTTTAAAATAAAACCTTAAGTATTTTTAATACTTAAGGTTTTATTTTTTTAATTAATATAATTCCAATTTTAATAAAAGTTCTATAAGTAGATAGAAAAAAATATATATAGATTGTAATTAAATATTTATAGAAAGGAGAAGCTTTATGGGAAACTATAATGGAGCTTATGAGAAGTATTATAAAAAAATAAACAAAAAAAGAAAAACTTCTCCTAAATATGAAGTTGATTTTAATGAAAAGAACTTTTATAAAAAACGGAATAAAAATAGTTTAGGTAAAATTTTAATTAAGGAGATTGTTTTTTCATCAACCATTAGTGTAATGATTTTTTTAGGGCTTTTTTTTATAGGTGAGGGAGAAAATAAATTCTTATTAAGTTTAAATACTAAGCTAAATGAAATAATAGAGGAAAATGGATATTATAAAAATTTAAATATAAATAAAAGTAATATACTAGCTACTTTTAGTAAAAATATAGATGAAAGCTTTGCCTTAGAAACTTTAGAAGAAAAAAATATAGAAAGCAATGAGGAAGAAATTTCTGCTTTTAATGATTTCGAAGTGGTTGAAAAAGAATCTATAGATTTTTTAAAGGAAAGTAGTGTAGAGATTTTTAAGGGAGTTATTAAAGAGAAAGAAGGTTTAAAAGATACATTTTTTATAGAAGGGGAAAGAGGAGAGGTTAAAAGTCCTTTAGATGGAGAAATTATAGATGTAAATAAAATAAATAATATATATTCTTTAAAGGTTAAATATTATGATGATTTATATATTTTATATAATAATTTAGAAAGTGTTTCAAAAGATATAGGTCATAAGGTTAAGGAAGGAGAAAAAATAGGAGTTTCTTCTGAAGGTGAAAAAGCAAAGGGCATAGAGATTCAAGTATTATTTAAAGATAATTTTGTAAAAGTTAAAAAAGATTAATTTTTAGGAGTGTAAGCTTTGAAAATTGATAAAAGAATAATACTAGAACTTATTATTTTTTTTGTTTTAGGTTTTATATTTGATTTAGCCTTAGCTTTTTTTTGGATTATAATACATGAATTAGCTCATTACTTTGTTTTATTAAAATTAAATATAGAGTCGGAAAAGTTCAAAGTTCATGTTTTAGGAGCTAGATTAGAAATTAAAGATTTTGAGGACTTAAGCTCTAAAGAAAAATTAATAATATGTTTTGCAGGGCCTATATTAAATGGAATGATTGCTTTCCTTACCTTTTTAATTTATAAATTTATTTTTAAAAATCAATATATTTATTCAACTTATGAAGTGAATTTAGTTTTATTTATTTTTAATATGCTTCCTACATATCCTTTAGATGGAGGTAAAATATTAGGTGCTTTATTGGAAAAGAATATGATTTTTAAGGATGTAAATAATATATTAATTAAAATAAGCTATTCATTTGGAATAGCATTTGTTTTGTTGTTTATTTATGGAATTTTAGTTCTTAAGAGATTTAATATAACAAGTATATTAGCAGGAATAATAATAATCTATTTAAGTTATAATGAGAGAAGAAAGGTAATGTATATAATTATGGGAGATGTAAGTAAAAAGAGAGAACGATTAATTAATAAGAAATACATAGATAGTAGAATTACTTCTGTATATTGTGATCAAGATATGGTTAATCTTCTTAGAATTATTGATAAAAATAGATTTAATATATTTTATGTTTTAGATGATGAAATGAACCTTCTTTATATTTTAAAAGAAAATGAAATAGTAAATATTTTAAAAACAGTTGGAAATATAAATTTAAAAGAATATTACATTAAGTATAGAAAAGAATAAATATATTGGTTATAATTATTCTTTGTGATAAAATAAAAATGTTAATATGAGAGAAGTATAAATCGATATACTTCTCTTTTATTATAGATTTTAGAATTAGATTTTATAAAATTAAATTGCAGGAGGAAACTAAATGGTAAATATAAGTGATGATATTTTATATAGAGTTGAAAAACCATCTAGATATATAGGTGGTGAACTTAATGAAGTTATAAAAAATCCAAAGGAAGTTGATATAAGATTTGGATTTTGTTTTCCAGATGTTTATGAAGTTGGAATGTCTCATTTAGGTTCAAGAATTTTATACCATGTTTTAAATCAAAGAGAAGATACATATTGTGAGAGAGTTTATGCACCATGGCCTGATATGGAAAAACTTATGAGAGAAAATAATCTTCCTTTATATGCCTTAGAAACTAAGGACCCTATAAATGAATTTAACTTTTTAGCATTTACTCTTCAATACGAGATGAGTTATACAAACATATTAAATATGTTAAACATGGGAGGGGTTCCATTAAGAGCTTCAGAAAGAACAGAAAAGGACCCAATAGTAATTGCAGGGGGACCTTGTGCCTATAATCCAGAACCTTTATATGACATAGTTGATATATTCCAATTAGGAGAAGGGGAAGAAGGTTTAAATGACCTTTTAGACCTTTATAAAAAGCATAAGGACAACTTTAATAAGGAAGCTTATTTAAGAGAAGCAAGTCATATTCCAAGTGTTTATGTTCCATCACTATATGACGTTACATATAATGAAGATGGTACAATAAAAGAATTTACTCCTAAATATGATGATGTTCCTAAAAAGGTTAAAAAGAGAATTATAAATAACTTTGACCAAGTTGATTTTCCAGATAGCTTAATAGTACCTTATAGTGAAATAGTTCATGACAGAGTTGTTTTAGAATTATTTAGAGGATGTACTAATGGATGTAGATTCTGTCAAGCAGGAATGATATATAGGCCAGTTAGGGAAAAAAGCAGAAAGACTTTATTAAATCAAGCTAGAAAAATGCTTAAAGCTACAGGATATGATGAAGTTTCACTAGTTTCTTTAAGTACTTGTGATTATTCAGATATTCAAGGATTAGTAAAAGACCTTGTAGAAGAACATGGACATAAAAATGTAAGTGTTGCCTTACCTTCAATAAGAGTAGATGCTTTTTCAGTAGATTTATTAAAAGAAATACAAAAGGTTAGAAAAACTGGATTAACTTTTGCACCAGAGGCTGGTTCTCAAAGAATGAGAGATGTTATAAATAAAGGTTTAACAGAAGAAAGAATATTAGAAGCAGCTAAAAATGCCTTTGAATCAGGATGGAGTACTATAAAATTATACTTTATAATTGGTGTTCCTTATGAAACAATTGATGATACAGCTGAAATAGGATTATTAGCTGAAAAAATAGCAGACCAATACTTTGCTGTACCAAAGCATATAAGAAATAAAGGTCTTAGAATAACTGTAAGTACATCTATTCTTGTACCAAAGCCATTTACTCCATTCCAATGGGCTCCAATGGAAAAAATGGATGTTGTAACTGAAAAGATTAATGCAGTAAAAGGTGCTATAAAATCAAGAAGTATAGTTTATAATTACCATGAACAAAAGACATCATATATGGAAGGTGTTTTAGCTAGAGGTGATAGAAAACTTTGTGATGTTCTTATAAAAGCTTATGAAAAAGGTGCAAAGTTTGATGGATGGTCAGAATACTTTAACTTTGAAATATGGCAAGAAGCTTTAAAAGAATGTAATGTAGATGGAGATTTCTATGTTTACAGAGAAAGAAGTTATGATGAAGTATTACCATGGGACTTTATAGATATTGGAGTAACAAGAAAATATCTTGAAAGAGAAAATGAAAAGGCTAAAACAGGAGAACTTACTCAAAACTGTAGAAAAGGATGTACAGGTTGTGGAGTAAATGTAAACTTTAAAGATGGGGAGTGTTTTGAAGGTGCGATACTTAATTAAATTTACTAAAGATTCAGAGATAAAATTTGTTTCACATTTAGATTTAATGAGAACAATACAAAGAATAGTAAGAAGAGCTGAACTTCCAGTTGAATATTCAAAAGGATTTAATCCTCATATGGCTTTAGCAATAGCACAACCTTTATCTGTTGGAGTGTATTCTGAAGGGGATTATTTAGACTTAAATTTAACTGAGGATATGGATGAAGAGTTAGTTAAAGAAAAATTAAATGAATTCTCAGCAAATGGTATTAGATTTTTAGAAGTTTCAAAAAGTCCAGTTATACATAATGTTAAGAGATTACCAGCAGCTATGGCTCTTTTAGATGCTGCAAGATATATAATAAAAATAAAATATAATGATGTTTCTAAGGCTGAAGAAGAAGTTAAAGCTTTAATGAATAAAAAAGAGATAGTAACAATTAAAAGAACTAAAAAAGGTGAAAAAGAAGCAGATATAAAACCTTTCATAAAGGACTTTAAGTGCTTTACTGAGGGAAATTGTTTAGTAGTTGATACAACTATTAGCTGTGGAAGTAGAGAGAATCTTTCAGCAGAACTTTTAGCAAAGGTTATAAAAGAAAATACATCAAATGTTAATGAGGAAGCTTTCGTAGAAATAAAAAGAGTTGAGATGTATGCATACAAAGGAGATACTTTAGTTCCTTTATGTAATTACATCTAAATTAGGAAGTGAATTCATGAGAGAAATATATGTAGAAAGAAGAGAAAATTTATTAAGGGTTGCTATAAAGAAAAATAATCTTTTAAGTGAGTGTTATATAGAAGAAGAAAGCTTGGAACCTGTTCAAGGAGAAATATATAAAGGTATAGTAAAGAGAGTTGTAAAGGGAATAAAAAGTGCTTTTATTGATATTGGATATGGTAAACAGGCTTATATGATACTTGGAGAAGAAGATTATGATTTAAAGCAAGGAGATGGAATAACTGTTGAAGTTTTAAAGGAACAACTAGGAAATAAAGGTGCAAAGGTTACACCTAAAATATCTTTAGCAGGAAGATACTGTGTTTTAGAAACTTCAAGAAAAGATATTTCATTCTCAAAAAAAATAGAGGACTTAGAATTTAAAGAGGACCTTGAAAATTCATTAATAAAACCAAAAGAAGTAGGAATTACTATTAGAACAAAGGCACAAAGTGCTAGTATCTCTGAGATTCAAGAAGAAATAGAAGAACTATATAAAACCTATAGAGATGTTATTAGAGAAGGGAAATTTTCCTTAAATCCAAAAAGATTATTAGGAAAGGGAGACCTTATAAATAAAATAATCAGAGAGGATATTGATGAATTTACTTCTTCAATAATTGTTGACTCCTTAGAGGATTATAAAAGAATAAAAGATAGTATTTCTAATTCAGAATATTTAAAAGTAACTCTTTATGAGGAACCTAGAAGTCTTTTTGATTATTATGGTATTGAAAAAGAAATTTTAAGCCTTAGAAATAATAGAGTTAATTTAAACTGTGGTGGAGATATAGTCATAGAAAAAACAGAAGCTATGTATGTTATAGATGTTAACTCTGGAAAAAATACAAATCATAAAAACAAAGAAAAAACAGCCTATGAAACTAACAAAAATGCTGCAATTGAAATTGCTAGACAAATAAAGATTAGAAATTTAGGTGGAATAATATTAGTTGATTTTATAGATATGTATTTAAAGGAAAATAAGAAAAAAATATTAGATATTTTAAAATCAGAATTTGAAAGTGATAATCAAAGAGCAAAAGTTTTTCCTTTTACTGAACTTGGTTTAGTTCAAATAACTAGATATAGAAAAGGAAAAAGTATATATGAATATATAGAGGAAAACTGTGATGTATGCAAAGGTCATGGTAAAAGACTTAAATTATCATATATAAATCTTCTTTTAAAAAATGAAATTTTAAAGAAAAATATAGATGGAAATATAAAAGATTTTCATATAACTATAAATTCTATATATGAAAAATATATTAAAGGAAATATTTTTGAGTTTTTAAAAGAAATTGGAGCTTTAGATTTAAATATTTATTTGAATTTTGAAGACTTTAAAGAATTTTATAAAGTTGAACCATTAATATTTAAAAAGCAAATAGAAATTGTTGAAGAGTATTTGATTAAGAATATCGAAAAATATTAAAATTAACTTTACAAAAGGTGTTTGCTATGATAGAATGGCTTTTGTAAACCGCTCACGAATAGGTTTTGAAAATAACTTTAATTAGTTTACCTTAAGTGGCGAGACCGTTATGAGGAGGTGTTTTAATGTACGCAGTATTAACTACAGGAGGAAAACAATACAGAGTTCAAGAAGGAGACGTTTTATTCGTTGAAAAACTTAACGCTGAAGTTGACTCAACAGTTGAATTAACAGAAGTTCTTGCAGTCGCTAAAGACGGAGAAATCAAAGTTGGTGCACCAGTAGTTGAGGGTGCTAAGGTTGTAGCAAAAGTATTAGCTCAAGGAAAAGCTAAGAAAGTTGTTGTATTCAAATACAAGAGAAAGAAAGACTACAGAAGAAAAAATGGTCACAGACAACCTTACACTAAGATCGTTATCGAAAAGATCGAAGCTTAATTTCTGATATGATTAGAGTTAAAATTCAATCAAAAAAAGATAACATAATTTCCTTCACTATTAAAGGACACGCAATGGAATGCAGAGATGCTATTCTAGCTGGAGAGGCGTACGATATGATATGTAATTCCGTATCAGTATTATCTCAAAGTGCAATCATTGGTTTAGATGAAGTTTTAAAACTTAATGTAAACTATGAAATGAGTGATGGATATTTAAAACTAGATCTAAATGGGTTTACTCAAGAGGAGATAGTTGAGGCTCAAGTTTTATTAAAAACTTTTGAAATGAGCTTAGCGAGTCTAGTCCTAGGACTGGATAGCAGTTTAGGAAAGAAAACGCGTTGTAAATATATAGAGATAATAAAAGAGGAGGTGTAGACTATGTTAAAAATGAACCTTCAATTATTTGCACATAAAAAAGGGGTTGGTAGCTCAAAGAACGGTAGAGATTCTGAAGCTAAAAGACTTGGTGTTAAATGTGCAGATGGACAATTCGTTCTTGCTGGAAACATCTTAGTAAGACAAAGAGGAACAAAGATTCATCCAGGTGCTAACGTAGGTAAAGGTGGAGACGATACTTTATTCGCTAAGATCGATGGTGTTGTTAGATACGAAAGACTTGGAAGAGACAAGAAAAAAGCTTCTGTTTACCCAGTAAACGTAGAAAAACTTATAGCTGAATAATAATATTTAGTTTTATAAAAGCACCCTAATTAAAGGGTGCTTTTTAATTAATAAGAAAAAATGTTAAATTAATAACATAACATTAAAAAGTTGTGTTTTTATAATAAAGTAAGGTTATAATATACTAAAAAGGAACATTTTATAGAGAAAGTAAGGTGAGAAAACATGTTTATAGATACGGCCAAGATATTTGTTAAATCTGGAGATGGAGGTCATGGTTCTGTTTCCTTTAGAAGAGAAAAATACGTTCCTCTTGGAGGACCAGATGGTGGAGACGGCGGAAAAGGTGGAGATGTTACCTTTGTAGTAGACCCAGGAATGACAACTCTTTTAGATTTTAAATATAAGAGAAAATTCGTAGCTGGAAGAGGGCAAGATGGGCAAGGTTCTAAATGCTATGGAAAAGATGGAGAAAATTTAATAATAAAGGTTCCTATGGGAACTATAATAAGAGATAGTGAAACTAACAAGGTAATGGCAGACCTTTCTCATAAAGATGATACATATACAATATGTAGAGGGGGAAAAGGTGGTAAAGGAAATTGTAAGTTCTGTACTCCAACAAGACAGGCACCAACTTTTGCTGAACCAGGAATGCCAGGAGAAGAAAGATGGGTTACTCTAGAATTAAAATTATTAGCAGATGTAGGTCTTTTAGGCTTCCCTAATGTTGGAAAATCCACTTTCCTTTCAGTAGTAACTAAGGCTAAACCAAAGATAGCTAATTATCATTTCACAACTTTAAAACCTAATTTAGGTGTTGTTGCTGTAAAAGGAATAGAACCTTTTGTTATGGCTGATATACCAGGTATTATAGAAGGTGCTTCAGAGGGCGTTGGACTTGGATTAGATTTCTTAAGACATATAGAAAGAACAAGACTTTTAATTCATGTTGTTGATATTTCAGGAATTGAAGGAAGAGATGCAGTAGAAGACTTTAAAAGAATAAATGAGGAATTAAAAAACTATAGTGTTAAACTTTGGGATAGACCTCAAATAGTAGTAGCAAATAAATGTGATATGTTATTTGATGAAGAAGTTTTCGAAAACTTTAAAACAGAAGTAAATAAAATGGGCTTTGATAAGGTATTTAAAATGTCAGCAGCTACTTCACAAGGAGTAGAAGAAGTAATAAAAGAGGCAGCTAAAATGCTTAAGGATATTCCTGTTACTGACTTAGAAATACCAGAGGATGAAAGATTTATTCCAGAGGATAAGAAATTTACATATACTATTAATCCAATAGAAGAAGATGGATTAAAGGTTTATGTAATAGAAGGTTCATTTGTAGACAGATTATTACTAGCTGTTAATGTAAATGATCCAGATTCATTAAGATATTTCCACAAAGTTCTTAATAATAAAGGAATATTCAATGAATTAAGAGAAATGGGAATAGAAGATGGAGATATGGTAAGACTAAACGATTTTGAGTTTGAATACTTACTATAATTAATGGAGGATAGAGAATGATAACAACAAAGCAAAGAGCATATTTAAGAGGGTTAGGTGCTAAATTAACTCCTATATTTCAAATTGGTAAAAATGGAATAGAAGATAACTTTTTAAAGCAAATTGATGATGCTTTAGAAGCAAGAGAGATTTTAAAGATAAATGTTCTTGAAAATAGTGGATTAGAGACAAGAGAAGCTTCAAATTTTATCTGTGAAAGACTAGGATGCGAAGGAGTTCAATCTATAGGAAATAAAATAGTTTTATATAGAGCATCAAAAAATAATCCTAAGATAGAATTACCTAAAAAAGGTAAGTAATATGAGGAAAATAGGAGTATTTGGTGGAACTTTTGACCCAATACACATAGGCCATATTTATATAGCTTATGAAGCCTATAAAGTATTAAATTTAGATGAGGTTATATTTATGCCAGCTGGCAATCCACCTCATAAGAAGTGGAAAGATGTAACTGATGAAGCAATTAGATATGAAATGGTTAAAAAAGCTATAGAGCCATATAGCTTTTTTTCCATAAATAATTATGAAATAGAGAAAAAAGGATTGAGCTTTACTTATGAAACTTTAAGATATTTACATGAAAGTTTTAAAGAGGTAGAGCTCTATTTCATAACAGGAGCAGATTGTCTTATAAACTTAAATTCATGGAAAAATATAAAAGAGATTTTTAGATTAAGTAATTTAGTTGTTTTTAATAGACCTGGATTTGATAAAATTAATTTATTAAAAAGGAAAGAAGCCTTTGATAGAGAATATTTTACTAATATAGTATATTTAGATTTATTACACATAGAAATAAGTTCAACTATAATAAGGGAAAGAGTTATAAATTCTTTAGAGGTAAAATTCTTTTTGCCACCAGGTGTAGATGAAATAATAAATAAATATAACTTATATAGGAGATAAGAGTATGTGGTCATTAGATAAAATAAATGATTATGTTAAAGAAGAAATTAAAGGAAGTAGATATATTCACACTTTAGGTGTTGTTGAAACTGCTAAGGAACTTGCTAAACTAAATAAAGAGAATGTTTTTAATGCAGAGTTAGCAGCTTTAGTTCATGATGTAGCAAAATATATTCCCATAGAAAAGCAAATAAGTATTTTAAAAGAGCATGGATATGAGTTAGATGAAATAACTTTAAATTCACCTCAAGTTTTACATGGATTTGTAGGTTCTATTATAGCAAAGGAAAAATTTGAGATTGAAAATCAAGATGTTTTAAATGCGATTAAGTATCATACTTTAGGTAGAAAAAATATGAGTACACTAGAAAAAATAATTTATATATCAGATTATATAGAGCCAAGTAGAGATTTTAAAGGTGTTGAAGAACTTAGAAAAACAACAAGAAATAATTTAGATAAAGGTCTTTTAATGGGATTAGAAAATACTATTTCTTTTGTAATGAAACAAGGCAATTTAATACATCCTCTAACTATAGAGGCTAGAAATTATTTAATACTTAAAAAATGATTGAATATTTGGAGAGAGTTATATGGGAAAAAGTGATAATAATTACGGTGATATAAGAGCAAGAAAAGGCTTAATAAAGAAAATAATTTTATGTAGTATAATTTTTATTTTTATTTTTTTTATAAGTGTTTTTGGGTATTTTTACATTAAGTATGGAAGTTTTCTAGGAGAAGTTTTTAGTATAGTTAAAGATGTTAAACAAGATGTTATAAAGGTTGAGCAGCCTATTAACGTTCTTTTATTAGGCATGGATATTGGGGATACACAAAACTTAAACAATAAAGAAGCAAAAAGAACAGATACTATTATATTAGCTAATTTTGACCCTGTAAAAAAAGAAGTTAAATTAATTTCAATACCTAGAGATACAAGAGTTAAAATAGGAGGTAAGTCTCAAAAAATAAATGCAGCTTATCCTATTGGGGGAGAGGCTCTTGTAAAAAAACTAGTAGGAAATATGCTAGGCGTTAAGATTGACTATGTTGTTAAAGTTGATTATGAAGGATTTAGAGGCTTAGTAGATGCTATTGGTGGTGTTGATATGTATATAGACCAAGATATGAACTATGATGACCCAGCACAAGACCTTCATATACATTTTAATAAAGGGGAAACTGTTCGTTTAGATGGAAAAAAAGCAGAGGAATTTTTTAGGTGGAGAAAAAATAATGATGGAACTGGACTTGTAAATGGCGATGTTGATAGAATAAAAAATCAACAAAAGTTTTTAAATGCTTTAATAGATAAGGCTTTATCCTTCTCAACCATTACTAAAATAGATAATATAGTTGATGTTTTAAATAAAAACATAGATACTAATATTCCTTTAGATGTTATTGTAGCTTATGGTCTTAAGGGAATAGAAGTTGATAAAAGTAATATAAATATGATAACTTTGCCAGGTGAAGGTAAATATATAGGAAATGTTTCTTATTACATTCCTAACGAAAAGGCTACTAATGAACTAAAAAGTCATTTAAATAGTAGTAATTTAAGTGGAAGAAAAAATGTTATTCCTAGTGCTGCAAGAGGAGAACTTAAAATAAAGGTTTTAAATTGCACTAAAATAAATGGCTTAGCTAAAAATGTTCAAAAACAATTAAATGAAAACGGATATGAAAAAGTTGATATTGGAAATGGAGATTCTATGGAGAAATCAGAAATTTTAATAAGAGATGAAAGTTCTAGAGCCTTTATGGAAAGTGATTTGAAAATAGATAAGATAAAAAATGGAATTTCTTCTAAGTACGATAGTAATGGAAATTATGATATAGTAATATTATTAGGAAAAGATTTTAAAAATTTCGGAGAGATGCAATGAGTATTTTAGAAAGTAAAATAACTAAAGAGTATGATAAGAGGAAAATAAGAGAATTTTTAAAAGAAGAATTAGGTTTATCCTCAAGATTAATAAGAAGTGCAGCTATAGATAAAAGAATTAAGGTGGATAATGTTCATGTAAAGATGAATTATGTAGTTAAAGAGGGTGAAGAGGTTAAAATTGAACTTTCAAAAAAGGAAAGTCAAAATATTGAGCCTGAAAAAATAGATATAGAAATAGTTTATGAAGATAGTGATATATTAGTTTTAAATAAAAAGCCTTTTATGGTTGTTCATCCTACAAGAAGTCATCCTAATGGAACATTGGCTAATGGTATATTATATTATTTTAAAGAAAGCAATCAAGATTGTATAGTAAGATTAGTTAGTAGATTAGATATGAATACTTCAGGACTTATAATAATAGGAAAAAATCAGTATGCTCATATGGTGCTATCTAATGAAATGAAAACTGATAAATTTCAAAAAAGATACTTAGCTATAGTTCATGGAAATTTAGAAGAAAAAGAAGGAACTATAAACAAGCCAATTTATAGGCCACAAGAAGATACCATAAAGAGAATTATAGATGAGAGAGGGCAGGAAAGCATAACTCATTATAAAGTAATAGAGAGCTATGAAGGTGCTGATTTAGTTGAATGTTTATTAGAAACAGGAAGAACACATCAAATAAGAGTGCATTTAAGTAGCTTAGGACATCCTATCTTTGGTGATTCATTATATGGTACTGAAGATGAAGAATTTATATCAAGACAGGCATTACATGCTTATGGATTAGATTTTTATAGTCCAAAAACAAAGAAATTTTTAAGTTTAAGAGCAGAACTTCCTGAGGATATGAAAAAATTAATAAATAGGATAAAAAATAAACAGTTTTAAGATTTTCTTAAAACTGTTTATTTTATTTTAAGAATATAAATTACTATTTTTTCTTCTTTTAAGTCTTTTTATAGTTGATACAATTCTAATTACAAATAATATTAAAATAACTAAGCCTAAAATTCCTAAAAACATATATATTTTTTTAAAAGAGTTTACTTTAAACATAAGCTTTTCGAAATTTGAATAGGTTATATCTTTACTGTTTACAAGATTTAAAGTTTTATAGTTGTTATTTCCAATTACAAGTGTACCAGTAAAGGAATCTGTATTTTTTAAAATATCAGTACCTCTAGAAATTGGCTTATTTGAAGTAACAGAAAAATCTATATTAAAATTTTTTATTATATCTTCCTTAGATAAATTCTCAATTTCAGAATTTTTAAAGGTCTTATATATGTCTTCAGGCACAACTAGGGATAAGGTATTTTTATCATCTATGTAATATTCCTTAACTACATCATCTTTAGAATATAACTTAATTAATGAAAAATTATCAAAACCATAATCTAAAAGTTTTTTTGTATCTTCATAGTACTGCTCTTTAGTGTCATAGCCTAACAAAGTGAGAATTAATTTTCTATTATTTTTTTCTGCAGCACAAGTAAAAGTATGTCTTGATTTTGTTGTATATCCAGTTTTATTGCAAAATATTTCTTTTTTATAATGAGGACTTGTAGAGTGAATTAATTGATTATTGTTGTTAGCCCATAAAGCTTCTCCACTTACTTTGCTTTTTGGCATTTCATAAGAAACTTTCTTTGTTATTTCAGAGATTATAGAATTTTTTGAAGCTTCATTCATTATTAAAGCTAAATCGTATGGAGTGGTTAGGTGATTATCTTCAAAAAGACCACTAGCGTTAACAAAATTAGTATTTTTAGCACCTAATTCAACGGCTCTTTTATTCATAAGTTTTGCAAATTCTTCCTCAGAACCAGAAATGTGTTCTGCTAAGGCAAGAGCAGCATCATTTGCAGATTGTATTAACATAGCGTTTAAAAGCTCTTCTACTTTATACTGATCTCCTTCTTGAAGTCCAACTCTTGTTCCTTCAACTAAAGGAGGATTTTTTCCAACTATAACAATATCTTGCAAATCTGTATTTTCAACTGTTAAAAGTGCTGTCATTGTTTTTGTAGTAGAGGCAGGAGCTAGTTTTTTATTAGCATTTTTTTCAGCTAAAACCTCACCAGTAGTTCCATCTAAAAGAACCATTCCTTCTCCTTTAATTTCAGGTACGTTACTTTCTGAAAATACAGTAGTACTTAAAATTAAAGTAAATATAAAAGCTAGAGATAGTATAAATTTAAGATTTATTTTTAAGGTATTAAACTTTATATTCATAGAGCCTCCAAAATTTTAATTTTAATTGCAATAATTATTATAACAATAATTAAGTATATTTTCTATAAATTTGTATTAATTTGGTAGGTAAAAATTGAAAAATTGTCAATAATGTTAAATAAATATGATTAATTTTAATGAAGAAGTTTAAATTTTTAAAAAAAGTTAAATTGAATAAGGGAGGCATTATGAAAAGAAAAGAAAAAATTATAGGAAGTTTATTTATTGCAATTGTATCAATTGTATTTTTGTTTATAGGATATTCAAAAACCTTTAATGAAAAATTAAGTGAGGAAGATAGAGAAGTTTTATTTTTAGATAATGAAAATAATAATGAGGAAATCTTAGAAGAAAATTTGGAGAATAATAGGAATAATGAAAATTTAGAAATAAATGAAGAAGCTTTAGAAGATGAAAAGATAATAGTTGAAATAAAGGGAGAAGTAAAAAAGCCTAACGTTTATGAAATGGATAAAGGTAGTAGAATTTATGACCTTATAGAAAAAGCTGGTGGACCTAATGAAAAAGCAGATTTAAGTAATATAAATAGGGCTTTATACTTAAATGATGGAGAGTGTATAGTTATTAAAAATATAAATGATTTAGAAGAAGAGGATAATTTAAATTCCAATTTAAAAAATAATAATACAAATTTTTTAAAGGAAGGAAATAAAGGAGATGAAGTAATAAATATAAATAAAGCTTCTAAAGATGAGCTTATGAATTTAAATGGAATAGGAGAGAGTAAAGCTCAAGCCATAATCGATTATAGAGATGAAAATGGAAGCTTTAAAAGCATTGATGAAATTAAAGAAATAAGTGGAATAGGCGAAAAAACTTTAGATAAAATAAAAGATAAAATTTCTATAAAGTAATATGATATAATGAATATTATTATTATTTAGAGAAGAGGTGGCGTTTATGGTAGATAGAAGATTAACAGAACTATCAAAGACTTCTGGCTGAGCAGCCAAAATAGGGCCGGGGGCTCTTTCAGATATTTTAAGTAAATTACCAAAGATGTATGATGAAAACTTAATAGTTGGAATAGATACATCAGATGATGCTGCTGTTTATAAATTAAATGATGAAATGGCAACAATTCAAACATTAGATTTTTTCACACCAATAGTAGATGACCCATATACTTTTGGACAAATAGCAGCGGCAAACTCCCTAAGTGATGTCTATGCAATGGGAGGAAAACCTATAGTTGCTTTAAATATAGTTTGTTTTCCTAATTGTTTAGATATGAATATATTAGGTGAAATATTAAAGGGTGGAGCAGATAAGGTTTTAGAGGCAGGAGCAGTAATTGTTGGAGGTCATACTGTTCAAGATGATGAACCTAAATATGGGCTATCAGTTACTGGTATAGTACATCCAGATAAAATTTTAAAAAATTATGGTGCTGAAACTGGAGATATTTTAATATTAACTAAGCCATTAGGCTTAGGAATTATAAATACAGCGATTAAAGCAGAGATGGCCTCTAAAAAAGCTTATGAAAAGGCAGTTTCTGTTATGTCTTATTTAAATAAATATGCTGGAGAGATAATATTAGATTATAATATAACCTCCTGTACTGATATAACAGGGTTCTCACTAATAGGTCATGCATATGAAATGGCAGAGCCTTCTAAAAAAACCTTTAGAATTTTTAAAGAGGCTATTCCTATTATTGAGGAGGCTAAAGAGTATGCAACTATGGGGCTTATACCAGCTGGTTGCTATGAAAATAAAGCATATTTAAATGGAAAATACATCTTAAAAGATGTAGAGTCTTTTATGGAAGATATATTATTTGATCCTCAAACTTCTGGAGGATTATTAATTAGTTGTAAAGAAAAAGACTACATAGAAATACTAAATAGATTAGAAAAATTAGAAGTTGAAAGTGCTGTTATAGGGCGTGTTGAAGATTTTAAGGATGCATATATAATAGTAGAATAAGAGTTTTAGGAGGATAACATGAAAAAAGAACTTCTTAGAGCATTACCTAAAGTTGATGATGTTTTAAATAGTTTTAAAGAAGATTTTTTAGAAGAAAAAGGAAGAGATAGAGTTTTAAAAATCTTAAGAGAAATTATTGAAGAAAATAGGAAAGCTATTTTAAATGAAGAAGTTTTTTTTGCTTTAAGCAAGAAGGAGCTTATAGAAAAATGTTACCAAAGATTATTAAAAGGTGAAGAAAGTGCTTTAAAAAGAGTGATAAATGGAACAGGAATTATAATCCATACTAACTTAGGTAGGTCTTTACTAAGTGAAGAATCTATTGAAGCTATGGTTTTAGTTGCATCTAGTTATAGTAATTTAGAATATGACATAAAAAATGGTAAAAGAGGTTCTAGATATTCTCTTATAGAAGATATTTTAAAAGAAATTACAGGAGCTGAAGCTGCTTTAGTTGTAAATAATAATGCTGCTGCTATTATGTTAGTTTTAAATTCTTTATGTGAAGATAAAGAGGTTATTGTATCTAGAGGAGAGCTTGTTGAAATAGGAGGTTCTTTTAGAGTGCCTGAAGTTATGAAATTTTCAAGAGCTAAGCTTGTAGAAGTTGGTACAACTAATAGAACTCATTTGTATGATTATGAAGAAGCTATAACAGAGGATACAGGAGCATTTTTAAAAGTTCATAACTCAAATTTTAAAATGATAGGCTTTACTAAAAGTGTTGATAACAAGGAATTAAGTAAGTTATCAAAAGAAAAAAATATACCACTTATAGAGGATATAGGTAGTGGGGTTTTAATTGATTTGAGTAAATATGGTCTAGAGAAAGAACCTACTGTAATAGAAAGTTTAAAAGCAGGAGTTGATGTAATAACTTTTTCAGGAGATAAAATGTTAGGTTCTGCACAAGCTGGAATTATACTAGGAAAAAAGAAATTCATAGACAAAATAAAGAAAAATCAATTAACAAGAGCTTTAAGAGTAGATAAATTTACTTTAGCAGCCTTAGAAGCTACTTTAAAACATTACTTAAATGAAAAAGAGGCAATTAATAAAATACCTACCCTTAGCATGATGACGTTACCTTTAGAGGAAATATATATGAAATCAAAGAAGCTATATAGTATGCTAATTGATTTAGATAAGTTTTATGATTTATCAATAGAAAAGGGTAAATCAAAAGTTGGGGGAGGTTCAATGCCAGAGAGCCTTTTAAATACTTATTTAATTAAAATAAATTCTAAAAATTTAAGTGATTCTAATTTAGAAAAAAGATTAAGAGGATATAAAATCCCTATAATAACTAGAATTCATAAGGAAGCAGTTTGTATAGACCTTAGAACTATATTAGAAAAAGATTATGAGGTAATATTTAATGCTTTAAAAGAGATAGGTGAAAATAAATGAAGAATGTAATTATAGGAACAGCAGGGCATATAGACCATGGAAAAACAACTCTTATAAAAGCCTTAACAGGAAGAGATACTGATAGATTATATGAAGAAAAAAAGAGAGGAATATCTATTGATTTAGGCTTTACCTTTTTTGATTTGCCTTCTGGAAAAAGAGCTAGTATAGTAGATGTTCCAGGGCATGAAAAATTTATAAAAAATATGTTAGCAGGAGCTACATCTTTAGATGTAGTTCTTCTAATTATAGCCTTAGATGAGGGAATAATGCCACAGACTAAAGAGCATTTAGAAATTTTAGAACTTTTAGGGGTTAAGAAGTCTTTAATTGTTTTAACAAAAAGAGATTTAGTTGATGAAGAATGGGCTAATATGGTTAAGGAAGAAATTAAGGATTACTTAAAGGATACATCCTTTAAAGATTCTAAATTAATAGAAGTTTCTTCTAAAACAAAAGAAGGTATTTTAGACTTGATAAAAGAGATTGACCTTTCTATAGAAGAGGTTGAGGAAAAGGACACAGAAGGTAATTTTAGATTGTCAGTAGACAGAAGTTTTTCAGTTAATGGTTTTGGAACTGTTGTTACAGGTTCAATATTAAATGGAAGAGTTAAAGTTGGAGATTTAATTAAAATAAATCCAAAAGGAACAGAAGTTAAGGTTAGAAATATTCAAATTCACGATAAAGATGTTGATTTAGGAAAAGCAGGACAAAGATGTGCTTTAAACTTGACAGGAGTTAGTAAAGAGGAAGTAAAAAGAGGAGATGTTTTAAGTAATGTTATAATAAAACCTTCTTATATAGTAGATTGTAAGTTTAAATATTTAAATTCTAATGAAAAAAATTTAGTGAACAGACAGAGAGTTAGAGTTTATCATGGCACTTTAGAGGTTTTTGCAAGAATTATAATTTTAGATAAGGAAGAAATTAAACCTGGAGAAGAGGCTTACATACAATTAAGATTAGAAAGTGAAATATGTTCTAAAAAGGGAGATAATATAGTTATAAGAAATTTTTCTCCTATGAAGAATTTAGGAGGAGGAAAAATAATAAACCCCCTAGCTACTAAAACTAAAAGGTTTAAAGAAGGTTACTTAGATGAATTAAGACTTATGGAATGTGGAGATATAGAGGATATAACTGAAAATATAGTTTTATCTTTAAGTGAAAGTTTTCCAAGTTTAAAGGATATATCTAAGGAGTTAGAAAAGGATGAAGTTTTATTAGAAGAAGTTTTAGAAGATTTATGTAAAGAAAAAAGAATAATTAAAATAGAAATAGAAAATCATAAAAGTTATATTCATAACAAGTTTTTTGTTAAAAAATCAAAGGAAATTTATGAGGTTTTAAAGATTTTTCATAAGGATAACTCACTAAAACTAGGTATTAGCAAGGAAGAACTTAGGAGTAAGGCTTTTTTTAATAAAATTAATCAAAAGAATTTTTATGGATTTCTATTTATAATGGAAGATAGAGACATTATAAAGGAAAATAAAAATTTTATCTCATTAAAAGACTTTAATATAGAGCTAACAAAAAATCAAAGTTTAATTAAGAAGAAATTATTAGAAGCTTATAGCAATAAGAAAAATCCTTTTCCTAAGTTTAAAGAAATTATAGAAAATAAATCTTTAGAAAAAGAATATTTTAAAATTTTAAATTTATTAATTGAAGAAGAAGTTCTCATAAAGCTTGAAGAAGATATTATAATTTACAATGAGTTTTTTTATGAGTTTAAAGAGAGAATAGTTGATTTTATAAAAAAAGAAGGCTTTATAACCTTAGGGGATGCAAAGGAGATTTTAGGATTTTCAAGAAAATATTTAGTAAGTATCTTAGAGTATTTAGACAAGATAGGTATAACAAAAAGAATAGAAGATAAGAGAGTTTTAAAGTAATTTTTAATTATAATTATTAAAAAGGATATTATTTCCTATATTAATAATTAAAATGTAATATTTTTGCCATAATAATACATTATAATTAAATAGATTTGATTTACATAATAGAATAAATATAGTATATTTAATTAATGTATTTCAGAAAATAATATTTTAAGGCTTTTAGGAGGATATTATGGACGATAACAAGGTCAAAGAGCAGGAAGAAAATGCTCTAAAAGATAATAAAAAGGACAAAGAAAACATGGATTCCTATGAAAAGGAAGCGGCTTTATTAGAGGAGATAGCTTTAGATACTAATACAATGCCTGTTGACGAAAATATTATAGATAAACCAAAAGAGGACAAAAAAGAAAATAATGGACCTTCTTTTTTTAAGAGAATATTAGCAGGAATTATAGACCAGGCAGTAATATTATTACTATCTTTAGTAGCACTTTTTATAGTGGACTTAGTAATGAGACCTTTTGGTTATAAAATTTCAGCAGAAGGAAGAGTTCCTTTTTATTTTATAATTTTTGTTATTATGAACATTCTTTATAGAGCTATAATGGAAGGCAAAAAATTTAAAGTAACATTAGGTGAAAGAATTTTAAGAAAATAAATAATTTATTAGTAAGGGAGACAACTAATGAGAAAAGGTAATGAAATAGAATTATTAGTAGAGGGAATAGAGTTCCCTGCTAAAGGATTCGGCTTTGTAGATGGATTAAAAGTTTATGCTAAAAATACCTATCCAGGACAAAAAGTTTTTGGTAGGGTAACTAAAAAGAGAAAAGAATATGCAGAAATTAGAGTTTCTGAAGTGAGAGAAAAAGCAAGTTATGAAGAAGAACAAAAGTGTCCACATTTTGGAATATGTGGTGGATGTTCATCTCAAACAATTCCTTATGATAAACAGTTAGAACTTAAGGTTCAACAGGTTAAAGACTTATTTAAAGAGGCTGAAGTTTCAACTGGTGAATTTTTAGGAATAGAAAGTAGCCCTGAAAGATGGGAATATAGAAACAAAATGGAATATACCTTTGGAGATGAAGAAAAAGGTGGAGAACTTACCTTGGGGATGCATATGAAGGGAAAATCCTTTGGAATAGTTAATGTTGATAAATGTGTATTAGTTGATGAAGATTTTAGAAATATCTTAGATACAACAGTTAAATATTTCAGAGAAAAAGAATTACCTTTTTATAAAATAATGCCTAGAACAGGATATTTAAGATATTTAGTAGTAAGAAAAAGTGTTAAAACAAAGGAAGTACTTGTTAACTTAGTTACTACAACTCAAATTGATTTTGATTTAACAGAGTTTACTAATATCATAAAAGGACTAAATCTAAAAGGAAATTTAAAATCAATAATACATACAGAAAGTGATGCCTTATCTGAAGCTGTTATACCAGAGAAGGTAAATATTCTATATGGTGATGATTTTATAACAGAAAATCTTTTAGGATTAAATTTTAAAATATCTCCATTTTCATTTTTCCAAACAAACTCTTTAGGTGCTGAGAAATTATATAGCATAGTAAGAGATTTTATGGGAAATGCTGATAATAAGGTAGTATTTGACCTTTATTGTGGAACAGGAACAATAGGACAAATAGCAGCTAGTAAAGCTTCTAAAGTTATTGGAATTGAATTAATAGAGGAAGCCGCTATGGCAGCTAATGAAAATGCTAAATTAAATAATTTAAGCAATTGTAATTTTATAGCAGGAGATGTAGGAGAGGTCATAAAAACTATTAAGGATAAACCAGACATAATAATTTTAGACCCGCCAAGAAGTGGAGTTCATCCAAAGGCTTTAGATTATCTTATAAAGTTTGATGCACCACAAATAATATATGTTTCTTGCAATCCAAAAACATTAGTAGTTGATTTAAAGGTGTTAGAAGCTAAAGGATATAAAGTTGAAAAAACTGTTCTTATGGATATGTTCCCAAATACTCCTCATGTTGAAACAGTAGTTAAATTAAATAAAATATAAAGTTTAAAAGTGATAGTGCTTATATGCTATCACTTTTTTTTATTAAATAATTTATACTTTTATAAATATTATTATTTGTAACATTATTTAATTTATAGAGTAAATTAAAATAAGAACTAATTTAAAAGAGGTGAAAAGTTATAGAAACTTTGCCACAATGTCCAAATTTTTTAAGTGAAGATTCTCCAGATTACTTAGTAGAATATAGAGGTAATTTAAAAGAGGAATTAGAAAAAATACCATATGCCTGTGGTGATGCTATTACAGATACCATAGGAGTTGTATCAACGCCGCCTCAATATTTAAAGCAACTTAGAAAAGATGTACCTTCTATATTATATATACAAACAAGGGTGCCTTATGTTTTACAAGATATATCTCCACAAGAAACAGATAATATAGGAACTATAGTAAATAATCCTTATCTTGGTTTAGATGGTAGTGAGGTCATAGTTGGAATAGTTGATACTGGTATAGACTATCTTAACAAGGAGTTTATGAGAGAGGATGATACTTCTAGAATATTGACTATTTGGGACCAAAAAAGCACTAAAAAACCAGATGATTCCGTTTATGTAGGTTCTATTTTTAATAATGATGATATAAATGAAGCAATTAGAAAAAAAGAAGAAGGATTAGACCCTTACGAAATAGTAGATAGCAAGGATGAAATAGGTCATGGAACAAAATTAGCAAGTATAATAGGGGCAAGAGGATATAATAGAACTATTAAAGGGATTGCACCAAATTGTGATTTTGCAATAGTTAAATTACTTACTTCTCTTAATTATGAAAAGACCTTTAGAGAAAATGGAATAGAAGATGTTCCAGTTTATAATGAAGCAGAGATTATAGCAGGTATAGAATATCTTAAAAATTATGCATTTAAAATGAAAAGGCCACTAGTTATTTGTCTTGCCATAGGATGTACAGAAGCAAGTCATGATGGTAGAGGTCTTTTTTCTAGATATTTAACAACTATAGGTTCAATAAGAGGAATAGCAGTAGTTGCTGGAGTTGGAAATGAAGGAAGCTCACAAGGTCATGCATCTGGAGTTATAGAGCTAGAAAATGGCATGGATAAAGTTGAGTTATCAGTACCTAGAGAAATAAAAAATTTTAGTTTAGCTTTTTGGGTACAAAGACCTAATATAGTTTCATTAAATATTATATCTCCAAGTGGAGAAGAATCTTCATTTATAGATGCTAAAATTTCTTTAGAGAGAGCTTTTAAGTTTATATTAACAGATACTAGTGTAAATATTAAATATTATGTGCCAGATACCTTTACTGGAAATGAATTAATTTATATAGAATTTAAAGATATAAAACCTGGAATATGGACCTTTGTATTAAGAGGAGATTATATAACAAATGGGAGATATGATGTATGGTTAGCACCAAGTTCTTTATTACCAGAAAACACAAAATTTCTTAAACCTAATCCTTTAAATACACTTACTGTTCCATCAACTGCAAGATATGTAATAAGTGTTGCTTATTATAATAGTAATACTCAATCCTTACTTGCAGAATCAGGAAAAGGTTTTAATATTAATGGATGGATAAATCCTGATATAACAACAGCTGGTAAAGATGTGCTTACTTTATTTCCAGGAGGAAGAGTTGGAAAGATGTCAGGTAGTTCACCAGCTACAGCTATAATTACAGGAGTTTGTGCATTATTATTTCAATGGGGCATAATAAATGGAAATGATAGAACAATGAATTCTAGCAAAGTTAGAAGTTATTTAATATATGGAGCTACTAGGATACCAGGACAAGTATATCCAAATGAATCTACAGGATATGGATATTTAGATTTGTATGAAATATTTAAAAATATAGTAGCAGTACCTTTAGCACCTTATAGAAGTTTAAAGGATAATACTTATGATAGTGAAAATAATTATGAGGATTGTAAGGAATATTACTGTGGAAATTTATTAGTTAGAATTCCTAAGGAATTAACTTTAGGAGGTGATTTAAGTGGAATTTAAGTCTACAGCTCCAAAGAATGTTTTTAACAATGAAAATTATTTAAATTATTTAGTACAATATCAAGGTAATATTATAAAGGAGTTTTCAGGAAAAGAGGGAATATATGCTACATTAATAAACAATAGATATGCTATTATAACAATTGATAAAAATTTACAAGAATATGAAAATGATGTATCAATGATTAAATATAAAAAAGAAGATGGAAAGGATGTTGAAATAGACAGTATTACTTATATAAAAAATCCAGAAGGGTATGTTCTTCAAGAAACAAGTCCACTAGAAGCTGCTAATGTTGAATATGTTCAAATACAATCTTATTTTAATTTAACAGGTAAAGGGGTAATTGTAGGGATTTTAGATACTGGAATAGATTATTTAAATGAAGAATTTATGGATTCAGAAGGTAATACTAGAATTTTAGGTATATGGGACCAAACAGTATTAAATGAAAATTCCCATGAGGATAATTTACCTTATGGAAAGTTTTTTTCAGAGGAGGATATAAATAAAGCTATAAAATTAAGTAGAGAGGGAGGAGATCCATATTCTATAGTACCATCAAAGGATGAAATAGGTCATGGAACAGCTATGGCAGGAATAATTGGTTCCTCAGGTAAAAATCCAAGATTAAAGGGTGTTGCACCTGATTGTAAGTTTTTAGTTGTTAAACTTGCACAGTCTCTTTACTATAAAAAGGAGTATGAAATAGAAATTCCCCTTTACAATATAACTGAAATATTTACTGGAATACAGTATCTATATTCTTATTTTTTAAAAGGTTCTAGTAGCATGATTATATATTTACCTCTTGGAACTAATAGAGGCAGTCATAAGGGAACTAGTATGTTAGAAGAATTTTTAGATTCAATATTAATAAGTAGAGGAATTGCTTTAGTAACTGGGGCAGGTAATGAAGGAACTGCTCTTTTACATGGTTCTGGAATAATAAAGGATAATGGACAGGCTACCACCCATGAATTTAATATTGATGAAAATCAAAAAAAGATAATTTTAGAAATTTGGGTACAAATACCTAGTATAGCTTCCATAGAAATAATTTCTCCAACAGGAGGGACAACAGGAATAATACAACCTTTCTTTGGGAAAGGTGATAGATATGATTTTACCATTGAGCGTACGACAGTTTTGGTAAGTTATTATGTTCCAGAAGAAATATATGAAGATTCTTTAATACTTGTTATATTAGATAATGTGCAACAAGGAACTTGGAGCTTAAAGTTTAGAGGACTAAAAGAGGTTGAAGGAAGATATGATATTTGGCTTCCACCAAGAGGAATAAGTAAGGCTACAACGAGAATGATACCTTCTGACCCTTATGGAACAGTAACAGTTCCTGGGACAAGTGCTTCTGTAATAACAGTAGCTGCATATAATCAATTTAATAATACTCAGCTAAATTACTCAGGAAGAGGATTTCAAGATAATTATATAGATATAATAGATGTCGCAGCAGGGGGAGTTAATGCTTTAACAGTTGCACCAAATAATAAAACAACTTTAGCAAATGGAACAAGTGTTGCAGCGGCTATAGTAGCAGGAATTTGCATATTACTTTTCCAATGGGGAATAGTTCAAGGGAATTACCCATATATGTTTTCTCAAACTTTGAAGGCTTTTATTGCTAGAGGAACAAGAAAAAGAAAAGGGGATACTTATCCTAACGCTGAGTGGGGATATGGTATGATAGATATTTTTAATATGTTTAATTTGACAAATTAATTTTTAAATTTAAGTTTAAAAATACTCTAATTTTATATAAAATTAGAGTATTTATTTTATTTTGAAAATATTGCTGTACACCATTCATTTGTTTGAAATTTTTTATTTAGTTTAAATCCTTTTCTTTCAACTTTATCCTTAACCCAATCAAAACTCCATTCAACTAAGCCTGAAACTAAAAGTTTACCAGATTTTTTTATGTGTTCATCAATAAAATCCATAAACATAGAGGTTTCTTCTCCTCCTATATTTATAAAAATCCAATCAAATTTTTCATCTAAAATATATTCTTCAGAAAGAACATTACAAACTACTACATCTATATTATCTAAGTTGTTTAAGGAAGCGTTTAAATAAACTTCTTCTTTTACATCTCTTATATCTACGGCTACTATTTTAGAAGCACCTTTAACACCAGCTGCTATTGAAAGTATTCCAGAGCCTGTGCCTAAATCAAGAAGAGATTTTCCTTTGAAGTCTTCATTAACTATAAATTTTAATATATCTTGAGTAGTTTCATGGAGACCAGTTCCAAAGGCACCTTGAGGATTAAAGAAAATTTCCTTTTTTTCTTCAAAATTATCTTTAGGAGCACATAAAACCCAGTCATCATTTAAATGTATTGGGTCTATATAAAATTCTTCAAATTCATTTTTAACTTCCTCTACTAAAGAAGGAGTTTCATTAATTAATGAAGAAACTTCTTCTTTAAATTTTTCAAAATCTATTAATTCTCCATCAAAAGCTACTTTTAAAGAAACTATAACATTTTCCTTTTCTTTATAGCCATATCCAAACATATCTGTTGTTATGTCTAGAGGGGATTCATAATATACATTGAATATATCATTTATTTGAAGTAATTCTATTTTTTCATCAACAAGTTCTTTTGGTACTTTATAAGTAATTATAAACATTTATTTTATCTCCTTATGTTAAATTTTAAATAATTTATAAAAAGATTATAGCATATAGAAAAGAGGATGAGTTTTAATATAGCAATATAAAATATAATTTTATAAAGACAATAAATATTAAAATATAAATTGAAAAGAATAAAATCTATAGATATATAATTTTCTAAAGTTTGAGATATTTATAGAAAAAGATTACAATTAAAATATATATTAGGTGTTAAATAACTAGAATTTTTAACTCGGAGGAATTTTAATGAAAAAAAATACAGCTCAGAGAGAGTATAAAAAATTAGTAGGACAAATAAATCAAATTGAAAATATAGTAAAGCATTCAAAGGTTTATGCACTTTTTGAGCATGAATCAACTTTAAGAAAAAAAATTTTACAACTAAAAGAAATGGAAAATGAGGGCTTAAAGGGTTATCAGGATATTTATGATAGGTATGAAGAATTGTTAGAGAATGTTGGGAAAAGAATATTAGAAGATTACAATAAAAAAAATAATACTAACTTTGATTTTTATGAGGTATTAAGAAATAATTATAATGTGTTTATAAACTCTGGAATAATGACACTTCTTGTAAAACATCATATTCCAAAGCTTATAGAAAAAGAGTTTGATGAGAAATTTCCTAAAAATCCGAAAGAAGAATATCCTAATACGAGAAGGCTTAAAAGAAAGTTTTATTTACATTTAGGGGAAACAAACACAGGAAAAACTTATACAGCTATGGAAAGACTTAAAAAGTGTAATAAGGGGGTTTATCTATCTCCACTTAGAATATTAGCTTTAGAAAATTTTGAAAAATTAAATAATCAAGGGGTTAGGTGTAATCTTTTAACTGGCGAAGAGGAAATATTATTTGAAGAGGCAACACATGTATCTTGCACAATAGAAAAAGCTAATATACATGAAAGATATGATGTTGCAGTTATAGATGAAATTCAGATGATAGATGATTCACAAAGGGGATATGCATGGACTAGAGCTTTATTAGGATTATACTGTAACGAAATACATATATGTGGTGCTTTAAATGCTAAGGAAATATTAAAAGAAATAATAGAAGATTGTAAGGAAGAATATGAAATTATAGAATATCATAGGGATATTCCTCTTATTGTAGAAGATGAAAGTTTTCATCCTAAAAATGTTCAAGAAGGAGATGCTTTAGTATTATTTTCAAAGAAAAAAGTTCTTCAAATGGCTGAGCAATATTCACAGATGGGAATTAAGTGTTCAATAATATATGGAGACTTACCACCAGAGGTTAGAAAGAAACAGTATGAGGAATTTATAAATGGAAACAATAAAATTTTAATAACTACAGATGCTATAGGAATGGGGGTTAATCTTCCTATAAAAAGAATTATTTTCTTATCAATAAGCAAGTTTGATGGAGAACAAATGAGAGAGTTGACTTCACAAGAGGTTAAGCAAATTGCAGGTAGAGCAGGAAGAAAAGGTATATATAACATTGGTTATGTAGCAACTTATAGAGATAACAAGGCATTTATTGAAGAAAGATTAGAAGAAGAAGATGTTAGTATAAAGAAAGCTGTTTTAGGACCTTCAGATGCAATTTTAGAAATTGATAATCTTCCCTTAAATGAGAAATTAGCTCTATGGAGCACAAAAAAATGTGAGGTTCCCTATTACAGAAAAATGGATATAAGTGAATATTTAATAATATTAGAAAGATTAAAACCTTATAAACTTCTTGAGGAAATTCAATGGGAACTTTTAAAAATTCCATTTGATATATCTAAGGATGATTTAATGAATCAGTTTTTAAATTTTGTTGACCAGTTATTTATAAACAATCAAGAGGAATTATTTAAACCTAAATGTTATTCAGGAACTTTATATGATTTAGAAACATATTATCAAAGGGTAAATATGTATTACTCCTTTAGCAAAAGATTTAATTTAAACTTTGACTTAAATTGGATTGAGGAAGAAAGACTTTCAGTAAGTGAAGAAATAAATAATATTCTTATGAGAATTTAATAAGGTGATTTTATGATGGTTTTAAATTTAAAAATAACTTTAAGAGCTTCTTGGGTACATTCTTTAAAGGAGAAAAGGATGGTTCTTAGGAGTTTAATTCAAAGATTAAAAAATAAATTCAATATTTCCATAGGTGAAGTTGAAAGCCAAGATATCCACAAGACTATAGTAATTGGAATATCAGCAGTTTGTGGAGATAAAAAGCAAGTAGATTCAACTTTTGAAAAATTAATTAGTTTTATAGAAAATAATACAGAGGCTGAAATTATAAATATAGAAAATGAAAGCTATTTATTTTAAATAAATTTAAAGATAAAAAGTATAAGCTATTTAAGATAGGAAAGACTAAAATAAAGAAACTTTAGGAGGAATTTATTATGAGTTCATATGAAGTTACAGAAAATAATTATATTTTAGTTATGCCAGATGGAAATGTAGTAGGCTTTGAAGAAACAGATAGAGCGCAGAGATATATTAATAGATACTACCAAGAACAAATAAGCACTTATTGTGAGAAAGTTGATTATTCTGAGTATGACATGACGGAGTGGAAATCTACAGAAAATATTTGTACTGCTATGGGTGCTTATGAAGGAGTTTGTATATTATATAAATTAGATGAACTTATAGAAAGTATTCAAGAATCTTCTATCTTTGAAGAGGAGAAAAAAGAATTAATATCAAAGCTTTTAAATAAAAATATACAGTTAAATGTAAATGATTATCAGATAGACAACATTTTAGCTAATATAGATGGACATATATATAGTTAATATTAAAAATATGAATATAAATTTAAAAAAGGGATAATATAATAATGTAACATGGAGGAGATTAATTATTATTTCTGCCGAAAGTTACTTTAAATTTTAGTGTATGGCAAGACAAAACTTATAAGTTTTGTGTAAGTGGCGTAACTAAAATAAAAATATAAAGCTTAATTTTATCTTAGGCTTTATAAAGCTTTTTAAGTGTATTTCATTTAAAAAGTTTATCTTAAATAAAAATATTAGGTAATTTAAATTTATTTTTAAATTATTAGGTGTTTTTATTTAAGGAAGGGATAAGTTTTTAAAGCTTATCCCTTTTTATTTTTTTAACAATTCTGAAGTTAAAATATAGGGATTTTTATATCTATTTTTCTTTTTAGTTTTTTTACCTATATTTATACATTGATGTGGACAATTATTTATACAACCCATGCAATCACAACAATTACCCTTCCAAATAGGTTTCTCATCTATGATTTCTATATTATTATTAGGACAAATTCTACAGCAAATACCACAAGCAGTACAAAATTCATTAGTATTAAATTTTTTATCTTTATTTTTAAATTTATCTTTCCATAATTTGTATAAAATCATATTAAAGAAAATAAGTTTTTCTTTTAAAAGTATTTCCTCTTTATTAATTATAGAGAGGGAAAAAGTTTTTATTTTAAGTTTATTTGCATCTATAACAAGCTTAGCCTCTTCATAATTTTTAGGATTTTTACCAAATCTTATATAGTTTGAATTTAATAAAAATTTTTCCCCATTTTTTAATCTTAGATTTTTTTTAGAAAGAATTTTATTGATTATAAAAAAGCTTATACCTTTTCCACCACCAGTACATTCAGCAGCAAATATATAAGCTTTTTTATTTAATTTTATCTTAGAAATAAACTCCTCTACCATAGGAGGAATTCCTGAGGCATATATTGGATATACAAATCCTATCAAGTTATTCTCATATTCAAAGTTTCCTTTATAATATTCATCAACTATAGATAAGATTTCACAATTTTTTATATGATTACTTATTTCTTTGGCAACATAAAGAGAATTGCCAGAGGTAGAAAAATAAAATATTAAAGCTTTTTCCATAAATAAAGCTCCTTACTTAAAAATTTATTACATACATTTTAATATTAAAAATACATAATTTCTATACAAAGGACAAATATAATTATATAAAAATTATTTAATGTTGACAATTTTGATAGGGATTCATATAATTTAAAATATATTAAAGGGGAAAGAGGTTTAATCTAATGAAAAAGAAATTAGTGGCGTTATTTTTGGCTATTATTGTTTTAATGATGGCATTTATAGGATGTGTGTCTAAAAATAATAGCAAGGAAGGAAGTAGAGAAAAAGAAACTTTAACTGTAGCTACTTCAGGAACTTATTATCCTTTTACATTCTTAGAAGGGGGAGAATTAAAGGGCTTTGAAATTGACCTTTGGAATGAAATAGGTAAAAAGTTAGGTTATAAAATAGAATTTAAAACAGCATCTTTTAGTGGATTATTTGGAATGCTTGAAAGTGGTAAGGTTGATACCATAGCAAATCAAATAACTGTAAGTAAAGAAAGAGAAGAAAAATATTATTTTTCAGTTCCATACGTTTATAGTGGAGCTCAGATTATAGTTAAAAATGGAAATGATTCAATTAAATCCTTTAATGATTTAATTGGAAAAAAAGTTGGCGTTGATTTAGGTAGTAATTATGAAAAGATAGTTAAAGATAAGGATAAAAATAATGAGATAAAAATAATTACATATCAAAATACAGATGCAGCTTTTAATGAACTTTTACTTGGAAGAATTGATGCAGTTGTTATAGATAGAGTTTCTGCTATAGCTGCAATAAAAGAAAAAGACTTAAATCTTAAGCTAGCAGGAGAGCCAATAGATAAAATAGAAAATGCATATCCTTTTGTTAAAGATGAAAAAGGAGAAATCCTAAGAGATAAGGTAAATAAAACCTTAGAGGAATTTAGAAAAGATGGAACTTTAAAAAATATTTCTGATAAATGGTTAGGAATTAATGTAACTGTTCCTAATAATGAAAGTGGAGGAAGTATTTTAGAAGGAAATGAAAGTAACACTTTATCCTTTGACTTTATGTACTCTTTAAAATTAATACCTATGCTATTTAAGGCTGTTAAGGTAACTATTGCTTTATCAGTATTTGGAATGTTATTAGGTCTAATAGTAGGTGTAGTTTTAGCTATTATAAGACTTTACAAGATTCCTGTAATAAAGCAATTAGCTGAAGTTTATATCTCATTCTTTAGAGGGACACCTCTCTTAGTTCAATTATTTTTACTTTATTTTGGTATACCTCAAATAATACCACCACTTCAGAATATGAGTGCGTTTACAGCTGCTTTAATAGGATTAGGATTAAATGCTTCAGCTTATGTAGCAGAAGTTTTACGTTCTTCAATAGATGCCATAGAGAAGGGACAGATGGAAGCTTGTTTATCTTTAGGTATGACGAAGGGGCAAGCTTTAAGAAGAGTAGTTTTTCCACAGGCTTTTAAAATAGCAATACCACCTTTAGGTAATATATTTGTAGATACTGTAAAAGGTTCCTCTCTAGCATTTACTTTAGGTGTTGTTGAATTATTAGCTAAAGCACAGATGGAAGCCTCTGCAAGTTATAAATTCTTTGAAAGTTATATAGTAGTTGCTTTAATGTACTGGGTAATTATAGGATTTTTCAATTATCTACAAAAGCTTCTTGAAAGAAAACTTTCTGTTTATTAAAAGGGGGATTAATTTATTATGATAAAGGTTAAAAATCTTAAAAAAAGTTATAAAAATTTAGAAGTTTTAAAGGATGTTAACTTAGAGGTTAATAAGGGGGAAGTTGTTGTAATAATTGGTCCCTCAGGTTCGGGAAAGTCAACTTTTTTAAGATGCTTAAATTATTTAGAAGTCCCAGAAAAAGGTGAGATTACTCTTGGTGAAGTTAAAATAAATGCAGAAAAGGCAAGTAAAAAGGAAATTAATCTTTTAAGGAAGCAATCAGCAATGGTTTTTCAACATTATAATTTATTTAATAATAAAACAGTTTTGCAAAATGTTACTGAAGCATTGATTGTAGTTAAAAAGATGAATAAAAAAATTGCAGAAGAAATTGCAATTGAAAGTTTAAAAAAGGTAGGGATGGACAGTAAAAAAGACAGTTATCCTAAAACTTTATCAGGTGGACAAAAACAAAGAGTTAGTATAGCTAGAGCTATGGCTATAAATCCTAATGTTACTTTATTTGACGAGCCAACTTCAGCATTAGACCCAGAGTTAGTTGGAGAAGTATTATCTGTAATAAAGGATTTAGCAAAAGAGCATAAAACAATGATAATTGTAACTCATGAAATGAGTTTTGCTAGAGATGTAGCAGATAGAGTTGTTTTTATGGAGGGTGGAGTAGTTATAGAAGAAGGAACACCTAATGAGATTTTCAAGAAACCTAAGAATGAAAGAACAAAACAGTTTTTAGAAAGGTTTATAAATTAAAAATAATGGAGTTAGTTTAATATAAGCTAACTCCATTATTTTTTATTTTATCTTTTTAAATAATTCAAAGGCTTTATTAGTTGCTTCTTCTAGTATTTCATCGCCTTCTTCTGTAAGACTATAATATTTTCTAATTTTACCCTCTATTAATCTATCTTTTCTTAATAATAAGCCATCTCTTTCCATATTATGCAAAATAGGATATAAAGTGCCAGGGCTCATAGAGTAACCATGTTCTCTAAGTTCCTCAATCATTTTTGAGCCGAAAAAAGGTTCGACTTTTGCATGATGTAAAATATGAATGTGTATAAAACCTAAAAATAATTTTCTTAAAACTTTATCCTGCATTATGGTCATCTCCTATAAATAAATATATACGATATCGAAAATAGATTGATAAATTTATATCTTAATTATATTATACTATTTAATTATTCTAAATTAAAATATTAATATTAATGATTAATTTTTAAAATTTATATAAAAATATAGCTTAATATAATTAATTTAATAAATTATAATTTTTAAGAGGGCTTTAAGACAGAGAAAAAAGAGTGCTAATTAGCACTCTTTTTATTGTTTTTTATTCATTAGTGCATTTCTTATCTTTTTAAATTGTGGAAATGCCTTTTTATAAAGATTATATATTCCGTTATCTATAACAATATCAAACTCTCCAATAAATTCTACAAAGTTTCCATTAAATCCTTTTTTGAATTTATAAAGTCCGTATAATGGGTTTTCAGGATTTAAATCTCCTGATACTCCTCTAAAGTCATAAAGGTCGCAACCTAAATCAATAGAATCGCAAATCATAGACCATTGCATTGCAAAGTTTGGCATTGTATCTCTTAGGATATTTTCTGAAGCACCATAAAGATACCATGCTTTATTTCCATAATATAAATAAATTGAACCAGATAAATAAATTTCTTGTCCTTTAAAAGGTTCAATATCAGATATTTTCTTTTTAAAGCCTTCTATTTGTCTTTCTGCTTCTTTAAGTCTCTTATCTTGGTCTGTTATTTTCTTTTCGATTCTTGATTTTTTATCTTCATCACTTTCAGCCTCAAGTTTTACTTTAAGTTCTTCTATTTTTTTTATTGCCTTAGTTTTTGCTTCTTCTTGTTTTGAAAGTTTTTCAGAAAGTCTGTTAAAGTCATTTTCATAGCTATACTTAACCATGTATAGTCTACAATGTGGATAAAGATAATCTATCATATCCTTAAAATATTCCTTGTGTCTAACTAGGAAATTATCTCTTTTTCCTGTTGTAACCATGATTTCATGAAATCTATCTAAGACAGCATCATTTAAAGTTTCCTTATCATAAACTTCAACAGATAGTCCTCTTTCTTCAGCAACCTTTATATTATATCTAGTTTTGCTAGAGAATTTTTTAAATACTGCTTTTTTAATATCCATTTTATTTCCTTCAGTAGGAAGAGGTAATCTAAAGACAAAGTTTGGTTGTATAGCTTCAAAGTTTTTGCTATCTGTATTTTTGTATCCTAAACTTTTTAAGAAGTTCTTTATTTCAGTTCCCTCTGCAAGAGCTTCTTCATTTTCTTTTAAATGAATATCTGGGTCTATTGTTATGAAGCTTATATTATTTTTTTTAGCAAAATCTCTTAGATATTCAGTAAATTCTATTAATAATTTTTTGTTGTTGTAGTCACATGTAAAACTTCTTGGAATATATCCCATATATTTATTTATGTATGGTGCTTTTCTTAAAAGTATTGTGGCAGTTATAACTAAGTTATTTTCATTATCATATCCTGCTATAAACTTCTTTTTCCAGTCCTTTTTTAATTCAGCCCAATAAGAAGTTTGAAATATGTGGCCTTTTTTATTAGTTTCATTAAATTTATCAATTTCTGATGAATTTATCTCTACAAATTTATACAATTTAGTTTCCTCCTTAAACTTCATCAGTTCTAAACATATATATACATTAAGACATAATAAGTATATTGTAATATGAAATAATTTTCTGTTCAAGTATAACATTGCTATTATACAGGAATATTAGTGCTTTATGTAAGCTTTGTAAAAATTAAATAATTTAATACTTATATAACTAAAAAACTTGTAAAGTTATTAAAAATTTCATAAAAATTTCTTTGAATAACTTTACAAGTTTTATTTAAAATTAGTTTATAAACTATTTATTTTTAAGCAGTAGCGCTTTGGCTTTCTAAACTTTCTAAAAGATTTCTATTTAAAAACATAATTAAATATGAAACTATGCTAGCCATGAAAAGTACTGTAGTTCCAGGACTTATTTCAAATAGCATAAGGGAAAATAAAAATATAACTATATTACCAATAGAAAGCATAGGTTTAGTAAAAGTTAAAATTACGCTAGCTCTTAAAATTTCCATTGAACTCATTGAAAATCTTGATATTAATACAAAAATGTAAGTTGTAGTTAATAGGGTTAAAACCATTAAAACTATAAATAAACAAGCTAAAGGAAAACTATAGTAAACTGTAGAGAAAATTCTTAAATTAAAGCTTAAAAGGAATATTAAAACAAGTTCTCCACACCACATTAAGGTAGCTTGTTTCCAGTTGTATTTTAAACCCTTAATAAAATCTCTAACTAAATCTAAATCCTTATATTTTACTAGTTTTCTCATGCAATAAAGTAAGGCAGTAAAGCTTGCCCCAAATGGAATTAAGGAAACTAAAAATAAAGGAAGATATGTAGTTATATTACTAAGACCTACAAAAAGGAAAAACAAAATTACTGGTATATTTAATATGCAGAAAAATATATTAAGCATAAAAAACCAAAAGATATAATTAAAAAAACTAAGTATTTTTTCAAGATTAAAAAATTCACTCATTTTTATCACTCCATAAAATAATGTAATGGTTTAAATAATGTAATTATAGTTTATGATAAGTGATAAATAAAAACAATTTAAATATTCGTTAATTCGAAAAGAAACCATAAAAAATACATAAAAACCATAAATTATCATTATTTTATAAGCTTTGCAGATTATAAAGAATGTGATTTAATAAAAATTAACTAAGGTAATTTAAGGGGATGGGGAAAATTAAATGAAGTTTAGTAAATCAAATATTTATAAAAGATTATTTATAACATATACAATAGTTATATTCTCTGTTGTAAGTATTTTATTAATATATTTTTTAAGTAAAACTTCTGAAGAGATAAAAAGAAATAATCTTTATATAAATGATAAGATACTTCAAGATGTAAATGAATCTTTAGAGTATAATAGCAATACTTCAAGAAGAATTATGAATATGCTATATGAAGATGAGTTTAGATTAAATGATGTTATAAAATATTTAAATGTAGATTTAGTAGAATATATAAGAGGGAAGTTAGATTATTATACATCAAGTGATAAGCTTTATTATAATGGGATAGAGAGCTTTGTTAAGAACTCTTTTCAATTAAATAATTTTTTAAAGAATATATCTTTTGTAAGTTATTCAAGAAATGAAATTTCTATATTTAATAGAAAGGGAGAGATAAAGAGTTATCCATTTAATTCTAATGAGTTTTTAAGTAAAGAAAATCTTGAAAAAACTATACATAATAAAAATGAATTTACTATAAGTAATGAAATTAGAGATTCAGCTTCTTTAAAACCAGAGGGAATGCTTATGACAACCTATGATATAGGTGGAATTAGCGATGTAATAAAAAGATATAAAGATACTTCATCAGAGGTTTTAATATTAAATAAAGATGGAATGATTTTATATGATTCTGAAAATATTTATGATTATGAAAAGTATCCTTATTTTGACGAATTACAAGTAGGAAGTCATGAGGTTTCTTTAGAAGAAAATTATTATGTTGATATGCTTCCTGACAATAATGGCTTAATAACTGTAGTTAGAATGAAGGCAAATAAAGCAACTAAGGTACCTTTAGTTTTTAAAATTTCTGCTATATTAGTTAGTTTGTTTTTATTTATAATTGCAGAAATTGTTTTATATATAAAGTTTAAAAATTTAAGCAGTAGAATGGATTCTATTGTTTTAGCTATGGAGAAGGTCGAAAATGGAGATTTAAAAACACATATACCAGTAAGTAATGAAAAAGATGAAATAACTTTTATTGCAGATAATTTTAATAAAATGTGTGAAAAGTTAAATGATTATATAAAAAGAAGTTACTTAGCAGAGATTAGACAAAGGGAGGCAGAAATTGTAGCCCTTCAAAATCAAATTAATCCTCATTTTCTTTATAATACTTTAGAATCTATAAGAATGAAGGCTATATGTAATGGAGATAAAGAAGTTGGGAAGATGTTATATAGCTTAGCTTTTTTATTTAGAAGTCAAGTTAAGGGAAATCTTATAGTTTCTATAAAACAAGAGATAGAATATTGCAATAAATATTTAGAGTTATTTAAATTCAGATATAATGATAAATTTAAATATTCAATAGAATGTGAAGAAGATTTATATGATAAGGGAATAATTAAATTTACTCTTCAACCATTAATTGAAAATTATTTTGTACATGGTATAAGGTTAGAGAGAGAAGATAATGAATTAAAAATATATATCTATAAACATTTAGATGATATAATTGTAGAAATTATAGATAATGGTAGGGGAATTCCTAAGGATAAATTAGTTGAGATAAATAAACGAATAATAGAGTGCAACCACTCAGGAAAATCTATAGGAATGCTAAATGTGCATGAAAGGATAAAAATTAAATATGGGGAACCTTACGGGTTAACTGTTACTAGTGAGGAAAATAAGGGAACTAACATGATTTTAAAGTTTCCATGTAGAGAGGTGGAAGAATAATATGTATAGTGTTATGCTAGCTGATGATGAAAATTTAATTTTACAAGGACTTGAAAACATAATTGAGTGGGAAGACTTAGGTTTAAAAATTACAAACAAGGCAAGTAATGGACAAGAGGCCATAGAAAAGTTTAAAGAAAATCCTGTGGATATAGTAGTTACAGATATTAATATGCCACAGGTTACAGGATTAGAGCTTTTAAAGGAATTAAAAAAAATAAATTCTAAGGTTAAGTTTATAATATTAAGTGGTTATGATGATTTTTCCTATGCTAAAAAGGCTATAGAACTAGGTGTTGAAAACTATATATTAAAGCCTATTGATGAGGAAGAATTAGAAAAAACTTTAAAAAGAACCGTAGAAAAGTTAAATGAGGAAAGAGAGAATAAAGAAGGTAATTCAACCTTAGAAAAGCATAATCTTTTAATTAAAATAATAAAGGGTAAATTATCTAAAGATGAAATCTTTGAAAATAAAGATAATTTAGATATAAGTTTAGAGGAAGAACTTTATTCTTTATGTATAATAAATACTAAAAGTATATATGATAATGGAGAAATTTTAAACAATATAGTTGACATTATAAAAAGAAATTTTAAAAAAGACTTTGAGATAATATACACTTTAGATGAAGAAATAATACTTATAAATTCATGGAAAAAGGTTTTAGATAAAAAAGAAATAAAAAATTATTATGAAAAAATTAAAGAAGAAATAATAAATGAATATGGAATAGAAGTATTTCTTAGTGTTGGTGATTTAGCTTTAGAACTTAAGGATATTAATAAAAGTTATAAAGAAGCAAATGATTTGAAAAAATATGTGCTTACACTAGGATATAATAAATGCATAATAAAAGATGATGTAAAATATATTCACGAAAATAATGTAAACTTTACTGAAGTTTTAGATAAAATAAATAAAAGAATAATAGCAAAGGATATAGAGGGTGCAGAAAAGATTATAGAGGAAACTGTAGAAGACAAGAATTTAAATCCAAGAAATATATATGATTTATCTGTAAAGATTCTATTTTTACTAGATGGTATTGTAGAAGAATTTAAGGTTTTAAAACAATATACTGGAAATAGCTTAGGCGAGGAAATTGTTGCCCTTTGTGGAGAGGATACAAGGGAAAATATTAAAACTTTATTATGTAGTGAAATTAGAGAAGTTATAGAGCTTATGCACCCTACAACTATAAAATATAGTCCTGTAATTCAGCAAATAATAAGCTACGTAAATGAAAATTATTATGAGGAGGTTAGTCTTAAAACCTTAGCTCAAAAATATCACATAAATACTTCTTACTTAGGACAAATATTTACTAAAGAAGTTGGTTGTTCTTTTTCAGAATATTTAAATAAAACAAAAAATATGAAGGCTAAAGAACTTATATTAAACACAAATATGAAAATAAATGATATAGCTAAAAAGGTAGGATATTTAGATACAAGTTATTTTTATAGGAAGTTTAAAAAATACTATGGAGTTTGTCCATCTACTTTAAGAAATATAAAAAATTATTAGAAAATAAAATAGAAAATTAAGCTGCACTTAAATTTATTAATTTATTTAAATTTAAAATTTAGGTGTAGTTTTTTTATGCAAATAAAAAATAAGAAATTTATTTTAAATTTAATGAAAAATACTAATATAATAATTTCTTAAATCTAAGGATATGAAAAAGAAATAGCTTTACTATTTTAAACTAAAGTAGAGTATTAAAAGGCTTTAATTTAGGGGAACTTTATAAAGAAGTATATAAATTATATATTTTATGGATTTTCTATTGTTATTAAAATTTTTCCACCTTTGTAGTTAAAATTTATACAGTAAAACTAAATATTTTCAACTTTTCCCAATAGATTTTAGGTGATAAGATTAAAATAACAAGAAACGTTTACAACAAAAGGGGGAAAAAGTGTGAAGAGTAAAGCTAAAAAGCTTCCAAAAGAGAAGCTTACAATGAAAGATAGAATGAAACGTTTTAGAAACAATAAAGAATTATTACTACTTACTATACCAGGGGCTATCTGGTTTTTAGTATTTGCTTACTTACCAATGTTTGGGGTAATAGTAGCCTTCAAAAGATGGAGAATTCATGGTGGATTCTTTGAAAGTTTACTTAATAGTAAATGGGTAGGTTTTGATAACTTTAAATTCTTATTCCAAAGTAGTGACGCTTGGCTAATAACTAAAAATACTGTTTTATACAATGTGGTATTTATAATTTTAGGAATAGTACTTCCAGTAACATTAGCAATTTTATTAAATGAGTTATTAAATAAGAAGTTAGCTAAGTTCTATCAAAGTAGTATGTTCTTACCTTATTTCTTATCATGGGTTGTTGTAAGTTATTGTTTATATGCATTCTTAAGCCCAGAAAAAGGATATGTTAACGGAATTTTAGAATCTATGGGTGCTAAGGGAATTTCTTGGTATACGGAGCCTAAATATTGGCCATTTATAATAATCTTTATGAGCCAATGGAAAGCAGTTGGATATGGAACAGTTGTTTATTTAGCATCAATATGCGGTATAGATAAGAGTTTTTATGAAGCTGCTATGATAGATGGAGCTAGTAAGTTCCAACAAATAAGATATATAACAGTTCCACTTTTAAAACCTGTAATGATTATAATGTTTATAACTTCAATCGGGGGTATGTTCAGAGGAGATTTAGGTTTATTCTATCAATTACCTAAGGATTCCGGTGCATTATATCCAGTAACAAATGTAATAGATACTTATGTATATAGAGGTCTTATGAATTTAGGAGATATTGGTATGAGTTCTGCAGCAAGTTTATATCAATCATTTGTAGGATTAATACTTATAGTAGCTTCTAATGCTATAGTAAGAAAAGTAGACGAAGAAAATGCATTCTTCTAAAAAGGTGGTGTAATTTGTGTTAGAAACTATTAAACAAAAAAGGCTTCAGAAAAAATCAGAGCCAAAAGAAGAAATAAATAAGTTTAATGCTGTATCAAAAAAGAGTAACGTATTATTAAATATATTATTTGCAGTTTTAGCTTTCTTAGCAATAATGCCCTTTGTATTTGTTATAGCTATATCTTTAACAAATGAACAATCTCTTCAAGTTAATGGATATAAGTTTATACCAGAGGAGTGGAGCTTTGAAGCTTATAAATATATATTCTCATCAGGAAGTCAGATTTTAACTTCTTACGGAGTTACAATTATAGTTACAGTTTTAGGTACATTAATAGGACTAGCTATAATGTCAATGTATGGATATGCTTTATCAAGAAAAAGCTTTGCTTATAGAAAATTTTTCACTAAGGTAATATTTATACCAATGTTATTCTCAGGTGGTATGGTTGCTTCATACTTAGTTGTTACAAGATTTTTAGGATTAAAAAATACTATATGGGCACTTATACTTCCAATGTGTGTAAGTTCATTCCACATAATTATTTTAAGAACATTCTTTAAGACATCAGTACCAGATGCTATTATAGAGTCAGCTAAAATAGATGGTGCTTCAGAATGGAGATTATTCTTAAGAATCGTTTTACCAATATCTTTACCAGGTATTGCAACAATAGGATTATTCTTAACTTTAGGTTATTGGAATGATTGGTTCAATGCTATGTTATATATAGATGAGCCAAACTTAATACCATTACAATATTTGTTAATAAGACTTGAAAACTCAATGGAATTCTTAGCAAATAATGCAACATCACTTGGTGCAAATGCAATAGAAGCTACTAAGAATATGCCAAAGGATACTGCTAAAATGGCTATAGTTGTTGTTTCAACTTTACCAATAATATTTGCTTACCCATTCTTCCAAAGATACTTTGTAAATGGATTAACAATTGGAGCAGTTAAAGAGTAATTAAATAAAATAATATGACTGTGTCAAGGCACTTAAATAAAACTTATAAATATATTTCGAGGATTACAGGACTTAGCTAAGAATTTATAGCAATAATTCCAAGATATTCTCTCCATATTATTTATAAGTTTTATTATTTTAAGTTTTGATACAGTCTTTTTTAAAATATAGAGATATAAAATAATTAAAATGAGGAGAAAATTAGTATGAGATTTATATCAGAAAGAATAAGAAAGACTTATGAAGAAATAGGAAGATATGTTTATTCTAATACTTTAAACATAGATAATTATAAATTTATAGCAGGAAAATATGATAATATAGATGAAATAAAAAAGGCACCAAAAGAGGGATGGATAGATTTTAAAACAGGAGATTTATGGGGAGAGGAAAGTCATGGATGGTTTAAAACTTCTATTAAGGTACCAAAAGAGTTTGAAGGACAAACAATTGCTTTAAGTTTTCATACTTTTTTAGGAGATTGGGATAATACAACAAATCCTCAATTTATTCTTTATGTAAATGGAGAACATATACAAGGTCTAGATGTAAATCATCAAGAAACAATATTAACTCATAATGCAGTTGCAGGTGAAGTTTATGATATAGATTTACATGCACATATAGGAAGAATAGAAGGGAAAAAATCAACTTTATATGGAAAGTTAGTAACCATAGATGAGGAAGCAAGAAGACTATACTTTAATTTAAGTGTTCCTCATATAGTTTCAACTAAATTACATGAAGAAGACAAAAGAAGAATTGATATGTTAAATGTGTTAAATGACACAATAAATTTAATAGACTTAAGAAGACCTTTTACTAAGGAGTATAAGGAAAGTTTAAAGGTTGCTAATAAATATATAGAAGAAAATTTTTATGATAAGATGTGTGGTCATGAAGATATGGTTGCTACTTGTGTTGGTCATACACATATAGATGTAGCTTGGCTTTGGACTGTAGCTCAAACAAGGGAGAAGGTTGCAAGAAGTTTTTCAACTGTATTAAAGCTTATGGAGGAGTATCCAGAATATATATTTATGTCTTCTCAACCTCAACTTTATAAATTTTTAAAAGAAGATCATCCAAAGGTTTATGAAAAGGTAAAAGAAAAGGTTAAAGATGGAGTTTGGGAGCCTGAAGGAGCTATGTGGCTTGAAGCTGATTGCAATGTAACATCTGGTGAATCTTTAATAAGACAAATACTTCATGGAAAGAAATTTTTTAAAGAAGAATTTAATGTTGATAATGAAATACTTTGGCTTCCAGATGTTTTTGGATATTCCGCTGCACTTCCTCAAATATTAAAAAAATCTGATGTTAATTATTTTATGACAACTAAAATTTCATGGAATCAATTTAATAAAATGCCTTATGATACATTTATGTGGAAAGGGATAGATGGAACAGAAATATTAACTCACTTTATAACTACAACTTATCCAGACCAAGATCCATTTAAGGAAACTATGACAACATACTCTGGAAATATTCATCCAGGTTCTATAATGGGAGCATGGAATAGATACCAACAAAAAGATATAAATAATGATGTTTTAGTTGCTTTTGGTTTTGGAGATGGTGGTGGTGGTGCTACTTATGAAATGCTTGAAAATGCAAAAAGACTTTCAAAAGGTATACCAGGAGCACCTAAGGTTAAAATAGGAAAGGCAAAGGATTATTTTAAGAAGTTAGAAGATAGAGTAAAAGATAATAATAAACTTCCAAAATGGGTTGGAGAATTATATCTTGAATATCATAGAGGAACTTATACTTCCATGGGAAGAAATAAAAGAGATAATAGAATATGCGAAAATCTATATACATCAGCAGAGAAGTTTAATTCAATGGCTATGTTATTAGGAAAAAAATATCCTTTAGAAAATTTAAATAAGGCTTGGGAAACAATACTTTTAAATCAATTCCATGATATTTTACCAGGTTCATCTATAAAAGAGGTTTATGATGTAACTAAGGAAGAATACAAAGAGTTAATTGAAAAGGGAAATGAATTTTTAAATTCAGCTTTAGATAATATAACATCAGAAATTGATTTAAAAGAAAGAAGCATAGTTGTATTTAACTCTTTAGGTTTTGAGAGAGATGATATAGCTACCTTTGATTTGCCATATGACATAGAAAATCCTGCTTTATTAGATGGAGAAGAAGAAATTATTTGTCAAAAGATAGATGATGGAAAAAAAGCAATATTCTTTGCTAAGGGGATACCTGCAAATGGATATAAAAGTTTTAAGTTAATAGAAGCTAAAAAGATTTCAGATTATGATGTTTCATTAAGTGAAAGAGAGGCTGAAAATGACTTCTTAAGGATTAAATTTAATAAAGAAGGAAATATAGTTTCATTATTTGATAAGAGAGCAGAAAGAGAAGTATTAAAAGAGGGAGCTTTAGGAAATAGACTTCAAGCTTTTGAAGATAAGCCTATGGAATATAGTAACTGGGATATAGATATATATTATAAAGAAAAAATGTGGAATGTTGACGATGTTAGAAGTATTGAAGTTATTGAAAAGGGGCCATTAAGAAGTACTTTAAGAATCGAAAGAAAGTTTTTAGAATCTACTATAATTCAAAAGATTTATATTTATAAGGATTTAGATAGAATAGATTTTAATTCTTATATTGATTGGAAAGAGCATGAAATTTTATTAAAGACCTCTTTCCCTATAGATTTAAATGCTACAGAAGCTACTTATGAAATTCAATATGGTAATGTAAAAAGACCAACACATAGCAATACCTCTTGGGACGAGGCTAGATTTGAAGTGTGTGGACAAAAGTGGGCTGACCTTTCAGAAGGAGACTTTGGAGTTTCTTTATTAAATAATTGTAAGTATGGACATGATATACAAGATGGAGATATGAGACTTACTTTATTAAAATCAGGAACACATCCATGGACAGAAACAGACCAAGAGGAACATTTCTTTACTTATTCAATTTATCCTCATTTAGGAACATGGAAAGAGGGAAATACAGTTAAAAAGGCCTATGAATTAAATCAACCTTTATATACAAAGCTTTGTGAAAAAAATAAGGGACTTTTAGACGATACTTTAAGTTTAGTAAAGGTAAATAAAGAAAATGTAATGATTGAGGTTATTAAAAAGGCTGAAGATACAGAACATTTAATAATTAGAATGTATGAATTTTTTAATAGTAGAACCAAGGCAACATTAGAGTTTTCAAGAGAGATAAAAGAAGCTTTTGAGTGTAATTTAATAGAAAGAGACTTAGAAAGGGTTGATTTTTCAAATAATAAATTAGATTTTATTATTAAACCTTTTGAGATAAAAACTTTTAAAGTTAAATTAGTATAAAAAGAAAGGATTCACCAAGAGATTTTGGTGAATCCTTTTTATGTACTAAATTCTATAGTTTAAATCCTAAATAAACTTCAAAGATTGCAATTACTATGAAGTAAACACCTATTATAAATGGTGTAGCAACTAAGAATGACATTGGCTCGAATAATATTAATAAACCTAATATTATTGATAATACAGAATATAATGTTGTAGCATTAAATCCAAATGTTTTATAAGTGAATTCACCTACAAGTAAGAATACTCCGTTTACTAAAGCCCATGAACCATAGAAAACAACTAATATATCAACACTTTGTAAAGGTACAAAGCATAATATTAATCCAAATAAAATTGAAATTATTCCATTTAATATATATAGTCCCTTTCTTGATGATCTGAATGCTCTAATAATTGAAAGAATACCTGAACCAATTATTAATATTCCAGCTACTATTGTAAAATATAGTAATGATTCCATTGGTTTAATAAAGAATAAAACACCTACGATTGCTAATAGGACTCCGCCTAATATGCAAAATAATTTACTACCTTTTCCCATTTAAATCACTCCTTATGCAAAAAAATTTAGAAATATTACTATAAATAGATAATAACATCTCATAAAAAATTATTCATGTTTTAAATTTAACATATATTTTTTTATTGCTATATAAATTTAATACTTTTAAATTGAATTGATAAAAAAAGTAATAATATATCGAATGAAAAGGTATTTATTAGAAGAATTATGAAAAATTTTATCAAAAAATGAGAAAATAACAAAAAGGATTCTTAGGTTAAAAATTTATAAATAGAGAAAGTCAAATAAATATAAAAAATCTCCACTATGAAAATGTTTAAATGCTCTATATAATAGAGGTGTAAACGATATTAAGGGATTGAAAAACGAAGGTTTAATAGGGAGGAAAACATTATGTTAAAATTTAAAAAACTAATAGCTTTAACCGCTTGTGCTATGGTAACTGCATCTGTTGCTTTAACAGGATGTGGATCAAATAAAACAGCAAATGCTGGAGAAGGAGATACTGTAAATCTTACATGGTACACGATTGGACAAGCACCTAAAGATTTAGAGATGGTTCAAGAAAAAGCTAATGAATATTTAAAAGACAAAATCAATGCTACTATTGATATGAAATTTATTGATTATGGTGATTATACTCAAAAAATGGGAGTTATAATAAATTCAGGAGAGCCATATGACTTAGCATTTACTTGTTCATGGGCAAACCCATACTTAGAAAATGCTAGAAAAGGAGCTTTCCTAGAAATAGATGAGCTTTTAGAGACTAAGGGTAAGGATATGAAAGCTGCAATAGATGAAAGATTCTGGGAAGGAGCTAAAATAGATGGAAAAACATATGCAGTTCCTAACCAAAAAGAAATAGGAGTTGCTCCTATGTGGGTGTTCACAAAGGAATATGTTGATAAATATAACATACCTTATAAAGACATTCATTCTTTAGAAGATTTAGAACCTTGGTTAAAAGTAATTAAAGAAAATGAGCCAGATGTTGTTCCTTTATATATAACAAAGGGATTCTCAGCACCAGCTTACTTTGATCAATTAGTTGACCCAGTAGGTGTTGAGTATGGTGATGAAAGCTTAACTATTAAAAATATGTTTGAAACAGATAAAATGAAGAGCGAATTAGAAACATTACAAAAATATTATGATGCAGGATATATAAATAAAGACTCAGCTACAGCTAAAGATGATAAATCAGTTAAGAGACTTGTAACAAAAGCTGATGGACAACCTTACGCTGATGTATTATGGTCAAAAGATTTAGGTTATGAAGTTGTTTCTTCACCAATTATGGAAACTCACATAACTAATGGATCTACTACAGGTTCAATGATAGCTATTTCTAAGACTTCAGAAAATCCAGAAAAAGCTATGGAGTTTTTAAATCTATTAAATACTGATGTATATTTAAGAAACTTAATAAACTACGGTATAGAAGGAGTACATTATGAAAAAACTGGTGATACTCAAATAAAATTAACTGATAGAGCAAAAGACTATTCAGTAGGATACTATACTTTAGGTAACTTATTCATAACTTATACTTTAGATAATGAGCCAGTTGATAAGTGGAAAGAGTTTGAAGCTTTCAATGATGATTCTATTGAATCACCAGCTTTAGGATTTAAATTTAATACTGAAAAAGTAAGTAACCAAATTGCTGCTATAAACAACGTTCTTGAAGAATTTAAATCAACTATCTATAGTGGATCAGTTAATGAAGCTGAATACCTAGAAAAAATGAATAACAAGTTAAAAGAAGTTGGAATAGACGAAGTAATTTCAGAAATGCAAAGTCAAATAGATGAGTGGAAATCTTCTAACGGAAACTAATAAAATTTAATTAAATTTAAGGGCATGTATTAAAATAATTTTTATAAAACTTACAAACATATTTTAAGAATTGCTAGATTAGCTAAAATTTATGATTAATAGTAATACCTAAATAAATCATAAAATTACACTCTAGATATTCTATATATTGTTTGTAAGTTTTATTATTATATTTTGATATAGCACTTAATTTTTAAAGCTTTTATATATTTATAAAAATAATAAAATTGGGGGAATTTTTTATGAAAAAATATGCAGTTGTAGATATTGGAGGAACAAGTATAAAGCATGCTTTAATGAATGAAAAAGGAGAAATTTTAGAAAAGGGAAGTATAAAAACAGAGGGAGATAATATAGATAAGTTTATTGAATCTATAGGAAATATTGTTGACTTATACAAGGAAAATAATGAAATTTCAGGATTAGCATGTAGTTCACCAGGAGCTGTAGATGTTAAAAGTGGTTTTATAGGAGGAGGAAGTGCAATTCCTTGTATTCATGGACCAAATATTAGAGAATTATTAGAAAAAAGATGTAACTTAAAAGTAACTATTGAAAATGATGCAAACTGTGCAGGTTTAGCAGAAGGATGGCTTGGGGCAGCTAAAGATGTTAAAAATTATGCTTGTATTGTAATAGGAACAGGTATAGGAGGATGCATAGTTATAAATGGAAGTATATTAAGAGGAAAAAATCTTCATGGAGGAGAATTTGGCTATATGTTTACTAAAGATAGTTTAAATAAAACAGATAGAATTTGGAGTGAAGTTGCCTCTACAAATGCATTAGTTAAAAGAGTAAGCAAAATAAAAGGAATAGAAAAAAAAGAGCTTGATGGTAAAAAAGTTTTTGAAATGGCCGAAAAGGGAGATAAAGAAGTTATTAATGAGATAGACTTATGGTATATGGACCTTGCAAGAGGTATATATAATATTCAGTATATAATTGACCCAGATAAAATAGTTATAGGAGGAGCAATAAGTTCTAGAGAAGGCTTTGAGAAGAAAATAAATGAAAAACTTTCTTTATTAAAAAGTGATATAGCAACTTTAGATATAAGTGTTGAAAAGTGTAAATTTGAAAATGATTCAAATTTAATAGGAGCTTTATATAATTATCTTTTTTAATATGAACTTATTATTTAAAGAAAAATATAAACAAAAGGGGATATATTATGACACAGTTAAACTATAGAGAAAATTTAAATATGAAATTTAAATCTTACAAGGGTGGATTAAGAGTTTTTAAAAACTATGAAATTGATGATAACAATATAAATGTTTATTTTTCAAATTTAAAAATAACTTTAAGTATATTTAAAAACAATATAGTTAAGGTTTTTATAGGAGATAAATATGAAGAAAGTATTTCTACTAATGCTGTATTAAATAATTTAGAAAAGGGAAGTTTTGAATTAGAAGATAAGGACAATTTTTTAATTATAAAGGGAGATAAAATTTTAACTTTTGTAAATAAACATAATACAGAAATAAGTTTTAGAGATTTACAGGGCAATATAATAAATGAAGATTTTCAACCTAGTTTTAAGGATGAAGAAGGAAATATATATATATCTAAAATAAATGATTGTATGGCTTATTATGGTTTAGGGGAAAAGGGAGGAGACTTAAATAAAAAGGGATGTTATACAGAAAATTTTAATACTGATGACCCTGAAACAGAGGATAACTCTGTAACCTTTTATAAGACAATACCATTTTATGTAGCTTTAAAAGAAAATGCAACTTATGGAATGTTTTTTGATAATAGTTTTAGAAGTTATTTTGACATGGGAAAAGAGAGAGAGGATAGAATTTTCTTTGGAGCTATAGGAGGACAAATCCAATATTATTTTATTTTAGGTGAAAATATTAAAGAGGTGGTAAAAAACTACACTTATTTAACAGGTAGAATGGAAATGCCTCCTCTTTGGAGTTTAGGATATCAACAATGCAGATTTAGTTATTTTAGCCAAGAAGAAGTTAGAGAGTTAGTAAGAAATTTTGAAGAAAAGGAAATACCTTTAGATGTAGTCTATTTAGATATAGATTATATGGATGGTTTTAGAGTTATGACTTTTAAAGAACCTAATTTTGACAATGCACCTTCTCTTATTAGTGATTTAAAGAATAAAGGAATAAGAACAATTACTATTATTGACCCAGGAGTTAAGGTTGATGAGGAATATGAGGTATTTAAAAGAGGAAAAGAAGGAAATCACTTTACTAAAAAATTAGATGGAGAATTATTTATAGGAGCAGTTTGGCCAGGAGATAGTGCTTTCCCTGATTTTTCAAATAAAGAGTGTAGAGAATGGTGGAAAAGAGAACTTAAAAAGTTTATAAGTGAAAATAAAATTGATGGTATTTGGAATGATATGAATGAACCCTGTGTTTTTAATAATGACCATAAAACAATGTTAGAAAGTTGTCTTCATAATAGTGATAATGGAATTATAGAACATAAAGAATTTCATAATAGGTATGGCTTTGAAATGAGTAGATGTTCTAAGGAAGCTCAAGAGGAATTGCATCCTAATGAAAGAGGATTTTCAATGACTAGGGCTACTTATGCTGGTGGACAAAGATATTCATCAGTATGGACGGGAGATAATATGAGTCTTTGGAGTCAAATGAGAATGTCTATATCAATGAATGCTAACTTAGGTCTTAGTGGATTTTCCTTTGTTGGGAATGATGTTTCTGGTTTTGGCTTAGATTCAGGAGAAGAATTGTTTATAAGATGGATGGAACTAGGGCCTTTTATTCCTATATTTAGAAATCATTCGAATATGTATACTAGAAGGCAAGAGCCTTGGGCCTTTGGAAAGAGAGCTGAAAAAATAGCTAAAAAATCTATAGAGTTAAGATATGAATTACTTCCATATATATATAGTTTATATTATATATCACACAAGGAAGGGCTTCCTATTTTTAGGCCTATGATAATGGAATATGAAGAGGATATTAATCTTTTAAATATGAGAGAGCAGTTTATGTTAGGGGAAAATATGCTTGTTGCACCAGTATTATATGAAGGGGAAAGAAGTAAGACTTTGTATTTGCCAAAGGGAGTATGGTTTAACTACTTTACTAATGAAAAATTACAAGGTGGGAAATGGTACAAGCTTCCTTGTGAGCTAGATGAAATTTTAGTTTTTGTTAAAGAAGGTACAATAATACCAACATATGAGAAAAAATTTAAAAATGTTAAGGAAAGACCATTAGATATTCTTCTAAAAGTATTTGGTGAAAATGCTAAGGGGTTTGTTTATAATGATGATGGTATTTCTATGGAATATTTAAAGGGAAAATTTGATTACATCTATATAGAAGTTATAGAAGGAAAAGAGAAATTTAATATTATTAATAAGGGATATGGAATAGAGGATTTTAACATTAAAATAATAAAATAAATTTACTTTGAAAGGTTTAAGTTTAAGACAAGACTTAAACCTTTATTTTTTTATAAAATTTTAATAATATACAAAAAATAAAGTAATTTAAAGTTATTTAAAGAAAAATTAGGATGCTTTTGGAAAATAGCTATTATGAATGAAATTCACTTATATTGCTTTAATTTTAATAGGGTGTTAAAATTAGTGTGTAATATTTAACGTTAAAATAATTTATAATTAATTTTCTATTAAATCTTTAAAAAATAAGCTTTTTTTTAAATAATATAGAAAATTTAATTCCCATTGATGATTAGGAGGAAAAACATGGGTAATAGCAATAATGAAAAAAAACTTATGTGGTACAACCTAGGTTTAATGGCCTTTGTATCTGTTTGGGGCTTTGGTAATGTAGTAAATAACTTTGCTACACAGGGGTTAACAGTAGTAACTTCTTGGATATTAATAATAGCACTATATTTTGTACCTTATGCTCTTATGGTTGGGGAATTAGGCTCAACATTTAGAGATAGTAGTGGAGGAGTAAGTTCTTGGATTGGAAAAACTATGGGACCTACTTTAGCTTACTTAGCTGGTTGGACTTATTGGGTAGTTCATGTACCTTACTTAGCTCAAAAACCACAAGCTGTTCTTGTTTCTTTAGGGTGGGCTGTATTCCAAGATGGAAATACAATAAAAGAAATAGACCCTAAAATTATTCAAGTAATTTGTTTGTTAGTATTTTTATTTTTTGTTTGGATTGCTTCAAGAGGAGTAAATTCTTTAGGAAAAATAGGAACTATAGCAGGAACTGCAATGTTTGTTATGTCAATACTTTATATAATACTTATGCTTGCAGCACCAGCTATTAGAGGGGTTTCAATAGCTAGTCCAAACATGACATCTATAAAAACCTATATACCAAAATTTGATTTTACCTATTTTACTACCATAGCTATGTTAGTATTTTCAGTAGGAGGAGCAGAAAAGATATCTCCATATGTTAATAATATGAAAGACTCTAAAAGAGGTTTTTCAAAGGGAATGATAGCTTTAGCTATAATGGTTGCAGTTACAGCACTTTTAGGTTCTGTAGCAATGGGTATGATGTTTGATGCAAATAATGTTCCTGATGATTTAATGTTAAACGGTGCTTATTATGCATTCCAAAAGCTTGGAAATTATTATGGATTAGGAAATTCTTTATTAATTTTATATGCATTAGCTAATTTTGCAGCTCAAGTTTCAGCTTTAGTATTTTCTATAGATGCACCATTAAAAGTTTTATTATCAGATAGTGATTCAAGATATGTTCCAGTTGCTTTAACTAAAACTAATAAAAATGGAGCACCTATAAATGGATATATAATGACTTCTATATTAGTTGGAATTTTAATAATAGTTCCTGCTTTAGGAATTGGAAACTTTAATGAATTATTTACTTGGTTATTAAAATTAAATGCTGTAGTTATGCCAATGAGATATTTATGGGTATTTTTAGCTTATATAATGTTAAGAAGAGCAGTAAAAGGAAAGTTTAATTCAGAGTATAAATTTGTTAAAAATGATAAGTTAGCAATAATAATAGGAATGTGGTGTTTTGCCTTTACAGCCTTTGCTTGTATTTTAGGTATGTTCCCAACAGATGTTAAAGCATTTTCTGGAGAATGGATATTTAGGGTAGGAATGAATATAGGTACTCCTATAGTCCTAATTGGTTTAGGATTAATATTACCTAAAATAGCTAAAAGAACAAATGGAAAAAACAATGAAAATTCCTTAGGGGATGCAAATCCTACAAATTAAAAAAGAAAAGACATTCTTCTATTTAAATAGAAGAGTGTCTTTTTTTGATATATAATTTTATTATAATGACAAATTATATTAAATATGGTAATATGATAAGTACAATATACTTTGATAATCAAAGGAAATTCATAATAAGTACATAAAATAGTAATTTTTAATATTAAAATTTAAAAGGTAATTATTAGGAAGGGAGCGATATTAAAATGATAGTAGAACCAAAGTTTAGAGGTTTTATATGTACAACTGCACATCCTACAGGATGTAAAAAAAATGTTGAGAATGAAATTGAGTATGTAAAGGAAAAGGGTAAGATAAAAGGTGCTAAAAAAGTTCTTGTATTAGGATGTTCAACAGGATATGGTCTTGCAAGTACTATAGTTTCTTTAGAAGCTTGTGATGCAGAGGTTTTAGGAGTTTCTTTTGAAAGAGAAGCTAAGGGGAAAAGAACAGCTTCAGCTGGATGGTATAATGTAGAAGCCTTAAAAGGCTTTGCAAAAGATGAAGGAAAGAAATTTATTTCAGTAAATGGAGATGCTTTTTCTAAGGAAATTAAAGAAGAAGTTATTGACATAATAAAAAAAGAAATTGGAAAAGTTGATTTAGTTATATATTCCCTAGCAGCGCCAAAGAGAAAAGACCCTGTTTCAGGCGAGGTTTATACTTCTTCATTAAAAACTATAGGAGAACCTTTTACAAGTAAAACTTTAGATTTCCATACAGGAGAAATCCATGAAATAACAATAAATGAAGCTACTGAAGAAGAAATAGAAGGTACAATAAAAGTAATGGGTGGAGAAGACTGGCTTTTATGGATTAAGGCTTTAAAAGAAGCTAATGTTTTAGAAGAAGGTATAAAAACTATAGCTTATTCTTATATTGGACCAGAAGTAACATATCCTATATATAGAGAAGGAACTATAGGAGTTGCTAAAACAGATTTAGAGAAGAAAGCTAAGGAGATTAGTGAAATTTTAAGCCCATTAAAAGGGGAAGGTATAATTTCTGTAAATAAAGCTTTAGTAACACAAGCTAGTTCCGCTATACCAGTAGTATCTTTATATATTTCAATTCTTTACAAAGTAATGAAAGAAAAAGGAACTCATGAGGGCTGTATTGAACAAATATACAGAATGTTTAAAGAGGTTTATGGAGAAGATTTAGTTTTAGATTCTGAAAATAGAATCAGAATAGATAATTTAGAAATGGATGAAGAAGTTCAAAAAGCTATTGAAGAAATTTGGCCACAAATAAATAGTGAAAATGTTTTTGAATTAAGTGATGCAGAAGGATTTAAAAATGAATTCTTTAAACTTTTTGGCTTTGGAGTAGATGGAGTAGATTACTCAGAAGAAGTTGACATAACAAGAATTTAAAAATAAAAATGCTAGGATTTAACCTAGCATTTTTATTTTTACTTTAAATATTAAAATATAATAAATAGAGATAGTATTATTATTATTAATCCAGCAACTAAATCGCTATTTTTTGAAAGATTTTTTCCTTTTATTTTTTTTGAAAAGAAAAAACCTAAAGAAACAAATATTAAGGAAATAACAAAAGTTATTAAAGTTGTTAATGTTATATCAATTCCAGAAATACTAGCACCTATGCCTAAACCAAAATTATTTAGGGAAAGTGCTAAAGATAAACTTAAAGATTCTTTAAAATCAATATTACCAGAGTTATCTTTATCTGCTATTTCTGGATTATCTAAAAGGAAAATTGGAGAATTACTTTTTTCAGAGTTATTACATATATCTTTTTTTTCTTTAAAATAAGAATATATTGAATAAACGCCTAAAAGCATAAGTACTAAGCCACCTAATATATCTCCTAACTTAATAGGAATTACATCTATTAAAAACTTTCCAATAACCATAGAAATTAATGTGCCAAAAGCAGATATTGATGCTATTACAAGGGTGCTAGAAAAATTTATTTTTATGTTCTTTAGCCCATAAGCTAGAGAAACTACAAGAATATCTAAACTTGATGCAATTACAAAAAGAATTATGCTTAAAAACACTTTTATGCCTCCAAAATTTTACTGTTACTTTCAATATATTTTAACAATATTTAGATTGTGACAATTTTAGAGAGTATAAATAAATCTAGAGTTGAGATAAATAGTAAGATAATTTTTTTTCGGGAAATTCTAATTTTTTTATTAGTTTTTTTATGTAATTTCTTGATTTTTCAAAATCTTTCTTTAAAATTAGTTTATTTAAATAATTAAGTTCCCTAGAATTTATATATTCCTTTATATATTCTTTAGCTATAGGAATGGAGTTTTTAAGTAGAGCTTCTCTTTCAGAGAGAATTAAGTCATCTATAAAGTTATAAAATTCTATAATACTTTTAGAAAATTTATTATAATTTTCTAAAAAGTTTTTATCATATTCTCTCCATAAAATTTCGTAATTATTCTTTTCATTTTTTATATCTTCATAGCTTAAAAGATTTTTTCTTTCTTTAATTGAATTTATGCACTTAATAGCAGAAATATCTTTATCCTTAACTTCTAGCATTATATCAGGAGAGAAGCTTTTAACTTCTTCATAATAATTTAAAAATGTGCTTATTCTTATAGTTTTAGAATGAGAACCTATTTTTTTAAACATGTCTTGTTGGCTATAATGTACTTTCATTGGACCATCTATATTAATATTCCATGTTTTAGAAACTAATTCATATATATCTTTAAGGCTTTTAAAGTTATTTCCATAACAAAGATTATGTAAATTATCAAATATTACAGGAACATTTATTTTAGAGGAAATTTCTAAAACATCTTCTAAAGAAAAATTTCTTTCATCATTTTCTATAACTAGTCTTTTTTTTGAGGAATCTGAAAGCATTTTAAAGGTTTTTATAAAATTTTCCTTTGCTAAGGACTTATTATTATAGGTTCCTCCTATGTGAATAATTAATTTGTTTTTATAGTCTAGGTTTAGAGAATCTAAAAATTCACAGTGATATTCAAAATCTCTAATAGACTTTTTTACTACATCTTCTTTAGGACTATTTAAAACTGTGTATTGTCCTGGATGCATTGAAACTCTTATTCCTTCTTTCTTTATTAAATTTCCTATATGCTCTAATTTATCTTTAAAAATTTTTCTCCAATCAATCTCGTTTATAAAATGGGAACCTAAGGGAATAATATCAGAGCTTATCCTAAAAAGATAAATATTATTTTTTACATTCCATTTTAATATTTTTTCTAAATCATCTAAATTTTTTTCCGTTAAGGATAAAAATTTATCTTTAGAAAAATCCTTTAAAAGTAGCTTTCTATTTGTTTTTGCATTAGTAGTAATAGGAATACAAGCATAACCTATTTTCATATAAATCAATCCTTTCTTAAAACAAAACAGTTTATTTTAAATTAAAAGAAAAAAGTTAATAAAATGTAAAAATAAGTGAATAAATCTCTTAATTTATAAATTAATAATTTTGTAATAATTCCTTTGTAAGTTGTGTGGCAAAATTATATTAGAGAATGAGATATATTTAGATTTAAGAAGTTTTAATATTTGTAGTTTGGTTTTTTTAGATTAAATATATAAATAAATTTAAATCTAAAAGACAGTAATATTTATGGGAACATAAGGGTACATAAAATGCCTTTTTAAAAAAAGGTTTAGAGCACATTATATGGTTAATAGAAAAGATTAGTTATATTTAAAAGGAGAAGTTTAAAATTTCTTAGGAAAATTTAAGAAGAACCTTTGATAATAAGGTTGTTTAAATATTAGTAAAACACATAGGTTTAAGGTCTTTTAAGTAAAAGATTAAAAATTAAGTTTTGATGCAATTGATTCATGAAATAAGGGGTAAGTTGTTTTATGAATCAATTGACATGAAAATTTAAATTTTATTCTCAAATCTTATAGATTTTATTCCATTTTTAATGTTTTTTGATAAATTATTAAAAAATAAAAATAAAATATATTTTACAAAATATATGAACAACTGTTATAATGTCATAGGTTAATTTAAGTTATAGGAGTGGAATTTATGGAAAAGTATATATTTTGGGTAACAGCTGTTTTTCAAATAGGCGTATTTGCTCTAATGCTATACTATTTAATCATAGCGCTATTTGGATTCTACAGAAAAAAAGACAAAAAAGTTTTTGAACCGCAAAAGAAATTTGCAATGCTTGTAGCAGCCCATAATGAAGAAGTAGTTATAGAAAATTTAGTTGAAAGTTTAAAACATTTAGATTATCCAAAAGAATTATATGATATATTTGTTATTGCAGATAACTGTACTGATAATACTGCTAAAATCGCAAGGGAAGCAGGAGCAAATGTATTTGAGAGATTTAACAAAGATAAAAGAGGTAAGGGCTTTGCCTTAGAGTGGATGTTTGATAAAATATTTAAAATGAACACTCATTACGATGGCATAGCAGTTTTTGATGCTGATAATTTAGTCGATAAAAACTTCTTAAAAGAAATGAACAATAAGATGTGTGAAGGATTTAAAGTTGTTCAAGGATATATTGATTCTAAAAATCCTCAAGATTCATGGATAACAGAATCTTACGCTATAGCTTTTACATCAGCTAATAGAATGCTTCAATTAGCAAAGAGTAATATAGGACTATCTGCACAAATCGGTGGAACAGGATTTGTAATAGATACAGCTACTCTTAAAAAGTTAGGTTGGGGTGCAACTTGTTTAACAGAAGACTTAGAATTTAGTTGTAAACTTATATTAAATGGTGAAAAAGTTGGTTGGGCACACGATGCTAAAATATATGATGAGAAACCATTAACTTTAAAAGCTTCTTGGAATCAAAGAAAGAGATGGATGCAAGGTTTTGCAGACGTTGCTACTAGATACGGAATGAAACTTTTAAAGAAATCTATAAAAGACAGAAGCTTAGTTGCTTTTGACTGTACTTTATATGTAATGCAACCTTTTGTTACTTTAGCTATGGGATTAGCAGCTGTTTTAACTTTCATACAGGTAAGAGCTGTAGATGGACTTGGAATATTTGTAATAAGTTATTTATTTAATGCAACGGCATGGCAGTTATTCTGTGTATTCCAATTCTTATTAACACCATTTGCTTTATTATTTGATAAGAAGATGAGTGGAAAGTTATTTGCTGTATTAGCATTATATGCATGTAACGTATTTATACAACCATACTTAGTAAATCAATTAGGTATATTAGATAATATCTTTTTACTAACATTATTTAATGTGGCTTATATAGGAATTTTCTTAATAGGAACTTTATTATTCTTAGGAAAGAGAAATTTCCAAATGTTCTACAGATACTTAATTTATCCATTATACATATTAACTTGGATACCAATAACAATACAAGGTATAATAGATAAAGACAAAAAAGAATGGTCACATACTAAACATGTTAGACAAATCGGAATATACGAAGTTTAATTATTATAAGACATCCAAAATGGATGTCTTATATTTTTTTATGATTATTACATAAGAATTTTGACAATATTATTAGAAGAATTTTATTTAAAAATATATATTTTTGTCTTTTAAAATCTTTTGATATAATTAATAATCGTGAAGCACTATAGAGTTAAGATTTAATGGGAACAAATGTTTGACAATGTATTTTTAAAGAATTATACTATTTTAGTAAATTGAAAGGATGATATATAAATGTTTGGATTAATAAGTTATGAGGAGATATATGGACATGAGGATGAGTATATCTTTATAGATGTTAGAAGTGAAAATGAAGCCTTTGAAGAACCTATGATAGGTTCTGTAAATATTCCAGTTCTTTTAAATGAGGAAAGAGATGTAGTTGGAACTTTATATGTTAGAGAAAGTGCAGAAGCTGCAAAGGAACAAGGTGTTGAATTTATATCTAAAAGATTGCCAGAGATATTTAAAAAAGTGCAAGAACTTTATAAAAATAAACATGGTAAAAAACTTGTTATCTTTTGTGCAAGAGGTGGAATGAGAAGTGGAAGTCTCCATTCATTACTAAATAGTCTAGGAATAAATTGTTACAAATTAGAAGGCGGATATAAATCTTATAGAAGCTTTATAATAGATAAAATAGAAGAGTTCTCTAAAGCTATTGATTTTATAGTTTTATACGGAAATACTGGTGTTGGAAAAACAGAAATGCTATATAAATTAGAAGAAAAGGGATATGATGTTTTAGATTTAGAAGGATGTGCAAATCATAGAGGATCAATTCTTGGAGGGGTTGGACTTGGAGATTGCAACACTCAAAAAAGATTTGATGCCTTAGTTTATGATAAGCTAAGACATAGAAAATCTAATCTTATATTTATTGAAGGAGAAAGTAAGAGAATTGGTAGAATTTTAATACCTGATTATTTATTTGAAAAGATGTATGAAGGAGAAAAAATTAAAATAAATGCTGATTTAGATATTAGAGCAGAAAGATTAGTTAAGGAATACACATCTTTTGAGAATGTAAATGAACAGTTAGATGAAGCTTTAGGAGTTCTTAAAAAATATATAAGTCAAGAAAGAGTTGAAAAGTATAAAGAGTTAGTAGATAAGGGAGAATATAAAACAGTAGCTATAGAGCTAATGGAAAAATATTATGACCCTAGATATGGTACAAGTGCAAAGAAAAAAACATTTAGAAATGAATTAGAAATAAATAATATAGATGAGGAATTATATAAGTTAGAGGATATATATTCAGAAATTTCAAAAGAACTAGGAGAGGATTTGCATGAGCAATAAAAATAATAATTATGATGTAACTTCTTTAACCTCTTTAGAAAAATTAGAGCCAGTAAGAGTAAGACCAGGTATGTACATAGGCTCTACAGGAAGTAAGGGACTTCATCATTGTATATGGGAAATATTAGATAACTCTATAGATGAAATATCTAATGGTTACGGAAATAAGGCAAAGGTTATATTAAATAAGGATAAAAGTGTTACAGTAATAGATAATGGAAGAGGTATTCCAACGGGAATGCATCCAATAAAGAAAAAGACTGGTGTTGAAATGGTCTTTACTGAACTTCATACTGGTGGAAAGTTTAACAATCAAAACTATAAAACTTCAGGTGGACTTCATGGAGTTGGAGCTGCAGTTGTTAATGCTTTATCAAGATGGTTAGAAGTTGAGGTAAAGCAAAATGGGAAAATCTATAGACAAAGATTTGAATATACCTATGATAAAGAGCTTAAAAAAGATATGCCAGGAACTCCAGTAACTAATTTAGAAGTTATTGGTGAGTCTAAGGAAACTGGAACAAAGGTTACATTTTTGCCAGATAGAGAAGTATTTTCTACATCAGATTTTAAATTTGATGTTATAGATGAAAGATTACAAGAGTTAGCTTTTCAAAATAAAGGCATAAGATTAGAACTTATTGATAATAGAAAAGAAGAAACAGTAAGTAAGGAATATTATTCTGAAAGAGGTCTTTTAGATTTTATTGATTATTTAAATGAAAGTAAGACACCACTTCATCAAACACCTGTTTTATTTGAAGGAGAAAGAGAAGTAAATAATATACAGATGTATGGAGAGATTTGTCTTCAATTTACGGATTCCACAACTGAAAATATAGTAAGTTACGTAAATAATATTCCTACAACAGAGGCTGGAACTCATGAAACAGGATTTAAAACAGGAATGACTCGTGCTTTCAAAGAATGGGCTAAAAAGCTTAATCTTATAAAAGAAAAGGATAAGGAATTTGAAGGTGATGATTTAAGAGAAGGAATGACAGCTATTGTTAGGATAAAAATTACAAATCCAGTTTTTGAGGGACAAACAAAAACTAAACTTGGAAACAATGAAGCATATACAATGATGAATGATTTAGCTTACACTAAGTTTGGACATTGGATAGAGGATAATAAAGAGGTTGCAACTATGATTATAAACAATGCAATAGATGCAGCAGCAAGAAGAGAAAAGATTAAAAAGATTAATGATGCAGAAAGAAAGAAAATAGGAAAAGGAACAGCACCATTAGCAGGAAAGGTTGCTGTTTGTACCTTGAAAAATAAAGAAGCTAATGAGTTTATTGTTGTTGAGGGTGATTCAGCAGGTGGTTCAGCTAAACAAGCTAGGGATAGAAGATTTCAAACTATAATGCCTTCAAAGGGTAAAATAATGAATACAGAAAAACAAAAGTTGGAAAATGTTATAGCTTCTGAAGAATTAAAAATATTTAATACTGCTATAGGCACAGGAATTTTAGATAACTATAATGAAGAAGATTTAAAATACGATAAAATAATAATAATGAGTGATGCAGATGTGGATGGTTATCATATAAGAACTCTTTGGATGACATATATTTATAGATATATGAGACCACTTATAGCTAATGGTCATCTTTATTTAGCACAACCTCCTCTTTATAAAGTTGCTAAATCAGGAAAAGGAAAAGATAAAATTGTTTATGCTTATAGTGATGATGAATTAGAAGAAGTTAAGAAAAAGGTTGGAAAAGGGGCAACTATTCAAAGATTTAAAGGACTTGGAGAAATGAATCCAGACCAATTATGGGAAACAACTTTAAATCCAGAAACTAGAACTTTAGTACAAGTTACTATAGAAGATGCTGCAAAGGCTGAAAAAATGGTTTCTTTATTAATGGGAGATGTTGTTCAACCTAGAAAGAAATATATGTATAAGTACGCAGAGTTCTAAAGGAGGAGATTAAATGGCTAAAAAAAATATTGAAATACCAAAAGATAATAATATTATAAGAATGCCTCTTGAAGAGGTTATGCCTGATAACTATCTACCTTATGCAGTTGAAGTGGCTAAGGATAGAGCCCTTCCAGATGTAAGAGATGGATTAAAGCCAGTACATAGAAGAATTTTATATGGTGCATATATGTTAAAGGCTTTTCCTGATAAACCCTATTACAAATCAGCTAGAATAGTTGGGGATATTTTAGGTAAGTATCATCCTCATGGAGATAGTTCAGTTTATGATGCTATGGTGATTTTAGCACAGAATTTTAGTACAAGAGCTCCACTTATTGATGGACATGGAAACTGGGGAAGTATAGATGGAGATGGTGCAGCAGCTATGAGATATACAGAGGCTAGGCTTTCAAGTATATCTATGGAGATGCTTAGAGATATAGAGAAAAATGTAGTTGATATGGTTCCAAACTATTCAGATTCTGAAATGGAACCTAAGGTTTTACCAGCTAGATATCCAAATCTTTTAGTAAATGGAACTTTTGGTATAGCAGTTGGGCTTTCAACTAATATACCTCCACATAATTTAAAAGAAGTAATAGAGGGGACATTAGCTTATATAGATAATAATGAAATTACAACTAAGGAATTAATGAGATATATAAAGGGTCCAGACCTTCCAACTGGTGGCGTTTTAATAGGTGAAAAAACTTTGCTATCAGCTTATGAAACAGGAGAAGGAAAGGTTACTTTAAGAGCTAAAGCTAACATTGAAACCTTAGAAAATGGAAGACTTGGAATAGTTATAACTGAGTTCCCTTATAGAAGGAATAAAGCTAAAATACTTCAAACAATATCAGATATGACTGGTGATAAAAGACATGCTAAAGCATTAGATGGAATAGTTGATATTAGAGATGAATCAGATAGAACAGGAATAAGAGCTGTAATAGAGTTTAAAAAGGCTATAAATTTTGACATGGCTCATAAAGTTCTTAAATATCTTTATAAGAAAACTGACCTTCAAGGAAATATAAGCTTTAACATGGTGGCCTTAGCAGAGGGAAAGCCAGAAACTATGGGATTAAAAACTATAATATCTCACTATGTAAATCATCAGAAGGATATTGTCACAAGAAGGACAAAGAGAGAGTTAGAAGTAGCTGAAAAAAGATTTCATATAGTTGAAGGATTTATAAAAGCTATAGGTATAATGGATGAGGTTATAGCTGCAATTAGGGCTTCAAATTCTAAAAAAGATGCTCATGAAAATTTAGTTTCAGAATTTTACTTTACAGATATTCAAGCAGAGGCAATCTTAGAATTAATGCTTTATAGATTAACGGGATTAGAGATAAAGGTTTTTGAAAAAGAACATAAGGAATTATCAAGAAAGATAAAAAAACTTAAAAAAATATTAGAAAAGGAATCTGTTCTTTTAGAAGTTATAAAAGAGGAGTTAAAAGAGGTTTCTAAGGTTTATGGAGATGAGAGAAGAACTGCCTTAATAGAAGATGAAAGTGAAGCTAAAATAGATTTAGAAGAGCTAATTGTTGCAGAAGATGTAATGATTACCTTATCAAAGGAAGGTTTCATAAAGAAACTTCCTCTTAAAACTTATAATCGTTCAAATGTTGATGAAAATGAAATAGAGTATAGAGAGGGAGATTACTTAAAATTCCTTCTTAAATCTAATACTAAGGATACTTTAGCTATATTTACTGATAAAGGAACTGTTTATCAAATAAAATGTAATTCTATAGTAGATAAAAAATGGAAAGATAAAGGGGAAAGACTTGAGGATTTAATAAGAGGATTAAATTTAGAGGATGAAAAAATAATTGCTATTGAATCAATTGATAATTTCTTGCCAAATAAATGCTTTAAGTTTATAACTTCTAATGGCTTAATAAAAAAGACTACTTTAGATAAATTTGTTACAGCATATTCAAAGCTTATGGCTATAAAACTTAAAAATGATGATTCATTAAGAAGTGTATCTTTAATAGATTCTCAAGAGGAAGAAAGATTTGTAGAAATAGAAACAACTAATGGTTTAAGTTTTGTTGTTTCTGAACCAAAATTAGATTTTTCAGAAAGAAATTTATTAGGGGCACAATTAGTTCCTTTAAAAAATGGAAATAAAATTAAAAGCATAAGATTTGTAGATAATTATGAATATAAAGAGTTTATTATAGGAATAAATAAAAAAGGAAATATTAAAACCTTTAATAATTTTAATAATAGTTCTTATGAAAAAGTAAAAGTAAATTCTTTTAAAAATGTAATAGCTTTTTCTAATAAGGGAAAGGTATTTAAGTTTCCAGCATATTTACTTCAAAATACAGAAGAGAGCAATATTTCAGACTTAGTAGATGGCTTTGAAAAGGATGAAAATATAGTAAGAGTTTTCCCTATAAATGAATTTGGAAGAATAGGGGAAGATTTATTTGTATATTTCTTCACAATGGAAGGATTAGTTAAAAAGACAAGTCTAAGAGAATTTTTAGGAGATTTTAATAATCAAATAGCTTATAAATTTAAAAATCCAAAGGATGAAGTTATAAATATAGATATAAATCTTGATAATGCCACAATAATTTTAGTAACTAAAAATGCTATGGGAATTAAATTCTTAGCTAATTCCTTAAATCCTATGGGAAAAGTAGCTTCGGGAGTAACAGGAATAAGTTTAAAAGATAATAATAAAGTTATATTTGGTAGAGCTATTCCATCCTTAGAGGTAGGTATTGATGATAAAGTTTTAGAGGCGTATAATGACTATAAAAAAGAATTAACTAGTAATTATGAAAAACTTATTTTAGAGTCTAAGCAAAAAGAAAAAGCTGAGGTAAGCATTGAAAATATTAAGCTACAGAATAGAGCAGGTAGAGGAAGTAGTTTAATGATTCTAGGCTTAGAGGATTATATAAGGGAAGTAATTATTAAGTAGGAGGTATGGTCATGAAAAAAGTTTTAGTATTTTTAGCAGAAGGTTTTGAAACTATAGAGGCTTTATCAGTTGTAGATGTTTGTAATAGAGCTAAGGTTTTATGTCATGCATGTAGCATAACAGAAAATAAAAATGTTAATAGTGCCCATGGAACAACAGTTCTTTGTGATAAGACAATATTAGATTCTGATTTAGAAAGTTATGATGCAATTGTACTTCCAGGTGGAATGCCAGGGGCAACAAATCTTAGAGATAATGAAAAAGTTCAAGCTTTAATAAAAAAATATAATGAAGATAATAAAATAGTTGCAGCAATATGTGCAGCACCAATAGCTTTAGCTAAGGCTAATATTATTGAAGGTAAGAATGTTACAAGTTATCCTGGCTTTAAAGAAGAACTTGGAAATGTTAATTATATAGAAAATAAAACAGTAGTTGTAGATGGAAATATAATAACAAGTAGAGGTCCTGCAACGGCTTTAGTATTTGGATTAGAAATATTAAAAAGCTTAGGATATGAAAAAGAAGCAAAGGATATAAGAAAGGGAATGCTTATTGACTTTTTCTTAGAAACAGAAGAAAAATAAAGTTTTATATTAAAAAGAGTTATATCAAATAGCTTAAAAAATTTATTTAATGATTTACTATAAATTAAGGTTTAAAGAGTAAATTTAAAATTAATAAATTTTATTTAGGCTTTGATATGGCTCTTTTATTTTTTTATAAGTTTATTACCTGTGTTAAAATATAATATGATTTAATAGTATATCTTTGGAGGGAAATATGAAAAAGATAGTTTTAGATAATGGAGTTAGATTATTATATAAATTTAAAGATATAGAACATACATCCTTTTGCATAAGTTTAGAAAGTGGTGCTAATGCAGAAAAAAAAGATGAAATAGGAATGGCTCATGCTTTAGAACATATGCTTTTTAAAGGGAATGAAAAAATAAGAGAAGATGAAATAAATGAAGAATTAGATGAATTATTTGGTTTTAATAATGCTATGACTAATTTTCCTTATGTTATTTATTATGGAACTACTGCTAAGGAAGATTTTTTTGAAGGCTTTTCTTTATATTCAGAGATTGTTTTAAATTCTAATTTTAGTAAAGAGGGATTTTTAGAAGAAATAAATGTGATAAAACAAGAGAGTGATGAATGGAAAGAGGATTTAGAACAACAAGTAGAGGACATAGCCTTAAATAATGGATTTTTTAATGAGAGATTAGGAAAATTAATAATAGGAGAAAAGGAGGATATAGAGAAAATAAGCTTTGAAGGATTAAAGAATTTTTACAATAGAAATTATTTAAGTGAAAATATTGTTGTTTCAGTTGTTTCCTCCTTTTCCTTAGAGGAAGTAAAGGGAATTGTAGAAAAAAGCTTTATGAAAGTAAAAAGAGGAAAAGTATTTAAGGAGCCTTTAAAAAGAAATGTTAATTATGGAGTATTTTCTAAGAAAGTTCAAGGAAATAATGGAGTTAAAATATGTTGCTTATTTGATATAAGTGATTTAACTATGGAGGAGGTATCCACACTTAAAATTTTTAATCTTTGGTTTGGTGAAGGAGTAAGTTCAGTACTTTATGACGAAATTAGAACAAAGAATGGATTAGCTTATGAGGTTTATAGTGAAGTTAAATATGAAAAAGGAATAAGATTATTTAAGGTTTATTTAGGAACTTCTAAAGAAAAGGAAGAAGAGGCTTTAGCACTTATTGAAAAGTGTATATTAAAGGCTATAAATATAGAAGAATATTTAAGGGATGAAGGCTTAAAGAAATTAATAAAAAGATTTAAACTTAAAAATTCCTTAGACCTAGAAAAAAGTATAGTACTTGCTAATAGAATGGCTATATATGAAACCATGTTTAATAAGGGAGAATATATTTTTAATGAGTTAAACTTAGTAGAAGATTTAACATTAAAAGATATGAAGAAAATACTTAAGAAAGTTTTAGAAAAATCCGTTGTGCAAATAATTAATTAAGAGGTGAGTGCATGAGAGAAAAGTGGCTACTTAGACAGAGAAAAAGAGAAGATATAGAAAATTTAAAAGAAAAATTAAATATAGATTTATTAACAGCTACTCTTTTAGTGAATAGAGATATAAAAGATGAAAAAAAGGCTAAGGAGTTTTTATGTGGAGAAATTGAAAGTTTAAACAATCCATACCTTATGAAGGATATGGAAAAAGGAGTTAAAAGAATAAAAGAAGCTATAGAAAAAGGAGAAAAAATAACTATTTATGGTGATTATGACTGTGATGGAGTATCAAGTACCTCAATTCTTTACAAGGGATTAAAAAGGTGTGGTGCTAATTTTAACTATCATATACCAAATAGAGAAGAAGAAGGCTATGGAATGAACTCTAAAAGAGTTAATATTTTAAAGGAAGAGGGAACGGAGGTTATTTTAACTTGTGATAATGGAATTTCTGCCTTTTCTGAAATAGAGTTAGCTGAAAATTTAGGGATGGATGTTATTTTAACAGACCACCATGATATTCCTTTAGTTAAAGATGAAAAAGGAGAAATAAATAAAAAAATTCCAAAAGCTTATGCAGTTATAAATCCTAAGCAAGAGGATTGTAAGTACCCTTTTAAATCTTTATGTGGTGCAGGAATTGCCTTTAAATTTATGTGTGCTTTATATAAAGAATTAGGAATACCTAATGAGGAAAGCTTAGAGTTATTAGAAATTTGTGCTATTGCTACTGTATGTGATGTAGTTGATTTATTAGGTGAAAATAGAGTAATAGTAAAAAAAGGTTTGGAAATGCTTAATAATACTCAAAACAAGGGCTTAATTGCTTTAAAAAAATACACAGGTCTTGAAGGAAAAGAAATATCTCAGTATCATTTAGGTTTTGTTATAGGTCCTTGTATAAATGCAACAGGAAGACTTGAAACAGCAGATTTATCTGTAGAATTACTTTTAGCAGAAGATTATGATAGAGCAGATGCTTTAGCAAAAGAGCTTTTTGAGTTAAATCAAAGAAGACAGGAATTAACAAAAGATAGTGTTGATATGGTAATAAAACAAATAGAGGATAATAAAATGGAAAATGATAAGGTAATTTTAGTTTACAACTCCTATATACATGAAAGTATTGCTGGAATTGTTGCAGGAAGAATAAAAGAAAAATATAATGTTCCTACAATAATAATGACTAAAGGAAAAGATATGCCTAAGGGTTCTGCAAGGTCTAAAGAAGAATATAATATTTTTGAAGAGTTATCAAAATGTAAAGAGCTTATAAGCAAGTTTGGGGGACACCCTATGGCAGCAGGATTATCTGTAGAAGAAGAAAAAATACCATTATTAAGAAATATGTTATTAGAAAATTGTAGTTTAACTAAGGAGGACCTAATACCAAAAGTCAGAATAGATGCTAAACTTTCTTTAGAAGATTTAAATTATGGGTTAATAGATGATTTAGAAAAGTTAGAGCCTTTTGGAAAAGGAAATCCTAGTCCACTTTTTGGAGAAAAGGATGTTAAGGTAAGTAGGGTTTGGATAATGGGAAAAGAGCAAAATGTAATTAAATTTAGGTGTAAATTAAAAAATACTTATAATACTATAGATGCAATAGCTTTTGGAAATAAAGTTGAAGAATTTAAAGAGGATTTTGCTAATAAATATGGAGAAGAAGAATTAATAAGAATACTAGATGGGGGAAGTTGTAATTTTAATATTGATTTAATTTATTATCCTAATATAAATGAATTTAATGGAAATAAATCAATTCAAGCTAATGTAAAATATTTTAGAATATAAAATTAAAGGAGCAATATTTTTATATTGCTCCAGTAATTTTAAAATAAATATTTTTGCAAATATTTTTATATTTTAATTGTTAATTTTATTTAAAAGTTAAGCTTTATTTAATTGTTAAAGTTTATTTAATTATTAAAATTAAATTAAATATAAGTTAAATTCCTTTTTCGTATTTTTCAACCATTCTTTTAACCATTTCTCCACCAACACTACCGCATTGTTTAGAACTTAAATCTCCATTGTAGTTTGAAAATGGTACTCCCATTTCAGCTGCTACCTCGTTTTTGAATTTAGATAATCCATTTTTTGCTTCTGGTACTAAATGTTGTGCCATTTTTAATTCCTCCTTTGTATTGATTGAGTTTGCATTTATATATTGTGCAAAATAGAGTAAAATATGATAGGGAATTGAAGGGGTTATTACAAAAAAATATTTATAATACCATTGTTAATTAAAATAAAATCACATTTTATAAGGGAGTTGATTTTTTGAAAAAATATAAAATAATTATGACAGGTGGAGGTTCAGCAGGACATGTTACTCCAAACTTAGCCTTAGTGCCTAAACTAAAAGAGTTAGGCTTTGATATAAAATATATAGGCAGTAAAAATGGTATAGAAAAAGAGATAATAACTAAGGAAAATATACCTTACTATTCAATATCCTCTGGTAAACTTAGAAGATATTTTGATGTTAAAAATTTTACAGACCCTCTTAAGGTTTTAAAGGGGGTAATGGATGCAAAAAGAATTCTTTCAAAGGAGAAACCAGATGTTATTTTTTCAAAGGGAGGCTTTGTTACTGTACCAGTTGTAATAGCAGCTTCTATGAAAAAAATTCCTGTAGTTTCCCATGAATCTGACTTAACACCAGGCTTAGCAAATAAAATTGCATCTCCTTTTTGTGATACACTTTGTGTTACCTTTCCAGAGAGTTTAAAATATATAAAGGATAATAAAGGTAAATTAACAGGTACACCTATAAGAGAAGACCTTTTAAAAGGTGATAAAGAAAAAGGAAGAAGATTTTGTGCTTTTAAAGATAACAATAAAAAGGTTTTAATGGTTATTGGAGGAAGCTTAGGCTCTAAAGTTATAAATGAAAGCCTTAGAAAAAGTTTAAAAGAAATATTAAAAAATTATAATGTTATTCATTTATGTGGAAAAGGAAACTTAGATGAATCTTTAAATAATTTAGAGGGATATAGACAATATGAATATATATCTGATGAGTTACCTGATTTAATGGCTTTAGCAGATTTAGTTATATCTAGGGCTGGAGCTAATACAATATTTGAATTATTAGCTTTAAGGAAATTAAATATTTTAATACCTTTATCTGCAAATGCCTCAAGAGGAGACCAGGTTTTAAATGCTAAATCCTTTGAAAAGAGTGGCTATTCAATGGTTATTAAAGAGGAGGATTTAAGTCCTGAAGTACTTTTAAAATCAATAAAGGATATAGAGAAAAACAAGGAAAAATACCTAAATTCTATGAAAATGAGCAAAATAGGTAATGGAGTTGACAATATCATAGATATAATAAAAAAATCTGCACATATGTAAATTTTTATGGACAATTCTAAGCATATGGAAGAACTTTTATAAGAATTGTTAATAAACATTAAAAATATGTTTTAAAATATCTAAATATGCAACTTGAAAAATTTCTCTCAAAGAGTATAATTATTAATGTCGAGAAAAATTAGTTTTATATCAATTAATATTGGGCCTTTAAGATAAAATATATTATCAAGTATAAGAGGTGTTTTTATGAGTAAAGTATCAGTAATATATTGGAGCAATGGTGGAAATGTTGAAGTATTAGCAAATACTATTGCAGAAGAATTAACAGACTTAGGGGTAGATGTTTTAATAAAGCATGTTTCAAGTGCGAAGGCAGAGGATGTTTTAGAAGCAGATGCAGTAGCCTTAGGTAGCCCTTCAATGGATAATAACAGAATAGAACAATACGATATGGAACCATTTGTAAAACAATTCAAGTTAACTCCAAATAACAACAAAAAAATGATTTTATTTGGGTCATATGGTTGGGATAATGGAGAATTTATGGTTGAATGGGTTGAAAGAATGAAGGATTATGGATTCGACGTTGTTGGTAGCTTAGCTGTAAATGAATCACCAAATAATGAGGAAATTCAAGAAGCTAAGGAATTAGCAAAAAAATTAATAAAATAATTTACTAAGCTAAAAAGTAGTTTTAATTAATTACTTTAAATATATTATAATTTTTAAGATTTAAATTTATATATCTACAAAATTAATGAAAGAGAGGTCATCTCAATGGCAATGAGAAAAATGAAAACTATGGATGGTAACACAGCTGCCGCTTATATATCATATGCGTTCACTGATGTTGCAGCAATATTCCCTATCACTCCATCATCACCAATGGCAGAGTGGGTTGATGAAAATAGTGCAAGAGGATTAAAGAACATATTTGGTCAACCTGTAAAAGTAATGGAAATGCAATCAGAAGCAGGTGCTGCAGGTGCAGTTCACGGTTCATTACAAGCTGGAGCTTTAACAACTACTTACACAGCTTCACAAGGTTTATTATTAATGATACCAAACATGTATAAAATAGCTGGTGAATTATTACCATCAGTATTCCATGTATCAGCTAGATCACTAGCTACTTCAGCATTAAGCATCTTCGGTGATCACCAAGACGTTATGGCTGCAAGACAAACTGGATTCGCTATGTTAGCAGAAGGATCAGTTCAAGAAGTTATGGACTTATCAGCTGTTGCTCATTTAGCAGCTCTTAAAGCTAGAGTACCATTTGTAAACTTCTTTGATGGATTTAGAACATCACATGAAATACAAAAAGTTGAACTTTTAGAATATGATGAATTAAAAGAATTAGTAGATATGGAAGCTGTAGATGAGTTTAGAAGAAGAGCTCTAAACCCTAACAGACCTGTAACTAGAGGTACAGCTCAAAACCCAGACATCTACTTCCAAGAAAGAGAAGCAGTAAACAAATTCTACGATGCAGTTCCAGAAATAGTTGAGAGCTACATGAAAGAAATCACTAAGTTAACTGGTAGAGAGTATAACTGTTTCGATTACTATGGAGCAGAAGATGCTGAAAGAGTTATAGTAGGTATGGGATCTGTTACAGACTTAGTAGAAGAAACTATAGATTACTTAAACGCTAAAGGAGAAAAGGTTGGTTTAGTTAAAGTAAGATTATTCAGACCATTCTCAAATGAAAGATTATTAAAAGCAATGCCTAAAACTGTTAAAAAGGTTGCTGTTTTAGATAGAACTAAAGAACCAGGTTCAGCAGGAGAACCTTTATACTTAGAAGTTAAAAATGCATTCTACGGATTAGAAAATGCTCCTGTAATAGTTGGTGGTAGATTTGGATTAGGTTCAAAAGATACTGTACCAGCTGACATAGTTGCTGTTTACGAAAACTTAAAGAAAGATGAACCAAAAGATGGATTCACTTTATCAATAGTTGACGATGTAACTAACACTTCATTAGAAGCTGCTGGAGATATCGATACTGCTCCAGAAGGAACTAAAGCTTGTAAGTTCTGGGGATTAGGATCAGACGGAACAGTTGGTGCTAACAAGAGTGCTATCAAAATCATCGGAGACCATACTGACATGTATGCTCAAGGATACTTTGCATATGACTCTAAAAAATCAGGTGGGGTTACAATTTCTCACTTAAGATTTGGTAAAAAACCAATAAAATCATGTTACTTAATAAACAAAGCTGATTTCGTTGCTTGTCACAACCAATCATATGTTAATAAGTACTTCGTTTTAGATGGATTAAAGAAAAACGGAACATTCTTATTAAACACTATCTGGAGTCCAGAAGAAGTTGCTAAGCACTTACCAGCAAGCTATAAGAGATTCTTAGCTGAAAACAACATTAAGTTCTACACTTTAAATGCTGTTAAGATAGCTCAAGAAGTTGGTTTAGGTGGAAGAATCAACATGATAATGCAATCTGCATTCTTCAAATTAGCTAACATAATACCAGTAGAAGATGCAGTTAAATACTTAAAAGATGCTGTTGTAACTTCATATGGTAAAAAAGGTGAAAAAGTTGTTAACATGAACCACGCTGCTATAGATAAAGGAATTGATGCTATAGTTGAAATTAAAGTTCCAGCTGAGTGGGCAAATGCTAAAGACGAAGTTGTTGAAGAAAAAGAAGTTCCACAATTCGTTAAGAACATAGTTGAGCCAATGAACAGATTAGAAGGAGATAAACTTCCTGTATCAGCATTTAATGGAATGGAAGATGGTACTTTCGAACCAGGTACTGCTGCATACGAAAAGAGAGCAATTGGTATAAACATACCAGAATGGATAGCTGATAACTGTATCCAATGTAACCAATGTGCTTACGTTTGTCCTCATGCTACAATAAGACCATTCTTATTAACAGAGGAAGAAGCTAAAAATGCTCCAGCTTCAACTAAGTTAGTTGCTGCTAAAGCATTAAAAACAGAAGAGCCAATGCAATTTACTATGGCTGTAAGTACTTTAGATTGTACTGGATGTGGAAACTGTGCTCAAGTTTGTCCTGCTAAGGAAAAAGCTTTAGTTATGAAACCACAACATACTCAAGAAGATCAAATAGAAGCTTGGGATTACTGTGTAAATGATGTTGCACCTAAGAAAAACCCAATGAACAAAAATACAGTTAAAGGTAGCCAATTTGAGCAACCATTATTCGAGTTCTCAGGAGCTTGTGCTGGATGTGGAGAAACTCCATATGCAAAACTTATAACTCAATTATTTGGAGATAGAATGATGATAGCTAACGCTACTGGATGTTCATCAATCTGGGGTGGATCTGCTCCTTCAACTCCATACACAACTAACCACAAAGGTCATGGACCAGCTTGGGCTAACTCATTATTTGAAGATAACGCTGAGTTTGGATTAGGTATGTTCTTAGGAGTTAAAGCTATAAGAGATAGATTAGTTGACCTTGCTGGAAAAGCAATCGAAGCTGGTGTTAAACCAGAAGCTAAAGAAGCTTTAGAAGCTTGGATAGCTGAAGTTGATAACGGTGAAGGAACTAGAGATAGAGCTGATGCTGTTATAGCTACATTACAAGGTGAAACTAACGAGTTCGCTTTAGAAATCTTAAAAGATCAAGATTACTTAGTTAAGAGATCACAATGGATCTTCGGTGGAGACGGATGGGCTTACGACATCGGTTACGGTGGAGTTGACCACGTTTTAGCTAGCGGAGAAGATGTAAACATACTTGTTATGGATACAGAAATCTACTCAAATACAGGTGGTCAATCATCTAAATCAACTCCAACTGCTGCTATAGCTAAGTTCGCTGCTGCAGGTAAGAGAACTAAGAAGAAAGATTTAGGAATGATGGCTATGAGCTACGGATATGTATATGTTGCTCAAATCGCTATGGGAGCTGACAAGAACCAAACTCTTAAAGCAATAGCTGAAGCAGAAGCATATAAAGGACCATCATTAATAATAGCTTACTCACCATGTATCAGCCACGGCTTAAAAGCTGGTATGGGTAACGCTCAATTAGAAGAAAAGAGAGCTGTTGAATGTGGATACTGGGCTATGTACAGATTTAACCCAATGTTAAAAGAAACTGGAAAGAACCCATTCACATTAGATTCTAAAGAACCAACAGGAGACTTTAGAGAGTTCATAATGGGAGAAGTTAGATATGCTGCATTAGCAAAAGCATTCCCAGAACATGCTGAAGCATTATTCGAAAAGACTGAAAGAGATGCTAAAGAAAGATTAGAAGGCTACAAAAAACTTGCTTCTAACTAGTAAGTAAATATAGCAACTAATTAGGTTTAAATATATAGATTGAAGTATAATAGATAAGAGTTAAGACTTTTTAAAAGACTTAACTCTTATTTTTTTGTTTTTGTTCATAATTTTAAAAGAAAAATATTTATATAAATTTGTAGTATTTTAATATTTATTTTAAATTTTTATTGATAAAATATTAATAAAAATGTTAATAAAATTATATTAATTTAAAATAAAAGAAAAATAAAGAAAATTGAAGTAATAAAGAGTAAAAATGGGATTTTACTAAGTTTTAACATATAACAGATAAAAATTGAAGAAAGGAAGTTTTGAATAAATTGTTAACAAAGGTTATTATTTAATATAGTTAGTAGCTATTATTCAAGAGAAGAATTTATTAAAGTTTAAATTTTTGTCTTAGATAATAGTTGTTGATTAAAGAGTTAAACTTCTAAATTTAAAATTAAAAATTTAAAGGAGGCGTTTGTTATGCCAAGTAAGTCAGGTGCAAGTGGAAAAACATTAACTTTATTTGGATTCTTTGCTATGACAGCATCTATGGTAATGACAGTCTATGAGTATCCTACCTTTGCAACATCAGGATTTCATTTAGTATTTTTCTTAATAGTAGGTGGACTTTTATGGTTTTTACCAGTTGCTCTATGTGCAGCAGAGATGGCAACAGTAGATGGCTGGGAAGAAGGAGGTATCTTTTCTTGGGTTGGAAATACCTTAGGGGAAAGATGGGGCTTTGCAGCAATATTCTTTCAATGGTTCCAAATAACAGTTGGATTTGTTACAATGATTTATTTTATATTAGGAGCTTTATCATATGTCTTTAATTGGCCAGCATTAAATAGTAATCCCTTAATAAAATTTATAGGTGTATTAGTTATATTTTGGGTATTAACTTTTTCTCAATTTGGAGGAACTAAAAATACAGCAAAAATAGCAAAAGCAGGATTTGTTTTTGGTGTTGTTGTTCCTGCTATAATATTATTTGCACTAGGTATAATTTACATAGTAAAAGGTAATCCAATTCATGTTGCTTTAAGTGCACATGATCTTATGCCTGATTTCACTAAAGTAAATACTTTAGTTGTCTTTGTTTCATTTATATTAGCATATATGGGAGTTGAAGCATCTGCATCTCATGTTAATAAGTTAGAAAATGCTAATAAAAACTATCCTTTAGCTATGTTTATTCTTGTAGCATTAGCTATAATTCTTAATACTGTAGGTGGATTAACTGTTGCAGCTGTTATTCCAGAACAACAATTAAACTTAAGTGCAGGTGTTGTACAAGCATTCCATCAATTAGTAGTTGTAAATTTTGGAGAAGGTTTTGATTGGATAACAAGAATTGTAGCACTATTACTTGCTTTAGGAGTTATGGCAGAAGTAAGTTCTTGGGTTGTAGGTCCTTCTGAAGGTATGTATGCTGCTGCAAAAAAAGGGTTATTACCAAAAAAATTAACAGAAGTTAATAAACATGAAGTGCCTGTACCATTAGTTTTAGTACAAGGAGTAGTAGTTACTATATGGGCAGCTGTTTTAACTTTCGGTGGTGGAGGAAACAATGTTTCATTCCTTACTGCAATTTCATTAACAGTAGTTATATACTTAGTTGGATATTTATTATTCTTTATAGGATATATTATTTTAATATTAAAACATGAAGATTTAAAACGTGCTTATCATGTTCCTGGTGGAAAAACATTTAAAATGATAGTTGCAATAGTTGGTTTCTTAGTATCAGTATTTGCTTTAGTAATATCATTTGTACCACCTTCTCAATTAACAGGAAAAAGTATATCAGAATATCTAACAATATTATCTGTAAGTTTTGTAATAACTGTATTAATTCCATTTGTAATATATGCTTTACATAAAAAATGGGATAAACAAGTAGGATAAAAATTAAGGTAACCAATATTTTTATTGGTTACCTTAATTTTATCTTTTAAAACTTTTAAAGAATATATTTCTAGTTATGGATTAATTTATTTAGATTATGAAATAATAACAGTTATTTTAATTAAATAGCTAAAAGAAACCACTAGGATTTAATAAATCTCTAATAAAATTTACTCTTTAATGCTTTAAAGAGAAAAATGGAGTAATTTGAAGAAAAAAGGAGAAATATGAAGAAAGATACATATTTATAAAAAAACAATAAAGTATTAATAAAATGTAACTGAATTGAGAATTTAATTATTATCTTTAAAAGGTGTATTATATATATAGCTTGATGAGAGAGTCATTTAGGCAATATAAATAAAAATTTATATAACTAAAAATTACTCTTAAATTTTTTTATAAAAGAACTTAAGAGTGGTTTTTGGCTAAATTAGGAGGTATTAAAATGCTTTTTGGAAAAAATCAATTAGGAAGCAAATTTGACACACCAATATTTGGTACTATGGAAAGTAATGAATCTATCCCTAAATATGAATTAGCTAAAAATCCTATCCCACCACAAGTTGCATATAGATTAATTAAGGACGACTTATTAGATGAAGGAAATGCTCGTCAAAACTTGTGTACTTTCTGTCAAACTTACATGGAAGATGAAGCAGTAGCCTTAATGTCAGAAACTTTAGAAAAAAATGCTATAGATAAATCAGAATATCCACAAACTACAGATTTAGAGAATCGTTGTGTAAACATTTTAGCTGATTTATGGCATGCACCAGAAGATGAAAGCTTTATGGGAACTTCAACAGTAGGTTCTTCAGAAGCATGTATGCTAGGTGGTATGGCTATGAAATTTAGATGGAGAAATAGAGCTAAGGCTTTAGGTATGGATGTTACATCTAAAAAACCAAACTTAGTAATTTCTTCAGGGTATCAAGTATGTTGGGAAAAATTCTGTGTTTATTGGGATATAGAAATGAGATTAGTTCCAATGGATGAAGAACATATGAGCATGAATGTAGATAAGGTTTTAGATTATATTGATGATTATACTATAGGGGTTGTAGGAATACTAGGTATAACTTATACAGGAAAATATGATGATATTAAAGCCTTAGATAAGAAATTAGAAGAATATAATAAAACAGCTAAATTATCAGTACCTATGCATATAGATGCAGCTTCTGGTGGTTTATTTGCACCATTTATAGAACCTAAACTAGAATGGGATTTCAAACTTAAAAATGTTGTATCAATAAGTGCTTCAGGTCATAAATATGGATTAGTTTACCCAGGTATTGGTTGGGTATTATGGAGAGATAAAGAATATTTACCTCAAGAATTAGTATTTGATGTAAGTTATTTAGGTGGAAAAATTCCAACTATGGCAATAAACTTCTCAAGATCTGCAAGCCAAATAATAGGTCAATACTACAACTTCTTAAGATATGGTTTTGAAGGATTTAGAGAAATACATCAAAGAACAAAAGATGTTGCTATGTATTTAGCTTCTGAAATTGAAAAAACAGGATTATTTAAAATTTATAACAATGGTGAGAATTTACCAATAGTTTGCTATAAATTAAAAGATGATGCTAATGTTGAATGGACTTTATATGACTTAGCAGATAGATTATTAATGAAAGGATGGCAAGTTCCTGCTTATCCATTACCTGCTAACTTACAAGATACAATAATTCAAAGAATAGTATGTCGTGCTGATTTAAGCCACAACTTAGCAGAACTATATATAAGAGATTTCAACGCTGCTATAAAAGATTTAAATAATGCAAGAGTTTTAAATAAAGAAACTAAAAAAGGCGTTCAAGGATTTACTCATTAAAAATAAAAAAATTCCTAAGGTTTTCCTTAGGAATTTTTTTGTTTTAAATATTTAATATATATTGATTATATTATTATATTGTGTTAAGAATATAATAAAGAATTAAAAATAAAAGACTTTTATTATTTTGTATTTAAGGTTACAATTAATATAAAGTAAATTTTCCACAAGGGAGGAAAGATTATGTCAGATAAAGAATTAAACAAATGTTGTGGAGGCAGCTGCGGTTGCGGAAGCGAAAAAGAAGAAAAGCATGAAGGATGCGGATGCAGTGGACACGGTCATGGACACGATCATCATGGACATCATGAAGGATGTGGATGTGGAGACGAACATGTAGAGCATTTCGTTGTAGATTTAGAAGATGAAGAAGGAAATACAATAACTTGTGATGTTATTGATGCCTTTGAATATAAAGATGAAGAGTACGTTTTAGTACAACATCCTGATGAATCAGTGTACCTATTCAAATCTCAAGGTGAAGAAGGAGAATTAATTCTTCCTTCAGAAGAAGAGTTTGATGAGGTTGTTAAATTCTACGAAGAAAACATGGCTGAATAATAAAAAAAGATGATGTGTTTTACATCATCTTTTTTTTAGTTTATAATATTTTTTATAAATTTGTTTAGAAATGTGGTGGATAAGGTGGAGAAATTAGCTATATTTGATGTTGACTTTACCATAACAAGCAAAGAAACTTTGCTTCAGTTATTTAAGTTTTCCATAAAGGAGCATAAGAAGAATTTAATATACTTACCAAGAGCTGCTTTTTCAGGACTTATGTATGGGTTGAAGTTTTATGATGAGAAAAAAGTAAAAGAATCTTTCTTAAAATTTTTAGATGGAATGAGCGAAGAAGATTTAAAGGTTTTTGTGAGAAAATATTATGATGAAGTTTTAAGCAAAATACTTTATAATGATGCAATTTCCATGATAAAAAAGTTAAAAGGAGAAGGTTATAAGGTTTATTTAATATCTGCATCACCAGAATTTTATTTAAATGAACTTTATAATATAAAAGAAGTAGATTTAATTATAGGAACTAGATTTGCTTTTGAAAATGGAAAATTCAAAAGAAAAATGATAGGAGAAAACTGCAAAGGAGAGGAAAAGGTTAAAAGACTTAAAGCTTATTTAAAGGAAAACAATATAAAGGTGGATTATAAAAATTCTTATATGTTTTCTGATTCTTTATCTGACAAGCCCCTTTTAGATTTAGCAGGAAAAGGATATTTAATAAACTATAAAAAAAGTAATCCAGAATTTGAAGTGTTAAATTGGACTTAAAAAAAGCAATCTCAAATAGAGATTGCTTTTTTATTAAATTACTTACCAACTCTTGTTGTGATTATTTGAGTTAGTGGTGGTACAACTTGTTTCTTTCTAGATAAAACTCCAGGTAAGAAGCAAGTTGAATCTTCTAAAGTAACCTTAAAGGCTTCTTCAGCTATTTCAGGACTTCTTCCTGCAACTAATATTTGAGAACCTTCATTTATGATATCAGTAAGTAATAACATAATCATTTCTAGGTCCATAGAATCAGCTTTTTGATTCATATATTCTAACATTTTATCTTTTAAAGGCATAAATCCTTCTATATCCATAGTGTTAACTTGAGCAACACCTATTTTAACACCTTCAATTGTGAAAGGTTTAAAGTCTGCATTAAATATTTCTTCAATAGATTTTCCTTTTAAAGAAGTTCCAGCTTTAAACATTTCTTTTGCAAAAGTTTCAGGAACTATATTAGCTATTTCTGCTAATTTTCTGCAAATCTTAATGTCTTGTGGAGTGCAAGTTGGTGATTTAAATAATAATGTATCTGAAATTATAGCACCACATAAAAGACCAGCAGCTTCTCTTGAAGGTCTTATTCCATTTTCAAAGAATCTTTTAGCAACAATTGTTGAAGTACTTCCTAAAGGTTCATTTCTAAAGTATATAGGGTTACCAGTTTGTATATCAGCAACTCTATGATGGTCTATGATTTCTAAAACTTCCGCATCTTCTAAACCATTTACTGATTGACCTCTTTCATTGTGGTCTACTTGAATAACTTTTTTCTTATGAGTAGATATTAAGTGGAATCTTGCAATTGAACCAACAACTTTATTGTTTTCATCTATTACAGGATAATTACTATATCTAGTTTCGCTCATTGTTACCTTTGCATCTTCAACTAGTTCATCAGTTGATATAGATACTATATTATCTTTAGTCATAACATAATCTACTGGTAAACTTTGAACTATTAATCTTGATGCTGTGAAAGAATCATGAGGAGTTGTAATAACAGTTATGTTATTTTCTTTAGCTAAATCTATAATTTCTTTAGTAGGTGTATGTCCACCTGTAACTATTAGTAAAGAAACATTAAGCTCTATTAATTCAGCTTGTATTTCAGCTCTATCTCCAGCTATAGCTATGTCTCCTTCTTTTATAAATTCTTTTAAAGAATCTGCTTGCATAGCAGCAACTACAACTTTTCCTGGAAATACTTTTATTCCTTCAGCTATATTTTCAGCTTTAGCTGATAAAGTATCTAATATATTATCTAAAGAAGTTTTGCTCTTTGCTAAAATATTGCTATCCCAAACATCCATGTAAGTTGCAGTTATGTTAGATGTAGATAACATTCCTAATAAATGATTATTTCCATCTGCAACAGGAATTGATTTTAAGTTTTTATCTCTCATTATGTTCCAAGCCATTTTTAAAGAAACTTCAGGAGCTAAAGGAGCTATTTTATCCATTTCTAAATCTTCAACCTTTAACTTAACAGTCTCTAAAAATTGAGGTGCTTCAACACCAAAATAATCAAGTATGTATTGAGTTTCTTGGCTAACTTTTCCTAATCTAACAGGAATAGCTGGTGTATCTTGAGTTTTATTTTTAAATTCAGCATATGCTAAAGCTGCACATATTGAATCTGAATCAGGATTTTTATGTCCTGTAATGTATATTACATCCTTCATTTAGGTTGCCTCCTTCATTGTTTTAAATTTTTTAATTCATGAATATATTTTAATTCCTAAACTATTAAAAGTAAAGTTTATCAACACTCATTTTATCATAGTTTAATATAATTTTCTATTAAAGAAAATTTGCTTTGTGCTCTTCTTTTCTTGTGTTACATAAGAAAATTTCTAGTTCTAAAATAAAGCTTTTTAAACATATATTACAATAGATTGCTAGGGAGAGAAGGAGGAGCAAAAAGTTATGGTAGAAAAGGATCTCTTTAGAGGGCTTACAACTAAAGAAGCTAAAGAACGACTAGAGAAGTTTGGATTAAATGAAATAACAGAAAAGAAAAAAGTATCTGCTATAAAGATATTATTACAACAATTTAACGATTTTATAATATGGGTATTAATTGGAGCTACTATTATTTCAGGCCTTATGGGAGATGTAGCAGATGCTATTACTATATTTGTAATTGTTGTTATAAATGGAATTTTAGGTTTTGTGCAAGAATTTAAAACTGAAAAATCCCTAGATGCACTAAAATCCTTAGCAGCACCTACATGTAAGGTTTTAAGAGATGGAAATATTAAGGTGATTAATGCTAATGAATTAACCATTGGTGATGTTGTAATATTAGAAGCAGGAGATAGAGTTCCTGCAGACGGAGAAATTTTTGAATGCACTAATTTAATGATTGATGAATCTCTATTAACAGGAGAATCTGTTGGAGTTAATAAGACTACAAGTTCAAAGGAATCTTCTTTAATTTATATGGGAACTAAAGTTTTAAAGGGAAAAGGAAAATTTAGAGTAACAGCTATAGGAATGAGTACAAAGATGGGTTCTATAGCAGATATGTTACAGGATATAGAAGAAGAAAAATCTCCTCTTAAAGAAAGATTAGATGGTCTTGGCAAAATTCTTTTAGTTTTATGTTTAGCTATATGTGCATTAGTTACAGTTTTAGGCATTATAAGAGGAAATGATTTAACAGAAATGTTTTTATTAGGAGTTAGTTTAGCTGTAGCTGCTATACCGGAGGGATTAGCTGCCATAGTAACAGTTTCTTTAGCACTTGGAGTTTCTAGAATGTTAAAGAGAAATGCTTTAGTTAAGAAGTTGCCAGCTGTTGAAACTTTAGGTTGTACATCTGTTATATGTAGTGATAAGACAGGAACTTTAACTCAAAATAAAATGACTGTAAAAGAAATTTTTGTTGACGGAAAGCATTCAAGGATAGATATAGACCCTTTTCCTAAATCATTAAATTTAATGAAAGCCTTTGTTTATTGTAATGATTGTAACTATGATTTTTCAAAGAAAAAAATAGAAGAGGTTTTAAATGGAGACCCTACAGAAACAGCTTTAATAAAGGCATATTTTAAAGATGTTGATTATTTGAAAAATACAGTAGGCAATATAAAAAGAACCTTTGACATACCTTTTGATTCTAGTAGAAAAATGATGTCTGTTATAGTTAAAGAGAGTGGAAGAGAGATTTGTTATGTAAAAGGTGCACCGGAAAAGCTTATAAATAGGTGTAGATATATACATGAAGAAGGAAGAGTAAAACTATTAACTTCTCAAAAGAAACAACAGATATTAAATATAGTTGAAAATATGAGTAATAGAGCTTTAAGGTGTATTGGAGGAGCATATAAAATAGATAATATAGTAAAGGATGAAAGTGTTGAAAATGAACTTATATTTTTAGGAATTGCAGGAATAATAGACCCACCAAGACCTGAAGTTAAGGATTCTGTTATAAAATGTAGATTAGCAGGAATAACACCTATAATGATAACAGGAGACCATAAAAATACAGCTTTTGCCATAGGCAAAGACTTAAATATTGCAAAATCACAGGACCAAATAATAACAGGGGAAGAATTAGATAAATTAGATGATAAGGAATTAAAAAGAAAGGTAAGTAAACTTAGAATATTTGCAAGAGTTACTCCTAATCATAAACTTAGAATAGTTAAGGCTTTTAAGCAAAATGGAAATATAGTTGCTATGACAGGAGATGGAGTAAATGACGCTCCTGCTATAAAAGAAGCAGATATTGGGGTAGCTATGGGGATTTCAGGAACTGATGTTACAAAGGAAGCCTCTTCTATGATTTTAATGGATGATAATTTTGAGACTATAGTATCTGCTGTAGAGGAAGGAAGAATAATATATGATAACATAAGAAAATTTATAAGATATTTATTATCTTGTAATTTAGGAGAGGTTTTAACTATGTTTTTAGCAACAATATTTTATCTTCCAACGCCTATGCTACCTATACAAATTTTATTTGTAAATTTAGCTACAGATGGTCTTCCTGCTATAGCTTTAGGAGTAGACCCTGCTGATAAGGATATAATGAATCAACAGCCTAGAAGTAAAAAAGAAGGAATATTTGCAAGAGGACTTACTGAAAAAATATTAGTAAGAGGATGTTTAATTGGAATATGTACCTTATTAAGTTTTATTATTGGTGGACTTTATGGAATGGATTTAGATACTTGCAGAACTATGGCTTTAGCAACATTAGTTATGTCTCAATTATTACATGTTTTTGAATGTAGGTCAGAGAGACATTCTATTTTTGAAATAAAATTATTTACTAATATGTATTTAGTAGGGGCAGTTGCTATTTCTATAATTATGTTACTTGCTATAATATACATTCCATTCTTTAGTGCGATATTCCACACTACAGTTTTAGGACTTAATCATTGGTTAATAGTTCTATTCTTCTCAACTATAATATTCTTTGTAAATAGCTTATATTTATTTATAAAGGTTAAAAGATAAAAATAAAAAAAGCTGTATTTAAAATACAGCTTTTTATCTTTGCTTAAATTGTTGTTGTCTTGCCTTTTTAAGTTGAGAATGATCAACTGGAACTAAGTCTTGCTTAGTAGTTAGGTTAAGAACGTTATTTAAAATTATATATTCCTTTTCATTTTCTTTGTTTGATTTAAGTCCTTGTACTATAACATTATTCCCTTTTTTTACACTTATAAAAGTAGGTTTTTTAAACCAACGATTCTTTCTATAGACGCATTTTATTATTTGTCTGCTTCTTTCAGGTTTAACTATTAAAGTAACAACTAATTTGTGGAATATCCAAAGAATAGTTTTTTCTTCGATTTTTTCAGAAATTACGCTTCCTTGAAATTGAGCCATTCTATCGCCGTATTTTTCAAGATAAGAATCAGTGTAATATTTAGATAGTTTTTCTTTGAAACCCATAATTATATAACTCCTTTAAGTTTACGAATTTACATTTATTATTACTATAAATACATATTATATGATAGATAGTATTATAACATAATATTTAATATATTAAAATACTTTGATATGCTTGCAAAAGCCATAGAATAAGAATTAGACATACATAAATGCTATTTAAAGAACAAAATGTAAAGATTTAAATTATGGACTTATTAAAAGTTATATTCTATAATAAAATATGAAATGAAAATGTTATCTTAGGAGGAAGTATTATGGATAAAAAACAATTAGCAAAAATGATAGACCATACTATTTTAAAACCAGAAGCAACTAAAGAGTCAATAGAAAAGCTTTGCAAGGAAGCTTTAGAATATAATTTTGCTTCAGTTTGTATAAATCCTACTAATGTAGAATTAGCTGCTAACCTTTTAAAAGGAAGCGATGTAAAAGTTTGTACAGTAATAGGTTTCCCTTTAGGAGCAAACACTATGGAAGTTAAGGCTTTTGAAACTAAAGACGCTATAGAAAAAGGTGCAGAAGAAGTTGACATGGTTATAAACATTGGAAGATTAAAAGATAAAGATTATGACTATGTAGAAAAGGATATAAAAGCTGTTGTAGATGCGGCAGGAAAGAAAGCGCTTACAAAGGTTATAATAGAAACTTGTCTTTTAACTGATGAAGAAAAAGTTAAAGCTTGTGAGTTAGCTAAGAAAGCAGGAGCTGATTTTGTTAAAACTTCTACAGGATTTTCAACAGGTGGTGCTACTCCTGAGGATATTAAGCTTATGAGAGAAACAGTAGGAGAAGAAATGGGTGTTAAAGCATCAGGTGGAGTAAGAACTTTAGAAGATGCTGAAGCTGTAATAAAAAATGGTGCAAATAGAATAGGAGCATCAGCTTCTATAGCTATATGTGAAGGAAAAGAATCTAATTCAACATATTAATAAATATTTACTTAAAAAAGCCTATAGAATTTTTCTATAGGCTTTTTTGTCGAAGAAAAAACTAGATAAAAAATTAAAATTTATGGCTAATTTAAAAGTTAGAGAATATTAATATAATAAAGTACTTATAAAGAGGAGGTTGCTCTATTAAAACTATATTAGTTTTATGAGTGGATTTTTATGAAAAGAGAGTTAGCTCCAAAAGAAGTAATTTATAATGAAGATTTTACTCTTAAAAAAGGGCCTTATGGAAAAGAATATGAAGGAGTATTTAAGAAAATTGATGAAGCCTTAAGTATAAATAAAGAGGGATTCAATGTTTATTTAATTGATGAATTTTCTAAAAAAAAATTAGAGGATATAGTTCTTCATATAGAAGAAAAAATGAAACAAAGAAAAAGTCCAAAGGATATTTGTTATGTTACTCTAGAAGATATTAGAAATCCTAAGATTATATTTTTATCAACTGGCATGGGAGAGAAATTAGAAGAATGTTTAGAAGAAGTAAAAAATTTTTACTATGACAATATATATGCCTTTTATAATTCATCAATAAATAAGGAAAAGGAAGATATTTTAAGTGAAATACAAAAAAAGAGAAATGAATACATTGGAGATTTAATAAAACGTGCAAAGGAAGAAGGTTTTGATTTAAAGGCAACTTCCTCAGGTTTTGCCTTTATTCCTTTAGTTGAAGGAGAAGCTATGACAGAGGAAGAATTTGATGATTTAGAAGAAATAAAAAAAGGAAATATTTCAGGAAAAGCTGATAAATTAAAGTTAGAGGCAGAGGATGTATTAGAAGAATTAAAAACTATAGAATTAGATTCAATAGAAAAGCTTAAAAAGATTTTATTAAATTATTTAGAAAAGGAATCTATTTCAATTAAAGAAAAGGTAAAAGACATTTTTAAAAATGAAAAGGATGCTTTAAATTATCTTTTAAATGTTTGTGATAATTTAAAGGAGAATTTAATAGAAAATTACACAATAAATTTTGAGGATGATGAAGAAAGAATAAATGAAATTGTTTCAAGATACTTATGTAATATAATAAAAAATAGCAAAGGACAAGAAGCACCTAAGGTCATTTTTGAAGAGGACCCAAGTTTAAATAATCTTTTAGGAAGTATAGAATATGAAAATCATAATGGAGTTTATTCAACAGATGTAAGATTAATAAAATCAGGTTCTTTACTTGAGGCAAATGAAGGATGTATTATTCTTAGACTAGGCTCTTTAATTAATAATGGAAATAGTTATTACTATTTAAGAAGAGCTTTACTTCATGGAAAGATAAATTATGATTTTAATAGAGGATATTTAGAAGTATTATCTTTAAATGGATTAAACCCAGAGCCTATTCCTATTAAGGTTACTGTTATTTTAATAGGTGATTTTGAGAGCTTTGATATTTTATATAATAACGATGAGGATTTTAAGAAAATATTTAAAATAAGAGCTGAGTTTTCCAATTTAATAGATATAAATAAAAATAATCAGTCCTTAGTTAATTTAATTGAAAAAGTAATAGATAAAAATGATTTGTTGAAAATAGATAATTCGGGTATAAATGCTATAGGAAAGCAACTAGCAAGAAAAGCAGGAAAAAGGAAAAAAATACTTTGGGATGTTGATGAAATAGAAAAGATATTATTTCTAGCAAATGAAAAAGCTAAAAATACTTTTAAGGATTTAATAGATAAAGATATCATAGAGCTTGTTTTAAATGAAGAAAATGAGTTTGAAAAAGAATATTTAGATATGTATGAAGAAAATAAAATACTTTTAAATGTTAAAGATAGAATAGTTGGAAGCGTAAATGGTTTATCAGTTATAGATTTTGGTTATATGAGCTTTGGTAAACCAATTAGAATAACTTGTACTTGTTGCAGAGGCGTTGGAAGAATTATGGATGCACAAAGAGAAAGTGATTTAAGTGGAAAAATTCATAATAAATCTTTAAGTATTTTAAGAGGATTTTTAAGCAGTTTTATTAATTCTTATCAAGGATTGCCAGTTGATTTTCAACTTAGCTTTGAGCAGTTATATGGGCAAATTGAAGGGGATAGTGCCTCTGTTGCAGAAGTTGTTGCTATGATTTCTTCTTTAAGCAAAATACCTGTAGACCAAAGCATAGCAGTTACTGGTTCCTTAAATCAATTTGGTCAAGTGCAACCAATAGGTGGAGTAAATGAAAAGATAGAGGGATTTTTTAATGTTTGTAAGAGAATAGATACTTATAAAGGAAAAGGGGTTTTAATACCTGAAAGTAATAAAGATGAAATTATTTTAAAGGGAGAAGTAGAAGAAGCTATAGAAAAAGGAGAGTTTAAAATATATCTGATGAAAGATATAGAAGATGCTTTATATACTCTTTTATTAGAAGGAGATAGGGATTTTAAAAATATAGAAGATTCAGTACGAGAGGAATTTAAAAAGTTTAAAGTTTTAAAAAAATAACTAATACCTTCATGAATGAAATCAATAATTTAGGCCTAAGAAATTTAATTCTTAGGCTTAATTTAATTTAGTATTATTTGACATAAATAATTAAAATATGTTAAAATATGGAAAAGAAGCTATATAGGAGGTGTAACTCTAAGGAGAGTAGGTTATGTGGTTAGATTTTGAAAAGATTGGTAATGTTTTGGTTGTTAGTCTAATTGGAGAATTAGACCATCATAGTGCAGAGGAAGTTAGAGTTAAAATTGATGATAGGATAAGTAGAGAGAATATAAAAAAACTTATACTAGATTTTTCAGGAGTAACTTTTATGGATAGTTCAGGTATTGGTGTTATTATTGGAAGATATAAAAAGATAACTATGCATTCAGGAGAAGTTAACATAATATCAGTAAGTAAAAGTATAAAGAGAGTTTTTGAATTATCTGGAATATTTAAGATAATAAAGTATTACGAAAATTTGGATGAAGCTCTAAAGGCGAGTTAATGGAGGGTTAAATATGGATAATAAAATGAGATTAGAGTTTTTGGCTAAATCTGAAAATGAAGGCTTTGCAAGAGTTAGTGTATCTGCTTTTATAGCTCAATTAGATCCAACTATTGAGGAGCTAACTGATATAAAAACTGCTGTTTCAGAGGCTGTAACTAATGCTATCATTCATGGGTATGAGGGAGATGAAAGTAAGGTAGTTATTATAGAGTCTATTATTTGTGAAGAGGAAATAATAATATCTATTGAAGATAATGGAATAGGAATAGAGAATTTAGAAGAAGCAAGAGAACCCTTATATACATCTAAGCCAGAGTTAGAAAGGTCAGGCATGGGATTTACTGTTATGGAAACATTTATGGATTCTTTAGAAGTTTATAGTGAAAAGGGTAAGGGTACTAAAATAATAATGAAGAAAAAATTAAATACATAGGCAGGTGATAATAAGTCTATGGATATAAGTAGTATTGAGAAAGATAACTTTAATTATGATAAAAATACAACTCTTATAATTATGGCTAAAGAAGGAAATAAGGAAGCAATGAATAAATTAATAGAGGTTAACACTCCTTTAGTTTCTTCTATATGCAAAAGATTTATAAATAGAGGATATGATTATGAAGATATATTTCAAATTGGTTCAATGGGTTTGGTTAAGGCCATAAATAATTTTAATGATGATTTTAATGTTAAATTTTCAACTTATGCAGTACCTATGATTATAGGAGAAATAAAAAGATTTTTAAGAGATGATGGAATTATAAAGGTTAGTAGAAGCACTAAAACCTTAGCAAAAAAACTACATTACAACAAGGAGGAATTAATAAAAAAATTAAATAGAGACCCTACCTTAGAAGAATTAGCAGAATATTCAGGGGTTGACAAGGAAGAAGTCATAGTTGCTTTAGAATCTGCAAATAGTATGCAATATTTATATGATACTATTCACCATGATGAGGGGACTCCTGTTTTGTTGATTGATAAGCTTAGTGAAAAAGGTGAAGATGAGGACATGGTAAATAAAATAGCTTTAAAAGAAGCCATAAGTTCTTTAGATTCAAAAGGAAAGCAAATTATAATGCTTAGATATTTTAAAGATAAAACTCAAATTCAGGTTGCTAAGATGCTTGGAATAAGTCAAGTACAGGTTTCTAGAATAGAGAAAAAGGTACTTAAAATTATGAAGGAAAAATTAGAAGAGGATTGATTATAAATGAAATTTTTAAGAAGTCTTATTTTGTGTGTTTAATCATATGAAATAAGACTTATTTTTTTGTATAGATTAAGCATAAGAACAAATAATATAGATATATTCAAGTAGAAAAGGATGATTAATATGGCTATTTATAAAAATGACAAGAAAATACAAAGTAAATTTAAGAAGCTTGAAGAAGAAATAAGACCAAAACCTAAGCTTTTAAGAAATTGTATTATGGCTTTTATAGTAGGTGGAATAATTTGTGTTGTTGGACAATTTATTAGAAATAGTTTTTTATATTATGGCTTTAGTGAAGAACAGGTAAGCACCTTAACTCCTATGACTATGATTTTTTTAGGAGCTCTTTTAACAGGACTTGGTCTATATGATAAAATAGCTGCTAAGGCTGGAGCTGGAACTATTGTACCTATAACTGGGTTTGCAAATGCAATAGTATCACCAGCTATAGAATTTAAAAAAGAAGGGTTTGTTATGGGTGTTGGAGCAAAGATGTTTACTATTGCAGGACCTGTTTTAGTCTATGGAACTGGAACATCTGTTATAGTTGGAATTATTTATTATTTTTTATTGCATTTTGGAGTAGTGAGGTAAATAAATATGAGTAATGTAAAGAAGGTAGGTTCTCAAACTGTATTTTTAAAGAGTAAGCCTAGAATATTATCAACTTATAGTATAGTAGGTCCTAGAGAAGGGCAGGGACCTTTAAAAAATTATTTTGATAAGATACTAGAAGATGATTGTAATGGCTGCGAAAGTTTTGAGAAGGCAGAAAGTAGCTTAATGATAAATGCTATAGAGGAAGTTTTGAAAAGCAAAAATCTTAAGGATAATGATATAGATTATCTTTTTAGTGGAGATTTATTAAACCAATTAACATCTACAAATTTTGTTGCAAGAGAATTTAAAATTCCTTTCTTTGGTGTTTATGGAGCATGTTCAACAATGGCTGAATCCTTAAGCTTAGCAGCTATGACCATAGATGGAGGCTTTGCAAATTATACAATAGCTTCAACCTCTTCTCATTTTAGTTCTGCTGAAAGGCAGTTTAGATTTCCTCTAGAATATGGTTCCCAAAGAAAGGAGTATTCACAATGGACAGTAACAGGGTCTGGTGCAATGCTTTTAGGAAGAGAGGGAGATTATCCATATATAACATACATAACTACAGGAATTGTTAAGGATTATGGAATTAAAGATGCTGATAATATGGGAGCGGCTATGGCACCAGCAGCTGTAGATACTATATATAAACATTTTATTGATACAGGAAGAAAACCAGAGGATTATGATGTTATAGCTACAGGAGATTTAGGTTCTGTAGGGAAAAAGTTAGCAGAGGAATTATTAAAGGAATATAACTATGATATTAGCAAGGTTTATATAGATTGTGGTGAAGAAATTTTTGATTGTGAAAAACAAGGAACCTTTGCAGGAGGTAGTGGATGTGGATGCTCTGCTGTAGTAGCTTGTGGCTATCTTTATAAGGCTTTAAAAGAAAAAAATTTTAAAAGAGTTTTATTAGTATCTACTGGTGCACTTTTAAGTTCTACATCTTCTTTGCAAGGAGAAAGTATCCCAGGAATAGCTCATGCTGTAGCTATAGAAAATATTTAGATATATAAATTTTTATTACTTAAATAATTAGGGAGATGATGATTTTGCAAGAATATATAAATGCTTTTTTAGTAGGAGGAATAATATGTGTAATAGGACAAATTTTAATTGATAAAACAAAACTTACTCCAGCTAAAATATTAGTAGCTTTTGTGTCTATAGGAACAATACTTGGTGCTTTAGGAATATATGAAAAGTTAGTTAGTATAGGTGGGGCAGGAGCAACAGTTCCATTGCCAGGTTTTGGTTATGCTTTAGCTAAATCTACTTTGAAGGAAGTTGCAAAAGAAGGGCTTATAGGCGCATTTACAGGAGGATTAAAAGGAGCTTCTGGTGGTATAACAGCAGCAATATTTTTTGGTTATATAATGGCTTTACTATTTAATCCTAAAACTAAATAGATAAGATTAAATTTTTCTTAGGGGGTCAATAATTAAAAAAGAAGAATTTTTAAGGAGATTTTTTCATGAGAAAATTTGAAAAGATTTTAATAAATAGACCCTTAGGATTAATTTGTATATTTACAATAATAGGTGTAATAACTTATTATTTTAGTACTTTAAATTTTATAGGTACAGCTATTTTGCTTGTACCTTTAATTGTTTTTTCTTATATCTTATTAGATTTAGATAATTTTTATATAGCTATTATATTTTTTTTAATTTCAATTTTAAGTTGTAATATTTATTACAATCCAAGTTTTGAAAATAATGAAATTGAAAAAATAAGAATAACTGAAGTTAAGGAGGAGAAAATTTTAGGGAAAATAGATGGCAGAATAGTTTCAATAAAAAATGAAAGTGGACATGAGTTAAATTATGGAGAGAAAATTTATGGGATTTTAAAGTTTAAGAAAGAGAAAGATTTAGAGAAAGGAATTGTAGGAAAGGTTTTTTTAAAAGATGTAATCAAAAAAGAAAAAGACTTAGTATATAAAATAAAAAATATACCTAAAAATTATTATGAAAATTTAAATAAAGAATTTTCTCCTTCTGAAAGTGCACTTTTAAATTCTATATTATGGGGAGATAAAGAAAATTTAAGTTACCAACAAAGAGATTATTTAAGTGATATGGGAGTAATTCATTTAATTTGTATATCAGGTTTTCATATTTCTCTTTTATTTTCTTTAATATATAAAAAGTTTTCTTTGAGTTTATCTTTAATTATCTGCTCAATATACGTTTTGTTAGTTGGAGCTTCTAGTTCATCAATTAGAGCCTTAATTATGATAACTATTTTAAAAGCTTCAAAAAGATTTTTTAAAAATTATGACTCCTTAAGTGCTATATCCTTAAGTGCTGTTATTTTATTAATATATAAACCATATAATTTATTTTCTTTGGGCTTTTTATTGTCTTTTTTAGGAACTTTAGGAATAATATTATTTTATAATGTTTTATTAAAAGCATTTTATATTTTACCTAAAAGATTAAACGAATATTTAAGTTTATCATTATCTGCACAAGCTTTTATATATCCTATTTTGATTATATGTTTTGGAAAATTTTCAATAAACTTTTTGATATCTACATTTTTTATAACACCAATAATAGTAATTTTACTACAAATATTGTTGTTTTCAATTTTAATTGGTGGAAATTTCATAGGTTTTATAGTTTTTTTAATAAACGTTATATTTTTAGTATTTAGGGGGATTTTGATATTTTTAAATAAATTTTCTTGGGTTACCCCTTATGCTTCTCCTATTTTTGCTTTTGCATACATGACAATGTTTTTATGTATTTATATGAGTTTTAAAGGGTTTAAGAAGTTTAAGTTAGGAGTTTATTTAGTATGTCCTATTTTAATTTTAAATTTATATGTCTTAGGTTCTAAAATTAAATACATAGAAAATAAATGGAATAAAGCTATTATAATAGAGTCAGGATTTAAGAAAGTTGCTTTAGTAAATAATAATAGTGATTATTTTAAAAAATTAATAATGAAAGATAATTATATAAATGATGTTTTTTATATTAAGGAAGATTTGTCTTTTAAAATTTCTACTAAATATTCTTTAGCTATAGAGGAGGGTTTTAAAAGTGTAACTTTAATGCCAGAGAATAGGGATTATGATATAATTGATTTGATTCAAAGGAAAAGTGCGTATATACTTTAACTTATGTAAATAAGTATCTGGGATTTGAAAGGTTGATATTTTAATGATAGATTTAGAAGGTTTATATGAAAATTTAAAAAAGGGAAAGATAGAAAATAGTTATATACTAGTAGGATTAGATGAACTTTTAATTAAAGAGGGAATTGATAATATAATTAATAGTGTCTTAGATGAAAACTTTAAAGAGTTAAATTTAATTAAGTTAGATGGAAATAATTTTACTTTTGATGAATTTATGAATGCTTGTGAAACTTTGCCTTTTATTAGCGAAAGAAAAGTAGTTGTTTTAAGTAGAACTAATATATTTAGAGACAAACAGGATAAGGAAACTGAAAAACTATATAAACAATGTGTAGAGTATTTTGAAAATACACCAAAGCATTGTGTTTTAATAGCTTATACAACCTTAAAAGATAAAAGAGATAGGGTAAGTAGATTAAGTAAACTAAAAAAACTTGAAAAAAGTTGTTGCATAGTTTCTGTGGAAAAATTAAAGGGAGTAAAGCTTCAGCAGAAAGTAAGTAAGATTTTTCAAAAGTATAATAAGGATATAGGAAAAATAGAATTAAAATATTTTTGTGATTCTGTAGAAAATAATTTTGATGTCATAGAAAGAGAAGTTGATAAAATTGTAAATTATGTAGGGGATAGAAAAATAACTAGAAAAGATATAGAATTGTTACTTCCTCCTAGATATGAAGATGATATTTTTGATTTAGTTGAATTAATATCAATAAAAAGAGCAAAACAAGCAATAGATTTAATGGATGAACTTGTAGGAAGAGGGCAAGACCCTATATTTATATTAAGTCAAATAAGAGAACAATTTCAAAAATTACATAGAGTAAAGGTTAGACTTTCTGAAAAATATAACTTACATGAGATAAAAAAGGACTTTTTAGAAAATAGTAAGACTAATTTACCTGATTTTGTTATAGAGAAGTTTGTAAATCAAAGCAAGAAATTCTCTACTGCTCAACTTAATAAATGTATTAAACTTTGTTTATATACTGAGAAAAAGCTTAAAAGCAATTCTAATTTAAATAAAAAAACTGAACTTGAACTTATGATTGTGAGTACTGTAATATAAAAAAATCCAGATTAGAAAATCTAATCTGGATTTTTTTCTTTTAGAAATACTTCTAATAAAAGAAAATGGTGTTAGAAATTCTAACACCCATATAATTAAGCCATAGCGTTTAACTTAGCAGCTAATCTTGATTTCTTTCTAGCAGCCATGTTTTTATGAACTACTCCTTTAGAAGCAGACATATCTAAAGCTCTAGCAGCTTCAACGTATAAAGTTGCAGCTTCTGCTTTGTTCTTAGCTTCAACAGCTACTTCAAACTTCTTTATAGCAGTTTTAAGAGCTGACTTAATCATCTTATTTCTTAAAGTTTTCTTTTCAGTAACTTTTATTCTTTTCTTTGCTGATTTAATATTTGCCATTCTAGTTCACCCCCTTCAACTTTTATAGCGTATCTGCAGTTTTGGGGAATCTGCGTACGAGTTCATTATTAACAAAGGTAATTATAACATCATAAATATATAAGTTCAAGTCTTTTTTCTTCTTTATCGACATAATTATCATTTTTACGGATATTATATATAATATATAAATTTAAATTAAAAAGAGGTGGAAAAATGTACAATGTAAGAACGGATTTAGCCATTGAAAGCAGGGAGATTTATAAGCATAGATATAACAGAGATATTGAAGGTGTTGTTTTTGAAGAAAAAACAGTAGAAGATGATATAAAAATAACAAATGTTGATATATTAAATGAAGAAGGTGCTAAGGCAATGGGAAAACCTATAGGTAGATATGTTACTATAGATATTCCTGAATATACTCATTATGATGGAGGTATTATGGACCAAGTATCTCATGTAGTTGCCTCATCTTTAGAAGAACTTATTAAACTTTCAGAAGAAAGAACAGCCTTAGTAGTAGGGTTAGGAAACTGGAATGTTACACCAGATGCTATTGGGCCTAAGGTTGTAGGTAAATTGATGGTAACTAGGCATTTAAGAAAAGTTATGCCAGATATTATAGATGATTCTGTAAGACCAGTTTGTGCTATAGCACCAGGGGTCTTGGGGATAACTGGAATTGAAACAGGAGAAATTATAAAATCTTTAGTAGAGAGAATAAAGCCAGATTTGGTAATTTGTATAGATGCTTTAGCTTCAAGAAAACTTGAAAGAGTTGCTAGAACAATTCAAATAAGCAATACTGGAATATCACCAGGAGCTGGAGTTGGAAATCATAGGATGAAAATAAATGAAGAAAATTTAGGAATACCTGTAATTGCTATAGGAGTTCCTACTGTTGTAGATGCAGCTACTATTGCAAATGATGCTATGGATTTGGTTTTAGATGAAATGATAAATCAAGCTGAAAATGGAAAAGAGTTTTATGATTTACTAAATAAAATAGATAAAAATGAAAAGGGAGTTCTTATAAAAACTCTTTTAAATCCTTATGTAGGTGATTTAATGGTTACACCAAAGGAAATAGATGACATAATAGAATCTGTTTCAAAGATTATAGCAAATGGTATAAATATTTCATTACAACCTAATATGATTTTAGAGGACATAAATAAATTCTTAAATTAAAGCTTTTTGTAAAAAGCAATTTAAAAATTAATATGAGAAAAATATAAATAGAGTAACATAATAATTAATATACCCTCATATAAATGAAAATATGAGGGAGGGGATAATGTGAGAGGTATTAATAAGAGAGAGATACCTATAGGGATGATTATTCTCTTATCTTTACTTATATTATTTATGTTTAGATTTATGAAAATTGCAGCAAGTAAAGATATGAGAGAAAATTTATCATATATACAACTTTTAAATGCAGGAATGCCTGTTGCAAAGGGAACATATTATGATGAAAATGCTTATTTAGAAAGCAATATTACATTACAGAGTTTAGCTTTAGAAACTTTAAATATAAAACCAATAGAGCCTATGGAAATTGTTATGAAAGAAGTTCCATATTTTGATGCAGTAGAAAAAATTGCTTCAATTGATAAGCTTGATTATTCATTAGGTGAGAAAGTAGATTCATTTGATTTAAATAAAGAAAGTATAGATATAGTTTCTAATGAAGAAATTAATAAAAATCAATTAGAGGCAAGTAAAAATAATGAAGTTTATGACCCAACTTTAAAGAAGGAGTTAGACCAATCTAAGCCAGAAGTACTTATATATCATACTCATAATTCAGAAGGATATAGTGAAGAAAGAACTTCAAATAATGAAGAAAATAATGTAGTTGGAGTAGGAACTTTAGTTGCAAAAGAATTACAGGAGAATTATGGAATATCAGTTATACATGATAAAACAAACCATTCAGTTTCTTATGAACAGTCTTATAATAAATCAAGAGAAACTGTGAAAAAATATACTAGTGAATATCCTGATTTTAAGTTAATAATAGATATTCATAGAGATTCTGTTGGAGAACGTAATAAAAAGAATTTAACTGCTAATATAAATGGAGAAAACTTAGCAAAAATTATGTTTGTTACAACTAAAAATAATCAATATTTTAATGAAGCTGAAGCTTTAGCTTATAGATTTATTAATAAAGCTAATGAACTTTTCCCAAATATTTTAAGAATGCAGGAAACCTATAAGTATGATAGGGGAAGAAATGCCTTTAATCAAGACTTTAGTAAGAATTCTATGCTTATTGAAGTTGGTGCAGAGGTTAATACCTCTAAGGAAGCACAGGCTACAGCAAAATATATAGCTAGATTAATAGCAGAGGAATTAAATAGGAAAAAGTGAATAAAATAAAAGAATTTTGAACATCCTTATAGATAGTAGTTCTATGGGGGTGTTTTGTTTTGAAGAAATTTATCATTTATTCTACTCTTTTTATCCTCTTCACATCAATAATATTATGGGGAGTTATAGGAATTAATATTGAAAACACAGAGGCTTTTAATAATAAAGATTATGAGTTAAGTGAAAAGGTAGATTATGAAAAAATAAAAGAAGAAACAGGAATGGATTTAACAATATTTAGTGAAGATAATAGTCCAGTAAAAATATATGAAAACAAAGATGAGTTTTATTTGGTTTTTAAAGAACATACTTTAAATTTAAATAAAAGTTTGTTTGGTAATATTTTAATTGGTACCTTTAATTTAATAAATACCTTAATTTTAAATGTAAATGAGTTTATAGGAAGGTATGTAACAATGTAATTTAAAGAATATTGACAGTTTCCCTTAGCTTTGTGATATAATGTAACTTGACTTATTCTACAATGTGGGGGTGAAAACTGTTCAAAAACTTTTTAAATAGTTTAGAGAGCAGGTTTAGATATGGATAAAAAAAAGTATATAAGAAACTTTTCAATCGTAGCTCATATAGATCATGGTAAATCAACATTAGCGGATAGGCTTTTAGAGAAAACTGGAACATTAACTCAAAGAGAAATGGAACAGCAAGTACTAGATACTATGGAGCTTGAAAAAGAAAGAGGAATAACAATAAAGTCTCAAGCAGCAAGACTTATCTATAAGAGAGAGAACGGCGAAGAATATATATTAAATCTTATAGATACTCCAGGTCATGTAGACTTTACATATGAAGTTTCAAGAAGTTTAGCAGCTTGTGAAGGTGCTATTTTAGTAGTAGATGCTACACAAGGAATACAAGCTCAAACTTTAGCAAATTGTTATCTAGCTTTAGATAATGATTTAGAAATAGTACCTGTTATAAATAAGGTTGATTTAGCAAGTGCTAGACCAGATGAAATAAAGCAGGAAATAGAGGATGTAATAGGAATAGAGGCGGAAGATGCACCTTTAGTATCAGCTAAAACAGGATTAAATATAGAAGATGTTTTAGAAGAAATCGTTGAAAAAATTCCTGCACCAGAAGGAGATGAAAATGCACCTCTTAAAGCTTTAATATTTGACTCATATTATGATAGTTATAAAGGTGTTGTATGTCATATAAGAGTTAAAGATGGTAAAGTTAAACCAGGAACAAAAATTAAATTAATGTCAACAGATAAGGTTTATGAGGTTGTTGAAACAGGAGTGTTTACACCTGCCTTAATGCCCCTAAAAGAAGGATTAAGTGCAGGAGAAGTTGGATATATAACAGCTTCAATAAAAAATGTTAGAGATGCTAGAGTTGGTGATACAATAACTGAAGCAGCTAGACCAACAGCAGAAGCTTTACCAGGATATAAACCAGCAATTCCAATGGTTTATTCAGGTATATACCCAGTTGATGGAGCAAAATATGAGGAGCTAAAAGAAGCTTTAGAAAAACTTCAAATAAATGATGCTGCCTTATCTTTTGAACCTGAAACATCAGTAGCTTTAGGCTTTGGATTTAGATGTGGATTCTTAGGATTATTACATATGGAAATAATCCAAGAAAGAGTTGAAAGGGAATTTAACTTAGACATAATTACAACAGCACCATCAGTTATATATAAAGTAACTAAAACAAATGGAGAGACTTTTGATTTAACAAATCCAACAAATCTTCCACCAATGACAGAAATTGCATATATGGAAGAACCAGTTGTTAAAGCTTCCATAATAACTCCAACAGATTACACTGGTGCGGTAATGGAATTATGCCAAGATAGAAGAGGTAAATTTATAGATATGCAATATCTTGAAGAAACAAGAGTTGTTATACACTATGAAATTCCACTAAATGAAATAGTTTATGACTTCTTTGATACTCTTAAATCAAAGACAAGAGGATATGCTTCATTAGATTATGAATTAAAGGGTTATGAACAATCAAAGCTTGTTAAGTTAGATATTCTATTAAATGGAGATAATGTAGATGCTTTATCTATGATAGTTCCAGAAGTTAAGGCTTATCATAGAGGTAGAGCTATTGCAGAAAAGCTTAAGGAGATAATTCCAAGACACATGTTTGAAGTACCAATTCAAGCAGCAGTAGGTTCAAAGATTATAGCAAGAGAAACTGTTAAGGCTATGAGAAAAGACGTATTAGCTAAGTGTTATGGTGGAGATATCTCAAGAAAGAAAAAACTTCTTGAAAAACAAAAAGAAGGTAAGAAGAGAATGAGACAATTAGGAACAGTTGAAGTTCCTCAAGAGGCATTTATGTCAGTATTAAAGGTTGATTAATTATCTATTAAGCAAGAGTAAATGAAATTTATTTACTCTTGCTTTTTTTATTGTAAGTTTATTTAAAAATCATAGTATATAAGAAATTTTAGGAAAAAATTTATATTTAAAATATATTTTATTTAGTCATTAAAAGGAAAGATACTCCATATATTTATAGTAAATTAATAAAACTTATGTAGAGGAGTTGAGTTTTTATGATAAAGGCTGAAAAAAGAGATCCTAAAATAAAGAATAGGAAATTTAGAAATAATGGAAGAGCAACTGGTGTTATAAATAGAAAAAATGGAGAGAATATTTGTATAAGTCTTAAAATTTCAGACTTAGATAAATTTTTAGCTAAGTATGGAGAACATAGCAATATAAATGTTTATTTAGAAGGAGAAGAAATAAATACTTCAATTATAGAGGTTCAAAGAGATACATTAATTCATAATGCTATAAATATAAATTTAAGAGAAATTTAAAATAACTATTTTAAGTATTTAAATTTTAAGAAACAAAGTAAAAGTTGTGAGTTTATTCACTCATGACTTTTTTTATTATAATATATAAGAAAGACTTTTTAGTCTAAATGAATTTTGGAGGAAATAAGATATGGAACAAATTTCTTTATATATACATATACCTTTTTGTGCTCAAAAGTGTTTTTATTGTGATTTTCCATCCTTTTCTGGAAAGGATTATTTAAGAAAAGATTATATAGAAGCATTAAAAAAGGAAATAAAAATTTTTAAAGAGAAAAATAAAAATTTTGAGATTGAAACTATATTTATAGGAGGTGGAACTCCTAGTGTTTTAAATTGTGATGAATTAGAAGAGGTTTTAAAAAGTATTAAAGAATTAAATATAGTTTATGATGTTGAATATACCATAGAATGTAATCCTGGCAATTTGACTTATGAGAAGCTTAAAGTTATGAAAAAATATGGAGTAAATAGAATAAGTATGGGACTTCAAGCTAAGCAAGATAATTTATTAAGAAAGATTGGTAGAATACATAATTATGATAGTTTTAAGGAAAACTTTTTAAAAGCTAGAGAGGCTGGCTTTGAAAATATAAATGTAGATTTAATGTTTGGATTACCTAATCAAAGTGTGGAAGATTTTAAGGAAACTTTAAAGGAAGTAGTATCTTTAAATCCTACACATATTTCAGCTTATAGCTTAATAATTGAAGAAGGAACAGCTTTTTATACCTTATATGAAAGGGATAAATTAAATTTACCTAGTGAAGAAGAAGAAAGAGAGATGTATGATTTTTGTAAAAGTTATTTAAAAAGCAAGGGGTTTAATCAATACGAGATTTCTAATTACTCTAAAAAGGGAATGGAGTGTAGACATAATTTAGCTTATTGGGACATGAAAAATTGGATAGGATTAGGTTCATCTTCAGCTTCTTATATTAATGGAAAAAGAATTAAGAATATAAGTAATATAGAAAATTATATAAATTCAATAAATGAAAAGGGAGAAGCTATTGAAGAAATAATAAACAATTCTTTAAAGGATAATATGGAAGAATTTATGTTTATGGGCCTTAGAAAGATTAAAGGAATTGAAGAAAAAGAATTTGAAGAACGATTTAAAATGAATATAAATTTAGTATATGGTGAAATAATAAATAAGTATATAAATAGAGGGCTTTTAATAAGGGAGAATGGAAGGCTTTATTTAAGTGAAAAGGGTATTGAAGTATCTAATATTATAATGGCTGAATTTCTTTTATAAACATAAAGTGAATTTATATGTAACTTAAAGAAAATAAAAGAAAATAGAAGAAAGAGTAGAATAAACATTATAAAAATCAAAAATTTGGTTTAAAATGATAAAAAATGGGATTGACAAAAAACTTGTAAGGTAATATATTAATAGTGTACTAGTTAGCACTCGTTAATAGTGAGTGCTAATAAAGAGGTGAGATTAGTGATAGATGATAGAAAGCTTCAAATATTAAGAGCTATAATTCAAGACTATATATCAACAGGAGAACCCGTTGGTTCAAGAACTATCGCTAAAAAATATAATCTTGGAGTAAGTTCAGCCACAATAAGAAATGAAATGGCTGACTTAGAGGATATGGGATTTTTAGAACAGCCTCATACTTCGGCAGGAAGAATTCCATCAAGCAGAGGATATAGATTATATGTAGATAGAATGATTGAATTTGAAAGATTGTCTTCTGAAGAAGAAGGTCTTATTAGAAGTTCAATAATAGATGGTACATTGTATGAAGTTGATAAAATAATCAAGCAAACTAGTGCTCTTCTATCAGAACTTACTAAAATGACTTGTATAGTAAAAGCACCTTCTGTGCATAAAAGTTTTGTTAAGTCTATACAACTTTTGAAGGTTGATGATTTAAGTATTTTATGTGTATTAGTAACAGATAGTGGTGTTATAAGAAATACAGTTATAAAAGTAAGGAGCGTACCTATATCTGAAGAACTTATTAAAATTAGTAAGATAATAACTGAAAGGCTTAAAAACCTTACTATTGAGCAAATAAACTTAGAGGTTATAAGTAACTTAAATAAAGCTTTAAGTGGATATGAAGATATAGTAAATGCTGTGTTACCAGCTCTTTATGAAAGCTTAAAGGGTGATGAAACATCTGAGGTATTCTTAGAGGGAGCAATTAATATATTAAATTATCCAGAATATAATAATATTCATAAAGCTAAGGAAATTTTAGAATTTTTACATGATAAGAAAAGTATTTCAGAACTTATAAGTGATAGTGAAGATATGACTGTAAAAATAGGAGATGAAATTTTTGTCCCAGAGGCTAAGGAATGTTCCATTATATCAGCTGGTTATCATGTAGGAGATAGATCTTTAGGTACAATAGCTTTAATAGGGCCTAGAAGAATAAATTATTCTAAGGTTTTAGCAATCATGACTGAGGTTATGAAAGAATTAAATGAAACCTTAAAAAATAAGTAGTAAATAAAGAGAAGAGGTGTAACTGCTTTATGGTGGATGATAAAGATTTTAACGAAGAGTTAAAGGATAATATCAAAGAGGAATTAGACAAAGAAACAAAGGCTGAAAATCCTAATATTGATGAAGAGGTAGAAGAAGTTTCAGAAGATATTAAGGCTGATGAAAAAGTTATAGATTTTGAAGAATTAAAGGCTTTAAAGGAAGAAAATAATATGTTTAAAAATAAAACAAAGAAACTAGAAAATGAATTAGAGGCCTTAAAAGATAGATTATTAAGAATATCTGCAGAGTATGAAAACTACAGAAAAAGAACAGATAAAGAAAAAGAAAGAATATATACTGATGCTTGTGAAGATGTTTTAGTAAAAATGCTTCCAGTTTTAGATAACTTAGAAAGAGCCTTAGATGTAGATGGAACTGTTGAGGACCTTAAAAAAGGTGTTGAAATGACAGTAAGACAATTTGAAGATGCTTTAGATAAACTTCAAGTTGAAGAAATATCTACAGAAAATGGTTTTGACCCAGAATTACATCAAGCTATGATGGTTGTAGAAAAAGAAGGAGCAAAACCAAATGAAGTAGCCCAAGTATTCCAAAAGGGATATAAAAGAGGGGATAAAGTCATAAGACATTCTATGGTAACTGTAACTAAATAATTAATTAGAATTTGACAAATTATATATAGATATTTATAGAGGAGGAATTTTCAATGAGTAAAATAATAGGTATAGATTTAGGAACAACAAATTCATGTGTAGCTGTTATGGAAGGTGGAGAACCAGTAGTTATCACTAACTCAGAAGGTGCAAGAACAACTCCATCAGTAGTTTCATTCCAAGCAAATGGAGAGAGATTAGTAGGTCAAGTTGCTAAAAGACAAGCAATTACAAACCCAGATAGAACAATAATGTCAATAAAAAGACACATGGGAACTGACTACAAAGTTAATATAGATGGAAAAGATTATACACCACAAGAAATATCAGCAATGATACTTCAAAAATTAAAAGCTGATGCTGAAGCATATTTAGGAGAAAAAGTAACAGAAGCTGTTATCACAGTTCCAGCTTACTTCAATGATGCTGAAAGACAAGCAACTAAAGATGCTGGTAGAATAGCTGGTTTAGATGTTAAGAGAATAATAAACGAACCAACAGCTGCATCATTAGCTTATGGATTAGATAAAATGGATAATGCACACAAAATCTTAGTATATGACCTAGGTGGTGGTACTTTCGACGTATCTATCTTAGATTTAGGTGATGGAGTATTCGAAGTTGTATCAACAAATGGTGATGCTAGATTAGGTGGAGACGACTTTGACCAAAGAATTATAGATTATATAGCAGATGAGTTTAAAGCTCAAAATGGAATAGATTTAAGACAAGATAAAATGGCTCTTCAAAGATTAAAAGAAGCAGCAGAAAAAGCTAAAATTGAGTTATCATCATCAACTCAAACATTAATAAACTTACCATTTATAACTGCTGATGCAACTGGTCCAAAACACATAGATATGACATTAACAAGAGCTAAATTCAATGAATTAACTCATGACTTAGTTGAAAGAACAATAAACATAATGAAAGAAGCTTTAAAATCAGGTAACGTTTCATTAAATGACATAGATAAAGTAATCTTAGTTGGTGGATCAACAAGAATACCTGCAGTTCAAGAAGCTGTTAAAAACTTCACTGGAAAAGAGCCTTCAAAAGGAGTTAACCCAGATGAATGTGTAGCAATGGGTGCTGCAATACAAGCTGGTGTTTTAACTGGTGATGTTAAAGACGTATTATTACTAGATGTTACTCCATTAACATTAGGAATTGAAACTTTAGGAGGAGTTGCAACTCCATTAATCGAAAGAAATACAACTATCCCTGCAAGAAAGAGTCAAATATTCTCAACTGCAGCAGATAACCAAACTTCAGTTGAAATTCATGTAGTACAAGGTGAAAGACAAATGGCTGCTGATAACAAAACTTTAGGTAGATTTACTCTATCAGGAATTGCTCCAGCTCCAAGAGGAATCCCTCAAATCGAAGTTACTTTCGATATAGATGCAAATGGTATAGTTAAAGTTTCTGCAACAGATAAAGCTACTGGAAAAGAAGCTAACATAACAATCACAGCTTCAACTAACTTAAGTGATGCTGAAATTGATAAGGCTGTAAAAGAAGCTGAACAATTTGCTGAAGAAGATAAGAAGAGAAAAGAAGCTATAGAAGTTAAAAACAATGCTGAACAAACTGTTTATCAAACAGAAAAAACTTTAAATGAGCTTGGAGATAAAGTTTCAGCTGAAGAAAAATCAGAAATAGAAGCTAAAATAGAAGCTGTTAAGAAAGTTAAAGATGGCGAAGATATAGAAGCTATAAAGAAAGCTATGGAAGAATTAACTCAAGCATTCTATAAAGTATCAGAAAAATTATATCAACAAAATGGTGGAGCACAAGGTCAAGGCTTTGACCCAAACAACATGGGTGGAGCTAATGCATCAAACGGAAACAATGATGACAATGTTGTAGATGCTGACTTTGAAGTTCAAGATGATAAATAATAATTAAAACTATCACAAGACTTAAAGCTTTGATATAATAATAAAGTAATCAATAGAGGGAAGGCTCAAGATAGTCTTCCCTTTTTATAAGTAAACTTATAGGTGGTGAAAGATAGTGGCTAAAAAAGATTATTATGAAGTGCTTGGACTTAAAAAAGGTGCTTCAGATGATGAGATAAAAAGAGCTTTTAGAAAAATGGCTATGAAATATCATCCAGATAGAAATCCTGGAGATAAAGAAGCAGAGGAAAATTTTAAAGAAGTAAATGAAGCTTATGATGTTTTAAAGGACCCAGAAAAGAAGGCTAAATATGATCAATTCGGTCATGCTGCTTTTGATGGAAGTGGTGGCTTTGGCGGTGGCGGTTTTGACGCTGGTGGCTTTGATTTCTCTGAAATGGGTGGCTTTGGAGATATTTTTGAATCTTTCTTTGGCGGTGGCTTTGGTGGAGGTTCTTCAAGAAGAAAAAATGCTCCACAAAGAGGTGCTGATTTAGAATATAGTTTAAATATAACTTTTGAAGAAGCTGTTTTTGGTTGTGAAAAAGAAATATCAATTACTAGAACAGAAAACTGTGAAACTTGTCATGGAACAGGAGCTAAGCCTGGTACTTCTCCTAAGACTTGTCCAAAATGTAATGGTTCAGGACAAATAAGAGTACAAAGACAAACTCCATTAGGAAGTTTTGTATCTACAACAACTTGTGACCAATGTGGTGGAACAGGAAAAATAATTGAAGAACCATGTCCAGATTGTAAGGGTAAAGGAACTGTTAGGAAGCATAGAAAGATAACAGTTAAGATACCAGCTGGTGTAGATACTGGAAACATAATACCATTAAGAGGACAAGGGGAACAAGGAGCTAATAACGGCCCTGCTGGAGATTTATATATAAGAGTAAATGTAGCACCTTCTAAGATATTTAGAAGAGAAGGTTCTGATATTTACTATGACTATAGAATAAGTATGGCTAAAGCAGCTTTAGGAGCTGAAATTACTGTGCCTACAGTAGATGGCAATGTTAAATATAAAGTACCTGCAGGTACTCAACCTGGAACTAAGTTTAGATTAAAAGGAAAAGGAGTTCCTTTTGTTAATGGTGGTGGAAGAGGAAATCAATATGTTCATATGATAGTTGAAGTTCCAAAACACTTAAATAAAGAACAAGAGGAAGCTTTAAAAGAATTTATGAGAGCTTCTGGGGAAAATATAGATAGCACAGAAGAGAAAGATGAAGGATTTTTCTCAAAATTTAAAAAGAAAAAATAATAAATTTTAAATACTCTAGTTAATATATAACTAGAGTATTTTTTTATTTTATTTACAAAAATAAGTTATTATGATACACTACAGATAGTATTAGTGTATTAATATAATAATACACTATAGTTAAGGGGTGATTTTTTGTTAGAAGTAAAATGCGTTAAGAAAAAATTTAAAAGAAAAATAGTTTTGAAAGATGTTTCTTTTAAATCTAGAAAAGGAGAGATAACAGCTCTAGTAGGTTTAAATGGAGAAGGAAAGTCAACTTTATTAAAAATAATAATGGATATTGTTAAAAAAGATTCTGGGAAAGTTTTATTAGATGGAGAGGAGGTAAATTATAAAACTTATGAAAAATTAGCTTTTGTTCCAGATGTAATAAATACTTATGGAAATATGACCATAAAGGATGCCTTTGAGTATATGGAAAATATTTATGAAAGATGGGATAAAGAAAAAGCGTATTCTATGTTAAATGATTTTAAGTTAAAGGATGAATTAAAAATAAATACTCTTTCTAAGGGAAATATTGCAAGGGTAAAACTTATTTTAGGCTTTGCTAGAAATCCAGAGTACTTACTTTTAGATGAGCCTTTTTCAGGAATAGATATTTTTACTAGGGAGAAGTTTATTGCATCTTTAATAGGATATATAGATGATAACATATGTATTTTACTTACAACTCATGAATTAAAAGAAGTTGAAAATATAATTGATAAAGTTATTTATTTAAGTGATGGAATAGTTAAGAGTGAGTTTTATGTTGAAGAGGAAAAAGAAAGAGAGGGAATTTCTATGGTAGAAAAAATAAGGGAGGTATATGAAAGTGAAGAAAGGGAATCTTAAAAAATCATTTTATCTTTTAAATTTAGAAATATTAAGAGATTTAAAAATAACTTTAGGCTCTTCTTTAGGAATTATGGCACTTAGTATTTTGTATTTTATATATAATTTAAATAAAAATTTAAATATATATTTAGAAAAAACAGAGGGAATAGGTGCTATACAAATATTTTCTCCCTTTGGCAGTTTTGGAGATTTTTTTAATCAAGCAAGTAGTAAGCTTTTAATTTTATTAATATTACTTTCTTTTTGTTTATATTGTATGTATTTGTGGATTGGAGAGTTTAAAGGAGAAAATAAAAGTGCATATACTCTTTTAACTTTGCCTATACCTAAAAAGTATATACTTTCATATAAGTTTTTATCAGCCTCATTTTATTATTTAGCTTTAGTATTTTTTCAATTATTAGGAGTAGTTATAGATTATATTATATTTAATTTTATGGTGCCCCATGATGCAATAGTTAAGGAAGGATTTTTAGATATAATAAATAAAACTATAAATATCTTTTATGGACTTATACCAAATAGTTTTACTAATATAATAACTCAATTATTATTTTTCATAGCAATGATACTTTTAACTTTTCTTTTTATATTATTAGAAAGAAGTTTTGGAATAAAGGGAGGTATATTAGGTATTATAATTGGAATTTCATTTTTAATAATTTCTCTTTTCTTACCACAATATTTAAGTTTATTTAGATTTGAAACTTTTCTTTGGTTTACAATAATAGCTATTTTATATAATTTAATAGGATTTTTTGGTTCTAAATATTTACTTGAAAGAAAGGTTCATGTATAGGAGAGGTGAAAGTTATGAAAAAAAGAATTCCTTTAATTTTATCAATTGTATTTTTTATCACTTTTTTAAGTGTTGTTTCAATATATATTTATATTAATTCTTCTTCTATAGATTTTAAAACTGTTTATGGAGATAAAAGTAATCTTGGAAATTTTGAGATAGTCTTATTTAAAGATAAGGATATATATGAAGAAGATATGGTTATTAACTCTAAATCAACTAAAAATTTAAATACCATAAATGAAAGGTATTATAATGGAATAGATGTTTTAAAAGATAAAAAATTCTTTAGAGGAATATATCCAACAAATAATACATTTTTTGAAAATGATGAAGTTATGGTTAATGTTAATGTGAAATATGATTCTGTTGTACCTAAATTAGAGGTTAGACTTAAGGATAAAAAAGAAAATATTTATGAGTTCTTTGAAGTTAAAACAGAGGAGTTTATAAAAACAAGTAATATAGATAAGGTTTCTTATAAAGAGGGAAAAATAAATATAATATTTAATGGTAGTAATGGTCTTATATTTGGAGAAATTCCTTTAAATGAAAAGGAGTTAAACTTAGTAGGAAATTTAAATTTAGGAGATAAATTAAATATAAATAAAGAAGACTTTAATGTTATTTTAGTAGAGAATGAGTTTGCCTCTTTAGAAAAACATGATTTAAATAAAGCTTATTATAGAGTAAATAGAATTGTTACAGATATTAATGAAGTTAACTATATAGATGGTACTATTGTTGAAGTAAATTCAGATACTAGAGAATTTAATGTTTATAATGTAGATGAAAAGACTTTAAAAGACTTTAATAACTTTGAAGGTGAAGGAGATATTATAGGAGATGTTTTTAAAGCTTATGGTAAAATATATTTAACTAAAACTTGTAATAATAAAACATCAGCTATAGTATTTGATACTGAAAAAAAAGATTTTGTTTTATATAAGGATATTGTAGAAAATGAAAGGTTAGAAAGGTTAGGAGTAAATATTAGTTCTATTGGAACTTTTATAATTGATAAAGATAAGCTTATAATAAATTTTATAGATTATAATGAGAAGGAGCAGAAAAATTCTAGATATATAGCTGTTATAGATATACCTAGTAAGAATCCGATTTATATAGGAGAAATAGTAACAGGATATTTAGGTAGTATTGAAATAATAGGTGGTAATTAAAAATGTTTTTTGAAGTAAATGATAGGGAGCCGATTTATCTACAAATAATAAGACATGTGAAGGAATCAATAGTCAGAAAAAGTTTAAGACCAGGAGAGCAGATACCTTCTAGGAGGGAGCTTGCTGAAATGTTAAAGGTTAATCCAAATACAGTACAAAGAGCTTATAGAGATATGGAAAATATGGGGCTTATAGATACTGTAAGAAATAAACAAAGTACAATAACAACTAATGAAGAAATATTAAAAAATATTAGAAAAGAACTTTTAGATGATTCCTTAGATACATTTATTAAAAATATGAAGGCTATAAATTTAACTAAGGAAGAAGTTTTAGAAATTATTAAAGATAGATATTAAATAAGATTAAGTTTAAAGGTTATGTCAATAATAGACTATAGCCTTTAATTTTTTTATATGGGATAATAGACATAAATATTTATTTTTGAAAAGATTAACAAAGTATATAAATATAATAAGGATTATAACCTAGACAGATAATACACTAAAGTGTAAAATAAATTATTAGTCAAAGTAGCATAAGAAAGGATTGATACATAAATGGAAGGAACTTGGATTGAAGTTAAAGTTATAACTAAAAGTGAGGCCTTAGAACCTATATCAGGAATATTTTACGGATTAGATTGTAAAGGGGTCGCTATAGAGGATCCAAATGATATATTAGGAAGAGAACAAGGACCTTTAACTTGGGACTTTGCAGATATAAATATATTAGAACATAAGGGGAAGGTTGCTGTTGTTAAGGGATATTTCTCAGAAGAAGATAATATTGATGAAGTAATAGCTTATGTTAAGGAAAAAGTTAAGGAATTAAAAGCATCAGGATTAGATGTTGGCGAAGGAACAGTTGAAGCAGAAAAAATGTTTGAAGAAGACTGGGCTAACAATTGGAAAAAGTATTATAAGCCAATAAAAATTGGAGATAAGATAGTTATAAAACCAATATGGGAAGAGTATGAACCAAGGGAAGAAGAAATGGTAATAGAGTTAGACCCAGGTATGGCTTTTGGTACTGGAGACCATGAAACTACAAGAATGTGTGTTCAAGCTTTAGATAAATATGTTAAAGAAGATACTACTGTATTTGATATTGGAACAGGTTCAGGAATACTTGCTTTAGTGGCTTCTAAGCTTGGTGCAAAACAGGTTATAGGAGTTGATTTAGACCCAGTTGCTGTAGACTCAGCTAAAGAAAATATATCTTTTAATAATGTTGATAACATAGAAGTATTATACGGAAATCTTTTAGATGTTGTAGAAGGAAAAGCTGATATAGTTGTTGCAAATATTATAGCTGAAATAATCTGTATATTAGTAGAAGATGTTAAAAAAGCATTAAATAAAGATGGTATTTTTATAACTTCAGGTATAATACATGAAAGAAGACAAATGGTCATTGATAAATTAGAAAAAGAAGGTTTTGAAGTTATTGAAGTTAATAAAGATGGAGAATGGAACTGTATTGTTGCTAAGTTAAAATAATTTAGTAAGGGAGTATAAAATTATGCATAAGTTTTTTACACCAAGTAATATGTTTTCAGATACTCATGCAAAAATAATAGGAGAAGATGTAAAACATATTTATAAGGTTTTAAGGGTAAAGCCAGGGGAAAAGGTTATTATAAATAATCTTGAAAGTGAAGAGTTTTTAGGTGAGGTAGAAGAGGTTAATAAGCAAGAGGTTTCTATAAAAATCTTAGAAAAGCTTAATATAAATAATGAAAGTAATTTAAATATTACTTTATTTCAAGGGATGCCAAAGGCTGCAAAGATGGACTTAATAGTTCAAAAATCTGTAGAACTTGGTGTTTTAGAAATAATTCCGACTATAACAGATAGAGTAGATGTTAAGTTAAAAGGTGAATTTAAAAAATTAGATAGATTAAATAAAATCGCTTTAGAAGCATGTAAGCAAAGCAAAAGAACTGTAATACCAAAGGTTTTAGAACCTATGGATTTTAAAGAGGTTTTAGAAAAGATAGATGAATTAGACCTTATGGTTATTCCTTATGAAAATGCTACAGGATACGGAATAAGAGCTATGGTTAACTCTATAGGTGATAAAAATATAAAAAATGTTGGAATAATGATTGGACCAGAAGGCGGATTTGAAGATTTTGAAATAGAAGCCCTAAAAGAAAAAGGAGCTCATATTGTAACTTTAGGACCAAGAATTTTAAGAACAGAAACAGCAGGATTTACCTGTGTTTCTCTTATTCAGTATGAGCTTGGTGATTTAGGAGGAAATATTTAAATGAAAGTTGCATTTGCTACACTAGGTTGTAGAGTTAATACATATGAATCAGAAGCGATGACTGAAAAATTTGTTAGAGAAGGCTATGAAGTTGTTGATTTTAATGAAATAGCAGATGTTTATGTTATTAATACTTGTAGCGTAACTAATATGGGAGATAAAAAGTCAAGACAGATAATAGGAAGAGCGAGAAGACAAAATCCAGAATCAATTATAGCTGTTGTTGGATGTTATGCTCAAATAGCACCTAAAGAAGTTTCAGGAATAGAAGGCGTAGATGTTGTTTTAGGTTCAAGAAATAAAGGTGAAATAGTTTATTATGTAAATAAAGCTAGAGATGAAGGTAAACAACAAGTTAAAGTTGGAGCTGTTTTAAAAAATAAAGTTTTTGAAGATTTAAAAATTGAAGAATATAATAATAAAACTAGAGCTTTCTTAAAAATACAAGATGGATGTAATAGATTCTGTGCTTATTGTCTAATTCCATATACTAGAGGGTCAGTTTGTTCAAAGGACCCTAAGAAAGTTTTAGATGAAATAAGAAGTTTAGCATCTCATGGTTTTAAGGAAATAATATTATCTGGTATTCATACTGCATCTTATGGTGTTGATTTAGATGAAAAAGTAACACTTGTAGATTTATTAGAAGAAATAGAAAAGATTGATGGAATAGAAAGAGTTAGAATAGGTTCAATAGACCCTACTTTCTTTACAGAGGATGTTGTAAAGAGAATATTAGCTCTTAAAAAATTATGTCCTCATTTCCACTTATCACTTCAAAGTGGATGTGATGCTACTTTAAAGAGAATGAATAGAAGATATACTGCAAAAGAATATGAGGATATAGTAAATCTTCTAAGAGATAAAATAAAAGATGTTTCCATAACAACAGATGTGATTGTTGGGTTCCCTGGAGAAACTGATGAGGAATTTGAAGAAACTTATACTTTCTTAAAGAGAATAGCTCTTTCAAAAACTCACATATTTAAGTATAGTCCAAGAAAAGGTACTAAGGCTGAACATATGGAAAATCAAGTTGATGGTAAGAAAAAAGATGAAAGAAGTAAAAAGTTAATTGAGTTAAATAAAATTAATGAAAAAGCTTTTGCTGAAAAATATATAAATAAAATTGAAGATGTTTTATTTGAAGAGGAAGTATCTTTAGGAAGTGGAATTTATACTGGATATACAAGAAATTATATAAAGGTAAATGCTAAGGCAGACTGTAATGTTTCAGGTAAAATACTAAATGTTAAAATAGAGTCCTTTGAAGGTGAAGTTGCAAAGGGTGAAATAGAATTATAAAAAGAAAGTTTTTGTAATTAAAATGAGTTATAATATATTATAAAGGGCTAGGAGGTGATATTATGTCAGATTGTATTTTTTGTAAAATAATAGCTGGAGAAATTCCTTGTAATAAGATTTATGAAGATGATAAGGTATTAGCTTTTTATGATATAAATCCAGAAGCACCAGTACATTTTTTAGTTATTCCTAAAGAACACATAGCTAGTTTGAATGATGTTAATGAAAAAAATAAAGAAGTATTTGCACATATTTTTGAAACAATTAGTAAAATAGTAAGAGAGTTAGGAATTTCAGAAGATGGATACAGAGTTGTTTCCAATTGTGGAGTACAAGGGGGTCAAACTGTAGGTCATATTCATTTTCATGTTCTTGGAGGAAGAAATTTAAGTTGGCCACCAGGCTAAATTTTAGATTTAACTTCTTGACATTGAAGAAAACTATGTTGTATAATATAGCGTGTGTTATTTAGCCCATGGCTGTGAATTACATTAATAATTTACGCTAGCGGAGGGAGGGATAAAGAATGTCAGAAATCAGAGTAAAAGAAAACGAATCATTAGAACAAGCATTAAGAAGATTTAAGAGACAATGCGCTAGAGCTGGAGTTCTTTCAGAAGTAAGAAAAAGAGAACACTACGAAAAGCCAAGCGTAAAGAGAAAGAAAAAATCAGAAGCTGCAAGAAAGAGAAAATTCAAATAGTTTTTGGTTTAAATTTATAGAATAATTTCTTTTGAAAGAAGGTACGCAAATGCCAACTATTAAAGAAAGACTTCAAGAGGACTGGAAGCAGGCTTTAAAAGCTAAGGATAAGTTCAAAGCTGGAGTTTTAAGCACTGCAAAGTCAGCAATACTTTTAGTCGAAAAGACTGACGGTGTTAAGCTTGAGGATGAACAGGTTATAGAAATATTAGCAAGAGAAATCAAGCAAAGAAGAGAAGCTGCGCTTGAATTCGAAAAGGGAAATAGACAGGATTTAGTAGATCAGAACAACAATGAGATTGAAATCTTGTTAAATTACCTTCCTCAGCAGTTAAGTGAAGAAGAAATAAAAGATATCATAAAGCAAGCAGCTGAAGAAGTGGGCGCAAATAGCATGAAGGACATGGGAAAAGTTATGTCAAAGGTTAGACCGCAAACAGTTGGTAGAGCTGATGGTAAACTTGTAAGTCAATTAGTTAAAGAATATTTAAATAAGTAAGAGAGTTCAGTAGAACTCTCTTTTATTTTTTTATAAAAAGGCATGTGTATAGGCAAAATTCCTATACATATGCCTTTTTATGTTTATTGAATTTTTATATAAGAATAAAAAAATATAAATTTTCATAGATTTAGTATGAAAATATTTTAATTAGGAGGGGTAAGTTTGGGAAATAAATTAAGGAAAGTTACAAATAAGATTGCAGAGGAATTAGATTTACCTAAGGAAATATTAAATGGGGAGCCAAAGATTATTGTATATGGAAAAAGTGAAATAATAATTGAAAATCATAAGGGAATAGAAGTTTTTAAGGAAGATGAAATAAAGATAAACACTAACTTAGGAAATATAATAATTAAGGGATTGAATCTTGGAATTAGTTTTATAGGAACTGAAACTATAGCTTTAACAGGACAGCTTAAAAACTTAACCTTTGAGGAGGAATAATATGAACTTAGATTTTTTAAAAAGAGGTTATATTAGAGTTGAAATTAAAACCTTTGATGTAAATAAACTTTTAAACCTTTTATGGAAAAAGGGTATAAGAGTTGAAAATGTAAGAAAGATAGATATAGTAACTGTTTGCTTAACTATAGAATACTCTGATTATGGAAAGGTTAAAAGCTATGTTAAAAGATTAAATGGAAAAATTAAAATAGTATCTTCAAGAGGTATAGTGTTTTTTTTATCAAAAGCTAAAAAATCTTTAGGGGCTACAGTTTTTTTACTAGGATTATATTTCTATTCTTCATTTATATGGAGAATTGATATTGAAACAAAAAAGAATATAGCTCCTTCAGAAATAAGATATATGTTAAAAGATTTAAACTTGAAACCAGGAATTAAAAAAAGTTCTTTAGATGTTTATGCACTTGAGAAGAAATTAGAAAACTCTCATGGAGACATAATGTGGGTTAATGCAAGGATTGAAGGAGGAACTTTAAAAATAAAACTAGAGGAGAAGATAAGTCCTAAAATAAGAGAAGATGAAAATAAAGAGTTTAAAAATATAATAGCTTCAAAGGATGGAGAAATAAAAAAAATATACACAACTTCAGGTACTGCTTTAGTAAAGGAGGGAGATATAGTTAAAAAAGGAGATGTTTTAATAGAGCCAAGACAAGGTATAGAAGGAGAAGAATATGAAGTCAAGGCAGAAGGAGTAGTTAAAGCTAACACCTTTTATGAAAAGAGTATTGAAATGCAAGTTTCAGGAAAAGTTTATGAAAGGACAGGTTTAGTAGATAGTGAAATTTACTTAGAAATATTAGGGAAGAAAATTTATCTAAAAAAGGCTACTAAAGAATTTAATAAGTATGATAAAATAGAAAGTACAGGAAAGTTTATTAAGAAAAATTTATACTATGAAAAAAAAGAAAAGGATATAGGAAAAAATAAGGATGAATTAATAAATAAGTCAGTAGAACTTATGAAAAAATCAATAAGCAAAGAAATAAGTAAGGAAGCTAAGGTTGTTGATAACATAATAACAACAGAAGATTTAGGTAATGGTAAAATAAAATTAAAGGTTCTTTTTGTAGTTGAGCAAAATATAGCTTTAGGTTACTAAGAAAAGTTAATCCTAAGGAGGAGAAGATGAGTAATTATGGGGAATTTTAAGAAAAGGATATTAGGCTTGTTTAAAGATTATAGAAAAATAATTCTATACATCATAACCTTTATTGTTTTATATTGCACCTTAATGACTGGTATTATAACTAGAAAATATGATTTAAAAGTAGGGGATATACCAAAGGCAGATATTAAGGCGCATAGGGAAATAATTGATGAGTCTGCAACCGAAGCTAGAAAAAAGGAAGCTGAGGAAAAGGTTGATAAGCAATATTCCTTGAGGACAGATGTACAAAAGCAAAGTGAAGAAAAGATTAAAGATTATTTTTCATCAGTTGAAAAAGTTTTATCTCAAGATAAACCAGAGGAAGAAAAGGCAAAACTTATACCAAGGATGCCTTTTAAAATAACAGAAATACAAGCAGCAAAGCTTGCTTCAATGAATGAACAAGATATTAAAAAGATAGAAAATACATGTATAGAAGGGCTAAATAGGGCTTATGAAACACCAATTGAAGAAGGTAGTGAGCAGGATTTAAAAGATGCTAGAAAGCAATATACAGATTTTATATCCTCTAGTAATTTAGATGACCTTGAAAAAACAATTGCCTTAAATTTTGTAAGTGTTATAGAGCCTAACTTTTTCTATGATAAAGAAAAGACTGATGAGTTAGTAAAAGAGACTTTAAAACAAATTCCACCAGTTATGATAAAGAAAAATCAAATAGTTGTAAGTGAAGGAGAACCAGTTACAGAACATCAGTTAGAACTTTTAGGAACCTTAGGACTTTTAAGTGATTCAGCTTCTTCATTTTATCTTTATATAACTTTAGGGATTTTAGTAATAATAGTTATGTATTTACAGTATGGATATATACACAAATATTATAAGGATATAAATAAAGATTTTTCTAAGATTGTAATGATAAGTATATTAAATGTTTTTCCTGTAATACTTGCTAGATTATTTGGTATGATGTCAAACTACATAATACCTTTAGCATGTATGCCTATGCTTTTAACTCTTCTTTTAAATTACAAAATATCGCTAGTTTTTAGTATGTTAAATGTAATATTAATAGGAGGAGCTGTAGGATTTAATCCTAATATAATAATTCTTGCAGTTTTAAATGTTGTTTTAGGTGGAACATTACTTAGAAAAATGCAACAGAGAAATGATATATTATATTCTTCAATAACAGTAGCTGTTTTAAGTGCTATTTTAACCTTTAGTGTAGGTACTTTAACTACAAATAACTTTATGGAAATTCTTGCAGATAGTACTTTTGCAGCTGGAGGGGCTATTTTATCTGGTATACTTACTATTGGAGTTTTACCATTTTTTGAATCTACTTTTGATATAGTTACTAATGCTAAATTATTAGAATTATCTAATCCTAATAATCCATTATTAAAGAAATTGTTAATGGAAGCACCAGGAACTTATCATCATAGCATATTAGTTGCTAATTTAGCAGAGCTTGCTACTGAAAAGGTTGGAGGAAATCCACTTTTAGCTAGAATAGGTGCATATTATCATGACATAGGAAAGACTAAAAAGCCTTATTTCTTTAGAGAAAATCAATTTGGGAAGAAGAACCCTCATGATAAATTAAAACCAGAGATAAGTAGCAAAATAATAATAGCTCATGTTAAAGAAGGTTCAGAACTTGCAAAAGAATATAATTTACCAAAAACTATACATGATTTTATAGTTACTCATCACGGAGAAACCTTAGTTAAGTATTTTTATTTAACTGTAAAAAATAATTCTGAAAATCCAGAGGAGGTTAAGGAGGAGGATTTTAAATATCCAGGACCAAAACCTATGAGTAAGGAGCAAGGAATTGTTATGTTAGCAGATTCAACAGAAGCTGCAGTAAGGTCTATTAATGAACCAACAGAAGAAAAAATTGAAAATATGGTCAATAAGATTATTGATGATAAATTATCCTCAGGACAATTAGATAATTGTGATCTTACACTAAGAGATATAAGTAAAATAAAAAAATGCTTTTTAAAAGCCTTAAATGGAATATATCATGAAAGAATAGAGTACCCTGATGATAATAAAAAGGAGAAAAAGTAAATGATTTTTATAGATAATAGACAAAGTAAATTTGAAGTTACAGAAGAATTAAAGAGTAAATTAGAAGAAGTTATTTCTTTTGTGCTTAAAGAAGAAGAAGTAAAGGAAAAGTGTGAGGTTTCTTTAGTTTTTGTAGATAATGAAGAAATTAAAGAAATTAATAAAGAAACTAGGGGAATAGATAAAGCAACAGATGTTTTATCTTTCCCTATGATAGATTATCCAAAGGATAAGGTTTATAAAGATGTTTATTTAGAAAAAGAATTTGATAAATCTTATTTTGATGGAGATGAACTAATTTTAGGTGATATAGTTCTATCTTTAGAAAGAACAAAGGAACAAAGTATAGAATTTAATCACTCTTTCGAAAGAGAAGCTTGTTATTTAGTAACTCACTCGGTTTTACATCTTTTAGGATATGACCACATGGAAGAGGAAGAAAAGAGTAGAATGAGAAAAAGAGAAGAGGAGTTACTTGGAAAATTAAATATAACAAGGGAAAGCTAAGATATGAGAAAAGGGTAATAGGAGAGGAATATGAAGGTAAGAAAACTTATAGATAGCTTTAATTATGCAATTGATGGTATAATATATGCCTTAAGAACTCAAAGAAATATGAGGATACATTTTATAGTAGCTCTAGTTATATTATCTGCTTGCTTTGTATATGATATAAGCAAAGTAGAGTTTATACTATTAGCAATAACAATTACTATGGTAATCGCAGCTGAATTACTTAATACTGCCATAGAGAGTGCTATAGATTTAACTACAAATTATTATCATCCTTTAGCTAAAGTTGCAAAAAATACAGCAGCTGGAGCAGTTCTTATAACTGCTATAAATGCTGTTTTAGTAGGGTATATTATATTTTGGGATGACCTTACAAATGTTACTTTTAGAATTATGGATAGAGTAAAAGAAACAGAACCTTATATAATATTTATTGTTCTTGCTATAGTTTGCATAGTGGTAATTGCCGCAAAGGCTTATTTTGGAGGAGGAACGCCTTTAAAGGGTGGAATGCCTTCAGGACATAGTGCTTTAGCTTTTTCAATAGCTACTGCTATATCTCTTATAAGTAACTCTCATATCATAATCATATTAAGTTATTTAATGGCAATAATTACTGCACAAAGTAGAGTTGATTCAGAGGTGCATAGCACCTGGGAAGTTATTGCAGGAGCCATATTAGGAACGCTTATAACAATTTTAATTTTTAAAATATTTAGTTGATAAATTTTGGGTTTTTAAATTTTAGGATGGAGGATGAATTATTATGAAAAAGGAACTTATAAAAAAAGCTTTAGAGGCAAGAAACTTAGCATATTGTCCATATTCAAACTTTAAGGTGGGAGCAGCAGCTTTATTTGAGGATGGAAATATATATACAGGATGTAATGTTGAAAATGCATCCTTTGGAGCAACAAATTGTGCAGAAAGAACCGCTATATTTAAAGGAGTTTCAGAGGGGGCTAGAGTTTTAAAAGCTATAGCTTTAGTAGGAGATTTAAATTCACATACATATCCATGTGGAATATGTAGACAGGTAATGGTGGAGTTTGCAGAAAATAAAGATATAAAAATATTCATAGTAAAAAATGAAGATGATTATATAGAGACAACATTAGGAGAAATTTTACCTGGATCTTTCACAAAGGAAGATTTAGAAAAGTAGGAGGAAATATGTTTAAATCAGGATTTATAACAATTGTAGGTAGACCAAATGTAGGTAAGTCAACATTAACAAACTTATTAATGGGAGAGAAACTTTCAATTGTTTCTAATAAACCTCAAACAACAAGAAATAATATTCAAACTATATTAACTGGAGAAAATTATCAAATGATTTTTGTAGATACTCCAGGGATACATAAACCTAAGCATAAATTAGGAGAGTATATGGTAAATAGTGCTACTGATTCAATAAAGGATGTAGACTTAGTTTTATTTTTAAGCAATCCTTGTGATGAAGTAGGAAGAGGAGATAAATTTATAATAGAGCAACTTAAAAATCAAAAAGCTCCTGTTATATTTGTATTAAATAAAGTTGATGAGAGTACTCCAGAGAAAGTTGCTAAAACTTTAGAATTATTTTCAAAAGAATATGATTTTGCGGAAATGATTCCAATATCAGCTATGAAGGGAAAAAATACAGATAAGCTTTTAGACCTTATGATTAAATACTTACCAGAAGGGCCTAAGTATTATCCAGATGATATGATAACAGATGTTCAAGAGAGATTTGTTGTAGCTGAGATAGTTAGAGAAAAGGCACTTAAAAATTTAAGCCAAGAAGTTCCACATGGAATTGCTGTAGATGTTATACAAATGAAGCAAGATGATAGTGGAAAATATAATATAGAAGTAGACTTAATATGTGAAAAGGCATCTCATAAAGGAATAATAATTGGGAAAAATGGTCAAACGCTTAAAAAAATAGGTTCTACAGCTAGATATGAGTTAGAAAGATTTTTAAGAGCAAAAGTAAATATAAAAATATGGGTAAAAGTTAGAAAAGAGTGGAGAGATAATACCTCTTTATTAAAAGAATTAGGTTATAAAAAATTAAAGTAGGAGGGATAGCTTCTGGCACTTATAGAAAGTGGTGGAGTTATCATTAAGGCTCAAGATTATAAAGAGAATGATAAATTGCTTTGGATTTTTACCGAGAAAATGGGTAAGATAACAGCTATAGCTAAGGGTGCAAAGAAAAGTAAAAATAAACTCTTTTCATTAACGCACCCTTTGTGCTATGGTGATTATTTATTATTCAAGGGAAAGGGTTTATATAGGTTATCTGAAGGGAAAATAAGAACTTCCTTTCAGACATCTTTAACTGACCTAGAAAAGCTTACTTATGCATCTTACTTATGTGAGCTTATTGATATATCACTACAGGATGAAGAAGAAAATTTTAATTTATATAAGGAATTTGTAACTTGTCTTTACTTATTAAATACGGAGGCTATAAGTTATGAATTGTTAATAAGAGCTTTTGAGCTTAAATTATTAAAATACACTGGGTATGGATTAAGATTTGATAATTGTGTGTTTTGTAAAAGTAAATTAAGCGTTTCAAACTATATTAGTTTAAGGTATTTTGGAGGAGTATGTAATAATTGTAAAAAAGAACATGGGCTTTACATAAATAAAGCAACTTATAATGCCTTAAGATTTTTAAATAATACTCCTTTAGATAAGGTTTATAGATTAACTTTATCAAGGGAGATTATGGATGAGGTTTATAAAGTAACTAGCTTTATAATATCTTCAGTTTATTCAAGAAAACCTAAAAGTTTAGAAATGTTAAAATTTATAAAGGAGTGATTTAAATGAGTGAAATAACATTAGAAAAAGTAGACCAAGTAATAGATAGAACTTATGCAACATATGCAGAGGCTAAAGAAGCTTTAGAAGCTTGTGATGGAGATGTAGTTAATGCATTAATATATATTGAGAAAAAAAGAGAAGAAGAAAGTAAAATTAATGAAGAAGCTTTCAATGAAGAAAAAGCAGAGAGTTTTGAAGAAATAAAAAAATTTATAAAAGAATTAATAAATAAGGGAAATGTGTCTAGAATAAGAATACTTAAAGGAGATAAGGTTTTAGCTGATATTCCTGTTAATGCAGGGATTGCAGCAGGAGCAATTGCTATTGCATTTCCAAGTGTCTTAGCCTTAGGTTTTGTTGCTGCAATTGCAACTAAAATTACAATTGAAATAACTAAATCAGATGGAAGCGTTGAGGTTATAAATAAATTAGTTAAAGATGCAGCTTATGATATTAAAGACAAGGCATCTAATTTAAAAGATAAGGCATTTAGTGTAGCAAATGGTATGAAAGAAAAGAGAGAAAAAGGGAAGGTTTGTGAAAATAAAATAAATAAATTTCACAGACACAATAAATTAGATAATGAAACAAGTTTTACATATACAGTAAAATTTGATGAAGTTGAATAAGAGTAGATGTAAAATATAGGAATATGGAATAAAGAGGAAAAAACGCGTGATTTTAAATGATAATTATCAGATTTGAATGATTTTTCAGAAAATTTGCTATACTAAAAAGATTTAGGTTGTGTTACAATTAATATATAAAAATTCCTTTTTGTTCCTAGTTTATTTAAGGAAGGAGCATTCAAATTGAAATTAACACCAAGGCAGGAAGAAATAGTTAAACTTGTGAAAGAAGGTCAACCAATAACTTCAGAGGCTTTAGCAGGAAAGTTAGGGGTTACAAGAGCAGCCTTAAGACCAGACCTTGCTATACTTACTATGATAGGGGTATTAGATGCAAGGCCTAAGGTTGGGTATGTATATTCTGATAAGCCTTCTAATAGTTTTATCTATGAAAAAATAAAAAATATAAAGGTTAAAGACATAATGTCTAAACCGGTTACAGTTTGTGAAGAAACTATGCTTCATGATGCTATAGTACATCTTTTTTTAAATGATGTTGGGACTATGTTTGTAGAGAATGGAGGAGTTCTAACGGGAGCTGTTTCAAGAAAAGACTTTTTAAAGGTTGCTATAGGGGGAACAGACATCTATAAAGTTCCTGTTGGTGTTATAATGACAAGAATGCCTAATATAGTATGTGCTGTAGAAGAAGATTGTGCTTTTGACGTAGCAAAAAAAATAATAGAACATGAAATAGACTCCGTACCAGTTGTAAAAAGAATTGAAGATAATGAGGGAAAAGAGAGGTTAGAAATCATAGGAAAAATCTCTAAGACTAACATAACAAAGCTCTTTGTTAAGCTTGGAGAAAATTAAATTATAGTTAAAAAAAGAAAGATTAAATGGGTAGCTATCGGGGTTAATACTCTGTTAGTATATAAATTTCAACTATAGTATTGAACGGAGGAGTATTGAGATGAAAAAAAAGCAGTATGTTTATCTTTTTAATGAAGGTAATGCTAGTATGAAAAATTTATTAGGTGGAAAAGGTGCTAACTTATCTGAAATGACTATGTTAGGAATACCAGTTCCACAAGGATTTACAGTAACAACTGAAGCATGTAATAAATATTATGAAGATGGTAAAAAGATTTCTGAAGGAATAATAGAAGAAATTGAAAATAAAATGGCTGAACTAGAAAAAATAACAGGTAAAAAGTTTGGTTCTCTTGAAAATCCATTACTAGTATCAGTAAGATCTGGTGCAAGGGTTTCAATGCCAGGTATGATGGATACAATATTAAACCTTGGTTTAAATGATGAGTCAGTAGAGGCTATGGCTAAATTAACAAATAATCCAAGATTTGCTTATGACTCATATAGAAGATTTATTCAAATGTTTGCTGATGTTGTAATGGGTGTTGAAAAGAGATTATTTGAAGATTTATTAGATGAGGTTAAGGAAGAGAAAGGTTATAAAATAGATACAGATTTAACTGCAGAAGATTTAAAAGATTTAGTAGTTAAGTTTAAAGCTCTTTATAAAAAAGAAAAAGGAGAAGATTTCCCAAGCAATCCAAAGGAACAACTTATAGAAGCTGTTACAGCTGTATTTAGATCATGGAATAATCCAAGAGCTATAGTTTATAGAAGATTAAATGATATTCCAGGAGAATGGGGTACTGCTGTTAATGTTCAAGAAATGGTGTTTGGAAATAAAGGAGAAACTTCAGGAACTGGAGTTGCTTTTTCAAGAAATCCAGCTAATGGAGATAATGAGTTATATGGAGAGTATTTAATGAATGCTCAAGGTGAGGATGTTGTTGCAGGTATAAGAACTCCAGAGCCAATAAGCCACTTAGAAGCTCAAAATCCAACTATATACAAACAATTTACTGATATAGTAAACACTTTAGAAAAGCATTATAGAGATATGCAAGATATGGAGTTTACAATAGAGGATGGAAAGTTATACTTCCTTCAAACAAGAAATGGTAAAAGAACAGCACAAGCAGCATTAAAAATAGCTGTTGATTTAGTTGAAGAGGGAATGTTAACTAAGGAAGAGGCTATATTAAAGGTTGAGCCTAAACAATTAGATACATTACTTCACCCAGCTTTTGCATCAGAAGGATTAAAAGAAGCTAAAATTGTTGCAAAAGGATTACCAGCATCACCAGGTGCAGCTTGTGGTAAAATAGCCTTTACAGCAGAAGAAGCTAAGGAAAGAAAAGCAAATGGTGAAAAGGTTGTGTTAGTAAGATTAGAAACTTCTCCTGAAGATATTGAAGGTATGATTGCAGCAGAGGGAATTTTAACTGTTAGAGGTGGAATGACTTCTCATGCAGCAGTTGTAGCAAGAGGTATGGGTACTTGTTGTGTAGCAGGTTGTGGAGAATTAAAAATAAATGAAGAAAAGAGAACCTTAGAAGTTGACGGGCAAATTTTAACTTTTGATGATTATATATCAATAGATGGTTCAACAGGACACATTTATGCTGAAAAAGTTAAAACAGTATCTCCAGAAATTACAGGTCATTTTGCTACATTCATGGCTTGGGCTGATGAGATAAGAAAGTTAAAGGTTAGAACAAACTCAGATACACCAAGAGATACTAAGCAAGCTGTTGAGTTTGGTGCTGAGGGTATTGGATTATGTAGAACAGAGCATATGTTCTTTGCAGAAGATAGAATTTTAGCTGTTAGAGAAATGATATTAGCTAAAAATGAAGATAGCAGAAGAATTGCTTTAGATAAGCTTTTACCAATGCAAAGAGAAGATTTTATAGGAATTTATGAGGCGCTTGAAGAAAGACCTGCAACTATAAGATTTTTAGACCCACCTCTACATGAATTCTTACCAAGTGAAGAAGAAGATATAAAGGCTTTAGCTAAAGAAATAGGAGTAAGTCCAGAGGAAATTAAGAATGTAGTTGCTGAATTACATGAATTTAATCCAATGATGGGACATAGAGGATGTCGTTTAGCAGTTTCTTACCCTGAAATAGCAGAAATGCAAACAAGAGCTGTTATAGAAGCTGCTATTGAAGTTAAGAAAAATAAAGGCTTTAATATAGTTCCTGAAATAATGATTCCTTTAATAGGAGATATAAAAGAATTAAAGTATGTTAAGAAGGTAGTTGTTGAAACAGCTAAAACAGTAATGGAAGAAAAAGGTGTTACTTTAGAATATAAAGTAGGAACAATGATTGAAATTCCAAGAGCTGCTTTAACAGCTGATAAAATAGCAGAAGAAGCTGAGTTCTTCTCTTTTGGAACAAATGATTTAACTCAAATGACATTTGGATTCTCAAGAGATGATGCAGGTAAATTCTTAAAAGATTATTATGAAAAAGGAATATATGAGCAAGACCCATTTGCTAAGTTAGACCAAGAGGGTGTTGGAGAGCTTATGAAGATTGCTTGTGAAAAAGGTAAGAAAACAAGAGCTGATATTAAGTTAGGTATATGTGGAGAACATGGAGGAGACCCTTCCTCTGTTGAATTCTGCCATAACTTAGGATTAGACTATGTAAGTTGTTCACCTTATAGAGTTCCTTTAGCAAGACTTGCAGCTGCACAAGCACAAGTAAAAAATAAAAGATAATATTAAAAGGAGTATTCTTTAAAGAATACTCCTTTTTTTAAATTTTAATTTTAAATTCCTTTTTAACTAAATCTTTAAATTCTTTAACAAAATTAATTTGATAAGAGGTGCTTTGGGCTACTTCTTTTAAAGAATCTAAAAAAATTTTTTTGTTACATTTTTTTATGTTGCTATAATAATCTTTTGATAATCTCCAATACTTTTGTGGGAAAGATAAGTAAGCAAATATATATCTAAAATCATCTTCATTAATAGGAGAGATTGAGTTATATGTTTTTAATATTTTTCTTGTAAGTTCTATGTCCCAGTTTATTTTAGACCTTTTTAATAATCTCCTCATAAAATAACATAAATCATACATAGAATAGGTTAAAAGTGCTTTATCAAAATCTATTACATAAATTTTATTATCATCTATTAAAATATTTTTGTTTACATAATCACCATGACAAAGGGATTTACTTAAATTTTCATTTATAATGGAATTAGAAATTTCTAGAGAAGTTTTTGCAAGAAAAATATTTTCATCAAAAATATCTAAAAATAAAGAAGAAAATTTATCCTTATGTTTTAGTTTATTAGCTAAGTTAAATGATAGTAGAATTTTATTAAAATGTTTTAGAGTGGATATGTAGAGACTATCAAATCCAGTTTTAATTAAACTTCCTTCAATTGCTTTAAAATTTCTAGAACAGTTGTGCATTTTAGCTAAATTATCTATAGATAATAATACATGATTTACATTATCAAAATCACATTTTTCTCCACTAACCCAAGGTGATAGCATAAAGAGCATATCATTAGCTTTTACAAATCTTCCATAATCCTTAGAAGGTAATAATTTAGGTAGATTTATTTCATTTCTAGAAAACCATTCCATAACAGAATATATAAATAATAGTCTTTCTTCATCATAATAGACTTTTTTTAAACAGAAAGTATTTTCATTATTTATTAATTTATAAACTGCTCTATTTTTATCTGTATTTTTAAATTTTATCCTTTCTATAGCATAATTTTCTAGATTATACATAGGTAATACTAATGATTCTACAGTATTAAAAATATCAAAATCCTTAGAATGCTTAGACATTATTAACCTCCTAATAAAAAAATACTTATTATAAGAATATTATAATTAACTTTAGATTATACTTTAAAATATGAAATACTTTTATTTTGTTATAAAAGAGGCTTTTAACATAAAATTTTACAAGGATAAATAGCCTTAAAATATAAAAGGATTTTAAATAGGCACATAGAATATATATAATAAGGTGATGCTATGAAAATAAGAGAGAATATTGAAAGTTTTGAAAGAATTAAGTTAAACAAAGTCGCAAAATTCTCAAGTGAATCCTTAGGGAGAGAGCGTTTTGAGAAAGAAGATGAAATAAGAACTTGTTTTATGGTAGATAGAGATAGGATAATTCACAGTAAGTCTTTTAGAAGATTAAAGAGAAAAACTCAAGTTTTTATAAGGACTTATGGAGACCATTATAGAACAAGACTTGTTCATACTTTAGAGGTATCTCAAGTGGCTAGAACTATAGGAGTTGCTTTATCTTTAAATGAATATTTAATAGAGGCAATTGCCTTAGGACATGATTTAGGTCATGCAGCCTTTGCTCATATAGGAGAAGATGTTTTAAATGAATTTCTTCCTACAGGATTTAAGCATAATGAACAAAGTGTTAGAGTAGCAAGAAGAATTGAAAAAGGTGGTTTAGGTCTTAACCTTACAAAAGAGGTTTTAGATGGAATATTAAATCATAGTGGATTTTCAAATGTTAGTAAGGTATCAGGAACATTTGAAGGACAAGTAGTTAGATTTGCTGATAAAATAGCTTATGTGAATCATGATATAGATGATTCAATTAGAGCAGGAATTTTAAGAGAAGAGGATTTACCTAAAGATATAATAAATCTTTTAGGAGAAAGAGGAAGTGAAAGAATAAATACCTTAGTAAAAGATTGTATTTTTAATACTCTTTCAAATATAGAGAAGGGTGAGTTAAAGGTATCTTTAAGCAAAGAGATAGGAGATGCCTTTGTAAAGCTTAGAAAGTTTTTGTTTGATAATATATATTTAGGGAAATACTTAGAAAATGAGAGGAAAAAAGCAGAATTTGTACTAGAAAAAGTTATAGAATATTATTATAAAAATTGGAATGAAATGCCTACATTATATAAAGAAATATGCAAGGAAGAAGGAATACATAGAGGAGTTACAGATTATATTGCGGGTATGACAGATGATTACTGCACAAATGAATTTAATAAAATATATATTCCTAAGTTTGTTATGTACTAAGGATTTTTGGAATAATTAGGTCAAAATGTTGCTAAAATATAATTATTATACATTTACACTTGAAAATTTATAAAAAAAAAGTTATATTTAAAATTTGAGAAGGATTTTATCAATTGATGTCGAATAATAATTAATTGTCAAAAAATATTAAGAAGGTGAGTAGATTTCTTGCGAATTTCAGAAGAAATTATAGAAAAAGTTAAAGAACAAAATGATATTGTGGATGTTGTTTCTGAGGTGGTAAGACTAAAAAGAGCTGGTAGAAATTTTTCAGGTCTTTGCCCTTTTCATAGCGAGAAAAGTCCGTCTTTTAGTGTGTCTCCAGATAAACAAATATTTAAATGTTTTGGCTGTGGAGAGGCTGGAAATGTAATTAGTTTTGTTATGAAAACTAAAAATTTAAACTTTGTAGATGCTGTTAAAGATTTAGCAGAAAGAGCGAACATTATAATACCTGTAGAAGATGGGAAGCAGAGTGAAGCTCAAAGAAAAAAGCAGATTTTATATAACATAAATAAATGTGCAGCAAGATATTACTTTTCTAATCTTCAAAATCATAAAGAAGCAAAGGAATATTTTTTTAAAAGAGGTATAAAAGAAAATATATTAAAAAGCTTTGGTCTTGGTTACGCTAAGGAAGGATGGCAAAACACCATAAACCATCTTAGAAAAGAGGGATTTAGTAAGGAAGCTATTGAAGCAGCGGGTTTAGGAATAAAAAGTCAAAAAGGAACTTTTTATGATAGGTTTAGAAATAGAGTAATTTTTCCTGTTTTTGATTATAAGGGAAGTGTAATTGGATTTGGAGGTAGAGTTTTAGATGATTCAAAGCCAAAGTACTTAAACTCTCCTGAAACCCTAATCTTCCATAAAGGAACAAATTTATATGCTTTAAATTTTGCAATAAAGCATGGTTTAAAGGATAGAACTTTAATAATTGTTGAAGGTTATATGGATTGTATTTCACTTCATCAATATGGAATAACTAATGTAGTTGCTTCTTTAGGAACAGCATTAACTGACAATCAAGCAAGATTATTAAAAAGATATGTAGACAGAGTAATAATATCTTATGATGCAGATATTGCAGGACAAATGGCTACTATAAGAGGTCTTGAGATATTGCAAAATGCAGGATTAGATGTTAGAGTACTAACTGTACCAAAAGGAAAGGACCCTGATGAGTTTATAAGAGCTAATGGAAAAGAAGCCTTTGTAAAATTAATTCAATCTGCTAAGAAACTTATAGATTATAAGCTAAGTAGGGCAAGAATTGGAATAGATTTTTCAGATAATAATGGTCTTATAAAATATGCAGAAAGGGTTGTTAATATATTATCAGATTTAAATCCTATCGAAAAAGATGTCTACATAAAGAAAATTTCAGAAGAAACATCCATAAAAGAACAAGCATTTTATGATTTATTAAATAAAAAATCATTAAACTATAATAAAAACTATGAAAAAGTGAATAATAAGGAAGATTATGGAACAAAATTATATGTAGAGCCTCCTTATGTTAAAGGAGAAAGAAGCATTTTAAAGCTTCTTTGCATGGAGGAAAACCATTCATTAGTAAAAAAATACTTAGAAGAGGATGATTTAATATCTCCTACTATTAAATCCTTACAAAAGATAATAAATGAATCCATAGAAGAGGAAGGATTTAATGATTTAGGAAGGCATATAGAAGCTAAGTGTGAAGATCCAAAAGTTTTAAAGGAATGGTTAGAAGTAAAAGACTTACTTATTCTAGATCATTCTTCTAATATAGAAGTTCTTGTTAAAGATTATATTAACTTAATTAGAAAGTATAAATTAGAACAAGAACAGACTACTGTACTTAAAGAAATTAAAAAATGTGAACAAAACAATAGGTTTAAAGAATCACTTGAATTAGTTAAAAGAGCTAAAGAAATAAGTGATAAACTAAAAGAACTAGAAAGGAGTAAGTAGTTTTAATGGCGGAAGGAGGTAATAAAATGAAAGCTAAAACAACAAAAGCAAAAAAAGGTGAAGGTAAAGAAAAAGTTGACAAAATGGTCTTAGTAAAAAGACTTATAGATAAAGGTAAAAAGAGTGGTTCATTGACTTACAAGGAGATTATGGATGAACTTGATGAAATAGAATTAAATCCAGAACAAATAGAAAAAATCTATGAAGTTCTAGAATCTATGGGAATTGAGGTAATTAGTGAAATTGAACAAGAAGAGGAAGAAGAAGAGGAATTAGACCTTTCTGTTCCTGAGGGAATTGCCATAGATGACCCTGTAAGAATGTACCTAAAAGAAATAGGTAAAGTTCCGCTATTATCATCAGAAGATGAAATAGAGCTTGCAAAGAAAATAGAAGAGGGAAGCAATTATGCTAAGAAAAAATTAGCTGAAGCTAACTTAAGACTTGTTGTAAGTATAGCAAAAAGATATGTTGGTAGAGGTATGTTATTCTTAGACCTTATACAAGAAGGTAACTTAGGTCTTATAAAGGCTGTTGAAAAGTTTGACTATAGAAAAGGGTATAAGTTCTCAACTTATGCTACATGGTGGATAAGACAGGCAATAACTAGAGCAATTGCAGACCAAGCAAGAACTATAAGAATACCAGTTCACATGGTAGAAACTATAAATAAGCTTATAAGAATTCAAAGACAGTTAGTTCAAGAATTAGGAAGAGACCCACTTCCAGAGGAATTATCAAAACAAATGGATATGCCAGTTGATAAGGTAAGAGAAATTTTAAAAATAGCTCAAGAGCCAGTTTCTTTAGAAACTCCAATTGGAGAAGAAGAAGATTCACATTTAGGTGATTTTATACCAGATGATGATGCACCAGCACCAGCTGAAGCAGCAGCATTTACTATGTTAAAAGAACAACTAATAAATGTTTTAGATACTTTAACTCCTAGAGAAGAAAAGGTATTAAGACTAAGGTTTGGATTAGATGATGGAAGAGCTAGAACTCTTGAAGAAGTTGGAAAAGAGTTTAATGTTACTAGAGAGAGAATTAGACAAATTGAAGCTAAAGCTTTAAGAAAATTAAGACATCCAAGTAGAAGTAAAAAATTAAAAGATTATTTAGATTAACATATAAAAGATTAGCACCTTTAGATAAAGGTGCTAATCTTTTTTTCTATATTTTTATAAAATTTTTGAATTAATCTTAAAAATTGTTATTTATATAGAGTTTAAGGGAAATAATAAGGTCTAAAGGCTAATTTCTGAATAAAGCTTTATTTTATGATATAATTTAAATGAGGTGAAGTAGTAAATGACAAAATTTAAGGCTAAAAGAGGGCATGGAGTTTTTGAACTTCTAGTGTATCTTTTTGTAGGAAATATGCTATTAGTTATATTAGATAAAATAATTAAGGGCTATTTAGAGGAAAAGTTTATAATATTAGCAGGAGTTATTTATAGTATTGTATGCATTTATTACATTTTGCTTGATTTATCCTTAGTTTATGAGGTTTACGAAAACTTTATTGAAATAAATTGCTTTAAAGGTTTAAAAAAGTTTAGGATAAACTTTAAAGATATCAATGGTTTTTTGGAACAGTATAAAGTTATAGATGGATTTAAGTTATCAGGATTTGGAAAGCATAAATATTGTTTTGGAAGATGTGTAGTTCATAATGTTGGCATAGCTAGAATGTTTGTTACATCTAGTAAAAAGGTTATATATTTACATACTGAGGATATAAGTTATGGTATATCTCCAGAGGAATTTGAAAGCTTTAAAAAATTAATATTATTAAAGGGGATAAAGGAAGAAAGTTTTAAGATAAAAATAAATAATGTACGAGATATTATAAAAGATAAAAGATTTTATATTCCCTTTATAATAACATCAATATTAATATTAGGAATTATATTAATACCAGCTATATTATATTTATTAGGAAAAATGCCTGATAAGATGCCAATTGATTTTAGTGCTTATTTAACCTCTTGTACTATAGGAAGTGCAAAGGACTTTGTAGTAAGACAAATTATCTATGGAATAATGAATATGATTTTGCTAATATGTATTTATTATGCAAGTCATTTTTGTGCTAAATATGATAAAAAATTAGCTCAAAGATATATTTATTTACCTTTAGTAATAGCATTGGTGTTTTTAGTTTCACAAATACAAACACTAGTAAATTATTTGTAGAAAGTGGGATATTATGGAGTTAAGTAAAAGATTAAAAAAAATTGCAGAACATGTAGATAAATGTGAAAGCGTAGCAGATATAGGTACAGACCATGGGTATATACCTATATATTTAGTTAAAGAAGGCCTATGTAAAAGAGCTATAGCTTCAGATATAAACAAAGGACCTATAGAGAAGGCAAAGGTTAATGTTAACTTTGAAGGAGTTTCAGACAAGGTAAAATGTCTCTTAGGCCCAGGTCTTAATCCTTTAAAGGTAGGAGAAGTAGATGGAGTTATATTAGCAGGAATGGGTGGAAATTTAACTAGGGACATTTTATTAGAAGATTTAGATAAAGTAAAAAAATATGATTTTATAATATTACAACCAGCACAAAACCCAGAAGTTTTAAGAGAGTTTTTATATAAAAATAATTATAAAATTTTAGAAGAAGATTTAATTAAGGATGAAGGTAGATTTTATGAATTATTTAAGGTTAAGTATGATGAAAATTCAGAAAAACTAATTTTTGAGGATGAAATAGATTATGAAATAAGTCCTTTATTAAAAGATAGTAAGCATCCTTTATTTAAAGAATTTATTGAAGAAAAAATAAAAAAATATGAAAGTATATTAAGCTTTATAAAAGAGGATACAGAATCTGCTAATAAAAGAAAAGACTATTTAAAAGAAAAAATAAGAAAACTTAAGGGGATGATATAATGAAATTAAATGATATTATAAGAATAATAGAGGATATTGCCCCAATTAATTTAAAAGAAGGCTTTGATAATGTAGGCCTTATGGTTGGGGATAGAGAAAAAAACATAACTAAAATTTTACTAGCTTTAGATTGTACAGAGGAGGTTATTAAGGAGGCTATTGAGCTTAAGGCAAATCTTATATTAACTCATCACCCTCTTTTATTTAGAAAGCCAAATTCAATAACAACAGATACCCTTTTAGGAAGAAAAATTATAAGCCTAATAAAAAATGATATAAATCTTTATTCAGCTCATACAAATTGGGATTCAGTTAATGGAGGATTAAATGATACCTTAGTTGAAATTTTAGGTTTTAATAAAGGAATAGTAATGGACAAAAATCAATTTAATCCTGAATGTGGTATTGGTAGATTTGTAGAGTTAGATAAGGAAATTACTATTTTAGACATAATAAATGTTATAAAAAAATCTTTAGGGGTTGAAAATTTAAGATATGCAGGAGATTTAAATAATTCTGTAAAAAGAATTGCTATTATAAATGGGAGTGGACAAGATTTCTTTGAAGAGGCAAGAAAGCTTGGAGCAGAATTAATAATAACTGGAGATACAACATATCATTTTGTTTCAGATTATAAAGAAATGGGATTAAATATTTTAGATATAGGACATTTTAAGTCAGAATGGCCTGTATTAATTAAGGTTAGTGAGAAAGTTAAAGAAAAGTTAGGGGAAGATGTAGAATTTGTTATTTCAAAAAAATCTAAAGACCCTTTTGAATTTATATAAAATTTAATAGTATTAATAAGATAAATATTAAGTATTATATTTTAGTAATATTTGAATTTATATTCTTTTATTATATAATAGGTATGGTATGCATTTTTACCATACCTAAAATTTTATAAAATCCAAGCTTGTATTGGTAGAGGTTCGTAACCATCCCTCTATAAAAAACTAAGGGCTGTAACTGTATTATAGGATAGTTATACTCTTTAGTATGCCTGTAATATAGTTTTTATTATTTTTAATAGGTTTTTATTTAAAAATAATTGCAGTTCCTTTTGGTTAATTTAAATCAAAGGGAGGAAACAAAAAATGAATAAAAGAAAGGTAATTATTGATTGCGACCCAGGAATAGATGATGCTTTAGCCATTATTCTTGCATTAAAGTCAAAGGATATTGAGGTTTTAGGGATAACTACAGTATCAGGAAATGTTGAAAGCTTTCAAGGAGCTAAAAATGCCTTAAAGGTTCTTAAACTTTTAGGAAGATTAGATATTCCAGTTTATTTAGGAGAAAGTAAACCCTTTAAAAGAAAACTTATAACTGCACAAGATACTCATGGTGAAGATGGCTTAGGAGAAACTTTTTTAGAAGAAGTACCTCTTTCTTATATTAGAGAAAATGCAGTTGATTTTATACTAAATACTTTAAAGCAGGAGGAAGAGGTTAGTATTATTGCACTTGGACCTTTAACAAATTTATTTAGAGCAATAAAAAAAGATAAAAAAACCTTTCATAAAGTTAGTGAAATAGTATCTATGGGAGGAGCTTATAAAAGTCATGGAAATTGCTCTCCTGTAGCTGAATTTAATTATTGGGTAGATCCTCATGGAGCTAGGGAGTTTTTAAAAGAGTTTGAAGGGGAATTTACTATGGTTTCTCTAGATGTTACAAGAGAAATAGTCCTAACACCAAATTTAAGAGAAATGATACATCAATTTAAGGATGAAATTGGTAATTTTATATATGATATTACTAGGTTTTATGTTGATTTTCATTGGGAACAAGAAAGAACTCTTGGTTGTGTTATAAATGACCCTTTAGCTGTGGAATATTTTTTAAATAAAAATATTTGTAGTGGTTTTAAAGCTTATGTAGATATAGCCTGTGAAGATATATCAATTGGGCAAAGTGTTGTTGATGTAGCAAATTTTTATAAAAAAAGAAAAAATGTATTTGTTTTAGATAAAGTTAATAGCAAAGAGTTTATGATTAGTTTTTTAAATAAGATATTTAAAAATCATAAAGAAGATATTGAAAATATAATAAATAATCCTAAATACGGTATTTAGGAGGTATTTATTTATGAGAAATTCAAAGAGCTTAAAATTAACAATTATGGGTATTGGAATAGCTTTAAATATGATTGGAGCTTTTATAGCTTTAAATTTAAGGCTTCCTATATATTTAGATTCTATAGGGACAATAATGGTTGGCTTTGTTTTAGGTCCTGTTTATGGTATGGTTACAGGAGTTTTAGGAAGCTTAGTTAGTGGGATAACCTTTGACATATATTCTTTATATTTTGCACCAGTTCAAATATTTACTGGTTTTTTTGCAGGATATTTCTATAAAAAAGGTTTTATGAAGGGAAAGAAAGTATTTGTTAGTGTTTTTATAATGACCCTATTTGTAAGCCTTATAGGAGCAATTTTAACTGCATATATTTTTGGGGGATTAACTTCTTCAGGGTCTAGTTATTTAATAATAATTTTAAATAATTTAGGTGTAAATCCTGTTTTAAGTGCTTTTATAACACAGTTTTTAACAGATTATTGCGATAAATTAGTTGCAGTTTTATTAATGTTACAGGTTGTAAAAAGATTACCTAAAAATATTTTGATAAAATTACAAAATGCTTAATTGGAGATGAAAAAACTTGGATAGATATAATATTATAGATAATAAAAATAAAAGAGAGATAGTTCTTTTAAAATCTTTTCCTTGCCTATGGGGAAAATGTGCTTTTTGTGATTATATAGAAGATAATTCAAAAAATACTTATGAGATAGTTAACTTAAATAAAGAGGTACTTAGCAATGTAAAGGGAGTTTATGGAGTTTTAGAAGTAATAAATTCAGGAAGTGTATTTGAAATTCCAAAGGAAACCTTAGAGGAAATAAAGAAAATTATAGAGAGTAAAAATATTAAAAAACTTTTTTTTGAAGCTCATTGGTGTTATAGAAATAGATTAAAGGAGATTGAAGAATACTTTGGTGTTCCTATAATATTTAAAACTGGCATTGAAACCTTTGATGATTATTTTAGGAATACGGTTTTAAATAAGAATGCTAGATTTAATAGTGTAGATGAGGTTAAAAAGTATTTTAAATCAATATGTCTTATGGTTGGAATAAAAGGTCAGACTAAAGATATGATAAAAAAAGATATGGATATACTTTTAAAGAATTTTGAATATGGAACTGTTAATATCTGGACTGAAAATACAACCTCTTTTAAAAGAGATGAAGAACTTATCAAATGGTTTGAAAAAGAATATTCTTTTTTAAAGGATAATGAAACTATAGAGGTTTTATTTGAAAATACAGATTTTGGTGTAGGGGATTAAAGAACAGCTTAAAATAAATTTATAAATTTTTATTAAAAACCTTGTTTTATGGAAGAAACAAGGTTTTTTTCATATAATGTTATATAAAGATTTTAGGAGACATTATTTATGTGGTCAAACTTTAGAGATAATTTTCATAAAGACTGCTTTAAGGATTTAAAAAGAGATTTTAATAGATTAAGAAGAAATTTTAGAAAAAATATATATAAAAGATATTCTTTTAATAATTGTTATTTTAGAAAAGCCTTTAAATGGGGAACTATAGGAAGTATATTAACTTTTCTTATTATAAGTCAAATAGGTATTCCATTAGCTATTTTATTTATAGGAATTTTAGCTATATTTGTAATTTGTAGTAAGTGGTGAAAAAATAATTTGAAAAAATCTATTATATGTGTTAATATTAATCTTGCGAGTAAGCCAGACAATCGCTGCTAGTCTTAGAACTAGGAGAGGAAAGTCCGAGCTCCATAGGGCAGGATGCTGGATAACGTCCAGTGGAGGTGACTCTAAGGATAGTGCAACAGAAATAAACCGCCTAGAGTTTTTAGGTAAGGGTGGAAAGGTGAGGTAAGAGCTCACCAGTTTATAGGTGACTATATTGCTATGTAAACCCCATCTGGAGCAAGACCAAATAGGAGGACATTACAGGGGTTGCCCGCTCCGTCCTCGGGTGTGTCGCTTGAGCCTATTGGCAACAATAGGCCTAGATAGATGATTGTCAAATACAGAACTCGGCTTATAGACTTATCTCGTACTTTAAAACACTAGGTTAAAAGACCTAAGTGTTTTTTATTTTATAAAAAATTATACCTGTGTATTATTTCCTTATTGCCTTTAATATTACAGTATTAATTTAATTTTATTGGATATACATAATAAAGTAAGAATATAAATTGAAATGAATTGTTAATTTAGAAATTTATTAATTTATAAGAAGAAAATACAAAAGATAAATGTAATATTAAAGGAGATTAAACTAATGAAAAAAATCTTTGAGATTGTAAAGGTTATATTTTTAGTTCTTTTTTTAGGATATGATGAAAGAAAATTTAATCTATAAACCTCTTTAATATGAAAAGAATTTAAAAATAGCTCATATAATTAAAAAAATATATAAATTTTATAAATAAAATATAACTTTGTCATAATATTGTATTAAAAATAATGTATAATAGATAAATGATATTTTAAAATTTGAATTTAACTTATGAATTTGTTGGTATGGATTTTTTATTAAACTAAATTATTTTACATCGAGGAGGAAAAATGGGGAGAGATAGTAAAAAAAAGAGGAGAAGTAAAAGGAAATGGAAGACATTAGCTTTATTTATTGCCTTTGAAATCATATTTACAGCTATTACAGCACCTTTTATACTTTTATATGGACCGTTCCAAAATGCTAAGAGGACTTACGTAGGAGCCGCTATGACTAGTTTAAGTCATCAATGGATGGCCACTACATTTTTATCAGATGAAAAAATTAATAAAATATTAAATTCAAATATTGATGAAACAGATACAAACGAAAATGTAAATCATAAAACTACAAATACAAATGTAAAATTACCAACTAAACATGATAATAGTATAGAATTATATTCTTTTGAGAATTTTAAATATAATGGATATTACATAGTTATAAAAGACCCAACTAGGGTAGAGATAGGAGTTTCTAAGTACTTAGGCAAAGAAGGACAAACCACTTCTGAGATTGCAAAAGAATATAATGCTGTAGCTGCTATAAATGGAGGAGCTTTTACAGATAAATCTAGTACAGCTCAATGGACAGGAAATGGAGGTTTACCAGCTGGAATAATTATATCAGAGGGTAAATTAATATATAAAGATGTTGCTGATAATGAAAAAATAGAATTAGTTGGAATAACTAAAGAAGGTAAAATGATTGCAGGAATGTATTCTTACGATGACCTTAAAGCTTTAGATGTTAAGGAAGCTGTAAGCTTTGGACCTGTACTTGTTAAAGATGGAGAACTTACACCTATGAAAGGTGATGGTGGATGGGGAGTTGCCCCAAGAACTGCTATAGGACAAAGAGCTGATGGAGCTATAGTAATGTTAGTTGTCGATGGTAGAAGTTTAACAAGTGGAGGAGCAACCTTAAAGGAGTTACAAGAGATATTATTAAATACTTGTAATGTAGTTACTGCAATAAACTTAGATGGAGGTAAATCAACTACAATGTATTTAAATGGAAAAGTTATAAACAATCCAGCATCTAACGTAGGAGAGAGATCTATACCTTCAGCTGTAATAGTAAAGTAAAAAGAGGAGAGTTTTATGAAGAACCTAAAGCGATTTTTAAAATGGGGATTACTGTCTATAGTTTTACAGTGCTTAGTTTTGTTTGTCTTTGATAAATTTTACTTTAGGCTAAATTCTAATGTTAATGTAAAAGCAATAGACATAGCTAGTCAATATAAAAAAGAAAATAAAGATGTTAAATTACCTTTATATATGAGAGATGAAAAAGTATCCTATGATGGAGAATATTTAGCTTATTTAAATGATAGTGGGGAACTTAAGATACTTAATACTTTAGATGATAGTGAAACTAATGTAGAACTTGATGGAGAAAAAGCATCTTATTACACATGGCTTAAGGATAGAAATAGATTACTTGTAACTACAGATATTCCTTATAACAATAAAAAGAATACAGTAATGCTATACTCTGTTGATGTTGACACAAATAAAACTAAGAAAGTTGAAGTTGGCAACATAAGTTCTTCTTATAAGGTAACAGAGATAACAGTTTCAACTAAAACAGGTGTTATTTATATTAAATTCACTAATGAAGAAACAAAAGAATCTATAGTTAAGAGAATAGATAATAATGATGATGTAACAGATGTTGATTTAACAACTAATTTATTAGGTGATATAGAAATTATGCCAAGAGCTGATAGATTAGTTTATGATAGTGAAAGAGGAACAGGAATATACTTAACTCAACCTAATAAGAAGCTAGGAATTAATCCTTCCTTTAAGGTTAGACTTTTAGGTATTGATGAAGAAGGTAATATATACTTTGGAGAAATAAAGGACAGAAAAGTTTTCAAGATTGTTTATGGAGATGTAGAAAATCCTATTGATTCTTGGAATAAGATGCCTTTAGATAAGAACATAGATATGGATGATATATATATAGGAAAAGATGGAGAAATCTATGTTTTAGATAAGGAAGAAAAAGTTGTTAAAGACATTAAGAATGGAAAAGAATTTAAATATGAAGGCGAGTTCTTACAAATGTATTCTAATGGTTTTGCAACTATAATAGATGGAAATAAACTTCATAGAGTATATTTTGATTCTGCTAAAACTGTATAAATAAAAAAATAGGAGATAACTTATTTTAAGTTATCTCCTATTTATATTTTAATATAAGAAAAGAATTAAAAAGCCCAGTTACCTTCCTTAAATATAGGAACTTCAATATTATCTTCAGTTAAGCCTGTTATTTTTAAATCCTTTGTTCCTATCATAAAATCTACATGAGTTAAAGAGTTGTTAGCACCAGCTTTTTCAAGTTCTTCACTACTCATTTTTTCTCCATCTTTTATACAGGAAGAATAGGCTTTTCCAAGAGCTAAATGACAGGAGGCATTTTCATCATATAAAGTGTTATAGAATATTATTCCTGAATTTGATATAGGAGAATTATAAGGAACAAGAGCTACTTCTCCTAAATATTTAGCACCTTCATCTGTATCTAAAAGGTTTTTTAGTGTATCATATCCTTTTTCTGCTGAAAAATCAATTACTTTACCCTCTTTAAAAGTAAGAGAAAAATTATCAATTAAATTTCCACCATAATTTAAAGGTTTTGAACTTACAACCTTTCCATTTACTCCATATTTATAAGGCATAGAAAAGACTTCTTCAGTAGGAATATTAGCTATAAATTCAATTCCAGATTGAGTGTATTCAGAACCACCAGCCCAAATATGACCTTTAGGTAATTCTATTGTTAAATCTGTTCCAAGAGAATTTTCATAATGTAATGATTTTAAATTTTTTTCATTTAAATAATTCATATGATATTTTAAGTTTTCTGTATGTTTATTCCAAGCTTCAATAGGGTCTTTAGTATCTACTCTAACAATTTTGAAAATTTCGTTCCATAGTTTTCCTACAGATTCTTCTTCAGATAGCTCTGGAAAAACTTTTTTAGCCCAAGCTTTAGTTGGTATAGAAACTATTGACCAAGAGTTTTTATTGCTCATTAGCATTTCTCTAAATTCTTCTAAGGCTTTACTTGAAGATTTTCTAAAAGCTAATATTTTATTAGGGTCTATGTCTTTTAACAGTTCAGGGTCAGAGGCAGAAATTGTTAAGAAACAAGCACCTTCTTTAGCATAGCTAAGTCTTGATTCTTTCATCCATTCTGGAAAGTTTTCAAAAACTTCTAAAGGAGAGTATTCATATTTAAGTTTTCCGCAGATTTCATCACTCCATTGAACAACAACCTCTTTTGCACCTTTTTCATAAGCAGCTTTAACAAGCATTCTTGTGAAATCAACACATTCTACAGGAGATGATATAACAAGAGTTTGCCCTTTTTGAACATTTACTCCAATGTTTGTAGCTAACTTGGCATAATTTTCTAACATATTTTCAAATTTATTCATAATATCCATCCTTTCTTTACAAATTCTTACCATTATTATAATGCACTTACATTTATAAAACAATTGATTAAAATATTATTTTATAACAAACCTTCCTTTTTCATAATTTCATCATAATAAGTATCTCCATTAAAAGAAGTGCATCCATAATCTATTAAATAATAAATATCATTTATAAGTCCCCAAGAGCTTTGAACATATAAGTCTTCTTTGTATAAGAAAAAAATTTCTGAAAGAGTATATATATCTTCTAAAAAGGAGCTTTCCTCTCTAAAATTTTTTATATCAACAAAAGGACTTTTATATAGATTTGGAATAACTTCAGCTTTTGGCATGATTATAAAATTTTTATTATAAAATAAAACAGGACATAAGTATCTTTTAAATTTATAAGGGGAGTTTTTAAATACATAAGATTCAACAAAGTTTTGATGTAAGCCATCATGGTTTTTAGCAACCTTTATAACTAAGTTTTTATTTAAAGAAAATACCTTTCTTGAAATACCTTCTCCTAAAAAATTAAAATTTTTATTAAAATCCTTAAGAGATAGAGTGTTTAAATATGAAATTAAAGTATTTAGTTTTTTTAAATCATTTAAATTCATAAAAAATCTCCAAAGTCTTTTAATATATTTTATGGATATTTTTATAAATATTTGTCCAAATCTTATAAGTTTTATATATTAAAAAGAATGATGATATTAAAAGGAATTTAAATATTTATAATAATTCTTTGAAAATGTTATAATGTTTATATGTTAAGTATTAATAAATTTAATAAAAATTAAACTAAGGAGCGAGTAAAAAGTGAAAAATTTTCTTGAGAGTTTAATAGAGAACAATAAACAATATGTTGAACATGGAAAACTGGCATCTTACATACCAGAATTAGAAAAAGCAAATAAGGAAGATTTAGGTATATATATAGTTACTCTTGATGGAAAAGAAGTTGGAGCAGGAGATTATGATAAAAAGTTTACTATTCAAAGTATATCTAAAGTAATAACTTTAATGCTTGCCATATTAGATAATGGTAAAGATAGAGTTTTTTCAAGAGTAGGCGTTGAACCAACAGGAGATAGTTTTAATAGTATAGTAAGCTTAGAGAGAAAGCCATCTAAAAAACCCTTTAATCCTATGGTAAACTCAGGAGCAATCTTAACTACCTCATTAATTGAAGGAGATAGCGAAGAAGAAAAATTTGAAAGAATTTTAGAATTTACTAGAAAAGTAACTGGCAATGAGGATATTCAATTAAATAAAGAGGTTTATTTATCTGAAAAGGAAACAGGAGATAGAAATAGAGCCTTAGCATATTTTATGAAAAGTAATGGCGTTATAGAAGGAAATATAGATGATATATTAGATTTATATTTTAAACAATGTTCCTTAGAGGTTAATGCTAAAGATTTAGCTAGGTTTGGAGCAATGCTTGCAAATGATGGAGTACTTCCTTGGAATGGCGAGAGAGTAATATCTAGAGAGATATGTAGAATTATAAAAACAATAATGGTTACTTGTGGAATGTACGATGATTCTGGTAAGTTTGCTGTGCATATAGGAATTCCAGCAAAAAGTGGTGTTGGTGGAGGCATAATGGCTGCAGTACCAAGAAGAATGGGAATAGGGATTTTTGGACCTTCCTTAGATGATAAGGGTAATAGTATAGCAGGTACACATGTTATGAAAGATTTATCAGAGGAATTAGATTTAAGTATTTTCTAAAATGTGTTAATATTATTAGAACTAATGGGAAAAATCATTAAAAGAGATAGTAATAGAATAAAATATTGGAGGATTAGAATGAAAAGATTATTAATATTAGACGGAAACAGTCTTTTAAATAGAGCCTTTTATGCTGTGCCTTTGCTTAGTAATAGTGAAGGAATTCATACAAATGCTATATACGGTTTTACAAATATGCTTTTTAAAATGAGAGAAGATATAAAACCTGATTACATAGTTTGTACTTTTGATAAAAAAGCACCGACCTTTAGACATTTAGAGTATGAGGACTATAAGGCTGGAAGAAAGAAAATGCCTCCTGAGTTAGCTGAACAATTTCCAATTGTCAAGGAAATGTTAAAGCTATTTTCAATAACAACTTATGAACTAGATGGCTTTGAAGCTGATGATATTATTGGAAGTTTAGCTAAATTTGCTGAAAGTGAAGGAATAGAAGTCTATATTATGACTGGAGATAAGGATGCACTTCAATTAGCATCTAAAAATATAAATGTTTGCATAACTAAAAAAGGTGTTTCTGAAATAGAAGTATATAATTATGACAGAATGGTTGAGGAGTATGGTGTAACTCCTACTCAATTTATAGATGTTAAAGGGCTTATGGGAGATAAATCAGATAATATACCAGGAGTTCCTGGAGTTGGAGAGAAAACAGCCTTTAAATTAATAAAAGAGTATGGTTCTGTAGAGAAGGTTTTAGAAAATATAGATAATATAAGTGGTAAAAAATTAAAAGAAAACTTAACTGAATATAGTAATCAAGCTATATTTTCTAAAAAGTTAGCAACTATAATGACAGAGGTACCTATAGAATTTGATTTAGATGAGATAAAATCAAGAGAGGATTATAATAAGGATAAATTAAAGGCTTTATTTACAAAGCTTCAAATGAAATCTGTATTAGATAGATTATCAGAGGGAGAAGAAAAAGAGCCTGAAATAAATATTGAAGTAAAAAAAGTAGAAAACAATGAAGAATTAGAAAAGTTACTTAAAAGTATAAAAAATGAGGTATATATTACCTTTTCATATTTAAATAAAGAAAAGTATTCTACTATAGAGATTAAGGAAATATTTATTAATTATAATGGAGAAAACTATCTAATTAACTTTAAAGAATTAATTAATGAAGAGGAAAATATTAATTTATTTAAGAAGTTTTTTGAGGATGAAACTATATTAAAAAATGGATATAGCGTAAAAAATGCTATAACAGCTTTAAAGAAATTAGAAATAGACTTTAAAGCACTATCCTTTGATTGTGAAATAGCTGCTTATTTAATAGATTCATCAAAGGGAGAATATACTCTATTATCCTTAATAAATGATTATCTTTCAAAATTCCCAAAGGTAAAAGAGGGAGAAGAAGACTTAGTTGGAATATCTTTTATGAAGGATTTAACCTTAATATTAAAGAAAAAAATAGAAGAAGAAAAAATGGAAAAGCTTATGTATAGTATGGAACTTCCTTTAGAAAAAGTGCTATCTTCTATGGAATCAATAGGATTTAAGGTAAATAAAGAGATATTAGATAATTTATCTGTAAAGTTTAAGAAAGAGTTAGAAGAAACTCAAAAAGAAATATTTGACCTTTCAGAAGAAGAATTTAACATAAATTCTCCAAAGCAGTTAGGAAAAATATTATTTGAAAAATTAGATTTACCTGTTATAAAGAAAACAAAAACAGGATATTCAACTAATGCAGAAGTCTTAGAAAAACTTAAGGATAAACACCCTATAATAGAGAAAATAACATATTTTAGACAACTTTCAAAAATATATTCAACTTATGTTGAAGGATTAAAGTCTGTTATAGATACAGATGGTTCTATACATTCAACCTTTAATCAAACTGTAACTACAACGGGAAGGCTTTCATCAACAGAACCTAATCTTCAAAATATACCTATAAAGTATGAAATGGGAAGAGAAATAAGAAAGGTTTTTATACCTAAAAATAAGGGCGATTTGTTAATATCAGCAGACTATTCACAAATAGAACTTAGAGTTTTAGCTCACATGGCTAAGGATGAAAATATGATAAATGCTTTTAATCATCATTCAGATATACACACCAAAACAGCTTCAGAGGTTTTTAAGGTTCCAGTTGATGAGGTAACTCCTTTAATGAGAAGTAGGGCTAAGGCAGTAAACTTTGGTATAGTTTATGGTATAGGAGATTTTAGTCTTTCTCAAGATTTAAATATTTCAAGAAAAGAAGCTAAAGAATATATGGATATATATTTTGAAAGATATCCAAAAATAAAGGAATATATAGCTAAGGTTATTGATGAAGCTAAAACAAAGGGATATGTTTTAACTATGTTAAATAGAAGAAGATATATACCAGAGATTAATGCTTCAAATAAAATAGTAAAATCTCTAGGAGAAAGGCTTGCAATGAATGCACCAATTCAAGGTACTGCTGCAGATATAATAAAACTTGCTATGGTAAATGTATATAATAAGTTAGAAGACTTAAATTTAAAAAGTAAGTTAATATTACAGGTTCATGATGAACTTATAATAAATGTTTCTGAAGGAGAGTTAGAAATTGTAAAAAATATTCTTAAAGAAGAAATGGAAAATACAATAAAATTAAGTGTGCCTTTAGAAGTAGATGTGAATGTTGGAGATAATTGGTACAATTTAAAGTAAAGGGGGATTTTTTATGATTAAGGTAGGCCTTACAGGAGGAATATGCTCTGGAAAGAGCACTATTTCTTCCATGATAAAGGAATCTGGCATTGAAGTCATAGATGCAGATGTTATTGCAAGAGAAGTTTTAGAGAAATATCCCGATATACTTTTAAGAGTTAGAGCAACCTTTGGAGGTCATTTTTTTGATTGGAGGGGGGACTTTAGAAGAAGAGAGTTTGGAAATCATATATTTAGATTTCCTAAAGAGAGAGTAAAGTATGAGGAAATAATAATGCCTTATATAAAAAAAGAAATAGAAGATAAAATTAAAGAGTATGAAAAAATAAATACAAAGCTTATAGTTATAGATGGAGCTACATTAATAGAAAATGATATGCATAAGGATATGGATATCATGATTCTTGTTTGGGTTGATAAAAGCAGTCAAATACAGAGAATGGAATTTAGAGATAAGCTTAGTAAAGGGGAAGCTATAAATAGAATAAATTCTCAATTAAGTCTTGAAAGAAAAAAGAATTATGCTAACATAATAATTGACAATAGTTCTAATTTAATTAAGACTAAGGAACAGGTAGACGATTTGTTAGAATTTTTTAATTTATATCAGTAGGAGCGAAACATGAAGAAAATAATAAGGCTAGTTATAGTTGTTTTAGCCATATGTTTACTGTTTTTAGGTAGTAGGTATGTATTAAAAAACGTTATATTTCCCTTAAAATATATGAATTATGTGGAAAAGTATAGCAAGGAATATGATTTAGATCCTTATTTCGTTATGGCAGTTATAAAAGCTGAAAGCAACTTTGAAGTTGATGCTAAGTCTAACAAGGATGCAAGGGGCCTTATGCAAATTACAACCTCTACAGGAAAGTGGATAGCTGAAAAACAGGGAATAGTAAATTTTAATACTGACTTATTATTAGAGCCAGAGATTAATATTAAGTTTGGCTGTTGGTATTTAAATAATCTTCATAAGGAATTTAATGATTGGGATTTAGTAATTGCAGCTTATAATGCTGGAAGAGGAAGAGTTCAGGAATGGTTAAATAGCAATGAACATTCTGATGATGGAAAAAAGCTTACCTATATACCTTTTAAGGAAACGGATAAGTATGTAAAAAAAGTAAATGTATATTATAATATATATAGGTCACTTTATAAATAAGTGGCCTATGTGTTTTAATTAACTAGGGATAAATTATAGGGGGAGATTTTTTGAAAAAATTGCTTATTATCTTAGGGGGAATTTTAGTTATTCTAATAGGCTTTTTGCTTTTTAATATGGAATATATAAAGCCCATTAATATGGAAGTAAATTGGGAAGATAATTTTAATCCTAAGGAAGAAAAGATACTTTTAAATTTTATTGAAAAAGATTTAAGTAAAAAAGGATATGGAATTTATACAAATTACATAAATAATACCTCAGAAGGGGATATAACTAAGGGGCATTCAGTTTTATCAGAATCAGAGGGGCTTATGATGTTATATGCAGTAAATGCTAATAACAAGGAGCTTTTTGATGAACAATTTGAAATAGTAAAAAATATGAGGCTTAAAAATGGTCTTATTAGTTGGAGAAAAGAAGGTGATGAAAATTCAGATTCTTCAGCTACTATAGATGAACTTAGAATAATAAAGGCTTTACTTTTAGCATATAATAGGTGGGATAAGTTTTACTATAAATTTTATGCTATAAATATTGCTAACTCATTATTAAAACATGCAATTGAAAATGATACTTTAGTAGATTACATAGATGTTTCTGGAAAGGGTAATACAACAACTCTTTGTTATTTAGATTTACCAACTATGAAGCTTTTAAGTCAAGCAGATGATAAATGGAAAGTTATTTATGATAAGTCTAATACTTTAATAGAAAAAGGAAAAATTTCTAAAGAGCTTCCATTATATAAAAAGGTATTTCTTCAAGAAACACAAAAATATGATGAAGAAGAAAATATTGACCTTTTATTATCTACAATAGTTATTTTAAATAGAATAGAAGCAGGAGAAAATGAGGAAGAATCTATTAATTGGATAAGAAATAGGTTTAAAGAGGATGGCTTCTTAGTAGCTACTTATAATGATAAAACAGGGGAAGCTACCTCAAAAGTTGAATCTCCTTCTATATATTCTTATGTTGCTTTAATAGCTAATAAAATTGGTGATGAAGAATTATTTAATAAGGCTATAGAAAAATTAAAGTATTATCAGATAAAAAATGAAAAAAGTATTTTCTATGGTGGATTTGGTGATGAAAATTCGAAAACTGTATATTCCTTTGATAATTTAAATGCCTTATTAGCTTTTCAAAAATATAAAGGTGAAAATTAAAATTAATAATACTTAAAAGTAAGATTAGATAGACTAATCTTACTTTTTTCTTTAATTTATAAAGTTTAAATTTAGTCATTTTTTAATTTATACTTTGTATAATATAGTATTAATACTTTTTATAGGTGAAAAGGGGTACAATGAGTAAGAATTTTGATTATAGCTTAAAGGAAATAGATAAAGATTTAGAAAAAGCTTTAAAAGAAGCTAAAATTTTAGGAGAAGGTCATAATGGTATTGTTTTTCTTCTTAAAAATAATAAGGCTATAAAAATTTTTCGAAGAATAAGTGTTTGGGAAGATGAAAGCAGCATTTTAAAAAGAGTAGGAAGTTCAAGATTTTTTCCAAAGGTTTATGAATGTAAGAGAGGATATATTGTAAGAGAATGTGTATTAGGAATTAGGTTAGACAAGTATTTAAAGGAAAACTCTTTAAATGAAGAACTTTGTAAAGAGTTATATTTAATGATTTTAGAGTTTGAAAAATTAAATTTTAAGAGAATAGATATAAGATGTAAGGATATATATATTCAAAAGAACAATAAAATAAAAATAATTGACCCTAAAAATAATTATAAAAAAAAGGTGGATTTTCCAAGACATCTTTTTAAGGGCTTATTTAAAAGAGGACAGTTAAGCTATTTTTTTGAGTATTTAGACTCTGTAGATAAAGAAAGAAGTAACCTTTGGTTAAAAGAATTTTTATCTTATGCTAAGGATAAAAATTTTTTTGAAGAATAAAATATAAAAATTTTCTTTAAAGATTTTAAATTAAGTAGTATCTTATTAAGTAAGAAAGATTTTATACTATTTAGTTTAAAAGGAGTTGATTAATTTGAGAGAGACTTTTAAATTTAAAGATAAAGAAGGATTAGAATTACAAGGATATAAATGGAGTAATGGAAAAGATTTTAAAGCAGTAGTTCACATACTTCATGGTATGGCAGAACATTCCCTGCGTTATGATGAATTTGCAGAAAAGCTTGTTAATGCAGGATTTTTAGTTTTTGCTCATGACCATAGAGGACATGGATTTACGGCAAAGGATATAGAATCTTTAGGATATCAAGGAGAAGGGGATGGCTTTCAATGGATGATTGATGATGCTGTAACCTTAATAGAAGAATCAAAAAGAAAATATTTAGGACATAAAATAATACTTTTTGGACATAGTATGGGTTCTTTTGTAAGTCAAAAGTTAGTTGAAGAATATAATGAACTAATTGATGTTTTAGTTTTATGTGGAACAAATGGTGAGCCAGATAAACTAGTGCCTTTAGGAGAAGCTGTAGCTGAAATGGAGATTTTACTAAAGGGAAGAAAGCATAAAAGTAAGCTTATGGACAAACTTATTTTTGGTGATTTTAATAAGCATTTTAAACCAAATAGAACAGAATACGATTGGATTTGTAGTGTAGAAAAAGAAGTTGATAAATATATAGAAGATGAAAGATGTGGGTTTATTTGTTCTGCTTCATTTTATCATGATTTATTAAAGGGAATAAAGAGCATACATAAACCAGAAAATTTAAAGAGGATAAGAAAGGACATGCCTATTTATATTTTTGGAGGAGATAAAGACCCTGTAGGACATTTTGGAAAGGGAATACCAAACTTAAAGAAAAAATTAGAAGAGTATGGTGTTGAAAATGTTCAATATAAAATATACAAAGACGGAAGACATGAAATGTTAAATGAAAAAAACAAGGAAGAAGTTATGGATGATACTATTTCTTGGATGTTGAAAAATATTTAAAAGATGTATATAATTAATTAAAGTGTTTTAGGAGAGTGTCAAAATTTGATACCTCCTTTTTCCTTTCTTTAAGTTAATAAATTTTATAATAAAATAGGAGAAATTATGAAAAATGACTATAGAATTATAGATAATTATATACGTAGTGGAGATAAAGCCCATGATGAAGGTAATTTAATAAAGGCTTTAAACTATTATTTAAGAGCAGAGGAGCTTTTAGAAAATGAAAAGGATATTGATTTAACTATAAGCATAGCTTTAATGTTAGATGAACTTGGAGATAGTCTAAATGCTATAGAAAAATATAAGGAAGCTTTAAAGATAAATAGTTTTGAGGTTAGGGCTTATTATGGTTTAGCAGTTATTTATGATGAAAAAGGAGATTATTTAAAGGCAATTGAACTTTATAAAAAAGCTATTGATATAAATCCTTTTTATGATAGAGCTTTCTTTTTTTTAGCTAATGCTTTAGATAATATTGGAGATAAAGAAGGAGCTATAACCTATTATAAAAAGACTATAGAAATTTGTAAGGATGATTTTTGGGCCTATACAAATTTAGGGTCAATATATGAAGAAAAAAACATGTTAAAAGAAGCTTATAGAATGTTTTCTAAAGCCCTTGAGATTGATAAAGAACATTATTTAGCACTTTTTAATATGGGAGTTATATATAAAAAATTAAATTTATTTGATAAAGCAAAAAAATATTATGAAAAAGCAATTAAAAAGAATTTAGGATATGCCTTTTCTTATTTAAATTTAGCTGTAATATATAAAGAAGAAAATAATTTAAAAAAAGGAATAGAAGTATTATCTTTAGGAATAAAATTTAATCCTGAAAATCATTTTTTGTATTATAACAGAAGTTGTTTTAGAGCACTTTTAGAAGATAACTTAAATAATGCTATAGATGATTTAATTAAAGCTTTAGAGTTTTATCCAGAATTTAAAAAATACATATATAAAGATAAAGAATTAGTTGAAGTTATAAATAGCAAAAGGTTTAAAGAATTTTTAGAAAGCATAGATATTGTTTAAAACAATATCTATGTTTTTTTCTTTCTTTATATACAAAAATTTACAAAAAGTTATATAAATTTTTCTTATTTTTATGATAATGTATAGTTATATAGGTGTGCTAAGGGGGAATAGTTTGTGGAGTGCATAGAAAAGGATTATATGTATTTAAAGTTTAGTAAAATGCAAAATTCACTAAATATTTTAGTGTTTATTACAATTAGTTTATATACAATATATTTTTTTAAGCCAAGTACAGCTATTTACTTATCTACAACTATTGAAACCATATTAATATTTACCATAACTTTTATTGCAACTACAGTATTTAAGTTTTCTAATAAGAAGATTTTTAAGTTAATAAGTATTTATCTTCTTTTAGTTGCTATATTTAAATTTGATACTTTAGTTTATTTAATATCTTTTTTAGAGGAAAAGGATATCTTAGAAGCTTTAAGTTTAAGGTCTGTAGCATTTTGTACAATTTTAGAAAGTATTTATTGTTTTATTATGGTCTCTTATGTAAAGAATATAGATTTAAAAACTAAGGTAATAGTGTTTATATTATCTTTAATTTCCTTAACTAGCGTATTCTTTTTTAAGATAAATATTTTTTGGATATTTTCTGCAAGCCTTCTTTTAGTTGTTTTATATTCCTTGAAAAGCTTTAAAATTTTTGAAAATAAGTTTTTTAATTATTTGAAGGCCTTTGTAATAATAAATTTATCTTTAGTTATATTAGATTTTTTAGCTTATAATATGGGTTTAAAATCCTTTGTTTTGTTAGGAGATTTATTGAAAATAGGAATATACTTAATAATTTATTTATGGATTTCTGAGATGTTAATTATAAAGCCTTATGAAACTTTACATGAGGATATAATAGATAAAAATAAGAAATTAAAGGGATTAAGTAGAAAAATTGAGGAGAGTAATAGAGAGTTTAAGGAATTTAAAAAGAAGTTAAAGGAAAATGAGCTTTATTTCAAAGATTTTTTAAATAATGCTCCTATGGCTATAGTTATTTTGAATGATTATAATCATAGGATTTTAAATGTAAATGAGCGTTTTTTGTATGAGTTAAACTTAAAAAGTAAAAAGGATATAGTAAATAAGAATTTATTTAAAATTATAAATGTTGAAAATAAGGAAGAACTTTTAAGTAAAAATAAAGGGGAAGCTTATTTAGAAATTTTAGGAGCAGAAATTTTTTGGGAACTAGATATATTATTAAAATCAAATAACTACTTAATAATATCTATGAAAAATATTACGGAATTTAAGTACTCTGAAAAAATAAAATATAATTTAAGTCAAAAGACTTTATCAGAACAAATAAAAAATGATTTTTTATCTAGTATTTCTCATGACCTAAAAACACCTATAAATGTTATTTATTCTTCTGTGCAAGTTCAAGAGAAATTTTATAGTGAAGAATATATAAACAAGGTTGATTATTATAATCAGGTAAACAAGGAAAATTGCATGACTTTATTAAGACTTGCTAATAACCTAATAGATTCATCAAAGATAGATTACAATTATTTAAAACCAAACCTTAAAATATATAATATAGTAACTTTAATTGAGGATTCTATAGGTAGTTTATCAGATTATATAAAAGAGAAAAATTTAACTTATATTTTTGATACTAATGAAGAAGAAGTATATATAAAGTGTGATCAAGAATTTATACAAAGAATAATATTAAATTTAATTTCTAACTCTATTAAGCACACAAAAGAAGGAGGAATTGGAGTAGAAATTAAGGCGAAAAAAAAGAGGGTTATTATTAGTTTTACAGATACAGGAGAAGGAATGGACAAAGATTTTTTAGAAAGAGCCTTCTTAAGATACAGTAAGGGAAATGAAGTTGGTGAAAAAAACAAAAGTACAGGGATAGGACTTTATATTGTTAAAAATTTAGTTGAATTACAAAATGGTTCAATAAGCATAAGTTCTATAAAAGATGCAGGAACTAATATAAGATTAGAGTTTAATAGGGAGAAAAGTTGTGGAATATAAAGTAAAATATGAAAATCCTAAATTGCAATATTATATACTAAGGATTATATATTTTTTAATAATAGTGTCTGTATTAATTTATATAAAAGATAAGAAGTATCTTATGTTTTATAAATTTTTAGACTTGTCTTCAGTAATAATGTTAGGAGCAGCTTTATTAATAGGGGTAAGTAGTAATGTTGATAAGGAAAAGAGTTTAATATCTTATATTAACTTAGGTATATTTTGGCTTATAATACCAGAGATGTTTTCATCCTTTGTATTTTTAGAACTTTATGTTGTAGATAAAATAATAGCTTATAAACTTGTGGTTTTGGTCTTTCAATACCTTGTTATTTTTACTACTATTTTAGGAAAAAAAAGAAATTATACCTTTTTAAAGGTAAACAAAATATTATTAGTAATAAATATAGTTTTTAATTTATTTTACCTTACAATTATAAGTAATGTAGAGCTTATGAAAGGGTTTATTAGATATATTTGCTTAAATAGTTATATATATATATTTCTTATTATACTTTTTGTTGTATTATTTCTTTTAATTATTTCTGATGGAGAAAATAATTCTGATAAATTTTTTTATTATTTAATAATATATATAATAATTTTATCTGTTGGAAATATTATTTTTTTAAATAACCTTCATAATTTAACAAGGTCTAATATGCCAGGTGGATTTTTATCTCAGATTCTTGATTTATCAGCTTATTATATTTTAGCAGAGGGAATAATAAGATTTTCTTTAAATAAAAGTTTTAATAAAATAAATAGAATTATGATATTAAAAAGAAATGAGTTTAAAAAAAATAAAAAGTATTTACAAAAGAAAATTGAGGAACTTAGAGCCTTAGAAAAGCTTTTAAATAGAGAAGAATTACTTTTTAATAATATAATATCTAATATAGGAGATTATATTTTTATATCTAAGGATGAAAAATTATTTTATTTAAATAATGAAGCTTTAGAATTTTTAGAAGTTAAAAATAAAGAATCCATACTTTTTGAAAATATGGAGGTTTTATATGAAAAAATATTAGAAAAACAAGTTTACTTAAAGGAAAGAGTAAACTTAGATTATTATAAAGAAATAATCTTTAAAAATGTAAAGGGTGGGTATTCTAATGGTGAATTTTATAAGATTCCCTTTGGAGATAATTACAAGATAATAATTATAAATGATATAACTAAGAAAAATAATGCTTCTAGATTAAATAAGTATTTAAAAAACAAATTAGAAGAGGAGAATATAAAGGGAGAGTTTTTTACAAATATATCTCATGAAATAAGAACACCTATAAATGTTATAAATTCAGCCCTTCAACTAAATAACATAAATATAGAAAGGAAAAATTTAAATTCTATAGAAAGAAATAATTTAGTTATAAAACAAAATTGCTTAAGATTAATTAGAACTATAAATAATTTTATTGATGCAAATAAAATTTCAGAAGGACATTTTGAAAGTAATTTTATGGTTTTAAATGTAGTTGAAGTGGTGGAAGATATATTAGAGGCTGCATCAGAGTATATAAGTAAAAAAAATATAAATTTTGTTTTTGACCCAGATTTTGAAGAATTATTTATAGCTCTTGATATGGAGTTTTTAGAAAGAATAATATTAAATTTATTATCTAATTCTGTAAAGTATGGTAACTTTGGTGGAAATATATATGTGAAAATATATTTTGACGGGAAAGACTTAGTAATAATGATAGAAAATGATGGGGTTTCCATAAGTTATGATGAACAAAAGTATATTTTTGATAAATTTACAAAAAGTAATAAGGCTTTAAATAGAACACAAGAAGGAAGTGGACTTGGCCTTTATATAAGTAAAGCTTTTATGAAAATGCAAGGGGGAGATTTAAAGGTTGAAATAAGTAAGGGAAATAAAAATAGATTTAAGCTTTATTTTTATGATGTAGATGTTTTTAAGGAAACAGATAGAATAGGACAAGTTTTCAGTAGAAATTATTATAATTTAAAAGAAAAAGCAGAGATTGAATTTTCAGATATATACATATAATATATCTATTTGAGGAAACATATAATTACCTTGGAGGTGATTTATATGAATATATTTAAGGTAAATAAGGAGTTTAATTTAGGAGATTTAATAATAAGCTTGTTAATTACTTTAGGTGGTGGATATATTATAGGTATGATTATAAAGGATAGTATCTTTATTTATCAAAACTTAAATAAACCTTGGTTTAGTCCACCTGGTATAGTTTTTCCAATAGTCTGGACTATTTTATATGTATTAATGGCTATAGCAGCTTATAGAATATTTTTAATAGGTAAAAGAGGAGAAAACACAAAAGGTGCACTTTATATTTATGCTATACAACTTGTGTTAAATTTTGCTTGGAGCATTATATTCTTTTATTTTAAATTATATGGATTAGCCTTTATAGAATTAGTTATTCTACTTATATTAATAATAATATGCACAATTAAATTTTTAAAGTTTGATAAAATATCAGCACTTCTTATGGTCCCATACATATTATGGGTTTCTTTTGCAGGGGTTTTAAATTTCTTTGTTTGGATGTTAAATGAAATGTAAGAGAAGAATCCTTCTTATTTTAATATTAAAATAAGAAGGATTTTTTTATTAGTGATATAATTAAATATAGAAATTTATTAAATATAATTTGTATATTTAAAATATATAAATAAAAAAGGGGATAAGAAAATGTTAATTAAAAATGGTAAGATATTTACCTGTGAAGATGGAATAGTCTATGAAAAAGGTGATATTTTAATTAAAGAAGGAAAAATAGAAAAGATTGGAGAAGATTTAGGGGAGTTTGAAGAAGAAGAAATAATAGATGCTAAAGGGCTTATGGTTTTTCCAGGATTTATAGAGGCACATAGTCATTTAGGAATTCATGAAGAAGGAAATAATGGCGCTGGAAATTCAATAAATGAGGTTAGTAATCCAATAACACCACAGTTAAGAGCTATAGATGGAATAAATCCCTTTGATGGTGCCTTTTCAGTAGCAAGAAAGGCAGGAGTTACAACAGTAGCCATAGGACCAGGAAGTGCTAATGTAATTGGTGGCCAATTTGTAGCTGTTAAGACAGAGGGAATATGTATAGATGATATGATAGTAAAGGAACCTTTAGCCATTAAGGTTGCCTTTGGAGAAAATCCTAAAAGAGTATATGCAGGAAAAAATAAAATGCCAAATACAAGAATGGCTATTGCAGCTATGATTAGAGAAACTTTAATAGAAACTATAAATTATAAAAATAAAAAGATTGAAGCTGAAATAGAAGATAAGGATTTTACTAAAAGCTTAAAATATGAATCTATGTTACCTCTAATAAATAGAGAAATTCCTATGAAAGCACATGTACATAGAGCAGATGATATTTTAACTGCTATAAGAATAGCTAAAGAATTTGACCTTAAACTAACTTTAGACCATTGTACAGAGGGGCACTTAGTAAGTGATTATATTAAAAAATCAAAGGCTCCTGCTATAGTTGGACCAACTTTAAGTTTTAATGGAAAGGTGGAAACTTTAAATAAAAGTTTTAAGACTCCTAAGGTTTTGGTAGATAAGGGGGTTAAGGTAGCAATAACTACAGACCATCCTGTTGTAACAATAGATAATCTTCCACTTTGTGCAGCTATGGCTATGAAAGAAGGGCTATCTTTTAAAGATGCTCTAAATTCAATAACAATAAATCCTGCAGAAATTTTAGGTATAGATGATTCTGTTGGAAGTTTAAAGGAAGGAAAAGATGGAGATTTAGTAATTTTAAATGGAAATCCCTTTGAAATAGCTACAAAAACCATTTATACAATTATAAATGGAGAGGTAGTTTATAAAGACTATGAATAAATATATTTTTATATTATAATAAATAATGTTTGAATTTGATTTTAATATTTTTAAAAGAATTTAATGGAGCTGTATCAATATAACATAGCATATAAGTAAGCTTATGTTTTGACACAGCCCTTATTATTTTAAAAAGTGAAATAAATTTTAAAATATGTCAAAGATATAGGATATAATGTAAAAATATAAAGAAAATAAAAGGAATTATAAATTAGGAGTGGTACTTTGAAAAAGGTAATAATTGCTGAAAAGCCATCTGTTGCTAGAAATATTGCAGATGCTTTTAATATAAAGAAAAGAAAAGATGGATACTTTGAAGGCGAAAAATATCTTATAACATGGGCTTTTGGTCATTTACTACAACTTTTTGATGCAAAGGATTATGATGAGAATATGAAAGGGTGGAGAATGGAGAAGTTCCCTTTTATACCAGAGGTTTTTAGATATAAAATAAAGCAAGATTCGTTAAATAGAAATATAACTGACAAGGGTGCAGAAAAGCAAATAAAAATCATAAAAAATCTTATAGATAGAGAAGATGTAGATGGTATAATTTCTGCTACTGACTTTGATAGAGAAGGACAAGTAATTGCAGATGAAATATTTCTTTATTTTAATGAAAAAAAACCAGTATATAGACTTTTATTAAATGAATGGACTTCTGATGAAGTGAAAAAAGGAATGGAAAATTTAAAGCCTAATGAACAGATGCAATCTCTTCAAGATGCTGGTATAGGAAGGCAATGGGCCGATTGGATAATAGGTATAAATTTAACTTCTGTAACTACTATAAAATACAGATTAAATGAAGGAAAGATTTTAAATATAGGTAGAGTATTACTTCCTACTTTAAAAATAATTTATGATAGAGATAAGGAAATAGAAAATTTTAAGGCAAGTTCATATTATAAGTTAAATACAATCTTTAAAACTTTAAAAAATGAGGAGTTTGAGGGAACTTATTATGAAAATAACTCAGAAAAATTTGAGGATAAAAAGTTTTTAGAAGAAATTAAGGAAAAGATAAAGGAAAAAAATGCTGAGATTATTGAAAAACAAACAGAAAGAAAAAAAGAATATCCACCATTTTTATTTAATCTTTCTAATCTTCAAGGATATATAACAAGTAAATATAAGGGATGGACTTCAGATAAGGTTTTAAAGGTAGCACAGTCTTTATATGAAAAGAAATTTATAACTTATCCTAGAACAGGGAGTATTGCCCTAGAGGAGAGTTTAGTTGATAGAACTAGAAATGTTTTAGAGAAACTAAAAATTGGATTACCCTATGAGAAAGAAATAAAGTTTGTAAAAAATAAAAGAATTTTTGACAATTCAAAAGTAGAAAGTCATAGTGCTATAGTTCCTACGTATATTAAGCCTAATAACTTAACACAAGATGAAAATATAGTATATAATGCAGTTAAAAATAGATTTATTATGCAATTCATGCCTATAGCTGAATTTGAAGAAACTAAAATAACTACTAAAGTAAAAGAAAGTTCTGTTAAGGGAGTTTTCATTTCAAAGGGAAAGGTTCAACTTGTAGAAGGTTGGAGAGTTGTTGAAAAAATAGATAGTAAAGATACAATTCTTCCAAGGGTAGAGGAAAAGGAAGTTGTAGATTTAGTAGATAGTAAAATTAATAAGGTTACAAAAAAGCCACCTAAAAAGCATACAGAAAAAACACTACTTAGAGTAATGGAGACCTGTGGAAAGAGTTTTAAAGAGGATTCTGAAGAAGATAATGAAGAAATGATGGCTTCAATATTAAGTGGATTTAGTATAGGAACACCTGCTACTAGAGCTGAAACAATAAAAAAGCTTAAGGATGTAGGATATGTTACTACAAAGGGAAAAAGTTTAACTTGTACAGAGCTTGGTAGAACTATAGTTGAAATATTTCCTGTCAAGGAACTTTTAGATTTAGAATATACAGGAAGGTTAGAAAAAACACTTTCTGATATTGAAAGAGGAAAAGTTAAAAAAGAAGATTTTTTAAAACTTATAAAAAACTTTACTATAGAAGGTGTTAATGCTATAAAAAATGATGATTCTATGGTTAAAAATTTTAAGATTGAAGCTCCAGAGGGTGTAGAGATTTTAGGAAAATGTCCAAACTGTGGAAATCCAGTTATAGAAGGAGAAAAAGGTTTTGGTTGTGTTAACTGGAAAAATGGTTGTAAATATACAATATGGAAAAATGATAAGTACATAGCATCGTTTGGGAAGCAAGTTACAGCACAAATGGTAAAGATTTTATTAGCTAATGGAAAAGTTGGTTTTAGAAATTTAAAAAGTAAAAAAGGAAATACCTTTGCAGCCTATTTTATATATGAAAAAGATAAGGATAAAGGATATTTTACTTGGAGAATGGAGTTTATTTAGTAAGGTTTTATGAAACTATAAAGTATTAAATAAGGATATGCACTTTTTTTAAAAGGGCATATCCCTAAAATATTTTATTTTTCATAAAACTTTTTTATTTATACTTTTAATAATAGTCAAAGGTAAATTTATAAGTTAATTTTGAGAAATCTTTATTTTTTAAATTAAAAAATTGATTTTCTACAGGTAGTAAAATTCTTCTTCCTTTATTTGAGGAGAGACCTTCTGGAATAAGTACTGTTTTAAAATTTTTTGATAAAATTTCTTTGTTATTAGTATCATATAAAGATATATTGAAGTTTTCTAATTTTTCAAAAGTTATATTTTCTGTTGTATTTAAGAGATAGGCATCTATAAATAAAGTATTATTTTGTTTAAATAATTTATTTATTATAAGGTTTAATTTATCCTTTTCTGTTGAAAAAGAAGTAACTTCATAAATTAGTTCTGTTTTATTTAAATTCTTAGAAATATTAAGGGGCTTTGCGTTTATTGATAAAGAACTAAAGTTTAAAAGGGTTATTAAACTTAAAATCATTAAAATTTTTTTTTGTAGTTTCATATTTTTTCTCCTTAAAAATAGATTATAAACTTAGTATATCTATAATTAAAGAAAATATAGGGTAAAATAAAAAAACAGTGAATTTTATTCACTGTTTAAACAAATTTTAATATAAAGGCTGAAAGCATGTATATAGGTGGTGCAAGGAAAACTGTTATTAATCCAGCAACTCCTATAGATAATGAACTCATAGCACCATGAGTTTCACCTATTTCTAAAGCTTTAGTAGTTCCAACAGCATGGGCAGCTGTACCCATAGAAACTCCCATAGCAACTTCGTGGTCTATTCTTAATACTTTGCAAACCATAGGAGCTATAATTGCTCCAGTTATACCAGTTATTATTACAGCTATAACTGTTATTGAAGGTATTCCACCAAGTCCACTAGCTACTTCAACACCGATTGGAGTAGTAACTGATTTAGGAACTAAAGAAGCTATAAGCTCATGCTTAACTCCTAAGAAGTATCCCATTATTATAACACAACACATAGAGGCAAAACTTCCAACTATTATTCCTGTCATTATTGGAACAAAATGATTTTTTAAAAGCTGTAACTGCTTATATAAAGGTACTGCTAATATTACAGTTGCAGGTCCTAAAAAAGCATTTATAAAACTTCCACCTATGTTATATGTTTCAAAACTTATATGACAAGTAACTAAAACTGCGATTATAATTGCAATAGATATTAATAAAGGATTAAGTAGGGGAATTTTGGTCTTTTTGTATATGGTCATACCAATTTCAAAAGCAAAAAGAGTTAATAAAATTCCGAATAAAGGATTATTAATAAGATTATTCATTAACTTCATCTCCTAGTAGTTTTTTTTCTTTTCTTCTTATTAAAGTTTGAACAACTAAACCTGTAACTCCTATTACAACAAAAGTTGAAGCTATACAAATAAATAATAATTTAAGAACATTTCCTTCTAATAATCCAACAGATGTCATAAGTCCAACTCCTGCAGGAACGAAGAAGAAGGCTAAATGATCTAAGAAAAATTGAGCTACGCAGTCAATAGACTCTACTTTAACAACTTTAGTACATAGTAAAACTAGTAATATTAACATTCCTATAATATTTCCAGGTACACTATGTATAAAACTTTTAGAAATAAACTCGCCTAAGAAGTATATAAATACAACTATAAGCATTTCTCTTAAAAGCTTCACTAGATAATCACTTCCTTTGTTTATTCAAAAAATATAAGGAACATTTTAAAGTTCCTTATACATTATAGAATGAATTTAAAATTAAAGCTATAATCAAATATTACAATAATTAAGGATTTATACTTATTAAAGCGTTTTCTATATCATTTTTTGATAGGTTACTTAAAATAGACTCATCATACTTAAGTGCCTTATTAAAAAATTCTTTAGCCTTATAGAAATCTTCTTTTTCCTTTGAAATAATTCCCATAAAGTAATAAGGCTCAGAAAAATTTACACATTCTTCGATTAGTTCATTAAAGTAAAAGTAAGCTTTTTTTAAATCACCTATTTTATAAAATATTTCTCCAAGATTAGCTCTTATTATTTGGCTTAAATCATCAATTTTTAACCCTTCATTACTTATAGAAATTGCCTTTTCAAAATCTTCTGCTTTTATTAATACATAACTATAAACTTCATAAAAATCTAAATCTTTAAAATTATTTTCTTTTAAATCTTTCAATATTTTAAGGGAAGTTTTAGTATCTTTTAATTTCCAGTATATTATAGCTTGAAGTAAGTCAATTTTATTAGCATCTTTAGGTAAAAATTTTCTTTTAGATAGAATTATATTTAAGCTTTCTAAAGCTTTTTTATAAGAGCCATACTTTAATTCTAAGAAGATATATGTTTTTATTGAGTTTACATTAGAGCTATTACATAGAGCAGCCTTTCTATAAAATGATAAAGCTTCTTTTGTTTTGTTAGCTTTAAGTTTTTTAGCTCCTTTAAACATGTAGATTAAATGCTTGTTTATAGATAGTTTAAAAATTAAAAATGATATAAGAAGTAGGCTCCCCAAAAGCATACTAATTTTAAGCATTAGAAAAACTACAAGAATTATTGCAAGGATATTAAATAAATTATTTAATATAATAGAGCTTTTCATAATAATTATCCCCCTTTTAGTATTATTTTATTAAGAAAATTATACTATATTTACAAGGAGGATAATAGATTGTTAAAATTAAAGTTTTTATATTTATTATAAAAGATATATATTATTTTTTTCACAAGTATTTATCATTTCTTCATCCCACATAGAAGCTTGAACTTCTCCTATATGAGCTTTTCTTAAAAAGAACATACAAATTCTAGATTGACCAATTCCACCACCTATAGTGTATGGTAATTTTCCTTCAAGAAGCATTTGATGGAAAGGCAAATTTTTTCTTTCCTCACAGTTAGCTATTTCTAATTGTTTTAATAGACTTTCTTCACTAACTCTTATTCCCATTGAGGAAAGTTCTATAGCTTCATCAAATAGAGGGTAGTAAAATAATAAATCTCCATTTAATGACCAATCATCATAATCTGGACTTCTATCATCATGTTTTTTTCCAGATTTTAATTTTCCACCAATTCCTATAATAAATACAGCACCAAATTCTTTACATATTGCTGTTTCTCTTTCCTTACCAGTAAGGTTTGGATATAAATTTTCTAATTCTTGAGAAGTTATAAATTTTATTTCTTTTGGAAGTATTTTTTCTATATGAGGATATTTTGAGCATACAAAGTCTTCAGTATCTATAAAGGTTTTATATATTGCTTTAACAGTTTCTTTTAGAGTTTGTAAATTTCTATCCTCTTTATGTATTATTTTTTCCCAGTCCCATTGGTCTACATAAATTGAGTGAATGTTATCTAAGTCTTCATCTCTTCTTATAGCATTCATATCAGTATATAAACCTTCTCCAGGATTAAATTCATATCTATGAAGAGCTAATCTTTTCCATTTAGCTAAAGAATGGACAATTTGTATATCTTCATCTTTCATAGCTTTCATATCAAAGCTTACTGGTCTTTCAACACCATTTAAATCATCATTTAATCCAGATTTTTTATTTACAAATAGGGGAGCAGAAACTCTTGTTAAGTTTAAATTTTTTGCTAATGTATCTTCAAAAAAGTCCTTTAATTCTTTAATTGCAACTTCTGTTTCTCTAAGAGATAATAAAGGCTTATATCCTTCTGGTATGAATAATTTTTCCATTTGTTAAACAACTCCTTAAATTTAAATTTACCTATATCTTTTGTTACATAGATTTTTTTATGATTTTTTGGCCAAAGTATTTTATATATAAAATAAATAATTTTTTAGTATAATTGATAAAATAAAAAAGCCCTCATCCTATATGTTAATAGGACGAAGGCTAAATATCATCTCCGCGGTACCACCTATGTTAGTACAAATGCACTCACTTTATTAAACAGTGCTTTATAACACTGTCCTTCTTTTAACGGAAAGAAACCCGTCTAAGTCTACTGTTCAAAATTGAAGTTCGGTTAGAAGCTCAAGGATGTTCTTCATCAAAGGTATAGTATGAGGCTTACACCATTCCTCAATCGCTGAAACTCTTTCCTAGGATTACTTTTTCCCATCAATGCTTTGTACAATTTATTTATTTAATAATTAATATATACTAAAATTCTTAATTTGTGAAGGGGTTTTTTAAAAAAAAATTAAAATTATGATATAATTATTAAAAAATATATACTTTATAAAAGGAGAAAACCATGATAAAAGCAGTATTATTTGACCTAGATGGTACTTTGATAAATAGCAATGATTTAATTTTAAAATCATTTAAACATACATTTAAATCTATTTTAAATTTAGAATTAAGTGATGAAGAAATAAGTTTAAATTTTGGTAAGCCGCTTCAAGAGATTTTTAAAAATTATGATTCTGAAAAAATAGAGGAGATGATTAATACTTATAGAAAAATAAATTTGGAATTACATGATAAAGAGTGTAAAGAATTTTTGGGAGTTAAGGAAATGTTAAAAGCCTTAAAAAATAAGGGGATTAAGATTGGAGTTGTAACTTCTAAAAAGAAAGATATGGCAGAGCGTGGTGCTAAGTTAATGGGAATATTTGATTATTTTGATGTGTTTATAACACCAGAATGCACTAAAAAACATAAACCTTATGGTGAGCCTGTATTAAAAGCTTGTGAGATTTTAGGAGTATCTCCTAATGAGGCACTTATGGTTGGAGATTCTCCCTATGATATTTTAGCAGGTAAAAATGCTAAGACAAAAACCTGTGGAGTTAACTATACAGCTTTACCAATAGAAAAATTAAAAGAGAGTAAGGCAGATTTTTACATAGATAAACCTTCAGAGATTTTAGAAGTCATTAAAGACATAAAGTAAAATAAAAAAGATTTAGTCATAGACTAAATCTTTTTTTATTTAGAAGATATTTCTTCTACGTCTTCTACGTTTTCTTGTATTTATAGTTTTTATTATAAGAAGTATTACTAATACTACAATAATAGCTAAAACAAAGATTCCTAAGTAACTTAAGAAATTAGCTTTTATAAGAGTGAAAGTTCCTATGTCTGCTTTCACAGGATAGTCTTTTACATAAGCTCTTTGAGAAACTGTAACAGAAGCAGCTTCAGGTTTAGAGGCTAATTGCCAAGCATTTAAGCCATTTAATTTGATTTCTTCTGTTGTTTCTTCTTTGTTTACATAGTTATCATAATAGTTTATATCTTCTGTTGCAACAAAAGGCACTTCTATAGTTTTAGTTGGGCCGAACCATCTAAAAAGCTTATATTCTACAGGAAGTGTAGCTAATGTTGTTCCAGCTTTTATATAAGGAACTCTATTTACAGCATAACTATAATCTATTATTTTATTCATATCGTTAAATACAATTTCGTCTTTAGCATCATATTGAGAATTTAAAACAGTACCAACTATTTTTCTTCCATCTCTTTCATAAACTGATACTAAACATCTTCCAGCGGGAGTTGTAAATCCAGTTTTTCCACCAATATTTCCGTTTATTCCAAGTTCTTTATTTCTATTTTCTAAAAGTACTTTTTTTCCGTTTATAGTTATATCACTTTCTTTAAGTCCCATAGTTTCACTAACCCAAGGATTTTTAAAAGCATTTTGTAAAATAACAGCTAAATCATAGGCTGTTGAGTAATGATTATCATTATGTAGTCCATTTGGAGTAACAAAATGAGTGTTTTTTAATCCAAGTTTTTTAACTTCTTCATTCATCATATTACTAAATTTTTCAGGACTTCCAGCAATTCCATCAGCAATTACTGAAGCTGCATCATTTGCGGAAAACATAAGTAAGGCTTTCATTAAGTCGTTAGCATTCATTCCTTCTCCTACAGGAATTGGACCGTAGCTATCATTTAAAGTATAAGGTTGCTGTGCCTTTGCATCAGCAGTATATGGAAAAGAGTCATTTTTTGAAGCATTTTCAGCAAATAAAAGACTAGTCATAACTTTTGTAGTACTAGCTGGGTAGGCTCTTTCATCAATTTCCTTTGCATAAATTATTTCGCCGGTATCATAATCTAAAGTTACAGCATACTTACCAGCTATGTTAGGTGCAGTAACTTCAGAAGCCATAACATTTGTTTTTGCTGGAGTAAAAAGTGATACTGATAGAGCAATCAACATTGAACTTAAAAGCTTTTTCTTAATTTTAATCAATTTTCATCTCTCCTAATAAAAAGTCTAATTAAACTTTTTCTATTATAACATCTATAGGGCATAATAACAATAAATAATAAATAAAGCTATGTAAAGCTTTAAATTTGTGGTATTTATAGGAAATATCTTATATAATATAAAGGATATTTATAGCAATTAAATAATATTTAGGATGTGATAATATGGCAGCTTTAACTGTAAATGATATTTTGAAAAATAGTGAAGTAGGAACTTTAATTCCTTTAGTAGTTGAATTAGAAAATAAAGCAGTCCCTATAATATTTGTTAAGGATTATTTTGAGGTTTTAAAAGATATTGAAGACAATGTATTAGTTGGATTAAAAAGTAGTATTATAAGTAATAATAAATTAGAGTTACTTCTAATTATGCTAAGATTTGATGAAAAGATAGAAAATACATATGATTTATGGTTAAACTATGGATTTAACTGGCATCTTGAGTTTTTAAATGAACTTATTAAACAAGATACTATATTAATTGATTTTAGGGACGAAGAAAATAATAGAGTTAAAACAATATATATAATTAATACTATTAAAGAGGATATTAAGGAATATAAAGAATCTTGCGAAAAGTCTTCTTTAATTAAGGAAAGTAGAGAAGATAATATAATAAATGTTGTTAAAAAGAAGAAGTATGAAACTTGGAGTAATGAAGAAGCTATAGCTTTAATAAATAAAGTTTTAGATGATTTTGATAGTGTAGAGGAAATGTGGTATAACTTATAATATTTTTTGTATATAAAAAATATTGCCTTGAAATAATAAATTTAAGGAAGGTGATATATATATGAAAAATAAAAAAGTAAAAAAACAAAAAAATAAAGGTAACATTGAAGCAGATAATGGAACTTTCATTTCTTATAAGAGTAGGGATGAGTTTACTAATAAAACCTTGAAGTATGGCTATGAGCAGGATAGTTGTGATTTGTAAAAAATAGAATAAGGGTCCCTATTAATACTTTAATGGGACCTTTTTTATTTTTAATATATAGCAAATCTTTTTTCTCTAGGACATAATTTTAAGTCATTTTCTTCAATGTATGTAATTTTTGAAAAGCCATTTCCTTGTAAAAGCTTAGTTTTAAAGGTTTCTATGGAAGAATATTCTCCTTGAACTTCTACATGAACATCTCCATTTTCTAAATTTTTAGCATATCCAGTTAGGGATAATAGAGAGGCTTGATATTTACAAAAAAATCTAAAGCCCACCCCTTGAACCTTGCCTTTTATAAAAAATTCTTTTCTAATCATAGTAAAGACACCTCCTAATTTAATTATATTACATATTAAAGATATTCTCTAATTTATAAATAATATATAAAATAAAAACAATTTATGTTAATGTTTACATAAATAGGAATAAAAATGTATAATATATATAAAATAAATATTTTAGGAGGAGTTTTAATGGGTTTAGAAAAAAGCCTTGTTTTAATAAAACCTGATGCAGTAGAGAGAAATTTAATAGGGAAAATACTAGAAGTTTATGAAGGAGAAGGCTTAAAAATTAGAGCCATAGAAATGAAAAAAATAAATAAAGATTTTGCAAAAAAACATTATGAAGAACATAGAGATGAGGATTTTTTTGATTCTCTAATAAAATATATAACAAGAAGTTTTCTTGTAGCTTTAATTCTTGAAGGAGAGGATGCAATAGATAAAATAAGGAAAATAAATGGGGATACAAATCCAGAAAAGGCTGCTTTTGGAACTATAAGAAGAAGATTTGCTTTAACTAAAACTGAAAATTCTGTTCATTCCTCAGATTCTTTAGAAAGTGCTAAAAAGGAAATTAAACTTTGGTTTCCAGATATATTTTCTTAGAAAAAATTTTATAAATTTAAATAAAAAATAAAACCTATATTTTAAAATATAGGTTTTATTTTTTTTAATAAACACATTTTATTTCTAGCCATGCCTCATCATATTTTCTAAGAATATCAGGAGGAAGGTCTATAAATACCTCACAATTTTTTAAAGATTCCTCTGAAGGATATGCAACTTTATCATCTCTTATATCTTCAGGTAAAAGTTCATAGGCAGCTGTGTTTGGAGTAGAGTAACCAATATATTCTACATTTTGTTTAGCATTTTCAGGGTCGCATAAAAAGTTTATAAATTTCTCTGCATTTTCTTTATGCTTAGCATTTTTAGGGATTGCAATTGCATCAAACCATTTATTTGAACCTTCTTTAGGAATTGCATAAGCTAAATCTGGATTTCTTTCTATCATTGTAACTGCATCTCCAGACCAGGCTACAGCAAGAGAGGCTTCTTCTCCTACCATAGCATCTTTAACTTGGTCAACCATATAAGCTAATATTAAACCATCTTTTTTCTGTGTCATAAGTTCTTCCTTAGCTTCTTCGATTTGATTTAAATTTTCTGTATTTAGAGAATAACCTAATTTTTTTTCAGCAACGGCCATAGCATCTCTAACACTATCTGGCATAATAACTTGATCTTTATATTTTGTGTTCCAAAGAATATCCCAGCTATCTACAGGGTCAGTAACTTTTTTTGTGTTATAAATTATACCAACTGTTCCCCACATATAAGGTACAGAGTATTCATTAGTTTCGTCATAAGCTAAATTTTTAAATTGTTCTCCTATATATTTATAATTAGGAATATTATTATAGTCTATTTTAGCTAACATATCTTCATTTTTCATTTTTTCTATCATGTAGTCAGAAGGAATTATTATATCATAAGATACATTACCACTACTTAATTTTTGGTACATAATTTCATTAGTATCAAAAACATCATATTTAACTTCTATTCCTGTTTCCTCTTTAAATTTTGTAAGAAGTTCTGGGTCTATGTAATCACCCCAGTTATATACATATAAAACATTACTGTTTTTATCCTGTACTTCTTCTTCATTTTTTTTACCGCATCCAAGAAATACTGAAGATAAAAGGATAACTAAACAAGGTAAAGTTAAAAATTTTTTTAGTTTCATAGTTAATTTTCCTCCTTTACTAAGGATTGCTTTCTATTTGCAATAAGAAGAAGAGCTAATACAACTATAAACATTAAAGTTGAAAGTGCATTTATTTCTGGTGAAATACCTCTTCTTGCCATTGAGTAAATTTCAATAGACAGGTTAGAAACTCCAGGACCTGTAGTAAAGAAACTTATAACAAAATCATCTATAGACATTGTAAATGCTATTAAAAATCCTGCTGCTATACCTGGCATTATTTGAGGAATAACAACTTTTCTTAAAGCATAAGAAGGTTTTGCACCTAAATCTAGAGCAGCATCTACTAAGTTTGGAGGTAACTGTCTTAACTTAGGTAAAACTGATAATATAACATATGGAATATCAAAAGTTATATGAGCTAAAAGCATAGTCCAAAAACCTGGTTTTAAATTAAAAAGTACACCACCTAAAGCAAATAAGCTCATTAAAGATATACCAGTAACTATATCAGGGTTTAAAACTGGTAAGTAGTTTATATTTAATAATAATGTTCTAGGTCCTCTTCTCATACTATTAATTCCAATAGCACTTATAGTTCCTATAATTGTTGATACAACAGAAGCTATTACAGCTATTAAAATAGTATAGTAAAGGGCTGATATTATCCTATCATTTTCTAGTAAAGAACCATACCAATCAAGGGTAAAGCCACCCCAAACAGCCATAGATTTTGTCTTGTTAAAAGAGAAAATCATAAGTGTTACTATTGGTGCATATAAAAATATAAAAATTAATAATAAATAAAATTTAGATATAAAAGCACCTAATTTTTTCATCATAGCTGTTTACCTCCTTCTTTTCCAGTCTTTTCATATCTTGACATGAATGCCATTGAAATTAAAATTAATATCATCATAAATATTGATAAAGCAGAACCAAAGTTCCAGTTACCTATAGTAGTAAACTGTTGTTCTATAAGATTACCTACTAGCATGTATTTTCCACCACCTAAAAGGCTAGGGATTACAAAGTTTGATACAGCAGGCATAAATACCATAGTTATTCCAGAAATTATTCCAGGAATACTAAGAGGTAATATAATTTTTCTAAAAGTTTGTGCCTTGTTTGCTCCTAAATCATAAGATGCATTAACTAAGTCTTTATCGATTTTTATAAGTACAGTATATATTGGTATAACCATAAATGGTAAAAAGTTATAAATCATTCCAAGTAAAATAGCACCATCAGTATAAAGCATCTTTATAGGACCAATACCTAAATATCCTAAAAGAGTATTTATAATTCCATCTTTACCTAATATGGCCATCCATGCATAAGTTCTAAGTAGAAAGTTCATCCACATTGGTAATATAAATAGAAGTATTAAAATATTTCTTCTCTTTATAGGCAGTTTAGAAATTATATATGCTATAGGGTACCCTAAAATTAAGCAAGCAACAGTTGATAAAATAGCAAGCCATAGAGAACGTACAAAAACTGTAAAATATATAGGCTCAAATAATCTTTTAAAGTTATCAAAAGAAAATACAAAATGACCATCTACTTTATTTGTAAAGCTAAAGAAAACTATTAAAAGTAAAGGAATAACTATGAATATAGCACTCCATAAAACATATGGATAAGCTGCAAAAGATAAATTATTTTTTCTGTTTTTCATTAATGTTCACTCTCTTTTTTCATTATATGTATGCTTTCAGGGTCTAAGGATAATCCTATTTTTGAACCTATTTCTGCATGTTTTGTATTGTGTAATATCCAAGTGTTTTCTTCATCTTTTACATCTATTTCATAGTGAACTCCCTTAAATATAACAGAAGTAACAGTTCCTTTTAGCATTCCTTCTTCATATTTAACCATTTCAAAGTCCTCAGGTCTTATTACAATTTCAACTTTTTCATTTTTATCAAAGCCTTTATCTACGCAGTTAAAGGTTTTTCCTGCAAATTGAACTTTAAAATCTTCTAACATTATTCCATCAACAATATTACTTTCACCTATAAATTTAGCAACAAAAGAATTTTTTGGTTCATTATAAATGTCTTCAGGAGAGCCCATTTGTTGAATTTCTCCTTTATTCATAACAACTATTGTATCTGACATAGTTAAGGCTTCTTCTTGGTCATGAGTTACAAAAATAAAAGTGATACCTAATTTTTGTTGTATTCTCTTTAGTTCTAGTTGCATTTCTTTTCTAAGTTTCATATCTAAAGCACCTAAAGGTTCATCTAATAAAAGTACCTTTGGTTCATTTACTAAGGCTCTAGCAATTGCAACTCTTTGTTGTTGACCACCACTTAAAGCATCAATATCTCTTTTTTCATAACCTTCAAGAGCTACTAATTTAAGCATTTCTTTAACTTTTTTATCTATGACATCCTTAGACATTTTTTTGATTTTTAATCCAAAGGCTATATTTTCATAAACATTCATATGAGGAAATAAAGCATACTTTTGGAAAACAGTATTTAATTGTCTTTCATAAGGAGGTATATCATTAATAATATTATTTTCAAAGACAACCTGACCGCTATCTGCACTTTCAAATCCAGCTATAATTTTTAAAGTTGTAGTTTTACCACATCCACTAGGTCCTAAAAGAGTTAGAAATTCATTCTTTTTTATATTTAAAGAAAGATTATCTAAAATTGTATCTTTTCCATAAGATTTTGTTATTCCTTTTAATTCAATAATATTATCTTTCAAATTTAACACCTCTGCTTTCTTAAAATTTATTTAAAATGATGGTGGAGTACTTACCCATAAAACCTTTGCAGAAATTTTTCCTGCATTAGAAATATAGTGGTTTGCTTTAGGTTTAAAATAAAAGCTTTCTCCTTTACGCACCTTTACTTTTTTATCTCCTAAGTGTAAATATATAGAGCCAGATAATACATATCCAAATTCTTCACCTTCATGAGGTTCTTCTTCAATATATTGTCCACCTGGTTCTAAAGTTATCATTATAGGTTCCATATCATTTTTTTGAGCATTTGGAACTAGCCACATAAGATTATATTTTAATTCTTCGTTTTCAGTTTCAAACATATCATCTTTAGAAAAAGCTATTTTTTCATTAGTGTCTTCACTAAAAAATTCTGTTAAGTTAGTTCCTAATATGTCTAAAATATCTATTAAAGTAGCTATAGATGGAGAGGTTAAGTCATTTTCTAGTTGAGAAATAAACCCCTTTGATAATTCACACCTATTTGCTAATTCTTCTTGAGTTAATTGTTTGGCAACCCTTAGACGTCTGATTTTATCTCCTATTTCCAAGATATACACCTCAATTTCAATTAATATAAGTTTTACTAAACTTTAAGTTTAAAATTACTAAACAAACATAAATAATTATATATATATTTAAGATAAAAATCAACAAAAAAATGAAAAAATATTAATACCTAGTATTTCTCTTAAATATAGTGATTTAGCAAGGTTATAAGGAAAAAAATGTTATGGAGTTTACAAAAGATTATTATTTAATTTAGTATAACTAAACAATAAGAGGTGAATTATTAAATAATGATTAAAAAATTTCACAATTTGTGGTAATTTATGATAAAATACTCTTGAATTAATAAATGATTGGTGTGGTAAATTTATGGAAAAAAGACTTTGTTATAGGAGAGAGGGAAGAAAAGTTTATATAAAAACACCAAACTTAAATGAGCTTGAATATACAGAGAAATTATGGGGAGATGTGGATAGCATGAAAGATGTAGGGAAAACCATATCATTTCCAAGGTACAAATGGGATAGCTTTTATAAAAAGATGGTAAGTCCTACAGATGGTAGAAATCTTTATTGCTTAGTTTATGACTATAATAATAATCCTGTAGGAGAAGCTAGTTTTCATGGATATGACTCTGTAACTAAAACAGCTAGGTTAAATGTTAGAATAGAGGCTTCTAAAAGAGGGTTAGGATATGGCAGTGAGGCTGTTCAACTTATTTTAGAGTGCTTTTTTTATGAGTTTGGTGGTTTATATATGCTAGATACTGTTTACTTAGAAGAAAATAGAAACAAACTTGAAAAGATAGGATTTAAAATAATGTATAAGAACAAGGAAGGATATTCTTATAGATTATTTAAAGAGGATTTTAAAAAGCAAATTAAGGTTATAAATAAGAAAAAATTTGGTATATTTATTTATGAAAATATGACAGTTAGTACAGTTATATGCTTTTTAGAAATATTTAATAGCATAAATAAATCTTTAGGAGAGGAAATAATTTCTGTAGAATTAATTGGAGAAGAGGATAACCTTATAAAAGATAAATCATATGATATAAAATTTAAAGATTTAAAGTCTATAAAAGATACTAAATTAGATGTCATAATTGTTCCAGGAAGTAATAGCAATAACTTTTATGAAAATCCTGATTTTGAAAAGCTTTTAAATAATATAAATGGTTGTGAAATTGTATGTATTATAGGAAAGGCTATAATTCCATTTATAAAAAGCAACCTTTTAATAGGGTTAAAAGCGTATTACTCTAAAGAATGGTTAGGACTTTTAAAGGATGAAGTTAAGTATTTAACTTATTCTGATGAAAACATAATTGATAATGGAAGATTTATAATCATAAAGAAAAAATCCTTTGAAATAGAGGGAATAAAATACATAATAAAAAAATTATTTGGAGAATCTTTATTAGATAGGCTTGATTTATAAATTAAGAGTTACTCTTTTTTTATATTCTTAAAGAAGAGGAGTTGTTTATTAAATGATAAACATAAAATTAGATGAAGACAAAAGAGGAAAAGTTATATTTAGAGCTAACATTGATGAGGCTCTTAAGGAAAATAGAATATTAAAAAGAGCTTTATTTGAAAGTAAAGTAGTCAAAAATGAGTTTAAATATAATATACCAATGAAATACTTTTGGCCTATAATAAATAATTTAGATAAGAGTTTGATAAGTATAAATAAGGATAGTAAGCTTGAAGTTTTAGAATTTTCAGATGAATATGAAGAAATTTATTATTATAATTACAAAGCTACACCAACTTATATGAAAAAATGGAGAGAAGAAGGGTGCCCACCAATTTTTAAAATTACTATAAATTTAGAAGATATAACTGTAGAGAAAAATATTGTATTTGAAAGATTAATATAAAAAAGCTTTGAGAAAAATCTCAAAGCTTTTTTGTTATTGCCATTCTTCTACATTTTCTAATCCAGGGATTGAAGAGGCTTTAAATACAGGGTCCTTTATTCCAGCTTTCTTTTGACTTGTGTAGTCCTTAAGAGCTAAGAATGCATATTTTCCTAATAACAATATGGTTATTATATTGAGTATAGCCATCAATCCCATAAAGACATCGGCCAGATTCCAAACTAAATCAACTTTTGCCATAGCACCAAATAGAACCATTCCGATAACAAGTATCCTATAGACATTTAATAAGGTTTTATTTGTGTGTATAAATTCTATATTAGTTTGTCCGTAATAGAAGTTACCAACTATAGAACTAAAGGCAAATAATAATATACAAATTGCTATAAATCCAGCACCAAAACTTCCTATTTGTGAAACAAGAGCTTGTTGTGTTAATTCTATACCAGTTAATGAGCTATCTGCATATTGACCTGATAGAAGTATTATAAATGCTGTACATGAACAGATTAATAAAGTATCTGTAAATACACCTAAAGTTTGTATTAATCCTTGTTTTACAGGATGGCTAACATCAGCAGTTGCTGCTGCGTTAGGAGCACTACCCATACCAGCTTCATTTGAGAATAAACCTCTCTTAATACCTTGCATAACAGCAGCACCAAGACCACCAGCAGTTAATTGCTTTATTCCAAAGGCTGATTCAAATATAAGTTTAAAAACTGAAGGTATTTCACTAATATTTAAAACTAATACTATAAGAGCAACAAGAATATAAAGAACTGCCAAAATAGGAACTATTATTTCTGAAACCTTAGCAACTCTATGAATTCCACCGAAGATAACTAATGCAGTTACAACTGCTAGTATTATACCTATAGCACCTCTTGAAAGTCCGAAAGCACTATTGAAGGCAACACTTACTGTGTTAGCTTGAACGGCATTAAATACGAATCCAAAACAGATTGTAATAAGAATTGAAAATATTATACCTAACCATCTCTTGCCAAGACCTTTTTCCATGTAGTAGGCAGGTCCACCTCTAAAGGAATCTTTATCCCTAACTTTATATATTTGAGCTAAAGTACTTTCTACGAAACTAGATGCAGAGCCTATTAAAGCTATAAGCCACATCCAAAAAACAGCCCCAGGACCACCAACAGCTACGGCTATGGCAACACCAGCTATATTACCAGTACCAACTCTAGAAGCTGTACTTATACAAAAGGCTTGGAATGACGAAACTCCGCCTTTTTCTTTATTTGATTTTCCTATACCATCACCTAATAAACGAAACATTTCTTTTATGTATCTAAATTGAACAAATCTAGTTTTAAAAGAAAAGAATAGTCCAGCACCAATTAATAAAATAATTAATATATAGCCCCAAAGAAAATCATTAAAACTAACTACAAAATTATTAAGTATTTCCATATATTCCTCCTCCTGTTGTGATATGTTTTAATTTTTGCGTAATCTTTATAATTAATTTTAATATGAATAATAAAAAAATGCAAGAACTAATGTTGATTTATTCATATGTGCGATTTTTGAAGGAGAGGTATAGAGAATAAATGTTAATAAAAAGTAAATAGAAAGATTCTTTAGTATTAGTATATACAAAGGATATAGAGAAAAAAATTTTAACAATAAAGCCACTATGAAATAAAAAATTCATAGTGGCTTTGTTTAAAATCATACTAAAATGCAATAATCATGTCTTTCTATTGCATAGGGTTATGATTTTGATTATTTTGGTTTTGATTGTTTCCATGATTTATTTCTGGTTTATTGTTATTAGGCTTATTATTTCCTGGTTTATTTTGTGAAGGAAATAAGGAGTTTCCTCCATTATTTTCATTTTCTTCATCTCTATGACTATCATTTGAATTTTCAATTTCTTTATCATCATCTTTATCTGATTCATTATCCCTATGAGAGTTATTTGTATTATCTTTTTTATCCTCTGTAGGAGATTGATTTATTGTTGAATTAGGTTCCGGTGAATAATAAGCTGTTTTATGGTTGTAGTTACAATATTCAGTAGGGATAAATTTATCTATAAACCAGTCATAGTAAACTTGACTTCCTCTATAATCTTCGGTGCAATAAGAAGTAGGCTTTAAGCCAGAATCTTTACAAACTGCAATTTGTGTTATACCTGAAGGTTTTTCAACTTCTTTATACTGTAATCCTTCATGAGCAACCCCCATTATTTTACCGAAGATAGGTGTTGTAACTATACCACTACTAGTTCTCATTTCTGTTGGTTGATCATAACCAACCCAAACAGCAGCAGAGTAATAAGGAGTTAAACCTGCAAATAAATAATCTTTATCACCTGTTGTAGTTCCTGTTTTACCAGCTACAGGAATGTTTCCAAATCTAGCAGGTCTTGCAGAACCATTTTCAACTTGTTCCTTAAGCATATCATACACTATATAAGAAGTTTGTGGTGTAAAGACCGTAACTGTTTCAGGAACTGAGGTATCTAAAAGTACATTACCATGAGAATCTAAAACCTTTGTATATAGTTTTGCTGTAGTCTTTACTCCTTGATTTCCAAATACTCCAAAGGCAGAAGCTAAAGTATATGTGTTTCCACCATCAGGATTATTAGGGTCATTTTGAAATTGACCTAAAGCTGTTGTGGAAATACCTCTAGAGTGAGGACCATAAACAAGACCTAGTTTTTCTCCATAAGCTATTGAATTTGAAACTCCAACTTCATTAGCAACCTTTATTGCTGCTAAGTTACTAGAGATTTTTATAGCTTCTCTATAAGTTAAAGGTCCCATATAGCTATTATATTCATTTTTAGGTTGTTCTTTATAGCCAGTAGATGCTAATTCTTTTTCACTTAAATATGAATCATTTACTACAGAGCCTGCACCACCGCCTATGCCTAAGTCAAGAGCAGGACCATAAACAGTTAAAGGTTTTGTAGCAGAACCTATGGATTTTAAATCATAGTAAGCTCTGTTATGAGACATAGCAGGTTGTTCTCCTCTTCCTCCTACTAAGGCTTTAACATGGCCAGTTTTGTAATCTACAATAGTTGCTGAAGATTGTAATTTGTAAACACCATCTTCATTTTTCTCATTTGGATTGCTAGTTATAGCCCTATAATTATTTGGGTCATCTAAAATGTTTTGAACATTATTTTGTAGATTTCTATCCATTGAGGTATATATTTTTAATCCACCATTAGCTATAAGTTTGTCAACTTCTTCTTGAGTGTATTTGTATTTATTCATTAAGTCTTGTTTAACTTGAGTTATAGCAGGTCTTGTAAACCACTCGAAGTTAGTTTTGCTTAATTTATTGTTTGGAGTAAATTTTATGCCATTTGTATCAATTTCATTTATAGCATCAACATACTCTTGATTTGATATATATCCAAGTTCCTCCATTTTAAATAAAACAGCTTTAGTTCTATTTAAATATCTACTTGGATCTTTTTTATTTGCTTCTGAAAGACCATCATAAGAAGTAGGAGCTTGAGTAAGTCCACCTAAATAAGCACATTCTATTAAATTTAAGTCTGAAACAGGCTTGCTAAAGAACCTTTGAGCAGCTGCACTTACGCCATATTGGTATCCTCCCATTGGAATTGTATTTAAATAAGTCGTTAAGATTTCATCTTTTGAAAGGTGTTTCTCTAACTCTAAAGCTAAGTACATTTCTTTAATTTTTCTTTCATAGCTAACTTCATTAGTAAGTACAGCATTTTTTATAAGCTGTTGAGTTATGGTAGATGCACCTTGAACTGTATTACTTCCTGAAAGTTTGCCTTTAATATTAGAGGCTATTACCCCAAAAACTCTCTTAGGGTCTATCCCTTTATGTTCATAAAATCTTTCATCTTCAATAGCTACGAAAGCATTTTTTAAATTAGCAGGTATTTCTTCTGATTTTACAACATAACGCTGTTCTCTAGTTATTACGTTATCCATGAAGTTTCCCTGGTCATCGTAAAGAATGGATGGCTGATTTAGAGATTGAATTGCCTCAATATCAAGTTCTGGAGAAGAACGTATAATTGATAAAACATAAACTCCAGCTAAAGTTGCGGCAGTTATCCCTAGAAGCAGAATTATTATAAAAAACCATTTAAAAAACTTTTTTACTTTACTTGTTTTTTTAGATTTTTTATTCTGCCTTCTATTATTAAACTCTCTTTTTTCTTCAGTCATTTTTTCCTCCTATCATAATAAAACTTTCTATTTCTAAAAAACTACATAATTATATTATTATACATTTTAAGAAATATTATATTATATTATAGCATAATAATATTAAGAGTAAACTAAATTGTAAGAGGTGTGATATTTGTATTATGTAAATAAAAATAAACGTAAAGTTATAGATTTTAAAAAATATTTAATAATTTTTCTAGTAATAATTATTACCTGTTTTTTAATTTTCATATATGTTTTTGATAAAATAATTGCACCTACAGTATTACTTGTTTCTGATTCTGAAATGCAAGCTAAAACTTTAGATATTATAAATAGCAATATAGCTGAAGTTTATACTGAAAAATTTAATTATAATGATATTATAAAGGTTGAAAAGGATTCAGAAGGGAAAATAAAAATGATTAATGCAGATACTGTAAAGTTAAATGAATTAGCTACAGAAGTTGCAATAAAGTCTCAAAGAGATATAAAAGAGGTAGGTTCTATAGGAGTAAAGATGCCAATTGGTTATATAACTAAAAATAATATAATGTCTTATTGGGGACCTAGTATTACCGTTAAGATGGAACCTATAGGCAAAGTTTTAGTAACTTATGATTCTGTTTTTGAAAGTGCAGGAATAAATCAAACAAGACATAAGATAATAGTTAATGTAAAAACCAATTTAAAAATAATATTACCACTTCAATCAAAGGAGGTTGAGGTAGTAAATCAAATTCCAATTTCAGATACCGTAATAGTTGGAGAGGTACCAAATAGTATTTGGGGTGGAAATGTTCTTAAGGAATTAGATTAAATATTAAAAGGAAGGGATAATCCCTTCCTTTTAATTATTTTCCCAGTTAAATATATAAGGTACATTTCTATAATGGTCCCCATAATTTAAACCATAACCTACAACAAATAAGTCTTCTATTTCAAAACAGCAATAATCTGGCTTTAAATCTACTTTTCTTCTAGAAGGTTTATCTAAAAGAGTGCAAGTTTTAACAGATTTAGCACCTAATTTTTTTACATGGTCTATAACAAAATCCATTGTTATACCAGAATCTATAATATCATCAACGATTAAAACATCTAATCCTTCAATATTGTCAGGAATATCATTTACAACTTTAACTACACCAGTACTTTCTTCACCATGACCGTAACTTGAAGTAGTCATAAAGCCTATTTGAGCTTTAGTATCTATTGCTCTAACTAAATCTGCTGCAAATATGAAACTTCCTCTTAATAAAGATAGAACATAAAGATTTTTATCTTTATAATCCTCAGTTATTTTTTTACCTACGATAGCTATTTGTTTTTTAATTTCATCTTCAGAAAGTAGTATATTTCTATTCTTATCTTCCATTATTTTCTCCCCTAACTATGCCATATTATTTACAATATTGTATTTATAGTATAAAATTAAATGAAAATTGTCAAGAAACACAATAAATATCACGAGGTGGTAATATATGATACACGGAAATACTGATGGAATAAGGAATTCAGTTATAAAAGAATTAGAAGAACTTTATAAAATAACTGTACCAAAGTATAGCATTTGTACAGAAGATATAATAAGAGTTATTTCTAGATTATCTTCACAGATAGAAAGAGAGATAAGTGTTGGAATAAATAGAAAAGGAAAGGTAATAAGTGTGGCTATAGGGGATTCTTCTAGTGTAGAAATTCCTTTAATAGATATACATGAGAAAAGACTATCAGGAGTTAGAATAATACATACTCATCCAAGTGGAGTTTCTAGGTTGTCAGCCTTAGATATATCAGCTTTAATGAAGTTAAAATTAGATACAATAATGGCTATTGCAGTTTATGAAGGAAAAGCAATAGATGCTTCCTTAGGCTTTTGTTATGTAGAAAATGAACTTCTTATAAGTGAAGAAGTTCCTAATTTAAGCATAGAAAATTGCTTACAAATTAATATTTTAGATAAAATAAATCATATTGAAGAAATTATTAAAACAAGTAAGGTTGAGGAAGATGATAGTGAGAGAGCTATTTTAGTAGGTTGTGATACAAAGGAAAGTTTAGATGAGTTAGAAGAACTTGCAAAAGCTTGTGATATTCCTACATTAGAAAAAGTATTCCAAAATAGGAGTAAAATAGATGCATCTTTCTATATAGGAAGAGGAAAGGTTTTAGAAATTGCCAATATAAGACAGTTAACTAGAGCTAACTTAGTAATTTTTGATGATGAACTATCAGGGGCACAGGTTAAAAATCTTGAAGCTAATTTAGGAATTAAGGTAATTGATAGAACAACTCTTATTTTAGAAATATTCTCAAGAAGAGCAAAAACGAGAGAAGCTAAAATTCAAGTTGAACTTGCTCAATTAAAGTATAGAGCTTCTAGACTTATGGGACTTGGAACTGTTATGTCTAGAACAGGTGGAGGAATAGGAACAAGAGGTCCTGGGGAGAAAAAGCTTGAAATAGATAGAAGGCATATAAGAGAGAGAATATATGACCTTCAAGCTGAGCTTAAAAAAATAAAGAAAATAAGGGAAACTCAAAGAGAGAGAAGAAGTAAGGATAAAACATCTCAAGTTTCTTTAGTTGGTTATACTAATGCTGGAAAATCTACTTTAAGAAATACTTTATGCTTAGAGTCTGCATCTACTGTAGCAACTCAAGTTAAGGATAAGGTTTTTGAAGCTGATATGCTTTTTGCAACCTTAGATACCACAACAAGAGCTATAAAACTTCCAGATAATAGAGATATTACCTTAACTGATACTGTTGGATTTGTAAGTAAACTTCCTCATGAATTAGTGGAAGCCTTTAAGTCAACCTTAGAAGAAGTTATTTATTCAGACCTTCTATGTCATGTTGTAGATGCTTCATCAAATAATGCTAAAGAAGAAATTATAGCTGTAGAAAAAGTTTTAGGAGAACTTAAGGCTCTAGAATCAGCTAAAATATTAGTTCTTAATAAAATTGATAAGGCTTCTGAAGAAGAATTAAAAGAATTAGAAGATAAGTATTCTAAAATATATAGTAAGGTAGTAAGAGTTTCTGCAAAGGAAAAAATAAACTTAGATAAATTATTAGAAGCAATAAGTGAAGAATTACCTTATACTTTAAAGAGTAAAGAATATATAATTCCTTATTCAGCACAACAGGTTGTAGCTTATCTTCATAGAAATGCTAATGTAAGTGAAGAAGAGTATAAAGAAGAAGGAACATATATAAAAGCAGAGGTAGATGAAGAAGTAGAAAATAAATGTAGAGAATATGAAGTATAAAAATATTTGATTTTTTGTAATAAAAGCTAAATTCTTTTAGAATTTAGCTTTTATTTATTACATTTTTAAAATCATAAATTATAATATATATAAGTATAATAATAATGATACAAATTTTTAATAGGTAAAGCCTATTTTTAAGAAGATATATTTATATTTTTATTTAAAGGATAATTGTTTATATTTAAGACTTTTTAAAAGGAGAGTTTTTAAGGAGGAAAAAATTTGAGTGAAATAATATTAAAGTATCAAAATTCTTTTAAATCTGTTATAAGAGACCTTGAAAAAAATGATGATGTTATAGCAGTAACTGCCTTTGGAAGTATAATAAATGGAGACATATGGGAAGGCTCTGATATAGATTTATTTGTTATTGTAGATGGAAATTTTAAAGGTATAAGAGATGTTTATGGAGAAGAATTAGGAGTATCTTCACATTTAAAGATAGTTTCTAAAAAGTTTCTAGTTAACTTTTGCCAAGAAGAAATTACAGGTAGCACAATACATAGAAAGTTTATATCTTCAAAATTAATTTTTTGTAAAGACCAAGAAATATCAGATAAATTTACATCAATAAAATATTATACAGAGGCTCATAGTGAAAAGTGGAATCTTGTTTATTTAAGTGATCTTATACAAGATATGAATCTATATAAAAAATGCATTCATAATGAAAATTTTTATGCAGCTTTTGAAGCACTTATGTATTCTGTTGATAGTTTTAGTAGATTGTATTTAAATTTTAATGGATACCTAATAACTAAAAGTTCTACAGGAATGCTTATGAAGTTAGATGAAAATTTTGAAAAAATGGTTAATGGTATTTTTAAAGCTGCAGATAAAGAAGCTTTAGAATATGTGAATTTTTATATTGATAGTTTTCTAGATAGAAATATTAGAGGAATAATAAAAGCCTTAGTTGATTTTATGAAAACTCAAAAAGACTACTTAAGTTCGGAAGAAATAAAAAGGTCAGAGGAGTTTCAAGGATTTAAAATAGATTTTGAAGAATTATTAGGTTATCTTTATAAAAAAAATATAGTAAAAAAAGAGGGGAGAGAAAGATATTCTCCTTGCGGTGCAAAGCTTGTAACAGAGAAGGTATATTTAATTAAAGATAACTTTTAATTTAAGAGGTATTAGATGAATAAATTTAAATTAGAGTTTAAAGAGGGGTTTAGTAAGTATTTATTAATATATGAAAAGATAAAAAGCTTAATTGAAAATGATAAAATTTTAGAAGGAGAAAAATTACCTCCTATAAGAGAACTTTCAAGTTTTTTAAATGTTAATAAGGTAACTATAATAAATGCCTATAAGAAACTTGTTCAAGAAGGATATGCATATCAAGTACAAGGAAGTGGAACTTATGCTAAGAATAAGGATTTAGGTAGAAGTTTTAAACAAGATTATAATGAGTTATTTAGAAAAATTGCTTCAGGTGATTTAAAAAGTTGGATAGATTTTACTGGAGAAACTACAAGTGCAAACTTTTTTAAGGTAGAGAGATTAAAGAATGTTTTAGATAATGTCTTAGTTAGAGATGGAGTAGAAGCACTTATGTATAGCGACCCCTTAGGATATCTAGAATTAAGAAGAAGTATAAATGAGGAGTTTTGGAAGGGAAAAAATAATTTAGATAATATACTTATAATTTCAGGAGCACAACAGGGAATTGATATTGTAGGTAAGTCTTTAGTTAACATAAATGATAATATTTTAGTAGAGAAACCAACCTATGGAGGAGCACTTTTAGTTTTTAAACTTAGAAGAGCTAATATTTTAGAAGTTAAGATGGAAGAAGATGGACCAGATATAGATAAATTTGAGAGTTTATTAAAAAAAAATAATATAAAGTGTTTTTATACAATGAGTTATTTTCAAAATCCAACAGGAATAAGTTGTTCCTTAGAAAAGAAAAAAAGAATAATAGATTTAGCCTATAAGTATGACTTTTATATATTAGAAGATGATTATCTTTCAGAGCTTGTTTATTCAAAAGATTTAGATTACATTCCTTACAGAAGTTTAGATTCAGAAAGAGTAATATATATAAAAAGTTTTTCAAAAATTTTTCTTCCTGGTATAAGAATGGGATATTTAATAGCTCCAGATAAGTTTAAGGAGGAGTTTCAAGCTTTAAAATTTAATAGTGATATAGCAACTTCAAGTCTTATGCAAAGAGCATTACAAGATTATATAGCAAAGGGATATTGGAGAGAGCATATAAAAATATTAAATAAAGAATATTCAAAAAGATATAATTTTATAAGGGAACTTATAAATAATAACTTAGGAAATATGGTATCTTATAGTGAGCCAAAGGGAGGGTTAAATCTATTTTTAAAAATAAATAAGGATGTGAAAATAACATCTAAGGAATTATTTTATGAACTTAAAGATAGACAAACTATAATAACTCCTGGAAGTATATTTTTTAAAAATCCTAATGATGGAGATAACAGTTTTAGAATTGGATTTTCACAAATAGATTATGAGAAAATAAAGAGAGGTATAAAAAACATAGAGGAAGTATTAAAAGGTAGGTGCAATATAAATGAGCTATATAACAGTAAAAAAAGAAGCGGAAGATAGATTTGAAGAGAAAAAATCAGTTTTTATAGGGTATGTTAAGAGAGTTACAACAGAGGAAGAAGCAAAGGAGTTTATAGCAGAAATAAATAATAAGCATAAAGATGCAAGACATAATTGTTATGCTTATGTAATAGGTGAAAATATGGGAATACAAAGGTATAGTGATAATGGAGAACCACAGGGAACAGCAGGAATACCTATATTAGAAGTTATAAAAAAGCAAGGTATAACTGATTGTGTAGTTGTTGTAACTAGATACTTTGGAGGAATTTTATTAGGAACAGGTGGTTTAACAAGAGCTTATACTAAGGGGGCTATAGTAGCTATAAATGCTTCAGGGCTTGTGGAAAAGGTACATGGATTAAGGCTTTCTTTAGAGATAGATTATGACCTTTATGGGAAAATACAATATATATGTGGGCAAAATAATTGGCATATAGAAGATACGGAGTTTACAAATAGTGTTAAAATATATATATTAGCTGAAACAACAAAGGTTAATGAAATGGAAGAAGCATTTATTGAAGCTACAAATGGAAAAGTAAAAATAAACAAGGACTTAGAAGGTGTGTATTTTAAGGAAGGAAATAGACTTTATAAGGAGATTTAAGAATAAATATATAGACAAATGGGCCAAGTTGAATAGAAAAAATCTCTATGATATAATGTTTAAGTGTTATTTTTAGATATTTAAAGAATTTTAAAACAGAGTTTACATATATGTTAGGAGGAATAAATATGTCAGGACATTCAAAATGGCATAATATACAGGCTAAAAAAGGTAAAATGGATGCCAAAAGAGGAAAAATATTCACTAAGATAGGAAAAGAGATTGCCGTTGCAGTTAAAGAAGGCGGAGCAAACTTAGATGGTAACTCAAGATTAAAAGATGCTGTAGCAAAGGCTAAAGCTGCAAATATGCCAAATGATAACATTCAAAGAGCTATAAAGAAAGCTGCTGGTGAGGGAGATTCAGTAAACTATGAATCAATAGTTTATGAAGGATATGGACCATCAGGAGTTGCTGTAATGGTTGAAGTATTAACAGATAATAAAAATAGATCAGCAGGTAATGTAAGAAGTGCTTTCACTAAAGGTGGTGGAAACATGGGAACATCAGGATGTGTTGGTTTCATGTTCCAAAAGAAGGGTGAAATAGTAATAGAAAAAGCTGATTTAGATGAAGATGAGATAATGATGATGGCTTTAGATGCTGGAGCAGAAGATTTTTCATCAGAAGAAGAAGTATTTATAGTTACAACTTCACCTGAAGATTTTGGTACAGTAAGAGAAGCTTTAGAGGAAAATGGATTAGAATTCTTAGAAGCATCAGTTAAAATGATACCAGATACTGAAAGTGCAATAAGTGAAGAAGATGCTAAGAAGTTCCAAAAAATGCTTGATTTACTTGAAGATGACGACGATGTTCAAGAGGTTTATCACAATGCAGAATTCCCTGAAGGATGGGATGAATAAAAATATAAATTAATATAGCACATATTAAGAGGCAATTAATTTTGCTACTTAATATGTGCTTTTTTATTTAAGAATAGTATTTAAGCATATTAAAATAATAGTTTTTTGATAGTTAACATAATAGTAAAGCATAGTTAACAATTATACTATTGTAAAAAATAAATTATAATATATAATGTAATTAATAATTGTTATCAATTAATATTAAATATCATGGAGGAAAAAATGTTAGATCAAAAAACAATAGATATAATTAAAAGTACAGTACCAGTTTTAAAATCTCATGGATTAGAGATTACTAAAACTTTCTATAAAAATATGTTTGAGCAAAATCCAGAGGTTAAGGTTTTATTTAACATGGACAAGCAACAATCAGGAGAGCAACCAAAAGCTTTAGCAATGACAATATTAGCTGCAGCTCAAAATGTAGACAACTTACAGGCTATTAAACCTGTTATAGATAGAATAGGGCTTATACATTGTAATGCAGAGGTTAAGCCAGAGCATTATCCAATAGTAGGAAAGCACTTATTAGGTGCTATAAAAGAGGTTTTAGGAGATGATGCAACAGAGGAAATTATAGAGGCATGGGCTAAAACTTATGAAGTAATAGCTGAAGTATTTATAAACAATGAAAAAGAAATTTATTCTAAAAGATAAATAAAATATAAGACGAGCTTATAAAAATAAGCTCGTCTTTTTTTATTTACAATAAACTTATAAAATAGATTTAATTTTAATCTATTTTATAGTGTCTCTTAGTGAGGTTGAGAATGCTGTCATAAGCATTATTAAAAATAGTAATATAAGTAATAATTCCATGGTACCTCCTTAAGCATAAATAAAATATATTTAAACCTATATAAAGTTTTATATAATTTAAAGTTAAAAACAAATAGTAAAATATAAAACAGATAAGGTTTACATCCTTTAATAATATATTACCATACATATTATGGAAAAACATTAATTCTTATAAAAAAATTTAAAAATTAAGAAGTTTTGTGAAATTTAACGAAGGAGATTAACTATTAAAATAATAATTAACAAATTATAAAGAGAAGTAGTATAATTAAAAAAAGAATTTTACTTGTATAGGAGATGATACTTTATGAAGAGGTTAAATGGAAATTTAATAAGAGTCTCTAAGGAAGTTTTAAAAATAACCTTAAATAAAGAAATTAATGGTAAATTATATTATTCTAATAAATTAGATGGAGAATTAAATTTTATTAGAAATATAGAAAGTGAAAATGAGTTTGAGTTTAAAGACCCAGAGGTAAGAAATAGAACTTTCTATTTTATAAAAGGTGAAAAAGAAAATCTTATGTTAGCAGAAAGATTAGTTCCTCTTAAAAAGTTCTGTAATTTTAGAGATTTAGGTGGATATGAAACAAGAGATGGAAGGTTTATAAAATGGGGATTATTTTATCGTTCCGAAGCTTTAAATAAATTAAGAGGAGAGGATTTAGAATATTTTAAAACCTTAGGAATAAAAAATATCTTTGATTATAGGTCTATAGAAGAAGTAAAGGTAAGTCCTGATAGAGAGGTTGAAGGAGTAAATAACATACATATATCTGCAATGAAGAATTTAGATAATCAAAATTTAAATATGGAATCATATTTAAAAGGAATATTATTAAAGGATAGTAAACAAGAATTACCAGAAAAAATACTTATGGATGGTTATACTGAAATGCCTTTAGATAATTTAGCTTTTAAAGAACTTATAAAAACAGTAGAAAATCCTGATAATTTAGCTATTTTACAACATTGTACATCAGGTAAAGATAGGACAGGTTTAGGCTCTGCCTTAATCTTATTACTTTTAGGTGTTTCAGAAAAAACAGTAATTGAAGATTATATGCTAAGTAATAAATACCTAGAAGGAGAAAATCATAAAATACTTCAGTTTTATGAAAAACATATCTCAAATGAAACCATAAAAGAATTAATTGAAGGGGTTTTAGGAGTTAAAAAGAAGTTTATAGAGCTTAGTTTAAATAGAATAAAAAGTACTTATGGAACTTATGAAACCTACTTTTTAAAAGAATATGGATTAAGCAAAGAGAAAATAGAATTAATAAGAAATAAGTATCTTTATTAGAGAAAAATAAGACTTAGAATATAAATAGTTTATTTTTATATTCTAAGTCTTATTTTTTGTTATATGTACTTTATATTAAAATATGTAACAAATTATTGAAAAAGTATTAATATATGTTACAATTAGTATGTATAAAATTTACTTTTATAACAAATAAAACTTCAAGGGGGATAATTTATGTTAAAGAAGCTTAGTAATAAGAAGATTACAGCTTTAATGGTTGTAATTGCTATGGTATTTAGTATTATATTACCAATACCAGTTAAGGCTGCTGAAATTTCTGAAAAAAGCAATTTAGCTTTAGCAGAAAGTTCAGATAAAAAAACTGTGGATATTCAAATACTTGCAACCTCTGATTTGCATGGAAAGTTTATGAATTATGATTATGCACAGGGAAGAGAGTATTCAGGTGGATTAAATCAAGTAGCTACTGTAGTTAAGGAAGCTAGAGAAAAAAATCCAAATACTTTAGTTTTAGATAATGGAGATACTATTCAAGGAAATTATAATCATTTATTTATGGATAAAGAAAATCCTATGATACTTGCTATGAATAAAATAGGTTATGATGTATATTCTTTAGGAAATCATGAATTTAATTTTGGAATGGATAAGTTAAACAATATTATAAGTCAAGCTAATCCTAATCTTCATGTTTTATGTGGTAACCTTTACAAAAGTGGAAAGAGAGTCTTTAATCCTTATACTTTAAAAGAAGTTGGTGGTTTAAAGGTAGCTATAATAGGAGTAGTAACTCCTCATATAATGAAATGGGACTCTCAAAATTTAAAGGGGTATGAAGCAAAGGACCCAACAGAAGAAGTTAAAAAAATAATAGGTGAAATAAAAGAAAATGGTGGAGCTGATTTATATATTGTAACTTCTCATGCAAGTTTAAATGGAGAGTATGGAGACGGAGATAGTGCAGCTAAAATTGCTGAAGAAAATCCAGAAGTAAGTGTAGTAGTTGCGGGACATAGTCATGATGCTGTTAAATCAGAGTTAAGAGGAAATGCTATAATAAGTGAGCCTGCATGTAGAGCTAAATATGTTTCTAAATTTGATTTAACTTTAGAAAAAGAAAATGGAAAATTAAAAGTTGTTGATAAAAAAGCACAGCTTATAGACCTTAAGGATATTAAGGAAGATGAAGAACTAAATAAAGTACTTAAACCTTTCCATGAGGAAGCTATAAATGATGCAACTGCAAAGATTGGAGAACTAAAGGGTGGGGATTTAGCAAAAGCTGATGAAGTTAAAGGAATTCCTCAATCAATAGTTGAAGATCAAGGGGTTACTGATTTTATAAATGAAGTAGAATTATATAACACTAAAAAGTTTTTAGAGAAAAAAGGAATAGATACAAATAATGCCTATATGGTTTCTTCAGCTGCATTATTTAGTCCTAAAGCTAACCTTAAAGAAGGGGCAATAAGTAAAGCTGATGTTTCTAACATATATAAATTTGACAATAAGTTATATATTGTAAAGACTACAGGAAAACAATTAAAAAAATATATGGAAGAAAACTCTAAATTCTTTAACAAGTATAAAGAGGGAGATTTAACTATATCCTTTGATGAAAATGTCAGAATGTATAAATATGACATGTTTGAAGGGGTTAATTATGAAATAAATATATCTAAAGAACCAGGAGAAAGAATAGAAAATTTAAAATTCTCTAAAGATGGTAAAAATGTTGAGGATAATGATATTATTTATTTAGCAGTAAATGATTATAGATATAATTCAGGCTTAGCTGCAGGAATAATGGATGAAGGTCAATATGAAAAAGTATACGATACAGTAAATGATGATATATCAGCTATAAGAGATTTAATAAGTGATTATATAATAAATGTTAAGCACGGAGAGATAACTAGAAATGTAGATAACAATTGGAAAATAACAGGTAATAATTGGGATGAAAATCAAAGAGCATTAGCTGTTAAGCTTATAAATGAAGGTAAAATAAATTTACCAACTTCTTCAAATGGAAGAACTCCAAATATTAAATCTATAACTGTAGAAGATATTTCAAAGTTTAATGAAGAAATGCCAAAGGAAAATAAAGAGGTTGAAATTCCTATTTTAACTTTTAATGATTTTCACGGTTCTTTAAAAGAAAGTGGTGGAAACCCTGGTGCAGCTAAATTTGTTGGAGAAGTAAAAAGATTAAAAGAAAAAAATCCAAACACTATAGTTGTAAGTGGTGGAGATATGTATCAAGGTAGTGCTTTATCTAATCTTTTAAAGGGTAATCCAATTAGTGATATGAACAAAGCCCTAGGTGTTGATTTTTCTGCAATAGGAAATCATGAATTTGATTGGGGATATGATTTAATTCCAAGTTGGGCAAAAGCTGGAGGATTTGATTTCTTAGCCTCAAATATTTATGAAAAATCTACAGGAGAACCTGTAAAATGGGCTAAGCCTTATGGAATTATTGAAAAAGAAGGAAAGAAAATAGGATTTATAGGTCTTGCAACTCCTGAAACAGCTTACAAAACAAATCCAGATAATGTAGAATCTTTAGAATTTAGAGACACTAACAAAGAAGCAGAAAAGTGGGTTAAATATTTAAGAGATGTAGAAAAAGTTGATGCTGTAGTTGCTTTAACTCATATAGGAAGTCAACAAGATAAGGATACAAAGGAAATAACAGGAGAAGTTACAAATCTTACAAAGGTTAAAGGGCTAGATGCAATAGTATCTGCACATAGTCATATGCCTGTTAAAGGAATTGTTAACGGAGTTCCAATAGTACAAGCTTATAAAAATGGTCGTTCTATTGGTCTTGTAGATTTAAAATTTGATAAAGAAGGAAAATTAAATGTAGAAATAGACCGTATGGATATTTCAAAAAGAATAAGTGAATTACCAGTAGATAAGGATATGGAAAAAACTTTAGAAAAATATGAAAATGAATTATCACCAATATTGGATGTTAAAGTAGCTGATTTAAGTGAAGACCTTCCACATGATAGAGATTTAGGTCTTAGTAAAATGGGAGCTACTGTTACAGAAACTATGAGAAAAATAACAAATGCAGATATAGCAATAAATAATGGTGGTGGAGTAAGAGCACCTCTTAAAAAAGGAATAGTAACTGTAGGAGATATGTACACTATACTTCCTTTTGATAATACTATAGTAACTATGGAACTTAAAGGTAGCGAAATAATTAAAGTTTTAGAGCATGGAATAGCACCTAAAAACTTTGGATGGGGTCAGCATGCTGGGGTGAAATTCTGGTACAATAAAGATGCTGAAGAAGGAAAAAGAATAACTTCTATAGTATTATTAGATGGAAGTAAATTAGACCCTGATAAATACTATAAAGTAGCTACTAATGATTTTATGGCAGCTAATGGAGATGGATATGATTTCTCTAAAGCTAGAAATTTTAAAGATACTAATAAAGTATTAAGAGATGAAATAAGTAATTATTGGAAAGAAAATGGAATAAATCCAATAAGTGATTTATCAACTCTTATTGAAGAAGGAAATAATAATGAAAATTCTGCGCCTGTAATAGAGGAAACTAAAAAAGATTCACAAGGTGTAGGTCAAGAAGAAAATAAAGATAACACTATCATTAAAGATAAAGATTCTAAGGGAGATACTGTAATATCTTTACCTAATACAGGAAATCCTATAGGTATAGAAGCTTTAGCAGTTATTGGATTTATATCAACTCTTACTGGTAGTATAATTATTAAAAAGAAAAATAATAAAGATGTAGCTTAATAAATAAAAAAGTAGCAGAGAAGTCTGCTACTTTTTTATTTTAATAGCTTTTTAGTTATGTTAAAAAGTTAACTAAACTTAACGGATATTTAACAATAAAATGTTGAAAAATATTCGTGAAATGATATAAAATACATATGTATAAAATTTACTTTTGTAATAATAGGAAACCAAAAGGGGGAAAAATATGCTTAAAAAAGTAAGGGATAAAAAAATTACAGCCCTAGCTGTTGCAACTTCAATGGTTTTTGGAATTGCTACACCTATGACTACTGTAATGGCATCTGAAAATTTAGCACCGGAAAACTTAGAAGAGAAAAAAGGTGAAGGTACAAAAAAAGAAGAGGGAGATGTAACTATTCAGATTTTAGGAACATCAGACCTTCATGGTAAATTCATGAATTATGAATATGCTCGTAATGAAAAATCTGATGGAGGATTAAATCAAATATCTACATTAGTTAAAGAAGCTAAAGAAGCAAATCCTAATACTATAGTAGTTGATAATGGAGACACTATACAAGGTAACTTCAATCACTTATTTAGAAATGGTCCAAACCCTATGATTATGGGAATGAATGCAATAGGATATGATGTTTTTTCTTTAGGAAATCATGAATTCAACTATGGAATGGACAACCTTAATAATGTGGTTAGCCAAGCTAATGAAAATTTAGATGTATTATGTGCAAACTTATATAAAGATGGAGAAAGAGTTTATGATGGATATACAACTAGAGAGTTTGATGGAGTTGAAGTAGCTTTAATAGGTGTTGTAAGTCCTCATATAATGAAGTGGGATTCAGAAAACTTAAAGGGATATGAAGCTAAAAATCCTGCTGAAGAAGTTAATCTTGTAATAGATGAGATTGAAAATAGACCAGAGGGTGGTGCTGATGTATATGCAGTAGTATCTCATGTAGGTTTAGAAAGTGAATATGGAAATGGAGATAGTGCAAGAGCTATAGCTGAAATGAATCCAGAGGTATCTGCTATAGTAGCAGGACATAGTCATACAAATATTCCAGAAGAGAAGATAAATAATGCAGTTATAAGTCAACCTACAAGTAATGGACAAATGGTTTCTAAAATAGAATTAACAGTTAGAAAAGATGGAGATAATGTAGAAGTTGTAGGACAAGAGGCAGACCTTATAAGTACAAAGGGAGTAGCTGAAGATGAAAAAATAAATTCCTTACTTTCAGATTTTCACAATAGAGCAATTGCAGATGCAACAGCACCAGTTGGTCAATTAGTTGGTGGAAATTTAGCAGATAAAAATGAAGTAAAAGGAATACCTCAATCTTTAGTTGAAGACCAAGGTATAACAGACTTTATAAATGAAGTGCAATTATATAATAGTAGAAAGCACTTAGAATCAAAAGATATAAATCCAGAGGATGCATACATGGTATCAGCAGCAGCTTTATTTAGTGCTTCTTCAAATTTATATGAAGGAGATATAAGCAAAGCTGATATATCAAATATATATAAATATGACAATAAATTATATACTATAAAAACTACAGGAAAACAATTAAAAAGATACATGGAAGAAAACTCTATGTACTATAACACTTATAAAGAGGGCGACTTAACAGTATCCTTTAATGAAGATGTTAGAATGTATAAATATGATATGTTTGATGGTGTAAGTTATGAAATAAACATATCAAAAGAGCCAGGTGAAAGAATAGAAAATTTAAGATTTGAAAAAGACGGAAAAGTAGTTGAAGATTCAGACGTAGTTTATTTATCAGTAAATGATTATAGATATAATTCAGGCTTAGCAGCTGGAATTATGGAACCAGGTCAACATGAAAAAATATATGATACAAATAATGATGAAATATCAGATATGAGAGATTTAATAGTTGATTATATTCAAAATGTAAAAGGTGGAAAAATTTCTAAAAATGTTGATAATAACTGGAAAATAACAGGAAACGATTGGGATGAAGAACAAAGAGCATTAGCTGTTAAGCTTATAAATGAAGGAAAAATAAAATTACCAACATCAGAAGATGGAAGAACAGCAAATGCTAAAGCTGTAACTTGGGATGATGTATTAGCTGTCGTTGGAGATGGACAAGAAAGTGATGTTGAAATTCCAATAGTTACTTTCAATGATTTTCACGGTTCTTTAGCTGAATCTAAAAGTGATGTAGGGGCAGCTAAATTAGTTGGAGAAGTAAAAAGAGTAAAAGAAGAAAATCCAAATACTATAGTTGTTACAGGTGGAGATATATATCAAGGAAGTGCTATGTCAAACCTTTTAAAAGGAGAACCAGTTACTGCTATGCTAAGAGAAATGGGACTTGAATTTGCAGCAGTAGGTAATCATGAATTTGATTGGGGATATGAGTATATTCCAGATTGGGCAAAAGCAGGAGAGTTTGATTTCTTAGCATCTAATATATATGAAAAGGAAACAGGAGAACCTGTAGAGTGGGCTAAGCCATATGGTATTGTTGAGAGAGAAGGTAAGAAAGTTGGATTTATAGGACTTGCTACACCTGAAACTGAGTACAAAACTAAACCTGATAATGTTGCTCATTTAGAATTTAAAGACCCTGTAGCTGCAACAGAAACTTGGGTAGATTATTTAGAAAATGAAGAAGATGTAGATGCTGTTGTTGTTTTAAGTCACTTAGGAAGTGAACAAAACAAAGAAACAGGAGAAATAACAGGAGAAGTAGTAGATATTGCAAAAGTAGAAGGTGTAGATGCAATAATCTCAGCTCATAGTCATCAAAGTGTAGAAGGAGAAGTAAATGGGGTTCCTGTTATACAAGCTTATAAAAATGGTAGAAACTTAGGTTATGTTAATTTAAAATTTGACGAAAATGGAGAATTAGAAGTTTCAACTAAGTTAGACGATATTTCAAAGAGAAAAGATACTCTTCCTGTTGATAAAAATATGGAAGAAATTTTAGCTAACTTTGAAGAAGAGTTAGGACCTATAATGAATGAAAAAGTTACTGATTTAGCAGTTGATTTACCTCACGACAGAGATGCTGGAGTAAGTCCAATGGGTGCTACAGTAGCAGAAACTATGAGAAGAATAGTTGATGTTGATATAGCTATAACTAATGGTGGTGGTGTAAGAGCACCTTTAATGGCTGGAACTATAACAGTTGGAGATATGTATACAATTCTTCCTTTTGATAATACTTTAGTTACTATGGAAATGAAAGGTTCAGACATAATAAAGGTATTAGAGCATGGAATAGAACCAGAAAACTTTGGCTGGGGACAACATGCAGGAGTTAAGTTCTGGTATAATCCTGAAGCTGAAAGTGGAAATAGAATAACTTCAGTTAGATTAGCTGATGGAACTAAGTTAGAAAATGATAAGTACTATACAGTAGTTACTAATGACTTTATGGCTACAGGAGGAGATTCTTATGATTTCTCAGCTGCTAAAAATGTAGTAGATACAAATTTAGTTATAAGAGATGAAATGACAAATTATTGGAGAGAAAATGGAATTGAGCCAATAACAGATTTATCAACTTTATTAGAAAAAGGTGAAGATACAACAGTTGATGAAGAAAAGCCAGAAACACCAGAAAATCCAGAGTCAGGTAATGGTGGAAACCAAGATTCAGAAAATGGTGAAAATCAAGACTCTGAAAATAATGGAAGCTTACCAAATACAGGTATGCCTATAGGAGCAGGGGCAGTAGGTGCTATAGGAGCTGTTCTAGCTTTAGGTGGATTTATGATATTTAAGAACAATAAAAATAAATCAGCATAAAAAATAAACAATTAGAGAGTGATAGATAATATCACTCTCTTTTTTATTAGTAAAATAAAAAAAGTTGTATAAAAAAAATAAAACTGTTAATAATCACCAATGAGGTGATGGTATGAATTTTAATAAGCTAAAAAATAATAAGAATCTTAAAGGTATAATTTTTATTATTTTAGGAATTTTTATATTTGCAGGTAGTTATATGTTATCTTATTCTTATAATAGTAGAAAAATACAAAAAACAAATGCTAAGGTAATAAAAGAAGAAGAAAAATCCTTAGTAGAAAATTTAAATGTAGTTTTTACAAGAAGAACTTTAGATGACCATGTTGTAGTAGATTATAGAACTACCTTTTCAGAAATGGCTAAAAATGAAAATTTTGAAGGATATAGTGTAGAAGAATTTATTTCGTCTATGGAAGAAGAAGGATATGAGTTGGTTGCTTCTACTGAGGAGGAAATAGTATTTTTAACTGATATGGGAATTTTAGAGCCTAATAAATATTACATAGGAGAAAAGGATGGGTATATAGCTATTTTTAAAACAGGAGAAGACGGAAGAGCCTTTATTGAAAAACCAGAAGATGTTAGTACAAAAAGTATAGAGGATTTACCAGAGGTTGATAGAGAAAAAATAAGTAGTTTTGAAAAAATGTATGATACAAGAGAAGAATGCGAGGAAAACATAACAAATTACATAAGTTAAAATAAAGGTTATTTTTAAAATTCAACTTAAAGGCTATATCTTATTTAAGATGTAGCTTTTTGTATTTTAAAAAAAGCATTGTGTAGTAAAATAGAGTGTTTAGGGTGTTTTTAATGAATAGTAAATTTTGTTTAATTCATTGATAATATTCCTTCTTCATGTTAAAGTATTATATAGATTTAAAGAACTTATTATACACATGGGAGCAAGAATATGTACGAATATATAAGAGGCAGATTTAAAGGTATAAGTAAGGATTATGTTGTACTAGAGTCAAATAATATAGGATATAGAATTTTCACCTCTGGAAATACTATGGCAAATATGCCAAAGGTAGATGAGGAAGAAACTTTATATTTAGAACAAATAGTTAGAGAAGATTTTATAGGATTATATGGCTTTAAAGAGAGAGAAGAATTGGAAATGTTCAAACTTTTATTATCAATAAACGGAGTAGGAGCAAAGGCAGCTTTATCTCTTTTGTCTATAAGCACTGTAAATAATTTAAAATATGCAATAATTATGGGAGATGAAAAGCATATAACAAGAGCTCCTGGAATTGGTAAAAAAACAGCTCAAAGGATTATTTTAGAGCTTAAAGATAAATTAAAATTAGAAGAAATTACTTCAGAGGATGGAGAATTACTACAAGGAATTGATAATAATTTTGATTATAGCCTTAATATAGATGAAACTTTAGGAGCCTTAATGGCTTTAGGATATACAGAAAAAGAAGCAAATAAAGCTTTAGAAAAAGTTGATAAGACTTTATCAATAGAAAACATGATAAAGGAGTCTTTAAAACTTTTAATGCGATAGGAGGTGTAATTAAATGAGCGAAAGATTAGTTACCTCTAATGAAATCGAAATAGATTCAACTAATGAATACAGTTTAAGACCAGAAAAATTAAGTGAATATATAGGTCAAGACAAGGTTAAAGAGAGACTAAACATATTTATAAAGGCTGCTAAAAAAAGAGAAGAAGCTTTAGACCATGTAATTTTATATGGGCCACCTGGGCTTGGAAAAACTACATTAGCTAATATAATAGCAAATGAGATGGGTGGAAACCTTAAAGTAACTTCAGGACCTGCAATTGAAAGGGCTGGAGATTTAGCAGCAATATTAACAACTTTAAATACTAATGATGTTTTATTTATTGATGAGATACACAGATTAAATAGAAGTGTTGAAGAAATACTTTACCCTGCCATGGAAGACTATGTTTTAGACATAATAATAGGCAAGGGGGCTGCAAGTAAATCAATAAGATTGGATTTGCCTAAATTTACATTGATTGGAGCTACTACTAGAATAGGTATGTTAAGTTCACCTTTAAGAGATAGATTTGGTGTATTATGTTCTATGGAATATTACACAACTAGTCAATTAGAGGAAATAATAATTAGAAGTTCTGAAATTTTAGGATGCAATATAACTAAAGAAGGTGCCTTTGAAATTGCTAAGAGGTCAAGAGGAACTCCTAGAATAGCAAATAGACTTTTAAAGAGAGTAAGAGACTTTGCAGAAATTTTATATGATAATGAGATTACAAAAGAAGCTGCAAAAAAATCCTTAGAACTCTTAGAGGTTGATTGTGAAGGTTTTGATAGAATTGATAATAAAATTTTAGAAGCCTTAATAGACAATTTTGGTGGTGGTCCTGTGGGAATTGAAACTTTAGCTTACTTTGTAGGAGAGGAATTAGATACTATAGAGGATGTTTATGAACCATACCTTTTACAAAGGGGATTTATAGTTAGAACGCCAAGAGGAAGGGTTGCAACTGAAAAGGCTTATAAACATTTAGGAAGAAGTAAATTAAAGGAGTCTATTAAAGATTCTAATCAATATACATTATTTGAAAAATAAAATAGAGAAGGTGTAATTAGATGAAAGTAAGTGATTTTTATTTTGATCTCCCAGAGGAACTTATAGCACAGTGTCCTCTTGAAAAGAGAGATTCTTCAAGATTAATGGTTTTAGATAAGGAAACTGGAGAGATTGAACATAGAAAGTTTCATGACATATTAGAATATTTAAATGAAGGTGATACGTTAGTTTTAAATAATACTAGGGTTTTACCTGCTAGACTTATAGGAGAAAAAGAAGGAACCGGTGGAAAAATAGAATTTCTTCTTTTAAAGAGAATAGAAGGAGATAAATGGGAGTGTTTAGCTAAGCCAGGCAGAAAAGCTAAAGTAGGAACAGTTTTTACTTTCGGAAATGGAAAGCTTAAAGCTATAGTTAGAGAAATTGGTGAGGAAGGAAATAGAATAATAGAGTTTAAATATGATGGAATATTTGAACAGGTTCTAGATGAATTAGGTCAAATGCCTCTTCCACCTTATATACACGAAAAGTTAGAAGATAAGGAAAGATATCAAACAGTTTACTCTAAGGAAAAGGGCTCAGCAGCTGCACCAACAGCAGGCTTACATTTTACTGAAGAATTATTAAAAGAGATTAAAGATAAAGGTGTTAATATAGCATATTTAACTTTACATGTAGGATTAGGTACTTTTAGACCTGTTAAGGTTGATGATGTAAATAATCATGTTATGCACTCAGAGTATTATAGTTTAGATAAAGAAAATGCAGATATAATAAATAAGACTAAGGAAGAAGGGAAAAGAGTTATTGCAGTAGGAACAACTTCTTCAAGAACCTTAGAAACTATTGGTGATGAAAATGGAAGAGTTAGAGAACAAAGTGGATGGACAGATATATTTATATATCCTGGATATAAGTTTAAAATTGTAGATAATTTAATTACAAATTTCCATTTGCCAGAATCAACATTAATAATGCTTGTTTCAGCTTTAGCAGGACAAGATAACATAATGAATGCTTATAACACCGCAGTAAAAGAAAAGTATAGATTCTTCTCATTTGGAGATTCAATGTTTATAAAATAAAAGCAAAGGAAGGACTTTTTTCATGACTAAAAAAAGATATACTCTTTTAAAAAAAGACGGAAAAGCTAGAAGAGGTGAGTTTGTAACTCCTCATGGCACAATTCAAACACCGGTTTTTATGAATGTAGGAACATTAGCAGCTATAAAGGGTGCTGTTTCTTCAATGGACTTAAAGGAAATAGGGTGTCAAGTAGAGCTTTCTAATACATATCATTTACATTTAAGACCAGGAGATAAGGTTGTAAAGCAAATGGGAGGACTTCATAAATTTATGAACTGGGATAGACCTATTTTAACTGATTCAGGTGGATTCCAAGTTTTCTCCTTAGCAGGTATGCGTAAGATAAAAGAAGAAGGAGTTTATTTTAACTCTCATATAGATGGTAAAAAAATATTTATGGGACCTGAAGAAAGTATGCAAATACAAAGCAATTTAGGTTCAACTATAGCCATGGCTTTTGATGAGTGTATACCTAACCCATCAAGTAGAGAATATGTTGAAAAGTCAGTTGCAAGAACAACAAGATGGCTTGAAAGATGTAAAAAAGAAATGGATAGATTAAATTCCCTTGAGGATACTGTAAATAAGGAACAAATGCTTTTTGGTATAAATCAAGGTGGAGTTTATGAAGATATAAGAATAGAACATGCTAAAACTATAAGAGAAATGGACTTAGATGGATATGCTATTGGTGGTTTAGCAGTTGGAGAAACGCATGAGGAAATGTATAAAGTTATAGATGCTGTAGTGCCACATTTACCAGAAGATAAGCCTATATACTTAATGGGAGTTGGACTTCCATCAAATATATTAGAGGCTGTAGAAAGAGGAGTAGACTTCTTTGATTGTGTTTTACCAGCTAGAAATGGAAGACATGGTCATGTTTTCACTAAAGAAGGTAAAATAAACTTAATGAATGCTAAATTTGAATTAGATTCAAGACCAATAGACGAAGGATGTCAATGCCCTGCATGTAAAAATTATACAAGAGCATATATAAGACATTTATTTAAGGCTAAGGAAATGTTAGCTATGAGATTATGCGTTCTTCACAATCTATATTTCTACAACAAGCTTATGGAGGAGATAAGAGAGGCTATAGATGGCGGATACTTTGCTGAGTTCAAAGCTAAAAAGTTAGAAGAATGGAATGGAAGAGCTTAATAATAAATTTAAAATAAAAGAAGGGAGTGGCTAATGTGAATTTTCAACAACTAGCAACAATGATACTACCATTTATCTTAATGTTTGGTGTATTTTATTTCTTGCTTATTTTACCAGAGAAGAAAAGAAAGAAAAAGTATGATGCTATGCTAAATGAACTAAAGGTTAATGACAAAATCATAACTAGAGGTGGAATCATAGGTAAAATAGTAAAAATAAACGAAGATAGCGTTGTAATAGAAAGTACTCAAGACAGAACAAAGATTGAGTTTTCAAAACAAGGTATAAGCTCAAAAATTGACTAGTTTATTTTAATATGGATAGCTGTTTTAATGGTTTTTTAACCATTAAAATGGCTATTTTTTATTTAAAGTATTGAATTTTATAGTATAATATGAAAAAATAAGGATGATAAATCAAATTAGCTTTTTAAAAAGAACTTTAAAATTAAACCTTAACATGTTATAATATTAAAGATAGTTTTGATTGGAGGAAGAGTAAATGAAGCGTATAAAAACAGTAAACAAGTCAAGCTTAAAGAAAAGTTTATGTAAACCAGCAGATTGCAGAGAGTGTGCAAACTCATGCCAATCAGCTTGTAAAACATCAGCAACAGTAGCAAACTTAGCTTGTGAAAATTAATTATAAAAATTCTTAAGTGGCAGTAACTTTTAAAGTTGCTGCCATATTTCTAGTTAGGAGGAAATATTGTGTCATTAATTCATAAATTTATGCAAGGTGGCGAGTATTACGTAGTAGACGTAAACTCAGGAAGTGTTCATATTGTAGATGACCTTATTTACAATATGTTAGATGATGATAATAAATTAAGTAGTAAGGAAGTTTTAATTGAAAAATTAAAGGATAAATATCCAGTTGAAGAAATTGAAGAAGCATACGAAGATTTACTTCAATTAGTAGAAGAGGAAGCATTATATTCAAAGGATTTATATGAAGAAGTAGCAAAAGAAAGTGATAAAGCACCTTCTCATATAAAGGCTTTATGTTTAAATGTTGTACATGATTGTAATTTAAGATGCAAATATTGTTTTGCAGATGAGGGAGAATATAAGGGATGTAGAAAGCCTATGAGTGCTGAAGTTGGTAAAAAGGCTATAGACTTTGTTTTAGCAAACTCAGGTGGAATAAAGAACATAGAAGTTGATTTATTTGGTGGAGAACCATTAATGGTATTTGATACTATAAAGGAAATTATAGATTATGGTAAGAAAAGAGGAGAAGAAGTAGGTAAAAACGTAAGATTTACTATGACTACTAACGCTACTCTTTTAAATGATGAAAGAATTGATTATATAGATAAAAATATAGGAAATATAATTCTTTCAATAGATGGAAGAAAAGAAGTAAATGATGCTGTTAGAATAAGAGTTGATGGCTCAGGAAGCTATGATAGAATTCTTCCAAATATAAAGAAAATGGTTGAAAAGAGAGATCCAAGTAAGCAATACTATGCAAGAGGAACATTTACAAGAAATAATACAGACTTCTTCCAAGATGTAATGGCTCTTGCTAATGAAGGGTTTACTGAAATTTCAATAGAACCTGTTGTTCTTCCAGATGAACACGAACTATCAATAAGAAGAGAAGATTTAGAAACTATCTATGGGGAATATGATAAATTATATGATGAAATGGTTAGAAGATTAGAAGAGGGAGATAACATATTTAAATTCTATCATTTTAACATTGACTTAAATGGTGGTCCTTGTGTTTATAAGAGAATAGCAGGCTGTGGGGCAGGGCATGAATACATTGCTGTAACTCCAGATGGAGAAATATATCCATGTCATCAGTTTGTTGGAAATACTGACTTTTTATTAGGAAATATATATGATGGAGAAATAAAGAAGGATTTATCAAAAGAATTTAAAGAAGCTCACATATATAATAAGCCAAAATGTAAAGAGTGTTGGGCAAGATTTTACTGTAGTGGTGGATGTCAAGCTAACAACTTTAACTTTAATGGAGACATTCATGTTCCTTATGAAATAGGATGTGAAATGCAAAAGAAAAGAATAGAGTGTGCTATAGCTTTAAAGACAAAAACTATGGAAGCTGAATAAAAATATAATATTAATATTGGTTGCCATATATTGACTATATGGCAACATATTAATATAATTTAGTTTATCAGAGAAAATTTTACAGAGGGGGATAACCATGAAATCAAAATTAGGTAGCTTCATATTATTTATTATCTCCATAGCAATAATAAGTTTTTTAGCTCTAGCAGGGTTTAAAGGATTTACTTTAGGGGACTATCACTTTAAAACGTTTAATGAGGTTATAACTAAAGGGTTAGATTTACAAGGTGGAGTTTCTGTTCTTATGGAAATCCAAAGTAATGATGTAACTCCAGAACAATTAAACACAACAAAGGAACTTTTATCTCTAAGAGTTAATAAAGTAGGAGTTTCAGAAACAACAGTAACAACAGAGGGAAAAAATAGAATAAGAATTGATATTCCAGGGCAATATGATTCACAATCTATAGTAAATTCTCTTCAACAAACAGGAGAGTTAACCTTTGTAGGTCCAGAAGATAATGTTATCTTAACAGGAAAAGATGTAGCAAAATCAAGTGTCTACATAGATTCACAAACTGGAAAACCTGTTATAAAATTAGAGCTTAATAAAGAAGGTAAAGAAAAATTTGCAGAAGCAACAGAAAAGTATAAAGGTCAAAAGATTGCTATAAAAATGGATAATGAAACATTAACAGATCCAGTAGTAAGTGACATAATTTCTAATGGTGAAGCAATTATACAAGGAAATAGCTCAATTGAAGAAGCAGAAAGAATATCAGGAATTATAAATGCAGGAGCTTTACCAGTGCCTGTTAAAGCAGTTTCAGTAGAAACTGTAGGAGCTCAATTAGGAGCAAATGCTCTTCCAAATGCAATGAAAGCAGGAGCTATAGGAATAGGTATAATATTTATCTTTATGATACTATACTATAGAGTTCCAGGATTTATTTCTTGTATGTCATTAAGTGTTTATGTTTTATTAGTTCTTTATATATTCACTTTAGTTGGCGTAACTCTTACACTACCAGGTATAGCAGCATTCTTATTAACAGTAGGTATGGCTGTAGATGCCAATGTACTTATATTTGAAAGAATTAAAGAGGAAATTAGAAATGGTAGAAGCATAAAATCAGCTATGAAAACAGGATTTAGTAATGCTTTAAGATCAATAATGGACTCTAACGTTACAACTTTAATAGCTGGTTTAGTTTTATACTTCTTTGGTTCAGGTCCTGTTAAAGGATTTGCATTAACTTTACTAATAGGTATTGCAGTAAGTATGTTTACAGCTATAGTAATGACAAGATTCTTTATGAATTTAGCATTTAACATGGGTATATTAAACAAGCCTTCAATGTTTGGACGTATAAAAGGAGGTAGACATAATGCTTAAAATAGTAGAAAAGAAAAAAATATGGTTTACTATATCTATTCTTATAATTGTTGTAGGTTTAGGATTTATGTTTACTAAGGGTATGAATTTTGGTATAGACTTTAAAGGCGGAACTCAAGTTGTAATAAACATGGGAGAGAATTTTAATAAGACCGATGTTGATAAAATAGTTCATGAATATTCAAAAGATGCAGTAACAAATCAAGTAAATGAATCTGAACTTCAAATAAAGGCTAGTAATTTAAATACAGAGGAAGTAAATGAGATATTTAATGCACTTAAAGAAAAGTATAATTTAAAAGATGATGCTTTAGTATCTCAAAATGAAATTGGTGCATCTGTAGGAAAAGATTTAACAAGAAGTGCAATAATAGCTTTAACTATTGCAGTAATTGGTATGCTTATATATGTAATTATAAGATTTAAATTTTCCTTTGGTGTTGCAGCAATAATTGCTTTAATACATGACGTTTTAATAACTATAAGTGTATATGCTATCTTTGGAATTTCAATAAATACTCCATTTATAGCAGCAATACTTACAATAGTAGGATATTCAATAAATGATACCATAGTTATTTTTGATAGAATAAGAGAAAATACTAAAAAACTTAGAGGTAAGTCTGTTGAGGAAATAGCTGATATAAGTATAACTCAAACTATGTCAAGGTCTATAAATACAACACTTACAACTTTAATAACTATAGTTTGTGTTTATATATTTGTTCCTACAGTTAGAGATTTTGCTTTCCCATTAATTATAGGTATAGCATCAGGGGCATGTTCATCAATATTCATAGCAAGCCCAATTTGGTGCATGATAACTAATAGACAAAAAAAGAAAAAAGCAAAAAATAGATAATAGTATAAAAATGCTAAAAATTCTTTGGATTTTTAGCATTTTTTTATTTATACTTTAAAAATACATGTATTTGTCAAAAAAAAGATAAAATCTAATAAAAATAATCAATGTATACGTATTTATTTGAAAAGTATTTGTCAAAAAGGTAATTTTAAATTATAATATACTTGTTTTCTTAATTTTATGGAGGAGTTAAATTATGCAGAAGGCTTGGAAAAACATATATTGCACTAATTACATATCTGGGTATAGTCCCTTTAACATTAAAAATATGAATAAAGCAATAGAGAGACTAGCGTCTGCAATTAACAATAGAGAAAAGATAGTCATATATGGTGGATGTGATTTAGATTCCATATGTGCAATATCTTCCCTAATGCTTATATTAAAATATTTAAATGCTGATGTTGAATATTGTGTAAGTAAGGAGCATGAAGAAAAAAAGTACGATATAGATAAAGATACCTTAAAAGAAGATATTGCTTTTTTAGGTGCACAACTTTTAATTACAGTAGGCTGTGGACTTAAAGATAAGGAAGTTGAAAATCTAGCAAAAAACCTTTGCATAGATTTGATAATTATGGAAAATAAAAGGACAAAATGTATATATGACTCAATTTATATAAATCCAAGTGAAGAAAAATGTTCATATAGATATAAGGATTTGACTAATTCGGGAGTAACTTTTAAATTAATGCAAGCTATTGCTATATACTATAACATGAAGAGAATCAATAAGTATTTAGATTTAATACTTATAGGAAGTGTTTCTAAAAATGTTAGAAACAAAGGAGAAAATGGCATAATATTAAAAGAAGGAATTCAATATTTAAGATATACTAATAGTATAGGATTAAATGCTATTAAGAGTTTTTTTAATATTAGTGATATAAACATAGAGAGTATTAATAAAATAGTAAATGAAATAACTCCAAGAGAAGGGGCAATTAGCAAAAAGGATAATGCTAAGATAATTGTGGAGCTATTAACTACTAATGATAAGGACAGAGCGGAGCAAATAACTAAATATATTTATAATGAAAAGATAAGATAGTAATTAAAATTTATATATATTTATTGATTTTGGAGGCAAAGTAATGAGTTTAAAGGATAAAATAAGAGTTATAGAAGATTTCCCTAAAAAAGGAATAAGTTTTAAAGACATAACTACTTTAATTGCAGATGGAGAAGGTTTAAGAGAGTCAGTTAATGAAATGGCAGAGTTTTTTAAGGATAAAAACATTGATGTTGTTGTAGGACCAGAAGCTAGAGGATTTATATTTGGTGTTCCTGTAGCATATGCTTTAGGTGTTGGATTTATTCCAGTTAGAAAACCTGGTAAACTTCCAGCAGAAACTGTAAGAGTAGAGTATGATTTAGAGTATGGAAAAGATGCATTAGAAATACACAAAGATGCTATAAAGCCAGGAATGAGAGTTGCTATAGTTGATGACCTTTTAGCAACTGGTGGAACAATAGCTGCTGTTGCTAAATTAGTAGAGCAAGCTGGAGGAGAAGTAGCTGGATTAGCATTTACTATTGAATTAACAGAATTAAAAGGAAGAGATAAATTAAAAGGATATGAAGTTAAATCTTTAGTTGATTATGAAGTTTAATTTATTTTCTCTTAAAATTTTATAAGAGTTTAAAATGGCTGGTTTATTGACCAGCCATTAATTTTATTGGTTTATTTTATTTTTTTGTTATATAATAATATAATATATTAAAAGAAATTTTAAGTAGGGGAGAATAATCCAGTATGTTAGAAGAACTAATTTCTAAAATAAAAGCTAATGGTAATAATGTTGATATAGATTTAGTTAAAAAAGCATATGATTTAGCTTTTGAAGCACACAAAGAACAAAAGAGAGAATCAGGAGAGCCTTATATTATACATCCTGTTAGTGTGGCTATGATTTTAGCTGATATGGGAATGGATACAAACACTATAGTTGCTGGGCTTCTTCATGATGTTATAGAGGATACGGATTATACTTATGAAGATATAAGTAAGATTTTTAATGTTGAGATAGCTAATTTAGTTGATGGTGTTACTAAGCTTGGTAAAATAAAGTATAAAAGCAAAGAAGAACAGCAGGCTGATAATGTAAGAAAAATGCTTTTAGCAATGGCTAAAGACATAAGGGTAATAATTATAAAATTAGCAGATAGACTTCATAATATGAGAACCCTTAAGTATATGAAGCCAGAGAAACAAAAGAAAAAGGCTCAAGAAACTTTAGATATATTTGCACCTCTAGCTCATAGACTAGGTATATCTAAAATAAAATGGGAATTAGAAGATTTGTGTCTAAGATATATTCATCCTGAGGAGTATTACGATTTAGTTAATATGATTGCAGAAAAAAGGGTGGAGAGAGAAAAGTTTATTTCTCGTATAATTGAAGAACTAAAAGAAAATTTAAATAAAGCTAATATAGATAGTGATATAGAAGGACGACCAAAACACTTTTATAGTATTTATAGAAAAATGGTAAACAAAAATAAAAGTATAGAACAAATATTTGATTTAACTGCCATAAGAATTTTAGTAAATACTGTAAAGGATTGTTATGCTGCCTTAGGAATAGTACACACTATTTATAAGCCAATACCAGGTAGATTTAAAGATTACATAGCAATGCCAAAGCCTAATATGTATCAATCTTTACATACAACAGTAATAGGAAGTGAAGGAAAAACCTTTGAAATTCAAATAAGAACCTTTGAAATGCATAGAACAGCTGAATACGGTATAGCAGCTCATTGGAAATATAAAAATGGTGTAAATAGTACTGATTCAAAGGATATGACCTTTGAAAATAAATTAACTTGGCTTAGAGATATACTTGAGTGGCAAAAGGAAGCTGTAGATGCGACTGAGTTTATGGAAGGATTTAAGCTTGATTTATTTTCAGATGAGATATTTGTTTTTACTCCTAAGGGAGTTGTTATAAATTTACCAGCAGGTGCAACACCTATAGACTTTGCATATAAGATTCATACTGATATAGGTAATAAATGTGTAGGTGCTAAGGTTAATGGGAAGATAGTAACTTTAGATTATAAACTTAAAACTGGAGAAATAGTTGAAATTTTAACATCATCTTCTTCTAGAGGACCTAATATAGATTGGCTTAACATTGCAAACAGTAATCAAGCTAGAAGTAAAATTAAGCAATGGCTTAGAAAGGCTAGAAGAGAGGAAAATTTAGAAAGAGGTAAAGAAATTTTAGATAAGGAATGTAAAAAACAATCCTTAGTTTTTTCAGACCTTTGTAAAGGCACTTTATATGAAAAGTTATTAAAAAGGTATCATTTAAATAATATTGAAGAGATATACGTTGCTGTAGGTGAAGGGGAGTTATTATCCTCTACTGTAATATCAAAACTTAAAGAAAATGTAGTAAAAGAAGTTACAGAGGAAGAATTAAATAAAAATATTGAAGACCAAATAGCTAAGACAGAAAGACAAAGAAAGAAAAAACAAATTTATGGAGTAACTGTAAAGGGACTAAATAATATAATGGTTAGGTTTGCAAGGTGTTGTAATCCTGTTCCTGGAGATGAAATAGCAGGTTACATAACTAAAGGAAGAGGTGTCTCTGTTCATAGAAAGGATTGTTCTAACTTTAAAGCAATAGTTGAAAAGCAAAAAGAAAAGATTGTAGATGTTACCTGGGGTAGTGAAAAAGGTGCTGCATATGTTGCTGAACTTGAGGTTAAGGCAGAAGATAGAATGTGCTTACTATCTGATGTTATGTTAGTTATAACAGATTCAAACTTAAGTTTAATTTCTTTAAATGCTAAGTCAGGAAAAAATTCTATAGCTCATATAAATATTCAAGTTAAGATTGATAGCATAGAGCAATTAAAAGATTTAATGAAAAAAATAAGAAGACTTCAAGGAATAATAGATGTTTATAGAGTAAATAAATAAAAGGGGGATTAAAAGGTGAGAGTTGTTGTTCAAAGAGTTAATAAATCTTCCGTTAAGGTTGATGAAGAAATAGTTGGAAGTATAAATAAAGGCTTTAATGTGCTAGTTGGAATTGGGAAAGATGATACTTTAGAAGATTTAAAATATATGAAAGATAAAATTTTAAATTTAAGAGTTTTTGAAGACGAAAATGATAAGTTGAATTTATCTTTAAAGGATGTTAAGGGAGAGCTTCTTTTAATATCACAGTTTACTCTTTATGGAGACTGTAGAAAGGGAAGAAGACCAAATTTTATGAATGCCTTAGGAGGAGAGGAAGCAAAAACTCTTTTTGATAACTTTGTAGCTATGTGTAAAGAAGAAGGCGTAAAGGTTGAAACTGGAGTATTTGGAGCTCATATGGTAGTTGATATAGAAAATGATGGACCAGTAACTTTAATTTTAGATAGTAAAAAGAATTTCTAAAGAAATATTACTATTTTTCAAATAAAGCATTATAATAAATATAGGCTTTATAAATAAAGTTAAACATTGAAGTTTTTTATAGGAGTTTAGCTTAATAAGTTAAACTCCTATAATTTGGTTAAAAATATAAATTAAACTTTATTTTTAGGAGGGATTTATGTGTTAATAAAAACAATACCAGTAGGAATGTATCAAGCTAATTCCTATATTATTATGGATGAAGAAACAAAGGATTGTATAGTTGTAGACCCAGGCGAAGAAGCTTTAAAAATAGAAAATGCAATAGAAAATTTAGAAGCAAAACCAAAGATGATTTTATTAACTCATGGACATTTTGATCATGTAGGTGCTGTTAAGGCTCTTTCAGAAAAATATGATATACCTTTTTATATAAGTAAAAATGATGCTGATATGATAGAAAAGAAGGTTGATGTTTTTGGAACTATTCCTAAAACTTATAGATATATAAAAGATGGTGAAGTTTTAGATTTTTCAAAAAATTATAAGGTTAAGTGTATAGAAACACCAGGACATACTCCAGGAGGATTATGCTTTTTAATAGACAATTGTTTATTTACAGGAGATACTTTATTTAGAGAATCTATTGGAAGAAGTGATTTTGTTGGAGGAAATCTAAGTAGTCTTCTTAAGAGTATAAAAGAAAAATTACTTCCTTTAGGTGATGATATAGTAGTTTATCCAGGTCATGGACCAAGTACTACAATTAAACATGAAAAAGAAAGAAATCCATTTTTAGCAGGAGATTTTTATGTATATTAAAATATATCTTAATGACTTAAAGTATAGATATGATGTTTATCAAATGTTTAATATATTCTATACCTTTAAGGAATTAAAATTTGTAAAGAAAGATGAGGAAAGAGATTATGATGTCCTTATAGAAAAGGATAAGCTGAATATATCAGATAAAAATAATAGCTTTTCATATAAATTTAAAGAAGGATATGGTTTTAAGACAGAACTTAAAAAAGGAATATTTAAGTTTTTATCAGAAGCTCTTAAGGATGAATATCCATGGGGGACCTTAGTTGGTATAAGACCAAGTAAAATAGCTTTATCTTTGATAAGAGAAGGTAAATCTGAAGAAGAAATAATAAAATATTTTGAGGAAAATTATCTAGCTAAGGAAGAAAAAGCTAAACTTTGCATAGAGGTTGCTGAAAGAGAAGAAAGTTTTGTAAATAAGGATGAAAAAAACATAAGTATATATGTTGGTATGCCATTTTGTCCTACAAGATGTCTTTATTGTTCCTTTGCTGCAAATCCTATAGCAGGTTGTAAAAAAGAAGTTAATCCATATTTAGAAGCTTTAAGTAGCGAAATTTCAGCTATAAGTAATTACGTTTTAGATAAAGGTTTAAACATAGAAACAGTTTATTTTGGAGGGGGTACTCCAACTTCAGTAGATAATGAACAATTTGAAGTTTTAATGAAACATATTTATGAGAGTTTTGTTAAGAATAAAGGAATAAAAGAGTTTACTGTTGAATGTGGTAGACCTGATTCAATAACTGAAGAAAAATTAAAAACTATGAAAAGATATGAGGTATCTAGAATTTCTATAAATCCTCAAAGTATGAACGATAAAACCTTAAAATCTATAGGTAGAGGTCATTTAACAGAGGATGTAGTGGATAAATTTAATTTGGCAAGAAGCTTAGACTTTGATAACATAAATATGGATATTATAATAGGACTTCCAAATGAAGATATAAAAGAGGTTAAAAAAACTTGTCTAATGATAAAAAATCTTGAGCCAGATAGTTTAACTATTCATGGAATGTCAATTAAAAGAGCATCAAAGCTTCATGAAAATTTAGTTTTACATAATACTATAACTATAGCAGAGCAAAAAAATCTTAATAAGATGTATGAAATGAGTAAAAACTTAGGAAGAGAGTTAAATATGCATCCGTATTATATGTATAGACAAAAAAATATGGTTGGTAATATGGAAAATGTAGGATATTCAAAGGAGCATAAAGAGTGTATATATAATATACAAATGATTGAAGATAAGCAAACAATAATTGCATTAGGAGCAGATGCAGTTTCTAAGGTTGTATTTTTAAAAGAGGGTAAAAACCGTATAGAAAGATTTGCAAATGTTAAAGATGTAAAAGAATATATAAAAAGAATAGATGAAATGGTTGAAGGTAAAATTAAATTACTTGATACCTTATATAAATAAAAAATTTAATAATATGTAGGAGGAGTTTTTATGGCGATACAAGCTCAAAAGGGTACAAAAGATATGTTACCTAATGACGCTTATAAATGGCATTATATAGAAGAAAAATTAAGAAAAATATCAGCTGAATATGGAATTAGAGAGATTAGAACTCCTATGTTTGAAGCAACTGAACTTTTTAAAAGAGGTGTTGGAGAAACAACTGATGTTGTTCAAAAGGAAATGTATACTTTTGAAGATAAAGGTGGAAGAAGCATAACTCTTAAGCCAGAGGGAACAGCACCAGCTGTTAGAGCATTTATTGAAAATAGTTTATATGCAGATGCTCAACCAACAAAAATGTTCTATTTTACTCCATGTTTTAGATATGAGAAAATGCAAAAAGGAAGATTAAGAGAATTTCATCAATATGGAATAGAAGTATTTGGTTCTCAAGAAGCTTCTATTGATGCAGAAATATTATCTTTAGTAATGAGAGTTTTAACAGAGGATTTTGAAATAAAAGGATTAAGCTTAAACATAAATAGTTTAGGATGTCCAAAATGTAGAGCAAAATTTAATGAGGCTTTAAAGCAGTATTTAAAAGAAAACTACGATAATCTTTGTGAAACTTGTAAAACAAGATTTGAAAAAAATCCTATGAGAATAATAGATTGCAAAGAAAAAAGATGTAAGGAAATTGTTAAAGAAGCTCCTTCAATATTAGATTACATCTGTGATGAGTGTAGTGAACACTTTAGTAAGTTAAAAGCTTACTTAGATGTTATGGGAATAGAATATAACATAGACCCACAAATAGTAAGAGGATTAGATTACTATAGCAAAACTGTTTTTGAAGTTATAAAAAATGGATTAACAGTTTGTGGTGGAGGAAGATATGACTACTTAGTAGAAGAAATAGATGGTCCTAAAACTCCAGCTATGGGATTTGGTTTAGGTTTAGAAAGACTTCTTTTAATATTAGATGAAGAGGGAATAGAAATACCAGAACCTGTTAGATGTGAAGTTTATATTGGTTCAATGGGAGATAAGGCTAAACTTGAAGCAATGAAATTAGCATTTAATCTTAGAAAAGCTGGAATAAAAGCTGAAATAGACCATTTAGGAAAAAGTGTTAAGGCTCAAATGAAATATGCAAATAAAATAGGGGCTAAATACACTTTTGTTATAGGAGACTCTGAAATAGAGGAAAATAAAATTAAAATTAAGAGAATGAGCGATGGAGAACAATTCGAAGTCGGCTTAGATATAAATGAAATAGTAAATATAGTTAAATATTAGACAGGAGGAGAATTAAAATGGGTGAAGCTTTAAATGGATTAAAGCGTAACATTATGTGTGGCGACGCTAGAGAAAGCCATATTGGACAAAAAGTAACCGTAATGGGTTGGGTTCAAAGAAATAGAAATCTTGGAGGTCTTCAATTTATAGACTTAAGAGATAGAGAAGGAATTTTACAGGTTGTATTTAATGATGATTTAGGAGAAGAAATCCTAGAGAAAGCAAAATCAATAAGACCTGAATATTGTATTGCTGTAACAGGTGAAATAGTTAAGAGAGAGTCAGTAAATCCAAATATGCCAACTGGTATGGTGGAGTTAAAGGCTGAGGAATTAAAGATTTTATCTGAATCAGATACTCCTCCAATATATATAAAAGAAGATTTAGATGCTGCTGAGAGTATTAGATTAAAGTATAGATACTTAGATTTAAGAAGACCAGATATGCAAAATATCTTTAAAATAAGACATAAAACAACTAAGGCAATAAGAGATTATTTAGACCAAAATGGTTTCTTAGAAATGGAAACACCAATACTTACAAAATCAACACCAGAAGGAGCTAGAGATTATCTTGTTCCATCTAGAAATTATCCAGGAATGTTTTATGCACTACCTCAATCACCACAATTATTTAAACAATTATTAATGGTATCAGGTTTTGATAGATATTTCCAAATAGTTAAATGTTTTAGAGATGAGGACTTAAGAGCTAATAGACAACCAGAGTTTACTCAAGTTGATTTAGAAATGTCTTTTGTTGAACAAGATGATGTTATGGCTTTAAATGAAGGTTTAATAAAACATGTATTTAAAGAAGTTATAGGAGTTGATGTGAAAACACCTATAAAGAGAATGACATTTAAAGAAGCTATGGGAAAATACGGTTCAGACAAACCAGATTTAAGATTTGGAATGGAAATTACAAACTTAAGCGATGTTGTTAAGGATTGTGGATTTAAAGTATTTACAGATGCTGTAGCTAATGGAGGTTCTGTTAGAGGTTTATGCCTAGAAGGTGGAGCTTCTATGGGAAGAAAAGATATTGATAGACTAGGAGAGTTTGTTAAAACTTTTAAGGCTAAAGGCTTAGCATGGATTCAATTAAAAGAAGAAGGAGTTAAATCACCAATAGCTAAATTCTTTAGTGAAGAAGAATTAAATAAAATAATTGAAACAATGGGAGCTAAAACAGGAGATTTAATCCTTATAGTTGCTGATAAGAATTCAGTTGTTTTAAAAGCTTTAGGAGAATTAAGATTAGAGCTTTCAAGAAAATTTGATTTAGTTAAGGATAAAAATGAATTTAACTTTACATGGATAACAGAATTTGACCTTCTTGAGTATGATGAAGAAGAAGGAAGATACTTTGCAGCTCACCATCCATTTACAATGCCAATGGATGAGGATATACAATACTTAGATACTGACCCAGGAAGAGTTAGAGCTAAGGCTTATGATTTAGTATTAAATGGAGAAGAATTAGGTGGAGGTTCTATAAGAATACATGATACAAAACTTCAAGAAAAAATGTTTGAAGTTTTAGGCTTTACTCAAGAATCAGCTTGGGAAAGATTTGGATTCTTATTAGAGGCATTTAAGTTTGGACCACCACCACATGGTGGATTAGCTTTCGGTTTAGATAGAATGATAATGTTCTTAGCAGGAACTGAAAATATAAAAGATGTTATAACATTCCCTAAAAACCAAAATGCATTCTGTTATCTTACTGAAGCACCTAATATAGTAGATGAAGAACAATTAAAAGAATTAGGAATTGAAACAATAAAGAAAGAAGATAATGCACAATAATTTTTAAGCAATCTAAATTGAGATGTTAAAATAAATTTTCAATTAGCGTGAGTTCTTTTTACTCACGCTAATTTTAATAAATTTATACTTAAATTAATAGTTTTTTATATTTAAAAAATTATTAAAAGTAATCTTAATTATTAGATTGCTATTTTTTATTGACTTTTAAGAATAATTTAAGGTATATTAAATTATTAATATGAAATAATAATATAAATAGAAAATATTATATATTAGACTACAATAAATGGTATGAGGTGTAAGTTTTGAATGATAATGAAGCTTTAAGAAAAGATATACTTGTAAGATTAAGAAAGATAGAGGGTCAAGTAAAAGGCATTCAAGGAATGGTAGAGAAGGATGTCTGTTGTAGAGATGTTTTAACACAAATTTCAGCTATAAGAGCTGCTATAAATAAGGTTGGTGTGCTTCTTATAGAAAACTATGCAAGAAACTGTATGGGCATAGGAGAAGAAGATAAAGATGAATTAGCAGGATTAGAGCAACTTATGAAAACATTAAATAGTTTTATAAAATAATAGACCACCTTTGTGGTCTATTTTTTTTCATCAAAATTTATATCTTTTTTGTTTTTTAGCTTTTTAAAAAGTAAAATGTTTTTAGGATTTAAAGAAGCATGTGTGTATTGTTTTTTTCTATTTGTAATTAATCTAGTTATAGTAGATACAAATAAAACTCCTAAAGCTAAAGCACCAGAGGAAGAAATAGTCATTATAGCTTGATTCCAAGTAGACATAGCATCTCCTTTTATAGCTTCATACATTGTATTATACATTCCACCACCAGGAACTAAGGGAATTAAAGCACATACTACTAAAGTAGTAACAGGAGTTTTTAAAATTCTTGCATATATTTCTGAATATGCACTAAAGGCAATAGCAGAAAAAAACATTGATAATACAACATTTAATCCACAATATAATCCTACCTTATAAACTAACCAGCCTAAAGCACCACCTATTCCAGCAAAAAATAAATTTTTACCATGTATATTAAATAAAACTCCAAAGGCTATAGTAGCTATAAAGGTAGCTAAAACTTCTTTTATTAAAACCATTTAAATTCCACCTCCAAAGTAAATCCAAATACTCATAACCATACCAGTACCTACAGCTATTGAAATAGCAACTAAAAAAGCTTCAGCAGCTCTTATAAGTCCTGAAATTAAATCACCAGCTATGGTATCTCTTATAGCATTTGTAATTGATAAACCAGGAACTAAAAGCATTATACTACCTATTATCATAGTATCTAAATTGCTACCTATACCAAGGTTATAGGCTATTAAAGATAAAAGAGCAGCTATAGCACCACCTAGAGTATTTATAAAAAAAGTATTTATACCTAGTTCACCAGCTTTAAAGGTGGCAAGCTTTACAAACATACCTACAAAAAAAGAAACTAAACAATCCTCTATAGTACCTCCTAATATAGTTGTAAAACCAGCAGCTCCAATAGCTGAAAATATTAGGGTTGTCTTAAAATCGTATTTAGGACAATTTTCATTTATATCTATTAATTTTTCTAAAACTTCATCAAGGGAATATTTTTCAGTATATAATTTTCTTGAAAGTTCATTAACTAAATGTATTTTTTGAAGGTCTACTGTTCTGTTAGTTACTCTTTTTACTAATGTTGTAGTGTAATTATTTTCATCATATATAGAAACTATAATTCCCGTTGGAGTAACAAAACTTTCAGCGTATCTAACGCCATAAGCAGCACAAATTCTACAGATAGTTTCTTCAACTCTATAAGTCTCACCGCCACTTTCAAGAATTATTCTTCCAGCAAAAGTTGCAATATGTAAAACTTTGTTAAAATCCATATTATTATCTCCTATGTAAATTTATAACCAATATAGTAATTATAACATAGTAAAACTTAAAATAAGTTACTGAAAATAATTAAATTCAATTAAAATATAAAAAATTATTATAGTTGATAAAAAGAATTAATAAATTTATAATAAGTAATATAAATTTTAAGTTTGGGGTGAAATATTAATGAATTTTGATAACCTAAAAAGAGAAGATGAGCAGATTGAAAAGCTTATTGAAAAAGAAAAAGAAAGACAAGAAAATAGTATAGAACTTATAGCTTCAGAAAACTTTGTTAGTAAAGCTGTTATGGAAGCTATGGGTTCATATTTAACAAATAAATATGCAGAGGGATATCCTTCAAAAAGATATTATGGAGGATGTCATGTAGTAGATGAGGTTGAAGATTTAGCTAGAGAAAGAGTAAAAAAATTATTTGGGGCTGAACATGCTAATGTGCAACCACATTCAGGTTCACAAGCTAATATGGCTGTTTATTTTTCAATTTTAGAGCCAGGTGACACTGTTTTAGGCATGGATTTAAGTCATGGAGGACACTTAACTCATGGCTCACCAGTTAATTTTTCTGGAAGATTATTTAACTTTATTTCCTATGGTGTTGATAAAGAAACAGAAACAATAAATTATGAAACTGTAAGAGAGTTAGCTCTTAAAAATAAACCAAAGTTAATAGTTGCAGGGGCTAGTGCATACTCAAGAATTATAGATTTTAAAACTTTAAGAGAGATTGCAGATGAGGTAGGAGCATATTTAATGGTTGATATAGCACATATTGCAGGTCTTGTAGCTGCAGGATTACATCCATCACCTGTTCCTTATGCTGACTTTGTTACATCAACAACTCACAAAACTTTAAGAGGACCAAGAGGAGGATTAATACTTTGTAAGGAAAAATATGCAAAGGTATTAGATAAGAATATATTCCCAGGAATACAAGGAGGTCCTTTAATGCATATAATAGCTGCTAAAGCTGTTTGTTTTAAGGAGGCTTTAGAACCAAGTTTTAAAGAATATATGAAACAAGTTGTTAAGAATGCAAAAGTTTTAGCAGAAACCTTAGAATCCTATGGATTTAAGTTAGTTTCAAAGGGAACTGACAATCATTTAATATTAGTTGATTTAAGTAACAAGGATATAACAGGAAAAGATGCTGAAATACTTTTAGACAGTATAGGAATAACTTTAAATAAAAATACTGTTCCAAATGAAACAAGAAGTCCTTTTGTAACTAGTGGAGTTAGAATAGGAACTCCTGCCGTAACAACTAGAGGCTTTAAAGAAGAAGAAATGAAAGAAATAGCTTCAATAATAAATGATGCTATTAAATGCAAGGATTTAGATTTAGAACCATTAAAAGAGAGAGTAAAGAATTTATGTAATAAATATCCTCTTTATAAGTAAAGAATAATTTTAAAATCTTTAAATATTAATATTTAAGGTCATGTTACAATTAAATTTTGTAGCATGACTTTAATTTTTTTAAAATAACATTAAAGGGAAGAATTTAAAATAAGGTATTTTTTAATAGAGCTTATATTGTTAAAATAATAATATTAATAATTGAAAGAGGTGAGAGTTCAAGGGGAGTTTTTCCTTTGAGAAAGCTTATGAAATTTATAGATTTTCATTGTGATACTGCATCTAGAATGCTTAAAGACAATAAAAAACTTTTTGAAAATAATTTAAAAGTTGATATAAAAAAATTAAAAAAGGGAGGTGCCTTAGCACAATTTTTTGCTTTGTTCATAAATAAAGATTGGAATGTTAACACCTATTCTTATTGCAAGGAAATGTTGAAGAATTTAAAAGAAGAAATAGATAAAAATTCAAAGGATATTATGCTATGTAGAAATATAAATGATTTAAATATTGCTGAAAAGGAAAAGAAGATAGGAGCTTTTATAACTATTGAAGAGGGAGATGCAATTAAGGGAGATATTGAAAAATTAAAAGAATTTAAGAAAGAAGGTGTGTCTTTAATAACATTAACTTGGAATCATATAAATGACTTAGGATACCCTAATTATGAATTTCAATATAAAGATAAGGGTCTTACTAAAAAAGGTATAGAGGTTGTTTATGAAATGAATAATTTAGGAATGTTAATAGATGTTTCTCATCTTTCAGATAAAGGTTTTTATGATGTAATAAATTATTCTAAAAAACCTATTATAGCTTCTCATTCAAATAGTAGAGAAAAGACAAGGCATAGTAGAAATTTAACTGATGATATGATTAAAGCTCTAGCTAATAAGGGAGGAGTTTTAGGAATTAATTTTTGCAATGCATTTTTAAAAGAGGAATGGGAAGAAGAATTTGAGATAGCTACTATAAAAAATATGATTAGACATATAAAACATATAAAAAATATTGGAGGAGTAGATGTTATCTCTTTAGGTTCTGATTTTGATGGCATAGAAAATGAAGTTGAAATAACAGATTCTAGTAAAATGAATTTATTATTAGAGGCTTTGCATAGTGAAGGATTTAAGGAGAATGAAATAGAGAAAATATACTATAAAAATGCAAAGAGGATAATAGGAGATGTTTTAATTTAAAATATTGATACTAATTTATAAAAAATTAAACTTATAAAGAAAAGGATGAAATATTAATGGATAAGAGTTTACTTGGAAAAATAGCCTATATAACAGGAGCTTCGAAGGGAATAGGAAAAGGCATAGCTATAGAATTTGGAAAAGCTGGAGCCTTTGTTTTAATAGGTTATAATAGTGATTTAAAAGGAGCAAAGGAAACCTTAGAGATTATTAAATCTTTAGGAGGAACAGGAGAGGTTTTAGGAGGAGATATAGGAAATAGACTTCATAGAGAGAATATAATAAATTTTATTAAAGATAAATTTGGAAAACTAGATATATTAGTAAATAATGCAGGTATATCAAAGATTGGATTATTTATGGATTCTACTGATGAAGATATTGATAGTATTATGAATATAAATTTAATAGGCGCTATGAAGCTTACAAGAGATGCTATGGATTTATTAAGAGCAGGAGGTAATTCTTCAATTATAAACATATCTTCTATATGGGGAAATGTTGGAGCTTCCTGTGAAGTTTTATATTCAATTACTAAGGGAGGAATTAATTTGTTTACTAAGGCCTTATCAAAGGAAGTTGCTCCTTGGGGAATAAGAGTTAATTGCATAGCACCAGGGGTTATAAACACAGAGATGAATTCATGGCTTACTAAAGAAGAAAAGGAAGAATTAGAGGAAGAAATACCTATGGGTAGATTTGGAGAGGTCTTTGAAATTGGAAAGATTGCAAAATTTTTAGCTTCTGAAGATTCATCTTATTTAACAGGACAAATTTTAACTGTAGATGGTGGAATGCTTTAAAAATATAATTATAAAAAAAGAAGAGAAAAACTCTTCTTTTTTTATAATTTAAAAAGGTTATATTTCTTCTAAATTATCAATTTCCTTAGATTTTTCTAAGGTGAAGAAAAATTTAACACCATTTTCTGTGTTCATAACTCCAAATTCACTTTCATGAGCTTGAAGTAGATTTTTAACTATAGATAAGCCAAGACCAGTACTTCTAGTACCCCTATTTCTTGAACTATCTCCTCTATAAAATTGGTTCCAAATTTTATTTATATCTGAATCGGGAATATGAGCTCCTGTGTTTTCAATAGAGAAATATACCTTATCATCATCAAGAGGTTTTATATCTATTATAATTTTACTATTAGGTTCAGAATATTTAATAGCATTAGTTACAAAGTTAGTTATTACTTGTTCAATTTTAAAATCATCTCCTTTTACATAAAGGTCTTCACTAGGAGAGTAATTTTTTACTATGGTTAAATTATTTTTGTTTATATCTACAGAGTTTTTTACTAGGACTTCTTCAGTAAGGTCATTTAAGGAAAAATCAATTATATGAAGGTCTATTTTCCCAGATTCTAACTTTGAAAGTTCTAGCATATCCATAACTAATTTATTCATTTTTTCTGCTTCATCTATTATTATATCTAGATAAATTTCTTGATCTTTATGGTCTACTATTCCATCTTTTATGCCCTCTGCATAACCAGATATTATACCAATTGGAGTTTTAAGTTCATGAGAAGCACCAGCTATAAAATCTTTTCTAAGCTTTTCTAATTCTCTCTCTTTTTCTATATCTTCTTCTAATTTTTTATTTTTAATTTTTAAATCATCTAAAGCATTAGAAAGATTTTTTGAGAGGAAGTTTAAAGTTTTAGCTAGGTTACCTATTTCATCTTCTCTATCTATATCACATTTTTCAGAAAAGTCCATAGCACTCATTTTCTTAGCTGAGTTATTTAATTTTACTAGAGGCTTTGAAATTAAATTTGAAAATACATAAGACAAAATAAGACCAATAACTATTACTATAAGAATTATGTATTTGTAAAAATCTTTTATTAAAGCACTAGCTTCTTCAATAGCTTGAAAAGAGGTTATGGCTATAATTATTGAGTCATTTTTAGAATTAAGAGAAAAAGGAACCATATAAACAATATATTTAGTAGAATATTTTCTACTATTAAATTCTGTTGTTACCCCAGAATTTGAATTTAATAAGGTCTTTGCAAAATCTGGATCACTATAAAGTTCGTTAAAAATATCGTTTAATAAATCTACTGCTTCCGAATTTTTATTATTTGGGTCAGGGACATATTTTGGGGTGCTATCTATAGAGTAAATTCCTATTTTAGCGTTGTTTTCCAGTTCAAAAAGACTTAAAGCTCTATATAGAGAATCTGTATTTTTTATGTCATAAGAATATAGAGCTCTAAATTTTAAAACAGCACTACTTAAATCACTACTTTTTCTTTTATAATAAAATTCTTGGAAAAAAGTAATCTGAAATATCATAGTAAACAAGGTTAAAAATATTATTATACCGAAGGTTATTATAAATAGTCTTTTAGAAATACTTTTTTTCACTATTTCACCTCGAATTTATATCCGCTACCTCGTACTGTAGCTATATAATTAGCCTTATCTAGTAATTTTTCTCTAAGTCTTTTAATATTTGTATCTACTGTTCTTATGTCTCCAAAGTAGTCATATCCCCAAACATTATCTAATATTTTATCTCTTGATAAGGCTATACCTTCATTAGAAGATAAATATATAAGAAGGTCATATTCTTTAGGAGAAAGAAGAAGTTCTTCACCATTTAATTTAACTTCATGGGAAAGTTTATTTATTGTTAATCCATTAAAATCTAATATATTCTTATCATTTAAGTTTCCAGTTCTTTTTAAAAGAGCCTTTGCCTTAGCTAATAAAACTTTAGGACTGAAAGGTTTTGTCATATAGTCATCAGCTCCAAGTTCATATCCTAAAAGTTTATCCTCCTCTTGGCTCTTAGCGGTTAAAAGTATTATTGGTGTATTAGATACTTCCCTTATATTTCTACAAACAGCAAGACCATCTAATTTTGGCATCATTATATCTAATATGACTAAATCAACTATATTTTCAGAAAATATCCTAAGTGCCTCTTCACCATCTGAGGCCTCTAATACATTAAAGCCTTCTTTTTTAAAATAATCTCTTACGAGAAATCTTATTCTTATTTCGTCTTCTACAATAAGTACTGTTTTATTCATATAACCACCAACCTTTAAAAAATATTGTTTTAACTTACTTAATATTATACAATGAAAATTAAGGTTTATATAAATAATTTTAGGGGAGTTTTTAATGAAAAGATGGACATTTGATGAAAATACCATAATTTTACCTAATGGGTTAAAAGTTATAACGATAAAAAAAGATACAAGATTGGCTTCTATAAACGTTGGAATTAATATAGGTTCTTTATACGAAGAAGAAAAAGAACTAGGAATGAGTCATTTTGTAGAACATATGCTTTTTAAGGGAACTAAAAAAAGAAGTAACGAAAAATTAAATAAAGAATTAGAATTTTTAGGTGGAGATTATAATGCCTATACAGATTATATATCAACAGTTTATAGTATTACATGTTTAGATGAAGAATTTGAAAAGGGAATTGAGTTATTAAGTGATATGATTTTAAATTCCTCTTTTGATGAAAAGGAAATGAAAAAAGAAAAAGGTGTTGTTTTATCAGAAATAAAAAGTGATAAAGATGACATTGAAGATTTAAGTTTAAGTAGAACACATGAATATGCTTTTACTAAGTCATCTCTTAAAAATTCTATTGCAGGTACGGAAGAACATGTTAAGGGCTTTAAAAGAAAACAGGTTTATGATTTTTATAAAAAATATTATACTCCTGATAATTGTGTAATTGTAACTGTAAGTGCCTTTAGTCATGAACAAATGCAAAAAATAATAACAGATTTATTTGGAAAGTGGGAAGGAAAAGCACATAAAAAGGCTAAAATAATAAGAGAGGAAAATAAGGAGTTAATAAAAACAACTTATAAATCTCAAATAGAACAAGGAACTGTAACTTATCTTTATGCTTTTAAAGAGGTAGATGAAGAAGATAAACTTCCTTTAAAAATTTTAAGTTATAAGTTAGCTGAAAGTTCTAACTCTATATTATTTAGAGAGCTTAGAGAAGAAAGAGGGTTAGCTTATGATGTGTATAGTCAAATGGATTTAGATGAAAATGTAAATACTATGAATATTTTCACATCAGTTAGAGAAGAATCAATAGGTGAAGTAATTGACATAATAAATAAAGCTATATTAGATATAAAAAATAAGAATATAAACTTTGATGAAGAAATGCTTTCTATGATGAAAAAAACTCACAAAACAGGGGTTGTATCTACCTTAGAAGATTGTAGTAGCCTTTGTAGTTATGTACTAGTTCAAAGCTTAGCAGGAAAAGATATAACAGAGTTTATAAATAGCATGGAAAAATTAGAAGTCTTAACTGGAGAAGATATATATAGAGTTTGCAATAAGTATTTAAATAAGCCTACTATACATATATTAAAACCAATGGAGTAGATGAAATGGGAAAAATAACTAGTATAGAAGTTCAAAAGAAAAATTTAAATAGAGTAAATGTTTATGTAGATGATAATTTTGCTTTTGCTTGTGATGCAGAGCTTATATATAAGCAAGGATTAAAAAAGGATTCTTTAATAGATATTAAAAAGGTAGAAGAAATTGTAGAGGAAGATGAATTTATAAAGTGTAAAAATTCAGCCTTAAGAACTGTTGAAAAAACTTATAAAACTGAAAAGGAAATAAGTGAAAAACTTTTTGAAAAAGGATTCGAAGAAAATACTATTAAAAGAGTAATAGATTTTTTAAAAGAATATAATCTTTTAAATGATGAGAAATATGCAGAAATGTATATAAAAGATAGACTTAGAAGTCAAGGGAAAAATAAGATAAAATATGCGCTTATAAGAAAAGGAATTAATGATGAGATAATTTTAGATAAATTATCTAAAATAGATTCTGAGTGCGAGAGAGATACTGCCTTTAATTTAGCAGAAAAAAAATATAATATACTAAAGAAAAAAGAAAGTGATAAATATAAATTATCTCAAAAATTATTTAGATTTCTTTTATCTAAGGGATACGATTATGATTGTTGTAATAGTATAGTTAGAAAGCTTGTAAATAATGAATATATGGAGTAGGTGAAATGAAATTTAACTTAGTAGATATAATTATAGTTTTTTCTTTTATACTACCTTTAGTAGTTGCATACAAAAGAAAGTTTAATATAATTAGAATGAAAAATAGCATAGAGGAGTTAGGAAGATATATATCTTTCTTTCTTGCGCTATATTTAAGTTTTATTGCGGTAAAGAGAATAGATTTAATTGAGAGAGCTGTTTCTATTTTATTAGTTGAATTTAATAGTTTAGTTTCAAAATTCAATCTTTCACCACAGGTTATAATAATATTAATAGTTTTAATACTTACTATTTTTCTTTATTTTGTTGTAAAAATTATATTTAAGATATTTAGTTTCATTATTATAAATCCAATTCTTAAAATAATAAAAAGAATGGAAGCTAAAAAGGGTGAAAGATTTGGTAAGTTTGCTTCACTTATATTAAGCATACCAAAGGCTATTTTTTACATGTTAGTAGTTTCTTTAGTATTAGTTATATTAGGAAGTAGAGGATATTTAGGAAATAAAGTAGAAAATTATACCTTATCTTCAAAGGCTTATAAAATAATAAGTAACAATAAGTATTACAAAGCTTTAAATAAAGATTATGAAACTTTTTATAAGGATTATGAGAATAAGGTAGATGAAAAGGAACAGGCTAGAGAAAAAGAAGAAAAAGAAGAGTATGTTAAAGAACAAAACAAAAATATTGTTTATATTTATAATGGAGTAACTTTAGATGAAGGAATAAAGTCTAATGAAGCTATTAAAGAAAAGGCTTTAGAGATTACTAAGGGAGCAAAAACAGATAGAGAAAAAGCTAAAAGAATATATAGATATGTAAGTGAAAGTATTACCTATGATGATGAAAAGGCAGCAAATATAGGAAAAGATACATCTAAATATAAATCAGGAGCAATTGAGGCCTTTGAAAGCAAAAAGGGAATCTGCTTTGATTATGCATGTCTTTATGTTGCAATGGCTAGAGATGTAGGGCTTAAGGTTAGATTATTAACAGGAGAAGCTTTTAATGGAAAAGAGTGGGGACCACATGCCTGGAATGAAGTTTATTTAGAGAATGAAAATAAATGGATAACAGTAGACCCTACCTTTGGAGATGTAGGAAATTATTTTGATAGCAGAAGAAATGAAAGCACTCATAGAGATGGGAAAATCGTAGGAGAGTGGTAATATAAAAATAAAACTCACAAATTATTAATTAAAAAAGTATTTGTGAGTTTTATTTTATGTAAAAAATTTTTATTTAGATATTTTGTTTAAAATTAAATTTATAGCTCTTTCACAATCAGAATCTTTATTATCTAAGGCCCAAGCCAAATTAAAATATCTTAAGGCTTTTGAGTTATTATTAATCATTGAATAGCAGTAAGCTAAGTTAAAGAAATATTTAGAGTCCTTATTAAGTTCTAAAGCTTTATTTAGCATATCTATAGCTTTTTCATATTGTTTTAACTTTATATAGCAAACTCCAGAATTATAATAACTATGACACTTACATTCATCATTATCTAGAGCTTTTTTGTAATAATTTATGGCATCTGAATAGTTTTTAGTGTTATATAATTCATTTCCCTTTGAAAAGTTGTTCATTTTTACCTCCAATTAAGTATATATATTTAATTATTAACCTATTTAGCCATAATATTCATAATAAATAATAATTATAAATTAAATAACTATGTTTATTTAAATATTAAATCTTTTAAAGTTTAGCTTATATTTAAGCTTCTTTACTTGACATAAGTTAAAATAATGGTATAAGATATATCTATAATTTAAATAAGCTTATAAACAGAGATAAAGAGGAGTAAAGATAGGAAGAACTTTAAGAGAGGAAATCCCTAGGCTGTAAGATTTCTAAGTTTGATATCTTGAAGGTAGCTTTTGAGTTTCTTTGATGAAAAGATTAAAGTAATCAAAGACGGCATAAATTCAGTCGTTAATTTTAGAGAGCCCTTTTAATGAGGGAAAAAAGGTGGTACCGCGAGTTTTCGTCCTTTTAAGGATGGGGACTTTTTTTATTGCCTAAAAATATTATTAATTTGTTAAAAGATGTTTCAAGATAGTTTTTGAAATGTTTTATATAAATACATAAAATGTGTTTAAATTTTAAGGAGGTTAGTCTAATGGATAATAAAAATATTTCTACAACGTATAATCCTAAAGAGTTTGAAGAAAGACTTTATAGCACTTGGCAAGAGAAAAAGTATTTTACTCCTATAGTAGATAAGAGTAAAAAACCTTATACTATAATAATGCCACCACCAAATATAACTGGTAAATTACACTTAGGTCATGCACTTGATAATACACTTCAAGATATGCTTATAAGATTTAAGAGAATGCAAGGATATTGTACTTTATGGTTACCAGGAGAAGACCATGCTAGTATAGCAACAGAAGTTAAAGTTGAGAATGAACTTTTAAAAGAAGGTCTTTATAAGAAAGAAATGGGAAGAGAAGCTTTCTTAGAAAAAGTTTGGGAATGGACAGATGAGTATAGAGAAAGAATAAGAGAGCAACTTAAAAAAATGGGATGTTCAGCTGACTTTACAAGAGAAGCATTCACAATGGATGATAGATTAAGTAAGGCAGTAAGACATGTATTTGTTAAGTTATATAAAGAAGGTTTAATATACCAAGGAAATAGAATAACTAACTGGTGTCCTAAGTGTCAAACAGCTTTATCAGATGCTGAAATAGAGTATGAAGAAAAAGAAGGCAATTTCTGGCATATTAAATATCCAGTAGTTGGTTCTGAAGAGTTTTTAGAAATAGCTACAACTAGACCAGAAACTTTACTTGGAGATAGTGCTGTAGCTGTTAATCCACAGGATGAAAGATATGCACATTTAGTAGGTAAAATGTTAAAGTTACCTTTAACTGATAGAGAAATACCTGTAATTGCAGATGATTATGTAGATGTAGAATTTGGAACAGGAGCAGTTAAAATAACACCTGCACACGACCCTAATGACTTTGAAGTTGGTAAAAGACATAACTTACCACAAATAAGGGTTATGGATGATAGCGGTATAATAAATCATTTAGGTGGAAAATACAAAGGCTTAGATAGATATGAAGCTAGAAAACAAATGGTTTCAGATTTAGAGGAATTAGGATTATTAGTTAAGGTAAAACCTCATACTCATAATGTTGGTACTCATGATAGATGTGGTACTGTTGTTGAGCCAATTATATCAAAACAATGGTATGTAAAAATGCAATCATTAGCAGACCCTGCTATAGCAGTTGTTAGAAATAAAGGAACTAAGTTTGTTCCAGAAAGATTTGAAAAGACTTACTTCAACTGGATGGAAAATATCCAAGATTGGTGTATTTCAAGACAATTATGGTGGGGACATAGAATACCAGTATTCTACTGTAAAGATTGTGGAGAAATAATGGTTGAATTAGAAGACCCAACTAAATGTTGTAATTGTGGTTCAGAGAATATAGAACAAGATAAAGATGTTTTAGATACTTGGTTTAGTTCAGCACTATGGCCTTTCTCAACTTTAGGATGGCCAGATAGAACTGAAGATTTAGAGTTTTTCTATCCAACATCAACATTAGTTACAGGATATGATATAATATTCTTCTGGGTTGCTAGAATGATATTCTCAGGAATTCATAATATGGGAGAAACACCATTTGATACAGTATTAATACATGGAATAATAAGAGATGCTCAAGGAAGAAAAATGAGTAAATCTTTAGGTAATGGTGTAGACCCTTTAGAAGTTATAGATGAATATGGTGCAGATGCATTAAGATTTATGTTAGTAACAGGAAATGCTCCAGGAAATGATATAAGATATATTCCTGAAAGAGTTGAAGCTGCAAGAAACTTTGCCAATAAGATTTGGAATGCTTCAAGATTTGTTATGATGAACTTAGATAGAGAGCTTATGGATAAATACAAAGACTGCAAAGAGTATAGCTTAGCAGATAAATGGATATTATCAAGAATGAACTCACTAATTAAGGAAGTTACAGAAAACATGGAAAAATATGAGTTAGGAATAGCTCTTCAAAAAGTACATGATTTCTTATGGACAGAGTTTTGTGATTATTATATAGAATTAGTAAAACCAGTATTATATGGTGATGATGAAAAGGCTAAGGGAGTAGTATTTAATGTTCTTTATACTGTTTTAAATACAGGATTAAAATTATTACACCCAGTAATGCCATTTATAACTGAGGAAATATATACTCACTTAAGTACAGAAACAGAGTCAATTACAATAGCTGCTTGGCCAACATATGATGAAGCTTTAAATAATGAAAAAGCTGAGAAGGATATGACATTTATAATGGAAGCTATAAAATCTTTAAGAAATTTAAGAGCTGAAATGAATGTACCACCTTCAAGAAAAGCTAAAGTTATGGCTTATGCATCAGAAGAAGCTAAAGATGCCTTTATAAATGGTGGAGCTTACTTAGAAAAGCTTGCATCAGCATCAGAGGTTACTTTCTTAGATAATAAGGATAACTTAGATGACAACTTAGTATCAGTAGTTGTTAAAGGTGGAGAACTATTCTTACCATTACTTGATTTAGTTGATAGAGAGAAAGAATTAGAAAGATTAAACAAAGAAAAGACTAAACTTGAAGGAGAAATTCTAAGAGTTGAGAAAAAGCTTTCTAATGAGAGATTTGTAAGTAAAGCGCCAGAGGAAGTAGTTAATGAAGAAAGAGCAAAGGGTGTTAAATATAAAGAAATGTTAGAGGCTGTTTTAGAAAGAATAGAGGCTCTACAATAATATAACAATAAAGTTTAGTGTATCTAAAGTGCCTAAATAAGCTTATAAAAATATTAAAAGGATTATTTAAATAAAAGTTTAGGTTATTCTTATTAATATTTATAAAAGTGTTATTTAAGTTTCTTAAGATACACTTTTCTTATATCTTTTTAAGGAGGAATAAGATAATTATGAATTATGAAGAGGCTATGGAGTATATTGTTACTGCATCAAAATTTGGAATGAATTTAGGTTTAGAGAGAATTGAGAAGGTTTTAGAGTTTTTAGGAAATCCACACAAAAATATTAAATTTATACATGTAGGAGGAACTAATGGAAAAGGGTCAACTACTGCTATGATAGCATCCGTTCTAAAAGAGGCTGGTTTTAAGGTAGGAATGTATACTTCTCCTTATTTAGAAGAATTTGAGGAAAGAATACAAATTAATGGAGAGAACATAAAAAAGAATGAATTATCAGAGCTTATGGAAGAGGTAAAAGAAGCCATAGATAAAGTTGTTAATTTAGGGTATGATAGTCCAACTCAATTTGAAATAATAACTGCATTAATGTTTTATTATTTTTCAAAAAATAAAGTTGATTATGCAGTATTAGAAGTTGGTTTAGGTGGAAGATTAGATGCAACTAATGTTATAAATCCTAAGGTTGTTGTACTTACCTCTATAAGTTTAGACCATATGAATATTTTAGGAGATACTATTGAGGAAATTGCTAAGGAAAAATGTGGGATTATAAAAAGAGGTGTTCCTGTAATATCCTATCCTCAAGTTAAAGAAGCTTTAATTGTAATAGAAAAGACCTGCGAAAAATTAGGATGTTCTTTAGAGGTTGTAAATCCTAAAGAAGTAAAAAAAGTAGTAATAAATAAGAAAAAACATATTCAAAGCATAGAGGTATCAATAAATAATGAAATATTAAAATTTGATTTATCACTTTTAGGAAAACATCAAGTAAATAATTTTTTAGTAGCTCTAAAAACTTTAATAAAATTAAGAGATTGTGGAGTTAAAATAAGCAATTATGCTTTAGAGGAAGGATTTAAAAAGGTAAAATGGATTGGAAGAATGGAAGTGTTAAAAGAAAAGCCTCTAGTTGTAATAGACGGTGCACATAATATAGATGGTATAAAAAATTTAAGAAATAGCATAGAAGAATATTTTAATTTTAAAAATATAAATTTAATTTTAGGTATATTAGGAGATAAGCAGGTAGATGAGATGGTTAAAGAAATATGCAAGGAGGTAGATAAAGTTATTATAGTTGAACCTCATAGTGAAAGAGCAGAAGATATAGATGATTTATATAATAAAGCTAAAAAATATGTAAAGGAAGTTTTTAAATTTAAGGATTATAAAGAAGCTTATGATAAAGCTTATTCCCTTACAGATAAAGAGGATTTATTATTGATTTGTGGTTCTTTATACATGGTTGGAGATATGAGAAAAACTATAAGAAATAAAGAGTATACATCATTAAGAAGTATAAAGTATTAGAGTTAAGTAGATAAATTAAACTTAACTGGTTAAATGAGGTGTTTAAAGTTTGAACTTTTATTAACAAAAGGTATATAATTTATTAATAAATGTTGTGGATGTGATTATATGGAAAAGGATAAAGATAAAGAAGTACGCGGGTTAATAAACAATTTAGAGTTTAAGATAATAGTACAAGGTATAATTGTAGGAGTAATTGTAGGGCTTATAATTATGGTTTATAAAGCTATAATTGGTTTTGGTATGGAGCATTTTAATAAGCTTTATTCTTACACAAAGGAAAATCCTAAACTAATAATTCCATTATTTTTATTACTTATTATATTAGGTTTTGTAGTTGGAATTATAGTAAAGAGAAATCCTATGATTGGTGGAAGTGGTATACCACAAGTTGAAGGAGAATTAAATGGGAAAATAACTGTAAATTGGATAAGAGTATTAAGAGATAAATTTATTGGAGGAATAATATGTATGGCCTCTGGCCTTTCCTTAGGTAAAGAAGGTCCCTCTGTTCAGATTGGAGCTTCTATAGGAGAGGGTTTTGCAAAGATTTTTAAAAGAAGTGACTTTGAAAAAAGATTATTGATAACAGGGGGAGCGAGTTCAGGACTTGCTGTTATATTTAATGCTCCCTTATCAGGGGCAATATTTGCTTTAGAAGAAGTACATAGAAGTTTTTCATTACCTGTTATGTTGGCTGCACTTTCAGCTTCTCTTACAGGAGTTTTTGTGGAGAATTTCATTTTAGGAAATGAGTTTTGTATAAAAATACCTGAAATACAAAACTTACCAATAAAATATTATTGGACACTTATTCTTTTAGGAATTATTTTAGGAGCTACTGGATGGATTTTTAATAAAGGTTTATTAAAAACACAGGAGTTTTATCTTAAAACCTTAAAGAAAATTCCTGTTCAAGTTAAAACTATAATTCCTTTCATCATGGTTGGAGTTTTAGCTTTAACAATTCCTCAAGTTATAGATGGAGGAGATTCCTTAATTGAAAGTGTTATAGGAAATAGTTTTACTATAAAATTTTTAATTATAATATTAGTTTTAAAATTTATTTTTACATTTTTTAGTTATTCATCAGGAGTACCTGGAGGTATATTTTTTCCTTTATTAGCTATAGGAGCTTTAGTTGGAAGTATTTTTGGATTAAGTTTAAGCAAATATTTAGGACTAGATCAATCTTTAGTTTTAAACTTTATAGTACTAGCTATGGCAGCTCAATTTGCATCTATAGTTAAGGCACCTATAACTGGTTTAATGCTTATAACTGAAATGACAGGAACATTTAAACATTTATTACCAGTTGCTATAACTGTTACAGTATCTTATTTAGTTTCTGATATGCTTAGAAATAAACCAATTTATGAAAGTTTATTAGAAAACTTATTAAAGAGAATGAACATTAAATTTAGTAGTGGAAGTAAGAAAAAAGAAGTATTTGATTTTGAGGTTAAAATTGGTTCAGAGTTAGATGGAAAATTAATAAAAGATATTAAATGGCCAAAGGGTAGTTTAATAATAACAATTTTTAGAGGGGCAGAGGAAATAATACCAAATGGAGAATTTAGAATAGAAGCTGGAGATGTTTTAGAAGTTATCTTTAGTAAAAAGAATACTCCTCAGTATTATGATGAAATATCTAAAAAAACATATTACCAGATTAATTAACTTAAAGAGGAAAAGTTCACATAATAAATTTATTATGTGAACTTTTTTATAGTATTTATCTAGTTAATTTTTTTATTATTTTTTCATGTTTTGGATATTTATTTATTAAATATTCTCTTTCAAATAGTTCAAAATCTTCAAAGGAAAAACCTGGTGACACCATGCAACCCACTAAAGAAAAACCATCCTTATTCATAGCTGAACCAAAAATATAATTTTTAGGAACTAAAATTTGAGGAAATTCTCCCTTTTCAATATTTAATCCTAATTTTCTTTCTATTAACTCTCCCTTAGGACTTATCATATATATAGTAAGGGCTTCTCCACAATGAAAATACCACATTTCGTCAGATTTTAATCTGTGAAAATTTGAAACTTCACCAGTTTTTAATAGAAAATAAATGCTTGTATAAAGAGAGCGACCTTCATTTATTAATAAATCTTTAGAAACATAGGATTCTTTAAAATATCCACCTTCAGGATGAGGAAGCATATTTAATGAATTTATAAAATAATCAGCAGAATATTCAATCAAGTTAAAACCTTCTTTCAGTTAAATTTATTGTTAAACATGTTTAATAATAAATCATAAATGATATAATTACAAATATAAATTTAAAATATGTATATAATAATTTAAGAAGAAAAGGGGGAGATTTTCTTATGAATGAAGAATTAAATTTCTATACTAAAAGAGAAGAAATTGCAAATGCAATAACTCATGGAATAGGAGTAGTCCTTGCTATATTAGGAGCTATTATGCTTATGATTTTCTCTTTTTTAAGTGGTGATATCTATAAGATGATTAGCTTTACTATTTTTGGGATAACTCTTTTTTTACTTTATTTAGGCTCGACACTTTATCATAGTGTTCCAAATAAAAAGCTTAAAAGATTTTTAAGAATAATAGACCATTCCTCTATATATCTTTTAATTGCAGGAACATATACTCCATATGTGTTAGTTTGTTTAAGAAATAATAAAAAAGCTATGTTTATACTTTTAGCTATATGGGTTATAGCAATCTTAGGTATAGTTTTTAAATTTTTCTTTATAAATAAATTTGAAAAATTATCAACACTATTATATATATTTATGGGGTGGGCTGTTCTTTTTGTCGTAAAAGATGTTTGGCAAAGTGTTCCTCATACTGCAGTTATTTGGCTTCTTATAGGAGGACTTTTTTATACCTTAGGATGTATATTTTTTGTTTCAGATAAAATGCCTTATAATCATGCAGTTTGGCATATTTTTGTTTTAGGTGGAAGTGTAAGCCACTTTATTTCAATATTATTTTACTTATAAAAAAACTATAGAATCTAAAAATAGATTCTATAGTTTTTTTATTATTGATTATTATTTGTAGAAATTTCTCCAGCCTCCTCTGATGAGTTAGAATTTGAAGAATTTTCTTGAGAATTTTCACTTCCTGATTGGGAAGGCTTGTCTAAAGATTCGCTATCATTAGTTTCATTATTTTTATTTTCCTCATTATTAGAAGGAGTTTTTTCAGGATTACTGTCAAAGTTATTATAATTCTCTTCAACAGTATTGAAATTTTCATTATTATCGTAAGTTTGATTGTTATCATAACTTTCAGGTGAATATTCCTTTGAGTTATTACTATTATTACTATTTGGAGAGTATTCATAGTCAGGATGATTTGTGTCATCTTTTATATTATAATCATTAAAATATTCCTCAGTTATATTTTGAAAATTACTAGTGTCTGGCTCATAATTTGCATTATCATTAAATATGAATTCTTGTAAAGCCTTAGCTGTTTCTACCTTATCAATAACAAAAACCCAGCCTTTATCATCAATAATTCCTCCCTTTGAAATACTATCTAAAGGAATTCTAAATTGATTTATCTCAAAATTGCAATCTTTTCCTACTTTTAAGGCAGTAAATCCATAATTTATAGCATTTCCTAAGGATATATTTGTTTTTATATAAGGAAATAGTTCATTAAGTAAGGATACTAATTTTACAGGAGACATATCCTTTACCTTTTCTAAAGCTAATTGAAGAAGTGCTCTTTGCCTTTCAGTTCTTTCATATTCACCATTTCCTACTTTTCTAATTCTAGCATAGGATAAGGCTTGATAACCATTTAGATTATAAGTACCAGGAGCAGGAAGTAAGTCTTCTTCTGAGCCACCACCGTCTAATATATATTTGTTAAGTTCATCAAGTTCATAGTCTTTTATAGTAGTTTCAATTCCGCCTATAGCATCTACAACTTTAACAAAGGCATTAAAATCTACAATTACATAATTGTCTAGTTTTACACCAAAATTGTTTTGAATAGTTTCTATAGTTTTAGTTGGTCCGCCATATGCAAAGGCATGATTTAATTTTTCTTCTCCATACCCATCTATTTCAACTAACATATCTCTCATTAGAGAAGTTACCTTTAGTTTTTTATTAACATTATCTATAGTTAATATCATAATAGAATCTGACCTAGAGGTATCTTCACCAGGTCTTGCATCACTACTTAATAAAAGTATATTTGTTACTCCCTGAACTTCTTTAAAATTTATATTTTCATCTACAACATTAACTTTAGTTTCTTCAGTATTTCCTTCATAGGAATGAGCATAAAATCTGTAGATAAAAAATCCTATTATAGAAAATAAAACTATAAAAATTAAAAGTACAGAAAATATAGTAATTTTTTTCTTTTTACTCAGTTTAGAAGATTTTTTTTCATCCATAGGTACTCCTTTTTTAAATTTAAACGTTTTAATAAGTAATAGAAACTTAATTACTTAATGATATCATAATATTTACCTTTATACATTATATTTAAATGATTATTAACAATTAGTTAAATAAATAACAGGAATAAAAATTAAATTAATTAATATTATTATATTTTTAAATTAAATAATAATATTAAAAAAAGGAGAATATAAAATTCTCCTTTTTTTAAGACTCATTATTTTTTTGTTTTTTACTTTCTAGCCTATATTCAATAAATTTCTCTGTATATATTTTTATTAGAGCAATTATAGGAACACTTAAGAACATTCCTAAAACTCCAAAGATTCCACCACCTACAGTAACTGCCAATATTATGAAAAGTGGAGAAACACCTACCTTGTCTCCTAAAATCTTTGGTCCTAAGTACCAGCCATCGAATTGTTGAAGTACAAAGATGAATAAAAGAACCCAAATTGCCATAGATGGTTCTACAATAAGTGTTAATATAAAAGCAGGAACCATACCTATGAAAGGTCCGAAGTATGGAATCATATTTGTTAATCCTACAATAAATGAAATAAGCACTGAGTATGGAGTACCCATTAACAGTAAGCCTATGTAACAAAGAACACCAATTATAAGAGAATCTATAATCTTACCTATTATAAATCTACTAAAAATATTGTGAGCTTCTCCCATAAAACTTATGAAAAGTTCAGAAGATTTAGTAGATGGCATAACTGCAATAATAATCTTTTTACAACCCTTAATAAGTTTTTCTTTATCCATTAACATGTATATTGAAATAATAAATCCAAATACAAATTTAACAACAGATGAAGTTATTTTAATAGTTTGAGTTAAAAGACTGCCTACTACATTAGATAGTAAAGTTGAAGTTTTTGAAATAAATTCTGTAGCAGAAGTATTTATGTGATTTAAATCTAAAGGAATATTTAGACTATCTAAAGTGCTATCTATCCATTTTTCAGCAGAAGATGCATATTGACTTAAATTACTAAATAGTTCTGATAAACTATCAAATATTGTAGGAACAATAATTGCAATTAATATGTAAACACATATTATAACTAAAATGTAACTTATCATTAATGAAAAAGCTCTCTTTAGTTTAAATTTTCTCTCAATAAGCATCATGAGAGGATTTATCAAATAAGCTATTCCAAAGGCCCAAAAAAAGGGCGTTAAAACTGATAAAAATGGTCTAATTCCGTCGCTGAAAATACTTTTAACATTAAAAATCAACATTATACCAAGTGTGGATATTAATATTAAAGGTAGCCAGTTAAAGTGAAAATTACGTTTTTTAAACAATTATGTCTTCCCCCTAAGTGTATAAATTTTATAAAGATTTTTGCTAATAATATAAATAGGATTATTAGTCTTCTATAAGAGCATGAATTATTTTGTTATATATATCGGAAGAATTGTTTTCCCACTTGTTACAAATAGCTTTTGCCTCAGTTTTTGAAGGAACGCTTACACTTAAATCAATTAAAATAGTGTTATTTTCTATTGCTTTAAGCTTTACTATAAAGGAACTATCTTCTCCTACAGTATAATCTGCAGATATACTTAGTTCTTTTTTTATTTTTTCTTCATGTTTACGTACATATTCATCTATAAGTTTTAACTTGTTTGGGGATATTCTATCTTTAAAAAAGGATAAAACTTTATCACCTTTATCTGTTAAAACTATAATTTCTTTATTGTCATCTTGGGTTTTATATTCTAAAAAATCAGAAGAAATTAACTCAGATACGTACTGCTGTAACATAAAATAATTTATAAAGCTATTTTCTAATACTATATCTGTAAGTTGAGTGTTAGATATAGGATATTTTATAGACTTTATTATATATAAGAGAAGTAATTTATTCTCGGCTAATTCTAATGTGCTATCATACATTTATGTTTTCCTCCATAACTGTTTTGAAATAATAATCCTATTATACCATATATGTTTTATGATAATAAAGTTATTTGATTAATATTAAATATTAAGGAGTGAATACTTTGATAAATAACAATAATTTTTTTATAAATAAAAAATCCTTACTAAGCTTTACATTAATATTTATTATTTTTACATTTTTTATTAATACAACAATCCTTGCAAAGGGAAAAAAGCCAATCCATTGTGTTCATAGAGAGGATAAAAAAATTTCAATTACCTTTGATGTAAATTGGGCTGAAGAAGATTATTTGTATGAAATTTTAGATTTACTAGATGAACATGATATAAAAGCTACATTTTTTATAATGGGAAAATGGGTTGTGTATCCTGAAGGAAATAAAGAAAAATTAATAGAAATCTATAAAAGAGGACATGAAATAGGAAACCATAGTTATGTGCATCCTGATTTTAAAAAAATAAGTAAAGAAAGAATGGAAGAAGAAATTAAAAAAACAGAAAGAATAATAGAAAGTGAAATTAATGTAAAAACAGATTTATTTAGGTTTCCTAGTGGTTCCTATAATGAGGAAGCTTTAAATTTTATAGAAGGTTTAAATTATAAAGTTATTCAATGGGATGTAGATAGTATAGATTGGATGGGAAAAAATAAGGAAGAGGAATATAAAAGAGTTCTTAATAATACAAAGGAAGGTTCTATAATTTTATATCATAATAATGGAAGATATACTGTAGAAAATTTAAGAAGAATAATTCCTAAATTAAAAGAAAAAGGCTTTAACTTTGTTAAAATAAGCGACATAATATATAGAAATAGTTACGAAATAGATGACAATGGAAAACAATTGTTAAATAAAAGGAAACAAATTAAAGGTTGAAATCGTTGAACAAAATGTATTATAATGGAAATAGTTATTAGATATACAGATAAATACAAAAAACATATTAAACTTATATGATTAAACACTAATGGGGAGAGGGGTTTAGGTTAAAATGGATAATTTAATGTTAAACAACAAAATTTATTTAGAAGGAGCAGTGGCTTCAGAATTAGAGTTCAGTCACGAAATGTATGGAGAAGGTTTCTATACTTTTAATTTAGAAGTTATGAGATTAAGTGATTCAAAAGACTTATTAAATATCACTGTCTCAGAGAGACTAATAACTACTATGGACTTAAAAATTGGAACTGAAATCATCGTTGAAGGGCAATTAAGAAGTTATAATAAATTTATAGATGGAAACAATAAGCTTATCTTAACTGTATTTGCAAGAAATATAGAATACTGTGAAGAAAGAAGTAAGAATCCTAATGAAATCTTCTTAGACGGATTTATTTGTAAGGAACCAGTTTATAGAACAACTCCTTTTGGAAGAGAAATTGCTGATTTATTATTAGCTGTAAACAGATCTTACAATAAGTCAGACTATATACCAACAATTGCTTGGGGAAGAAATTCAAGATTTTGTAAGAGTTTAAAAGTTGGAGACAATATAAGAATTTGGGGAAGACTTCAAAGTAGAGAATATCAAAAGAAGATATCTGAAACAGAAGTTATTAAAAAGATAGCATACGAAGTATCCATTTCTAAAATGGAAAAGGTTTCTTCTGAAGCTGAGGAAAAAGAATCAGGTGAAGAAATATCTTAATATAAAAAGCCATGAATTTATTCATGGCTTTTTTATTATTTTCTTAAATCATCTAAAATTTCTGTTTTATCTTTAGTCTTTTCATCTACAGATTTGATTATTTTAGCAGGAGTTCCAGCTACTACTACACCAGCTGGCACATCTTCAACTACAACAGAACCTGCTGCTACAACAGAACCTTTACCAATTTTAACACCTTCAAGTATAACAGCATTAGCTCCTATTAAAACGTCATCTTCTATTATACATGGAGTTTTGCTAGGTGGTTCTAAAACACCAGCTACAACAGCACCAGCACCTAAGTGAACTCTTTTTCCAAGTTTTCCTCTAGCACCGATTACAGCGTTCATATCTACCATTGTACCTTCGCCTATTTCAGCACCTATGTTTATTACTGCTCCCATCATTATAACAGCATTGTCTCCTATAGACACTCTGTCTCTTATGATAGCACCAGGTTCTATTCTAGCATTTATGTTTAAAAGATCTAACATTGGAATAGCTGAGTTTCTTCTATCATTTTCAAGTCTAAAGCTTACTATTTTATCTTTATTTTCTACTAAGAAAGCAGAAACCTCATCACTTTCTCCAAATAATACATAGAAATCATTATTTCCATAACATTCTATTGAACCTAATTCTACACCTTCTAAGTTACCTTTTAGATAAACTTTAACAGGAGTTGATTTTTTTACTTCCTTTATGAATCTTGCGATTTCATATGGATCTGTAAAGTTATAACTCATATTAAATTACATCCTTTCTATTTTTTTAATGCATTTTGTTTATATATTTATTAAAATATAACATACAATATAAATTATTATAAACAAAAATGATTATCAATAAAAGAGAAAATCGTAAAATTTATATTATTTAATAAATATAGTGTTTAAAAAAACAAAATATATTATAAAATATAAAAAAGGAGTGATTGTTTTATGGCAAAACTTAAAGAAGGATATGTTCAAGTATATACTGGAAATGGAAAAGGAAAAACTACAGCAGCTATGGGTTTAGCTTTTAGAGCTGCTGGAGATGGTATGGAAGTTAGAGTGGTTCAATTCCTTAAATCTTGGAAAACGGGAGAATTAGAATCAGCTAAAAGATTTGATAATTTACAAATCTTAAGATTTGAAGAACTTAAAGGATTTACTTGGGAGCTAAATGAAGAAGAGTTAGCTAAGCTAAAAGAAGAAGTTAGAGTAGGCTTTGATTTTGTGAAAAAATTAGTTAAAAATAGAGAATGCGATATATTAATTTTAGATGAGGTTATGGCGGCTATATCAGGAGGATTCATAGGAGAAGAGGAGATTTTAGAACTTATAGAAAATAAACCTAAGGATATGGAATTAATACTTACAGGTAGAAATGTGCCTGAAAAAATAATGGATAGAGCTGATTTAATAACTGAAATGAGGGAAATAAAACATTATTATAAAAAAGGTGTTCCTGCTAGAGAGGGGATAGAATTTTAATGAATAAAAATGTAATGGGGGTAGAAATATCAGGTATTAGAAAATTTTATAATGAGGTTATAAAATATCCTAATGCCATATCTTTAACTTTAGGACAGCCAGATTTTAAGGTGCCAAAAAAGGTTAAAGAGGCAATGGTTAAAGCTATATATGAAGATAAAACAACTTATACTGCTAATGCTGGAATAGTAGAATTAAGGGAAGAAATAAGTAGTTTTTTGAAAAATAGCTTTAATATTAATTTTAATAAGGAAGAAATAATTATAACTGTAGGTGGAAGTGAAGGATTATATGCTGCTATGACAGCTATTCTAAATCCAAAAGATAAGGTTTTAATTCCATCTATTGCCTATCCAGCTTATGAAAGCATAAGTAAAATATTAGGTTGTGAAGTTTTAAATTATGATTTAAACAAGGATTTTTCAGTTAACATAGAAAGCTTAAAGGAAGGAATAAAAAAAGGAGGTAAACTTTTAGTTTTATCTTATCCATGTAATCCAACGGGAGCTTTACTTACTAAAGAAAGTAAGGAAGAATTAATAAAGATAATAAAAGAAAATGATGTTTTAGTTTTAACTGATGAAATTTATTCTTCCTTATGTTTTGAAGAAAAATATTATTCTATAGCACAGTGTGATGAAATAAAAGAAAAAATAGTATATGTAAGTGGATTTTCTAAGATGTTTTCAATGACAGGACTTAGAATAGGGTATATTGCTTGTTGCAAGGATATGTATAATGAAATTATAAAGGTCCATCAGTATAATTCATCCTGTGCAACATCAATCTCTCAATGGGGAGCTTTAGAAGGATTAAAATCTTCTATGGAAGATGTTTATAAGATGAAAGAGTCCTTTAAGGAAAGAATGAATTTTACTTATGAAAGATTAGTAAATATGGGATTAGAAGTTGAAAAGCCAAGAGGTGCCTTTTATATTTATCCTAATATAAGTAAATTTGGGCTAAAATCAGAGGAATTTTGTCATAGATTACTTAAAGAAGAAGGTGTAGCCTGTGTGCCAGGAGATGCCTTTGGAAAGGGTGGAGAAGGATATATTAGAATTTCTTACTGCTATAGTAAGGAAGAACTTGAAAAAGCTTTAAATAAATTAGAAAGTTTTATAAAAAAGTTAAAAAAATAAATTTTTAAAGTAAATAAAAAACTTATAAATATAATTTAAGAAAAAATTTTTCTTAATAATATTTATAAGTTTTTCTTTTAAGTATTTAAATTTTTATGAATAGCTTAAGTCTTTTATATCAAGCTTTAAATATAAAAGATATTTTTAAGAGTTTTTATTAGAATTTTAACTCTAAAACATCATCCATAGAGTATTTTCCAGGTTCAGTTTTATCAGCCATGTATTCACAAGCTTTTAAAGCTCCTATAGCAAAAACATCTCTTGAAATAGCTTTGTGATTTATTTCTATAACTTCACCATCACCTGCAAAAATAACTTCATGGTCTCCTATTATTCCGCCACCTCTAACTGTGTTTACGCATATTTCATTTTTTTCTCTTTTTGCAATTCCTTCTCTTCCATAGATTAGGTTTGTTTTTTCATCAAGAGAATCTTGAATGCTATGGGCTAATAAAAGAGCAGTTCCACTAGGTGCATCAACCTTTTGATTATGATGTCTTTCAACAAGTTCTATGTCGAAGTTTTCATAAAGAATTGGTGCAACTTTTTTTAATAAATTATTTATTAAATTAATTCCTATGCTCATATTAGCAGATCTAAATATAGGAATTTCCTTTGAGGATTCTTCTATATATTCTAAATCCTCAGGAGTATAACCTGTAGAACATAATATAAGAGGTTTTTTAGTTTTTTTAGAAAATTCTATTAGATTTTTTAAAGCACTAGCTCTTGAGAAATCTAATAATACATCATAATCTACATTACAATCTTGTAAGCTTGAGAATATTGGATAAGACCTTTGAGCCTTATTATTATCTATACCTGCAACTATTTCTATGTTTGGGAATTTTGTTTCTGCTAAACTTGAGATTACACTACCCATTTTTCCAGAACAACCATTTAATATAACTTTAACCATAAATTATACCTCCAAAGTATTATTTTTAAATAAGCATAATCTTAAAAAGATTATGCTTATTATATAATAAATTATTTTATTAAACCATTATCTTTTAAGCTTTCTTCTAATATTTTTAAATTAGAATCATCCATATCACATAATGGTAATCTTAATGGTCCACAGTTAAAATCCATTAAGTTCATAGCAGTTTTAACTGGTATTGGATTTGTTTCTATAAATAAAGCATTTACTAGTGAAAGATATTTAAGTTGAAGATTACGAGATTCTATAACCTCACCTAAGAAGTATTTTTCACATATATTATGAGTTTCTTCTGGTAAAACATTTGCTAAAACTGAAACTACACCAGCACCACCTAAAGATAGTATAGGAACTATTTGATCATCATTACCTGAATATATAGCAATTCTATCACCACATAGTTCTGCCATTTTAGCAACTTGTGAAAGGTCTCCACTAGCTTCTTTTATAGCAGTAATATTTTCAAGATTTGCAAGAGTATCAAGCATTAAAGGAGTTATATTCATTCCTGTTCTTGAAGGAACATTATAAAGCATAATAGGTATATTTATTGAATCATTTATAGCTTTAAAATGAGCATATAATCCTTTTTGAGAAGTTTTATTATAGTATGGAGTTATTATTAAAACCATATCTGCTCCAACTTCTTCTGCATATTTACTTAATTCTATTGATGCTTTAGTATTGTTTGTTCCAGTTCCAGCTATTAAAGGAACTCTTTTATTTATAACTTTAGCAGAGAATTTTATAACTTCCTTTTTCTCTTCTAAGGTCATAGTAGAACCTTCACCAGTAGTTCCGCAAACTAAGATAGCATCTGTATGATTTTTTATATGCCATTCTAATAATCTTTCTAATTCTTCATAATTAACTCCATCTTCAGTAAAAGGTGTTATTAAAGCAACACAAGAACCTTTAAACATAGGTATTACCTCCTTAAAATAAATTATTTTTTATCTATAAGTATTTCAGCAATTTGAATTGCATTAAGAGCTGCCCCTTTTCTTATATTATCAGCCACAACCCATAGGTTAAGGCCATTGTCTAAGCTAAAATCTCTTCTTATTCTTCCAATAAAGACTTCATCTTCACCACTAAGTTCAAGAGGAGTTGGATATTTTGTGTTTTTTAAGTCATCATAAACTACAATTCCCTTTGAATTTTCAAATAAGTTAAATACATCTTTAATTTCAAATTCTGATTTAAGCTCAACATTTATACTTTCACTATGGCCATTTAAAACTGGAACTCTAACAGTAGTTGCAGTTATTCTTAAGGTATCGTCATGAAGTATTTTTTTTGTTTCTTCAATCATTTTAATTTCTTCTTTTGAATAGCCATTATCTAAAAATACATCTATATGAGGAATTACATTTCCTAATATAGGATATGGGAATTTTTTTGTAGTTCCTTCTTCAAGGTCTAAAATACCTTGTATTCCAGCCCCTGATACTGCTTGGTAAGTTGAATAAACTATTCTTTTTATACCATACTTATCATATAGTGGTTTTAAAGCTACCATAGCTTGAATTGTAGAACAATTTGGATTAGCTATTATTCCTTTATGCCATTTTACATCTTCAGGATTAACTTCAGGAACTACTAAAGGTACTTCCTTATTCATTCTCCAAGCACTACTATTATCTATTACAATAGCTCCATGTTTTGAAAAAATAGGAGCAAATTCTAAACTTACATTTCCACCAGCTGAGAAAAGTGCAAAATCTATTTTTTTATTTTTTATATTATCTTCACATAGTTCTTCAACTATGAAATCTTGCCCCTTAAATTTTAAAACTTTTCCCTCTGATCTTTTAGATGCAAATAAATATAATTCTTTAACGGGGAAATTTCTTTCTTCAAGTATTTCAAGGAATTTTCTTCCGACATTTCCAGTGGCCCCAACTATTGCTACATTATACACAATATCCCTCCTAAATATAATCTTAATATATTCTATTTCTATATATTAAATATAGTTCAATGATAAACACTTTATCAAGTATATTTTATGATTAATTTGAAGGATTTAATTAAGTTAACTTTCATATTTAAAGAAATAATGAATATTTAAGCTTATAGGGGTAATAATAAATTTAAAAATAAATTTAAGACAGGAGAAAATAATATGAGTAAAACACCACTTAAAAAAATAATAAAAGGAAAGCTTAAATCTAATAAGGAGTTAACACCAGCAGAGAAATTAAGAGAAAAGATGAAATATGAAATTGCAGGAGAGTTAGGTTTAAGTGATAAAGTTGATAAATTTGGTTGGGGAGGATTGACTGCTGAGGAGACTGGAAGAATTGGAGGTCTTATGACAAAAAAGAAAAAGCAACTTAAATTACCAAGTAATGATGAAATATTAGGAAGAAAAAAACCTCACATTGACGAAAAATAAAAAAAGTATATAATTTTTAGGTAGAATAATATATGGGGGATTTAATTTATTATGAAGAGTTATAAAATGATGGCAAAGGTTTATGATGAGCTAATATATGAAGATGTAAATTATGAAAATATAGCAAAGTATGCCTTAGCAAAATGTGATAAATATAATATTAATAAAGAAATGTACTTAGACTTAGCTTGTGGAACAGGAAATGTTGGTGTTTATTTAGGAAAATCCTTCAAAGAAAATTATTTTGTAGACCTTTCTCAAGAAATGCTTATAGAGGCTGATAAAAAACTTAGAGAGCATAGGGTTAGAGGTAAGATAGTTTGTCAAGATATGTGTGATTTAGAACTAAATAGAAAGTTTGATTTAATAACCTGTGTTTTAGATTCAACTAATTATATTTTAGATGATGAAAGTGTAGAAAATTATTTAAGAGGGGTATATAATCATTTAAAAGAGGATGGTTTATTTATATTTGATATTAATTCATACTACAAAATTGCAGAAGTATTAGGAAATAATGTTTATACATACGATAGCGAAGAATTATTTTATGCTTGGGAAAATATTTTTGAAGATGACATAGTAGAGATGAATTTAAATTTCTTTGTGAAAGATGGAGAGGTATATGAAAGATTTACAGAAGTTCATGAAGAAAGAGCTTATAAAGAGAAAGAAATAGAAAATATTCTTAAAGGTATAGGCTTTAAAATAGAAGAAAAGCATAAGGGGTATACAGAAGAAGATGTTACACCAGATACTGAAAGAATAGTTTATATAGTAAAAAAATAACGGAGGGATTAATTATGAGTGATAAATTAATAAGAGCTATTGCTAAAGAAGGAATGATAAGAATTTTTGCAGCAGAAACTACAGAATTAGTTAATGAAGCTTCAAAAATACATGATTGCACACCTACAGCAGCGGCTGCTTTAGGAAGAATGTTAACAGCAGGTACTATGATGGGGGCAATGCTAAAGTCAGACAAAGAAGTTGTAACTTTACAAATAAATGGTGGAGGAATGGCTAAAGGTGTTACTGTAACTGCATATCCAGACTGTAGTGTTAAAGGTTATATAGGAAATCCACATGTTGATTTACCTCTAAATAAAGAAAATGGTAAACTAAATGTTGGAGAAGCTATTGGTAAAAATGGTGGATTAACAGTAATTAAAGATTTAGGATTAAAAGACCCATATGTAGGACAAGTTCCTATATATAGTGGAGAAATTGCTGAAGATTTAGCATATTACTTTACAGCTTCAGAACAAATACCTTCAGCAGTTGCTTTAGGAGTTTTAGTTGATAGAGACCATTCAATAAAAAAAGCTGGTGGGTTTATAATTCAATTATTACCAGGAGCTGATGAACTTTTAGGAGATTTATTAACATATAGATTAGATGAGATTCCTTCTTTAACAACAATGTTATCAGAAGGGAAAACAATAGAAGAAGTAATAGAGTTTATTTTTGATGGTATGGATTTAAAAATATTACAAGAGGAAACTCCAAAGTATAAATGCGACTGTTCAAGAGAAAAAGTTGAAAAAGCTTTACTTAGTATAGGTTATAAAGATTTAAAAGAATTATATGATGAAGGAAAAGAAGAAGAGTTAAAGTGTCATTTCTGTAATAAATCATATAAATTTACAAAAGAGGATATTGGTAAGTTATTAGAAGAAAAAGAAAAATCTATTGCAAAAGAAGTTTCAGAAGAAATGGAAAAAGCAGAGGAAAAAGAAGAAAAAAATAAAAAATAAAAAAATAAGTTGACAAATTAATTAGAACTTAATATAATAATAAATGTCTTGAGGAAATCAAGACATTAGGCTCGATAGCTCAGTCGGTAGAGCAGAGGACTGAAAATCCTCGTGTCGCTGGTTCGATTCCTGCTCGAGCCACCATTATTGCGGGAGTGACTCAATGGTAGAGTGTCACCTTGCCAAGGTGAAAGTTGCGAGTTCGAGTCTCGTCTTCCGCTCCAAATGCGGGTGTAGTTCAATGGTAGAACACCAGCCTTCCAAGCTGGATACCCGGGTTCGATTCCCGGTACCCGCTCCATATTTATGGCGCTATAGCCAAGTGGTAAGGCAGAGGTCTGCAAAACCTTTATTCCCCGGTTCAAATCCGGGTGGCGCCTCCATAAAAAAACATCTATAAGTTTTCTTATAGATGTTTTTTTATATAAAGATATAAAATTTTTATTATGGTTATAAAATAAAATTTAAATTAAAGATTTTATAAACTTTTCTCCAAAGTTAAGAAAGTTCAGTTCTTTAAAGACATTCTTTAAGGTTATTTCATAAAGTTCTTCTGTAGCAACAGAGGAGTTCTTTATAAATAATTTAATTACTTTTAAATTTTTATATTGAAACCAAGTCAAAACAGCAATTACATCTTTATTTATAGGTTTTTTTGAGATTTTTAAAGTATCTTCTTCTTTATAAACTATTAAATCTTTATGAGATACTGAAAAAAATTCATTAGAAGGACAAGTGTATTGAATTAATTTCACATTATCAATAGCTATTAAAAGATCTAATTTTTCCTTACAACCTGAGTCGTTAGTAATTTCTTTTTGAATTTTCACAACCTTTTCCATAATAAAATTCCCCCTACAGATATATTTATAAATTAATAGTAAAGGTTTACAAATGTTGCAATGAAGTATCAATAAAATAGTGATAAAAGCATATAATATATTAAATTTATAACTTACAATATAATATGTTTTATATAACAAGAAAATTACATTAATATTTAATGAAATTTAAATTATAAAAAAGCTTTACGTATTAATTTTATGTAAGTATTAAAAAATAAGGTAAAATATGTATTAATAATTAAGAAAGTAGATATAATATATAAATAAGTTAAGAGGAGGTAAAATATGTATTTTGCTGTTTTAATTCTTTTACTATTTATAGTTTTTTACTTAAACAAACTTTGCAATAAGGAAGTTAAAGAAAAGAAAGTTCTTAAAAATACAGGATGGAAAGTTACTCCTTATTTAAATATAAAAATAAGTTCCTTTGAAAGTAGAAGAGAATTAGAGAAAACAAGATTAAAAGAGCTTATAAAAAATAATTTGTATATTTATAACGATGATATAGTTATATTAGAAAATGATTTAGGAAATTTTTATATAAAGTATAAGGAGGAAATACTATACTTTGATTTTTTTCTAGGAGAAAAAAGAGACAAAAGAGAGGATTTTATTTTAAATGATTACTTTTTTAGTGGAGAGCTTTATAAAAAAATTAAGGCTATACTAAAGAAATACTTATATTCTTTTAAGGAAGAAGATATTTCTGAAAATGAAAAAGGTTTTATTATAAATTTTCCAAGTGGTGATGTTTCTTTTAATATAAGAAAAGAAGAAAAAATAATCATAAATAAAGAAAAGGATTTAAATTAAATTTGTGAATTATTTTATAAAATATTTAATAAATAAATTTTAAGATAAATGTGAAGGGTAACTTTATATTTATCTTTTTTATGTGTAAAATTAAATAATAAAAGAATTTAAATATAGATTATAAGATGAAGGGAGAATTTGTATGAAGATAAAAGATGTAAAAAAACTAACAAATTGCAAATTTTTAAACTTATACAAATTAGATTTAGAGAATAAATGTGGAAAATCTAAGGAATATTTTATAGCTAGTAGAAGAGATAAAAATGATTTAAGTTGTATTTTAAAAAATCATGATAAGGCAGATGGAGTTATGATAATTCCTATAACTGAAAATGATGAGTTTGTTTTAGTAAAACAGTTTAGACCAGCTATAAATGATTACATATATGAGTTTCCAGCAGGACTTATAGATAATGGAGAAGATGCAATAAAGGCAGCTACAAGAGAACTTTTTGAAGAAACAGGTCTTTTAGCTAGTGAAAGCGAGTGTTTAATTAAACCTAGTTATACTTCAGTTGGAATGTCAGATGAATCTATAGCTGTTGTTAAGATGAAGGTTTATGGAGATATTTCTACAGAAAATTTAGAAGAAGATGAAGAAATAGAAGTTATTAAAGTTCCTATAAAAGAAGGAAAGGAATTTGTTAAAAATAATAATGTATCAATAAAAACTGCATTAGTTTTAAATTTCATGTAGTTATTTAGGAGATTTTAATTAATTAAAATCTCCTAAATTTATATTAAATAATGTTTTTTGATAGATTATTAATAATTTCTTTGTTTATATCTCCTTTATGAAGTTTTAAAGCCTTTAAAGCAGCTCCTTTAATTGGAGGTAAAATAGGTTCTATTAAATTAAAGGCTGTATAATTATCTTTAAGATATTTTTCTAAAGGATTTAATATAAGTTCCTTTGCATTAAAGACACTGCCTGAGTAAGAAATATTTAAAACACCTGTAAATTCTAATTGATTTGTTATTCCATTTACCATTAAGAGACATTCTTTAGCAGCTTGTTTATAAATATCTATTGCGAATTTATCGCCATGAAGAGCAGCTTTATAAACTAACATTGCAAGACTTGCTACCTTAGTTCTATCTTGTTTATATTCATCCTTTACTAAGAATATTAAATCAAAATCTTTTTTTAAATTTAATTCCCTTTTAAAAATATCATAAAGGATTGTTCTTTCTAGCCTATGGTCTGATTGTTTTCCAAATATTTCTATACCTTTTTTTGCAATCCAATAAGCAGAGCCTTCATCACCACAGATGTAACCCCAGCCACTAGTTCTTACAGATTTTAAATCAGTTGTTATTCCAGAGGCAATAGCACCTGTACCTAAGATTATACATATTCCAGGTTCACAGGCTAAAGAGCCTGCTAAGGCAACTTCTACATCATTACCACAAGAAAATTTATCTTTTCCTAAGATTTCAGAGATTATTTCATTCATTTTTAATTTTTCATCTTCATTTTCACCATAAGCTGGTAATCCTAAGAAAGAATAACTAATATCATCTTTGCCTATATTAACATCATTACAGACTTTTAAAATCCCTTCTTCTATTCCTTTTTTAAAAGATTCAAAGCCTACTTGATGTATGTGACAAGTTCCGCTTGTATAAGTAGATAAAATTTCTCCTAAATCATTTATAAGCATAAAGGATGTTTTTGTACCACCGGCATCAATACCTAAATAAAACATAAATTTCCCCCTTTTTAAAGCATAGTTGTAATTACCACTTTATTTTAATTTTACTATACTAATAATTATATAATCAATTAAAATAGATTATTAAAAATTAAAGTAAAGAATAATACATTAAAAATTAAATTTATCCACTTATATGAAAATGCCTATAGATAGTTTAATTTTTAGAGAATATTTATATGCTAAGTTATCAACTTTTATTACTAAGAAGAGTAAAATATATTATTAAAGAACTAATATACTTCCTCTATCTATTAACTTGCTAGATGATAGATAAATTGGTTCCACATCATATTTTTTTAGAAAATTTTCAATATCTTTTCCATAAAAATGATTATTTAAATTTCCAAAGAAAGCCATTTGGTTTTTGGAAATTAATCCACAGGTTCCTCCAATGAAACCATAGTCTAATTTAGGTAAAATTATATCTCCACTAGGTATTAAAAGTACATCAAATCCCTTAGAGCTTAATACCTTATAAATTCCTTTATCAGAGGTTATTAAGGCTTTTTCAGATACTATAGCTATTGAACATTTAGCATATCCTTGTTTTATATTTATTAGATTTTTTTCCTTTACATTTTCAAGAAGTATTTTATCTGTATATTTTAAATTATGTATAAAAGTATCCTTTAAATTAACTCCGTTTAAGGAAATATTTTTAGGATATTTAAATTCTAAATAATCATTACTTTTTAAAACTTTAATATTTTTAGGTATTGAATCAAAAAGTTCTTTCTTAGAATCTTTTGATAATAAAATTGTATTTTTATTTAGTATGTTTATTTGTATGTCAGGATGGCCTTCTATAGCTTCATATAATTTAGGATGTTTAGGAACTTTAATTATATTAAGGTTTAATTTTTTTAAATTATCTTCTTCAACTTTAGAAATTCTATAATCAACAAAACAAGTTTTCAAAAATATCAACTCCTAATTTAAATTTATAATTTTATTTTACTAAAGCAATAAATAAATTGTCGATTAATAGATTTATATTTTTGAATATTAGAAGGAAATTAATACATACTAAAAGTAAAGAAAGGAGTGAGAGTAGTGCTTCTAATGACATTGTGTTGTAAAGAGGAAAAAAAGATAGTAGAAGACATACAAAAAATAAAAGGTGTTCTAAAGAACAAGGGAATTATAATTGGTGTCTCAGAAAGTATTTCATATGGAACTCACTTCGTTAAAATATACTATGGGAATAGTAACTTTGATGAGAAAAAAAGAGATACCATAATATTATATATAAGTAATATTATTTATAATGTTATAATAAATAGCTATAGAGAAAGAGAATTACTTCATTATATGAATGAAAATTATTTCTTTTTAAAGCATGAAGAAATTTTAGAGGTTGATTTAAAAATAAAAGAAATTTTAAAAGGTGAACAAAAAATTTCTTCAGATAAGGATTTTTATTGTTTAAATAAAGTTAATTTTATAATAGAAAATATAAAAGAGTTTTTAATGGAAAATGATTATATAAATATAGAGGGTTTTATGACTTTTAGAATGAAACCTTTATTAAAGGTTATAGAGGATATAATAGATAAGATTGTTGAAGAATACATGATAGAGAAAGAATATAATGAATTTATAAAGCTTTTAAAATATTTTGTTGAGATACAAGATTGTAAAATAGAAGAAATAAATATAATAGTTAAAAAAGATGGAACTTATGAATTAAAAGATTCAAATGGATTAGATATCTTTAAAGAGTTTTTTAAAGATATAAAAGATATAAAAGAAGAGGGAATCATAAATATAGAAGACTTAATAATAAGTGGATTAATAACAAATGCCCCAAAAAAACTTAATATATATAATCAAGAGTTTTCACTAAATAGAGAATTTATAAAAACTATAAAAAGTGTTTTTGAAGAAAGAGTAGAGTTTTATAAAAGCTATGGAGATATTTTAAAGTAAAATAAAAATGAATAAATTTAGTTGACAATGAAAAGAAATAGTGATAAGATAACATACGTCAAGAAGAAACAGCCGTTTCTCACCTTACAGTTAAAGTACTAGTAGGGTCATGAATTTTATTACATTTGATTTTGGTAATAGAGGACGGCTTAAAACCGTCCTTTTTTATTTATATATTTGTGTTGGCTAAATTCTATCGGAGGTGAACAAGATTAGTAAAAATTTTGCAATCAATCAAGAAATAAGAGAAAAAGAGGTTAGATTAATTTCTAACACAGGAGAGCAACTAGGTGTTGTATCTGGAAGAGATGCACAAAAAATGGCAGATGAGGTTGAACTAGATTTAGTTATGATTTCACCAAATGCTAAACCACCAGTTTGCAAAATAATGGATTACGGTAAATTTATTTATGAGCAATCCAAAAAAGAAAAAGAAGCAAAAAAGAAGCAAAAGGTTATCAGTGTTAAGGAGATAAGAGTTAGCCCAACTATTGAAAAGCATGACTTAGAAATAAAAGCTAAGAATGCAAAAAAATTCTTAGAAGCTGGAGATAAAGTCAAGATAACTGTAAGATTTAGAGGAAGAGAAGCAGAACATTCTCATGTTGGAAATAAGATATTAGATAATTTCTTAGCTCAACTAGAGGAAGTATGTTCAGTAGAAAAGCCTGCTAAATTAGAAGGTAGAAACATGATAATGATTTTAGCTCCTAAAAAAGCGTAACTTGAGAGGAGGATACTTACAATGCCAAAAATGAAAACTCATAGAGGTGCAGCAAAAAGATTCAAAAAGACAGGAACTGGAAAGTTAAAGAGAGCTCACGCTTTCACTAGCCATATCTTAACAAAGAAAAGTGCTAAGAGAAAAAGAAATTTAAGAAAAACTGGTTATGTTTCAACTGCACAAGAAAAAGCAATGAAGAAATTATTACCATATCTATAAGATAAAACACGGAGTAGGAGGTCTAGAAAATGGCAAGAGTTAAGAGAGCGGTAAATGCTCGTAAAAATCATAAAAAAGTTTTAAAACTTGCAAAAGGATACTATGGTGGAAAAAGCAAGTTATTTAAAACAGCTAACGAATCAGTAATAAGAGCATTAAGAAATGCTTACGTTGGAAGAAGATTAAAGAAGAGAGACTACAGAAGATTATGGATAGCTAGAATAAATGCAGCTACAAGAATGAATGGTCTTTCATATTCAAGATTTATGAACGGAATGAAATTAGCTGGTGTTGATATAAACAGAAAAATGCTTTCAGAAATAGCTATAAATGATCCAAAAGCATTTGCTGATTTAGTTGAATTAGCTAAAAAGCACTTAAACGCTTAATACCAGATGCGAGTTTATCTCGCATTTTTTTTATATATTATTTATATTTTATAAGTTTAATTTTATTCAGATTTTTCTGAATAAAATTAAACTTATTTGTAATTACAATAAAATAAGTTTTTAATAAATAGACTTTACATATATAAATTAAAAATAAGATATAATAAAATTAAAGGAAAATATAATATTAGTTTTAGTTGGGGGTTTAATTATGTATATTAAACTGACAAAAAAAATAAAGTTTAGTGCTGTTCAAATTTTAGCCTTAGGATTTTCTATGGTTATTTTGCTAGGTACTATAATTTTAAGTCTTCCAATATCCTCTAAAAGTGGTGAGTTTACACCTTTTTTAGATAGTTTATTTACTTCAACTTCTGCTGTTTGTGTTACAGGATTAATAACTTTAAATACAGCAGAACATTGGAATTTGTTTGGAAAAACTGTAATAATAATCTTAATACAAATAGGTGGTCTTGGATTTATGTCCTTTACAACCTTGTTTGCCTTAATGGTTAAGAAAAAAATAACCTTAAGAGAAAGACTTCTTATACAAGAAGCCATGAATACTTTTGGAATACAAGGTTTAGTTAAGATGATAAGATACATCTTAGTTTTTACCTTTTCAGTAGAGATGTTAGGTGCTTTATTATTAGCAACTCAGTTTATACCACAGTTTGGTATGATAAAGGGAATATATTATAGTATTTGGCACTCAATATCTGCTTTTTGTAATGCGGGGTTTGATTTGTTTGGAGATAATTTAGTTGGCTTTGCAAACAACAAAACTGTAATGCTAACAATTTCAGCTCTAATAATAATTGGTGGTTTAGGATTTACCGTTTGGTCAGAATTATATAACTTTAAAGGGTATAAAAAGTTATCATTACATTCTAAAGTTGTAATTATGATAACAGCTATTCTTTTAATAGGTGGAGCTATACTTATGTTTATATTTGAGTATAATAATCCAAATACCTTAAAGTACATGAGTTTTGGAGATAAGGTAACTAATGCTTTCTTTGCATCAGTTACAACTAGAACTGCAGGATTTAATTCTGTATCAACTGCAGATATGACTTTAGCTGGAAAGTTTTTAACTATATTGCTAATGTTTATAGGTGGTTCCCCAGGGTCAACAGCAGGGGGAATTAAAACAGCAACTTTTGGTATAGTTATTCTAACTTTAATATCTATAGTAAGGGGAAGAGAAGATACTGAAGTATTTAAAAAGAGAATATCAAAGGAATTAGTTTATAAAGCTTTTGCAGTACTTTTTATAGGATTTGGTATAGTTGTAGTAGGCACCATGGTCTTAGCAGTAACAGAACCAGGTTTTTCATTGGAATATATTCTTTATGAAGTTACCTCTGCTTTTGCTACAGTTGGTTTAACTCTTGGATTAACTCCATATCTTTCAGCAATAGGAAAGATAATAATAATAATAACTATGTATTTAGGAAGAGTTGGTCCTATGACTGTTGTTTTAGCTTTAGCTAACAGAAAGAAACCATGTGCTTATAGGTACCCAGAAGATAAAATATTAATAGGATAAATAAGTTAGGAGTGTAGAACTTATGTCAAGTAAACAATTTGTTGTTATAGGATTAGGAAGATTTGGAGCCTCTGTTGCTAAAACTTTATATGCCTTAGGCCATGATGTATTAGCTATTGATTCAAATGAGGATTTAGTTCAAGAAATATCAGATAGTGTAACTCATGCTATTCAGATGGACGCTACAGATGAGAATGCCTTAAGAACTATAGGCTTAAGAAATTTTGAGGTAGCTGTAGTTACAATAGGTGCTAATATACAAGCTAGTGTAATGGCAACCTTACTTGTAAAGGAAATGGGAATAAAATATATAATTGCTAAGGGTAATAGTGATTTACATGAGAAGGTTTTATATAAGATAGGTGCAGATAGAGTAATATTACCTGAGAAAGATATGGGAGTTAGAGTTGCTCATAATTTAGTTTCCTCAAGCATTTTAGATTATATAGAGTTATCTCCAGATTATTCTATAATTGAAATAGAAAGTCCAAGAGATTGGCACGGAAAATCTATGAAAGAATTAAGCTTAAGAAGTAAATATGGAATAAACGTTATGGCTATTAAAAGAAATAACGAAGTTAATATATCACCAGATGCAGATGATGTAATACAGCAAAATGACATAGTTGTTGCTATAGGCTCTGCAGAGGATTTAACTAAATTAGAAGGAAAGATATTTAGACGTTAATATCTTTTTAAAGAAAGGATTATTTGCTTTGTTAGAAATTGAAAGTAAAAATAACAATCTATTTAAAGAAATAAGAAAGTTAAAAGAAAAGAAACATAGAGTAAAAAGCAATAAATATCTCATTGAAGGACTAAGGTTTGTAGAGGAAGCTATAAAAAGTAATGTATCTATAGATTCCATAATTTTTACAGAAGCCTTTAAAGAAAAAAATGAAAAGTTTTTTTTAGGTCTTAATAAAGATATAAAGCTTATACAAATGAATGAAACTCTTTTAAAGCAGTTATGTTCAACAGAAAATCCACAGGGAATTTTAGCTATTATAAATATGCAAAATAAAAAGTTAAAAAGTGGAGATTTAGTAGTTCTAGTTGATAAGGTTCAAGACCCAGGAAATATGGGAACTATAATAAGAACGGCTCATGCAGCTGGAGCAAGTGGAATTGTAATGACTAAGGGAACTGTTGATATTTATAATGATAAAACTTTAAGGTCAACAATGGGTTCAATATTTTATATTCCAATTGTTCAAGATGATTCCTTAGATTTTATAAAAGGATTAAAAAGAGATGGGTATAAACTTGTTGTAAGTTCACTTCAAGGTAAAAATAATTTTTTTGAAGAAAATCTTAAAGGCAAGGTAATAATTGCTGTAGGAAATGAAGGAAATGGTGTAAGTAATGAAGTTTATGACATTTCAGACATAAAGGTTAAAATACCTATGCCTGGTGAAGCTGAATCTTTAAATGTAGCTGTTGCAACTTCTATAATGATATATGAAAAGATAAGACAATCATTTAAATAAAATTTTTAAGTTGTATTTTAAAAAAACTTGCAATGCTATTTTAATAATCTTTAGATTTTTAAATAGTATTTGTAAGTTTTTTTATTTTATTTTTAAATTTCTCTTTTGTAAATATCTTTAATATAAAATAATAAATACCTTGATTATAAAGTGTATTATAGGTATAATAGACCTTGAATTAAATATGTAAAAACATTGATAGAGAGAGTAGGTATAGAAATTTCTTTTCAGGGAAAAAGTGTCACAGACTGAAAGCACTTTTAGAAAACTATATTGAAGTTCACTCTGGAGTTCTAACTGTGAAATTAGAGTAGTAGTTAGCGGCATTGTCGTTATTTAAAATTAAGTGAGTGTTATATTTAGCACTAATTAGGGTGGTACCACGGATAGTATACCCCGTCCCTTATTTTTAGGGACGGGGTTTATTTTATTTTAATTTAATTAAGTCAATAATATAAATAAATTAATTAATAGATATTAGGGTTCTAAGAGCTTTAAGATAAAATTTAATATATTTATTACAAAAAAGAAAGGAGAATAAAAATGCAAGATAAGTTAAATCAAATTAAAGAGTTAGCTTTAGTTGAAATTAAAGAAGCTAAAGATAGCAATACTATTGATACAATAAGAGTTAAATATCTTGGTAAAAAAGGAGAGCTTACAAGTATATTAAGAGGAATGGGAGCTCTATCTAAAGAGGAAAGACCAGTAGTTGGTAAGTTAGCTAATGAAGTAAGAGAGGTTTTAGAAGCTGAATTAGAAGCTATAACAAAGGCAGTTAAGGAAGCTGAAAAGCAAGAAAAACTTAAAAATGAAGTAATAGATATTTCAATGCCAGGAAAGAAACAGACAATAGGAAAAAAACATCCTTTAGAGCAAACTTTAGATGAAATGAAAAAAATATTTGTTTCAATGGGATTTGCTATAGAAGATGGTCCAGAAGTTGAAAAAGATTATTATAATTTTGAGGCTTTAAATATTCCTAAAAATCATCCAGCTAGAAGTGAACAAGATACATTCTACATAAATGATAATGTGGTTTTAAGAACTCAAACATCACCAGTTCAAGCTAGAGTAATGGAAAATCAAAAACCACCAATAAAAATGATTTCACCAGGTAAGGTTTTTAGATCAGATGCTGTTGATGCTACTCATTCACCAATATTTTATCAAATGGAAGGTCTTGTTATAGATAAAGATATAACTTTTGCAGACCTTAAGGGAACTTTAGAATTATTTGCAAAGAAAATGTTTGGAGATAAGGTAAAAACTAAGTTTAGACCACATCATTTCCCATTTACTGAGCCTTCAGCAGAAATGGATGCAACATGTTTTGTATGTAACGGAAAAGGATGTAAAGTATGTAAGGGTGAAGGTTGGATAGAAATATTAGGCTGTGGTATGGTTCACCCTCAAGTTTTAAGAAATTGTGGAATAGACCCAGAGGTTTATAGTGGATTTGCTTTTGGTTTCGGTGTAGATAGAATGGTTATGCTTAAATATGGAATAGATGATATAAGATTACTATATGAAAGTGATATGAGATTTTTAAATCAATTCTAGTTTTAAAATAGGAGGTAAAAAAGATGAAAGTACCATTTAATTGGCTTAAAGATTACGTTGATGTAGATATGACAGCAGAAGAGTTAGGCGATGCTTTAACTTTATCAGGTTCAAAGGTAGAAGAGGTCTTAACTGCTGGTGCAGAAATAGAAAATATTGTTACATGTCAAATAGATAAAATAGAACCACATAAAGATGCAGAAAAACTTAAGGTTTGTCAAGTAAATATAGGTTCAGAAATAATTCAAATAGTAACAGCTGCAGATAATATGAAAGAAAATGATAAAGTTCCTGTAGCTTTACATGGAGCAGTTTTAGCTGATGGAAGTAAAATAAAAAAAGGTAAATTAAGAGGAGAAGTTTCAAATGGAATGTTCTGTTCAGAAGAAGAATTAGGTCTTGCTGATGGAAAAGAAGTTATTGGTCTTATGATTTTACCAGAGGATGCTCCAATTGGTGTTTGTATAAAAGAATACTTAGGTCTTAATAAACAAGTTTTAGATTTTGAAATAACTTCAAATAGACCAGATTGTTTAAGTATAGTAGGTATGGCTAGAGAAACAGCTGCTACAACAAGAAAAACTTATAAAATGCCAAATACTAAATTTGAAGTTAAGTGTAATAAAAATATAAATGATGAAATAGAAGTTACAGTTAAGGATGAGCTTTGTAATAGATATATGGCTAGAGGAGTTAAGAATGTAAGGGTAGCTCCATCACCAACTTGGATGCAAGAAAGATTATTAGATGCTGGTGTTAGACCTATAAATAATATAGTAGACATTACTAACTTTGTTATGTTAGAACTTGGTCAACCAATGCATGCTTTTGATAGAAGAGAACTAAAATCTTCTAACATAGTAGTTGAAAGAGCTAAAGATGGAGAAAAGTTCATAACTTTAGATGAAATAGAAAGAGAATTAAACAAAGATGTTCTTTGCATAAAAGATGGAGAAGAAATAGTTGCTTTAGCAGGAATAATGGGTGGATTAAACTCAGGTGTTAAAGATGACACAACAGAGATTATTTTTGAATCAGCTAATTTTGATGGAACTAATATAAGAGTTAATTCTAAAAATTTAGGCTTAAGAACTGAAAGTTCTTCAAGATTTGAAAAAGATATAGATCCAAATTTAGCAGCCTTAGCTTTAGATAGAGCTTGTGCTTTAGTTGAAGAGCTAGGATGTGGAGAAGTTATGGAAGGAACTATAGATGTTTACAATAATGTAAAGGAAGAAGAAACATTAAATGTAAGCGCTAAGTGGATAAATAAATTTTTAGGAACTTCATTAGAAGCTGAAGAAATGAAAAGATGTTTAGATAGCTTAGATTTAAAAACAACTATAAAGGGAGACGAGTTAGAAATAGTTGTTCCTACTTTTAGAATAGATGTTCATATAAGAGAAGATATCGCAGAAGAGGTAGCAAGAATTTATGGATATAATAATATTCCAGCTACTTTAATATCAACTAGTACAGAAAAAGAAGCTAAGGATAAAAAGCAATTATTAGATGAAAAAGTTATAGATACAATGTTAGCTTCAGGATTAAACCAATCTATAAGTTATTCTTTTGTAAGTCCAAAGGTATTTGATAAAATATGCTTACCAGAGAATAGTACTCTTAGAGAGGTTGTTAAAATAAAAAATCCATTAGGAGAAGATTATAGTGTTATGAGAACTTCAACACTTCCTTCAATGATGGAATCTTTAGCTAGAAACTATTCAAGAAGTAATGAAATAGTTAGATTATTTGAAATAGGTAAAATTTATATTCCAAATAAAGATGAAAATGAATTACCAACTGAAAAAAATATATTAACAATTGGTATGTATGGTGAATGTGATTACTTTGATTTAAAAGGAGTAGTTGAAAATTTACTAGATGCTTTAGGACTTAAGAGCGCATCCTTTAAGAGAATGAGTGAAAACACAAGTTATCATCCAGGAAAAACAGCTGAATTAGTACTAGGTAAAACTTCTTTAGGAATATTAGGAGAAATACATCCAGATGTTAATGAAAATTATGGAATAGATGTTCCGTGTTATGTAGCTGAATTAGATTTAGATGCTATGTATAAATTCTCAAAAACAGAAAAAGCTTATAAACCATTACCTAAGTATCCAGCAATAACAAGAGATATAGCTTTACTTGTTGAAGACTCAGTTCTAGTTCAAGAAATTGAAGATGCTATAAGAAAAGCTGGTGGTCAAGTGGTTGAAAAGGTTGAATTATTTGATGTTTATAAAGGTGCTCAAATACCTGAAGGTAAGAAGAGTATTGCTTATGCCATAGCATATAGAGACCCAAGCAAAACTTTAAAAGATAAAGATATAAACAAAGTTCATGATAAGATTTTAAGAGCTTTAGAATATAAATTAGGTGCTCAATTAAGAGAGCAATAATAGTTTTAAATATGTTATGTATATGATAAAATGTACATAACATATTTTTTATTATGGAAGTAAGAGGTGTTTAAGAAAGTATGGCGACTGTTACGGTAACAATAAATGGAGTTGAATATAATTTAAAAGGCCATGAAGACGGAGAATATTTAAAAAAAGTAGCTGAATACGTAGAAGAAAAAACACAGGAAATGGCATCTAAAAATAATAAGTTAAGTGCTTTAGGAGTTTTGTCATTATCTGCATTAAACATAGCCGATGAATTATTTAAAGGAAATGAAGAATATAATCAACTTATAGATTATTATGAAAAAGTAAAAGGTGAGCTAGATAAAGCAAAAAAAGAAATTGAAAAGCTTGAAAATCTTCAAGGAGAAAGTATTACCTTAAAGGAAACTTTGGACAAACTAACTGTAGAGAAAGATTCTATAGAGAAGGCTTTTAATGAATTAAAGATAAAAAAAGAAGAACTTGAGAAAAAAGAAGAGGAAAATGAAAAGATTCTTACTACCTTAAAAGAAGAAAACTTAGTTTTAAAGGAAGATTTCAAAAATAGCAAAGCTCAGTTTGAAGAAAGATTTAAAAGTGAAAAGGATAAGATTTCAACTTTAAGTGAAGAAAATGAACTTTTTAAACGAGATGCTGCTTTATCTCAAGAGGAGATAATTAACTTAAAAAAAGAACTAGATATATTAAGAAATGAAAATAAGTCCTTAAATTTAGAAAATGAGAAGAATTTAAAGGAACTTAAAACTTTAAAAGAAGAACTTAAGGAGTTTAAAGGTACTAATTTAAATTTAAATAATGATTTAAACTCTTTAAAAGAGAGAGAAAAAAAGTTAAAAGAAGAGCTTAATATATTAAAGAGCAAAAAAGGTAATTTAGAAAGAGATATTAAATCCTTTAAAGAAAAAAATAATAGTTTAAATGAACTAAATGAAAAGATTAAAAAAGATTTAGAGAATTTAAATGGAGAAATGGATTTATTAAAGGAAAAGAATAATATAAATAAGGCAGAAAAAGAAAAGCTTATATTAGAGGAAAGAAATTTAAAATTAAAGTTAAAAGAGTTAGAAGAAAACTTTTCAAATTTAAATAAAGAAAAAGATAAGATTAAAGAAGACTCAGAAATCTTAAATAAGGAAAAAAGCTGGATAAAAGATGAAAATAATAGTTTAAGAGAACAAATTATACTTTTAGAAGAAAATCTTCAATTAGCTTTAGAAGAGAAGGATACTTTAGGAAAGAAAATTTCAGAAGAAAGAGAGAAGGAATTAAAATCTCTTAAAGAAGAAAGCGAAACTTTAAAAAAAGAAATGGACATCCTAGAAGAGGAAGCTAAGAAAATCAAAAAAGAAAAAGACCTTTTATTAGAAAATAATAAAGAGCTTAGACGTAATTGGCAGACAGCTAAGTACAAGCTTTTAGATTTAGAACAAAAGTACTTAGATGCTCAAGTTAAGCTTGCAGCTACAAAAAAACCTGATAATGTTCTTTTAAAGAAGAAGAAAAAGTAAAATAAATACTGTAAGGAATTTATTAAAATTTCTTACAGTATTTTTTACTGCAATTTTAAAATTTTATAAGTTACTTTCAATTAAAATTCTATTTTTAAAATAGCAGGGAACTAATTTTGTTTTTTCTAAGAATTTAGGGATTTTTTCAAAGTTTCTTCCTATATGTTCTATTTTATGAGAATCAGAACCAAGAGTTATATATTTTCCACCAAGTTCTCTATAATAAGTATATATATCTACAAGATTTTTAAAGGAAGTTTCATTATCTAGACGAGTTGTATTAAGTTCAAGAACTTTATTTTTCTTTATTAAAGCTTTAAAAATTGCTTTAAATTTATCTTTAAAATCTTCAAGAGTCATTTCTTTATCTTCATAAGAACTATACCTACAAGGATAATCTATATGTCCTAAGGTATCAAAAATATCATAAAATTCTATGCACTTAAGCATATTATCAAAATATTCATTATAAACAATATCTTTAGGTCTTTTATCTTCTTTTAAAAATCTAGAAAGAGTAACTCCATTTATAGCATGTATAGAACCTATTATCATATCAAATTTATCTTTATATTTTTCATAAAAAGAAAAATTTTCTTCTATATTATTCATTGCAAGACCAAGTTCTATGCCTTGTTGCATATTATTTCCTCTATATTTTTTATATTCATTTAAATAACCTAAAATATCAAGTTTTGAAAATTGAGGATGAGTTTTTAAATTATAATCTAAATGCTCTGTAGTTATTATTCCTAAGTTATTTTCTTTAGCTTTTTCTAAAATATCCTTAATTTTTAACATAGAATCAGCTGAAAATTCTGTGTGTATATGACAATCGTAAAGCATTTTTAACCTCCATATTAATTTATTTCAATTTAATTTTATCATAACTTATAAAATAGTATCAAAATTAAATTTCTTTAAAAGTTTTTAATTAAAAGAGAAAGGGAGAGATGTGGAATTGTATTGTGTAATTGTGTATAATACAAAGTATTGAATAAATTAACTAAGTAAGAAACTTAGTTAAATTTTAGGAGAGATGAATTTTATGGAAAGAATAGAATTACTAGCACCAGCAGGAAGTATGGAAAGTTTAATTGCTGCTATAAATAAAGGTGCAGATGCTATATATTTAGGAGGAAGCAAATTTTCAGCAAGGGCATATGCTTCTAACTTTGATAATGAAACTATGGAAAAAGCTGTAGATTATGCACATACTTATGGAGTTAAAGTTTATGTTACAGTAAATACTTTAATTAAGGAAAATGAGTTTCAAGAAGCAATTGATTACATAGGAGTTTTATACAAAATAGGAGTAGATGCTTTAATTATACAGGATGTAGGGTTATGCCAAAAAATAAAGGAAGTTTATCCTGATTTTGAACTACATGCATCAACTCAAATGAGCATACATAATGGTGAAGGAGCACTTTTCTTTAGAGAAAACGGATTTTTTAGAATAGTTTTATCAAGAGAACTTACTTTAGAAGAAATTAAATATATTTCTAAAGATTTAGGAATAGAAACTGAAATATTTGTTCATGGTGCCTTATGTGTTTGCTATTCAGGACAATGTTTAATGAGTAGTTTAATAGGAGGAAGAAGTGGGAATAGAGGAAGATGTGCGCAAAGTTGTAGATTGCCCTATACCTTAATTAGAGAAAAGGACAATAAGGAAACTAAAGGATTTCTTTTAAGTCCTAAAGATATTTGTACTATTGAAAATGTAGAGGATTTAATAAAAACAGGAACAAGTTCTTTAAAGGTTGAAGGAAGAATGAAAAGACCTGAATATGTTGCAGGAGTTATAGAATCTTATAGAGAAGCTATAGATAATACCTATAAGCATATTAAAAAATCACAGGAAGGTAATAAACTAAAACTTAAGAAGCTATTTAATAGAGAAGGTTTTTCAACTGCATATATGTATAAAAATGTTGGAAAGGATATGATGGCTTTTAAAACACCAAGGAATACAGGAGTTTTACTTGGTGAGGTTTTAAAAAATGGAGAGATTCTTTTATTAGATGACCTTTCCTTAAAGGATGGTATAAGAACTAATGATGATGGGTTTACAGTAAGCAAGATACTTATAAAAAATACTGAAGTTGCAGAGGCTAAAAAGGGAGATAAGGTAAAAATATTCCCTAAAAAGTACAAAATCAATGATAAGCTTTATAAAACTTCTGATACTAAACTTTTAAATGAATTAAAAACTGCTTATGAGAATCCTTACGAAAGAAAAATAAGTTTAAAAGCTTATATGAAATTTAAAGTTAATGAACCTATGGAACTTACAGTTTGTTATAAAGGAAATTATTTCACAAAAACTGGTGATATGGTTCAAAAAGCTGTAAATAGACCTATGGATAAGGAAAAAGTTGAAAAGAATTTAAAAAAATCTGGGGATATTCCTTATGAAATAGGAGAAATAGAATATGTAACTTTTGAAGATGGTTTTGCACCAGTTTCTTCTATAAATAATTTAAGAAGAGAAGTTTTAGAGGAAATAAGAAATTTTGAAATTAAAAAATATAAAAGAGTTATAAAAGAACAAAAGAATATAAATTTAGCAGAGAAAAGGGGTGAAATGCCAAATATTTTAATTACTGTAAATACAAAAGAGCAGTTAGAAGCAGTAATTGAATGTGGTATTCATCATATTGCCTTAGATATCTTTGGTAAAAATAAAGGGCAACTTAATAAGGGAATTTTAAAGGAATTAGAAGGTAGAGAGCTTAATTTCTATTTAAAAATTCCTACAATAATTAAAGAAGAATTTGAAATTATAAGTAATATTATAGATAAAAATCTTAATTTAATATCAGGATTAGTTACAGCTAATACAGGAATAATAAATAGATTTAAAGATAAAACAAATATTATAGGAGATTATAAACTTAACATTTTTAATTCTTATGGAATAAGATTTTATAATAAACATATTATGGGAAGTTGTTTAAGTCTAGAATTAAATAAAAAAGAGTTAAATAAAATGTTAAAGAAATACTCAAAGGGAGCTCAAATATTTATTTATGGAAGACCAGAGGTTATGGTTAGTGAATACTGTCCTATAGGAAGTACCTTTGGAGGTAAATGTGCATCAAAAAATTGTGATAATCAATGTGTAGATAGTACATTTGTCTTAAGAGATAGAATGAATCAAGATTTTGTTATAAGAACTGATGTATTTTGTAGGTCTCATATATACAATACAGTACCAGTTAATTTACTTAATGAAATTGAGGAAATAAAAGCTTTAGGAGTAAATTCCTTTAGGTTAGACTTTATAGATGAAAATTATGATGAGGTAAAAAATGTTATTGAAGCTCTAAATAATAAAGAAGCTTTAAAATTAAAAGATTATACTAAAGGTCACTTTAAAAGAGGCGTTGAGTAAAGGGGATTAAAGTATGAATGATAGAGTTTTAAAAGTTTTAGAATTTAATAAAATTAAAGAGTTAGTTAAAAAGTATGCTATTACAAAATCAGCAAAGGAAATGGTTTTAGACCTTAAGCCATATAATTCTTTCTATGATGTAAAAGAACATTTAGAAGAAACAAAGGAAGCCTTAGATATTTTAATGAGAAAAGGGAATCCACCCTTTGAAGGTCTTTATGATGTAAAAGAGGCTATAACAAGAGCAGAAAAAGGTGGAGTTTTAAGTATAGAAGGATTATTAAGAATAGGAAGTATGTTAGCTGTAACAAGAAAGCTTTCTGAATTTTTAGCTAGAAAAGAAGAAGAAGAAGAACATAGAATACTAGAAGGTATGAAAGATGGTCTTGTAGTTTTAAGAGGAGTAGAAAGTGCTATATCAAAGGCTATAGTAAGTGAAGAGGAAATAGCAGATAATGCAAGTGATAAATTATATAGCATAAGAAGAAGTTTAAAGGAAAAAAATTCTTCTATAAGGGATAAAGTTAATTCTATAGTAAGAAGTAATGCACAATATCTTCAAGATTCTTTATATACCGTTAGAGGAGATAGATATGTTATTCCTGTAAAAGCTGAATACAAATCTCAAGTTCCAGGACTTGTTCATGACCAAAGCTCAACAGGAGCTACACTTTTTATAGAGCCTACAGCTTTAGTAAATTTAAATAATGAAATAAAGGAGCTTATGCTAAAGGAAAGAGCTGAAATTGAAAGGATTTTAGCAGAATTATCTTCTTTAGTTTATAAAAACATTGATGTAATAAAGGTTGACTTTAACATAATAGTTGAATTAGATTTTATATTTGCAAAAGCTAAATATGGAAGTGATTTAGGTGGAACGATTCCGATAGTAAATGAAAAGGGAGTAATAGATTTAATAGATGCTAGACATCCATTAATTCCAAGAGATAAGGTTGTTTCTTCAGATATTTATTTAGGAAGAGAATTTTCAACTTTACTTATTACAGGACCAAATACAGGAGGTAAAACAGTAACCTTAAAAACTACAGGGCTTATTGAACTTATGGGATTAAGTGGCCTTTTAATACCTGCTAGTGAAAATTCAAGTATAAGTTTTTTTGAAGAAATATTTGCAGATATAGGAGATGAGCAAAGTATAGAACAAAGCTTGTCAACTTTTTCTTCTCATATGACTAATATAGTTAAAATAATGGATAAGGCAAATAGTAAAAGCTTAGTTCTTTTTGATGAATTAGGTGCAGGAACAGACCCAACAGAAGGTGCAGCCCTTGCTATTTCAATTTTAGAAAATTTAAGACATAGAGGTTGTAAAATAATGTCTACAACTCACTATAGTGAGTTAAAAGCTTATGCATTAAAAACTGAAAATGTTGAAAATGCTTCTGTTGAATTTAATGTTGAAACTTTAAGACCAACTTATAGGCTTTTAATAGGAGTTCCTGGTAAATCAAATGCTTTTGAGATTTCAAGAAGATTAGGTCTTAAAGATAATGTTATAGAGGAAGCTAAAAAGGTTATTTCTACTGAATCTTTACAATTTGAAGATTTAATACAATCACTTCAAGAAAAGAGTATAAAAGCTGAAAATGATGCTAGAGAGGCTGCAATATTAAAAAATGATGCAGAAAAATATAAAAATAGATATAAAGAAAAGTTTGAAAGAATTGAGAGTGTAAGAGATAATGTTTATGCAGATGCTAGAAGAGAAGCAAAGCAAATTTTAGATTCTGCTAAGGAAGAAGCAGATGCTATTTTGAAAAACATGAGAGATTTAGAAAGAATGGGTATATCTAGTGATGCAAGAAGAAAACTTGAGGCTGAGAGAGGAAAGTTAAGAGATAAAATAAGTGATGCAGAAGCTAGACTTCAAAAGAAAAAAGAAGAGAAAAAAGGAGAAGAACTTAAAAAGATTGAAATTGGAATGGAGGCCTTATTACCTTCAATAAATCAAAAAGTTATAGTTCTTTCAAAGCCAGATAATAAAGGTGAAGTTCAAGTTCAAGCTGGAATTATGAAAATAAATGTTAAGGCTAAGGACTTAAGAGTAGCTAAGGAAACTAAAGAAGAAAGAAAAATTAAAAAAAGAGAAGCAAGATTAAATTTAAGACAGGTAGATTCTTCTATAGATTTAAGAGGGATGGACTCAGAGGAGGCTTGTTATACAGCAGATAAGTATTTAGATGATGCTTATGTTGCAGGAAGAGGAGAAGTAACCTTAGTTCACGGAAAAGGAACTGGAGTTTTAAGAAAAGCTATAAATGATATGCTTAAAAAACACCCTCATGTTAAATCTCATAGATTAGGTGAATATGGAGAAGGTGGAACAGGAGTTACTGTTGTTATATTAAAATAAATTTTATTATAAAAAGTTAATTTAAAATATTATTATATTTAAGAGCCCTTTAATTGTTATTAGGAGATTAAATAAATCCTATAAAATTAAAGGGCTCTTTTTATATACAATTTATTAAAAAAAGATACAACTTATTTATGATATAATCAACTTAAACTTTAAAAATTAGAAAAGTTTGGAATAAAAGGGGGCTTTAGTAAGTGGATAAAAAAAACAAAAATAAAAAATCTTCTTTGAAAGGAGACAGAGTAATCTCTTTTTTTCTAGTTATATTATTTATCTTTGTTTTTTTATTAGGGAGGTTATTTTATATAAATATATTTAAGTCTAAAAGCTATAAAGCTATGGCAGAGGAACAATGGACAAATGAAATAAAGATAAATGCTAGAAGAGGGCGTATTCTAGATAGAAATAGTAGAGAATTAGCTGTTACAGCTAATGTTTTTAGAGTAGATTTAGATTTGGTAACCTTAAGAAAATATATAGAAAAGGAAGAAACTGATTCTATTGAAGTTGCAAAAGTTTTAGCAAGGGCTTTAGAACTTGAGGAGGAGTATGTATTAAGTAGAATAGAATATACTTACCCTTCGGGGAATTTAGCGACATCAGCAACCTTAGCAAGGAGAATAGAGAAGGAGAAAGCTGACAAGGTAAAGGAATTAGATATAGATGGAGTAAATATAGAAGAAGATACAAAGAGATATTATCCAAATGGAGATTTTCTATCTCATACTTTAGGGACAACAAATGCAGATGGAGAGGGGCTAAGTGGATTAGAACTTTATTATAATGATGAACTTACAGGAATTCCTGGAGTTAGGATTAATGAAGTTTCAAGAGATTATTTAAATAATCCATATTCAAAGTCTAGTTTTACTCCACCTGTAAATGGAAAGGATTTAACACTTACTATAGATGAAAATATACAATACTTTGTTGAAAATGTAGCTAATGAGGCTTTAAATAAACATAAGGCTGATTCTGTAAGTATAGCAGTTATGAATCCTAATAATGGAGAGATTTTAGGACTTGTAAATAAAGCTGGGTTTAATCCTAATAATCCTTTTGAGGGAAGTGAACTTTTTAAAGGGGAAGATGAATCACAGAAGCTTCAAAATATGTGGAGAAATAAAATTGTTTCAGATTCCTTTGAACCAGGTTCTATATTTAAAATAATAACTTCAATAGCAGCTGTAGAAGAAGGAATTTCTGGAGGAGATGAAGTTTATTATTGTGATGGAAGTTTAAATGTTTCGGGAAAGAATATAAAGTGTTGGAAGTCTGGTGGACATGGAGTACAAAATTTTAATCAAATTTTAGAAAATTCTTGTAACGTTGCCTTTATGGAAATTGGAGAAAAATTAGGGGCAGAAAAATTAAATGAATATATTAAATTATTTGGCTTTGGAGAAAAATCAGGTATTGATTTACCAGGCGAGGCTTCTGGGATAGTTAAAGAAGCTAAAGATATAGGCCCTGTAGATTTAGCTACAATATCTTTTGGACAAACTGATACTGTAAATGGAATCCAATTTATGGCTGCTTTAAATGCAGTTGCTAATGGAGGAGATTTAATTCAACCTCATCTTATGAAAAGTTTAAGTCATAAAGATGAGAATGGAGTAAAAATTATAGATGAAGTTTTTGCTCCTAAGATAAATGAGAATATAGTAGAGGAGGAAAGCACATTAAGAATTAAAGAGGCTTTAGAATCTACTGTATCTAGGGGCTCTTCAAAGGATGCAGGAATTAAAGATATAAAGGTTGCAGGTAAAACAGGAACAGCTGAGAAAGTTGATTCAGAAAAAGGTACTTATGGTGCAGGATATATAGCATCCTTTGCAGGATTTGCTCCTTATGATGACCCTAAAATATCTCTAATAGTAATAATAGACAATCCTAAAAATGGAGAACATTTTGGAGGCGTAGTAGCTGCTCCTTTTGCAGGAGAATTGTTTAATAATATTTTTAACTATCTTTCATTAAATGAAGAAAATTTAGAATATAGTGAAGGTGAAGCTATAATTCCTAATTTAAGAGGAGATAAAGTATCTAGTGCTGAAAGAACTTTAAATGAATTAGGAATTAATGCAGTAATAGAAGGAGAGGGAAGTTTTGTTACATCTATTTCTCCTATGCCAGGATATAAAATATCTAAGGGAGATGTTATAACTTTAAAAGCTGGAAATAGGTTTGATAGAAGTGAAAAGGAAATAGTTGTTCCAGACTTTAGAAATTTAAGTGAGGATGAAGCTAAGGAAATTTTAAAATCCTTAGATTTAAAGGGAGAATTTAAAGGTAAAGGTAAAATTAGAGAACAGAGCATAAGTTCTGGTGAAATTATAAAAAGTGGAGAAACAATTAAATTTAATTTAGAAGAATAAAAATATAATATTATTTAAAGAGAGAGAAATTTATTTAATTTTAAAATGCTTATTTCTCTCTCTTTTTTATAAGGGTTTTTAAATTTTGATTTAAGGCTTATAATAAAATAGAAATTTACAAATTATTTAATAATTTATAAAAGGAGAGAAGGTTTTGATTTTAGTTAGTGGATGTTTATGTGGTATTAATTGTAAATATAATGGTGAAAACAATTTGAATGAAAATATATTGAAGCTTCTTAAGGAGGGAAAAGCAGTTATTGCTTGTCCAGAACAGTTAGGAGGATTAAAAACACCAAGGGTTCCTAGTGAGATTGTTGGAGGAACTGGAAGGGAGGTTTTAAGTGGAAAAGCTAAAGTACTTAGCAAAGAAGGAGAAGATGTTACTAAGGAATTTATTAAGGGTGCTTATGAAACCTTAAACATAGCTAAAAGTATAGAAGCAGAATATATAATTTTAAAGTCAAAAAGTCCCTCTTGTGGTTTAGGACTTATATATTCAGGAAACTTTAATGGAGAGAAAAAGGAAGGAAATGGGGTAACCTGTGAACTTTTAATACAAAATGGATTTAATATTAAAACAGAAAAGGATTTTTAGGAGGAATTTATAAATGAATAAGGAAATGAGAGAAAAAGTTAGAGAACTTTATAATGGAAGTTGCAGAGTTTGTAAGGTTTGTAATGGAATAGCCTGTGCAGGAGAAGTGCCAGGTATGGGAGGAAAAGGAACAGGAGCTGCTTTTATTAGAAATATTTCTTCTTTAGAGAAAATTAAGCTTAATATGAGAACTATTCATAATGCTAAAAATCCAGATATGTCTATTGAAATTTTTGGTAAAAGAATGGAGATTCCAGTTTTTGCAGCACCAATAACAGGAACAATGTTGAATATGGGAGGTAAGGTTAGCGAAAGAGAATATATAGAAGGAGTAGTTAAAGGATGTTTAGATTCAGGAATATACCCTATGGTTGGAGATACAGCAGTTGATTTATGTTTAACTACTAATTTAGAAGTTATTGAAGAATATAAAGGGGAAGGTATTGTTTTTATAAAGCCTTGGAAAAATGAAGTTGTAATAGAGAAGATAAAGATGGCAGAAAAAGCAGGAGCTTTTGCTATAGGAATGGATATAGATGCAGCAGGACTTATAACTTTAGCTATGAATGGAAAGCCTGTTGAACCAAAAAATTTAGAAGAAATAAAAGAAATAGTAAATTCAACTAAATTACCTTTTATTCTTAAAGGAATAATGACAGCAGATGAAGCTGAACTTGCAGTAGAGGCAGGAGTTTCTGCTATAGTTGTATCTAATCATGGTGGAAGAGTATTAGATCAAACACCAGCTACTTGCGAGGTTTTAGAAGAAATAGCTTCTAAGGTTAAAGGAAAGGTGAAAATTTTAGTTGATGGAGGAGTAAGAACTGGGGTTGACATATTGAAGATGATAGCTTTAGGTGCTGATTGTGTTTTAATAGGAAGACCATTTATAACTGCTACCTTTTTAGAGGGGGCTAAAGGTGTTGAAGAATATGTAGATTCTTTAAAAGGAGAATTAAAATCAGCTATGGTACTAACAGGATGTAATTCAATAGAGAGTATAAATAGTAGAATTATTTATAAAGGAGAAAGATAGATTATGAAAGTTTTTGCACATAGAGGATTTAGCTTTGAGTATCCAGAAAATACATTGTTATCTTTTAAGGAAGCTTTAAAATTAAATATTTATGGTATAGAACTTGATGTTCATAAAAGCAAGGATGGAGAGTTAGTAGTAATACATGATGAAAATATAAAAAGAACCTTTAAGGGAAAGGGAGAAGTTAAAGATTATACCTTCAAGGAACTTAGAGAGTTTAAATGTAGCAAGAAAGCTTTTGAAAATAATGAGGAATGTAAAATTCCAAAGTTAGAAGAAGTGTTTAATCTTATAAAGAATAAAGATATAGTTTTAAATATAGAGCTTAAAACTGACGTTATAGAATATAAGGACATTGAGTTAGATGTATTAAATTTAATAAAAAAATATGATATAGAAGAGAAAATAATTATTTCAAGTTTTAATCATAAATCCTTAGAAAGAGTAAGAAATTTAAATGAAAATATTAAATTAGGACTTCTTTATGATAGAAAAATACCTGAGATTATAGAGGTTAGTAAAAGATTAAAAGCTTATGCAATACATCCTAGTAAAAGGCTTGTTAATAAAGAATTAGTAGATATTGCTCATAAAGAAGGGCTAAAAGTAAATGTTTATACAGTAAATAAAATCTATGAAATGAATAGACTAAGAGAATATGGAGTAGATTCTATCTTTACAGATAAGGCTAAAATGGCTTTAGAATATTTAAAATAAAACTTTAAAATATATTGTTAAGCCTAACAAGGATTTTATTTTAAATTTAGTTGCTTGTTAGGTTTATATTTTTGTTTTTAAAATTTATATAAAACTTGTTTAAAAAAATGTAACTTACTTATTAAAGTATTTTGGTAATAATTATTATGTTAAGTGAATAAACATATAAAGGATAAATATAAATTTTAAGGAGGAAGTATAAAGCAGGATTTTTAGTTTGTAATAAATCTTAGCTGCTTTAATTAATTTAATAAATTAATTAAAGTTTAATACTTATAAACAGTATGGATTATGTAAAAAAAGGGTTTGGAGCAATTCCAACAGAAGAACAAGTTAATTATCAAAAAGAGGAACTTACAGCCTTTATACATTTTGGTATAAATACCTTTACAGGAAAAGAATGGGGAGATGGAAAAGAAAGTACAGAAATTTTCAATCCTAGCAGTTTAGATGCAGATAGTTGGATAAAAGTATTATGTAATGCTGGATTTAAGAGAGTTATTTTAACCGCAAAACATCATGATGGCTTTTGCTTATGGAATAGCAAATATACAAGACATAGTGTAGCTAATAGTCCGTGGAAAAATGGACAAGGTGATGTAGTAAGAGAAGTTTCTAAAGCTTGTAATAAATATAAAATAAAATTTGGAGTATATCTTTCTCCATGGGACCAAAATTCAGAGTATTATGGAAAAGGTGATGGAAGTCTTTATAATGAGTTTTATATTAATCAATTAAAAGAACTATTAACAAATTATGGACCTATAGCAGAAGTTTGGATGGATGGTGCTAAGGGGTCAAACCTTAAGCAAGATTATGATTTTGAGAAATGGTTTTCAATAATAAAAACATTGCAAAAAAATTCTTTGATTTTTAGTCCTCAAGGTCCTGATATTAGATGGATTGGAAATGAGAAGGGCTATGCAGGTGAAACTTGTTGGTCAACTATAAATATTGAGAAAATGAAAGAAAGAGAAAATCCTTCTTATCTAAATAAAGGAGAAGAGTATGGAGCGGAATGGGTTGTTGGAGAGTCTGATGTGTCAATAAGACCAGGATGGTTTTATCATGATTTTGAAGATGAGGAGGTTAAATCTTTAAGAAAACTAATAGATATTTATTTTAAATCAGTTGGAAGAAATTCTGTTTTATTATTAAATATTCCTCCTAATAAAGAGGGAAAAATACATGAAAATGATATTAATAGATTAAAGGAATTTGGAAATATAATTAAAAAGATATTTAAAAATAATTTAGCCTTTAATAAAAATATTATTTCAAATAGTTTTTATAGCAATGAATATTCTGCTAAAAATATGTTAGACAATAATTATGATACTTACTTTGCACCTAAAAAGGGAGAAAAGACTTGCAAAATTGAGATAGATTTAGGAGATATTACTGAATTTAATCTTATTTCTTTGCAGGAATATATACCTTTAGGACAAAGAGTTTCTAGTTTTAATATAGAGGTATTAATAGGAAAAGAGTTTCTTAAGGTTTATGAGGGTAGTACTATAGGTTATAAAAGGCTTATAGTTTTAGAAAATTTTAAAAGTAGTAAGATAAGAATAAATATAACAGCTTCTTTAGAAATACCTCTTATAAACAGCATAGGAGTTTATAAAATAGATAAAGAGTATTATCCTTTTAGTAAAGATAATTTAAAAAGCCTAATTGAATTTGAAAAAAGTGAATATAAAGTAAGTAATAAAGATAAAATAGTAACTTTAAAAATTAAAAGAGAAAATAATTTAGAAGAAAAAGTAGAAGTCAATTATGAAACTATATCAGGAACAGCTTTAAATGGAATAGATTATCAAACTTGGTCTGGAACTTTAGCTTTTAAAGAAGGAGAAAAGGAAAAGAGCTTTCATATAAATCTAATAAATAGAGGAGATGTTAAAGAGGATAGAGAATTTTATGTTAAATTAAGTGATTCTATAGGGGGAGAATTAGGAGATTTATATGAGAGTAAAATTATAATAAGCAGTAATTAAGAAAATATTTAAAACTTATTTCTTTTAAAATTTATCTAAAAATAAATTTAAAGCTTAATAAATTTAATTAATATTTAATAAAAGAATAATAATAAAAGGTAAAATAATTGTAAAAAATAATAAAAATAATAATTAAAATGGAATTGTTTTGATTACAATTCCATTTTTTCTTTTTTTTGTTTTTAAAATTTAAATTATTGTAGTATAATATCTGTAAAATAAAAATAAAAATCCTTATAGAGATTTAAAGGAGAGATAGTATAGTGTATAGAGAAAGATATGAAGAATGGTTAAATTCTGATATTATTTCTGAAGAAATAAAGGAAGAGTTAAGAGCAGTAAAAGAAGAAAAAGAAATAGAAGATAGATTTTATAAGGAACTAGATTTTGGTACAGGTGGATTAAGAGGAATTATTGGTGCTGGTACTAATAGAATGAATATATATACAGTAGGAAAAGCTACTCAAGGCTTTGCAGATTATTTAAATAACAATTATGAAGGAAAAAAATCTGTTGCAATAGCTTATGATTCAAGAAATATGTCTAAGGAGTTTGCAAAATCAGCAGCTTTAACTCTTTGTGCAAATGGTATAAAGGTTAATCTTTTTGAGTCTTTAAGACCAACTCCAATGTTATCATTTGCAGTTAGAGAATTAAATTGTAATGGAGGTATAGTTATAACAGCTTCACACAATCCAAAACAATATAATGGGTATAAGGTTTATGGAGATGATGGATGTCAATTAACTGATGAGCCTGCTAAAGCTGTTATTGACTATGTAAATAAAGTTAAGGATTATTCTGATATAAAAACAATGAGCGAAGAAAAAGCTTTAGAAGAAGGTCTTTTAGTTTATATAGGAGAAGAAATAGATAAAAAATATATAGAGTCATTAAAAACTCTAACTATTAGAAAAGATTTAGTTAAAAATCATGCTAAAGATTTAAAAATAATTTATACTCCAATTCATGGGTCTGGTAATCTTCCAGTTAGAAGAATATTAAAAGAATTAGGATATGAGAATGTTTATGTTGTTAAAGAACAAGAAATGCCAAATGGAGAGTTTCCAACAGCTCCATATCCAAATCCAGAAGATCCAAAGGTGTTTAAATTAGCTTTAGATATGGCTAAGGAAATTAAGCCAGATATAATATTTGGAACAGATCCAGACTGTGATAGAATAGGTGTTGTTGTAAAAGACAATAAAGGAGAGTATCAAGTATTAAGTGGTAATCAAACAGGAATGTTATTAACTAACTATATATTAAGCTCTTTAAAAGAAATGAATAAATTACCTAAAAATGGTGCTATTATAAAAACTATTGTTACTACAGAGTCAGTAAGAAATATGACTGAGGAATATGGAGTAACATTAATAGATACACTAACAGGATTTAAATATATAGGTGAAAAAATAAAAGAATTTGAAAATTCAGGTTCAAATGAATATTTATTTGGTTTTGAAGAAAGTTATGGTTATTTAGCTGGAACTTTTGCAAGAGATAAGGATGCAGTTGTAGCTTCTATGTTAATAGCTGAAATGACTTTATATTATAAAGAACAAGGAAAAACTCTTTATGATGGATTAATTGAACTTTATAATAAATATGGATACTTTAAGGAAAGCTTAGTATCTATAGAACTTGCAGGAAAAGAAGGGCAAGAAAAAATAGCTAAATGTATAGATGCTTTAAGAAATGATTCTTTAAAAGAATTAAATAATGTTAAGGTTGTTAAATCCTTTGATTATAAGTTAAGTAAGGAAGTAAATAATTTAACTAAGGAAGAAAAAGAAATCAAGCTTCCAAAATCAAATGTTTTAAAATATATTTTAGAAGACGATTCTTGGTTTGTTGTAAGACCATCAGGAACTGAGCCAAAGATGAAGATTTATTTATCAGTAAAAGGTTTAAGTTTAGAAGATGCAGAAGAAAAGAGCGAAAAATTTAAAGAAGCTATAATGGAATTAATTAATGAAAAATTAAAATAGTTTAAGTTAAAAAGGAGCTATGTTAATATAACTTATATAAGTTATATTACTAGCTCTTTTCTTTTTACTTTAATTTATCTTACTTAAAGTGTTATAATATATAACTAAAATAAGAGCTAATAATTTAAGGAATTAAATCCTAAGATGAACTTAATTTTGTTTTATGATAAAATAAACTTCGAAATTTATGATATATATTAAACTTTAAGTTTATAAATCTTGTTTTTAGACAGAATTTAAAATAAATAAGTAAAGTAGTTAAGGAGATAAAATATATGAGTTTTAATACATTTGCAAAGGAAAAATTATCACAACTTTTATTCTTAGAAATAGATGGAGAAGGATTTATTAAAAGTTTAGGAAAAGATGAAAAGGACATTAATGTTAAGGAGTTATACATCCCAATAGACCCAAAACATTTATCTAAGGATGTTAAAAGTGGATATAAATTAGAGACTCTTCCAATAAATTATTTAATTGAAGGAATGTTTTTTGCTTTAGGTGGAGATAAAGATTTTAAATTTAATAAGGATTATAAAAAGTTAATTAGCTTAATAGAAGATGCTATTCCTTGTGTAAAAAAAATAGTCGCTGACAAAGTAAAAGAAGGAAATATGGTTGAAGCTTTTATGCTTTTAAAAGGATTAAGTGAGGTTTCAGAGGAAACTGATGTTTATGAAAATCTTCTTTTAATATGTGAATCTTTAAGGGAGAGAAATAAATCCTATAATGATACACAATTAGAAATTTGTGATAAATGTAAGGAAAATAGAAGTGACTTAGCTTTACCATATCTTTATTCAGCAATAGCATATAATGATATGGGGAAATATGATAAGGCCTATGTAGATATAAATGAATACTTAGCTAAAGGTGGAGAAAAAAATGAAATAGTTGAAGCACTATATAATGAAATAAAGGATTCCGCTGACTATGAAGAGGGGAAAGAGGAATTAATAGAAGAACCTGAGGATGCTTTAAAAAGACTTCTTCCTTTAGCAGATAAATTTCAAGATAATGCTATTTTAAGATATTACATTGCAACAGCTTATAGAAGGCTTGGAAATTTTGAAAAGGCAGTTTATTATTTAAATGAATGTTTATCTATTGATGATAGCATAGTTGAGGCCGTTAATGAAATGGGAATAAATTATGCATCTTTAGGGATATATGATGAAGCTATTAAATATTTAAGAAAGGCCTTTGAGAGTACAAGAGATATAGAAGTTTGTACTAATTTAATAGTTTGTTATTTAAATGCAGGAAAATTTGAAGAGGCTAAGCAACACTTAGCTATTGCAAAAGCTATAAACAAAGAGGATGAAATAGTAAAAGAAATAGAAACATTTATGAGAAATAATAATATTAAGTAGCCTTAGGAGCGTAAATTTATGTATAAGGATTTATTAGGATATAAAATATTTTCAGATAATAAAGAAAAACTTTTAGAAGAAATTCAAAGAAAAAATAAAGTTAACATAATATCTGGAAATCCAGAGGTTTTATATAATGGTATAAAAAATGATTTTTTAAGAAAAAGTTTTACTAAAGAAGATGCTTTAATCATTCCAGATGGAGTAGGAACTCTTCTTGCAGCTAAATATAATGGAATAGAAATTAAAGAAAAGATAGCTGGAATAGATGTTATGAATATGCTTTTAAAGGAAGCTAAAGATAAGAGTTTAAGGGTTTTTTTATTAGGGGCAAAAGAAGAAACTTTAATTAAGTGTAAAGAAAAAATAGAAGAAATCTACAAAGGAATAAACATAGTAGGAGTAAATAATGGATTTTTTGATTTAAATAATTGCAATGATTTAATAGATAAGATTAACAAAAGTAAAGCAGATATACTTTTTGTTGCTATGGGAGCACCTAGACAGGAGATATTTATAGAGAAATATAAAAATAAGCTTTGTTGCAAGGTATTTATGGGTGTTGGAGGAAGCTTTGATGTTATTTCAGGAAATGTAAATAGAGCACCTGATTTTATGATTAATATGGGAATGGAATGGTTCTACAGAGTTTATAAGGAACCTTGGAGAATAAAAAGATTAGGAAGCATACCAAAGTTTTTATTATTATCTCTTAAAGAAAGAGGGAAAAAATAATGAATATTTTATTTGTAGCCTGTTATTCTCCTATTATAAATAATTCAGCTTCTATTGAAACTCTTATGTATTTAAACAATTTATGCAATATTAATAATAACAAAGTTCATCTTTTAACCGTTGATTTTCCTAAAAATTCTATATATTATGATGAGGAAGTTTTAAAGCTTTTAGATAATAAGGTTAAGATACATAAAGTTGAAGGTGGAAAATTCTTTAATAAGGTAATGCCTAAAAAAACTTTAGGGCAAAAAGAAAGCAATGATAGCGATAGCTTTAAAAATAGTAAAAAAATAAAACTTATGAGGAAAATAAAAAATAAAATTATTTTCCCAGACATGTATTATATGTGGAGTTTTAAGGCATCAAAATATGCTAAGGACCTTATGGAAAAAGAAAAATTTGATGTTATATTTTCTATGCATGAGCCACCATCTAGTCATCTTTGTGCTTTAAGAATAAAGAAAAAGTATAAAGAAATACCTTGGGTTTTATATTGGAGCGACCCTTGGCTTAAGGACCCTTCAAGAGAAAATATTGGATTTATAAGAAAATTTATAGAAGGAAAACAAGAAAAAGCAGTAGTATTAAATGGTGATAGGCATATATTTGTAACAGAGGAAAATAAAAAAGATTTTATAGAAAAGTATAATCTAAAAGAAGAAAATATGTTTATTGTAACTAGAGGTTATAATAAAGAAATTTATAAAGAAATTGAAAAGGAAGAAAAACCAAAACTTTTAAAAGGAGATAAAATAAATTTAATATATGCAGGAGAAATATTTAGCAAAATTAGAGACTTAAAACCCTTTATAAAAGCATTAAAAGAATTAGAAAAAAGAGATAATAATTTATTTAATAGATTAAATATATTATTCTTTGGAAATATAGATGATGAAAATATAAAAGCAGAATTAAAAGAATTTCCTAATGTAAGTGTAAATGGAAGGATTGACTATAAAGAAGCTTTAAGATATATGATACATGGAGATATACTTCTTGTTTTAGGAAATAAAAATTCTAAACAGATACCTGCTAAAATATATGATTATTTAGGAACTAAAAATATTGTTATGGTTATATTAGGTGATGAAAATGACCCTATAAAGTCTGTTGTAGATAATAAAGAAAAGTGTATAGTAAGTAAAAATAACTATGAAGATATAATAAATAGTTTTGAAAAATGTGGGGCTTTATTAGACTCTAATAAAGAGTTTAGTGAAAATGAAGAATATGAGTGGAGTAATATAGGTAAAAAACTTAATGATATATTAAATTTAAAATAAGTAATTTAAATAAGCAATAATATTTTGGAGGGTTAGTAAGTGAAAGATAAAAAAATTAAGGATTTTATAAATGATTTAGGCTCAGAATTATCAGCACCAGGTGGGGGAGCAGCTGCTGGAATTGTTGGTGCTGTTGGAGTTGCATTAACATCAATGGTTTATAGCTTAACAGTAGGAAAAAAATCTTATGAGATTTTAAGTAAAGATAATAAAGATAAACTAGATGAAAATCTTTTAATTGCAAAAAGAACTTATGATGAGATGTTAGATTTTATGAGCAAGGATGAAGAGGCCTTTACAACTTTAATGGAATGCTATAAGTTACCTAAGGAAACTATAGAGGAACAGAATTTAAGAAGTAAAAAAATAGAGGAATGTACTATAGGTGCTATGATAGTTCCTTTAGAATTAAGTAGAAAAGCATTGAGATTTTTTGAAAATGTAAGCTTTGCATTTAAATATGGAAATAAGAATTTAATATCAGATTCTGTTGTAAGTGCTATAATGCTTAGTGCTTGTATAGATAGTTCCATAGTCAATGTGGAAATAAATTTAAATTTCTTAAAGGATAAAAAATTAGTTGAAGAAGTAAAAGAAGAAATTTCATATATAAGAAATGAAAGTAATAGATTAAAAAATGAAATTTTAAGTGAAAGTGGATTTTTAAAAAATAATTAGAAATAAAGAAAATTTATAAAATAAGGATACTATCAAAATATAAGATATTAAAATATTTTGATAGCATCCTATTTTTATTATTACTTTTTAGGAGTTAAGTCATTTAAGGACTTAAATTCATAGCCCATAGATTTTAATTCCTTTAATACTTCATCTAAAATAGCTGTGTTTGTATCTGATACTGCATGAAGTAAAGCTACTTCACCATTATGAGCTTTATCTAATATTTTTTTCTTTGCAAATTCCTTAGAAGGTTGCTCATCAACTAACCAGTCTTTGTATGCAAAACTCCAAAATACAGTTGTATATCCAAGTTCTTCTGTATAAGAAAGGGATTGTTCACTATATTTACCCATAGGAGGTCTAAAAAATTTAGGCATTTCTTTTTTAGTAACTTTAAAATATTCTTCTTCTACTTCAGTAAATTCATTTTTAAAACTATCCCTGTCTAATATCTTAGCCATAGAAGGATGATGAGAAGTATGATTACATACAAGATGTCCTTCTTCTTCCATTCTTTTTATAAGTTCTGGATAGTCTTTTATATAAGGTTTTGTTACAAAGAAGGCAGCAGGAACTTTGTTATCTTTAAGAATATCAAGAATTTTTGAAGTATTGCCATTTTCATAACCTTCATCAAAGGTAAGAAAAATTTCTTTTTTTGCTGTATCACCACAGTATATTGTTTTGTAGTTGCTTATATAAGGAGTTTCACGAGGACCATAAGGGATTCCTTCTTCCTTATTAAAAGAGTAATACCAGTTAAATTCTTCTGTAGAAGGAAGATTAAGTTCTTTTGCGTTTACTACATTAAAAAATATAGATAAAGTTAAAATAAGGGAAAATATTAAAGAAAAACCCTTTTTAATCATAAAATATCACCTCGATTTTAGTATGTCTTATATATTAGGATTAATTTGTATTTTTAGGTGGATAATTAGGAAACATAATACAGTTGTTGAAATATATATTAAGCTAGAGTATAATCATTAAGTATGAAATTAAATATAAGAAAGGGACGTGTACATAGATGAAATTAGGAATGGTTGGATTACCAAACGTTGGTAAAAGTACATTATTCAATGCTATTACAAAAGCAGGAGCTGAATCAGCAAACTATCCTTTCTGTACAATAGAACCAAACGTAGGTGTTGTAAGTGTACCAGATAAGAGATTAGATGTTTTAGAAAAAATATATAACACAAAGAAAAAAGTATATACTGCCATAGAATTTTACGATATAGCAGGATTAGTTAAAGGTGCTAGTAAAGGTGAAGGGTTAGGAAATAAATTCTTATCACATATAAGAGAGGTTGCAGCTATTGTTCATGTTGTAAGATGTTTTGATGATGAGAATGTTGTTCATGTAGAAGGTTCTGTAGACCCAATAAGAGATATAGAAACTATAAACTTAGAACTTATTTTTGCAGATTTAGATGTTCTTGAAAGAAGAATGGAAAAAACTATGAAGTTAGTAAGATCTGGAGATAAAACTGCAAAATTTGAGTATGAAATAATGGAAAGATTAAAAGCTCATTTAGAGGCAAATAAACCAGCTAGAACTTTAGAGACTACTGAAGAGGAAGAGGCATTTATAAAAAGTTTATTCTTAATAACTTCAAAGCCGGTTTTATATGCTTGCAACATATCAGAAGAAGATATGATGGAAGGAAATCTAGACAATGAATATGTTAAACAGGTTAGAGCATATGCAGAGGCTGAAAATTCAGGAATTATGGTAGTTTGCGCTAAGCTTGAAGAAGAATTATCAGGTTTAGATGAGGAAGAAAAAGCAGAAATGTTAGCTGAATATGGTTTAGAAGAATCAGGACTTGATAAGCTTATACAAGCAAGTTATAAGCTTTTAGGATTAATGAGTTATTTAACTGCAGGAGTACAAGAGGTTAGAGCTTGGACAATTAAACAAGGAACTAAAGCACCACAAGCAGCAGGTAAGATTCACTCTGATATAGAAAGAGGATTTATAAGAGCGGAAGTTGTATCTTATGATGATTTAGTAGAGTGTGGTTCAGAAGCTGCAGCTAAGGAAAAAGGTGTTTATAGATTAGAAGGTAAAGAGTACGTAATGAAAGATGGAGACATAGTAAACTTCAGATTTAACGTATAATATAAAAAGTTATCATCAAATTTAAACAGCATTTTTAGACTAAAAAAGAGCTATTTGAAAATTTTTCAGATAGCTCTTTTTCTTTATGGCGGGAATATGTGGGAATCGAACCCACCAATGATGGTATTAGCACCATAACTAGGTTTTGAAGACCTGTAGGAACACCAGTCCCTATATACTCCCATGGTATTTTAAAATTTTACATTAAATTATTTATAATGTCAATTTTTTTTCTTAATATATTGTATAATAAGAAAGTTACAAATAATAAATATTGAAAGGAAATTTTAATTTTTTATAGAATAATTTATAATAAAATATAATATATAATGGGAAAATAGTTGCAATATTATTATATTGTAGTGTAAATTAATAAGAGGCATAATAATTTACACAATGTTTATAATAAATATGTTTAAAAAATATTTATTAATAAAATTAAGCATGATAAATTTAATCTGTTAGACTTAAATTATATAATATATAATATGATTTTTAGAAGAAAAGATGATAAAAACTTAGAGTGATAAACAATTTAAAATTTAAGGAGTATTTATATGGAATTTAAACACATTTCAGTTTTGCTAGATGAGTGCATAGATGCTTTAAATATAAAAAAAGATGGTATATATGTAGATTGTACACTAGGTGGTGCAGGGCATTCAAGCGAAATAGTAAAAAGGCTATCAAAAGAGGGAAGGCTAATAGGTTTTGACCAAGATAAGGATGCTTTAAAGGCTGCTAAAGAAAGATTAAAAGAATATAGTAATGTTACTTATGTCCATAGCAATTTTTATGCTATATATGATGTTTTAACAGATTTAGGTATAGACGGAGTAGATGGCATCCTTATGGACTTAGGAGTTTCTTCTTATCAGTTAGATAATGGAGAAAGAGGCTTTAGTTATATGCAAGATGCTCCTTTAGATATGAGAATGAATAGGGAAAATGAATTTTCAGCTTATGATATAGTAAACACTTATACAGAAGAGGAACTATATAGAATAATTAAAGAATATGGGGAAGAGAAGTTTGCTAAAAGAATAGCAAGTTTTATAGTTAAAAATAGAGAAGAAAAGAGCATAGATACGACTTTAGAACTAGTTGAAATAATAAAAGCTGCTATTCCAGCTAAAGCTAGAAGAGAAGGACCACATCCTGCTAAGAGAACTTTTCAAGCTATAAGAATTGAAGTTAATAAAGAACTTGAAATAATAAGTAAGACTATATTAGATGGAATTAAAAAGCTTAATAAGGGAGGAAGAATGGCAATAATAACATTCCACTCTTTAGAAGATAGAATTGTTAAAAACACCTTTAAAGAACTAGCAAATCCTTGTACATGTCCAAGTGAATTTCCAGTATGTGTTTGTAACAGAAAACCAGAGGTTAAGTTAATAAGTAGAAAACCTATAGAAGCTAGCAAGGAAGAACTAGAATTTAATCCAAGAAGTAGAAGTGCTAAGTTAAGAGTAATAGAAAAATTATAATTTATATTCAGTATATTTTAAAGTAAGGGGAATAAATAATTGGAGAGGGATTATAGATGGATGTAAAAGAGTTTGATTATAATGGTAGTTCAGCACTTAAGCCAAAGAGAAAAGAGCAAACTATACCAAGTAAAGAAACATATGACAAAAGAAAGAAAAAAATCGAGCAACAAAAAAGAAAAAAGCAAAAAGATAAGAAAATAAAAAAGAGCATATATCAAATAGTACTTCTAATATTAATTGTTGGTGGAATAACTATAAGTAGAGATATGAAAGTTTATAAAACTCAACAAAATTTGGACTCATTAAATAAAGAAATAAACTCTGTTATAACAGAAAATGAGGCTTTAAAGGTTCAAATATTAAAGGCTAGTTCTTTAGATAAAATAGAAGAAATAGCTAAAGATAAGTTGAAGATGATATTGCCAACTAAGGAGAACATGGTTAAATTAGGCGATGATACGTCTGCTCAAGGGAAGAGATAGGGGAATAAATTAGGATGTACTTTTATTGTTTTAAAAGTACATCCATAATTTTTATGGTTACAAATTTATTTTACTTAAAATAAGAAATTAATAATTTTAAATCTCATAAAAGTAACTTACTATAAAAGATTGCTTTTAGTTAACTTACTACGGAGGGCTAAATGTGAAAAAAAAGAAAAACAAAGGATTTAAAGATTATAAAATAACTAAGTCTTTAATTGATGGAAGAACCTTTTGGATTATGATAATAATTTGGTTCTTACTAGGAGTTTTAACCCTTAGACTTTCTTATATAATGATCTTTAAACACAAGGAATATGGAGCGAAGGCTGAGGAACAGTGGAAAAATGAGGTTAAAATAAGTGCTAAAAGAGGAGAAATACTAGATAGAAATGGTGCACAATTGGCAGTTAGTGCTAATGTTTATAGAGTTGATTTAGACCTTAAAACTTTAAGAGAAGATGCCTTTAAAAGTGATGATACAGATGATCAAAAAAGAGAAAAATTAAATAAAATTGCAGCGGAAATAGGAAATGCTTTAGACATACCTAAAGAGGAAGTTTATGATAAAATAAACACAACTTTACCTTCTGGTGCACCAGCAAACTCAGTAACTTTAGCTAGAAAAGTTGAAAAAGATAAAGCAGACAAGGTAAAAGCCCTTAAAATAAGGGGAGTAATAGTTTCTCAAGATACAAAAAGATATTATCCAGATAACAACTTTTTAGCTCAAGTTTTAGGAAGAGTTGATGCAGATGGTGTAGGTCAAGGAGGAATAGAGAGAGAGTATAATGCTGAACTTTCAGGACTTCCAGGAATGAGGATATCAGAAGTTGCTAGAAATAATAGTGGTATACCTTATTCAGATTCTGAATTTGCAAAGCCAGTAGATGGTAAAAATGTTACTTTAACAGTAGATGAAACAATACAGTACTTTGCAGAAAAAGTAGCTGAACAAGGAATAAAAGAATATAAGGCTGATGGTGTTAGTATAATAGTTATGAATCCTAAAAATGGAGAGATTTTAGCTATGGCTAATAAGCCAGATTATAATCCAAATAATCCTTATGAAGGTTATGAAAATTATCCAGGAAAAGATAAAACTCAAAAAATGGAGAATATGTGGAGAAACGATTCTGTTTCTAATAGCTTTGAACCAGGTTCTATATTTAAAATGGTAACGGCAGCTGCTGCCGTTCAAGAGGGAATAGCAGGAACAAATGAAACCTATTATTGTCCTGGAGGAAAAAATGTTGCAGGTACTTATATAAAATGTTGGAAACCAGATGGTCATGGAACTGAGACTTTTGACCAAATACTTGAAAATTCTTGTAACGTAGGATTTATGGATATAGGACAAAAGCTTGGTAAAGAGAAGTTAAATGAATATATAGAGAAATTTGGGTTTGGAAAAGAAACAGGAATTGATTTGCCAGGAGAAACAACAGGAATAGTAATGCCAAATGATAAAATAGGACCTGTTGAACTAGCTACTATATCTTTTGGGCAAACAGATAGTGCAAGTGCTGTTCAAATGATGGCAGCTATGAATACTATAGCAAATGGAGGAACTTGGATACAACCACATATAATGAAAGAAATAAGCCATGAGGATGAAAGTGGTGCTAAGGTTGTAGATAAAACCTTTGAACCAAAAAAAATTGACAATATAATAGACCAACAAACTGCTATGAGAGTTTCAGAAGCTTTAGAGAAAACTGTTAAATATGGCTCTCCTAAGAGAGCGTACATAGAAGGCTATGGGATAGCAGGAAAAACAGGAACTGCTGAAAAAGTTAAGGCAAGCGGAGGATATGGAGCAGGATATGTTTCTTCTTTTGCAGGATATGCTCCATATAATGACCCACAAATTTCAGTATTAATATCAGTAGATAATCCAAAGGGTGAGTATTTTGGTGGTTTAGTGGCTGCGCCATTAGCTCATGATTTATTTAATGATATTTTTAATTATATGGAATTAGACAGTTCTAAGGTAAATGAAAAAGCTAATGAAATAATAGTACCAGAGGTTAGAGGATTTACTTTAGAAAAAGCGAAATCTATTTTAGATAAAGAAAAAATAAAATATCAAGTAGATGGTGATGGTAGTGTAGTTTCAGAAATGGATCCAAAACCAGGATATACAATAAAAGAAGGAGATGAAATTAAACTTTACACTAAAACTACTTCAAATTATAATAAAGATGTTGTAGTTCCAGATTTTAATAACCTTTCTATGGAAAAAGCAAAGGAAATTTTAAAGAAAATTGGATTAAAAGGAAAATTTTCAGGAGAGGGAGTTATTACAGAACAAAGCATAGCACAAGGTGATGTAGTTAAAAGTGGAACAGTTATAAACTTTAAATTAGATAAAAAGTAATTATAAATAAAACTAGCATGTGATAAAATTCACATGCTAGTATTTTGTGAATTTAACGCTTATTTAGTGCATAGTATTTAAGGAGTGAAAAAAATGATTCTTAAAAGTTTATTAGAGGGATTAGACTATGAGGTCTTACAGGGAATAGAAGATATAAATGTAGAAAACATAAGATATGATAATAGAAAAATAGAAGAAGGAGATGTTTTTACTTGTATAAAGGGCTTTAAAGTAGATGGACATTCCTTTGTAGAAGATGCTATTAAAAAAGGAGCTAAGGCTTTAATAGTTCAAGAAGAAGTAAATGCTAAAGAAGACATAACAATAATAAAGGTTAAAGATACTAGAAAAGCTTTAGCTATAATGTCTTCTAATTATTTTGGTAAGCCAAAGGATAAGCTTAAAATAATAGGTATAACAGGGACTAATGGAAAAACAACTTCTGCCTTTATAATTAAATCTATTTTAGAAAAAGCGGGCTTTAAAACAGGACTAATAGGTACAATAGCAAATTACATTGGAAATAAGAAAATAGATGCAGTAAGAACAACACCAGAATCTTATGAACTTCATGAGTTATTTAAAAATATGGTAGATAACGAAGTTAAATACTGTGTTATGGAAGTTTCATCTCATTCTTTAGAATTAGATAGAGTATATGGAATTAGGTTTGAGGAAGGAATTTTTACAAATCTTACTAGAGATCATTTAGATTTTCATAAAACTTTTGAAAACTACTATAATGCTAAGTTTAAGCTTTTTGAAAGAAGTAATCATAGCATTATAAATTTAGATGACCCTTATGGACTTGATATAGTTAAAGATATAGAAAAAAGAGGAGTAAATACTAAAGTTTCTACTTTTTCAATTGAAAAAGAATCAGATTTTAAGGCTTTTGAGATTAAAAGTCACTCAAATGGTTCAGAATTTAAGGTGAATTTAGAGGGAATAGAAGAATTTTCTATAAATATTCCTGGAGAATATAATATATATAACTCTTTAGGATGTATAATATGTGCATACAATTTAAATATTCCAATTGAAAAAATTAAATTAGGTCTAAAGGATGTTCTTATACCAGGAAGATGTGAATTAGTAGCAAAGGAAAAAAATTTACCTTATAGTATAATAATAGATTATGCACATACACCAGATGGATTAGAGAATATTTTAAGTACAGTTAAGGCCTTTACTAAAAATAGAATGATTTCTGTATTTGGTTGTGGAGGCGATAGAGATAAGGCTAAACGTCCTGAAATGGGTAAAATAGGTTGTGAATTATCAGACATTGCAATAATAACTTCCGATAATCCAAGAACTGAAGAACCTATGGACATAATTAATGACATAGTAAAACCACTTGATTTTGATAATTTCATAATTGAGGTAAATAGAAAAGAAGCTATAAAAAAGGCTATAAATATGGCTTTAGAAGGAGATGTTATTGTTATAGCTGGAAAGGGACATGAAACATATCAAATACTAAAGGACAAAACAATACACTTTGATGAAAGAGAAGTTGTATATGATATTTTAGAAGGCAAGTAGAGGTGTTAAAAATGCTAGAGTTAAATTTACAAGAAATTGTAAAAGCTACTAAGGGAGTTTTATTAAAGGAAGCTTTAATAAAGGAAATAAAGGCTGTATCAACAGATACAAGAAAAATAGAGGAAGGAGCTTTATTTATAGCATTAAAAGGAGAAAACTTTAATGGAAATAACTATGTTTTAGAAGCCTTTAAAAAGGGATGTAAAATTGCAATAGTTGATGAAGTTAATTTTGATTTAAATCTTTTAAGGGATGAAGTTGCCTTAATTAAGGTTGAAAATACTAAAAAAGCCTTAATGGACTTAGCTAAATTTTATAGAGAAAAATTAGGATTAAAAGTTGTAGGAATTACTGGTTCAGTAGGAAAAACTTCAACTAAAGATTTAGTTGCAGCTGTATTAAGTTATAAGTATAAAGTTTTTAAAACAAAGGGTAATTTTAATAATGAAATAGGATTACCTTTAATGGTATTAGAACTAGATAGCTCTTATGATGTTGCTATTTTGGAAATGGGAATGAGAGGATTAGGACAAATTAGAGAACTTGCAGAAATAGCAAAACCAGATATAGGTATAATAACTAATATAGGAATTTCTCATATAGAAATACTAAAAACTAGAGAAAATATATTAAAAGCTAAAATGGAAATAACAACTTTCTTTAATAAAGACAATACTCTTATTGTTTGTGGAAATGATGACTTTTTAGAAGCCTTGCCTAAAGCTAATTATAAGATAATAAAAACTGGAATTGGAGAAAATTTTGAAATTGGAGCTAAAAATATAGTTTTAGGAGAATTCTCCTCTAAATTTACAGTTTACGATGGAAAAGAAGAAGAAGAATTTTCTTTAGATGTACCAGGAAAACATAATATAAGTAATCTTATGTTAGGAATTTCAACAGGAAGAGAGTTAGGCCTTTCTTTTTCTGATATGAAAAAAGGGCTTAAAAATATGGAATCCACTTCTATGAGATTAGAGCTTATTAAAAAAGATGGTTATTCAATTTTAAATGATTGTTATAATTCAAACCCTGTAGCAGTTAAATCAGCTATAGATGTTATGAAAAATATAGAAGGCAAAAGAAGAATTGCAGTTTTAGGAACAATGAGAGAGCTTGGTCATAAATCAGAGGAAGCTCATGAAGAAATAGGTTTTTATGCAAAGGAAAATGGAATAGATAAGATACTTTGTTTTGGGGATTTCTCAGAAAATATTAAAGATGGGTATGGAGAACTTTGTACTGTTTATGATAGTAAGGAAGAACTTATAAAGGATTTACTTAAAAGTACAGTTGAAGGAGATATTATATTAATTAAAGCATCTAGAGGATTAAAGTTTGAAGAAATAACTAAAGCATTATTAGAAAACTAAATAGCACTAAGGAGGTGAAGCTGCTTAAAAGTTTAAGTAGCAGAGTTTTATGGAAATTTTAAAGTCGATGATAGATCCAAAGATAGTAATGGCAATAGTAATAAGTTTTATAATAGCATCAATATTAGGACCTATTATAATTCCACTACTACATAAACTTAAATTTGGACAAAACATAAGAGAAGAAGGACCTAAAAGTCATTTGAAAAAAGCAGGAACACCAACAATAGGAGGATTAATATTTATCTTTGCAACTATAATAACAATGATTATTATGGTTAGAAATCCTACAGATGAATCAATGATAGCTTTATATGCTTTTGTAGGTTTTGGATTTGTAGGATTTTTAGATGACTTATTAAAAATTCTAAAGAAAAAGAATGAAGGATTAACATCAGGTCAAAAAATGATTCTTTTATTAATAGTATCAGGATTTTTAACTTGGTATGCGTATAAATATATAGGACCTAGCATTAATATACCATTTTTCAATGGACAAATTAACTTAGGATTATTTTATATACCAGCTGCAATGTTCTATTTTGCAGGAGTTACAAATGCTGTAAACTTAACAGATGGCTTAGATGGTTTAGCAACTTCTGTTACAGTTTTAGTAATTACGTTTTTAGGTATTATTAGTTATAATTTAGGACACACAAGTTTAGCAATATTCTGTGTTGCTTTAGCTGGTGCTTTACTTGCTTTCTTAAGATTTAATGCATTTCCAGCTAGAGTATTTATGGGAGATACAGGTTCTCTTGCTTTAGGAGGAGCTGTGGCAATGGTTGCTTTAATTTTAAAAATGCCTTTAATATTAGTTTTAATAGGAATAATCTATGTAATAGAAACATTATCTGTTATATTACAAGTTGCATCCTTTAAACTTACTGGCAAAAGATTATTTAGAATGGCTCCAATACATCACCATTTTGAACAATTAGGTTGGAGCGAAACAAAAATAGTTACTGTTTTCTCAATAATAACAGTAGTATTTTGTTTCATTGCTTTTGCTTCACTTTAGAGAGGTCCTAAAATAGGAGGTTTTAGATGAAGAAAAAAAAGACTACTAAATCTAGATATGGTCAAGTTGACTTAGGTCTTTTATATACAATAATCATATTACTTTCAATTGGGGTAATTATGGTATATAGTGCAAGTTCATATTCTGCTATGGTTAAAGGTGGAGATAGCATGTCATTTTTGAAAAAACAAGCTATATTTGCTATTTTAGGGTTAATTGGAATGTGGTTTATGTCTAGAATAGACTATCATGTGCTAAAAAAATTTACTAGAATTCTTCTTATTGTTACTCCAGTTTTGTTAGTTCTTGTTTATGCATTCCCAGCAAGAAATGGTGCTAATAGATGGATTGGAAATGGTACTCTTTCTTTTCAACCTTCAGAGCTTGCAAAATATGCAGTAGTAATTATTTTAGCTTCTTATATTACTAAAAGAGGAGAAGAGATTAAAGATTTTTGGCGCGGAATTATTCCTTGTTTTTTAATTGGTGGTCTTTTTGCAGGATTAATACTTGCACAAAAAAACCTTAGTATTGCATCTGTAACTGGATTTGTTACATTTATTATGGTTTTTGTTGCAGGAGCAAGAAAAAGATATATGTTTGGGGTTATAACACCAATTATATTAGCATTAGGGTCGTTTTTTATCTTTTTTGAAGATTATAGAAGAAGAAGACTTTTAAACTTTTTAAATCCCTGGAAAGATGCATCTGGTGATGGTTATCAACTTATACAATCTTTTTATGCTCTAGGGGCAGGAGGAGTTACAGGGCTTGGAATAGGACAGTCAAGACAAAAAACTCTTTATATGCCAGAGCCACATAATGACTTTATCTTTGCTATAATAGGAGAAGAATTAGGATTAATAGGTTGTACAATAATAATTTTATTATTTGTATTCTTCGTCTATAGAGGAATAAAAATTGCAATGGAAGCTAAAGATGAGTATGGAACTTTACTAGCTGTAGGAATAACTTCAATTATAGGATTACAAGCTATAATAAATATTGCAGTTGTAACAGGTTCTATGCCAGTTACAGGAGTTCCTCTACCATTTATAAGTTATGGAGGAACAGCCCTTGTATTTAACTTGTTAGCCATGGGTATTCTTCTTAATATATCTAGACAAAGAAATAAAAAAAATAAGTAAAGGCGTGTTTTTGCGCCTTTATTTTTTATTAAATTGTATTAAAAAAATAATAGTAATTTTTTTACTGTTATTAATATTTTCTTAAAAACTTAATGAAAAAAATCTAGTAAAATGATATTATTGTTAGTGAAATGTAAAATAAAAATAAGGAGAAATATGAGTACGAATATAAATGAATATATACAAAAAAAGAAGAAAAAAAAGACTAGAAGAAAGATTATACTAATTAGTATAATAATTATTGTAATTTTAATATTAATTCTAATTAAAACACCTTATTTTAATATAAAAAAGGTTAATGTTAGCAATAATAATGTTATAACTAAGGAGAGTATAGTTGGAAAAAGTAAAATTTTAAATCAAAATATTTTCTTGTTAAATACATCAACCTTAAAAAAAGAAATCTTAAGCAATCCGTATATAAAAGAGGTTAAAATATCTAGAAAACTTCCAGACCAAATTAATATAGATGTTGTTGAAAGAAGAGCTACATTTATTGTAAATGATGATAGTGAATTTTATGTTTTAAATGAAAATTTAGTTATTATGGAAAAGAAAAGTTCAGAAGAAGGCTTGAATTTACCAAGTGTTATAGGACTTAAGGTTGATAATAGATTTTTAGGAGAGCCTATGAGTACAGACGAAGAAGAAGTTGATATTTTAAAGAAAATAGGAGAAGCCTTAAATAAAAGTAAAGCAAAGGTAAACTCTGTAGATATAACTAATCTTTCAGATATTATTATTAATAAAGGAGATGTTAAAATTCTTTTAGGAAATTCCGATAATTTAGAAGATAAGCTAAATAAAATGGTAAATATTATAAATGACCCTGTAGGAAGTTTTGAAAAAGGATATATAAACATAAGTTTTAATGGTAATCCTGTAATATACGAAGAAAAGTAAGGAGGTATGCTTTTTGAAGAAGTTATCTTCACAAATTATTATAGGTATAGTTTGTGCTTTGCTAGGTTTTTTGTTAACCTATCAATTTAAAGTAATAAATAATAAAGAAAAAAGCATAATAGAAAACTATAATCAAAATGATATAATGGCAGAAATAGATAGTCTTAAAAAAGAGAAGGAAGAGCTTCAAAAAAATAATGATTCCTTAAATAAAAGATTAAAGGAAATGGAAGAGGCGGCAACTTCAAAGGGAGATGTAAATAATCAAATAAAAGAGCAGTTAGATAAGACAAGAATGATTTTAGGTACTGAAGATGTTGAAGGACCTGGAATAATTTTATCTATAACACCTAAATCTCCTTTACTTACATCAAAGGACCCTGAATATATTAGCGAAAAAGAGATAGTTCACATATTAAATTTATTAGCCTTTTCAGGTGCAGAGGCAATAGCTATAAATGATATTAGAATAACACCGCAGACAGGAATAAAAAATGCTAGTAACTTTATATGGATAGGAAATAATGAAAGAATTTCTCCTAAGGAGAAGTTAACTATAAAGGTTATAGGTAACCAAGATAATTTAATAAAGGGAATTGACTTTCCAGGGGAAATGGACTATGGAGTATTAGGAGGGAATTATGACTATAAGTATGAGAAAAAGGATTCAATCATAATACCTAAAACTACTCAAAATCTATCTTCTGAGTATTTAAAAAAGGTTGATTAGGATGGTGATTGAATGATAGTATTTATTGGACTTTTAGTTGGGATAATAATAGGAGTTATATTTCCAGGAAGTATACCAGATAAATTTTCTCCGTATTTATCCATAGCTATAGTAGCTTGTTTAGATTCTGTTTTTGGTGCTATAAAGGCTAGTTTAAAAAAAGAGTTTCAAGCAGATGTATTTATATCTGGGTTCTTTGGAAATGCAGCCTTAGCGGCTTTACTTGCTTATCTAGGAGATAAATTAGGAATACCATTATATTTTGCAGCAGTAATAGTTTTTGGTAGTAGAATATTTAATAACTTTGCAGCTATAAGAAGGATATTACTAGAAAAAAGCAAGGAACGATAAAGAGGTGGTGCTTTGAAAAATAGAGAATTTACTATTTTTATATTTATAGCTTCAGTTATAGTTGGAATATTAATATCTATGAATATAAGCTTTGATGGAGTAGGGACTACAAAGGTATTAAATGCTAGAGAGTATCAAGAAGCCTATAATAAAAGAAATAACTTATATAATGAAATATCAAAGTTAAAAGAGAGTAATAGAGATTTGCAAAAAAAAATAAATAATTACTCAAAAAATGATGAAGATAACGATAAAATTTCAAAAGATATGATAGAGGAAGTAAGTGAAAATTTAATGCTTACAGGAGCTAATGGAGTAAGTGGACCTGGTTTAAAAATTGTTTTAGAGGATGGTGGAGAAGCTTTTAGTGGAGAAGTTGTTGATGATTTTATGAGACTTTTAAGAACCATTCATGATGATGATATGATAAAGGTTATAAATGAATTAAAGGCAGCTGGAGCAGAGGCAATTTCTATAAATAATCAAAGAATAATATATAACACGGAAATATACTGTGGAGGGCAATTTTTAAGAATGAATGGTGTTAAAATTCCAGCACCTTTTTATGTTAATGTAATTGGTGATAAAGATAAAATAGAAAATCAAATCATGAGAGATGGTAGTTATATAAAAACTCTTATGAATAGAGGAATAAAGGTTGAAATAAGCAAAAGTGATGATATAGTTGTTCCAGCTTATATAAGTGATATAAATTTTGAGTATATGAAACCACATAAAAAATAAATGTTGAGTTTGTAAAAAATTTGTACAAAAAAGAAGGATTTTCTATTCCTATAAAGAAGAATATAATGTAATATATAATTAAAGGAGACAGTAAAAGTGGATATAAAAGAAAATTTAAAATTATTTACAGAAAAAATTCCAAGTAACGTTCAACTTATTGCTGTATCTAAAACAAGAACTATTGAAGAAATGGAAGAAGCTTATGATTTTGGCATTAGAAAATTTGGTGAAAACAAAGTTCAAGAAATAGTAAGAAAATTTGATGAGTTTCATAAAGATGTACAGTGGCATTTAATAGGTCATCTTCAAACTAATAAGGTGAAATATATAGTTGATAAGGTTCATCTTATACAGTCTTTAGATAGTGTTAAATTATTAAAAGAAATAGAGAAGGTATATGGTAAACATAATAAAGTTGCCAAAACTTTGATTCAAATTAACATAGGAAGAGAAGAACAAAAGTATGGTATATTAGAGGAAGAATTAGATAGCCTTATAGAAGCTGTAGAATCTTGTAAAAATGTTAATGTTTTAGGTATTATGACCATAATTCCAAAGGGAACAGAAGAAGAATGTAGAGAATATTTTAAAAGGACTCACAAGATTTTTTCTGACTTAAAGAAAAAAAGCTTTAAAAATATAAATATGGATATTCTATCAATGGGAATGTCAGGTGATTATGAGATTGCTATTGAAGAAGGAAGCAATATGGTTAGAATTGGCCAAGGAATTTTTGGGAAAAGAATATATAAATAAAATTAGGAGGATATGTGTATGTCAAAAGTAGTTAGTAAAGTTAAAAGTTTTTTAGGATTTGATGATTTTGAAGATGATGATGATGTAATTGAAGAGGAAATGATTATAGAAGAGGAATCTGTTGCACCAGTTTTATCTTCTAAAAAAAATAGTAAGGTTGTAAATATTCATACAGCAAATACTGCAAAATTAATGATAACTAAGCCATTAGTTTATGATGATGCAACTGAAATATGTACTGCCTTAAAAAATAGAAAGATAGTTGTTATAAACACAACTTCATTAGAGCTTAGAACAGCTCAAAGATTAATAGACTTCGTTGGTGGAGCTTGTTATGCTTTAAGTGGAGAACTTCAAGAGGTTGAAAAGGGAGTATTTATAGTATCTCCTTCAAATGTTGAAGTTACAAACGAACTTAAAAGTGAATTAAGTAATAAGGGTATGTTTAACTGGGCTTCAAAATAAGATGAATAAAAAAGATTTTATAAATTTATTAAATTTAGAGGAGTTTGAAGCTTTAAAGCTCTTTGAAAGATTTAATTTAGCTAGGACAAAAAATATTTCAGTATTTACTGATGAGTTTTATACTCCAGATGTATGGAGCACTCTTCAAGAATTGAATTTATCTTCTATAAAAATTGAAAGTTTTGGTTTTTTTGAAGATGGGGAAAGGCGAGTAATTGCTTTTAATAAAGATGAATATTCAGATTATCCAATAAGCCTTTTAAGGATTCATTGCAATACTAAGTTTTCAAAATTAGAGCACAAGGATTATTTAGGTTCTATTATGGCTTTAGGAATAAATAGAAGTAAGATTGGTGATTTAATCTTAAGAGATGATAATTGCTATGTCGCTGTGCATAACAGTATAATTGATTTTTTATTAAGTAATTTAACTAAAATAAGAAACCTTAATTGTAAATGTGAAATAGTTTATGATACAGAAGATATACCTAAGCCTAGCTATGAGGAGAAAAATATAATAGTAACTTCTAAGAGGTTAGATTGTATAATTGCAGCCTTAGGTAATTTATCTAGAAATAAAGCCTTAGATGCTATAAATTCAGGTAGCGTCCTTTTAGATTATAGAGTAACAAAAGATAAAAGTAAGGAAGTTTCAGAAAACTCAAGAATTACCTTAAGAGGTGTTGGAAAATTTAGAATAAAAAATATTTTTGGGACAACGAAGAGTGGTAGATTAAAATTGACAGTATTTAAGTATACATAGGAGTGTGATTATATGAAGTTAACCCCAATGGATATTAACAATAAAGAATTTAAAAGAGTTTTAAGAGGTTATTGTCCAGAGGAAGTAGACGAATTCTTAGACCAAATTGTTGAAGAATACGAAATTCTTTTTAAAGAAAATACTTCTTTAAAAGAAAAACTTGCAAGTTCTGTTGATAAAATAGAGCACTATAATAAGATTGAAAATACTATTCAAAACACTTTATTATTAGCACAAAATACAGCAGAACAAGCAAAAAGTAATGCTCAAAAAGAAGCTGATGTAATAATAAAAAGTGCTAATGATACAGCACAAAGAATATTAGATAAAGCTAATAATGATGTTATACAAATAAATGATGAGTATGATAGAGTTAAACAAGAGTTTACAAAGTTTAGAGCTAAATTTAGAAGCTTTATGAACTTCCAAATAGATACTTTTGATGATTTAGAAAAAGATTTTATTAAGAATTTTAATATAACTAAGCCAGAGGAACAACCTGAAATAGAGGAACCACAAGGAATACAAATTGACTTTGAAGATGATGAAAAAACTGAGCTTAAAGACATTTATGAAGTTGAAGCAAGCTTTGACGATGTAAATGAAATAAAAAGCTTTTTCGCTGAAGAATAAATAGTATTTAAAAAAATCTCACTTTACTTTAAGGTGAGATTTTTATTTTTAATTAATTATTTTAATTGTTGAAATTTAATATTTTATTATATAATATTTAAGATATAGCTTTAAATATTTACTTTAGAATGGAGCAAATAAACTATGAGTTTAAAAAAAGAAGTAATAAAAGTAACAGAAGAAGATAAGGGGATAAGAGCAGATAAGTTTTTATCACTTAAAATAGATGGAGTTTCAAGAAACTTTATTCAAGGACTTTTTGATGAAGGAAAAATTTTAGTAAATGGAAAAGTTCAAAAAGGAAAATATAAGCTTTCAGAAGGAGATTGTATTGAGGTTGAAATACCAGAACCTGAAGAATTAAAGGTTGAAGCTGAAAATATTCCTTTAAATATAGTTTATGAAGATGAGGATATAATAGTAGTTAATAAGGAGAAGGGAATGGTTGTTCATCCAGCACCAGGAAACTATACTGGAACTTTAGTTAATGCATTATTATATCATTGTAAGGATTTATCAGGTATAAATGGAGTTATAAGACCTGGAATTGTACACAGAATAGATAAGGATACTTCTGGAATATTAGTTGTTGCAAAAAATGATAATGCTCATCAAAAATTAGCAGAACAATTTAAAGACCACAGCATAAAAAGAGAATACTATGCAATTGTTGAGGGGAGATTTAAAAAAGAAGGTGGCACAATTGATGCACCTTTAGGAAGACATCATAAGGATAGATTAAAGTATGCTGTAGTTAAAGAGGGAAAAAGAGCAGTTACTCATTATGAAGTTCTTAAGGTTTTTAATTCTTGTTCTCTTGTTAAATGTACTTTAGAAACAGGAAGAACACATCAGATAAGAGTTCATATGGCATTTATAGGGCATCCTTTACTTGGAGATACTGTTTATGGCTTAAAGAAACAAAAGAAATTAAGTCAAGAAGGACAGATTTTACATGCTAAAACTTTAGGCTTTATTCATCCTACTAAAGGAGAGTATGTTGAATTTGATTCTGAGTTACCAAATTATTTTAAAAATATTATAGAAAAGTTAGGAGAGTGTTAGATTATGCATCTTAAGGCAAGTTTATTAGATGAAAACGCTATAAGAAGAGCCCTTACAAGACTTTCACATGAGATAATAGAAAAAAATAAAGGGGTAGAAGATATAGTTTTAATTGGAATTAAAAGAAGAGGATATCCCTTAGCTAAAAGACTTTCTGCATTTATAGAAAAATTTGAAGGAATTAAAATTCCAGTTTGTAGTGTAGATATAACATTATATAGAGATGATTTAACAGACCTTAGTGATACTCCAAATTTAAATGACCCTAAAATAGATTTAAATATAAAAGGTAAAAAGGTTATTATAGTTGATGATGTTTTATATACTTGTAGAACTGCTAGAGCTGCAATTGATGCCATAATGGATCAAGGAAGACCAGAGTTTATACAATTAGCTGTTTTAGTAGACAGAGGACATAAGGAATTACCAATAAGAGCTGACTATGTTGGTAAAAATATTCCTACATCAAAGGATGAAATAGTAAAGGTTCAAATTAAAGAAATTGATGGAATTGATTCAGTAGAAATATATGAAAACTAAGGAGTAATTTTATGGATTATAATTTAATAGCTACTGCAACATTTGGATTAGAAGCTGTTGTTGCAAAGGAATTAAAAGAGTTAGGATATGAGGATTTAAAAACTGAAAATGGAAGAGTTCATTTTGAAGGGGATGAAATGGATATTGCCATAACAAATCTTTGGCTTAGAACAGCAGATAGGGTTTTAATAAAGGTAGCTGAATTTAAAGCAGAGAGCTTTGAGGAGTTATTTAATAAAACTGTAGAGATTGATTGGAGTGAATATATACCATTAGATGGTAAGATGCATGTTGTTGGTAAATCAGTTAAGTCAAAACTTTTTAGCGTACCAGATTGTCAATCAATAGTAAAAAAAGCTGTAGTTAAAAGTATGAGTAGAAGTTATGGAAAGGACTGGTTTACAGAGGATGGACCAGTTTATAAAATAGAAGTTGGGCTTTTAAAGGATGTAGTTACATTAACAATAGATACCTCAGGAGAAGGCTTACATAAAAGAGGGTATAGAGAAAATTCAGGTAAGGCTCCACTTAAAGAAACTTTAGCTGCTGCTATGGTATTACTTTCAAAATGGAGAGGAGAACAACCTCTTATAGACCCATGTTGTGGTTCTGGAACAATTCTTATAGAGGCAGCTATGATAGCTAAAAATATAGCACCAGGATTACATAGAAAATTTGTTTCAGAAACTTGGCCTTCAATGGATAAGGAGATATGGGAACAAGTTAGAGAGGGAGCTGAAAAATCTATAAAAAACATTCCTTTAGATATAACTGGATATGATATAGATAGTTGGGTTTTAAGCACAGCTAAAAATAATATAAGAAAGGCTGGCTTAACTAATTGTATAACTGTAGAAAAAAGAAATTTCTTTGATTTTTCAACTAAGAAAAAGTATGGATATATGATTACAAATCCTCCATATGGTGAAAGAATAGGAGAAAAAGAAGTTGTTTCAAAATTAAATAAACACTTTGGTGAAGTTAAAGAAAAGTTAAGTACATGGGATTTTAATATTTTAACTGCATGTCAAGATTTCCAAAAAGAGTTTGGAAGAAAGGCTACTAAAAATAGAAAACTTTATAATGGTAGACTTTTATGCTATTATTATCAATATTTAGATAATAACTTAAAAAAATAATTAAAATAAAAAAGTTACAAATAGACTAAATTCTATTTGTAACTTTTTTTTTATTTAATTTTCTCTAAGTTTATTTCCTTTGGAGAATCTATATAAACTGTTTTGTTAGTTGAGTATATTACCATTCCAGGTTTTGAACCAGAAGGTTTTTTTACATTTTTAACTAAGGTATAATCTACAGGTATTTTATTTCCTCCCTTTCCTTTGCTATAAAAAACAGCTAAATTAGCAGCTTCTTCTAAAGTTTTATCAGGAATGTTTGTGCTTTTAATAATTACATGAGAACCTGGTATATCTTTAGTGTGAAGCCAAGTATCATTTTTATCAGCAAATTTTAAGGTTAAGTAATCATTTTGAATATTGTTTTTACCAACATAGATATCTATACCATCAGAGGAAATATAATGATATGGTTTAGAAACCTTGTCTTTTTTCTTTTTATTATTATTTTTCCTAAATCTTATATATCCAGTTTCTATAAGTTCATTTTTTATAGCATCAATGTCTTCATAATTATCTGCAACCTGTATGCTTGAAGAAACAGAGTTTAAATATTTAAGTTCATCTTCATTTATGGCAAGTTGTTCTAAAGCAGATTCTTCAGCCTTTTTTAACTTATTATATTTTTTAAAGTAAAATTGAATATTTTCAGAAGGTGTCTTATTTTCATCAAGAGATATATTTAAATACTCCTCTTTATCGCTATAATAGTTTAAAAGATTTACAGATTTATCTCCTTTTTTTATGCTATATATGTAAGAAGTTAAAAGTTCTCCTTTTATTTTATATTCTTCTTTTTTTTCACATTCTTTTAAAGTATTTTCAAGAACCTTAATTTTTTTTAAGCATCTTTCTATATTGGTGTTTACTAATCTTTGAATATCAGCACTTTTCCCATGAAGTCTATCTTGTTTATCCTTATTTGCATAAAAAGCATCTAAAAGAGTACTGCTACTTTCATAGAATTCTTTATTATATTTTTGTAAAATACTTAAATCTTTAAAATAAAAGTCTATAATTTTATCATCTTTATAGAATATAATATTTTCTATATCTTTAAAAATATTATTAAAATAGTTTGATATAAAATTGAATATATCATCAAAAACATAGGAATTTTCAAATTTAGATTTAAATAAAGTATACATCTCTAAAGAAAGATTTTTACCTACACCAGTTAAAAGTTTTGAAAAAATCTTTTCATCTAATTCATTATTATTATCTTTTAACTGGATTTTTAAAGCTTCTTTTGAAAAATTAAAGGGATTTAGCTTATCAGATGCAGGAGGAAAAACATAATCTACTCCAGGGTATAAAACTCTAAAACTATTTTTATTTGCTGTAATATGCTTTATTGATTCCATAATTTTATTATCTCTTTTTCTAACAAGAGAGATATTACTATGTCTAGCCATTATTTCTACAACTAAAGTATATACACTATCAAAGCCCATTTCATCTTTATTTGCTATATCAATTAAAACAATTCTATCTGTAGATTTTTGATATATATCAATTATTCTTCCACCTGTTAAATATTTTCTAAGTACCATACAAAAAACAGGAGGTTGTAATGGATTATTCTTATTTATTGTAGTAAAATGTAATCTAGGGTATTTTGAACTTGAGGAAATTAAAAGTTTTTTATTTTCTTTTCCTCTTACATTTATAATTATTTCATCCTTTTCAGGTTGATTTATTTTGTCAATTCTAGAATTTATTAATGAATTTTTTAATTCGTTTATTAAGTTATATAAATAAATACCGTCTAAAGCCATGATTTTCTTTCCTTTCTAAATTGATTGAACTTACAGTTAGTATACATCTTATAATAAAAAGTATCAATAATAGGTAAATTTGAGGTGATAATATGAAATTTTCAAAAATGCATGGAAATGGAAATGATTTTATAGTAATAGAAGATTTAAATAATGAGTATTTAGGTAAAGAGGGAGAAATTGCTCAAAAAATGTGCCATAGAAGATTTGGAATTGGTGCAGATGGAATCTTAATAGTTAGAAAAAATGAAAATTGTGATGTAGAAATGGTAATAATAAATTCAGATGGTTCTTATGCTGCTATGTGCGGAAATGGAATAAGGTGTTTTGCAAAATATGTCTATGAAAAGGGCATAGTAAAAAAGAATGTATTAGATGTTTTAACTGGAGATGGAATTAAAAGAATATTTTTAGAAGTTCAAGATAATAAGGTTAAGAATATTACTGTTAATATGGGATTTGGTGATTTTAATCCAGAAAATATACCAGCTCTTTGTATGGAAGAAATAATAGAAAAAGAAATAAATATAGGAGATGAAATTTTAAAAATAACATCTTTGCTTATGGGTGTGCCTCATACTATTATATTTGAAGAGGAAAGATATCCTATAGAAAATGGGGAGTATATAGAAAAATATAAATTATTTCCTAAGGGAACTAATGTTAATTTTTGTAAGGTTAATAATAGAAATGAAATTGAGGTTAGAACTTGGGAAAGAGGTGCAGGTCCTACTTTAGCTTGTGGAACAGGTAACTGTGCTTCAGTTGTAGCTGCTAATAAATTAGGTTTTGTAGATAAAGAAGTAAGGGTAATAGTTCCAGGGGGAGAATTAAAAGTTATTATTGAAGAAGATGGAGTAAAAATGATAGGTAATGCTTCATTTATTTGTGATGGCACATATTTATTTTAGAGAGGGAAGTAAGTAAATGAGAAAAGCTAGTGCTTTAAGTTTATTAATGTTGTTTATTTTATCAACATTTTTTTTAGGTTGTAGTTTTAATGAAGGAGCTACTGAGGAAAATGGTGATAAGAAAAAATTAAATCTTCCAAAAAATATTGTATCTACTGTTTCAGGAGATGAAGTTAGTTATTATGGATTAAAAGAGGATTCTTTAGAAAAATTAGATTTAAATATTAATGGCGTAATGGAGGCTTATAGTCATGAGTTAGATTTAGCTATTTATAGAGAAGTTTTAGATAAAGGAACTAATTTAATAATAACTAATGGGATTAAAGAAAAGAATATAGAAGTAAAGGGAAACATTGAGGAATTAATGGTTAGTCCTAAAGAAAGTAAACTATTATATAGGTACAATACAGGAGAAAATATAGGTTATAAAATATTAGATTTACAAGATTTTAAGGAATTTTCCTTTGATGAAAATTTAGCTATTTCAGGGGAAAATGTTAAGTTTTTAAATGAAGAACAATTAATTTTATACGGAGTTGATTTAGAAAAGAGAAAAAGTGGAATATATTTATATAATATAAAAGAAGGAAACTATGTATTAGAAAAGACTATAGATAAATCTTTTATAGATTATATAGAGCCATTAAGTGAAAAGGAAATTTTTTATACTAAAAGTTCTATAGAAGGAACTAAAGCTTCTTATATTTTCAACTTAGATACTAAAGAAGAAATATTAATATCAAAAGATGTTTTAGAAATTGATTCTTTATGTAAAATAGAAGATAAAATATATTTTATAGGTGTAAAAGGAGAAGGAATAAAAAGTTTGTATTCTATAGATATAAAAACTAAATCTATAAATAGATTAGTATATGATTTTCCAAAAAATCTTTCAGACAATCCTTATTTAATATCTTTAGATGGAAATATATATTTTCTTGGGTTTCAAGAAAATGCTGATAATAATGGATTATATAAATATAACCCAAGGGATAAAAGTGTAAAATTAATAGATAAAGATAAAGGACAATTTATTATAATGAAATAAGGTAAGGAAATTAGAGTTCTAGATTATTAAATTTTTTTAATGATTTAGAACTTTTTTTGTTTAAAAATTTATTTAGTGGTCAAGTATTATTCATAGGGAGGTATAAATATGAATTATACACTAAAAGATATTGATATGAACCTTATGAATAAAATTTCTAAAAATACGGCTTTAGAGATGAATTTGATTTCCTTAAAAGAGGTTGATGAAAAAATATACTTTTATACAAATAAAGAGACCTCAAAAAAGAGAGAATATTTATCTTTAATATTTAGAGATAAAAAAATAATTTTTGAAATTGGAAAAAAGGAAGAAATAGAAAAGCTTATTGAAGATTGCTATGGAGAAAAGGGAGTAGAAGAAGGAAAAACTATAGATGAAGAGGTTTTAAGCTTAATAAATTTAGGTATAGAAAAAAATACTAGTGATATTCATATTGAGCCATTTCAAGAATATGCAAATATAAGATTTAGAATAGATGGAACTTTAATTTTGCTTAAAAGAATAAAGAAAGATGTATATGAAAATCTTGTAAATAAAATAAAATTAAAGGCTGATATGGATATAAGTGATAAGTTAAGAGCACAAGATGGAAAAATATTTTTTAAAAGTAAAAAATATAATTTTGATTTAAGAATTTCCTCAATTCCAAGTATCTTTGGAGAAAAAATAGTAATTAGAATTTTATATAAGAAGAACAATTTTATTAATATAAAAAATTTAAATTTAAAGAAAGAACAAAATGAAAAAATAAATAAACTTTTAAAATTAAAACATGGAATGGTTATTATTAATGGACCTACAGGAAGTGGAAAGTCAACAACTTTATATGCACTATTAAATTCTATAGATAAGGAAGGTATAAATATAAGCACAATAGAAGACCCAGTAGAATTTACAATAGAAGGAATAACTCAAACAAATGTTAATGAAAAAATAGGTTTAAGTTTTGCAAAGGGATTAAAACATATATTAAGGCAAGACCCTGATGTAATATTAATTGGAGAAATAAGGGATGAAGAAACAGCAAGGATTGCCATAAGAGCATCTATAACTGGGCATAAGGTATATTCAACAATACATGCAAATAATGGTTTTGAAGTTTTTAATAGGTTATTAGATATGGGGGTTGAAGGGTATCTTTTAAAAGATGGTATAAAGGCTATAATTACTCAAAGATTGATTAGGAAAAACTGTGATAAATGTAAGAGAAAATTTAAATTTAACAATGAAGCTTTTGATTTTTTTAATAAGTATTTTGTTACCTTAGATAATTACTTTAAAGGTGTAGGATGTGAAGAATGTAATTGGACTGGCTATAAGGGGAGAAAAGCTATTTGTGAAATAATATTTCCTAAAGAATATAAAAGCTTAGAAGAAATTAAATGGGGAGAAGAACTTTTAAAAACTTGTTTTTCCTTAGTTAAAGAAGGAGAAGTTTCTTTAGAGGAGTTTTATTTGTTAAAGGAGTGTGAAGGCATAGATGTTTAAAGGGAAGGAAGAGTCCCTTTATATATGTTTAAATCTAAGCACATATATAAAGTCAGGAATGCCAATAGGAAGAGCCTTAAATTTAATAAAAATAAATTCTAAAGATAAATCTTACAAAGAGTCTATAAGCAGAATTGAAGCAAAGGTTTTAAATGGTGAATCTTTATCGAGAGCTTTTAGTGAGGAAAAATTATATCCAAGTATTATGAAAGATATGATAAAAATAGGCGAGGAGAGTGGTAACTTAGAAGAAGTTTTAGAGAAATGTGCTAAAAATATACTTTCTGAAATTGAAATGAAAAATAAGATAAAAAAAGCACTTAGATATCCTATAACACTTTCTATTGTTTTAGTGCTTATGATTTTTTCTTATGCAACATATATTTTACCTCAGTTTATGAATATGTATGATTTAAGAGAAATAAATAATTCTAAAATATTAATTTTATTAAATAAGTATATTGATTTTGTAGAAAGAAATCCGAATGTGGAAATTATAATATTTTCTTATTTTTTATGTTTTTTAATTTCTTTATATTTAATTTTAAAGGTAATAAATTTTAAGGTTATTTTAGAAAAGATTAATATATATAAAATGTATTACGAAATTAGAATACTTTTTATAATTAATATGGTTTTAAGTAGTGGTATTTCAATTAGTAGAGCCTTAGGGATTTTTGAGAATAGTTTAAGTGATTTAAAACTTAGAGAATATATAAAAGAAATAAATAAGGAGTTGTTAAAGGGCGAAACTTTAAGTTATAGCATAGGTAATATAAGCGTCATATCGAATTTATCAAGGGGATTTTTAGTAACAGGAGAAGAAAGTGGCTTATTTAATAAAAGTATTCAGTATCTTTTAAAAATAAGAGAAAGAGATTTTGAAGATAGTTTAAATAAAGTTATAAAAAAGATAGAACCAACTATGTTTCTTTTATTAGGTCTTGTAGTTTCTGTTATGATGCTTTTAGTTTTAGTTCCAACCTTTGAGGGAATGAAATATGTATAGAAAGAAAAAGGGTTTTACTATTTTTGAATTAATAATATATTTAAGTGTTATTTCACTTATATTTTTAATACCTAGTTCTTTTAATATTATTAAAAATAAAGGCTACGAAATAAGAGTTCAAGAAGAGATAAAGAGTGTTCATGATTTTTTGATAAAAGCTAAACAGTTTTCAAAGATTGATAATTTAAGTGGAGAAATAATTTTTGACATAGCACAAAATAGGTTAATATATAAAAATATTAAAAGAAGTAAAAGTTTAAAGCTTAAGGAGGTTAAGGTTAGTAATAATATGAAAAATCTTATTTATGTAACAGAGGAAGGTATGTTAAATACTTCTGGGACTATTATATTAACTGATAAAAATAAAAAGAAAAGAGAAATACGAATAACTACAGGATTAAAGAAAATTAATATAAGGTGATTTAATATGAATAAGAAAAAGGGATATTTATTAGTAGATTTATCCTTAGCTTTATTTTTAATAGGGCTTCTTTTTTTAGGAGTAAATAAGAATTTTAAAATGTATCTTAAAACTAATAATTATATAAAAGAAAATTATGAAGTATTAGATGCCATGACTTCTTTATCAATGGAAATAAAAAATAATTTAACCTTTGAGGATATTAGGTCTTTTAAAGAAGATTCTTATGTATTAAGAGACTTTGAGTTAGAGAATTTAATAAGAAAAGACATAAAGGATTTCCTTTTAGAAAATTTAATTTTAAGCAAGGAAGAAAATTCTTTAGGGTTTAATATTTATATAAAGCATTTAGATGATTACGAAAGTAATATAAAAATAAGTTATAAGAGTATTAAACCTTATATAAAAGAAGAAGTAGAGGTGAAGATATACAAATTTTTAATAAGGTAGATAATTGTTTTTATAAAAGAAAAAGAGGATATTTACTTATAGAATTAGTTATTTATTTAAGTTTTTTAGGACTTTTAACTTTGATTTTAACTAAGAATATGAGCTTTTATATTAAAGAGTATAAAAATCAGCTTTTAAATTCAAGAGAAAAAAACTATATTTTAGATGCAGAAATGTATTTAAGTTATAGATTTTTAAATGAAAATTTACAAGAGATTAGAATTTTAAATAATTCAATTATATTTAAGTTTTTAGAAAAAGAAGGTGGAACTTTAAAAAGTGTAGAAGATAGAATAATGTTTTCAGAGGATAAGTTGTATGTGGATTTTGATTATAAAAATATAAGAAGAAATGGGGCAGGTCAAGTGCTTTTAGAAAATGTTGAAAATTTTAAAGTTTTTCAGAAGGAAAATTTAATTTATATAAATCTTAAAGTTAAGGAGCAAAAGCAACGTTTTTATTGTTATGAAAAAGTGTAAAGGTTTTATATCTATAGAAGTAATTTTAATTTTCTTTGTGTGTAGCTATATGTCCTTAGCTCTACTTTATAATTCCTTTGAAAGGAGAGAAACTTTACATAGAAATTTTAAAGTAGAATATGGAAAATTAAATAAAGAAAAAGAGGAAGAAGATTTTTTAAAGTATTTAATAAAAGAGGAGATATTAACCTTAAATAATTATAAAGATATAGATTTTAAAAAGGATAATTTGAAGATTTTTTATAATAAGGACAAAGAACTTTTAAACTTAGTAAGAAAAGATAGTATAAGTGGGCTTTTTTATAATTCTTATTATAAGGTGAAAAATTTAGAGGAAGAGATATTCTTAGAAAGGAAGAAAGGAGTTTAAAGTTTGATAAGGAAAACTCTAATAGTTAATAATACTAGTGATATTTCAATTATAGAAAAATGTAAGGATAAAAAAATTAAGGTAATAATTTTAAATGAAAATATTTTTATAGAAATAATTCCTTTAAATAAAAAGGAAAAAATAGAAGATAGGGTAGAAAATTTTATAAGAAATAGGTTTTTTAATTATGAAGCTTTAGTTCATTATGAGCTTTTAAGATATAAAGGAAAAAGATTTATAATAGTATATTTTTTATCAAGTGATGAAGTTTTTAAAAGAATAATAGAAGAAAAGGAAGAAGTTCTTATAAAGATTCCAAAACTTACTTTAAAAGGAGTTTATGCTTTGTTTTTTAATAAAGTTATTTTAGAAATTGAAAATTTAAATATAAGAGTTTATATAAAAGGAAAACTTTTAGGAGAAAAGAAAGTAGAGGACAGTAATATTTTTTATGAAATAGAAAATGTATTAAATTTTTTAGAGGAGAATCTAAAAATAAAACATGAAAATATTTTCTTTAAAGTTAAGGATGAAAATTTGAAAAAAGAACTAAAGGATTATTTTTTTAAAAATATTTTTAAAGAAGAAGGGGTGAAAGAAAATATATATAAAAAAGCATAAGAAATTTTTATCTAAAAGTTATGTTGAAAATTATAATAAGAAAGTTAAAAATAGAATAAAGATTTACATATTACTTTTAATTTTAATTAATTTATATTTTTATGGAAGTTTAAATGTTGAAAAAAATAGAGTAAAAAGTGAATTTGAAAATTTTAATAAAATAGATAGAGTCTATTTAGATAAAGAGTTTATAAAAAATATAGAGAATATAGAAGGTTTAATAGATAATTCTAAGGTTTTAAATCTAAACATGGAAAATAAGCAGTTAGAAGTAGAGGTTGAAAATACTTATAAGGATTATATAATAAATTATTTTTACAATATTAAGGGAAAAATAAAAAATATAAATTTAGAAGAAAGTAAAAATAGTTATTTGATAAAAGGAGAGTTAAATTGAAGAAAGTAAAGATAGATATTATTTTAATATTAGCTCTTTTATTTATATTATTTATTCAAAGTCTTTATTTAAATTCATTAAAAAATTATACTTTTAAAGGTGAGGAAATTGTAGAGAATATAGAACTTAGAACTATTTTAAAAAATATAAAAAATAATAAAGCTATTTTATTAAATTTAGAAAATAATATTGATTTAGAAGGAGAAATATTATTTACTGGTTCTTTAGAAGAACTTAAGGAGTATGTAAAACTTTTGAATAATAATAATTTGCATATAACTTCTTATAAAATAGAAAAATCAGAAGAATTAAGGTGTTTTTTAGAGATAAAAGGTATATAGTCTTGTAAATTTAATGAAAATAATTGCATTTATTATTAGCTTTTGATAAAATATGATTGTTGTTTTACACTTTAAATAGTAAATAAGTAACAAGGTAGCTCTAGAGGGTATTAATTTATCTTAAAGGGTTATAATATAAAATGAATTAATAGATTTTGGAGGGATACTTAATGATATCAGGAAGTGATTTAAGAAAAGGAACTACTTTTGAGCTGGATGGACAAGTATATACAGTTATAGACTTCTTACATGTTAAACCAGGAAAAGGCGCTGCTTTCGTTAGAACTAAGTTAAGAAACGTTATAATGGGTGGTGTTACAGATAGAACTTTTAACCCAACTGATAAATTACAAGAAGCTATAATAGAAAGAAAAGAGATGCAATATCTTTATTCAGATGGAGAGTTATACTACTTCATGGATCAAGAAACTTTCGAGCAAATTCCTTTAAACCATGAAAAAGTTGAAGATGCTATAAAGTTCTTAAAAGAAAATATGAACGCAGTAATTAAATTCTACAAAGGAGAGGCTTTCTCAGTAGAAGCTCCAAACTTTGTTGAGTTATTAATAACTGAATGTGAGCCAAGTGTTAAAGGTAATACAGCAACTACAGCTATGAAAACAGCAGTTGTTGAAACTGGAGCAACAGTTATGGTTCCAATGTTCGTTGAAGAAGGAAATACTATAAGAATAGATACTAGAACTGGCGAATATATGGAAAGAGTTTAATTAAACTTATTTTAAATATATTTAAGTTGAATTTATCTGTTAAAATATAAATAAAAATAAAAATATGCTAAGCTTTTAAAGCTTAGCATATTTAATATAAGGAAGTGATTTCAGTGAAGGAAATTAAAACTAATATTAGCACTTTACTTAAAACTATGGATAAAAACACAGAACTAGATGAAACATTTAAAAATTCATTAAATGACATATTATTATCTTTAGTAGATAAAATAGAAGAATTACAGGTAAATGTTGAAACCTTAGAAGAAAATGTAGACTTATTAAATGATGATTTAAGTGGTGTTCAAGATGAACTTTTTGAAGAGTTAACTCTTGAAGAACTTGAAGAATATGATGATGAATATTGTGAAGTGGTTTGTGATAAATGTCATAAGACAATATACATAGAAAAAGATATATTAAATAAAGCTGAAAGTATACCATGTCCTTATTGTGGAAATGAATTTGAAGTTTAAAAAAACTGTACCTTTTAAAAGGTGCAGTTTTTTTTGTTTAAATAAAAAAATAATAAGAATAATTTCTTATGTAAAGTAATAGATTTAAATAGAAAGGAGGGGGGACTTTGAAAGAAATATTTTCTGTTTTATCAGAGAGAATAAATAGTATTTTAAAAGGTGCAGGAGATTTAAGAAAGTTACAAGAGGTTAGGATTAAGGTTGGAAAGCCCCTTAATATAGTTTTAGATAATAAAGAATTACTATTTAGTTATGAAATTACAAGAGAGGATATTAAAAATATAATACAAAAAATAAGCAATTATTCTTTATACGCCTTTGAAGAAGAAATTAGACAAGGATATATAACAATACAAGGAGGACATAGAGTTGGTTTAGCAGGACAATGTGTAATTGAAAAAGATTATATTAAAACCATAAAAAATATAACTTCTTTAAATATTAGAGTTTGCAGAGAAATAATAGGTTGTTCTAATAGTTTGATGGAAAGCTTAGTATATAACAATAGAGTTTATAACACTTTAATAATATCTCCACCTAAGTGTGGAAAAACAACTTTATTAAGGGATATTACAAGAAATATTTCAAATGGATTAAACAGTATTTCCCTTACTGGAAAAAGAACAGTTGTAATAGATGAAAGAAGTGAGATTGCAGCTTGTTATAAAGGTGTTCCACAAATGAATGTAGGAATTAGAACAGATGTTTATGATAATTGCATAAAAAGTGAAGGAATGATGATGGCTGTTAGAGGTCTTTCTCCTGAAGTTATTGTTTGTGATGAAATAGGAACATATAAAGACATGGAAGGGCTAATGATGGCTTATAATTCAGGGGTTAGTATCATAGCTACCTTACATGGAAGAAATATTGAAGAATTGTATAAAAGACCTGTTTTTAAAGAGATTGTAGAGAATAAAGTTATAAATAAAGTTATAGTACTTAGCTCAAGAAGGGGAGTTTGTACTGTTGAGGGGATATATGTTGTTTAAAAATAAGAAAACTATAGGATATAGGAGGAGAAAATGAAGATATTTTTTCTTGGAATTATTATTTTTTTAAGTTCTTTAATTGGATACTTATATGGAGAGGGATTTAGACAAAGACTTATTCAACTAAAGGAATTAAAGAGAGCTTTAATTGATTTTGAAAATGATATTTCATATACTTACACACCTTTACCAGAGAGTATAGAAAATATAGCTATTAAATCTAAAAGTCCTATAAAAGAATTATTTAATGAAATTTCTTTAAAATTAAAAAATAATCAAGTAGAAAATGTATATATGGCCTTTAAAGAAAGTATAAATGAACATAAGAAAAAAATGAACCTTAAGCCTAAGGACTTTGAAATCTTATTAGACCTTTCAAAATCTTTAGGAGAAACTAATATTTCAGGTCAGGTTAAAATTTTCAACCTAGCTAAAGAAAAGCTTAATATGGAGTTAAAAATTGCAGAGGAAGAATGTAACAAAAATACTAAGGTTTATAGATATTTAGGAGTTTCTTTAGGTGCCATGATAGCTATATTTTTGTATTAAATTTTAACATTTAAATTTAGAGGGGGTAAGTTTATATGTCTGATTTATCTTTAATTTTTCAAATTGCAGGAGTTGGAATAGTTTTAGTTATATTAGATAAGGTCTTAGAGCAAAGTGGGAAAAAAGAATACGCAACTCTTGCTAATATTGTAGGAGTAATAATTATTCTTACTATGATGATCCAACTTATAAGCAGATTATTTTCATCAGTTAAATCAATGTTTTTATTTTAAAATTTAAAAATAAACTTAAGGGGAGGAGGATATTTAAGAAATTTAAAAGTATTTAAAACTTTTAGGTTACTTAGATTTTAAGTATGGATGTAATTATACAGGTAATAACTTTTTCGCTTATAACTTTATTTTTATATATGGTGTTAAAAGATAATAAAAGTACATTATCACTTTTTATTTTATTATGTGCAGGGATAATGATTTTTATTTTTATAATGCCCTATGTAAATGAGATAGTAGCTTTTATGCAAAATATTGCAAGAGATTCTGGTATGGACTCTTCTTATATAGCTATAGTTATGAAAATTATTGCCATAGCATATCTTTCAACTTTTTGTAGTTATATATGTAATGATGCAGGGGTAAGTGTATTAGGGAAAAAAATAGAATTTGCTGGAAAAGTAATGATTTTATTATTAGCAATACCAATAATGGCTAATATATTAAACTCTATTTTAAGCATAATGTAGGAGCTAAATTATGAAGAAGTTAACAAACATAATATTATTATCTCTTATATTTTTATTTTGCTTTAATTTAAATGTTTTAGCAAAGGATAGTTTAGAGAGTTCAAAGGAGAAAATAGATAATGATTCAAGAATAGAAAGGTTTTACGACTATATAAATAATCTAGAAACTGAAGAAGATATCTTAGGAGATATGACTGCTAAGGATTATATAAAAAGTTATTTAGAAAGTGGAGAAGACCCTATAACATTAAAAAAAATAGGAGCATCTATAGTTAGTTATATTTTTAAGGAGATAAAAATAGTTTTAAAGTTTATTGCTTCTATATTAGTAATTGCTCTTTTAAGTGCATTACTTAAAAATTTACAGGAATCTTTTAATATTGAGGAAGGAGTAACTCAAATTGCTTTCTTTGCCTGTTATGCACTACTTATTATGCTTCTTACTAAAAGCTTTTTCATATCTCTTAATTTAGGAAAGGAAGTTTTATTCTCAATTATTGATTTTATGAATGTTATAATTCCAGTTATTATAATGCTAATTGCAACATCAGGTGGAATAACTTCAGCTCTTACTATAGATCCTATAGTTTTAGGAGCAGTTTCTATAACACCTAGAATATACACATATTTCTTATTTCCACTTATTTTAGCTTATTTTACCTTACAATTTGTTAATAATCTTTCAAGTGAATTTAAAATAGATAGAATGTGTAAGTTTATAAAGCATGTAATAATGATATCTCAAGGATTTATATTAACAATATTTGTTGGAATATTAACTTTAAGAGGAATGACTGCAGATACCCTAGATGCAGTTGCTGTTAAAACTGTTAAATTTGCTGTAGATAATTTTGTTCCTATAGTAGGTAAGGCTTTTTCAGATGCTATAACTACTGTAGCTGGCTACTCTTTAGCTATGAAAAGTGTAATAACATCTTTAGGAGTAATAGTTTTAATTATTATTGTTATTTATCCAATATTAAAAATAGGGATTATGGCAATATGCTTTAAACTAACTTCAGCAGTTATAGAGCCTGTAGTTGATTCAAAAATATCTAGTAGCGTAGAAACTGTAGGAGAGGCTTTATTTATGATAATGTCTTGCATAATAAGCGTAAGTATAATGTTCTTTATTATGGCAGCTATGATGGCTACAGCAGGAAATTTTATTGTAGGAGGATAGAGTAAGGTGGAGCTTTTAAAAAATTGGATTTCAACTCTTTGTATTGTAGTAGTAATAGTTTCTATTGCACATATTATTTTACCTAATTCTTCTATAAAAAAACATGTTAAGTTTACTTTTTCATTAATAATACTTTCTGTTATGTTAGCACCTATACTTAATCTTTTAACTTTTAATAATGAGGTTAAAGATTTTGATTTTAGCTATAAAAATACTATTGAAAGGGAGGCTTTTAAAGAAGAAAGAGAATCTTTTTATGATGACAAAGCTATTTTATTGAGCATTGAGAATAATTTAGAAAAGGCTTTAAAGGATGAGTTTTATGAAAAAGAATTTTTGGTTTCCTTAGAAGGAGAGGTTAGTTTTGATGAAGTTAAATTTAATATAAAAAAAGCTAATATTAAGGTTTTAGATAATAAAAAGATAAAAAAGGTAGAAAAAATAAAGATTGGAGATGATTTAGAAAAAAAAGAAGAGAAAAAAGATGCTTTTTTATCTAAGGTTGAAAAATTTGTTGAGAAGGAACTTGAAATATCTAATGAAAATATAAATGTATTTTATGAGTAAGGAGGTAGAACTTAAGGGTGAAAGGGTTTAAAGAGAAGTTTATATCTTTCTTTAAGGAAAAGAGCATTGTAAATTTAATCATATTACTTTTATTAATTATAATGATTTATTTAGTTGTGTCATATTTTACAGGTGTAAACAATATATCTAAGAGTGAGAAAACAAATTTAGAAAATATATCTAGTGAGCAGCAAGTTGAAAATGAAATTGAAAAAGGCTCTGAAGTTTTAGGTTATCAAGAAAAACAAGAAAAGGATTTAGAGAGGATATTAAGCAAAATAGAAGGTGTTGGAGAAGTTGATGTTGTAATAAATTTTCAAAGTAGTGAAGTAAAAGTACCAGCAGTAGATAATTCTTCTCAAAAAAGTACAACAGAGGAAACTGATAGTGAAGGAGGAACAAGGGTTAATTCTCAAGAAACAGATGGAGACAAAATAGTTATGTCAAATAGCTCAAGTGGAAGTGAACCAGTTATATTAAAAACTGAAAAGCCAGAGGTTTTAGGAGTTATGGTTGTTGCAGAAGGTGCAGAAGATAGCAAGATAAAGTATGAAATAACAAAAGCAATATCAAGCTTATATAACATAAGTGTAGATAAGGTAAATGTATTGGCTATGAAAAAATAAAATTAAAATTTTAGGAGGTTTACTATGAATAAAAAACAAGCAGGGATTATTTTAACACTTTTAGCTTTAATAGTTTGTACTGGAGTATTAGCAACAAGAGTTAACAATCAAATTAAAGAAAGTATGGGAGAAGTTCCTACAGCCTTTGGAGAAAATGAAGAAAAAGCAGCTGAAACTACATCAAATTATTTTTATGAATCAAGAAATTTAAGAGAGCAAAAGGATTCTAAAACTATTGATAATTTAAAAGCTATTGTAGAAGATAAAAACACTTCAGAGGAGCAAAAAGAAGAAGCAGAAAAAGAATTAACTGAAAAAACTATGGCAAGAGATTATGAAACAAGAATAGAACTTAGCATAAAAAGTAAGGGTTATGAAGATGTAATATGCTTTATAGATGGTGATAATGCAAAGGTTGTAGTTAAAACTGATGAAGAATTAACTCAAGAAAAAATGGTTGAAATTCAAGATATAGTTATGAATGTATCAAAAGTTTATGACGTTGATATAGAAAAAAAATAATTAATTGTATTGTAATTAGTTATTTGCTATAATGAACCTATAACTAATTAAGATTCGTGAAGATTAGTAGGAGGGTTCAGCTTTATGAATGAAATGAATAGAGATGAAGCTAACTTAGGTATAGTAAATATATCTGATGAAGTTATCGGTGTAGTTGCTGGTATAGCTGCATCTGAGATAGAGGGAATACTTGAGATAAATCACAATAATAGCACTGGAATAGGACATAAATTTTCTAAGAAAAGTTTAGGTAAGGGCATTAAGGTTAATGTAGAGAATGGTGAAGCAGTTATTGAAATTGGTGTTACTGTTCAATATGGAGTTAAGATACCTGATGTAGTTTCTCAAGTGCAGGAAAACGTAAGAAGGACTGTAGAAGCTATAACTGGACTTAAGGTGGCACTAGTGAACATATATGTGCAAAACATAATTATCTTAAAAGAAGAAGATAAAAATGAAATATTAAAAAAATAGTAGTCACCCTCTGTTTTCAGAGGGTGTTTCCTTGTGTTAAATCATTAACTTATGATTAATAATATAAATTAAGACAATAATACTAAATAGAGTATTTTTAAAACATAGGAGGATATAATGAATAGAGTAAAATCAAGAGAATATTTATTACAATTAGCTTATCAAATGGAAATAACATCAGAAACTGCCTTAGAAACTTTCGATTCCTTTATGGAAAATGAAGAAATTAATAAAGATGATTTAGATTTATCATACATAAAATCATCTTTACTAGGAATAGAATTAAATAAGGAAAAATTAGATTCTTTAATAGAAGGTGAATTAGTAAAATGGAAATTAAATAGAATTTCAAAGGTTAATTTATCAATTTTAAGAATCGCTACATATGAAATGTTATTTGTAGAAGATATACCAGAGAAGGTATCAATAAATGAAGCTATTGAACTATGTAAAAAATATTCAGATAGTAAATCTGTTTCATTCATAAATGGAGTTTTAGATAAAATATATAAAAATATTAAGTAGTCTAAATTTTATTTTAAGTTTAAAATTGGAGGTAAGGTAATGAATAAAATTTTAAGCGGAAAAAAAGTAGCTATAGACATAAAGGGGCAGATTAAAGATTACACAGATAAATTAAAAAACTTAGGAAAATCTTTAAAAATAACGTCTATACTAGTTGGGGATGATGGAGGCTCAGTATATTACCAAAACTTCCAAGAGAAATTAGCAAAAGATTTAGGAATAGAATTTGAAAAGGTAAAATTAGATGAAGGTGTTTCAGAAGAAATTTTGAAGCTTAAAATAGAAGAACTAAATAAAGATAAAAGTGTAGATGGAATAATGCTTTTACTTCCTTTGCCAAAACATATTAATGAAAAAGAAGTAACAAATTTAATAAGTGCTGATAAAGACTTAGACTGTTTGTCTGAAGTAAGCGTAGGTAGATTTTATAAGGGAGAAAAATCATTTATTCCATGTACTCCAAATAGTGTAATAACTCTTTTAAAGGCTTATAATATTAAAATCTCAGGAAAAGAGGTTGTAATTGTTGGAAGAAGTAATATAGTTGGAAAACCTCTTTTTCAAATGTTTTTAAGTGAAGATGCTACAGTAACTTTATGCCATTCAAAAACAATGAATTTACAAGAAGTTTGTAAGAGAGCGGATATATTAGTAGTAGCTATTGGAAGAGCTAATTTTATAGATTCTTCTTATATTAAAGAAGGAGCTATTGTTGTTGATGTTGGAACTAGTGAAGTAAATGGAAAAATAACAGGAGATGTTAATTTTGATGATGTTTATAATAAGGCATCTTTTATTACACCAGTTCCAGGAGGAGTTGGTTCTTTAACCACAACTCTTCTTTTAAAAAATATTTGTAAGGAGTTAGATTAGAATGAAGCTAAAGACATTATCTGTTTTTGAAGTTAATAACTATCTTAAGAAGTTAGTTGAGAATGACTTTATATTAAAAAATCTTAATGTCAAAGGTGAAATATCTAATTTAAAATTCCATTCAAGTGGTCATATTTATTTTTCATTGAAGGATGAAAATAGCAAAATTAACTGCATTATGTTTAAAAATAATGCAGTTAATTTAGATTTTAGACTAGAAGAAGGAATGAAGGTAGAAATAAAGGCTAGATTAGGTGTTTACCAAAAGGAAGGAAATTACCAACTTTATTGTGAAAATATAAAAAAAGCTGGAGTTGGAGAACTTTTTGAGGAATTTCATAGATTAAAAAAAGAACTTAGAGAAGAAGGAATTTTTGACGAAGCGTATAAAAGAGAATTACCTGCTTTTCCAAAGAAAATAGGTATAATTACAGCAAAAACTGGTGCGGCTATAAGAGATATGATAAATGTAATTAAAAGAAGAAATAAATCCTTAGAGATTATATTATATCCTGCAAAGGTGCAAGGAGAGGGCGCTGCTGAGTCAATAATTGATGGAATTAGATATTTTAATGATAAAAATTTAGTAGATGTTATAATTTTAGGCAGAGGAGGAGGTTCTATTGAAGAACTTTGGGCTTTTAATAATAAAGAATTAGCCTATGAAGTATTTAATAGTAAAATTCCTACGGTATCTGCTGTTGGACATGAAATTGATTTTACTATTTGTGATTTTGTAAGTGATGTAAGAGCAGCTACACCATCAGTTGCAGGAGAGATAGTTTCTCCTTCTTTAGAAGATATGAAGAAAGCTTTAGAAAATAAAAAAATGTTTTTATATAATCTTATAGAAAGAAAAATTTTAAAAAGTAAAAATAATTTAGATATATTAAATAGGCAGTTAATTAGTAATAACCCTAAAAATATACTTGAAAAGAGAAGAAAAGAAATTATTTCTTTAGAAGAAAAGCTTAATATTTTAGGAAAAATTAAAATTGAAAAATCAAAGGATGAGTTAGCTAAGTTAAATAGCTTATTGCAAAGTTTGAATCCTTTAAATACCCTAGGAAGAGGTTATTCATTAATAACTGATAATAAGGGTAAGGTTTTATATGAGATTGAAGAATTAAAAAAACAAAGCAATATAAAAGTGACAATGAAGGACGGTTCCGTTTATATAGATATAAAAAATATTAATGAATAAGGAGCAAAAATTAAAGATGGCTAAAAAAGAAAATACTTATGAAAGTATGATTGATGAATTAAATGAAATCGTAAAACAGCTAGAACTTGGAGATTTAACTTTAGAAGAGTCTATGAAGGCCTATGAACAAGGAATAAAGATAGCTAATAAATTATACAAAAAGTTAAATACCTTAGAGGGAAAGATAAAAGTTGTTGAAGATGGTAAAGAAGAAGACTTTGGAGGATATAATAATGAATATTAGTAGTTTAAAGGAAGAAATAGATGAGTCTTTAAGAGAATATTTTAATTGTAATAGAAAGTTTAATAAGGTTTTATATGATTCTATGGCTTATAGCATAAATGTAGGAGGGAAAAGAATAAGACCTATATTAATGCTTTTAACTTATTATATTTATAAAGAAGATTATAAAAAAATATTAAAACCTGCTATGGCGATGGAGATGATACATACGTATTCTTTAATACATGATGATTTACCTTGTATGGATGATGATGATTTAAGAAGGGGACAGCCAACTAATCATAAAGTTTTTGGAGAAGCTATTGCAGTTTTAGCAGGAGATGCACTTTTAAATGAAGCTATGAAGGTTTTAATTGATTATTCTTTACAGGAAGGAAAAGATGCTTTAAAGGCAACAAAAGTTATTATGGATGCTTCTGGTTCTGATGGAATGATTGGTGGACAAATAGTTGACATAATAAATGAAAAGAAAGAAGAAATATCAATAGAAGAGTTAGATTATATGCACCTTAAGAAAACAGGAGAATTAATAAAGGCTTCTATAATGGCTGGGGCTATTTTAGCTAAGGCTTCAGAAGAAGATATTAAAAATTTAAAGGAATTTGGATACAAGTTAGGCTTAGCATTTCAAATAAAAGATGATATATTAGATGTAGTGGGAAATGCAAAAGACTTAGGGAAGAATGTTCACAAGGACCAAGGAAATAATAAAAATAATTATATAACTCTTTTTGGATTAGAAGAGTGCAAAAGAAAATGCGTGGATATAACTAGGGAATGTATAGATATCTTAGATAAAATAGAAGGTAATGTAGAACCTCTAAAGGTATTAACTATAAAACTTTTAGAGAGAAAATTTTAATAAAGGATTTGGTTTAAATGAGTGAAATTCTACAAAAAATAACTGATCCTAAAGAGATAAGGGATTTAGATGAGAAGGATTTAGAAAAATTAGCTAAGGATTTGAGAGAATTTTTAATTTATAGTATTTCAAAAACAGGAGGACACTTTGCTTCAAATTTAGGTGTTGTAGACCTTACTGTTGCTTTATTTAAAAATTTTGATTTTAGTGAAGATAGAATAATTTGGGATGTAGGCCATCAAGCTTATGCCTATAAAGTTTTAACAGGAAGAAAAGATAAATTTTCAACTTTGAGGCAATATGGTGGACTATGTGGTTTTCCAAAGAGAACAGAAAGTGAATATGATTTCTTTGCAACAGGGCATAGTAGTACATCTTTATCTGCAGCAGCAGGTATGGCAAGAGCTCAAAAAATTCTTGGTAAAAATAATAAGGTTATAGCTGTAATTGGTGATGGTGCCTTAACAGGTGGTATGGCCTTAGAAGCCTTAAATGATATTGGATATAGAAAAGATAATTTAATAATAATATTAAATGATAATCAAATGTCTATATGTAAAAATGTTGGAGGGCTTGCAACCTATTTAAATAAACTTAGAATGGGGGAGGGGTATAATAAATTAAAATCAGACATTGGTTCTACCCTAGATACCACTTCTTTAGGCAAAAGAGTAAAGACTTCTCTTTCTAAGTTAAAAGACGGAATTAAAAAAATTGTAGTACAGAGTATGTATTTTGAAGATATAGGAATAAAATATTTTGGTCCTGTAGATGGACATAATATTAAAGAATTAAATGAAGTATTAGGTATAGCAAAAAAAATAAAAGGTCCTGTTATAATACATACTATTACTAAAAAAGGAAAAGGGTATGAATTAGCAGAGGAAAATCCTAATAAATATCATGGAGTATCTCCTTTTGACCTTGAAAAAGGAGTGGTTTCAAAATTTGGAAGTAGGAATTATTCATCGACTTTTGGAGAAGAAATGATAAATTTAGCTAAAGAAAATGATAAAATTGTTGCAATAACTGCTGCTATGCCAGATGGAACAGGATTAAAAGAATTTAGAAATGAATTTCCTAATAGATTCTTTGATGTTGGTATAGCTGAACAACATGCAGTTACCTTAGCAGCAGGAATGTCAGCAGAGGGTTTAAAACCATTTTTTGCAGTTTATTCAACTTTCTTGCAAAGAGCTTATGACCAAGTTTTACATGATGTTTGCATACAAAAGTTACCTGTTACTCTTTGTTTAGATAGAGCCGGTTTAGTTGGAGAAGATGGAGAAACACATCAAGGTATATTTGATATTTCATATTTATCTCCAATGCCTAACATGACAATTGTAGCTCCTAAATGTATAGATGAGATGAAAGTTATTTTAAATTGGGCAAGTACCTTTAATGCTCCTTTAGCCATAAGATATCCTAGAGGAGGAGATATATATAATAATCTAGAGCCTTTAAAAGAAATAAATTATGGTAAGTGGGAAGAAGTAAGAAAGGGAGAAAAAATAGCTATTATTGCTACAGGAAAAATGGTACAACATGCTATGATTGCTGCTGAAAAATTAAAAGAGGAAAAAGGATTAGATATTTTAGTTATAAATGCTACATTTATAAAACCTATAGATAAAAATATATTAAAGACTTTATCAAAAAATAAATTTAAAATTATAACTGTTGAGGATAATATTAAAAAAGGTGGTTTTGGAGAAGGAGTCTTAGAGTATTTAAATGAAATTAATCATAAAGAAGAGGTTACTATATTAGCCTTTGAGGATAAATTTATAGAGCACGGAAAGCCAGATATTTTATATAAAATAAATGGATTAGACCCAGAAGGAATAAAAAACACATTAGTTGAATTACTTTAAAGGAGAAAATTATGACAGAGAAAAAAGAAAAAAAAGAAAGACTAGATGTACTTCTTGTAGAACAGGGAATAGCAGAGTCAAGAGAAAAAGCTAAAAGATATATAATGGCTGGTATGGTTTTTATAGGAGAAAAAAGAGTCGATAAAGCTGGTGAAAAAGTTCCTGTAAGTTCAAATATAATTTTTAGAGGAGAAAAGTTACCCTTTGTAAGTAGAGGCGGATTTAAACTTGATAAGGCTATTAAAAGTTTTTCAATAAACTTAAAGGATAAAAAGTGTTTAGACATTGGAGCTTCTACAGGAGGATTTACAGATTGTATGCTACAAAATGGAGCTTCAAAGGTATTTGCTATAGATGTAGGATATGGTCAATTTGCTTGGAAACTTAGAGTGGACCCTAGGGTTGTTTGTATGGAAAGAACAAATGTAAGATATGTAACTTTAGAGCAAATTGGAGAGCTTTGTGATTTTGCATCAATAGATGTGTCCTTTATATCTTTAACTACTGTTTTACCAGCTGTTCTTAATCTTTTAAAAGATGATGGAGAGGTTATGGCCCTTATAAAACCTCAATTTGAAGCAGGAAGAGAAAAAGTTGGGAAAAAAGGTGTTGTAAGAGAGGCTTCTACTCATAAGGAAGTAATAAAGAAAATAGTTGATTTTTCTTTAAACAATAACTTAGAGATATTAGGATTAGATTTTTCTCCTATAAAAGGACCTGAGGGGAATATAGAATATTTAATTTACCTAAAGAAAGGTAAGGAAAAGAAAGACTTTGATTATAAGGTTATAGACGAGGTTGTGGAGAAATCTCATAGTAATTTATAAAAATAATTAGTTAAGATTTAATTTCTAATTACTTTAGAGAGAACTTCAAAGTTTTAAAGTAAAGGTGTGTTTTTTTTGTATGAAAAATATAGGAATTATAATAAACAAAGAGAAGGATAAAGAGAAAAAAATTTTAAACTTAGTTCTTTTAAAGATTAGAGAGTATTTAAAGCCAGAAGAGATAATTATTATAGACCAATTTTATAAAGGAGATTTTAAGGAGCTTATTAATTTAGATATTTTGATAGTTCTAGGGGGAGATGGAACTATCTTAGGTGTAGCTAGAAAATTTTCTAAGTATATAAATGCTCCTATTTTAGGAATTAACATTGGTAATTTAGGATTTTTAGTTACAGCAGAAATAAATGAGTTAGAAGAAGCTTTGATTAAAATAAAAGAAGGAAAATATAAAATTGAAGAAAGAATGCTTTTACTTTGTGAAATAGAAGGAGCAGATTTTAAAGAAGAGAGAGCTTTAAATGATATAGTTGTTGCAAGAGGAACTTTATCTAGGATGACTAAGTATGAAGTTTTTATAAATGGAGAGCTTTATGCTACATTTAAAGGAGATGGAGTTATAATATCTACTCCAGTTGGGTCAACAGCCTATTCTTTTTCAGCAGGAGGTCCACTTATAATGCCTGATTTGCAGATTATATCTATAGTTCCTATATGTCCTCATACGCCTAATTCAAGACCTATGATAATAGATGGCAATAATGAAGTAAGAGTTAAACCTCTTATTCATGAAGCAGATGTCTTTGTTACAATAGATGGACAAAAGGCCTTAAAATTAGAAAAACATAATGAAGTTTTAATAAAAAAAGCAAAAGAGTTTTTTAGAATAATTTCATTTGATAATAAAAGTTATTTTAAAGTACTAAGGAAAAAATTATTTAAGATAGAATAAATGTTATGAAGGTGATTTGAAGATGAAATCTAAGAGACATTCTAAGATAATTGAAATTATAAAATCAAGAGCAATAGAAACACAAGAGGAGTTAGCTGAGGAACTAAAAAAAGCTGGGTTTGATGTAACTCAAGCTACAGTATCTAGAGATATAAAAAATTTAAAACTTGTAAAAAAACAAGATAATAAAGGAAATTATAGATATACCATTATAGAAGAAGAAAAAAATGAAATGGTAGATAGACTTAGTAATATTTTAGCTAATACTGTAACTTCAGTTGAAAATGTTGATAAGGTTGTAGTTGTTAAGACTATATCAGGTTCCGCTTCAGCTGCTGCTGAAGCTATAGATACCTTGCATTTAGGGGATATTGCAGGAACTATAGCAGGGGATAATACTATATTTATTTTAGTTAGAAGCTTAGAAAAAGCAGAAACTCTAGTTTCTAGAATTTTAGAAATGATAGAAGGTTAAATTTAAAAGGAGGAGGAGTATGCTTTTACAATTAACTATTAAAAATTTTGCTTTGATAGAGAAGGCATCTTTAGATTTTAAAGAAGGATTTACTATTTTATCGGGAGAAACAGGTGCAGGTAAGTCTATTCTTATAGATGCTATAAATTATGTTCAAGGAAGCAAGTTTAATAAGGATTTAATAAGAACAGGAGAAGAAAAAACTTTTGTAGAGGCTATATTTTCAATAGATGATAATGAGAGGCTTAAAGAAATTTTAGATGATTTAGAAATAGAGTATGATGATACTTTAATAATTTCTAGGGAAACTTTTATAAATGGAAGAAATAGTATAAAAGTTAATGGTAGAAGTGTTATTTTATCAGCATTGAAAAAAATAAGTTCAACTCTTCTTGATATACATGGTCAACATAATAATCAAAATTTATTAAATAAAGAAAAGCATATAATATATTTAGATGATTTTGGTGATTTTAATTTAAATGAAAGTTTAAAAAGATATAGTAAAAAATTTTTAGAACTTAAAGAGATAGAAAAGAAAATAAATGAATTAAACAATGAGGGAAAAGATGATAAGCTTTTAGATTATTTAGAATATCAATTTAAAGAAATTGAAGAAGCTAAGCTTAAATCTTCAGAGGAAGAGGAATTAACTGAAAGGTTTAATATTTTATCTAATGCAGAAAAAATAAAAAATTCTCTTGGAGTATCTTATAGTTTATTAAGTGGCTCAGAAAATAATGGAATAATTGATTCTTTATCAGTTGTAAATAGGGAGCTTTCAAATGTTGAAAATCATTTGGAAAAAATTAAAAATATAAATTCTAAAATAATGGAAATGTATTACGAGCTTCAAGAAATATCAATAGAACTTAGAGATATATGTGATGAAAGTGTATACGATGGCAATGAATTAGAAGAGATAAATAGTCGTATGTTTAAAATAGCTTCTCTAAAGAAAAAATATGGAAGTAGCATAGACGAAATATTAAAATATAAAGAGGATATTTCTTCTCAAATAAATAATATTAAAAATTCAGAAAAAATAATTGAAGAACTTTTAAAGGAAAAGAATGAAATTTTAATATCTTTAGAAGAAATATCTAAAGATATACATGATAAAAGAATTGAAATTTCAAAGGTTTTAGAAGATAAAATTCATGAAGAACTTTCTTATGTAGGCTTAGGAAAATGTAAGTTTGAAGTTCTTATTGAAGAGGATGAATTTAATATAAGAGGAAAAGATAAGGTGCAATTTTTAATTTCAACAAATCCAGGAGAGCCTTTAAAGCCTATGGAAAAGATAGTTTCAGGAGGAGAGTTATCAAGAATAATGCTAGCTTTAAAAGCTGTATTTATAGATAAAGATAAAATACCTACTGTTATATTTGATGAAATTGATACAGGAATAAGTGGAAGAATTGCACAATCTGTTGGAGAGAAGATGTATGAAATTTCTATAAAACATCAAGTATTTTGCATAACTCATCTTCCTCAAATAGCAAGTATGTCAGATAATCATTATATGGTTAGAAAAAAAGTTGTAGATGATAAAACTTTTTCAAAGGTTGAACCTATAACTTATGAGGAAAAGATAAAAGAGGTTGGAAAAATGTTAGGTGGAGTTGAAATGACTAATAACACCTTGTTAAGTGCAAAAGAAATGATAGATTTAGCTAATAGAAAAAAAGAAACTATTAGAAATTTTAATACATAATAAATTTAATTTTTATGCAAAATAGAACTGTTAAACAGTTCTATTTTTTTTTATTTTAAAACTAATATGAGAATTTTAGTATATTTTAAATTGATTTGGCTAGAATAACAAAGTTAATACAGGATATTATTTTTTGAAAGGGGCAAATTAAGAATAGAAAAGGAGGAGATATTTAATGAAAAATATAAACAAAAGAATAAAGAGTATATCAATAATAATGATGGCTTTAATATTGCTTTTATCCTCTGTGATATTTGTAAGGGATTATTTTAAAAGTAATAATACTTTTGCAAGTAGTGATACTTTCTATTCTTTAAATTCAAAGAGTAGTAAAGATGAAAGATTTAAAAATAGATATGGTATAGCCCTTGTAAATAGCAAGCAAGACAAAAAAGATATAGAACTATCCTTAGGTGGAAATCCTGTAGGTGTTAGAGTTTCTACAGAGGGTGTTTTAGCTGTTGGTTATTCAGAGATAAACACTAAAAAGGGTGATATGGAAAGTCCTGCGAAAAGTGGAGGAATAGAAATTGGTGATAGACTTATAAGTATAAATGGAAAAAAAATTAAAAGTTCAAAGGATTTATCAAAAAGGATAAATGAAAATGAATTAGAAAGTATAGATATTCTTTTAGAGCGAAATGGAAATATAATAAACAAAAAAATTAATTTGCTTAAAAATAAAAAGGGTGATTATAAAATAGGATTGTGGGTTAGAGATTCCACAGCAGGAATTGGAACCTTAACATTTTATCATGAAGAAAGTGGGAAATATGGTGCAATAGGTCATCCTATAACAGATAGTGAGACAGAAAAAATATTTCAAATAAAAAATGGAGAACTTTTAAATTCTTCTATAATAAGCATTAAGAAGGGGGAAAAAGGAAGTCCTGGAGAATTAAGAGGTATATTTTCTAGTGATAAGAAAGCTTTAGGTGATGTTAATATAAATACTGAATGTGGAATATTTGGTAATATAAATTTTTATAATTTAAAAAATAATATAAATAAAAAATATAAAGTTGGCTGGAAGGAAGATATAGAAGTAGGTCCTGCAAAAATAATAACAACTATAGATAATGAAGGGCCAAAGTTTTATGATATTGAAATAGTAAAGCTTACAAAGCAAGATAGTGTAAGTACAAAAAGTATGGTAATTAAAATAACAGATGAAACCTTATTAAAGAAAACAGGTGGAATTGTTCAAGGAATGAGTGGAAGTCCTATAATACAAAAGGATAAAATAGTTGGAGCTGTAACACATGTTTTAGTGAATAAACCAGACTTAGGATATGGAATATATATAGAATGGATGTTAAAAGATGCAAAAATTATATAATATAAAATAAGTGTGATTAATGTAAATATGTGTTATAATAAATACTAGAAAATTAAATGAATTTTCTAGTATTTATTTTTTTTAGAAGGAAATTTTTAAGATTTGTCGAATATAGTTAAGTAAAAATAATTGTAAAAAAATGGATATATAAAGTTTGTTAAGGAGAGAAAAGCATGAAGGAATCAAAAATATCTGTATTAATTGCTGATGATAACAAAGAATTTTGCAATATTTTAAATGACTATTTATTAAGTCAAAGAGATATTGTTGTTACAGGAATTGCAAAAGATGGATTAGAGGCTTTAAAACTTATAGAGGAAAAACAACCAGATTTAGTTGTATTAGATATAATCATGCCACATTTAGATGGATTAGGAGTTCTTGAAAGAATTAATTCCTTAGGTCTTGAGAAGAATCCTAGAGTGATAGTTTTATCAGCGGTAGGACAAGATAAAATAACTCAAAGAGCTATAACTTTAGGAGCAGATTATTATGTTGTAAAACCTTTTGATATGGATGTATTTACAGAAAGAATAAGACAGATGTTTAATAGTACAATATCAGAGGAAAATTCTACAGCTAAGCCAAGTATAAGTGTTGTAGAAGGAACAAAAAGTGAAAGTTCTTCTTCAGAGGAAAACAAAGAACCTATGGATTTAGAAGTTGAAATAACTAGTATAATTCATGAAATTGGTGTTCCTGCTCACATAAAAGGATATATGTATTTAAGAGAAGCTATAACTATGGTTGTAAATGATATGGAGTTATTATCTGCTATAACAAAAGAATTATATCCTTCAATAGCAAAGAAATATAATACTACTGCAAGTAGAGTTGAAAGAGCTATAAGACATGCTATAGAGGTAGCTTGGGGAAGAGGACAAATAGAAGCTATAAATAAAATATTTGGACATACTATTCATAATGACAAAGGTAAACCTACTAATAGTGAATTTATAGCTATGGTTGCAGATAAATTAAGACTTAAAAATAAGGTAAGTTAATAAAAAACACTCTTTACTAGATTTTATTCTAGGAAAAGAGTGTTTTTTTATTTATACTTTTATGATTTTATATTTTACATTACAGGATTTTTTTAATAAGAATTAAAATAATAAATTTTAGTTCTTATTTTTTTTGTAAATTTTAAAGTTTTAAGTATCTTTTTATTATGTTAATCATATTCTTTATTAAACAAGTAAAGGGGGAGCTAATTATGAAAAGATTTTTAAATGGAATTTTAGAATCTCTAAGAGAAAATAAAATAACTTTTTTATGGGTACTATTATTTTTATTAGTAGGAATAGTTTTAGGGTCTTATACAGTTTATTATATGAGTGATCTTAATAAGGTTGAAATAACAAATTATTTTAATAACTTTTTAGACTTTTTAGGGAAGAATGAAGTATCTTATTTAAGTATATTAATAAATAGTATAAAAAGCACAATACCTATGGTTTTAATAATAATATTGTTAGGATATGTATCTATAGGAACTCCTATAATACTTATGATAAATTTAGCTAAAGGATATGTTATTGGTTTTACATTTTCTTTAATAGTTAGCATTTTAGGAGGAAGTGGTATAGCATTAGTTTTATCTGGATTGATATTTCAAAATTTAATTTTTATTCCTACTATAATGTTAATTAGTGTTTTTGCAATAAGACATTCTGTAACAAAATTAAAAAGTGGTTATTCTAGAGATAGAATTAAACTAGATGTAAATAAAACATATTTAAATTTTCAAGGGGTTTTAAGTCTTATTATAATATGTGGAATATTAATTGAAACATATATATCACCTAATTTAATAAGATTAGTAATTAGTAGATGATTTCTGTAATATAAATAATTATGTAATAACATTTTGGTTAGGAGTTAATATGAAAGATTTAGTAAGCAAATACGAAGTATATCTAGAATCAATAGGAAAGAGAAAGAATACCGTAAGTGCATACATTACAGATGTTTCTATGTATTTAGATTTTGTAGAAGAAAAGGGACTTAAGGTAAATGAGGATTCTTATCCTTTAATATCTTATGTACAATATCTAAAGGAGAGTAGCAAGTCTCAATCATCAATTCAAAGAACAGTAATATCTTTAAGAAATTTTTATAACTTTTTAGTGGCAGAGGAATATTTAAAAAGAGTTCCTGATTTATCTATAAAAAGAGAGAGAGTAGAAAAGAAAAAGCCTTTAGTTTTAACTGTTGATGAAATAAATAAAATAATGAATTCAACTAATGTTTTAACAGAAAAAGGTATAAGGGATAAGGCCTTATTAGAACTTATGTATGCTACAGGAATGAAAGTTTCAGAACTTATATCTTTAAAGGTTGAAGATGTAAATTTAGATTCATACTATGTAAATTGTAAAGATAGCAGAGGCTATGAAAGAATTATTCCAATTGGAAAAGAAGCTAAAGAATCCTTAAAAAGATATATAGTTGTTAGAGAAGAGAATTCTAAGGGGTCAGACAAATTATTTTTAAATATGAGTGGTGAGCCTATAACTAGACAGGGAGTTTGGAGAATTGTAAAGGAATATGCTGTTATTGCTAATATAGGTAAAGATATAAATTTAAATACTTTTAGACATTCTTTTGCAGTGCATTTATTACAAAATGGAGCTAATGCTAAGGTAGTTCAAGAATTATTAGGAAATCAAGTTATGACATATATAGATATGTATTATGATATTATTAATAATGAAAAAATTAACAATATATATAAAAAGGCTCATCCAAGAGCATAGTTATATAAGAAAAGACTATTAAAGTCTTTTCTTTTTAGAATTTATATAATTTTATTTTTGTTATAAATAAAAATAAATAAGGAATATATTTTACTAATTTATTTATAAAATATAAAAAATTTTAAGAAATTGCAATAAGTGTATTGGAAAAATACTTGTAAATAATAAGTGCCTTTGTTAAAATAAAATTATGAAAAGGTTATCACATTTTGATGATATGGAGGAAAAAACTTATGAGAATGTATGATTTAATTTTAAAAAAGAGAAATGGTGGAGAATTAAGCAAAGAAGAGATTGATTTCTTTGTTGATAAATACACAAAAGGAGAAATACCAGATTATCAAGTAGCAGCTTTACTTATGGCTATATACTTTCAAAAAATGAATAAAAGAGAGACATCAGATTTAACTATGGCTATGGTTAATTCAGGAGATATATTAGATTTAAGTGAAATAAAAGGAATAAAGGTAGACAAGCATTCAACAGGGGGAGTTGGAGATACTACAACTTTAGTATTAGGACCTATGGTTGCTTCTTTAGGAATTCCTGTAGCGAAAATGTCAGGAAGAGGACTTGGTCATACTGGAGGTACTATAGATAAGTTAGAGAGTTTTGATGGTTTTTCAGTAGAGATGACTAAGGAAGAGTTTATAAATAATGTTAACAAAATAAAATTAGCAGTAGGTGGACAAACTGGAGATTTAGCTCCAGCTGATAAAAAACTTTATGCTTTAAGAGATGTTACAGGAACTGTTGATAATGTATCTTTAATAGCTTCAAGTATTATGAGTAAAAAAATAGCAGCAGGTGCTGATGCAATAGTTTTAGACGTTAAAGTTGGAGATGGAGCCTTTATGAAAACACCAGAGGCTGCTAGAGAACTTGCAACTGAAATGGTTGAAATAGGAAAACATGTTGGAAGAAATACTGTGGCTATAATTTCTGATATGGATCAACCTTTAGGATTTGCAGTAGGAAATGCCTTAGAGGTTAAAGAAGCTATAGAAACTTTAAAAGGTAATGGACCTAAGGACCTTTTAGAATTATGCTTAACTCTTGGAAGCAATATGGTAGTTTTAGCAGGAGCAGCTAAGAATACTGATGAAGCAAGAGAAATGTTAATGGAAACTATAAAATCAGGAAAAGCTATTGAAAAGCTAAAAGAGTTTGTAAAGGCTCAAGGAGGAGATGCTTCAGTTATTGATGATACAGCAAACTTCCATAATGCTAAATACGTAATTCCAGTTAAGGCAACTAAATCTGGCGTTGTAGGTAAAATACATGCAGAAAATATTGGATTAGTTGCTATGGAACTTGGAGCAGGAAGAGCAACTAAAGAAAGTGTTATAGATTTAGCTGTTGGTATTGTTCTTCAAAAGAAAAGAGGAGATAAAGTTAATGAAGGTGATATAATAGCTTATATTCATGCTGATGATGAAGAAAAGGGTAAAAAAGCTATAGAAGGAATCCTAGAAAATTATGAAATATCAGATTCAGTAAAAGAATTGCCTTTAATTTATGACATAATTAAATAAATTTTATTTAGGTAAAAAGTTATCTTATACTTTTTGTATAAGATAACTTTTTCTTTTTGCTTATAATTTATATGTTTTAGGAAAAAATAAGTTAGAAAGGAGAAGATGTTATGAAAAAATATAAAAAACAAATAGGGATATTTGCAATACTTATATCATTATTTAACTTAATTTTTTCTATAAACGTAAAAGCTGAAGAAGCAATAGATGTAGAAGCTAGGTCAGCTATACTTATGGAGGCTAGCACAGGAAAAATAATTTATGAAAAAAATGCTAATGAAAAATTTGCTCCAGCCTCTGTAACTAAAATAATGACAATGTTACTTGCTATGGAAAAAGTAGATAATGGAGAAATAAAGCTTTCAGACAAAATAACAGTAAGTGAAACAGCTAAAAAAATGGGTGGAAGCACTATGCTTTTAGATGTAGGTGAAGTGAGAACTGTGGAGGAAATAATAAAAGGTATAGGAATAGCTTCTGGAAATGATGCTGCAGTTGCTATGGCTGAGTATTTAGGTGGAAGTGAAAGTGCTTTTGTTGAAATGATGAATAAAAGAGCTAAAGAACTTGGTATGAATAATACAACTTTTAAAAACTGCACAGGACTTCCTGTTGAAGGTCATTTATCAACAGCTTATGATATTTCTATAATGTCTAGGGAACTTTTAAAACATTCAACTATATTAAAATATACAGGAACTTATATGGAAACTGTATCAGAGGGAAGAAAAACTCCTATTGAACTTGTAAATCATAATAAATTAGTTAGATTTTTTAAAGGGTGTGATGGTTTAAAAACAGGTTTTACTAATGAGGCAAAGTATTGTATTTCAGCTACTGCAACTAGAGATGGCGTTAGAATGTTATCTGTAATTATGGGAGCACCTACTTATAAAGTTAGAAATAGAGATGCTAGTATGCTTATGAATTATGGATTTTCTAAATTTGAAAGCAAAGAAGTAGCTAAAAAGGACCAAGAAATTGAAAAGATTTCTATGAGTAAAACAGGAGAAAAATTTGTGATTGGTAAAGCTAAAGAAGATTTAAGCTTAGTTTACCCAAGAGGAATGAGTGATAAGATAGAGAAGAAAATAGTTTTAGATGAAGGAAAAAATAAAGTAAAAGAGTTTGAAACTATAGGAAGATGTGAATACTATTTAAATGGAGAACTTTTAGGAAAAGTTTCTATTTATTCTGATAGAGATATGAAAAAGGGTGGAGTTTTAGATAGTGTTAAATTTAAGGTTAAGAATTTCTTTAATGGTGAGGAAAATAAAGAAGAAAAATAAAGTTTAATATATAAATATAGAAAAAAGCAACCAAAGTAAACAAATTTGTTTTGGTTGTTTTTTTTTATTATAGTTGTTATGATATTATGTGAAGTTTTGAATATTAGGAGAAATAGACCATGGAAATGCCAATTATAAAGCTTAAAAATTTTGATGGACCTTTTGATTTGCTTTTACATTTAATTAAGAAAAATGAGATGAATATAAGTGAAATAAAGATTCATGAAATTACAAAACAGTATTTAGAATATATATCTTTAATGAAAGAGCTTGACTTAGAGATAACTTCAGAGTTTATAGTTATGGCAGCTACTTTAATAGAAATAAAATCTAAATCTCTTCTTCCTAAAGTGAAGGCAGAGGAAGAACCTAGTGAAGAGGACCTTAAAAATGATTTATTAGAAAAGCTTAAAGAATATAAAAAATTTAAAAAGATTAGCGAATACTTAAAATCAAGAGAACTTTCAGTAGGAGAGGTTTTTACAAAAAAAGCAGAAATTATTACTGTAGAAGTTGATGAAAATTTGAGTGATGAGGATTATTTAAAAAATATTACTATGGTTGATTTATATAAGCTTTATAATAATCTTATGAGAATGTATGGTGAAAAACAAAACTTAAATGTTATGGAAAGAAAAATAAGTGTAGATAAATATAAGATAACAGATAAAATAAAGTTTTTAAGAGATAAATTAAAGGAAAAAAGTATTATTAGATTTTCAGACTTTGTTTCAACATGTCAGTGTAAATTAGAGGTTATTGTAACCTTTATGGCTATGTTAGAACTTATAAAGGGGAATGAAGTTAAAGTTACTCAATATGAAAACTTTGGGGAAATTATGATGGAACAGGTGATATTAAATGAGTGATATAAATCAAATAGAGTTTAGTGAAATATCTAAAAAGGAAGAAATTAAATCTATTATAGAATCATTATTATTTGTAAGTGGAGAACCCTTAGCTTTAAGAGAGATTTGTAAAATTGTAGATAGAGATATTAATTATACTGAAGAGTTAATTAAAGAACTTATGAAAGTATATAATGAAGATTCTTCAAGGGGAATAAAAATAATAGGATTAAATGGAACATATCAGTTGGTTACTAAAACTAAAAATAGTGAGTATGTGCAGAAGTTATTAAAAAAGAACGTTAGACAATCATTATCACAAGCATCCTTGGAAAGCTTAGCTATTATATGCTATAAACAGCCTATTACTAGAGTTGAAATAGATGAAATAAGAGGAGTTAAAAGTGAAAGTGCACTTCAAAGATTAATTGAAAAGAATTTAATTGAGGAAACTGGAAGATTAGAAGTTCCTGGAAGACCAATACTTTATGGAACTACTGATGAATTTTTAAGACATTTTGCATTAAATGATTTAGAAGAACTTCCCTCAATAGAACTTTTTGAAGAAAAAGAGGAATTATAAAGGTAGAAAATAAATATTTATTTTCTACCTTTTTTATTAAAATAGCAATTTAACTTTTAAAAAGTTTCTTAATTAGGTAAAGAGTATTAGGTTTTGGTTGTTTTATTATGGAGTTTTATTAATTTGTTTCTATATTGTTTTTATAAAAATAATAAAAACAATATAGAATAAGTTCTTAAGAAACTATTAAATTAGTTAATTAGCTATATTAAGCCTACGGACAGCAAGAGTCTTCCTTTTCTTTATTACATTTTTTATTTCCCATATCTTTAAGTATTTCAATTATTTGAGGAATATTATCTACTATTCTGTCATAAGTATTAGTTTGATTAACTGGTAAAAGTCTTACTGAGTCTCCTTTAAGAACTAAAAAAGCAACAGGTTTTACTGTAACACCAGCACCAGAACCTCCTCCAAAGGCAAAGTTATTATGTTCTTTTTCTCTTTCTAAATTTGGCAAGTCAGAGCCTCCAGAAGCGAAACCAAAGGAGACTTTTGATATAGGAATTATGCAACTTCCATCTTTAGTTTCAATTGCATCTCCTACTACTGTATTTACATCTATCATGCTTCTTAAATTTTCCATTGTTGTACCCATTAAATTTTCAATAGGGTGAGTTGTATTCATAATAATAAAACCTCCTAGTGTAAAATAAAATTTATAATTTCTTGAAGTTTAATAAATAAAGAAATCCTATGTATATAATTTGAGCAAATTTTATGGTTATTATACCTTGCGCTTGAAAAAATAAGTAATTTTTATCTTTGAATTCAGGAGAGATTTTTCCTGAGAAGTTTTTAATTTTAAAAAATTTGTTTAAAAGTATATTTAAAGTTGCAAGTATTTCGTGAATAACACCATAAGAAATAGCAGTTAAGGCAGCATCCTCTGTAGAAAAATTAAGGTCTAATAAAAGCTTTAAGGAAGGCTTAAATCTGCTTTTACTTGCTAAGCTTATAATTTTAAGTATAGTTTTGTTAGAAGGGGCTTTAAAAAGCCTTTTTTTCTTTTTAGAAATTTTTTTGATTTTAGTATGGTTATTATCCTTCTTTGATATTTCTTTTTTTTCTTTATGAGAGCCTAGTAATTTATTTAAAGAGAGTATTTCAAATTTAAAAAAGTGAATCTTAAAATCTTCTTCAGAGAGAACTAATTTTATTTTTAAATTAATTGGAATAAATAAGATTATTAAAATTACTAATAATAAAAACAAAAGTAAAAATTTAAGCATTTTATAAACCTCCTAGCCCTTTATACATTATTGACAATAATATCTTTAATTATCCAAAAATATACTAGTTTATTAAATTTATAAATTGGAATTATAAAAGGAGAGGATTTTATATAAAGTTAATTTTAAGGAGAGATATTTTATGAGGAAAAAGATTTCAGTTTTAATGTTTTTTTTAATAATAATATCTATGTTTTCTAATTTTACTGTTTTTGCAAGTAATAATAACTTAAATCAAAATTTAGTAGATAAAAAGGAAATAAGAGATGGAAATGGAGAGCTTTGTAAAGATATTACTCCAGAAGCTCATTTTGCAATTGCCTATGATGCTAAAAATAAAAAGATTTTATATGAAAAGGATGCTTTTAAAAATGTTCCTATGGCAAGTACAACTAAAATATTAACTGCTTTAGTTGCTATAAATTATTCAAACTTAGAAGAGGAGGTTATAATATCTAAAGAAGCTGCTAGTATTAGAGGGTCTAAGGTTGGTTTTAGAGCAGGTGAGAAAGTAACTATGAGAGAGTTGCTTTTTGGTCTTATGTATAAGTCTGGAAATGATGCTGCTATAGCTATTGCAGAACATATTGGAGGAAGTGTTGAAAATTTTGCGAAATTAATGAATGATTTTGCTAAAATGTTAGGTCTTAAAGATTCTAATTTTCAATCTCCTCATGGACTAGATAGTCAGATGCATTTTTCTTCTGCTTATGATTTAGCTCTTTTAATGTCAAAGGCTATGGAAAATCCTTTTTTTAGAGAAATATCTGGAACAAAGGAAGTTGCTTCTTCAAAATATAACTTTACAAGAGGATATAGTAATATAAATAAGATGCTTTGGAGACTTAAGGAAGCTAATGGAGGAAAAACAGGATATACAGGGCAAGCAGGAAAATGTTTAGTAAGTTCTGTAGAGCTTAATGGAAGAAATATAATAATAGTAGTTTTAAATTGTCCCACTAGATGGGAGACTACAGAAAAAATTTATAACTATGTAAAAGAAAATTATTCTTAAGTTTTAAGGTTTCATGGAAATATAATTTATTTTCATGAAACCTTTTATTTTTATTATATAAAGATAGGATTTTTGTAACAAATCTAAGTAATTTAGGATATTTTAATAGTAAGAATTAAAAGGGGAGGCTCTTTATGGATTATGAAATAATTGATTGTATAGATGCAGGAACTGAATTTTGTCCTTGCCATTTAGCAGAGGAAGGTGAGTGTATACTTTGCTCTCAATTACATGAAAAGTGTTTTTGTGATTGTATAAATTGGAAGGGTGTTTGTATATATGAGGAATTTGCAAGTAATGGTTTTTCTGCTAAGGAAGGAAGAAAAACCTTTAATTGTGAGGTTATAGAGGCTAAAGAGCTTGAAGAAGGATTACTTTTTATAGAATTTAAGGCACCTCATAAACTTTGTATGGACCTTCTTGGAGTTGGTAAATTTATATTTATTAGAACTAATAAAAGTCCATTTTTTGATGTTCCTATATCTATCTTAGAGTCAGATGTTGATAAAAATATAATAAAAGTACTTATAGAGGTTAGAGGAATAAAGACTAAAAGACTTTTAAATACTCATGCTAAGGGCGAAATAACTATAAGAGGACCTTATTTTAATGGAGTTTTTGGACTTAAAAATATAGAAAAAACTAGAAACAAAGAGGTTCTTGTCCTTTGCAGAGGAATAGGAATTGCACCAGTTGTGCCTGTATTAAAGAAATTGCATAAAGAAGGGAATAATATTACCTTGCTTTTAGATAATACGCCTTTTAAGAATATTTATATAGAAGAATATTTGAAAGAGTACAATATTGAGTATATACCTGTTAATTTAATAGATAAAGGCGAGATATCAGAAGAGGCTAAAAAGTTTATTAAGGAAAATAAATGGGATTTAATTCATTGTGCAGGAGCAGATATTTTAACTTATAAGCTTATAGAGTTTTTAGATGAATTAAAAGATAACATTACAATGGTTTCTTGTTGTAATAATGCAAAAATGTGTTGTGGAGAAGGTGTTTGTGGAAGTTGTACAGCTAGATTTGCAGGACATAAAGTTAAAAGACTTTGTAAAGTTCAAAGTGACCCAAGAAAAATATTTGAAGATAGAAGATTTATTTAATTAGTAAAATTAATTTATAGAAGGGAGTTTTTTTATGAAGGTTATTGTTATAGGTGGTGGATGGTCAGGAGTTGCTGCAGCTATAGAAGCTAAAAAAATGGGAGCTGAAGTAATTCTTTTTGAAAAGACAGATCTTCTTTTAGGACTTGGAAATGTAGGAGGCATAATGAGAAATAACGGAAGGTATACAGCTTCTGAAGAATTAATAGCTATGGGTGGAGGAGATTTGATTAATATAACAGATAAAGTTAGTAGACATAAAGATATACCATTTCCAGGTCATGAACATGCTTGGCTTTATGATGTTAATTTAGTTGAAGGTGAAGTTAAAAGATATGTAGATAGTTTGGGTATTCAATGTAAAATGATTTCAAGAATAACTGATATAAAACAGAATAAGGATAAAATTTTAGGAGTTTATACAAGTGATGGAGAATATTATGAAGGGGATGTATTTATTGAAACAACAGGTTCTACAGGACCTATGGGTAACTGTTTAAGATATGGAAATGGATGCTCAATGTGTATTTTAAGATGTCCATCCTTTGGCCCAAGAATAAGTATAAGTGCTAGATGTGGTGTTTTTGATATACAGGGAGAAAGAGTTGGAGATGAATTAGGAGCTTTTAGTGGTTCTTGTAAACTTGCAAAGGAAACTCTTTCAAAGGAAATACGAGATGAACTTGAAGAAAAGGGCTGTGTAGTTTTAAAAATTCCTAAAGAGGATGTTAATTATGAAAAATTAAATGCAAAGGTTTGTCAACAGTATGCTTTAAAGGAGTTTGCTGAAAATATAGTTTTACTAGACACAGGTCATGCTAAACTTATGACAACTTATTATCCTCTAGAAAAGCTTAGGAAGATAAAAGGACTTGAAAATGCTAAATATGTAGACCCTTATGCAGGAGGAAAGGGAAATTCAATAAGATATCTATCAGTAGCTCCAAGAGATGATAATATGAAGGTTAAAGGAGTTAGTAATTTATTCTGTGCAGGTGAAAAATCAGGGCTTTTTGTTGGTCATACAGAAGCTATAGTTACAGGTACATTAGCAGGATATAATTCTGTAAGACATGTTCTAGGAATGCCTTATTTAATTTTACCAAGAGCAACAGTATTAGGAGATATAATTGCTTTTGCTAATGAAGAATCACAATCAAGAGAAGGAAAGAAAAACAGATATACTTTTGCAGGGTCTGTTTATTTTAACAGAATGAAAGAATTAGGACTTTATACAATAGATAAAGAAGAAATTAAAAAAAGAGTATCTCAATTAAATTTAGAGAATATTTTCAGTAAAAAACTTATTTAAAATTTAAGGTATCTAAAGTGAAATGATTTTTAAAACTTTAGATGCCTTAATTTTTATATTAAAACTAGTTTTTATTAAGAGGTATAAAGATATAATGAGCTAAAATTTCTTTTATTAAAAAGATTATTTTAAAAGATTTTAATAATTTTTTATAGACCCTTTTTATTATGGAATTTTATTTAGTATAATATATTTAAAAAGTAAAAAGATAGAATAAAGAATTATTTTTTATTAAAGAGAAGGGAGGAAGATTATTAAGATTTTTAAAATCTTAATAATTGAATAGTTTGATACCTTTAGCAGAAGTTATGCGTCCTAAAAAATTAGAAGATATTGTTGGTCAAAAACATATCTTAGGAGAGGGAGCTCCCTTAAATAAACTTATAAAAAATAAAAATATAATGAATTGTATTTTTTATGGTCCACCAGGAGTTGGAAAAACAACTTTAGCTAATATAATTTCAAATTATACAGATAAAAAATTTTATAAAATAAATGCAACTACGGCCTCTATAAAAGATATACAAAACATAACTAATGACATTGATAATTTATTAAATTTCAATGGAGTAATATTATACATAGATGAGCTTCAACATTTTAATAAAAAACAACAACAGGCACTTTTAGAGTTTATAGAGGATGGAAGAATAACTTTAATAGCAAGTACAACAGAAAATCCATACTTTGCTATTCATAGAGCTATTTTAAGTAGATGTACTATATTTAAATTTAATGAAATAGATAATGAAGATATAGTTTTATCTCTAGAAAATACTCTAGAAAAGTTAAAAAAAGAAGGATATAAAATTTCAGTTTCTAGTAATGCTTTGAAATATATTGGAGAAATATCTAGTGGAGACCTTAGAAAGGCATATACAATTTTAGAATTAGCTATTAAGTCTCAAAATAAAGATAAAATTATTTTAAGTGAAAAATATATAGAATCCTTAGGGCAGTCTAATTTAAAATCTGATTTTTCAGGAGATTATTATTATAATTTATTAAGTGCCCTTCAAAAAAGTATAAGAGGTAGCGATGAAAATGCAGCCATCCATTATTTAGCTAGGCTTCTTAAAGGGGGACATATGGATTCTGTTATAAGAAGATTAGCTGTAATAGTTGCAGAGGATATTGGTCTTGCACATCCAAATGCTTTAAGTATTGTAAATAACGGAATAGACCTTGCATTAAAAGTTGGAATGCCAGAGGCTAGAATAATATTATCAGAACTTGTTATTTATTTATCAACTCTTCCAAAATCAAATAGTGCCTATTTAGCTATTGAAGAGGCTTTAAATGATTTGGAGAAAATAAATATTTTAGATATGCCAGATAATTTAAAAGATGCTCATTATAATGGAGCAAAGTCTTTAGGTATTTCTGGATATTTATATCCTCATGATTATGAAAATAGCTATGTAAAACAAAATTATATGCCAAATAATATAAAAGATAAAATATATTATAAAGCTAAAGAAAATAAATATGAAAATAGCATAAAAACATACTGGGATAAAATAAAAAAATCCTAGAAAAATCTATGAAATAAAATGAAAAATTACTTTAATTTATGTAAAGATTATTGTTGACAAATTTACTCGGTTTTGATATTATAATCACATAAAGTACATCGAATTAGTCAGATTTAGAGGTGATTAAATGAAATTATCTACCAAAGGAAGATATGGCGTAAAAGCAATGGTTGATTTAGCTATACATTATGGTGGGTCACCTGTGTCAATAAAGTCAATATCGCAAAGACAAAATATATCTGAATACTATTTAGAACAATTATTTAGTTCTTTGAGAAAAGCTAAACTTATAAAAAGTATTAGGGGTGCTCAGGGAGGATATATTTTAAATAGAGAACCACAAGATATAACAGTTTCAGATATTATAGAAGTTTTAGAAGGACCTATAGAAATATCAGACTGTTTAGATGGAGTAACTTGCAATAATATTGATTGTTGTGCAACTAGACTTTTATGGAAAAAAATAAAAACAAGTATAGACGAGGTTACTAACTCAGTAACACTTAAAGATATAGTAGAAGATTATAAAGCTATGAAAGAAAAAAATGAAGCTTTAAAAATTGTTAGTAGGAGTGAAGAAGATGAATAATAGAGTTGTTTATATGGACTACTCAGCAACTACATATGTTAAACCTGAAGTATTAGAGGAGATGTTACCATATTTCACAAATAAGTTTGGAAATCCATCAGCATTTTACGGAGTTTCAAGAGAATCAAGAATGGCTGTAGATAAGGCAAGAGAAAAAGTTGCTAAAGTTTTAAATGCAGAACCAAACGAAATATACTTTACAGGTGGTGGTTCAGAGGCTGATAACTGGGCAATAAAAGGAATAGCATTTGCTCATAAGAATAAAGGAAACCACATAATAACTACAAAAATTGAACATCATGCTGTTTTACATACTTGCCAATGGCTTGAAAAGCAAGGTTTTGAAGTAACTTATTTAGATGTAAATGAAGAAGGCTTTGTAGATTTAGAAGAATTAAAAAATGCTATAACAGATAAAACTATTTTAGTTTCTATAATGTTTGCTAACAATGAAATAGGAACTATAGAACCTGTTAAAGAAATCGGTAAGATATGTAGAGAAAGAAAAGTAATATTCCATACAGATGCAGTTCAAGCTGTAGGTAACGTTAAAATAGACGTTAAGGATATGAATATTGATTTACTTTCTTTAGCTGGACATAAGGTTTATGGACCAAAAGGAATCGGAGCTTTATATATAAGAAAAGGTATAAGAATAGATAACTTAATACATGGTGGCGGTCAAGAAAGAGCTAGAAGAGCTGGTACTGAAAATATTCCTGCAATAGTTGGTTTAGGAAAAGCTATGGAAATGGCAGGAGAAAATTTAGATGAGCATATAAGCAAAATATCTAAATTAAGAGATGAATTAATAGAAGGATTATTAAAGGTACCATATACAAGATTAAATGGACCAAAAGATGGTAGCAAGAGATTACCAGGAAACGTTAATGTGTGTTTTGAATTTATTGAAGGAGAAAGTATTTTACTTTCATTAGATTTTGATGGAATTTGTGGTTCAAGTGGAAGTGCTTGTACATCAGGCTCATTAGACCCATCTCATGTTTTATTAGCAATAGGCTTACCTCATGAAATAGCTCACGGCTCTTTAAGATTAAGCTTAGGAGAAGGAACAACAGAGGAAGACGTTAAATATGTATTAGAAAAGGTGCCACCAATAATCGAAAGATTAAGAAGTATGTCACCACTTTGGAAAAATCATTTAAGAGAATTAGAAGGAGAGAATTAATCATGATATATAGTGAAAAAGTTATGGATCATTTCAAAAATCCAAGAAATGTAGGAGAAATAAAAGATGCTAACGGCATTGGAGAAGTTGGTAATGCTAAATGTGGAGATATAATGAGAATATATCTTAAAATAGAAAATGACATAATAGAAGATGTTAAATTTGAAACTTATGGTTGTGGTTCAGCAGTAGCTTCATCAAGTATGGCTACAGAACTTATCAAAGGAAAAACTGTAGAAGAAGCATGGGAATTATCAAATAAAGCTGTTGCAGAAGCTTTAGATGGTCTTCCACCAGTTAAAATGCACTGTTCAGTACTAGCTGAGGAAGCTATACACAAAGCTATAAATGATTATAGACAAAGACAAGGATTAGAACCTTGGGATATGAAAGAACATTCTCATGATATACATGAACATGTTCACGGTGAAGAATAATATTAAAGTGGTGATTTTGTGACAAAGAAAAAGGTTGTTATAGGTATGAGTGGCGGAGTTGATAGCTCCGTTGCTGCTTACCTTTTAAAAAAACAGGGATATGATGTAATTGGCGTTACTATGCAAATATGGCAAGAAGATAAGGAATATGAAGAAAGAGAAGGTGGGTGTTGTTCACTTTCAGCTGTAGATGATGCAAGAAGAGTTGCTCAAAAGTTAGATATTCCTTTTTACGTTTTAAATTTTAGAGATAGTTTTAAAAGAAATGTAATAGATTATTTTGTTGATGAATACATACAAGGTAGAACTCCAAATCCATGTATTGCATGTAATAAATATCTTAAATTTGATGAGCTTTTACAAAAAGCTAAAGGTATAGGGGCAGATTATGTTGCAACGGGTCATTATGCTAAGATTGAAGAAAGAGATGGAAGATTTCAACTTATAAGATCTAAAGATGATAGGAAAGACCAAACTTATGCCTTATATAATTTAACTCAAGAACAGTTAAAGCATACTCTAATGCCTTGTGGAGAATTTACTAAGGATAAAATTAGAGAAATAGCTAAAGAGATTGGGTTAGATGTACATAACAAAAAAGATAGTGAAGAAATTTGTTTTATTCCTGATAATAATCATGGAAGATATATATGTGAAGCTGCTCCAAATAAAGTAAGACCAGGTAAGTTTGTAGATAAAGAGGGAAACGTATTAGGAGAACATAAGGGTATAGTTTACTATACTATAGGTCAAAGAAAAGGATTAGGATTAGCTTTAGGAAGACCAGTCTTTGTTACGGATATAAACCCAGTAACAAATACTGTTGTAGTTGGACCAGAAGAAGATATATTTAAAACTGACTTACTTTGTAAGGATGTTAATTTTATATTTATAGATTCACTTAAAGAACCTATGGAAGTTGAAGCGAAAATTAGATATTCAGCAAAGCCAGCTAAAGCAGTTATAAGTCCTTTAGGAGAAGGAAAAGTTAAAGTATCTTTTGAAGATAAGCAAAGAGCCATAACTAAGGGTCAATCTGTTGTGTTTTACAAGGATGATTTAGTTGTAGGTGGCGGTATTATAGAAAGTTTACTTTAATAAAAAAGCTCTCAATTTAATTGAGGGCTTTTTTTTATTTAAAATTTTATAAAGTGTGTATTTTTTGGTAAGAAGTAGATAATAATAAATATAATTCTAAAAGCTTATATAAATAAGGGGATGAATTTTAAATGTATAGAATACGAGATTTTCTTGGACTTAAAGTTTATAATTCAAAAGGAGATAAATTAGGGGTAATATGTGATTTATCTATAGATTATTTTAATGCTAAAGTAACTGGATTTATTATAAATAAGAAACTTTTATCAAAAAGAAATTATATAGATTTAAAAAATGTTATTTCATTAAGTAGATATTTAATTGCTGAAGGTGTTTATGTACATAAAGCATTAAAATTTAGTGAAATAAAAAATTTTAATCTTTTAGATAAGTATGGAAAAGTGATAGGAGAGGTTGAAGATATATTAATAGGAGAGGATTTTTCTATAAAAGGGCTAATTATTGTAGAAGGATTTTTTGAAAAGTTTAAAAAAGGTAAAAAAATTGTGAATATTAAAGAAACTATTCTAGGAGAAAAGAATATATTATATTTTTATGAAGAAAAAGTTTCAATGAGAATGATTCCAAGAGAATTTATTTCAAAGGAAAGGAGAAATAATATTGATTAAAGCTTTAAAAGAAAGAAAAATGTTAATAAAATTTTTTATAATAATTTTTTTGTTTTTTATTTTATGGATATTTTTATTAAGAATTGAAGCTTTTAAGGATATTATTTTTATAATTTTAGCTTCTAGTATATTTTCTTACGTATTAAAGCCTCTTTATGTTTTTTTAGCGGAAAAATTAAGGGTTAATAAAAAAATTTTAGCTATGTTAATAATTCTTTTTGTCTTGCTTTTAATTATCTTTTTTTTAGCAGTTTTAATTCCTAACATTTTTAAAGAGGGAGAAAACTTTGAAAAGTTAATAAGTAGTACTGAGAATTTTATAAATGATTTAATAAATAAAATGAAACTTGTAGAGCTTGGAATATTTGAAACTTTAGAAAAGCAATTTACAGAAAAATTAAATATATTTTTAATTAACTTTACAAGTACTGTTATAAATGGACTTATTAATTTTTCAGAAAATATTTTAGCTATTGCAGTTATTCCAGTATTATCTTATTATTTTTTAGCTTATGGGGACGTTATATCTAAAAAGGTGCTTTACTTTTTCCCCTTAGATAAAAGAGAAATAATAAGAAGTTTAGGGAGAGATGTAGATAGTGTATTAGGCAGATATATCTTAGGGCAACTTAGCTTAAGCTTAGTGGTTGGATTTATGACCTTTATAGCAATGTTTATTTTAGATGTAAAATTTCCTCTTTTATTAGCTGTTTTTAATGCTATACTTAATATAATACCTTATTTTGGAGCAGTTTTAGGAGCAATACCTGCAATTTTAGTAGCATTAATAGATGGTCCAAATAAAATACTTTTAGTTATTTTGAGTTTTTTTATAATACAACAGATTGAAGGGAATTTAATTGCACCTAAAATTACTGCTAAAAGTATTGATATGCATCCTATAGTTATAATAATTTTACTTTTAATAGGAGAACAAATAGGAGGATTGTTAGGTATGGTTTTTATAGTTCCTATATCTGTTATAATAAAGGTTTTATTTGAAGATTGGGACTATTATATGTTTTTATGATAAAATAATTAAGTAGATTTATAAGTTTCAATATATTTTATATAAATTCAGTATATAAAATATACACTTTGTAATAATATTGACAGGCAAAGAATTTTTTTTTATAATTTGCCTATAATAACTTAATGAAAAGCGTTGACGAGAATGAGTAAACATTTATCTTTTATTCAGAGAGAAAGTGGTTGGTGAAAACTTTTTAAAAGAGATGTTGAAGCTATCTCTGAGCTATAGTTTTGAAAGTGATGTAGTTTTACATAATTAGGGTGGTACCGCGGAGCATGAGATTTCGTCCCTTTTATTTTAGGGGTGTTTTTTTATGTTCTTTTTTATTACTTAGTAAAACTATAAAAATAAAAATATCTAGACTAAAGATTAGTTTTTTATATTACTAATTTTAAAAGTCTATAGTATAAATACATAAATATGGAGGAAGATATTATGAAGTTCATGGGAGCAAATGAATTAAGAGAAAAATATTTAAGCTTTTTTGAGAGCAAAGGTCATTTAAGATTACAATCATTTCCGTTAGTACCTAAAAATGATAAGAGTTTATTATTAATAAATGCAGGTATGGCACCACTTAAACCTTATTTTACAGGTTTAGAAGAACCACCAAAAAGAAGAATAACAACTTGTCAAAAGTGTATAAGAACTGGTGATATAGAGAATGTTGGTAAAACATCAAGACATGGTACTTTTTTTGAAATGCTAGGAAATTTTTCTTTTGGAGATTATTTTAAAGCTGAAATAATTCCTTGGGCTTGGGAGTTTATAACAGAAACTTTAGGTATTCCAAAGGATAAGTTATATGTAACTATATATTTAAATGATGATGAAGCTTATGATATTTGGACTAGCAAAACAGATGTTGATCCAAGTAGAATATTTAGATTAGGAAAAGATGATAACTTCTGGGAAATAGGAGTAGGTCCTTGTGGTCCTTGTACAGAGATTCACTTTGATAGAGGAGAAGGAAAAGTTGAAACTGTAGAAGAATTTTTAGAAGCTTCAGATTCTGATAGAGTAGTTGAGTTTTGGAATTTAGTTTTCACTCAATTTGATAAAGATGAGGAAGGAAACTACAATGAATTAGCACAAAAGAATATAGATACAGGAATGGGCTTAGAAAGAATAGCTACAATAATGCAAGGTGTAGATAATATTTTTGAAATAGATACAGTAAAAAATATATTAAATAAAGCTTGTGAATTAACAAAGGCTAAATATGGTGAGGATAAGGATAAAGATGTATCTTTAAGAATAATAACTGACCATGGAAAAAGTGTTACATTCTTAATATGTGATGGAGTTCAACCATCAAATGAAGGTAGAGGATATGTTTTAAGAAGACTTTTAAGAAGAGCTGCTAGACATGGAAGACTTTTAGGAGTTAAAGGTATATTCTTAAATGAAATGGTTGATGCTGTAGTTGATAATTATGGTGAGGCTTATCCAGAGTTAAAAGAAAAAGCTGATTATATAAAGAAAATAATTAAATTAGAAGAAGAAAGATTTAATGAAACAATAGATTCAGGTATGGATATTCTTATGGGATATATATCAGAAATGGAAGAAAAAAATGAGAAGGTTTTATCAGGAGCTAAAGCTTTCAAATTATATGATACTTATGGTTTTCCATTAGAACTTACTCAAGAGATATTAGAAGAAAAAGGATTAGAGTTAGATATTGAAAACTTTAATAAAGAAATGAAAGAGCAAAGAGAAAGAGCTAGAAATGCAAGAGGAGAAAGCAGCTACATGGGAAGTGAAGAAAGTCCTGTAAATAAAGTAGATGCTAGAATAGTTACTGAATTTGATGGATATGTTAATTTAGAGCTTAATTCAAAAGTTATAGTTTTAGGTAATAATGAAGAATTCAAATCAGAGCTTACTGAAGGAGAAGAAGGATTCTTATTAACTGACAAAACACCATTTTATGCTGAGATGGGAGGTCAAGTTGGCGATAAAGGAAATATAACTTCAGAAACAGGTATGGCAATAGTTACAGATTGTAAGAAAAATGTAGGTGGAAAATTTGTTCATTATATTAAAGTTATAGAAGGAACATTAAAAGAAGGTCAAGAGGTTAATTTATCAGTTGATGCTTCAAGAAGAGCTAATATATGCAAAAACCACACAGCTACACATATGTTACATGAAGCTTTAAAAGAAGTATTAGGCGATCATGTAAATCAATCTGGTTCATATGTTGACGAAGAAAGATTAAGATTTGACTTTACTCATTTTGCAGCTTTAACAGAAGAAGAACTTGAAAAGGTTGAGTTATTAGTAAATGAAAAGATAATGACTGTATCTATAGTTGATACAAAGGAAATGTCTTTAGATGAAGCTAAAAATAGTGGAGCAACATGTCTTTTTGATGAAAAGTATGCTGAAAAAGTAAGAGTTGTTTCTGTTGGAGATTTCTCAAAGGAATTATGTGGAGGAACTCATGTATCAAATTCTGGAGAAATAGGATTATTTAAAATTGTTTCAGAATCAGGAGTTGCTGCGGGTATAAGAAGAATAGAGGCAGTTACAGGAATAAGTGCCTTAAGATTTATGGAACTTAAAAATAGTATGCTTAAAGAAGCAGCTTCAATGCTTAAGTGTAACGAAAAAGATATAACAAAGAGAATAAAAGCACAAGCTAATGAATTAAAAGAAAAAGATAAAGAAATAGCAGAACTTAAGGCTAAGTTAGTTCAAGGTGCTGAAGATGATATATTAAAAGACAAGGTTATAATAAATGATATTGAATTAGTTACAGCTAAATTAAAAGATGTTGATGGAAATTCTTTAAGAGATTTAGCTGATAAAGTTAGAAATAAATTAAATAATGGAATAGTTGTTTTAGCAAGTGATAATGCAGGAAAAGTTAATTTAGTAGCTATGGCAACTAAAAATTCATTAGCTAATGGAGTTCATTGTGGAAAGGTAATAAAAGAAGTTGCTGCAGTTGTAGGCGGCGGCGGAGGTGGAAGACCTGATATGGCCCAAGCTGGTGGAAAAAATCCAGAAAATATAGATAAAGCCTTAGAAAAAGCAAAAGAAGTTGTAGAATTACTTGTAAAATAGTTGTACTTTTTTGCGAATATAGTTTATAATGATTATAAAGTTAAAGCGTGAATAAAAACTAATTTAAAAGATAATAATATATGTAAATATATAATTAAAATATATTTACTGTAAGGGGGTGAAGCTGCTAGTAAGCAGCATGTTATGAGTAACAATTTTGACCACACAATGCAGTTCGATTTTAGTAAAAATAAGGAAGATTTAACTAAATCAATATTAACTGATGTATACAACTCACTAAAGGAAAAAGGCTATAACCCGGTTAATCAGCTAGTTGGATACTTAATTTCAGGTGACCCTACTTACATCACTAATTACAACGGGGCAAGAGCTTTAGTAAGGAAACTGGAAAGAGATGAAATACTTGAAGAAGTTATAAAATCTTATCTAGAGATAAAATAACAAAGAGTGCCCGAGAGGGTACTCTTTCGTTTATATAAGGAGATTCAATGAGAATTTTAGGTTTAGATATCGGAAGTAAGACAATAGGAGTTGCAGTTAGTGATCCTTTAGGATGGACAGCTCAAGGTGTAACAACTATAAAAAGAGATTGCTACACTAAGGATGTAGAAGCGGTCATGAAAATATGCAAAGAGTATGGAGTAGAAACTATAGTTGCAGGAATGCCAAAGAATATGAATGGAACTATAGGACCATCAGGTGAGATGGTTAAGAATTTATGTGAGCAAATTGAAAAGTCTTTTAATGGAAAAATAGAATTTTGGGATGAAAGATTAACAACAGTTGCAGCACATAGGGCAATGTTAGAGGCAGATTTATCAAGAGCTAAAAGAAAAAAAATAGTCGATAAAATAGCGGCTACTTATATATTACAAGGATACTTAGATAGAATATCAAAATAAAAGGAGAAGTTTAAATGAATAATGATTTACAACCAATAGTTTTAGTTGATGAAGAAGGTATAGAAACAACATTTAATGTAGTAACTAAACTAGATATTGAAGATAAAGAGTATTTTTTATTATCACCAGAAGGTGAGGAAGATATAGTTATAGCTATGCAAGTTGTTCAAGATGAAGAAGGAGAAGAAACTTTAGCTCCAGTTGAGAATGATTTTGAAATTGAAATGATAGAAGAAGCTTATGCAACTTTATTCGCAGAAGAAGAATAACGGTAAAGTGAGGTTTTAATATGGCAAATACAGCTTCAGTAGATTTTGATGCTTTAAAGGAAGAATTAAAAAAGAAAGGTTATAAATTAACACCTCAGAGAAGAGCCATAGTAGATACAATAATACACAATGAGGGCAAACACTTAACTGCTGAGGAAATTTATGACGAGGTTAAAAAAGTATGTCCAGAAATTGGATTAGCCACAGTATATAGAACAATAATTCTTCTAGAAGAGATGGGTGTAATCTATAAGTTAGATTTAGAAGATGGGTGTAGTAGATATGAATTAGCTCATGATGATGAAGAACATAGACACCATCATTTAGTTTGTAATAAATGTGGAAAAGTTTTTGAGGTTGAAGCGGATTTATTAGATGAACTAGAAGAAGAAATTGAAACTAAATACGGTTTTGAAATATTAGATCATACAGTAAAGTTTTTCGGAATATGCAAGGATTGTAAAAATGAATAGAGAATTTTTCTCAAATGAGGAAACCTCTTTTATACATAAGCGTACTATTAAAAAAAAGAGGAGGGAAAATATGAAGCGTGAAAAGCTAAAGGTTAAGATTATACCTTTAGGTGGTTTAAATGAGATAGGTAAGAATTTAACTGTTATCGAATTTAAAGATGATATAATTGTAGTCGATTGTGGACTAAAGTTCCCAGACGAAGATATGTTTGGTATTGATATAGTTATTCCAGATGTATCATATCTTATAAAAAATGCAGAAAAAGTTAGAGGAATATTTTTAACTCATGGTCATGAAGACCATATAGGTGCACTACCTTATGTGTTAAAAAATTTAAATGTACCTGTTTATGGAACAAAACTTACTTTAGGAATAGTTGAAACAAAATTAAAAGAACATGGTTTACTAAGTACTACAGAACTTATAAGAGTTAAGCCAAGAGATATTATAAAGTTAAAATCATCATCTGTAGAATTTGTAAAAACAAATCATAGTATAGCAGATTCAGTTGCTATAGCTGTACACACTCCTTTAGGAGTTGTACTTCATACAGGAGATTTTAAAGTTGATTATACTCCAACTGATGGAGAAGTGATGGATTTTGCTAGATTTGCAGAACTAGGAAGAAAAGGAGTTCTTGCAATGATGGCAGATTCTACTAATGTAGAAAGACCAGGATATACAATGTCAGAAAGGTCAGTAGGAGAAAATTTAAAGAAAATTTTTATAGGAGCAAAGGGAAGAATAATAATAGCTACATTTGCTTCTAATATTCATAGAATACAGCAAATTGTTGAAGCTGCTGAAATGACAGGAAGAAAAATTGCTGTTTCCGGAAGAAGTATGGAAAATATAGTTCAAGTAGCTATAGAATTAGGATATTTAAATATAGATAAGGAATCTTTTATAAGTATAGATTCTATAAATAGATATCCAAATGAACAAGTTACTATAATAACTACAGGAAGTCAAGGAGAGCCAATGTCAGCTTTAGCTAGAATGGCATCTTCAGAGCATAAGAAGGTAAATATCATTGAAGGAGATACTGTAATACTTTCTGCAACACCAATACCAGGAAATGAAAAGTTAGTTTCTAAAGTTATTAATCAACTTTTCAAAAAAGGTGCAGAAGTAATTTATGGTAAATTAGCAGATGTTCATGTATCAGGTCATGCTTGTCAAGAAGAATTAAAACTTATGCAAGCTTTAGTTAAACCTAAATTCTTTATACCTGTACATGGAGAATATAGACATCTTAAGCAACATGCTGAATTAGCTGTTGATTTAGGTCTTCCAGAGAAAAATTTCATGATTGCTGAAAACGGAGATGTTATTGAAGTTACAAGAGATTCTATTAAAAAGAATGGATCTGTTACATCAGGACAAATATTTGTTGATGGTCTTGGAGTAGGTGATGTAGGAAACATAGTATTGAGAGATAGAAAACATCTTTCTCAAGATGGAATTCTTACAGTAGTTGTTACTATTTCTAAAGAAAGTGCTTCTGTTGTAGCAGGACCAGATATTATCTCAAGAGGTTTTGTCTATGTAAGAGAATCAGAAGATTTAATGGATGATGCTAAAGAAATAGTAAAAGAAGTTTTAAGAGATTGTGAAAAGAAAGGTATCTGCGATTGGGCTACTATGAAATCAAATATAAGAGATGGCCTAAGAAGTTTCCTTTATGAAAAAACTAAGAGAAAACCAATGATATTACCAATAATAATGGAAATATAAAAAAATTAGATTATAATACAGAATGTAACTGTTTAAGTAAAAATGTTGTGTTGACTTTTTTTTCTCTTAACAGTAGAATCTAATAAGGTAAAGAAAATTGGGTACTTACATAGTATCCAATTTTTTATGCACATAAAATTGGAGGAATAAAATAATGAGTAATGAATTTACAAGAAATGATATTAGAAATATAGCTATAATCGCTCACGTTGACCATGGTAAAACAACTTTAGTTGATGCATTATTAAGACAAAGTAATGTATTTAGATCAAATGAAAAGGTAGAAGAAAGAGTAATGGACTCAAATGATTTAGAAAAAGAAAGAGGTATAACAATTCTTTCAAAAAACACAGCAGTTCATTATAACGGAGTTAAAATAAATATAATAGATACACCAGGTCATGCTGATTTTGGTGGAGAAGTTGAGCGTGTGCTTAAAATGGTAGAGAGTGTATTACTTGTAGTAGATTCTTACGAAGGAGCTATGCCTCAAACAAAATTCGTTTTAAGAAAGGCTCTTGAGTTAGGGTTAAAGCCAATAGTTGTTATAAATAAAATAGACAAACCAGATGCTAGACCAGAAGAAGTTATAGATGAGATTTTTGAACTGTTCTTAGAACTTGGTGCAGATGATGAGCAGTTAGATTTCCCAATAGTTTATGCTTCAGCTAGAGATGGAGTTGCTACTATTGATATAGATGAACCAAAAGATAACATGAAAGATCTATTTGATACTATAATAGAAAAAGTTGAATCACCAAAGGGTTCTTTAGAGGAAAGCTTACAAATGTTAGTTACTACTTTAGATTCAAGTGAATATGTAGGAAAAATTGCTATAGGAAAAATAACTAGAGGAGTAGCTAAGAAAAATCAACAAGCTGCTGTTGTAAGACAAGACGGAACTGTAAGTAAGTTTAAAATTTCAAGTCTTTATACTCATGATGGATTAAAGAGAATAGAAGTTGATGAAGTACAATTAGGAGATATAGTTGCAATAAGTGGTATATCTGATGTAAATATTGGAGAAACTATAACTGATGCACAAAATCCAGAAGGATTACCATTTGTTAAAATAGACGAGCCTACATTAAACATGAACTTTATGGTTAATGATTCACCTTTTGCAGGTAGAGAAGGAGATTTTGTAACTTCAAGACACTTAAGAGATAGATTATTAAAAGAATTAGAAACAAATGTAAGTTTAAAAGTTAAAGAAATAACTCCTGACTGTTTTGAAGTAAGTGGTAGAGGAGAATTACATCTTTCAATACTTATAGAAACTATGAGAAGAGAAGGATATGAATTCCAAGTTTCTAAGCCAAATGTTATAACAAAAATTGATGAAAATGGCGTTAAAGTTGAACCTATAGAACACTTAACTATAGATGTTCCTGAGGAATTTATGGGACCTGTTATGGAAAAATTAGGACCTAGAAAAGCTGAAATGGTAAATATGACTTCAGCCGTTAATGGATATTCAAGATTAGAATTTAAAATACCAGCAAGAGGTCTTATTGGATTTAGAAATGAATTTATGACAGATACAAAAGGTAATGGAATAATGAACCATGTATTTGATGGATTTGAAAAATACAAAGGAGAAATTCCAGGAAGAAGCAGAGGTTCAATTGTAGTATTTGAATCAGGAGAAGCAGTTACATATGGACTATTTAATGCTCAAGAGAGAGGTACTTTATTCATAGAACCAGGAACAGAAGTTTATGCTGGAATGGTTTGTGGAGAGTGTTCAAGAGCTGATGATATAGATGTTAACATATGTAAAAAGAAACAATTAACTAATACAAGATCATCAGGAGCTGATGATGCATTAAAATTAACTCCAGTAAGACAAATGTCTTTAGAGCAATGTTTAGAATTTATAAATAATGATGAATTAGTTGAAGTTACTCCAGTTAACGTAAGAATGAGAAAAAGAATTTTAGATAGTGCTGAAAGAAAGAGAGCTATAAATAGAAGCAAAAAATAATTAATTATTTTAAAATCTACATAATTAATAGGTAGTGAAACAACTTTGTTTTTATAAGAAAAAGTTTTATAATTAGATAAATGGCTAAAAAAAGCCATTTATCTAAAATATAAGGGGGTACTACTGTGAAAAGGCTAAAAAACTCTAAGATTATGGTTTTAGTAACTATATTTCTAATTTTACTTGTGATTAATTTAGCTGTCTTTGTAGTAAAATATAATTCTATACAAGAAAGCCCTTTAAAATCTAATAAACCTGAAATAACTTTCAAAGTTAATGAGGGTGAATCACTAAATGGACTATTTCAAAGGTTAAAGGATGAGGATATACTTAGAAGTTCTTTCTTTTCTAAGATATATATAAAGTTTAACAGTGTTAATGAGTGCATAAAACCAGGTACATATACTGTAAATAGTGATATAAGTTTTAAAGACCTTTTAACTGTATTAATTGAAGGGAAGGTTTCAGAATCAAAAATAACTTTTCCTGAAGGATATACTGTAGAGGATATAGCTAAAAAATTAGAAGAATCTAATGTATGCACAAAGGATGAGTTTTTAAAGGTAGTAAAAGAGTATCCGTTACCATCTTATATAAAGCCTAATAGTGAAAGAAAATATGAATTAGAAGGATTTTTATTCCCAGATACATATGCAATTCCTAAGGGAACAACGCCAAAAGAAATAATTGCTATGATGCTTAATAGATTTGAAGAGGTAATTAATGAGATACAAAGTCAATTAAAAATTACTATTCCAAAAGAAGATTATGAAAAGTATGTAATAGTAGCTTCAATGGTTGAAAAAGAAGCTAGAGACGATAGTGAACGTAGAGAAATTGCATCTGTTATATATAATAGGCTTGAAAAAGGTATGCCATTACAAATAGATGCTACAGTTTTATATGCTTTAGGTGAGCATAAAGATACTGTTTTATATAAAGATTTAAAGGTGGATTCACCTTATAATACATACAAAAATAAAGGGCTTCCAGTAGGGCCTATATGTAATCCAGGAAAACCTTCACTTTTAGCTGCTATAGACCCAGCTAAAACAGATTACATATATTATTTATTGAATCCATCCAATAATAAGCACTATTTTACTAATAGCTATGATGATTTTTTAGCTAAGAAAAAAGAATTTGGATACTAAAATTTGGAGGATCAAATGAGTGGAGTAACCTTTGAATATATGGAAAAGTATCTTAGAGAACTTATTCCAGATAGAAATGATGAATTAAAAAAATTAGAGGATTTTGCAAAAGAAAATAAAGTTCCCATAATACAAAAGGAAGGTGCTAAATTCCTTGAGTTTATGGTTTCTATGAATAAACCAAAGAAAATATTAGAATTAGGGACAGCTATAGGATATTCTTCTATTCTTATGAATAAGGCATGTAATGGAAATTGTCATATTATAACTATTGAAAGAGATGATAATATGATAAAATATGCTAAAGAAAATATTAAAAATTTTGGTTTAGAAGAAAAAATTAATATTTTACAGGGAGATTGCTTAGAAATTTTACAAAGTCTTGATGAAAAATTTGATATGATATTTATGGATGCTGGTAAAGGACATTATAATCATTTTTTACCAGAATGTTTAAGACTTTTAAAAGAAGATGGAATTATAATAGCAGATAATGTTTTGTTTAGAGGAATGGTTGCTTCTGATGACTTAGTAAAGAGAAGAAAAATAACTATTGTTAAAAGAATGAGAAAGTATTTAGAAATGGTTTCAAAGGATGAAAATTTAATAACAACTGTTATTCCTATGGGAGATGGAATTGCGTTAACTAAGAGGAGGTAGCAAAACATGAGAAAACCAGAAATATTAGCACCAGCAGGGAGCTTAGAAAAATTAAAAACAGCAATTGATTTTGGAGCAGATGCAGTTTATATTGGAGGAAGCAAACTTAATTTAAGAGCTTTTGCTGATAACTTTACAAATGAACAAATTGCAGAAGGAGTAAAATATGCTCACGATAGAGGAAAAAAAGTTTATGTTACTATGAATGTATTTCCTCATAATTCAGATTTAGAAGGACTAGAAGAATATATTGTAGGACTTTACGAATTAAATGTAGATGCAATAATTGTTTCAGACCCATCAATAATAATGACTGCAAAGGAAGTTGCGCCAGATTTAGAAATTCACTTAAGTACTCAAGCAAACAATGTAAACTGGAAATCAGCTAAGTTTTGGCATAGCTTAGGAGTTAAAAGAATTGTTTTAGCTAGAGAACTTAGTTTTAAAGAGATTAAAAAAATACATGATAACCTACCAGAAGATTGTGATTTAGAAGCTTTTGTTCATGGTTCAATGTGTATGGCTTATTCAGGAAGATGTTTAATATCAAATTATATGACAGGAAGAGATTCAAATAGAGGGGCTTGTTCTCAAGCATGTAGATATAAGTACTATTTAATGGAAGAAAAGAGACCAGGAGAATACTTCCAAGTTATAGAAGATGATAAAGGTACATATATAATGAATTCTAAGGATTTATGTATGATAGAATACATACCAGACCTTGTAAAAAGTGGTATATACTCTTTTAAGATAGAAGGAAGAATGAAAAGCCCATACTATGTAGCTGCAATTGTTAAAGCTTATAGAGAAGCTTTAGATAAGTATTGGGAAAATCCAGAGGAATATGAATTTGATCAAAAATTAATGGATAACCTTTTAAAGGTTAGTCATAGAAGATATCATACAGGATTCTATTTTGGAAAATCAGGAGAGCAAGTTTATGAATCATCCTCTTATATAAGAGATTATGATATTGTAGGTGTTGTTAGAGCTTATGATGAAGAAAGTAAGATAGCAACTATAGAACAAAGAAATAGATTATTCGAAGGAGATACTGTAGAAGTTTTAACTCCTGTTGGAGATTATTATGAAATCCAAATGAATGATATGAAAAATGAAAAAGATGAAAAAATAGATGTTGCTAACAGAGCTCAAATGATATTTAAAGTTAAAGTAGATAAGCCTGTAAAGGTAAATGATATGTTAATTAAGTGCAAGGAGGCTAACAGCTAATGAAAAGACCAATTTTTATAGGAATAACAGGAGGCACTGGCTCAGGTAAAAGTACAATAGCTAAGGAGATATATAGACAATTTGGTGAAGATTGTATAGCAATGATAGAACAAGATTCATACTATAAAGATCAAAGCCATTTATCAATGGAAGATAGAGTTAAAACTAACTATGACCATCCAAATGCTTTTGATAATAATCTTTTAGTTTCTCATTTAGAATCACTTTTAAATGGACATTCTATACAAAAACCTAGTTATGATTTCTCTATACATAATAGAGTAGAAGAAACAACTAAGGTTGAGCCTAAGGAAATTGTTATTGTAGAAGGAATATTAATTTTAGAAGACCCAAGAATAAGAGAGCTTCTAGATATAAAGATTTATGTTGATACAGATGCTGATGTTAGAATCATAAGAAGAATGGTCAGAGATATAAACGAAAGAGGAAGAACTATGGAGTCTGTTATAAATCAGTACTTAAATGTAGTTAAGCCTATGCATAATCAGTTTACAGAACCTACAAAGAAGTTTGCTGATATAATAATACCAGAAGGTGGACATAATAAAGTAGCTATAGATATTATTGTTGCAAAAATAAAAGAGGTTTTAGGAAAATACGAGTAGAATAATAAAATTATTAAGTTGAATAAAACATTCCCTCTTTGGTTAAAATTTACCAAAGAGGGGGTGTTTTTTTGTTTAATAATGAAAGAAGAAAAAGAATAATAAAAAAAAGATTAATAGGTTTGATTTCAATTTTTTTATGTATTTTAGTTTTACTAGAAGCTAGAGTTTACTATGTGCAAAAAAAATATAGTACGAGGGAAACTGGTGTTTTTAAGGGTAATCATAAACAAATTGAGCAAATATCTGATTTAAATTATGAACTTTTGGATAGAAAGGGAGAAGAAATCTATGAATATGAAAAAAAATATAAAGTTGTCATAGATTCTATGGCTTTTAGATTAAATAATTTAAATCAAAACTTAGAAAATATTATAGCTTTTAATTATATTATGAAAAGTGAAGATAAAGATTTTTCTTTTGATGAAGTAGTTAAAAGTGGAGGAAAATTATATTACGATATTTCTAAAGATAATTTTAAAAAAATAAATAGTTTAAATAAAATAAAAGGTGTTTATACCTTTGAAACTAAGGAAAAGAAAAAAGATGAGATATGGAAAATAGAAAATATTATAACTTCAAACAAGGGGTTTGCCTTAGTAGAAGATGAAATGAAAAAATTAAAGACTAAAGAGGTGGAGAAAGAAGAAACTTCCTTAGAAGGAATTATAAATAAAGAATTAGAAAATAATAAAAATTTTGAAGTTATTTTTGAAAGAGATAATGATGGTATTTATAATGAAGGGATATATAATATACCAAAGGAAAATTTAAATTTAAAACTTACTTTAGATAATGATTTTCAAGAAAAAATAAGAAATATATTGCAAAAGGAAGAATATAAAAGTTTTCAAAATATAGGGGTAGTGTTAATTGATAGTATAAGTGGTGAAATATTATCCTTAGCTCAAAAAAATGAGGCTTCTCCTAATGTTGTTTTAGGTTCTGGAAGTATTAAAGGATATGAAGCAGGTTCTATTTTTAAGATTTTAACCTTAGAAGCGGCTATGGAGAAAGAGGGAATAGATATTTTAGATGAATTAAGATGCGATGGTCTTGTTTGTAAAAAAGAAAAAATCCATGGTACCATAAGCATAAAAAAAGCCTTTGAGGTTTCTTGTAATGATGTTTTTTCAAGATTAGGAGCTAAGGTTGGAACAAAAAATCTTTTAGAATTTTCTAAAGAACAAGGAGTTTTTTCTCCTGTTTTAGGTTTAGACGAAAGAACTGGCATGGAAAGTAAGGGGTATGTTCCTGAAAATGTAAGCATAACAAATTTATCTATAGGACAATCTATGCAGAGTAATTTAATACAAATGGCAGGAATTATAGCTCCTATAGTAAATGATGGATATTATGTAAAGCCATATATAGTAAAAAACCTTGAAAATAGAAAGGGAGAAATTAAAAAAGTTTTTAAAGAGGAAAAAAGAGAAGTTATATCTAAAGATACAGCAAATTCTTTGAAAAATCTTATGAGGTCAACAGTTACTGAGGGAACTGCTAATATTGCAAAAATTGAAGGCGTTGAGGTAGGAGCAAAAACAGGTACTGCTGAAACTTCAGGAAATGAACTTCATGGATGGTTTTTAGGTTATTTTGAAAAGGAAGGAAAATATTATACCTTAGGAGTTATGGTTCCTAATATAAAAAATGTTTATGAAGATAGGAAAGCAGGAGGAGGAAATACAGCAGGACCTATTTTTAGAGATATAGTTTTGGAACTTACGAAAAAATAAAAAAATTGGCAATATTTTAAACCATCATTTCATATTATTATAATAAGCATTAGTAGGGGGAACAAAATGTTCATGTTACAATACTTATTAGAATTGATTGGTAGTAAAATATTTTTAACTGGTTATGTAACAGGAAACTCAACTTTTCCAAAGCCTTTAAATGAAGAGGAAGAAAAATTTTATCTAAAAAAATTAAAAGATGGGGACCTTGAGGCAAAAAGAGTATTAGTTGAAAGGAATTTACGATTAGTTGCCCATGTAGTTAAAAAATTTTCATCAAATTATCAAAATGCAAAGGATATAGATGATTTAATATCTATAGGAAGTATAGGATTAATAAAAGCTATAGATTCCTTTGATATGAATAAAGGAATAAGATTAGCTACCTATGCAGCAAAATGTATAGAAAATGAAATACTTATGTTTTTTAGAAATAGTAAAAAAACAAAGGCAGAAGTTTTTCTCCAAGACCCTGTAGGTATTGATAAGGAAGGAAATGAAATTCTTTATATTGATATTTTAAGTAGTGATTCAGATTCAGTTCTAGAATCCGTTGAAAATGCATTACAACTTAAAGCTTTATATAAAAAAATGTGTGAAGTTTTAACAGAAAGAGAAAAAAATATAATTGAAATGAGATATGGTCTTTTAGATGGAGAAATAAAAACACAAAGAGAAATAGCTAGTATTTTAGGAATTTCTAGGTCTTATGTGTCAAGAATAGAAAAAAAGGCTTTGAAAAAATTAAATAAGGAATTTAAATATTAATTGAAGTTTAAGAAAATGTATAAAAATAAATAAGTTTTATAAATTTATGGAATTGATATATTATATGGTTTATAATATTTATTATACAATAAAAAGGTATGTTCTTTTATAAATAATTTGTTCATTTCTTTTGAAATGAACAAATTATTTATTAAGAATTAGTTTAGGAGGAGATTTATGCAAAGCTTAGAAGAACTTTTAAAATTAACAATTAAAGAAGGTGCATCTGATTTGCATTTAACAGTAGGTATTTCTCCTATAATAAAAGTTAATGGTAAATTAATAAGGTTAGGAGATAAGATACTGTCTCCTGAGGATACAGAAACCTACGCAAAAGAAATTTTAAAAGAAGAGTATAATAAATATTATGAAATAGGAGAATTTGATACCTCTTATTCAATACATGGTAGTGGAAGATTTAGAGTTAACATATATAAGCAAAGAAATAGCACGGCTTTAGCTATAAGAGTTATTTCTTCATCTATGCCAACTTTAGATAAATTAGGATATCCTAGTATTTTAAAAGATATATGTAAATTAAAAAGAGGTCTTGTTTTAGTAACTGGTCCTACAGGAAGTGGAAAAAGTACAACCTTAGCTGCTTTAATAAATGAAATAAATAAAACTAGAGAATCTCATATAATAACTATAGAAGACCCTATAGAGTTTCTTCATAAACATAATAAATCTATTGTAAATCAAAGAGAGATTGGAAAAGATACTTTAAGTTATAAAAGTGCCTTAAAAGCAGCTTTAAGAGAGGACCCAGATGTTATTTTAATTGGAGAAATGAGAGATTTAGAAACAATTTCTACAGCTATAACAGCAGCAGAAACTGGACATTTAGTATTTTCTACTGTTCATACATTAGGTGCTTCTAAGACAATAGATAGAATAGTAGATGTGTTTCCGCCACATCAGCAAGAACAGATAAAAATACAATTATCATCTGTTTTGCAAGCTATAATATCTCAACAACTAGTAGAAACAGTTGAAGGGGATAGAACAGCTGCTTTAGAGATAATGGTAGCAACTCCAGCTATAAAAAATTTAATAAGAGAAGGAAAAACTCATCAAATAGAGTCAGCTATGCAAACTGGAAGCAAATATGGTATGAAAACAATGGATATAGACTTAGCAAGATTGTATAAAGAAGGTATAATAACTAAGGAAACTGCTTTAAATGCTTCTGTAGATAAAGAGATTTTAAGTCGATTATTGATGTATTAATTATAGAGGGAATTTTAAGTTCTAATAGAATATATATATTAGCACAATTTTTAGATAGGGAGGTACACATAGAAAAAATGTCTAAAAACATAGTGGGTCTAGATATTGGAAACAGAAACCTTTGCGCAGTTTTAGCAGGGGAGAATGAAAATGAAGAATTTGAAGTATTAGATTTTGTAGTAAAAGATTTAAATGGTGTATCTAAAGGTAAAATCATAGAAGAAGAAGAGGTTATAAAAACCATAAAAGAATGTCTAAAGGAACTTGAAGAAAAGGTAGGAGTTAAGATTCAAGGAATTTACTTGTCTTTAAAAAATAAAGATTGTAAAATGGTTGAAAACAAAGGATATTCTTATACAGATAATGAAGACTCTTTAGTTTTTAAAGAAAATATAGAGGAAGCTTATATAGAAGGTAGAACTTTAAAAATTCCAGAGGAAGAGTGTGTAGCAGATAGTGCTATAAATTCTTTTTATGCAGAAGAATTCGGATTTATTGAAAATCCTATAGGTTTTAAAGTAGAGAGAATAGAAATTAATGAAGATTTAATTATTGCACCAAAGGAAAAAATAAGTGCATTAAAAAAAGTTGTTTTAGAAGCTGGGTATGAAGTTTTAGGAACAATATCCTTAGGTTTTGGTTTTAAAAATATATTTTTAAATGAAAAAACAGAAGCTTCTAATGTTGCTATTATAGATGTTGGGGCAGAAGAAACTCAAATTTATGGATATAAGGGAAATACACTAAAATTTATAGACTACATACCTTTAGGTGGTAGAAATATAAGTAAAGATTTAGCTATTTGTCTATCTATATCAGAAGAAGAAGCAGAAAGATTAAAATTGAAATATTCTTCAAAATATTATAGTATTAGAAAGGATTATAATAACATTTCCTTTGAGGAGCACATATTAGATACCTATTTAATTCATGATATTATAGATGCAAGATTAAGTGAGATGGTAGAATTAGTTAATAAAAAAATGATAGAAGGGGATATTCTAAATACTACAGATATGATAATATTAACTGGTGATGGAATTAGTTATTATGAACATATTAAGGAAAGAATAGAGTATATAACTGATAAGGATGTAAGAATTTTCACTAAAAAGCAATTTTTATTTGACAATTCTTCAATAATTAATGCAATTAGTATTGTTAAAGAGGTATATGATAGGTTAAAATTAATATGTGATGAAGAGTTGCTTTCAGGAAGAAAGGTAACGTTTGATAAAGAAAATAAAAGTGAAAATAAAAGTGTAAAGAAGAGAGGGCTTTCCAAAATAATGGCGTTCTTAGAGGAGCTTTTTTAAAGGAGGAATTAGTTTGTTAGATTTTGATGTAGATATACAATCATTTACTAATATTAAGGTAATCGGATGTGGAGGCGGAGGCGGAAACGCTGTTAATAGGATGATTCAAGAAGGATTAAGAGATGTTGAATTTATTGCTATAAATACAGATAAACAAGCCTTAACATTATCGCATGCTCAAAATAAAATTCAAATCGGGGATAAACTTACAAAGGGACTAGGTGCAGGAGCAAATCCAGAAATAGGGAAAAAAGCTGCTGAAGAAAGTAGAGATGAAATAACAGAGGCTATATCAGGAGCTGATATGGTATTTATAACTGCTGGAATGGGCGGTGGTACTGGTACAGGAGCAGCACCAGTAGTTGCTGAGATAGCTAAGTCTATGGGAATATTAACAGTAGGTATAGTTACTAAACCTTTCCCATTTGAGGGTAGAAGAAGAATGACTCATGCAGAGATGGGAATTGCAAATTTAAAAGAAAAGGTTGATACATTAGTTACTATACCAAATGAAAGACTTTTATCAATGGTAGATAAGAAAACTACTTTGTTAGAATCTTTTAAGAAAGCTGATGATGTTTTAAGACAAGGTGTACAAGGTATATCAGACCTTATAACTAATCCTGGATTAATAAACTTAGACTTTGCAGATGTTAGAGCCGTTATGTTAGACAAAGGTTTAGCTCATATGGGAGTTGGATATGGTAAAGGTGAAACAAGAGCACAAGATGCTGCAAGAGAAGCTATATCATCTCCATTATTAGAAACTTCAATAGTTGGAGCTACTGGAGTTTTATTAAACGTAACTGGAGATTCTGAATTAGGATTACTAGAGATAAATGAAGCGGCAGAAATAGTACAAGAAGCTGCAGATCCAGATGCTAACATAATATTTGGTACAGTTATTGATGAGTCTTTAAAAGATGAAATAAGAATAACTGTTATAGCAACTGGTTTTGAAAAAGAACGTCAAAGAATGGGTATGGGAGCTCAAGGAGTTTCTAATTCTACAGAGAGTAAGCCTCAAAGAGAAATTGTAACTGAAAGGGTAGAAGAGAGAGTAATAGAAAAAGAAGTTGCTCCATCTTCACAACCTAAAGAAGAAGATAGATATAGTGATGATTTAGAAATACCAATGTTCTTAAGAAGAGGAAGAAGATAATATTTTTAAATCCAAAAAGCACTTATAGTAAAATTACTATAAGTGCTTTTATTTTTTATATTTATATAGATTAATTTTTATAAATTTAATTTTAAAAAGAAAATTTTTTTTAAATAAAATAGATAAAGAGTGAACTTATATTTAATGAATACATTTTCATTACAACAATAGACATGAAAAAAATAATTGTAATATTAAAAAAAATATATATAGTAGAAAATTGTAGAAATATTAAAAAAAAGCACGAGAGAAAATATGCATATGCAATATATAATGACAAAATTTTAGAGAGATAAGCTTTATAATTATAAGTAGGAGTGAGTTTAGTTATGACTGTATATGTTGATATTGTTATATTAGAAAATTTTTTAATTAACTTTTTTCTATTATATTTAACTTTACAAACTTTAAAAGATAAAATAGTTTACAGGAAAATAATATTAGCAGCGTTTTTAGGAGCTATTTATACTGTATTTGTTTTTATACCAAGTTTAAATATACTTACAAGTCTTCCTTTAAAAATGCTTTTTTCTTTAATTATGGTTACCATAATTTTGGAAAAAAGAAATTTAAAGACAATAATAAAAAGATATATAACTTTTTTACTTATAACCTTTGCTTTTTGTGGAGTATGCTTTATGTTCGCATTAATGGAAAATAAGTATGAGATTTCTAAATCTTTTTTTATTTTAGATTATTCAACTAAATCAATTATATTTTCAGTTATTATAAGTTATATATTATTTAGTGTAGTTATGAATTACTTTAAAAATAGAGCAATTATAAATAATTTTATATACGATTTAAGTATAAATGTAAATTCTGAAGTTGTTAATATTAAGGCCTTTTTAGATACAGGCAATGGTCTTGTAGAACCTGCAACATTATTACCTGTGATAATAGTCGAAAGAGAAATATTTAAAGAAATAAACCTAAAAGGAAGAGATAAATTTAAAATACCATATAAAGTTATAGATGGAAGTTCTGGATATATGCAAGGGGTTAAATTTGATGATATAAAGCTTTGTGATATTGATGGAAAAGTTATTACAAGAGATGCTGTTTTATGTTTTTGTGATAATAAGTTAAGCAAAGAGGGAGAGTATGAAGCTTTATTATCTAGAGGAATTATATAGGGGTGTGATTAGGTTATGTTAAATATAAGACTTTTACTAAATAAGTTATTTACTAAATTAGATATTATGGTAGAGCCTATTTATTATGTAGGTGGAAATGATGTACTTCCAGCTCCTCTTAGTAAAGAAGAGGAAGAAGAATTAGTTAGTAAGCTAGGGGATAAGGATGAAGCAATTAGAAGTATTTTAATTGAAAGAAATTTAAGACTAGTTGTTTATATTGCTAGAAAGTTTGAAAATACAGGAGTAGGTGTTGAAGATTTAATTTCTGTAGGAACAATTGGACTTATAAAGGCTGTAAATACCTTTAATCCTGAAAAGAAAATAAAACTTGCAACATATGCATCAAGATGTATAGAAAATGAAATTCTTATGTATTTAAGAAGAAACAGTAAGGTTAAAGCAGAGGTTTCTTTTTATGAGCCATTAAATATAGATTGGGATGGAAATGAACTTTTACTTTCAGATATATTAGGGACAGAGGAAGATACTGTTTATAATTTAATAGAAGATGAAGTTGATAAAGAATTACTTTTTACAGCTATGAAAAATCTTTCAAATAGGGAAAAGGAAATTGTTGAATTAAGATTTGGACTATGTGGATATAAAGAAAAAACTCAAAAAGAAGTTGCTGATATGCTAGGAATTTCTCAATCTTATATCTCAAGATTAGAGAAAAAAATAATAAAAAGGTTAAAGAAAGAAATTAACAAGATGATTTAATAGTATAAAATTAACCTCTAAAGGTAATAATTAAAATGCGGAAGGGAATTACTTCAAAGGGGTTGATTTCAATTATGATGATAAATAAAGTAGAAATATGTGGAGTCAATACGGCTAAATTACCAGTTTTAAAAGAAAAAGAAATGAAAGAATTATTACTACAAATGCAAAAAGGCGATAAAGGTGCTAGAGAGAAATTTATTAAGGGGAATCTGAGACTAGTACTTAGCGTAATTCAAAGATTTAATAATAGAGGCGAAAATGTAGATGATTTGTTTCAAGTTGGTTGTATAGGCCTTATGAAATCTATAGATAACTTTGATTTATCACAAAATGTTAAATTTTCAACTTATGCTGTTCCTATGATAATAGGGGAAATAAGAAGGTATTTAAGAGATAACAATACCATAAGAGTAAGTAGGTCATTAAGAGATATAGCTTATAAAGCTTTGCTTGTAAGGGATAAGCTAGTAAATGAAAATAATAAAGAGCCTACTGTATCTCAAATAGCAAAGGAGCTTAAAATTCCTAGGGAGGATGTTGTTTTTGCTTTAGATGCAATTCAAGATCCTGTTTCATTGTTTGAACCTATTTATCATGATGGTGGTGACGCTATATATGTAATGGATCAAATAAGTGATTCAAAAAATCAAGATGACAGTTGGCTTGAGAATATATCTATAAAAGAAGCCATGAAAAAGTTAAATGATAGAGAAAAACTTATATTAAATTTAAGGTTTTTTAATGGAAGAACTCAAATGGAAGTAGCAGAAGAGATTGGAATATCTCAAGCACAAGTTTCAAGGTTGGAAAAAATAGCATTAAAGCATATGAGGAAGTATGTATAGAGCTCAAAGTTTTGAGCTCTATTTTTTATTTTAAAGAAATTTTATGTTTATTAATTAATAAAAGTAAATTTAAAACATATAAATTAATTATAGGAATTAATTTTTAGGAGGAGTTTTTAATGGAAGAAAATTTATTTTCATTGAATAATTTAAGAGCTATGGAAGTTATAGATTTAAGTGAAGGAAAGAAATTAGGTTTAATATCAGATATTAAAATAGATTGTGATGATAGTAGAATATTATCCATTATAATTCCAGGAGAAAAAACATCTTTTTTTAGCAAGTCAGAGGATATAGAAATAGAATGGTCTGATGTTTATAAGGTTGGAGTTGATGTTATACTTATAGATTCAAAAGGGAAAAATATACTAGATGTTCAAAAATATATATAGAAATTAGAATAAAAAGAGGGTATAATATTATTACAACTTAGAGAAAGGCGTGGATTTTAAAATGAGATGTCCTTACTGTTCTTATGAAGAAAGTAAAGTTGTGGATTCTAGATCTGCAGAAGATTACAATGCAATTAGAAGAAGAAGAGAATGTTTAAAATGTTCTAAAAGATACACAACTTATGAAAAGGTAGAAGATATTCCTATTCTTGTTATAAAAAAAGATTTAAGTAGAGAGAGTTTTAATAAAGAAAAAATTATAAGTGGGTTAATAAAAGCCTGTCAAAAAAGGCCAGTTTCTAGAGCTCAAATAGAAGAAATTGCATTAGATATTGAGCGAAACATAAGTAATAAAATGATGGTAGAAATAAAGTCTAATTACATAGGTGAAATGATAATGGAGAGGCTTAAGGAAATAGACGAAGTTTCATATGTAAGATTTGCTTCTGTATATAGACAATTTAAAGATATTAATACCTTTATGGAAGAAATAAAAAGTTTAATGAAATAATTTAAGGGCTACTTTAAAGAAAATTCTTTAAAGTAGCCCTTTGTTTAAATAATTTAACTTGCTTTTAATTTAATAAATATTATAAATGTGATAATATGGTAAAATAAACTTTGATATAATTTTGTTGAGGTGAAAATATGAAAAGAGAATTAATTGGTAATAAAGAATTTATATTTTTTAAGGATGGAGATATAGAAGTTAGATTTTCTACTGCTTTAAATAATATTAATTATAAAAAAGAAGATAAAGAAGGGAAAAAGAATTTAGAAGATTTAAAGGATATATTTAATGTAAAGAAGGTTGTTTACGTAAATCAAATTCATAGTGATAAGTTTATAGATGCAACTTTAAAAGATTTTAAAGGTGATGTAGATTGTGATGCTATTGTTACAAAGGAAAAAAATACTATTATAGGGGTGTTTACAGCAGATTGTCTTCCTTTAATAGCCTATGATAAAGAAAAAAATGTTATAGCAGCTATTCATAGTGGATGGAAGGGAACTTATAATGAAATAGCTAAAAAAACTTGTGAATATATGAAAGAAGAGTATGAATGTAATAATATTAAACTTTTAATAGGACCCCATGTAATGGAATGTTGTTATGAGGTAAGTCTTGAATTAGCAGATAAGTTTAGAGAAAAATTTGGAGAAGAGGTAGCTTTAAATAGAAAATTAAATCTTAAAAAGTGTATAGAAGTTCAATTGGAAGGATTTGTAAAAAAGAGTAATATAAATTCCTTAGATATATGTACTTATTGCGATAAGAATTTTAAAATGCATAGCTATAGAGAAAAGAATGAACAAGCAGGAAGATTATTTTCTTTCTTATTTATAAAGTAAGGTGGTTCTTTAGATGAAAAAAAGAATTATTATTTTTACTACTTTAATCATAACTTTCTTTTTAGCTGTAATGACCTCAGTTTATTTAGTAATTTCTAATCATAAGTATTTAGAAGGTTCTAAAAATATTTTAAATGAATATAACAATGTTATTGCACTTTTACTTGAGAATAATAATAAAAACATTAAAAGTGAATTGCAACAGATAGCTTCAAATAGTGATATGAAAAATATAAGAATCACTTATATAAGTAAAGAGGGAAAGGTTATTTTTGATACTTATAAGAAAGGTAGTCCTAAAGATGATAATTATTTAAAAAAGAAAGAAATAGAAGAAGCTATGAAAAGTGGTTCTGGAAGTAGTGTAAGATATAGTGATGACCTTCATCAAAATATGATATATAGTGCATTACGATTAAGAGATGGTTCTATTGTTAGAACTTCAATAGCTGTTAAAAATGCCAAAATATTAGATGGAGTAAATAGTAATTATTTATTAATTGGGGTTATTTTATCTTTAATTGTATCTTTACTTTTAACAGTAAAAATAACTAACATAATTTTAAATCCTTTAAAGGAATTAGAAAAGTTAACTTCAACTATTGCAAGTGGCAATTTTCATAAAAGAGTAAAAATAAATTCAAAGGATGATGAAATTCAAAGTTTATGTAAAAGTTTCAATCATATGGCTGAAGAATTAGAAATAACTATAGAAAGATATAAAAGTAAGCAAAATGGATTAGAGGCAATATTAAAAAGTATGGGAAGTGGAGTTATAGCCTTTGATAGAGAAATGAATGTTTTAATGATAAATCCTTATGCTAAAAAAATCTTTGGTATAAGTGGAGAAATCATTGGAAATAAATTATTAGATTATATAAAAGATGAGGAAGTTTTAAAAGCTTTTTTTAGTGATAAAGATAGAGTTGAAATTGAGATAAATTATAATAATGACTATAAAATATTAAAAATAAGAAAAGCAAGTATAATAAATGAGCCAGAAATAATAGGAACAGTAGTTGTTATACAAGATATTACAGACATTAAAAAGCTAGAAAATATGAGAAGTCAATTTGTGGCTAATATATCCCATGAACTTAAAACTCCTCTAACTTCCATTAAAGGTTTTGCAGAAACTTTAAGATATGTAGATGATGATGAAACTAGAAATAAATTTTTAAGTATAATAGATGAAGAATCTGATAGATTGGCAAGACTTTTAGAAGATATATTATGTCTTTATGAAATAGAACAAAAAAGAAGTACTGTTTTAGAAGAATTTAATGTAGATAATGAAGTCGAAAAAGTATATACTCTTTTAAATGACCAAGGAAAGAAAAAAGGAGTAGAAATATTTTTAGACACTAAAAGTAACTGTCTTCTTATGGGGGATAAGGATAAGTTTAAACAGATGCTTTTAAACCTTATAAGCAATTCAATTAAATATACAGAAAGTGGAGGACTTGTTAAGGTTAAAACATATAAAAAGGATATGGATTTAATTTTAATAGTTGAAGATAATGGAATTGGAATAAGCAAAGAAGATTTGCCTAGAATATTTGAAAGATTTTATAGGGTTGATAAGGCAAGAAGCAGAGAAAGTGGAGGAACAGGATTAGGCCTTGCTATAGTTAAGCATATAGTTAAACTTTTTGATGGAGAAATAAATGTAAAAAGTAAATTAGGCGTTGGAACTAAGATTATAATAAAGATACCTATAAATTTATAAAGCTTAAAATAAAGATAATTTGAAATTTAAAAGTAATTTCTAAAAATTTTAGAAATTACTTTTAATATTTAATAATTTTAGTTTAAAGCAATTTTAAAAGGTTAATAATTAATCTTATAATAAGCTATGATAAATACTATAAATATGTAGGAGCTTATTTAAGTTGACTACATTATTTAATTAAGGTAATATAACATAGATAGTACTAAAATAGGAGTGAAGCGTATGAAAAGTAGAATTGCTAAAGTCTTACCAGGAGGAATTGGTGAGGAGTTAGGTTTTGAAAAGGGAGATATACTATTAAGCATAAACGGTACTAAGGTTGAAGATATACTTGATTATAGATTTTTATTAGCAGATGAATATGTTGAAGTTGAATTATTAAAGACTAATAAAGAAGTTTGGGCTTTTGAGATAGAGAAAGAATATGGTGAAGATTTAGGGGTGGAATTTGAAGAAGCCATATTAGATAAAGCCAAAAGTTGTACAAATAAATGCATATTTTGCTTCATAGATCAATTACCAAAGGGAATGAGAAAAACTTTATATTTTAAAGATGATGATTCAAGACTTTCTTTTTTACAAGGTAACTTCGTTACTTTAACAAATATGAAAGATGAAGATATTGATAGAATTATAAAATATAGAATAAGTCCTATTAATGTATCAGTACATACAACTAATCCAGAGCTTAGAAAAAAAATTCTAAACAATAGATTTGCAGGGAATGTATATGAAAGATTAGAAAAGTTAGCTAAGGCAGGAATAACTGTAAATGCTCAAATAGTTGTTATGCCAGGAATAAATAATGGGGATGAGTTAGTAAGAACTGTAGAAGACTTATACAAATTACGTCCTTCTATTGAAAATGTTGCTGCTGTTCCAATTGGAATAACAAAATTTAGAGAGGGTTTAGCAGACCTTGAAATATTTAATAAAGAAACTGCTAAAGAGGAGCTAGATAGAATTAGAGTTCTTCAAGAGAAATACATAAAAGAAACAGGAAGTCCTTTTATAAGATTATCAGATGAATTTTACGTTATGGCTGGAGAAGATGTTCCAGGGGAAGAATTCTATGGCGGATATGAACAATTAGAAGATGGCGTAGGAATGATAAGACTTTTAAGAGAAACTATGGCTGTAGATATAAAAGATAAATTAACAAAAACAGGTAAAGGTAAATTTACTCTTATTACAGGAACTTCTGGTTTTAATGAACTAGATAAGGTTTGTTCTGATATAAGAGAAGAAAATAATAATATAGATATTAAATGTAAGGTTATTTTAAATGATTTCTTTGGGCATACAATAACAGTTGCAGGACTTTTAACAGGGCAAGATGTTATTGCACAACTTAAGGATAATATAGATAGCGAATATTTAATTATGGCAGATAACATGTTTAGAAAAGGTTACGAGCCAGGAGACATAACAAAAAGAATAATGTTAGATGATTTGACAGCAAAGGATATTGAAGAGAGGTTGGGAGTTAAGGTTATAGTTTGTAGTTATACAGGAGAAGACCTAATAGACTTAATTAATGAACATTGTGAGGAGGAATAATAATGAGTAAACCAATAGTTGCTATGGTTGGAAGACCTAATGTAGGTAAGTCGACACTTTTTAATAAGTTAGCAGGAAAAAGAATTTCAATAGTACAAGATACGCCAGGGGTTACAAGAGATAGAGTATATGCAGAATCAGAATGGTTAAACAGAAAATTTACTATGATAGATACAGGTGGAATAGAACCTGAAAGTAGTGATGTAATTGTTAAGCAAATGAGAAGACAAGCGCAAATCGCTATAGAAATGGCTGATGTAATAATTTTTGTTGTAGATGGTAAGGAAGGGCTTACTGCAGCAGACCAAGAGGTTGCACAAATGCTTAGAAAAAGTAAAAAGCCTGTGGTTTTAGTAGTCAACAAAATAGATAGATTAGCTTTAGAAGAAAATAGTTATGAATTTTATAATTTAGGAATTGGAGACCCTATAACAATTTCAGCTTCACAAGGCTTAGGACTTGGAGATATGCTAGATGAAGTTGTTAAGTACTTTAATGACCCTTCAGAAGATGAAGAGGATGATGAATATATAAGAATAGCTATGATAGGTAAGCCAAATGTAGGTAAATCATCACTTATAAATAGATTATTAGGTGAAGAAAGAGTTATAGTAAGTAATATTCCAGGAACAACTAGAGATTCAATAGATAGTTATTTAGAAACAGAAGAAGGAAAATTTATTTTAGTTGATACTGCTGGTTTAAGAAGAAAAAGTAAAGTAAAAGAAGAAATAGAGAGATATAGCGTAATTAGAACTTATGCAGCTATAGAAAAGGCTGATGTTGCTATACTTGTAATAGATGCAGAACAAGGAATAAGTGAGCAAGATGAAAAAATAATAGGATATGCTCATGAAATGAATAAAGCTATTATGGTAGTTGTAAACAAATGGGACCTTATTGAAAAAGATGATAAAACTTTAAATAACTATCAAAAGGATTTACAACAAAAACTTAAGTTTATGCCATATGCTAAATATTTATTTATATCAGCCTTAACAGGACAAAGAGTTCACAAGATATTATCAACAGCTAAATATTGTTATGATAACTACTCAAAGAGAGTTTCAACAGGATTATTAAATGATGTTATAAGTAGAGCTGTTTTAATGAAAGAACCACCAGTTGTAGCTTTAAGAAGATTAAAAATATATTATGCAACACAAGTAGCTACAAAACCACCTAAATTTGTTTTCTTTGTAAATGATCCTAATTTACTACATTTTTCTTATGGTAGATATTTAGAGAATCAATTAAGAGAAAGTTTTGATTTTGATGGAACTGGTATAGAAATAGAGTATAGAGCTAGGAAGGAGTAATTTTATGAGTAAAGTGGCTTTTTTAGGAGCAGGAAGTTTTGGTACTTCCTTAGGAATATTATTAGGAAATAAAGGTATTACGGTATCCTTGTGGGATAGAGATGAAAATGTAATAAATGATATTAACGTAAACAGAAGAAATGATAAGTATATAAAAGATTTAAATATTCCTACTAAGGTCACGGCTTATAAAGACTTAGATGAAGCTTTAGAGGGAGCAGATTATGTAGTTCTTGCAGTACCTTCTCATGTTATAAGAACAGCTTGTAAGAATATAAAGGGTAAAATATCAGAAGATGTTATTCTTATTAACATAGCTAAGGGGATAGAAGAAGGAACTAATTTAAGATTATCTCAAGTTATAAATGAGGAGCTTCCAAATAACAAGGTAGTAGTTTTATCTGGGCCAAGTCATGCTGAAGAGGTTTCAAAGGGAATCCCTACAACCTTAGTTGCAAGTTCACAATCTATGGAATGTGCAGAAAAAGTTCAAGATTTATTTATGGATAAAAATTTCAGAATATACACAAATGATGATATTGTAGGAGTTGAAATTGGTGGTGCCGTTAAAAACATCATAGCTTTAGCAGCTGGTGTTTGTGATGGTATAGGATATGGAGACAATTCTAAGGCTGCTTTAATGACTAGAGGAATGGCTGAGATAGCTAGAATAGGAGTTAAAATGGGTGGAAAGGCTGAAACTTTCTTTGGACTAACTGGTATGGGAGATTTAATAGTTACTTGTACTAGTATGCATTCAAGAAATAGAAGAGCTGGAATACTTATAGGCCAAGGTAAAACTGCAGAAGAGGCTATTGAAGAAGTAGGTATGGTTGTTGAAGGAATAAAAGCTTGTAAGGCTTTCTATGAATTAAAAGAAAAAGAAGGTGTTACTATGCCTATAACTGATATAGCATATAAAGTTCTATTTAAAGGGGCAAAGGCTAAGGATGCTGTAAGCTTATTAATGGAAAGAGATAAGAAAAAAGAAGAAATTTAAAGTTTTTAAGAGGTAGAAAATTCTACCTCTTTTTATTTTATAAAATAAAAATATATTTTAATTATTTGGAATTTATAGAGGGGTTCTTGAATAAATAATATTAATACATAATATTAGAAAAATAAATTAAGTCTTTAAATAAATTGGTCTTAATTTTAAGGAGAAAATATATTTTTATAAACAGTATACTTTTTCTAGATTTCTAATATATATATATTGTTAATAATATTTGTAGGAGGGTGTATCTTGGAAGATTTCAATATATACAAAGATATAGCAGAGAGGACACAAGGAGATATTTATGTTGGAGTTGTGGGTCCTGTAAGAACAGGTAAATCTACCTTTATAAAAAGATTTATGGATTTAATGGTAATACCTAAAATTGATAACGCTTATAAAAAAGAGAGGGCAAAGGATGAACTGCCACAAAGTGGTTCAGGAAAAACTATTCATACAACAGAGCCTAAATTTGTACCTAATGAAGCTGTTGAAATTTCTTTAGGAGATGGTATTAAATTTAAGGTTAGAATGGTTGATTGTGTTGGATATATTGTAAAGGGTGCTAATGGATATTTTTATGAAGGAGAAAGTAAAAAAGTAAACACTCCTTGGTTTGATTATGAAATTCCTTTTGAAGATGCAGCTGAAATAGGAACTAGAAAAGTTATAACTGACCATTCAACAATAGGATTAGTAGTTACAACAGATGGTACTATAACAGGTATAGACAGAGAAGACTATCTAGATGCAGAAGAGAGAGTTATTGCAGAGTTAAAATCTATAGATAAACCTTTTATATTAGTACTTAATTCCTTAGAGCCAAAGGCTGAGGAAACTTTAGATTTAAAAAAAGAGTTAGAAATCAGATATGGAGTTCCAGTTCAAATTATGGATGTAGCTAATATGAATGAAGAGGACATAAATGATTTATTTACAAAAGTACTTAAAGAATTCCCAGTTAAGGAAATCAATATAGACATGCCTTCATGGATTGAAAAACTAGAACCTTCTCATTGGTTAAAGGCTAATTTTATAGACATAGTTAAAGATATGTGTAAAAACATAGAAAAAATTAGAGATGTTAAAGCTCTACTTAGTACTTATGGAGAAGATTTCTTAGGAAATGCTAACATAAGCGAAATGAACTTAGGTGATGGAACAGTAAGAGTTGAGATGACACCTAAAAATGGCATATTCTATAAGATAATAAGTGAAATGTGCAATGAGGAATTAAAGGATGAAAGTGATTTAATAGCTTTAATTAAAGAGTTGCATAAAGCAAAATCTGAATATGATAAGGTAGCAGAGGCTATAACTAGTGTAAAAGAAACTGGATATGGTTTAGTAGCACCACAGTTATCAGAAATGAAATTTGAAAAACCTGATATAGGAAGACAAGGTTCTAAATATGTTGTTAAGCTTAAAGCAAGTGCACCAAGCTTACATTTAATAAAAGCTGATATACAAACAGAGATTTGCCCTATAATGGGAACTGAGAAGGAAACACAAGAAGTGTTTAAAACATTACTTGAACAATTTGAAAGTGACCCTGAAAAGTTATGGCAAAGTAATATGTTTGGAAAATCTTTAGAAACTTTAGTTCAAGAAGGTTTGAGAAGTAAATTATATAAAATGCCAGATGATATTCAAAGTAAGATACAAAAAACTCTTCAAAGAATTATAAATGAAGGGGAAGGAAATTTAATTTGTATTATTTTCTAAATTAGTTTAAATAAATATAACCCATAAGGTTTTGGACTTTATGGGTTTTTTTATTTAAAAAATATTATTATATATATAATAAAAAATTATTAGTTTTATAAAATTTGTAAAAAGATTATAATTATTAAGAGAAATATTAAATTTTAGGTATAGGAAACTTAAGATAAATAAATTATTTAAAATTTAAGTTATATTTTATACTTTTAAAATAAAATTTGGAGGTGCTCATGAAGAAAATAGCTGTAATTTTTAATGGTGGAACAATATCAATGAAAGTAGATGAGAGGATAAAGGCTGCAGTTCCTAGTTTGACAGGAGAAGAAATAATGGCTATGGTAACAGGTATAGAGAGTTTTGCAACAATAGAATCCCATAGTTTTTCTTCTCTACCGAGTCCTCATATAACTCCTGAAATAATGTTTGAACTATCTAAGTTTATAAATGCTTTAGTTGAAAGAGATGACATAGATGGAGTTGTTGTAACTCATGGAACAGATACCTTAGAGGAAACTTCTTATTTTGTAAGTTTAACAACAAAAACTAGTAAACCTATTGTTTTTACAGGTGCTATGAGAAGTGGTTCAGAATTAGGATATGATGGTCCTGCAAATTTAGCTGCTTCAATATGTACTGCAGCTTCAGAAGAAGCTAAAAATAGAGGGGTTTTAGTTTGCTTTAATGGAGAATTAAATAGTGCATCAGAGGTTACTAAGGCAAATTCAATGGCCTTAAATGCTTTTAGAACTCCAAACTTTGGTCCTATTGGTGTAGTTGATAATAATAAAGTTATATTTGATAGAAAGGTTTTAAGAGAGGATTTTGTTCCTTTAGAAAATGTAGATAAAAAAGTAGCTATTATAAAATGTGCTGCAGGAATGGATGGAGATTTTATATATCATTGTATAGAAAAAGGATATGATGGAATAGTAATTGAAGCCTTAGGAAGAGGAAATGTTCCTCCTACTATGGTTGATGCTATTAGAGAGGCTATTGAAAAAGGAATAGTTGTTGTTTTAACATCTAGATGTTTTGAAGGAAGAGTTAGTGATAGTTATGGGTATTTAGGTGGAGGAAAACATCTTAAAGAATTAGGTGTTATTTTTGGAGAAAGTATGCCAAGTCAGAAGGCAAGAATAAAGCTTTTAACACTTCTTTCTTTCAATAATGATTATAGATACATTAAGCATAGTTTTGAGAAGGAAAGATATTAAAAGCATACATTTAATAAAATAATATAAAAAATATTCGTATTATTATTGAATAATAAACTTAAATAGTGTAAAATAACATTCGTAGACAGACAAAAATATTTTTATTTAGAAAAATGTTCGTGTTTGTAAAGGCGGATTAAATCTATTAGAGTTTTATTCGATAAATGAAAAAGCTATTTTAGGTTTATGAAACTTAAAATAGCTTTTTTTATTATTTTAAATAAAATGGAGGTCTTTATGGAAAATAAGATTCAAGCTTTAGGTAAAAATGAAAACTTAAGAGTTTTACCTGAAAATAAAAGTGAATATAAGAGAGAATTTTTAGCAGGTACAACAAGTTTTTTAGCTATGGCTTATATAATTGCAGTTAATCCATCTATTTTAAGTGCAGCAGGAATGCCCGCTGGTGCAGTAGTTACTGCAACATGTATTTCAGCAGTTATTGGATGTTTAATAATGGGGATTTATGCTAAGCTACCTTTTGGACTAGCTCCTGGTATGGGATTAAATGCATTTTTTACATTTTCAGTAGTTATAGGAATGGGAATTTCTTGGGAAGTAGCTCTTACAGCAGTTTTTGTAGAAGGAATAATATTTATACTTTTATCTTTATTTAAAGTTAGAGAAGCTGTAGTAGATGCAATTCCAATAAATTTAAAATATGCAGTTACAGCAGGAATAGGTCTTTTTATTGCTTTTATAGGTTTTAATGGAGCAGGAATAGTTGTTGGTAATCCAGATACAATGGTAGCTATGGGAGAAGTTGGTCCTAAAATGCTAATTGCTTTAGTAGGACTTTGTATAATAATAATTTTAGAAAAGAAAAAAGTAAAGGGAGCTATGCTAGTTGGTATAGTTGTTTCAACTCTTTTAGCTTGGGGATATGCTTTAATAAATACAGAGGCAGCAGCTAATATGGGAATATACTTACCAGACGGAATATTTAAATTTGAATCTATAGCACCTATAGCTGGTAAAATAGACTTTTCTTACTTATCTTCATCAGAAAATATATTTAACTTTATAACTATAGTATTTACTTTCTTATTTGTGGATTTTTTTGATACAGTAGGAACTTTAATAGGAGTTGCATCAAGAGCTAATATGTTAGATAAAAAAGGAAGAGTGCCTAATGCAGGGAAGGCTTTAATGACAGATGCTGTAGCTACTACAGCAGGGGCATTACTAGGAACATCTACTGTAACAGTTTATGTAGAAAGTGCTACTGGCGTTGAAGAAGGTGGAAGGACTGGTTTAACTGCAATAACAATAGGAGCATTATTTTTTATTGCTATGTTCTTTTCTCCAATATTTGTGGCAGTACCTGCATGTGCAACTGCACCAGCTTTAATATATGTTGGATATTTAATGTTAACTAGTGTATTAAAAATTGATTTTAGTGATATTACAGAGGCGGTTCCAGCTTTCTTAATAATAGCTTTAATGCCTTTAACATATAGCATAGGAGATGGATTAACTATTGGAGTTTTAGCTTATGTTATTTTAAATCTTTTACAAAATATTTTTGCAAAAGATAAGAAGGATAAAAAACCATTATCCTTAGTTATGATAATATTAGCTATTATATTTATAATAAAGCTTTGTATGCCTTTAATTACAAAAATGATGGGATAAAATATTTTAAAATTTAAATAGACTTTGCTATAAGAAATTAAAAAGTTGATTTTAATTTCTTAAGTAAAGTCTATTTTTTATTTTTACTAGGATATTAAAAATAAATGTTAACATTTTGTGAAAAATAACTTGTTATTAATTAGAATTTATATTAATCTATATTTAGATTATTTTCAAGGAGGCTCTCTTTATGGTTAAAAGTATGACTGGTTTTGGGAGAGCAACTAGTGAAGAAGGAAAAGATAAGGTTTTTTCTTTAGAAATGAAAAGTGTAAACCATAGATATTTAGACATCAACATAAGAATGCCAAGAAGTATGGTTTCTTTAGAAGAAAAGATAAGAAATATGGTTTCTTCTAAACTTAGCAGGGGAAAGGTAGATATCTTTATAAATTATAAGGATTATGCTAAAAATCAAGGAGTTGCACTTTTAAATGAAGACTTAGCTAAAAGTTATGTAAGTGCCTTAAATGATTTAAAATCTTTATTTCCTAATTTACAAGATGATTTAAGTTTATCATTAGTTGCTAAATACCAAGATGTAATAACTATAGAAGAAAAATCAGAAGATTTAGAAGCTATATGGGAAGAAATAAACTCACTACTAAAGATATCTTTAGAAAATATGATTTCTATGAGAAAAGTTGAAGGTGAGAAATTAGCTAATGATATATTAGTTAAATGTAGTTTAATAGAGGAGATAGTATCCTTTATAGAAGAAAAGGCAGAAGTTATTGTGGCTTCTTATAAAGAAAAGTTAGAAGATAGGCTTAAAACTTTATTAGAAGAAATTCCAGTAGATGAAAACAGATTGGCTATGGAAATTGCTGTTTTTGCTGATAAAGTTTCAATTGATGAAGAGATAATAAGACTTAAAAGTCATATAAATCAACTAAGAGAAACTTTAACTTTAGATGAAACAATAGGTAGAAAGCTAGATTTCATAATACAAGAGATGAATAGAGAAGCTAATACAATAGCATCAAAGTCAACTAATTTGGAAATAACCAATAAGGTTATAGATATAAAAAATATTATTGAAAAAATTAGAGAACAAGTGCAAAACATAGAATAATAGGAGGTAGCAAATGAGTATAAAATTAATTAATATTGGTTTTGGTAACATAGTTTCAGCTAATAGATTAGTAGCAATAGTAAGTCCTGAATCAGCACCTATAAAGAGAATCATACAAGAGGCTAGAGATAGAGGTATGCTTATAGATGCAACTTATGGTAGAAGAACAAGAGCCGTAATAATTACAGATTCAGACCATGTAATTCTTTCAGCTGTTCAACCTGAGACAGTGGCTCACAGATTATCAACTAAGGAAGAAGTAGTTGTTGAAGATGATGAATAAGATACATAAAGATAACAGAGGAGTTTTAATAGTTATTTCTGGTCCTTCAGGTGCAGGAAAAGGAACTATTTGTAAAGCTCTATTAGAAAAACATGATGACATATTTATTTCTGTTTCTGCAACAACTAGAAATCCTAGAGTTGGAGAAATTGATGGAGTAAATTATCATTTCTTGACAAAGGAAAAATTTAAAGAAAAAATAGCTGAAGATGATTTTTTAGAGTATGCTGAAGTTTATGGAAATTATTATGGAACACCTAAATCAAGTGTTGAGAAGATGCTTGAAGAAGGAAAAAATGTAATATTAGAAATAGATATACAAGGTGCTTTAAAGGTTAAAGAAAAGGCTACTGATGGAGTGTTTATATTTATTTTACCTCCTTCAATGGAAGAACTTAAACAAAGAATAATAAAAAGAGGTAGTGAAACTCCAGAGAGTTTAATGACAAGATTTAAATCAGCTTATAAAGAAATTAATTATGTGTCAAAATATAATTATGCAGTAGTTAATGATAATGTAGAAGATGCAGTAAAGAAAATAGAAGCTATATTATTAGCTGAAAAGTGTAGAGTAGATAGATTAAAAGAAAATTTATTAGAGTCAAAGGAGGACGAGATGCATGAACAACTCTATGATTAATCCATCAATCGTTGATTTATTAAAAAGGGTAGAAGATAGATATTCTTTAGTAATATTAAGTGCTAAAAGAGCAAGACAAATAATTGACGGTGCTGAAACTTTTGTTGATGTTGATTCAAATAAACCTTTAACAATAGCTATAAATGAAATTGATGAAGGATTTGTAAATTACAAAGATACTGAGGAGAAATAAAAATTATGAAAGATAAGAAATGTGTTGTTTTAGGAGTAAGTGGAGGAATAGCTGTTTATAAAGCTTTAGATGTTATAAGCAGGTTAAGAAAAAAAGGTGTAGAAGTACATGTTATAATGACTAAATCCGCTACTGAGTTTGTAACACCCTTATCTTTTCAATCCTTAAGCCAAAATATGGTTATAACAGATATGTTTGCTGAACCAAAAGCTTGGGAAATACAGCATATATCTCTTGCAAAGAAAGCAGACTTAATGCTTATTGTTCCAGCAACAGCTAACATTATAGGAAAGGTTGCAAATGGAATAGCTGACGATATGTTATCAACAACTATAATGGCAACAAAGGCGCCAGTTGTTTTTTGCCCTGCAATGAATACAAATATGTATGAAAATCCTATAGTTCAAAGAAATATAAGTCTTCTTAAGGAAGTTGGTTATGACTTTATAGAACCAGCTAGTGGAAGATTAGCCTGTGGTGATGAGGGAAAAGGTAAACTTCAAGATACCGAAATTATTGCAGAAGAAATAATGAGAAGGTTACATTCTAATAAGGACTTACTTGGCAAGAAAGTACTTGTTACAGCAGGACCTACTACAGTACCAATAGACCCAGTTAGGATTTTAACAAATAGGTCTTCAGGTAAAATGGGTTATGCAATAGCAGAGGAAGCTAGAGATAGAGGTGCTGATGTTACACTTATATCAGGACCTACATTTTTAAGAAAGCCTTATGGGATTAATGTTATTGATGTAAAAACTAATGAAGAAATGTTTAATGCTATAAAAGAGCATTTTAAAGATTCTGATATTGTTATTAAATCAGCTGCTGTTGCTGATTATAAAAGTAAAAATTATAGCAAAGAAAAAATTAAAAAAGCAGATGAAGATTTAAATTTAGTTTTTGAGAGAGATAGAGATATTCTAAAAACTCTTGGAGAAATGAAAAAGAATCAAATTTTAGTTGGTTTTGCAGCAGAAAGTAGCAATTTAACAGAAAATGCTAAGGGTAAGTTAAAGAAGAAAAATTTAGATTATATTGTTGCAAATGATATAAGTAATTTAGATACTGGTTTTGCTAGCGATGATAATAAAGTTATTATTATAAGTAAGACTGGTGAGGAGTTTTCTTTAGATAAAATGTCTAAAAGAGAAGTTGCAAAGAATATATTTGACATTATAAAAGGGCGCTAAGGGCGCCTTTTTATTCTATACAAATAAGGGTGATTATTTTGGAAAAATTTGCAGAGGTAATTGTAAATAGTGAAGCTGTTACGATTGATAAACCTTTTACATATAAAATTAAAGAAGATTTAGAAAAAAACATAAAGGTTGGACATAGAGTTCTAGTTCCTTTTGGAAAAGGAAATAAAAAAATTGAAGGTTTTGTTTTAAAAATATTAAATCATGTTGAAAATATAAATATAGCATATAAAAGCATATATTCTCTTTGTGATAAAGAACCTCTTTTAAGTGAGGATTCCTTAAAAATTATTAAGTTTTTGAGAGAAAAATATATGTGTAAATATATAGATGCTATAAGGGTTATGATTCCACCTAAAATAATGAGTGGAAATAAAGAGAGAACAAAACAAGTTTTAGTTTTTAATAGCTATAAGGAAGGATTAAGTGAACCTCAAAAACAAGCTTTAGACTTAATCAAAGAAGAAAGTGGAAAATTTACAAAGGCTGAACTTAATAAAAAGCTAAATATATCAATCTATATGATTAATAAATTAATTGATTTAGGTTGTGTTCTTACTTGTGATGTTAGAGTTTTAAGAGAAAATTTAAGAGAGTTTAATTTTTATCCACCTAAGGTATTAAATGAAGAGCAGGTAAAAGCTTATGATAAGATATTAGAAAGTGAAAAAAATATATTTTTATTAAAGGGTGTAACAGGAAGTGGAAAAACAGAAGTTTATATGAATTTAGTAAGCTATATGCTTCTTTTAGAAAAAAGTTCTTTAATATTAGTTCCAGAAATAGCTTTAACTCCTCAAATGATTGAAAGGTTTAAAGGAAGGTTTGGTAAAGATGTAGCTATTTTTCATAGTAGGCTTTCAGATGGAGAAAGATACGATGAGTGGTTTAGGGTTAAAAATAATAAGGTCAAGGTAATTATAGGAGCAAGGTCTGCTATATTTTTACCCTTTAAAGATTTAGGGCTTATAATAGTTGATGAAGAACATGAAAGTAGTTATAAATCAGATATGAACCCTAAATATAATACTATAGAAGTTTGTGAATATTTAAGTTTTATAAAAAATTGTAAAGTTGTTTTAGGTTCTGCAACACCTAGTGTTTCAAGTTTTTATAAAGCGCTTAAGGGAAAATATGAATTAATTGAGCTTAAAAATAGAGTTAATAATGGAAAGCTTCCTAAAGTGAATATTGTTGATATGAGAGAAGAATTAAAATCGAATAATAAGACAATGTTTAGTAGAGAGTTATACTTTAAAATAAAAGATAGGTTAGAGAAAAAAGAACAAGTTATCTTGTTTTTAAATAGAAGAGGATTTTCTTCCTTTGTTTCTTGTAGAAGTTGTGGTTTTGTGTTTAAATGTAACAATTGTGACATATCTATGACTTATCATAATAATGGAGATTTAGTTTGTCATTACTGTGGAAGAAGAGAAAAGATGCCTAGACTTTGTCCAAAATGTAGTAGTACATATGTCAAGCATTTTGGAACAGGGACAGAAAAGTTAGAAAAGGCAGTTAATACTTATTTTAAAGAAGCGAAAACTTTAAGAATGGATGTAGATACTACAAGAAGAAAAAATTCTCATGAAGAAATATATAATGAGTTTAAAGAAGGAAAAGCAGATATTTTAATAGGAACTCAGATGATAGCTAAAGGATTGGATTTTCCAAAGGTTACTTTAGTTGGAGTAATGGCAGCAGATATGTCTTTAAACTTTCCAGATTATAAATCAAGTGAAAAAACATTTCAGTTAATAACGCAGGTAAGTGGAAGAGCAGGAAGAGGAGAAAATGAAGGAGAGGTAATAATTCAAAGTTATGAACCAAGTCATTATGCTTTAACCTGTGCTAAAGATAATAACTATGAAGGTTTTTTTAAAAAGGAAATTGAAATTAGAAATCTTATGGATTACCCTCCCTTTAAGGATTTATTTTTAATAAATTTAAGTGGTAGAGGAGAAATAAGAGTAAAAGTATTTTCAAAAAAATTAGAGAGTTATCTTCGTAATATATTAAAAGAATATGATAATATATTTATATATGAAGCTTGCCCTTGTTCTATTAGCAAAATAAAAAATGTTTATAGATGGCAAATTTTAATTAAGGGAAGTTTAACTTCTGAGCTATGTGATAAAATAAAAAAAGGGGTTTATGAATTATCTAAAGATGTTTATAATGAGATTAAGATTGGTTTAGATATAAATCCTAATAGTTTAATGTAAGGAGGAGTTTATTTTGGCAATAAGGAACTTAAGATTTAATGAAGATGAGATACTAAGAAAAAAATGTAGAGCAGTTGAAGATATTAATGATAGAATAAAAATCTTAGTAAAAGATATGTTAGATACTATGTATGAAAACAATGGAGTTGGTTTAGCGGCACCTCAAGTTGGAATACTAAAGAGAGTTTTTGTTGTTGATGTTATGGATGGAAAGGGAGCTAAGGTTTTTATAAATCCAGAAATATTAGAAAAAAGTGGAGAACAAATAGATGAAGAAGGATGCTTAAGTTTACCAGGAAGACATAAAGCTGTAAACAGAGCTAATAAAATAAAGATAAAAGCTTTAGATATAGATGGAAATGAATTTGTATTAGAGGCTGAAGAACTTTTAGCAAGAGCTATACAACATGAGTATGATCATTTAGAGGGAGTACTTTTTATAGACCACGAACTTTAAGACTAAGGAGGAATTTGACATGAAGATAGTATTTATGGGAACACCAGAATTTGCGGTACCATCATTAAAAAGTTTGATAAAGGAATTTGGAGTAGAGGCTGTGTTTACTCAACCAGATAGACCAAAGGGAAGAGGAAAAAAATTAGCTATGTCTCCAGTTAAAGAGGTTGCTTTAGAAAATAACATAAAGGTTTATCAACCTTTAAGATTAAAAAATGAACCTGAAACTATAGAAGAATTAAAAAATATGAAACCAGATTTTATTGTGGTGGTAGCTTTTGGTCAAATATTAACTAAAGAAGTTTTAGATATACCTAAATATGGATGTATAAATCTACATGCGTCATTACTTCCTAAGTATAGAGGGGCAGCACCTTTAAATTGGAGTATAATAAAAGGTGAAAAGGTAACAGGAAATACAACAATGCTTATGGATGTAGGCATTGATACTGGTGATATGCTTTTAAAAGATGAAGTTGAAATAACTGATAATATGACAACAGGAGAATTACATGATATCTTAAAAGAAAGAGGCGGAGATTTATTAGTTAAAACAATAAAAGGTATTTTGGAAAATAAAATAGTTCCAGAAAAGCAAGAGGATGAGAAGACTTGTTATGCACCTATGCTTAATAAAGAATTAGCTAAAATTAATTGGAATCTTCCTGCTGAAGATATTCATAATTTAGTTAGAGGATTAAACCCTTGGCCTATAGCTTTAACATCTTATGATGATAAAGTAGTAAAGATATATGAAACAAGAGTTGAAAAAGGAAATAGCAACAAGGAAGCAGGAACTATATTATCTGTAGATAAGACAGGTATTAAGGTTTCAACAGGAAAAGATATACTTGTTATAGAAAAATTACAATTCCCAAATAGTAAACAATTATATGTAGAACAATTTATAAATGGTAACAAGATTGAAATTGGTAAAACTTTAAAATAATTTAAGAGGGTGAGATTATGTTTTATCCGTACAGGATTGATCCAACTTACTTAATACTTATACCAGCAATTTTAATATCAGCTTGGGCTCAATTTAAAGTATCTAGCACTTTTAATAGATATAGTACCGTTAGAAGTAGAAATGGGTATACAGGAGCACAAGTTGCTAGAATTCTTTTAAATGATGCAGGACTTCAAGATGTAGAAATTCAACAAATAGGAGGAAGATTAAGTGACCACTATGACCCAAAGTCAAAGGTTTTAAGGCTTTCTTCAGATGTTTATGGAAGTACATCAGTAGCATCTATAGGAGTAGCTGCTCATGAAGTAGGGCATGCTATACAAGATAAGGAATCTTATGCAGCTTTAGTTTTTAGAAATTCCATAGTTCCTTTAGTTAACTTTTCTTCAAGTTTATCTTGGATTTTATTTATAGTTGGAATATTATTTAGTTTTAAAGGATTAGTAACTATAGGTATAATTTTATTTTCTGTAATTGTACTTTTTCAACTAGTAACATTACCAGTAGAGTTTAATGCATCTTCAAGAGCTTTAAAACTTTTAGAAGATAGAGGAATATTATATGATGAGGAAATACAAGGAGCTAAAAAAGTATTAGGAGCAGCAGCTTTAACATATGTTGCAGCAACACTTATGGCTGTTTTACAATTAGTAAGGCTTTTCGCTATAAGCGATAGAAATTCAAATGATTAGAGGTTAAAATATATGAATGCAAGAAAAATAATAGTTGAAATATTAGATAATGTTTTATTAAAGGGAGCTTACTCAAATATAGAAATAAATAAGCAATTTGCATCTAATGATATAGATCCAAAGGATAAAGGATTAATAACAGAAGTTGTTTATGGAACTATAAAATACAAAAAAATGATAGATATAATTCTTTCAAATTTTGTAGCTGATATTGGAAAGATAGATGAAAATGTACTTAATATTTTAAGAAGTTCAGTATATCAAATGAAGTTTTTAGACAGGGTGCCACCTTATGCTATAGTTAATGAAGCTGTAAACTTAACTAAGGAAGTTGCACCTAACTTAAGTAAGCTTGTAAATGGAGTTTTAAGAAATTACTTAAGAAATGAAAACAAAAACTTTAAGGTTGGATTAAGAAATAATGAGGCTCTATGCTATGATTTTTCTTTTGACAGATGGATGATAGAAATGTTTATAAAACAATATGGAAAAGAAGATGCTTTAAGAATTCTTAGAGGATTAAACACAGTTCCATATATAACAGTTAGAGTTAATGCACTTAAAGCTGACTATGATGAGGTTTATGAAAGACTTGAAGAAGAAGGATATGATATAGAAGAAGGTGCTTTCTCACCTGAAGCTATTATAATTAAAAAGGGTAGTGCAATAGAAAAGAATAAACTTTATCAAGAAGGTTTAATAACAGTTCAGGATGAAAGCGCAATGTTAGTTGCACCTTTATTTAATTTACAAGGTGAAGAAAAAGTTATGGACTTATGTAGTGCACCAGGAACTAAGGCAACTCATATTGGAGAGTTACTTATGAATAAAGGAGAAGTTGTAGCTTTTGATATTCATGACCATAAGTTAGCTTTAATAAAAGAAAATATAGATAGATTAGGATTAAGCAATATTAAAGTTGAATTAGGAGATGCAACAAAGGTAAACTCTAATTACGTAAATTGGGCAGATAGAGTTTTATTAGATGTTCCTTGTTCAGGACTTGGAATTATAAGAAAGAAACCAGAAATAAAATGGAATAAAAAGAATAATGACTTAACAGAGGTTGTTAAGGTCCAAAAAGAAATTTTAAATAATGCTTGGAATTATTTGAAAAAAGGTGGAGAACTAATTTATTCTACTTGTACTTTAAATAAAAAGGAAAATGAAGAAGTTATAGATTGGTTTGTAGAGAAAAATTCAGATTGCGAAATTGAGAAGATATTTTTAGGTAAGGCAGATAATGTAATATATAACGATAATGGAAGTGTTACAATATTACCTAATAAATATATGGATGGTTTCTTTATTGCTAAGCTTAAGAAAAAATAAAAGTAAAAAGCAAAAAAGATAAACATGGAAGGTGAAACTATATGAAAAACATCTTAGATTTTACATTAGATGAATTAAAAGAATGGATGAAAGAAAATGGAGAAAGTGCCTTTAGAGCAAAGCAAATTTTCGATTGGATATATAAAAAAGAGGTATTTAATTTTGAAGAAATGAAAAATATACCTAAGGCATTAATAAACAAACTTTCAGAAAACTTTTATATAGGAATACCTGAAGTTATAGATTATTTATCCTCTAGTGAGGATGGAACTAGAAAAGTTCTTCTAGCCTTAAGAGATGGAAACATAATAGAATGTGTTATTATGAGATATAAATACGGAAATTCTATTTGTGTTTCCACACAAATAGGTTGTAGGATGGGATGTAAATTCTGTGCATCAACTTTAGAAGGAATGGTAAGAAACTTAACTTCAGGAGAAATATTATCAGAGGTATTAATAGGTCAAAAGCTTTTAGGAGAGAGAATATCTAATATAGTTTTAATGGGAAGTGGAGAGCCTTTAGATAATTATGATAATGTTATGAAGTTTTTAGAAGTTGTAAATGCTGATTATAGTTTAAACATAGGTCAAAGGCATATAACTTTATCAACTTGTGGACTTGTTCCAAAGATTAAAGAAATGGCTGATAAGGAAATGCAAGTTACCTTAGCTATCTCTTTACATGCTGTTTCTGATGAAAAGAGAAGAACTATAATGCCAATAGCTAATAAGTATTCCATAAGTGAAATCTTAGAAGCTTGTAATTATTACATTGAAAAGACAGGAAGAAGAGTAACTTTTGAGTATTCTTTAGTTAGTGGAGTTAATGATACTAAAGAGGATGCTAAAAGTTTAGGAAGACTTTTAAAAGGAATGCTTTGTCATGTCAATTTAATTCCTGTAAATGAAATAAAAGAAAATGAGTTTAAAAGGTCTACTAAAAAAGATATAGAAGTATTTTTAAATACTCTTAAAACCTATGGAATAGAAGCTACAGTAAGAAGAGAAATGGGCTCAGACATAGATGCAGCCTGTGGGCAATTAAGAAGAAGTTATATTAAGTCAAAAGGGTTGAAACTGTAGGGGGAAATTTTATGTTAGGATTTGTAACAGATAAAGGAAATGTTAGAGAATTAAATGAAGACTTTTTGTCTTATTCTAGAGAAGATGAATTTTCAATATATGTAGTTGGCGACGGAATGGGTGGACATAATGCAGGAGAAGTTGCAAGTAAAAGAGCTGTTGAGAGTATAATATCTTTTATTAAAGAGAAATTTTCATTAATACCTATAGAGGATCTTTTAAGAGAAGCTATTTTACATGCTAACAATAAAATATATAATATGAGTAAAGAAAGTTCAGGTTTATCTGGTATGGGTACAACAATAACAGCTATATTAGAAGTTAAAAATATAGTTTATGTTGCCAATGTAGGTGACAGTTCTTGTTTTGGTATTAATGAAAATGGAATAAAAAAACTAACAAAGGATCATTCCTTAGTTCAAGAACTTGTTGATAGTGGTTGTATTACAGAGGGGGAAGCTAGAAACCATCCAAGAAAAAATGTAATAACTAGAGCTATAGGAACTAATTCAAATGTTGATGTAGATGTATTTAAAGTTGACAGAGATGAATATAAGGCATACTTACTTTGTACAGATGGACTAAGTAATGATGTAGAAGAATATGAAATTTGGAAAAAGATAATTAAGGCTGAAAATTTTGATAAAGCATGCAATGAATTAGTAGAAATGGCAAAGGCAAGGGGAGGAAAAGATAATATTACAGTGTTAGTTTTTGGAGGAGAGAAGTAGAATGATAGGTAAAATCTTAGGGAATAGGTACGAGTTGCTTCAGTGTGTAGGCGAAGGTGGCATGTCCTTTGTGTACAAAGCTAGATGTAGAAAGTTAAATAGATTCGTAGCTGTTAAAATATTAAAAGATGAATTTAAAAACAATGAAGAAATTGTTAGAAGATTTAAAAAGGAAGCTACAGCCATTGCTAACTTATCTAATCCAAATGTAGTAAATGTATTAGATGTTGGAACTCAAGATGATATCAATTATATTGTAATGGAATATGTTGAGGGAAAAACTTTAAAGGATATAATTAAAGAAAAAGGCCCATTGCCTTACGAAGTTGCAATAAGTATAGGAATAAAGGTAGCTAAGGCTTTAGAATGTGCCCATAGAAGTGGAATTATACATAGAGATGTTAAGCCACAAAATATTTTGGTTACAGAAGAAGGGGTTGTTAAAGTAACAGACTTTGGAATAGCTAAATCTATGGATTCATCAACTATAGCACATACAAATAGTGTTATGGGGTCTGCTCATTACTTTTCGCCAGAACAGGCTAAGGGAACATATACAGACTATAGAACAGATTTATATTCTTTAGGAATAGTACTTTATGAAATGGTTACAGGAGTTGTACCCTTTAATGGAGATTCCCCTGTTACTGTAGCTGTTAAGCATATACAAGAACAGGCTATACCTCCTAAGAGTATAAATAAAAATATTCCAGATAGTTTAAATGATTTAATAATGAAAGCTATTGAAAAAGATCCTGTTAATAGATACCAAACTGCTAAGGAAATGATAACTGATTTAGAAAAAATAAAAAAGGATCCAAATGCAACTATTTTATCTAAGAAGGAAGAAGAAGAAAATCAATTTACAAAAGTTATGTCTCCTGTGGTACCTCCTAATAATGAGGTAAAATCTGAAGATTTTGACGATTATGATGAAGATGAGGATGAAGAAGACGACGAAGATGAGGATAATCAAAAAGAAGAGGATTCTCAAAATAACATTAAAAAAAGAAGTAGCAATAAAAAATCGCCTATAGTTATGATTCTTTGTGCAGTTTTAGCTATAGCATTATTAGGGACTATTGGGGTTGTAGGTGTTAAAAAAATGTCTGAAAACAAAGAGGTTACAATACCTAATGTAGTAGGACAAAAACAGGATGTAGCTAAAAAAGAATTAGAAAAATTAGGATTAAAAGTTGTAGAAGTTACAGAAGAAAGTGATGAGGAAAAAGGTGTAGTCTTGAAAGTTGAACCAGAAGTTGGGGCTTCTGTTAAGAAAAAAAGTGAAGTGAAGCTTGTTGTAAGTGGAGGTCCTGAACAAGTTAAAGTACCTGATTTAACAAACATGAATTTAGAGAGTGTTAAGAGAACTTTAAATAGTTTAGGATTAGAACTAGGTGATGTTAGCGAAGATTATAGTGATAGCGTTGCTAAGGGAGAGGTTATTTCTCAAAACCCTAACAAAGATGAATCGGTAGATAAAGGTTCTAAGATAAATGTTATTTTAAGTAAGGGTGTAGAAATAAAAACTAAGCTTATAGATGTACCAAATGTTTCAGGTAAATCTGTAGATGAAGCTAAATCAATTTTAGCAAACCTTGGAGTTTCAGTTAATGCTGTAAAAGGAGACGCTGCAAATAGTCAAGGAGAAGTAGGAAAAGTTTATGCCCAAAGCCAAGTTGGTGGAATAACAATTAAAGAGGGAGAAACTTTAACAATAACAATAAGTTACTATGGAGAACCTGCTAAAGCTAAATTTAATGCAGGAGACCTTGTAGGTATGACAGGAAGTGAAGCAAGAAATTGGGCTGCAAACCATAATGTAACTGTAAATGGAATAACTAGTGATTCCTTAAAAATAATTTCAGTAAGTCACAATACAGTAGAAGAAGGTGGTTCTGTTTCTGTAACTATGGAGAAACCTAAAAATGAAAAGCCAGTTGAACCACCAAAAGATGAAAATAAGAATGAGGAAAAACCAAAACCTGAAGAACAACAAAATCAAGAACATCCAAATCCAAATCAACCAGGAGATAATCAATAAAAAAGAGAGAGCTAAATAGGCTCTCTTTTTTTATAAAAATTATAAAATATGATTATTATTTTACAAAATCATATAAATAGATTATAAGATTCTTGCATTTTATATTAAATTTTGTTTATTATAAGAGTATATAGCATTAAATAAAGGGAGGAAACATGGAAGGAATTATAATAAAAGGCATAGGTGGATTTTACTACATAAAAACAGAAGAAGGTATTATTGAATGTAAGGCTAGAGGTAAGTTTAGATATAATTCTTTAAAACCTATGGTAGGAGATAAGGTTACAATAAAGGTTGAGAATGGGAAAGGTGTAATAGAAAAGATTCATGAGAGAAGCTCAGAGCTTATAAGACCAACTGTTGCAAACGTAACACAAGCCTTTGTAGTTTTTGCAATAAAAAATCCTGATATAAATTTAGATTTGTTAAATAGATTTTTAACTCTTTGTGAGTATAATGATATACATGCAGTTGTATGTCTAAATAAGGAGGACTTATGTACTTATGAAGAAAAAGAAAGGTTAAAGGAGTTAATAAATGATATAGGTTATGAGGTTCTTTTCATAAATGCTAAGGAAGGAAAAGGTTTTGATGCTTTAAAAGAAAGGTTAGCTAATAATATAACAGTTCTTTGTGGTCCCTCTGGAGCAGGTAAATCAACACTTTTAAATTCTTTTATAAATAGAGAACATATGGAAACTGGAAGTGTTAGTGAAAAAATAGGAAGAGGAAAACATACTACTAGACATAGCGAACTTATTGAAGTGGATAAGGGATATTTAGTTGATACTCCAGGTTTTACAACTTTAGATGTTACTTTTATAGATAGGGATGGATTAAAATATTGTTTCCCAGAGTTTAATGATTATAATAATCTTTGTAAGTTTAATGGGTGTAATCATTATAAAGAGCCTAAGTGTGCTGTAAAGGAAGCCGTTGAAGAAGGGAAAATAAACAAGCTAAGATATGAATTTTATATAAAAACTTTAGAAGAGATAATAAATAGGAGGAATAATTAATGGTTAAAATAGCACCATCAATATTATCAGCAGATTTTAGTGTTTTAGGAGAACAAGTTAAAAGAGTAGAAAAAGGGGGAGCAGAGTTTTTACATATAGATGTAATGGATGGCCATTTTGTTCCTAATATAAGTTTTGGTTTTCCAATAATGAAAGCAATAAGAGGATTAAGTAATCTTGTTTTTGATGTTCATTTAATGATAGAAGAACCAGGAAGATATATAGATGAATTTATAAATGCAGGAGCAGATTTAATAACTGTTCATTATGAAGCAGATAGACATATAGATAGAACAATAAATTATATAAAAAGTAAGGGTTGCAAAGCTGGAATAGCTTTAAATCCAGGAACACCCGTTTCAATGCTTAAAAATTTAATAGCTTCTTTAGATATGGTATTAATAATGTCTGTTAACCCAGGATTTGGAGGACAAAGTTTTATACCTTATAGTTTAGATAAAATAAAAGAAGTTAAGAGTATGGCTAAAGCTTGTGGAAGAGAAGATTTACTAATTCAAGTAGATGGAGGCGTTGGAACAGATAATATAAAAGAAATAGTAGACTCTGGTGCTAACGTTTTAGTTGCAGGTTCAGCTGTATTTAAAGGAAATAATATAGAAGAAAATATTAAAGCTTTAAGAGAGGCTTTATAATTATGAAAGCTCTTATAATAGCTGGAGGAAATAAACCAAGTTCTAAACTTTTAAAAAAAGAGATTAAAGATTGTGATTTATTAATTGCAGCAGATAAAGGAGTAGAAGCTTATATAGAAAATGATATTACTCCAGATTATGCTTTAGGTGATTTTGACTCCATTGGAGAAGAATTTAAAGAGATATTAGAAAATTTAAATATTGAAAAATTTAATCCAGAGAAGGATTATACAGATACAGAAATAGCTTTTTTAAAGGCTATAGAGTTAGGCGCTACAGAGATAGCTTTATTAGGTGTTACAGGTACAAGAATAGACCATGTAATGGCTAATTTAGGGTTATTAAGAGAAGGGTTAAGAAAAAATATTAAAACCTATATTATTGATGACAATAATAAAATATATTTAGAAAATAAAGGGACAAGGTTAGAGAAAGAATTTGGTGATTATATATCCTTTCAAGCTTTTGGTTGTCCTGTAAATAATTTTTCTATAAAGGGTTCTAAATATGAGCTTTTAAATCATAAACTTTTAATAGGAGATTCCTTATGTGTGTCTAATGAATTTGTTGATGATTATATTGAAATTTCCTTTGAAAAGGGAGAGGTTTTAGTTATATATTCAAGAGATTAATCACAATTTAGGTTTCTTCTGCATAAAATAAACTAAGAATAATTTTAAGGTAGGAGAGAGTTTATGAGAATAATGACTATTAAATTACCAAAGTTTTTATCTAAGATAGTTAGAGCTTTTAAAGGAAATAAGAAATCTGATACATAAGATGGAAAAGAAAAGGGATAAGTTTAAAACTTATCCCTTTTTTATGCAAAATAAAAATGCAGTTATTAAACTGCATTTTAGCCAAAGATTTCTTATATAGCTCTTTGAACTTTTCCAGATCTTAAGCATCTTGTACAAACGTGAACAGTTTTTGGTGTTCCTTTAACGATTGCTTTAACCTTTTTTATGTTAGGAGCCCAAGTTCTCTTTGATTGTCTGTGAGAGTGACTGTATTGTACTCCAGCTACAACTCCTTTGTTACAAATCTCGCATCTTCTTGCCATTAAAAACACCTCCTTTAAAATGAAGATAAAATCTTCAATAGGACAGATAATATTCTATCATAATATATATCGTTTATGCAAGCATAATATTAAAATAATTCTTTAAAAATATGTTTCAAAAGGTATATAGTTCTTGAATAATCAAAGTATTTAATATAGAATATAGTATATGTAATAGGTTTATGTGTTTATTTTATTATACTTAAATAAAGGTATTAAATACAGTATAGCTAATTAGTTGAGGAGGAATCGCCATGATAGGATATTCAAATGAATATGGAAATGTGTCTTATACTGATGACGTTTTAGCAAAGATTGTTGGGCTATCAACAATGGAATGTTATGGAGTTGTTGGGATGGTTTCTAAGAGTGCTACAGAAGGCCTTTGGGAGTTAATGAGAATAGAAAATTTAACAAAAGGCGTAAAAATAGATGATAAAAATGATAAATTAACAATACAAGTATTTGTTATGGTAGAATATGGTACAAAAATATCTGTAATAGCAAACAATATAATTCAAAAAGTTAAATATAATGTTGAAAATTATACTGGGCTTAAAGTATCTAGCATAACAGTAAATGTTCAAGCGGTTAGAGTCTAGGAGGTAAAACAGAATGAAATTTAATAAAGTAAATGGGGAACACTTGTATTATATGATGAGTAATGCAGCAAATAAGTTAGAGTTACAAAGTGATTATGTAAACTCTCTTAACGTTTTCCCAGTTCCAGATGGAGATACAGGAACAAATATGTCTATGACATTTAGAGCTGCTGTTAAAGAAATCGAAGGAATGAATAGCAAAAACATAGGAGAAGTTTCTAAAAAATTAGCTAAGGGTGCTCTTATGGGTGCTAGAGGAAATTCAGGTGTTATTCTTTCACAGATTCTTAGAGGAATATCAAAAGGGCTTGAAGGAAAAGAAGAGGCTAATGCAAGTGAGTTTGCAAATGCTATCTTAGAAGGAAGTAAATCAGCTTATAAAGCTGTTATGAGACCAACAGAGGGAACAATACTTACAATTGTTAGAACAGCTGGAGAGGTTGCTGTAGCCTTAAAGGAAGAAAATATAACTGAACTTATGAGAGAAGTATGCAGAGAAAGCAAAATTATGCTTGATAAGACACCAGAGATGTTACCTGCCTTAAAAAAAGCTAAAGTTGTGGATTCAGGCGGAATGGGATTATTAATAATCCTTCAAGGAATGCAAGAAGCTTTAGAAAATGGATTAAAAGTAACTACAGGTACACAAAGCTTTGATAAATCTTCAGCAACTAAAGTTAATAGAAGTGAAGCTATAAATGAAGAAGATATTAAATTTGGATATTGTACTGAATTTATAATTTTAGGCGATTCAAACAATGCAGAAGAATTTAAAGCTAAGGTTATAGACAAAGGGGATTCTTTAGTTGTTGTTGGATATGAGGATGTAATTAAAGTTCATATTCATACAAATAATCCAGGAAAAGTTTTAGAAGAAGCAGTTAAATTTGGAGAACTTTCAAAAATTAAAATAGATAACATGAGAGAAGAACATAGAGAAATGCTTGAAGGTATGTATGAAGAAAATAATGATACTTCAGATACTGAGGAAAGTGTTGCAGCAGGAGAGTATAAAAAATATGCTTTCATATCAGTAGCTATGGGTGAAGGTATGAAAAATATATTTAAGGATTTAGGTGTTGATTACGTTATAGAAGGTGGTCAAACAATGAATCCAAGTACTCAAGATATGCTAGAGGCTATTGATAAATTAAATGCAGAGCATATATTTATATTACCTAATAACAAAAATATAATAATGGCAGCAAATCAAGCAGCTGAAATTTCAGATAAGGATATAAGAGTTATAGAAACTAAAACAATTCCTCAAGGAATAACTTGTATAACTATGTTTAATCCTGAAGCTGAGGTTGAAGAAAATTATGAAGAATTAAAAGAAGCTATGGAAATGGTTAAAACAACTTCTGTAACATATGCAGTTAGAGATACTGAAGTTGATGGTAAAGAAATAAAAGAAGGTAATATATTAGGATTAGTTGAAGGTAAGATAAAAGAGGTTGGAGAAGACCCATATAAGGTAGCAGAGGATTTAATTGATGCTTCTGTTGATGAAGATTCAGAATTAATTACTATATTCTATGGTAAGGACTGTGATGAAGATAAAGTTGATGCTTTAGTTGAAAAACTAGAAGAAAAGTATGAAGACTTAGATGTTCAATGCTACAAAGGGGAACAACCTTTATATTATTTTATAATGTCAGTAGAATAATTAGGTTTTAATAAATTTTATTGAAATTTAAATTAATATAAATAGAAATTTTATTATAGGGTTATAGCTATAAATTTTATGGTTATAATCCTTTAATTTTGTAATTTTAATAGTTTTTATAAGGTTAAGGAGGAGATTAAAATTAATATATATGATGATATAGGCTTAGTAAAGGGAGTTGGTCCAAAACTTAAAGAAAAACTTAATAAATCATGCATATTTACAATTTTAGATTTACTCTTATATTTTCCAAGAGATTATGAATTTTTAAATGATGATATAGATTTAAAGGGGAATATAGAAAATGAAAAAGCTATTTTAAAATGTAAAGTTAAGAGTTATGGAAGCTCTATAAGAACTAAAAATGGAAAAATACTAACAACAATTAATTTCACCTATAAGGATTTTAAGGTGGTTGGAAAATGGTTTAATCAACCTTACATAAAAAGAAATTTTGTTTTAGGAAACGAATATAATCTTATGGGTAAATTTAAAAAAAATAGTAATATGCTAGAGATTATAAACCCATTAATTCCATGTAAAGAAGCGAATAGAAGTGAAATAATGCCTATATACTCTTTAAAAAATGGATTAACAAATAAGATTTTAGTTAAACTTATAAATGAGATACTTAAGAGTATGATTATAAAAGAAAATTTACCAGATTATATTATAAAAAAATACAAACTTATATCTTTAGATAAGGCTATAAGAAGCATACATTTTCCAGAAGGAAGAGAAGAATTAAAAAATGCAATAAATAGACTTAAGTTTCAAGAACTATTTACATATTCATTAAAAATAATAATGATGAAAGCTCATATAAAAAAAGAGAATAGTGGTATAAGTTTTAAAATTAGTCCCCTTCTTAAAGAGTTAAAAGAATCACTACCTTATACATTAACTAATGCACAATCAAGAACTGTTAGAGAGATATTGTTAGACCAAAAAAGAAGTGTAGCTATGAATAGATTGGTTCAAGGAGATGTTGGTTCTGGTAAAACTTTAGTAGCTTTAATATCTATGTTTAATGTTTATATGAATGGATATCAAACTGTACTTATGGCTCCAACAGAAATATTAGCAAATCAGCATTATGAAGAAGCTAAAAAGCATTTAAGTAAATTTGGTGTTGATATAGAGTTATTAACAGGAAGCACTAAAGAGAAAGAAAAGAAAAGAATAAAAGAAAAAATATCAAGTGGTAAAGAAATTATGTTAATAGGAACTCATGCTTTAATACAAGATGATGTTAACTTTACAAATTTAGGCCTTTTAGTTACAGATGAACAACATAGATTTGGAGTAGAGCAAAGAAGTAAGCTTATAAATAAAAATAAGAGAGCAGATGTTTTAGTAATGACTGCAACGCCTATTCCAAGAACTCTTTCCCTTTATTTATATAGTGATTTAGATATTTCAATAATTGATGAGCTTCCTCCAGGAAGAAAGACTATAGATACTGTTTTAGTTGATATTAATCAAAGAAAAAAAGCTTATACCTTTGCTTTAAAGGAAGTTGAAAAAGGAAGACAGTTTTATATAGTATCTCCATTAATAGAAGAAAATGAAAAGCTTAATTTAAATTCTGTAGAGAAGGTTTATGAGGAATTAAAAAGAGGTATTTTTAAAGATATAAAAATTGAAATGCTACATGGAAAAATGAAGGGAAGTGAAAAGGAGGATATCATAAATAACTTTAAAAATGGAGAAATAAAAGGTATAATATCTACAACGGTTATAGAAGTTGGGGTTAATGTGCCAAATGCTACAGTTATGATTATAGAAAATGCAGAAAGATTTGGTTTAGCACAGCTTCATCAGCTTAGAGGAAGAGTTGGTAGAGGCGATTATAAATCCTATTGTATTCTTATAGCTAACACTAAAAATAATGTTACTAAAAGAAGGATGGAAATAATGACAGAAAGTTCAGATGGATTTTATATTGCAGAGGAAGACTTAAAATTAAGAGGTGCTGGTGAAGTTTTTGGAATGCGACAACATGGAGATGAAGGTTTTATTTTATCTAATGTAGTTGATGATATAAATATATTAAAATGTGCTAATTATGAAGCTAAAGTAATAGTTAAAAATAATATAGATGACCAGAATAAAAAGCTTTGCACTGAAATAATGAGAGGAATTGAAAGAGATAGTAGATATATTTGTTTCAATTAGTAAATTGTTCAAGAACTAGTAATATGATAAAATAATTAATGACAATCAAAGGAGGATATTTTAAATGAGAATAATAGCGGGAAAAGCAAGAGGAAGAAAATTATTATCGCCACCAACATATGAAACAAGACCTACATTAGATAGGGTAAAAGAGTCAATGTTTAGTATGATTCAGTGGTATATACCAGATGCTACAGTTATAGATGTTTTTGCAGGTACAGGAAGTTTAGGTTTAGAAGCAGCAAGTAGAGGAGCTAAAGAGTGTTACTTAGTTGATAAAAGCCCAGTAACCTTTCCTGTTTTAAAGAAAAATATAGAAAATTTAGGTTTTGGAGATTTTTGTCATGCTTTAAACACAGATGCTTATTCTGCGCTTAGAAGTTTAGCTTCAAGAGGTAAAGTCTTTGATTTAATGTTTATAGATCCTCCATATATGAAAAACCTTATTCCAGAAGCTATAGAAATAATTGAAGAAAAGAATTTACTTAATGAAGATGGGCTAATAGTTACAAAAATAGATTCAAGTGAAGAAATATTTGAGGGAACTGAAAAGATAAAGCTTACAAGGGTTAAAAAGTATGGAAATACTACTGTTTGTTTTTATGAGATAAAGGAGGACTAAAATGAAAATTGGAGTTTATCCAGGAAGTTTTGATCCTATTACTAAGGGACACTTAGACCTTATTGAAAGAGCTTCTAGCAAGTTTGATAAGGTAATAGTGGCTGTTCTTATAAATATAAATAAAAAGGGTATGTTTTCTATAGATGAGAGGGTTAGACTTATAGAAAAATGTGTAGCTAAATATAATAATGTTTATGTTAAAAGCTTTGATGGACTTTTAATCGATTTTGTAAGAAAAGAAAAAGCTGATGTAATAATAAAAGGGTTAAGGTCAGTTACCGATTTTGAATATGAGTTTCAAATGGCACTTATGAATAGAGAATTAGCAAATGAGGTTGAAACAGTATTTATGGTTACTAGCCCTAATTATTCTTATATAAGTTCTTCAGCTATAAAGCAAGTTGCAAATTTTAAAGGGGAAATAAAAAATTTTGTTCCTAAAGAAATAGTAGAAGATTTACAAGAGAGGATTATTAGTTTAAGAGGGGAGGGTTAATTATTAACATGGAATCACAAGTTATTGAGGTTTTAGATTACTTAAGAGATCTTGTTGATGGAGCATCTAAGGTTCCTATAACAGGCAAGGTTGTTGTAGATAGAAAAGAAGTTTTAGAACTTTTAGATCAAGTGATTAATTGTCTTCCAGATGAGATTAAAAAAGCTCAGTGGGTTTTAAGTGAGAAAGAGAGAATTTTAGCAGAAGCTAGAAAAGAAAATGATAGTGTTAAGCAAGAAACTTATGAGATGATGAAAAAGAGAATAGAAAATCATAATATAGTAAAAGAAGCAGAATTAAGAGCCCAGGAAATACTTGCAAATGCTCATAGACAAGCAAATATTATAAGACTAGGCTCAAGAGAATATGCAGATGAAATCTTATCTCAACTAGAGAATGAAATAGCTAATAAAAGAGAAGTCTTTTTAAACTATATGAAAAGCAATATGGAAAAATTCGCTATTGATTTTACAGAAGACTTAGATAAAGCAACTAGTGAAATAAGAAGTAATATTAAAGAATTAAGAGGCGATAACTAATTTATAAATAATACTTAAAAATAACGTTAAGCCTAAGATTATTATTAAAGGAGAAAAAGTAATTAAAATAGAATTTTCTATAAAAGAAACTGCTAAGTTATTTTTAAATAACATATAAGCAAAAAACATAACTATAAAAGCAATTATTCCTTGTAAAAGTTTATATGAGAAATATCTTTTTATAGAAACATTTTCTTTATAGAAAAAAGATGAGGTTTGCATAATTATAGATATTCCACCAAAAGAACTTAAAAAAGATAATAAAAGTAATTTAATAAAGACGGATAAATTACTAGAGGCTATTATGTTACATCCATTTGTAACCTCTATGCTTCCTAAAAATAATCCCTTAATTATGTCTATTGGAATATTAAAAAAAGAACTTATAAAATTTAAAGAGCCAGTAGATATAAGGATTGTTTTTATCATATTTATTATCACTGAAAACATAATTACGTAACCACATAGAATTAGAATGTTTAAAGAGGCATCCTCAATAGATTTTTTTATTACTTCTCCTAAGTTAAAGGAAGAGCTTTTTTTAATATGATATTCTTTGTAGAGAGAACTTTGTTTCTCTCCTTTTTTATTTTTGCTTAAAATTCCTATGATTATAGCTGAGGTGTAGCTAGGAATTAATAATAAATATCCTAAAGTTGAGTTGCCAAGCATAGAAGTTCCAACGGCACCTATTAAAAAAAGTGGACCAATATTTGAAGCTATATTAAGAAGTCTTACAAATTCTTCATGGGAAATAGCGCCTTTTTTATATAAGTCTGTTGTATATTTAGCGCCAAGTGGATAGCCACAAAGAAAGCTTGCAATTAGGGCAAAGCTACAAGGGTAACTTAACCCTAGCGGTTTACATAAAATTGGTCCTAGAATTTTTGAGTATAATTTTATACCATCTAAATTAATTATCATATTACATATAACCATAAAGGGAAACATAGTAGGAAGAACAGAATAAAAAAATAGCTTTGCACCAGATAGAGAGGCTTCCATAGCTATTTTAGGGTTAATTATGAAATATATTACTGTTAAGGTTAAAAGTAGAGAGAAAATAACATTTCCTTTTATTTTAAGTTGCTTTATTAAAAGTATAGCAAGTACTATAATTAAAAAAAATAAAATACTATACATGCTTTCCTCCTTTTATGAAATCATATATAGTATTTATATTTTCATTTATATAAGAATATTATTGTTATCTAAAAATAATAGGGCTAATTAAATAATCGCTATTATATTTTATGGAATCATTTAAAAGACTATAGATATTTGTAGCCTTTATATCAAGATCTAATAAAGGGTTTTTAGTAGCTTTTGATAATTTATTAACAATTTCTATTTGAGAGTTTTTCTTTATTTCCTTTAAAATTTCTTGCCCTTTTTTATTAAATCCTAAAACTCTTATGTAATTAGGAGGAGTTTTTCTAAGAGAAATAAGTTCCTTATCTAAATTTAAAAGAGTATGACATAAAAGTCTGTTTATTCTAGTGTAAGAATAACGTTTGCTTTTAGAAAGATTTATTAAATCCTCTAAAGAAGTAGCTTTCCCTAAATTTTGTATTATTTTATTATCTATTCCTTCAGAAGCTTCAGGTATTTCTTTTAATGTATTAGGATTTTGTATTAGGGCATACTTTACTAAGAAAAACATTTTTTCTATATCACTAAATTTAGATTTTTCTAAAAGTTCATAAGAGCTTTTAGGAAGAAAACTTTTAGTTTTTTCAAAGTTTAAATTATAAATGCTTTTTCTTATAGCTGAAGCTGAAGCTATTTCTTCATCTAATAATTTATCTTCATTATAATCTGCACCTAATCTTTTTATTGTAAAAGGAGTAATGGAACTTTTTAAAGTATAAAGGCTTTTACAATATTCTATAGCTAATATATTATTAGAGGAATTTAAAATTTTTTCTAAATAAGAAGGTTCTAAATTAAAATTATTTTTTTCTAAATATTCAATTAAAGCTTTACTTCTTGCCTTTGGAAAAGGAAGTCCTTCCTTTAAAAATTCCTTTAAGGATTCTTTATAGGACAACGGTTCATTGATAATAATTTCACTAAGTTTTTTTAATAAATTTATATCACCACATTCTGAACCAAAGCATAAATTATTAACAATATTTAAAGAATTAAGTGTGGAAACAGAACCAAAAGCAAAATACTCAGCAGAAGAAGTTGCAAAAAGTGTAGGAAGTTCTAAAACTAAATCTACTCCAGATTCTAGAGCCATTTTAGTTCTAGTCCATTTATCTGTTAAAGCAGGTAAGCCTCTTTGAACAAAATTTCCACTCATAACACAAATTATTCCATCACAATTTGTAATTTTTTTTGTTTCTTTTAAGTGAAGTTCATGTCCTAAATGAAAAGGATTGTATTCTGTTATTATTCCAGTTATATTCATTTAAATCACCACTTTTTTGTATTTTAATAAATTTATAATACATGAATATGAAAAAATAATAAAGGGTATATATTTAATAGAAAATTCAGATAATTTTTAATATAAAAACAATAATTATGATAGCGTTTTTTTCTTTGTTATGTATTGAAAAATATACTATTATAGGAGTATAGTATTAATTAGTATTGTATGTATAAAAACATAACATCTGCTTTAACTTGAAAGGAGAAATTAACATGGAACTTATGAAACAAATATGGGAAAGTGCTAAAAACAACAAGAAAAAGATAGTACTTCCAGAAGGTGATGAAGAAAGAACACTTGTAGCTTCACAAAAAATAAAAGAGGAAGGACTTGCTGATGTATATTTAGTAGGTTCAGAAAGCACAATAAGAGAAAAAGCTGAAAAGCTAGGAGTAAACTTAGAGGGAATAAACATAGTAGACCCTGAAACTTCAGATAAATTAGAAACTTACATAAATGAATTTTATGAATTAAGAAAAGCTAAAGGTATGACACTTGAGAAAGCTGGAAAAATAGTAAGAGACCCTCTATACTTTGGAACAATGATGGTAAAAATGGGAGATGCTGATGGAATGGTTTCAGGTGCAGTTCACACAACTGGTGACCTTTTAAGACCAGGTCTTCAAATAATAAAAACAGCTCCAGGAGTATCTGTAGTATCTAGTTTCTTCATAATGATGGTACCAGGTTCAGAATATGGAGAAGGCGGAATGTTATTATTCTCAGACTGTGCTGTTAACCCAAATCCAACAGCAGACCAATTAGCAGCTATTGCTATTGCAACTGCTGATACTGCTAAAAATCTTTGTAACATTGAACCAAAGGTTGCAATGCTTTCATTCTCAACTATGGGAAGTGCAGACCATGATTTAGTAACAAAGGTTAGATTAGCAACAGAAAAAGCTAAAGAATTAAGACCAGATTTAGATATAGATGGTGAATTACAATTAGATGCTGCTATAGTAGGAAAGGTTGCTTCTCAAAAAGCTCCAAATAGTAGTGTAGCAGGTAATGCTAATGTATTAGTATTCCCAGATTTACAAGCTGGAAATATAGGATATAAATTAGTTCAAAGATTTGCAAAGGCAGAAGCTATAGGACCTGTTTGTCAAGGATTTGCAAAACCTATAAATGACCTTTCAAGAGGATGTAGCTCAGATGACATAGTTAATGTTGTTGCTATAACTGCTGTTCAAGCACAAGCTACTAAATAATTATTTCATAAAATTTTTTAATTGCAAAGATAAGTGAAATTAAGGAAATTTAAGCTTATTTATAAGTTTAATAGGAGGATTTTATAATGAACGTATTAGTTATAAACTGTGGAAGCTCATCATTAAAGTATCAATTAATAGATATGGATACTGAAAATGCTTTAGCAACAGGATTAGTAGAAAGAATTGGATTAGAAGGCGCAAACTTAGCTCAAAAAAGTGAAGGCAAAGAAAAGTATGAAATAGTAGAGCCTATGAAGGATCATGAAGATGCAATAAGATTAGTATTAGAAGCATTAAGAGATGAAAAACATGGGGTTATAAAATCACTAGATGAAATAAATGCTATAGGACATAGAGTTGTTCATGGTGGAGAAAAGTATGCAGAATCTGCCTTAGTTACAGAGGAAGTTATGAAAGATTTAGAAGAATGTGCTAAATTAGCACCACTTCATAACCCTGCAAACATAATAGGAATAAATGCTTGCAAAGCTTTAATGCCAAATGTTCCTATGGTTGTTGTATTTGATACAGCCTTCCATCAAACAATGCCAGAGAAGTCTTTTGTATATGCATTACCATATGAATTATATGAAAAAGAACATATAAGAAAATATGGTTTCCACGGAACTTCTCATAAATATGTATCAGCTAAAATAGCAGAAGCTATGGGCAAAAACATAGAAGATTTAAAAATAATCACTTGTCATTTAGGAAATGGTGCAAGTATAGCAGCTATAAAAAATGGTAAATGTATAGATACTACTATGGGATTTACTCCTCTTGAAGGTTTAGTTATGGGAACTAGATGTGGAAATATTGACCCTGCTGTAGTTACATACTTAATAGATGAGTTAGGATATACTTCTAAAGAAGTAAACACACTAATGAATAAAAAATCTGGTATATTTGGAGTTTCAGGTGTAAGTAGTGACTTTAGAGATGTAGAAGCTGCTGCTGATAAAGGAAGTAAGGAAGCTCAAATAGCTTTAGATTTATTTAGAAACTCTGTAAAGAAATTTATAGGAGCATACATTGCAGAAATGAATGGATGTGATGTAATAGTATTTACAGCTGGAGTTGGAGAAAACTCAATAATAGAAAGAGGAGCTATTTGTAGAGATTTAGAGTTCTTAGGAATTGAGTTAGATGAAGAAAGAAATAATATAAGAGCTAAGATTGCTGAAATAAGCAAAGAAGGTTCAAGAATAAAACTTTTTGTAGTTCCAACTAACGAAGAATTAATGATAGCACAAGACACAGTAAGTATTGTAAGTAAATAATTATAAAATACTTGACTTTTAAATAGGTAGTTAATATAATAAGATATGTGTTGTTTAGGAATAAACAATGCATATCTTATGTTAAGGAGCGTGAAAGTAGTTATTTAACTACGGTTATTATGAAATTAATTTTTTCAGAAATATGCTCATCAAAAAGAGAAAGAAGAAAATCTTTAGATTTTGTTCTGGATTTAAAAAGCTTCGAATTTGAAGGCGAAAATATGAAGGTTATAAAGCCTCTACATTTTACTGGTGAAGTTATATCTAATGAGTCTTTTATAGAGTTAGTAGGTAACATTACTGGAGAACTTCAGATGAGGTGTTCAAGATGCTTAACTAATTTCTCTTATGAAGTATCAATAGATATGGATGAGAAATTTACAAATAATTCAAATCAAGAAGATGATTCTATTGCTTATGTAGAAGGTGACGAATTAGACGTTGCTGAAGCGGTAGTAGAAAACGTAATTTCAACCTTACCTATAAAAAGACTTTGCAGCACAGACTGTAAGGGGCTTTGTCAAAAATGTGGTATTGATTTAAATAAAGAAACATGCCAATGTGACAATGAAGAAATTGACTTAAGAATGGCAAAGCTAATGGACTTGTTTAAGTAATAAGGAGGTGTAACAATGGGAAATCCAGCTAGAAAAACGTTCAGAGCAAAAAGAGATTCAAGAAGAGCTCAAACTTTCAAGGCAAGCTTACCAGGTATCGTAGAATGCCCACAATGTCATGAAATGAAAATGGCTCATAGAGTATGTAAAAACTGCGGACACTACAAAGGTAAAGAAGTAGTATCAGTTGAAGAATAAAAGAAAGTCTTATGACTTTCTTTTCTTTATATATAGGAAAAAAAGGGGTGAAACTCATGAGAGTTGCTGTAGATGGAATGGGTGGAGATAATTCCCCAAGTGCAGTAGTTGAAGGGTGCGTTCAAGCGTTAAATCAATTTAATGACATAGAAATATATATAACAGGGCCAGAAGATAAATTAAAGGAGGCTTTTTCTAAGTTTAAATATGATAAAGAAAGAGTTACCTTTATAGATGCTAAAGAAGTAATCAGTACAAATGAACATCCTGCTATGGCTGTTAAAAAGAAAAAGGATTCAAGTCTTGTAAAATCTCTTAGACTTGTTAAGGAAAATAAGTGTGATGCAGTAATTTCAGCAGGAAGCACTGGAGCTTTTTTAACAGGATGTACACTTATTGTTGGAAGAATAAAAGGGGTAGAAAGACCTGCTTTAGCACCAGTTATGCCTGGTAAAAAAGGACCTTTTATGATAATTGATGCTGGAGCTAACGTAGATTCTAAACCTTCTTATTTAGTTCAATTTGCTAAAATGGGTGAGGTTTACTTTAAATCTGTTATGGATGTTTCTAATCCTACAGTTGGGTTAGTTAATATTGGAGAAGAAGAAGAAAAGGGAAATGAACTTACAAAGGCTACTTATAAACTTTTAAAAGAAGAAAAAGATATTAATTTTGTAGGGAATATAGAGCCTAGAGAAGTATCAACAGGAGAAACAGATGTTTTAGTTTGTGATGGATTTGTTGGTAACTCTATATTAAAAATGTATGAGGGCGTTGCCTCTACAATATTAAGTATGATAAAAGATGAAGTTAATTCTTCATTTTTAGCTAAATTTGGAGTTCCTTTTTTAGCACCAGCTTTAATGAATCTTAAGAAAAAAATGGATTATAAGGAGTATGGTGGAGCACCATTTTTAGGAGTAAAAGGAATATGTGTAAAAGCTCATGGAAGTTCAGATGCAAAAGCTTTTAAAAATGCTATAAGACAAGCAAGAAAATTTTATGAAAATGACCTTATTAAGAAAATAAGTGAAGAAATTACAGAAAAAAGCTTTGATAATCAAAAAAATGTTTAAAATTTATGCATTGTATATTGACTATGCTTTTTATATATAATAATATTTTATTAGATTAACTTAGGAGGTGAATTAAATGTTTGATAAATTAAAAGAAATTATTGCTGATAAATTAGGCATAAGCGAAGATGAAATAACTATGGAGTCAACATTTATAGATGACTTAGGTGCAGATTCTCTTGATATAGTTGAATTAATAATGGCTCTTGAAGAAGAGTTAGAGATGGAAATCCCAGATGAAGATGCTGAGGGCTTCAGAACAGTAGGAGATGTAGTAGAATATATTACAGAGCATACAGAAAAGTAATAAAGTCCCGCCAAAAAGCGGGATTTTTAATTTAAGTTTATTCTTGAAGTTGTTTCAAAAACAACTTGAAGAATAAACCTTAAGGAGATGAATTTAAGGTGAAAGATATTAATTTAGTAGAAGTTGAAAAGCTTATAGGAATTGAATTTGAAAATAAAGGTGTACTTATAACAGCTTTAACTCATAGTTCTTACGCAAATCAATTTAAAGATGTAAAATATAATGAAAGACTAGAGTTTTTAGGAGATTCAGTTCTACAGCTTTGCGTTACAAAATATTTATTTAACAATTACAAGGATAAATCAGAGGGAGAATTAACTAAAATAAGAGCTTTAGTTGTTTGTGAAAGTTCTCTTCATAAGGTTTCAAAAAAACTATTATTAGGTAAATATATAAGAATGAGTAAGGGTGAAGAATTAACAGGAGGAAGAGAAAGAACCTCTATACAAGCAGATGCTTTAGAAGCAGTCATTGCAGCGGTTTATTTAGATAAGGGAATTGAAGTTGCAAATGAATTTATTTTAAGAAACTTTAAAGAAGTTATAGATAAAGCTATAAATGAAGAAATAATATTAGATTTTAAAACAAGATTACAAGAAGTGCTTCAAAAAAATGGAGAAGTTGCTATTGCTTATAATTTATTTAAGCATGAAGGACCTCCTCATAGAAGAAAGTTCTATACAGATCTTTTAATTAATAGTGAGATTATGGGGCAGGGAATTGGCTATAGTAAAAAAGAATCTGAGCAAAATGCAGCTAAGGAAGCACTTAAAAGGTTAGGTGAAATAAAATGGGAAAAAGACACTATATAATTCCTATTTTTGTTCCCCATGAAGGATGTCCCCATGATTGTGTATTTTGTAATCAAGGGAAGATAACTGGGGAAAATAAGGGAATTATATTAGGGCCAAAATATAAGCAGGAAAATAAGGTTAATGGGGACTTTGTAAGAAAAACAATTGAGGAATACTTAGAAACCATTGGAGAAGGAGATAGAATTTTAGAAGTTTCCTTTTTTGGAGGAACCTTTACTGCAATTGATATAAATAAACAAAGAGAGTTACTAGCTGTTGCTAAAGAATTTAAAGATAAAAATATAATTGATTATATAAGATTGTCAACTAGACCAGACTATATTGATTATTATATTTTAGACCATTTAAAAAGTTATAGTGTAGATATTATAGAACTTGGAGTTCAATCTTTAGATAAAGAAGTTTTACATAAATCAGGTAGAGGTCATGGATATGATGAAGTTTTAAAAGCATCAGAGCTAATAAAAGAATACGGTTTTGTCTTAGGCCATCAGATAATGATAGGGCTTCCTATGGATAATTTTAAAAAGGATATAGAAACAGCAAAGGAATCTATAAAAATGAGACCAGATATATGTAGAATATATCCTGCTTTAACAGTAAAAAATACCCCGATGGAAGATATGTATTTAGAGGGAAGTTATAAGCCGTATACTTTAGAAGAAGCTGTACATATAAGTGCTGAAGTTTATAAACTTTATAAAGATAATAATATTCAAGTTATAAGAATTGGACTACAACCTACAGATAATATAGCTTTAGGAAAAGATGTAGTTGCAGGACCTTTTCATCCTGCCTTTAGAGAATTAGTGGAAAGTAGTATTATAATAGAAAAGTTATATAATATTTTAAAAGACAAAGAGGGAGAAGTCCTTATAAGAATTAGCAATAAATCTATATCTAAGCTTTATGCTGATAAAAAAAGGTACTTTAAAGAACTTCAAGATAAGGTTAAAAACTGCAAAATAAAGGTTAAAGTAGATAATTCTATGGAAGTGAATAAAATCAATATAGAAGTAGAATCGAAAGTATATAAAATAGACCTATAACTATTATATGCCTTGGAGTTTATCTCTAAGGCTTTTTTTATTGATATTTTAATTGGCATAATATAAACTTATACCATGAGGAGTGAAGTAAAATGAAACAAACTACTAGAGAAAAGGTTATAAAAATAACGGTTATTGTTGTTGTAATATGCTTTTTAGCAACTTTAGTACCAATTATATTTATGTAAAGATAGGAGTGAATATATGTTTTTAAAATCTCTTGAGATAAGGGGATTTAAATCATTTGCTGATAAAACAGAATTAAGCTTTAAAAAAGGAATAACAGCTATAGTTGGACCTAATGGAAGTGGAAAGAGTAACGTATCTGATAGTGTAAGATGGGTTTTAGGAGAACAAAGTGCTAAAACCTTAAGAGGGGCTAAAATGGAGGACGTTATATTTACCGGCACAGAGTATAGAAAGCCTATAGGTTATGCTCAAGTTTCTTTAACTTTAGATAATTCCTTAGGAGAGCTTCCTTTAGATTATTTAGATGTAAAAGTTACAAGAAAATTATTCCGTTCTGGAGAAAGTGAATATTTAATAAATAATTCTCCTTGCAGACTTAAAGATGTTGTGAACCTATTTATGGACACAGGTATAGGGAAAGAAGGTTATTCTTTAATTGGGCAAGGTAAAATAGATAGTATATTAAGTGGAAAGCCTGAAGAGAGAAGAACCATTTTAGAGGAAGCAGCAGGAATTGTGAAGTTTAAATCTAGAAAAGGTGAAGCTGAAAAAAAATTAAAAAATACTGAGGAAAATTTAGTAAGAATAAATGATATTATTTTTACTTATGAAGAAAGATTAGGTCCTTTAGAGGAAGAAAAAAATAAAGCTTTAAAGTATTTAGAACTTTCAAATGAGTTAAAGCATAAAGAAATATCTTCTATTATGAATGAACTACTTAATGTAGATAGCATTATATTTAAACAAAAGGAAAAAATAGATGGATTAATATCTTTAAATGCAAAAGAAAAAGAAAAATACAAAAAAGAAAGAGAAAAAATGTTCTCTTTAAAGGAAGATCTAGATTCCTTAGAAAAAGAAAATTCAAAAAGACAAGAAGAGTATTTTTCTAAGAAAGAGGAAATAAATAAAGCTTTAGGAAATATAAATCTTTTAGAAGAAAGAATTAAAAATACAGGCCATTTAATTTTAAAAAATAAAGAGGATTTAAAAGAAAATAAGAAAAAGTTAAAAGCTTTATTTAAAGAAAAAGAAGAAATAGAAAAAGCTTTTTTAAATAGTAAAAAAACTCTAGAAACAGATTTAAAAGAAACTGCTTCTTTAGAAAATTATGTTAAAGAACTTGATTTAAAAGTAGTATCTACAGAAAAAGAAATTAAAAAATTAAAGGAATTAGAGCTAGAGAATTTTAAAAAGATTTCTTCAATAAAAAACAAAAGAGAACTTTTAAAAAATGAATTAAAGAACTTAGAAGAAAAAATATCTTCTTCAAAAAATAAAGAGTTGAGTTTAAATAACTCTTTAAAAATAAATTTGGCAACTAGTTTAAATCTTCAAAAGGAACTTCAAGTTATAAGTGAAGATAAAAAGTTTAAAGAAGAAGAATTAAGAAAAAAAGAAGAAGAATTTAAAAAGGGAATAGCTTCTATTAGAGAAACTCAAGAAAAGCTTAAAATAATTTTATCTAAATTAAATAAGCTTGAAGCTAATAAGGATTTTTTAAATAAGCTAGAGAAGCAATATGAGGGATATAATACTTCTGTAAAAAAACTAATGTCAAGTATAGAAAATGGCAAGGTTAAAATAAGTAAGAATAATTGTAGGGTTTTAGGGGGAATTCTAGAAACTAAAGTTGGATATGAAACAGCTATTGAAATTTCATTAGGTGGAAGTATTTCTAATATTATTACAAAGGATGAAGAAGAAGCTAAAACTCTTATAAAATACTTAAGAGATAATAAGTTAGGAAGAGCTACATTTTTGCCTTTATCAATAATAAATGGTAAATCCTTAGAACTTAGTAAAAATGTCATAAAAAGTGAAGGATTTTTAGGGATAGCTTCAGAACTTGTAAGTTTTAATAAGATTTATAAAAATATTGTAGATTATATCTTAGGAAAAACTATAATATGCGACAATATAGATAACGCTATAAAGATAGCGAAAACTCTTAATTATAGATATAAGATAGTTACATTATCTGGAGAGGTTATAAATTCAGGAGGAGCTCTTACAGGAGGAAGTATTTATCAAAAGAATACAGGTATTATTTCTAGAAAAAATGAGGTTAAAAATTTAACTCTTGAATTAGAAAAAATAAAGAGTGAGGAAAATAATTTTTCTAAAGAATTAGATTTATTAAATAAAAATCAAGAGGATTTAGAAATAAAAAAACAAGAGATAATAAATAATATTTATGAGAAAAATTTAGAGTTAGCAGATTTAAATAATAAGATTAAAAGTATCAATGATGAAACCTTTAAAATTAAAAATTCAATTAAATCTTTAGAATTAGATTTAAAAGAAGCAGACAATAAAAAAGAAAAAATTTTAAAGGAAGTAGAAGTTATTGATGAGAAAATTCTCTTATTTAAAGAAAGTGAAAAAAATTCTTTAGAGAAGGTAAATTTCTTAGAAAAAGATAAGGATAATCTTTTAGGAGAATTTATAAAAAGTAAAGAGGATTTAACCTTAAGAAAAATAAATAATGCAAAGGTTAAAGAATCTTTAGAAGGAAAAGAAAAAGATTCTTACAGGATAAATTCTAATATAAAAGAGTTACAAGAAAAAGAAAGTAATATAATTGATAATTTAGAAAGTATAGAAATAAATAAAGAAAAAAGTGAAAAGGAAATATCATCTTTAAAAATTTTTGTTAAAAAAGAGCAGGAAAAAGTTCTTTCTTTTCAAGAGAAATTTAATTTATTTGATATTAAAAAGGGAAAGCTAAAGGAAGAGTTAAATTCTACTGAAAATAAATTAGAAGTTCTTTCTGTTGAAATAGCTAAAAGAGAAGATGAAATCCATAGAAATGATATAAGTTACACAAAGCAAGAAAACGAGAAAAATATTTTAAATAAAAGGCTTTTTGAAGAATTTAATACAAGTTTTGAAGAAGAAAAAGAAAAGTTTAATCCTATTGAAGATATAAATTCTCATAAAATAAGAATATCAAATCTTAAAAGTAAAATAACAAGTTTAGGAAATGTAAATGTAAATTCTATTCATGAGTTTAAGGAAATATCAGAAAAGTTTAATTTTATGGTTAATGAAAGAGAGGATTTACAAAAAGCAAAAGAGGAACTTTTAAATGTTATAGAAGAAATGACCTCTAAAATGAAAGTAGTTTTTAGACAGAATTTTAATATTTTAAATATGTTATTTGATGAAACCTTTAAAGAGTTATTTAAAGGGGGAAGTGCAAAGCTTGTATTAAGTGATGGAGATGAACTTACAGGAAATATAGATATAAATGTTCAGCCACCAGGTAAAAAGCTTCAAAATATTAATCTTATGTCAGGAGGGGAAAAGGTTCTGTCTGCAATAGCATTATTATTCTCAATATTAAAGATGAAACCTACACCTTTTTGTATCTTAGATGAGATTGAAGCTGCATTAGATGATGCAAATGTAAGAAGATACGCTGAGTTTTTAGGAAGATTTAGAGATAAAACTCAATTTATAGTAATAACTCATAGAAAAGGTACAATGGAAGCTGCTGATGTTATGTATGGAGTTACTATGGAAGAGAAGGGTATATCTAAAATTGTTTCAGTTGACTTAGATAAATAAGGAGGACAAAAATGTTTGGAAAATTATTTGATAAATTAAAAACAGGTTTAACAAAGACAAGAGATAACTTAACAGATAAAATAAATGAAGCTTTAAATTTAGCTGTAACTATAGATGATGATATGTATGAGGAACTTGAAGAAGCTCTTATAATGTCTGATATAGGAATGGAAACAACTGTTGAGATAATTGATAGATTAAAAGCTAAAATAAGAAAAGAAAAAATAAATGATGTTGAAATGGTTAAACCAGCCTTAAAAGAAGTTATTGCAGAAATGATGTTAGAGGGTGACTTTGAAGAGGACGAAGAAGATAATGAAAAAAAAGTTATGCTTATAATAGGAGTTAATGGAGTTGGTAAAACTACATCAATAGGTAAAATTGCTGCTAGAAATAAGAATAATGGTAAAAAAGTTTTATTAGCTGCAGCAGATACTTTTAGAGCAGCTGCTATAGACCAATTAGATATATGGAGTAAGAGAGCTGAGGTTGATATAGTTAAACATCAAGAAGGTTCAGACCCAGCAGCAGTAGTTTTTGATGCAGTACAGGCAGCTAAGGCTAGAGATGTTGATTTATTAATATGTGATACAGCAGGAAGACTTCATAACAAGAAAAATCTTATGGATGAGTTAGCTAAAATAAACAGAATAATAGATAGAGAATTAGGAGATAGAAAAAAGGAAACTCTTTTAGTATTAGATGGTACAACAGGACAAAATGCAGTTATACAAGCGAAGCAATTCATGGAAGCTTGTCCTATTGATGGAATAATACTAACAAAATTAGATGGAACAGCTAAGGGTGGAGTTGTTATATCTATTAAAAATACTTTAAATATACCAGTTAAATATATTGGTGTTGGAGAAGGTGTAGAAGATCTACAAAAATTTAATGCTAAGGAATTTGCTGAAGCATTATTATAAAAAAATATTTTTTAAATTTTAATCATAAATAAAATAAATAGCAGTCTATGCTAGATATAATAAGCTTTGTGAGAATAAAGATAAAAAAATAAGTGTTAAGTAAAAATACTTGACACTTATAAAATTATTTGTTATTATCTTATTCGTGAGCAAGGTGGTTATATGGAGAATAGATTTGAAATATCAATATTAATAGATTACTATGGAACATTGCTTACGGAAAAGCAGTTTAATGTTATGACCCTTTATTATAATGAAGATTTGTCATTAGCAGAGATTGCTGAAATTAATAAAACCAGTAGGCAAGCAATTTATGATTTAATCAAAAGATGTTGTAAGCAACTTCATTCTTATGAAGAAAAACTTAATTTATCAAAGAAATTTGATAAAAGGTATAGAATTAAGGAAGAGCTTATGGCAGAATTAAATAAGAACTCTAATTTAAAGGATGATTTGAAAAAATATATAGATGAAAAATTAGAGGAAATTATAAACGCTTAGGAGGGTTAAGCATGGCTTTTGATGGATTAGCGTCTAAGTTACAAGACACGCTTAAAAAATTAAAGGGTAAAGGTAAGCTAACAGAAAAAGATATAAAAGAAGCCATGAGAGAAGTAAAGCTTGCTCTTTTAGAGGCAGATGTTAACTTCAAGGTGGTTAAAAAGTTTATATCAAGTGTTAAAGATAAATGTGTTGGTGAGGAGGTTTTAAACAGTTTAACTCCAGGTCAACAGGTTATTAAAATAGTAAATGAAGAACTAACAACTCTTATGGGAGAAACTGAAAGTAAATTAAAATATTCAGACAATGGCCCAACGGTATTTATGTTAGTAGGTCTTCAAGGTGCAGGTAAAACAACTATGGCAGGAAAACTTGCACTACATTTAAGAAAGAAAAACAAAAAGCCATTACTTGTGGCTTGTGATATATATAGACCTGCAGCTATTAAGCAATTACAAGTTGTAGGAAAACAAATAGATATACCAGTATTCTCAATGGGAGATAAAGTTAAAGCTGTAGACATTGCTAAAGCTGCAATAGAACATGCAAAAGACAATGGAAATAACGTTGTTATAATAGATACTGCTGGTAGACTTCATATAGATGAAGAGTTAATGCAAGAGTTAAAGGATGTTAAAGAAGTTTCAAAACCTAGTGAAATATTATTAGTTGTAGATGCTATGACAGGACAAGATGCTGTTAATGTAGCTGAAACTTTTAATAACTCTCTAGACCTTTCAGGAATAATACTAACAAAATTAGATGGTGATACAAGAGGTGGTGCAGCTCTTTCAATAAGAGACATTACTGGAAAGCCAATTAAGTTTGTTGGTGTTGGTGAAAAGATGAGTGATATTGAAGTATTCCATCCAGATAGAATGGCTTCAAGAATTTTAGGTATGGGAGATGTACTTTCTTTAATAGAAAAAGCTCAACAAGCTATTGACCAAGATGAAGCAAGTAAGTTAAGTGAAAAAATGTTAAATCAAGAATTTAACTTTGATGATTACTTGTCAGCTATGGATCAGATGAAGAAGCTTGGACCTATAAATAAATTAATAGAAATGATTCCAGGTGTTAATACTAAAGAACTAGAAGGTATTGATTTTTCTCAAGGAGAAAAGCAAATGGCTACAGTTAGGGCAATCATTCAATCTATGACAGCTAAGGAAAGAAAACAACCTTCTTTAGTAATAGGAAATGGTTCAAGAAAAAGAAGAATAGCTAAAGGTTCTGGTACAACAGTACAAGAAGTAAATAAAGTTTTAAAAGGTTATGAAATGATGAAAAAACAAATGAAACAAATGAAGTCATTTCAAAAAAATGCTAGTAAAAAGGGATTTTTAAGTAAACTTCCTTTTATGAAATAAATTGAACACACTTTTGAAGGAGGTGAAAATGTAATGGCAGTTAAAATAAGATTAAGAAGAATGGGTGCTCACAAAGCTCCTTTCTACAGAGTAGTTGTTGCTGATTCAAGAAGTCCAAGAGATGGAAGATTCATCGAAGAAATAGGATACTACAACCCAGTTGCTAAGCCAGAAGCTGAAGTTAAAATAGATGCTGAAAAGGCTGCTAAGTGGTTAGGTAATGGTGCACAACCAACTGATATAGTTAAAAAATTATTCAACCAAGCTGGTATAAAATAATTTTCCTAGGGGGTGAATCTACTTATTTTTAAGTAGGAATAATATGAAGGAATTAGTTGAAATAATTGCTAAGTCACTAGTAGATAAGCCTAATGAAGTTCATGTAAATGAAGTATTAGGAGAGGAATCAATCATATTAGAACTAAAGGTATCACCTGAAGATATGGGAAAAGTTATTGGAAAGCAAGGTAGAATTGCTAAAGCTATAAGAACAGTGGTGAAAGCTGCTGCAATTAAAGAAAATAAAAAAGTTGTAGTAGAAATCATCTAAAAAGAGTTAGGGGAATACCTAACTCTTATTTTATATACAGAAAAGGGGTGTAATAATGGAAGATTTATTAGTAGTTGGCCAAATAATAAATACTCATGGGTTAAAGGGTGAAATGAAAGTTATGCCTTTAACTGAAGATATGAGAAGATTTGATTACTTAGAATACGTTATCTTAAAGGGTAAAAAAGTTAAAGTAGAGGGCGTAAAATACTTTAAAGACAAGGTTATACTTAAACTAGAAGGAATAAACTCAATAGAGGAAGCTGAAAAGTTAAAAAGAACTTATTTAGAAATAGAGCGTGAAGATGCTATAGACCTTGAAGAAGATGAATATTTTATTGTAGATTTAATTGGATGCACTGTTATAGATACAGAAGGTTTTGAGTATGGAAGAATAAAAGATGTAATACAAACACCAAGCAATGATGTATATTGGGTTCAAGGGAAAAAAGAAGTTTTAGTTCCAGTACTTAAAGATATAGTTTTAGATATTAATATGGATGAAAAATTAATAACTATAAGACCTTCTAGGGAGTGGCAATATGAAGATTAATATTCTTACTTTATTTCCAGAAATGTTTGATATATTTAATCATAGCATAATTGGAAAGGCTAGAGAAAATGGTCTTTTACATATAGAAACTTCAAATATAAGAGATTATACTTTAAATAAACATAAAAAAGTAGATGACTATCCTTATGGTGGTGGAGCAGGAATGGTTATGACTCCACAGCCTGTTATAGATTCTATAAAGGCTATTAAAGAAAAGAATAAGGGTAAGGTTATATTTTTAGGACCTAGAGGAAAAACTTTTAATCAAGAGATGGCAAAGGAGCTTTCTAAAGAAGAGGAACTTATCTTTGTATGTGGCCATTATGAAGGAATAGACCAAAGGGTTTATAAATATTTTGATTTAGAAATTTCTCTTGGAGATTTTGTTTTAACAGGAGGAGAAATGGCTTGTATTCCTGTTATTGACAGTATAGCTAGATTAGTTCCAGGAGTTTTAGGAAGTGAAGAAAGTTTTCAAGATGAAAGTTACTATGATGGGACTTTAGAATATCCACAATACACAAGGCCTTTTGATTTTGAAGGAGAAAAAGTGCCGGAAGTACTTATATCAGGTCATCATGAAAATATAAGAAAATGGAGAAGAAAAGAAGCGCTTCTTATTACAAAAGAGAGAAGACCTGATATGTTTGAAAAAATTAAACTTTCAAAAGAAGATATAAAATTGTTAAAATCAAAATAAATATGTTGATTAAAAAATACAAGTGTGGTAGAATAAACTTCGTGCTAGTACCGGCGGTCCTCTGTCACAGAGTGTGTTAAGAACGTCAAAATTTTATAGAATATCAAGGAGGAATGCACAATGAACGAAATCATAAGAGCAATCGAAAAAGAACAAATCAGAGAAGATTTAACTCAATTCAACATAGGTGATACTATAAAGGTTCACGTTAAAATTAAAGAAGGTAACAGAGAAAGAATACAAGTATTCGAAGGAACTGTTATCAAAAAGCAAAACGGTGGATTAAGAGAAACTTTCACAGTAAGAAGAGTTGCTTACGGTGTAGGTGTTGAAAGAACTTTCCCAATAAATGCTCCAATCATCGATAAGATTGATGTTGTAAGAAGAGGTAAAGTAAGAAGAGCTAAATTATTCTACTTAAGAGATAGAGTAGGTAAAGCTGCTAAAGTTAAAGAGTTAACTAGATAATTTTTTAAACATAAACTGGGACTAGTGAATAGTCCCATTTTTTGTTTTATAAAAATATTAAATTTTTGTTTAGAACAACTAGAAGTTTGTTTATATAATATATTAAATAATAATAAAAGCAGGAAGGATGATTTATTATGGCAATAAACTGGTTTCCTGGCCATATGGTCAAAACAAAGAGAGAAATACAAAATAATTTAAAGCTTGTAGATGCAGTTATAGAGATTAGAGATGCTAGAATACCTAGATCTTCTAAAAATCCAGATATAGATACTCTATGTGCAGGTAAGCCTAGAGTAATACTTTTAAATAAAAGTGATTTAACTGACCCTAAAATAACAAAAGCATGGAAAGATAGTTTAACTAATGATGAAACAATTGTTTTAGAAGTAAACGCTTTAAAAGGAGAGGGACTAAATGCTATTAAGCCTGCACTTTTAAAACTTTTAAAAGAAAAGCATGATAGGTTAAAAGCTAAGGGATTAGCTAAAATAACTACTAGAGCTATGGTTGTTGGAATACCTAATGTAGGTAAGTCAACCTTTATAAATAAAATGGCTAAAAATAATATAGCTAAAACTGGAGATAGACCAGGAGTTACTAAAAATAAACAATGGATAAAAACTAAGTTAGGTATAGAACTTATGGATACTCCAGGAGTATTATGGCCTAAATTCGAGGATGAAACTGTTGGGCTAAATTTAGCTTTTACAGGTGCTATAAAAGACGAAATAATGGATACTGAAGAACTAGCTCTTAAATTAGTTGAAAGACTTCAAGAAACAAATAAAGAGGAATTAATGACAAGATACAAGCTTACAGAAATTAAAGAGAATCCTTTAGATAATTTAGATGCTATAGCTAGAAAAAGAGGAGCTATAATGGCTGGTAATCAAATAGATTATAACAGAATTGCAGGAATAATTTTAGATGAGTTTAGAGGCGGAAAAATAGGAAAAATATCTTTAGAAAAACCAGAATAGGAAGTAGGGTTTATTATGGATAATTTAATAAAAGATATAAGAGAAAATCTAAATACATATTCTTTTAAAATTATAAATGAATTAGTTAAAAAGATAGACATAAACAAAGAAAATAAAGAACAAATAATTGAACTTTCTTCTTTATTAAAATCTGATAAAAGAAAAAATGTTATATCTTTAGGAAATAAATTAGAAAAACAAGTAAATAATCTTATTAAAGAAGAAGAAAGAGTTAAAAATATGTATCTTTTTGATAAGAGTTTTGGAGAATATAAATACATTGCTGGTGTTGATGAAGTGGGGAGAGGTCCTTTAGCTGGGCCTATAGTTTCAGCAGCAGTTATATTAAATTCTAGTGATTTAGATGATTTAATTCTTTATATAAATGATTCAAAAAAATTATCAGAAGAAAAAAGAGGAGAATTAAATGAAATTATAAAAGAGAAAGCCTTAAGTTATTCTATTTCAGTTTGTGATAATAAGGAAATAGATGAAAAAGGCATAGCCTATTGTAATAATGAAGTTTTTATAAAAGCTTGTGAAGGGCTTAAAATAAAGCCTGATTTAGTTCTCTCTGATGGGTATTTAATAAAAAACTTTAATGGGGAAAATAAACATGTTATAAAAGGAGATACAAAAAGTGCTTCCATAGCTTGTGCTTCAATTATTGCAAAAGTTTATAGAGATAATATTATGAAAAAATATGATGATATTTATAAAGAATATGATTTTAAAAAGAATGTAGGGTATGGAACTAAAGCTCATGTTGAAGCTTTAAAAGAATTTGGTCCTACAGAAATTCATAGAATGAGTTTTTTAAAGAATATTTTATAATTAAGGCCTAAAGGCATCTTTTAAAAAATTTATTTCGTAATTAGAATTTTTATAATTTAAATAAACTTCAATAACATCAAATCTAACATAATAATTGTATAAATTTTTTCTTTGCAAATAATATTTTGCAACTTTTATTATTTTAGTTTGTTTAAGGCAGGTTACAGATTCCTTTGCTTTCCCAAAGGTTTTTGAAAACCTGCTTTTTACTTCTACAAAAGATATTATATCATCTTTTATAGCTATAATATCAACTTCTCCAAAGGGACAAGTGAAATTTTTATTTAAAATCCTATACCCTTCTTTTTCTAAAAAATTTATACTTAAGCTTTCCCCATAATATCCTATTTCTTTATTATATTTTTTCATTTTAATCACCTCTTTTTAATTTTTAACAAGGAATAAAAAATTTAAACCTTTTAAAATTTTAATGATTAAAAAATTTTTTTATGGTTAGTATGATTTTTAAGTATATCTTAAAAGGTTGGTGATTTTAATATGTCTGTAACTTTAAAAAGTTCAGCTTTATTAGGTATTGAGGGAATAGTGGTTAATATAGAAGTAGATATAAGCAAAGGGTTACCAAGTTTTACTTTAGTTGGATTAGCAGATACCTCTCTTAAGGAAGCTAAAGAAAGAGTAAGAGCAGCCATTTTAAATAGTGGATATGAATTTCCTTTAGGAAGAATAACTATAAATTTAGCACCAGGAAATATAAGAAAAAGTGGAACTTATTTTGATTTAGCAATAGCTTTAGGTATTTTAATTGAAAGTGGGCAGATAAAGGGAGAGGACTTAGATAAAACTATATGCTTAGGTGAATTATCTTTAGATGGGCATATAAGAGGAGTTAAGGGAGCTTTATGTTCTGTAATATCAGCAGAAGAAAAAGGAATTTATAATTTTATAATTCCAAAGGAAAACTTAGAAGAATGTTCTTTTTTAGAAGAGGTAAATTTATATGGTTTTAATACCTTAAAAGAAGTTGTTGGATTTTTGTCTTATAAGGATTTAAAACCTTATAAAAGAAAAGATAATTTATATAAAGTTAGAGAAGATAATTCTTTTAACGAGATATGTGGGCAAGAAAGTGCAAAAAGGGCTATGATAATTGCCGCTTCTGGAAATCATAATATTATATTGCAAGGACCACCAGGTTCTGGGAAAACTATGTTAGCTAAAGGAATTAAATCCTTAATGCCAGAGTTAAGTAGACAAGAAATTTTAGAAACAATAAGAATCTATAGTGTTTCAGGAAAGTTAAATGAATTTAAGAAAGGAATTGAGAGACCTTTTAGAAGTCCACATCATACTACAACAAAGGTGTCTTTATTAGGAGGAGGAAGAGATTTAAAAGTAGGAGAGATAACTTTAGCTCATAATGGAATTTTATTTTTAGATGAACTTTTAGAATTTGAAAAAGGGATTTTAGAATCCTTAAGGGAGCCTATAGAAAATGGAGAAATAACTTTATCTAGAAATTTAGGAAGCGTAACTTATCCTTCAGAAGTTATGTTAATAGGAGCTTTTAATCCTTGTCCTTGTGGTAATTATTTAAGTGGATATGAAGAAAGAGTTTGTACATGTAGTGAATATGAAAAAATTAGATATAGAAACAGATTATCTAAAGCTATGATGGATAGAATAGATATATTTACTTCTTTAAGATACGCCTCTTATAATGAGTTAAGCTTAAAAAATAAAAAAGAAAATTTAGACCTATTAAGAGCAAAAATTAAAGAGGCTAGAGAAAGACAAAAATTTAGATTTAGAGATTTAGATATAAATTATAATTCTCAAATGAAGCACTCGCATATTCAAAATTTAATTAAGATAAATAGTGAATGTGATGAGGTTTTAAGTAAAGTGTATGCAAAATTTTGCTTAAGTAGTAGAGTTTTAGATAGAATTATAAAACTATCTAGAACCATAGCAGATTTAGAAGGAAAGGAAAACATTGAAAGAAAAAATATATATGAAGCTATTAATTATAGAAAGAATTTAGAGGGAGATATAATATAATGAAGGAAGTTGATTTAAGTTATAAATTATGGTTTGGAAGTTTAGCTATTTCAAATAATATAAAGATAGAACTTTTAAATCAATTAGGAAATGAGGAAAATATATACATACATAGAAAAGATATAGAGAAAACAGGGATTAAATGTGCTAGTAAATTTAAAAATGACCTTAATATAGATTTGAATCATAGAATAATTAGTGATATAAATAAAAAAGAATATAAAGTAGTAACATATTTAGATGATAATTATCCAAGTAGGCTTAAAAATATAGACGAACCACCTTATATTTTATTTTATAAAGGTGATTTAGAAAAGGTTGAAGATTATAGTATATCAATTGTAGGTTCAAGAAAATGTGATTTATATGGAAAAAGGTGTGCGTCCTATATAGCTAAAGAATTAGGAAAAGCTAATATTAGAATAATAAGTGGAGGAGCCTTTGGAGTAGATACTGAAGTTCATAAAAAATGTGTTGAAGAGGGTATATATAACATTGCAGTTTTTGGGTGTGGTATAAATATAGATTATCCTGTTTATAATAGAGAATTGTATAAAAAAATAATTAAAAATGGATGTATACTTAGCGAATTTTTTCCTGATACAAAACCTCTTAAATATAATTTTCCTAGGAGAAATAGAATAATAAGTGGTTTGTCAGAAGCTACTATAGTAGTTCAAGCTGGGGAGAAAAGTGGGTCTTTAATAACTGCAAATTATGCTATAAATCAAGGTAAAGATGTATATGCAGTACCAGGAGATATATTTTCTTCTTTAAGTAAAGGTTGTAATAATCTTATAAAAGAAGGGGCTTATATTTTTAGTAGTGTAAATGAATTTTTAAATTCCATACCTTTTAAAATAAAAAAAGAAGGAAATTGTAATAAAACTGGCAAAAAAGAGGAAATTTCAGAGATTAATAATTTGCTTTTAAACATATTAGAGAATAATATTCTACATATAGATGATATTATAAGAGTAACAAATATTGACACATCTATTATATATGAGTTATTATGTGAATTGCAATTTGAAAATAAAATAGAAGTTATACCAGGAGATTATTATACAAAAATAATATGATAGTTTGAGGGGGTGAACACTCTGAATTTAATTCGGGGTTTACGATGGGTCAAAAATTAGTAATTGTTGAGTCACCAGCTAAAGCTAAGACTATAGAAAAATACTTAGGTAAAAATTATGTAGTTGAAGCTTCAATGGGACATGTAAGAGATTTGCCAAAAAGCCAATTAGGCGTTGATATAGAAAATGAATATAAGCCTAAGTATATAACTATACGAGGAAAAGGAGAACTTTTAAATAAACTTAGAAAGTTAGCTAAAAAAAGTGATAAGATATATCTTGCAACTGACCCTGATAGAGAAGGGGAAGCAATATCTTGGCACTTAGCTAACGTGCTTAAGATAGATGAAAACGAAAATTGTAGAATAGAATTTAATGAAATAACAAAGGATGCAGTTAAAAACTCTATAAAACATCCAAGAAAAATAAATTCTAATTTAGTAGACGCTCAACAAGCTAGGAGAGTATTAGATAGATTAGTTGGATATGAAATAAGTCCACTTTTATGGAGAAATGTTAAATGGGGATTGAGTGCTGGAAGGGTTCAATCAGCGGCATTAAAACTTATATGTGATAGAGAAGAAGAAATTAAAAAATTTAATCCAGAGGAATATTGGACTGTTGATGTAAAACTTAAAAAGGGCAGAAAAACTTTTCCTGTTAAATTAACAACAAAAAATAAAAAGAAGATAGAAATAAAAAATAAAGAAGAAGCAGATGAAATAATTACTGAGCTTAAAGAAAATGAATATGTAGTAAACAAAATAAAAAAAGGAACTAAAAATAAAAATCCTTTAGCTCCTTTTACAACAAGTACTCTTCAACAAGAGGCTAGTAAAAAGCTTAACTTTATGACTAAGAAAACAATGTCAGTAGCTCAGCAACTTTATGAAGGAGTTGAAGTTAAAAAGTTTGGAACTGTAGGTTTGATAACTTATATGAGAACTGACTCTGTTAGAATATCAAAGGAAGCTCAAGATAAGGCTTTAAATTTTATAGAAGAAACATATGGAAAAGAATACATTCCTACAGAGCCTAGAGTATATAAGGGAAAGAAAAATATACAAGATGCTCATGAAGCCATAAGACCTACATATGTTGAAATAACACCAGAAATTGCTAAAGCAAATTTAAGCAATGAACAATATAAATTATATGCTTTAATATGGAAAAGATTTATAGCAAGTCAAATGGCAACTTGTATTTTAAATACAAATAGCTTAGAAATAAAAAATGGTGAATATATTTTAAGAGCTAGTGGTTCCACAATAAATTTTGATGGGTTTATGAAAGTTTATGAATATGTTTCAGGAGAAGAGGAAGAATCAGTTCTTTTACCTGAATTAGAAGAAAATGAAGTTTTAAAGGAAGAATCTATTGAAGGAAAACAACATTTTACTCAACCACCTGCAAGATATTCAGAAGCTGCTTTTGTTAAGCTTTTAGAAGAAAAGGGGATAGGAAGACCTAGTACTTACGTTCCAACAATATCTACTTTAATTAGCAGAAAATATGTAGAAAGAGAAAAGAAAATATTAATACCTACAGAATTGGGTTTTATAGTAAATGATATACTTTCAAATTATTTTAAGCAAATAGTAGATACTGATTTTACAGCAGAAATGGAAGTTAAGCTTGATAATGTAGAAGCTGGAAATGAAAGTTGGACTCATATAGTAGATGAATTTTTTACTCCTTTAAAAGAGGATATAGAAAAAGCTGAGAAGGAAATATCTAAAGTTATTATAGAAGATAAGGTAAGTGATGTGCCTTGTGATAAGTGTGGAAGACTTATGGTTATTAAGCATGGAAGATTTGGAGACTTTTTAGCATGTCCTGGCTATCCTGAATGTCAAAATACAAAACCTATAGTTGAAGAAGTTGATGCAAACTGTCCTTTGTGTGGAGGAAAGGTTTTAGTTAAGAGAAGCAAAAAGGGAAATAGATTCTATGGATGTAGTAATTATCCTGAATGTAATTTTGTAAGTTGGTATGAACCAACAAATGAAAAGTGCCCAGAGTGTGGTTCTTATATGGTAAAAAGATATTCAAAAAGTAAGGGAGAGTATTTACAATGTAGTAATAAAGAATGTAAATACGAAAAAGTAATAGAAAAAGTAAATGATGACAATAAGGAAGAAAAGTAATTTAGTGCCTAACTCGCATTAGTATTATTAGTTGAAATGAATTATTGACTATGTTAATATTTAAATAGTAAGTTGTTATAAGAATATTTCAAAGATTCTGAAATTTACATCTTTTGTAAAATGGTGCGAGGAGGATATAATGTCGACACTACTTAGTAAAACTAGAAGATTAAATAAGATTTTACAAAAATCAGGTACTGAAGCTATAGCTTTTGGAGATATATGCCAATTATTAAGTGAAGTTATGTCATGTAATGTATATTTAGTTGGAAGAAAAGGTGATATATTAGGATATTCCTTTTTTGAAAAATTTGAGTGTGACATAATGAAAGAAAAAGTTGTTGTTGATAGAAAATTCCCAGAAGACTACAATAATAAATTAATAAACATTCAAGATACAATTGCTAACATACCTAATAGGGGGATTTGTGTTTTTGAGGGAGTAGGAGATTGTATTATTTCTAAGAAAATATCAACTATTGTTCCCGTTATTGGTAATGGAGAAAGGTTAGGTACTTTATTATTAGCAAGGTTTGGGGAAGAATTTAATGATGATGATTTAGTTTTAGCAGAATATAGTGCTACAATAGTTGGAATGGAGCTTTTAAGAGCTAGACAGGGAGAAATAGAAGAAGAAGCACGCAAAAAGGCAGTGGTTCAGCTAGCTATTGGTACCCTATCTTATTCAGAGTTAGAAGCTGTTGAACATATTTTTAGTGAGTTAAAGGGAGACGAAGGATTATTAGTTGCCTCTAAAATAGCTGATAAAGTTGGAATAACAAGGTCAGTTATAGTAAATGCCCTTAGAAAATTTGAAAGTGCAGGAGTTATTGAATCTAGAAGTCTTGGTATGAAAGGTACTCATATAAAAATTTTAAATGAAAAATTAATGGATGAACTTAAAAAGATAAAATAGTTTAAGGTTAAAGGGGGATTTTATGCCCTCTTATTTTTATAAAAAATATAAAAAGAGAAATAATATTTTTAAAAAGATTTTTTGAATTTTTTACATAACAAGAATTTTAATATGTAGTATTTATTATTTTAAAAAACTTTTAAAAATCTTGTTGATACTTTTAAAACCCTATGTTATACTATCAAAGGTAACAAATACACACATTATCGAATCTATAGGCTGGTGCTACTTATATAAGTGGTGCTTATAGTAAGGAAGATAGTGGAGGAAATAACCAATCTAGGAGGAAAAAATAATGTCAGTAATTTCAATGAAACAATTATTAGAAGCTGGTGTTCATTTCGGACATCAAACAAGAAGATGGAACCCTAAAATGGCTCCTTACATCTTTACAGAAAGAAACGGTATATACATAATCGATTTACAAAAAACTGTAAAGAAAGCTGAAGAAGCTTATAACTTTATAAGAGAAGTATCAGAAGCTGGTAAAGACGTAATATTCGTTGGAACTAAAAAACAAGCTCAAGAAGCTGTTAAAGAAGAAGCAGAAAGATCAAACATGTACTTCGTTAACCACAGATGGTTAGGAGGAATGTTAACTAACTTCTCAACTATAAAGACAAGAATAAACAGATTAAACAAATTAGATGAAATGGAACAAGACGGAACATTTGATGTTTTACCTAAGAAAGAAGTAATCAAGTTAAAACTTGAAAGAGAAAAATTACAAAGAAACTTAGGCGGAATCAAAGAATTAGATGCTTCAAACATAGGAGCTATGTTCGTTGTTGACCCAAGAAAAGAAAAAAATGCAATAGCAGAAGCTAAAATATTAGGAATCCCAGTAGTAGCTATAGTTGATACTAACTGTGACCCAGAAGAAGTTGACTACGTAATTCCAGGAAATGACGATGCTATAAGAGCAGTTAAATTAATAGCTGGTAAAATGGCAGACGCTATAATCGAAGGAAGACAAGGCGAGCAATTAGCAGAGTAATATTAAGATAAATACTGAAAAGGTAGATGAAGCTCTCTTATGCTTTGTTTACCTTTTAATTAAATAGTCAGGAGGAATTTCAATGATAACAGCTAAAGCAGTTAAAGAGTTAAGAGAAAGAACTGGCGCAGGAATGATGGATTGTAAAAAAGCGCTAACTGAAACTAATGGAGATATGGAAAAAGCAGTTGAAGTTTTAAGAGAAAAAGGATTAGCAGCTGCAGCTAAAAAAGCTGGAAGAGTAGCCGCTGAAGGTATAGTTAAAACTTACGTATCTGAAGATATGAAAAAAGGTTCAATAGTTGAAATCAACTGTGAAACTGATTTCGTTGCTTTAAACGAAGAATTTGTTGGATTTGCAGGAAGAGTAGCAGAATTAGTTGCTAACTCAAATGTAAATACTGTAGAAGAATTATTAGCAGAAAAATTAGACGGAGATAAAACTGTTCAAGAAGTTTTAACTGAGTTAATAGCTAAAATCGGTGAAAACATGAGCGTTAGAAGATTCGAAAGATTTGCTATAGAAAATGGAATAGTTCAAAGCTACATTCATGGTGGCGGAAGAATAGGTGTTATGGCTGAGTTAGCTTGTGATGCTCAATCACCAGTATTAGCTGAAGTTGCTAAAGATGTTTGTATGCAAATAGCTGCTGCAAACCCACTATTCTTATCAGAAGCTGATGTAGATCAAGAATCTTTAGAAAAAGAAAAAGAAATATACAGAGCTCAAGCTCTTAACGAAGGAAAACCAGAGCACATCGTTGATAAGATGGTAATGGGAAGAATCAAAAAATACTGTAAAGAAGTTTGTCTTTTAGATCAAGCTTGGGTAAAAGATGGCGACAAGTCAATCGCTAAATTATTAGAAGAAAAATCAAAAGAAGTAGGTTCTCCAATAACTATAACTAAGTTCGTAAGATTCGAAAGAGGAGAAGGAATCGAAAAGAAAGAAGAAAACTTCGCTGAAGAAGTAGCTAAAATGGGCGGAAAATAATAACATAAGAGAACACATTGTGTTCTCTTTTTTTAGAATATAGATATAAAATTAAAAATTTCAGCGTTTTGGAGGTTTAAGATGGGAACTTGTAAATACAAAAGAGTTATGCTTAAGTTATCAGGTGAAGCTTTAGCAGGTGAAAATGGTTTTGGGATAGATTTTAATATAGCAATGGACATAGCAAAAGCAGTAAAAGAACTTGTTGATATGGGCATAGAAGTAGGAGCTGTTGTAGGTGGCGGAAACATATGGAGAGGCAGAAGTGGAGAAGGTATGGATAGAACAACTGCTGACTATATGGGGATGTTAGCAACTTCTATAAATGCTTTAGCACTTCAAGATTCTTTAGAATCTTTAGGAGTAGACACTAGAGTACAAACAGCTATAGAAATGAAAGAAATTGCAGAACCTTATATAAGAAGAAGAGCTATGAGACACCTAGAAAAAGGTAGAGTAGTAATATTTGGAGCAGGAACAGGAAACCCTTATTTTTCAACTGATACAGCAGCAGCTTTAAGAGCCGCTGAAATAGAAGCTGATGTAATTTTATTAGCTAAAAAGGTTGATGGAGTTTATGATAAAGATCCACATAAATATGATGATGCTAAAAAATATGACAAATTATCATATATAGAAGTACTTGAACAAGGTTTACAAGTAATGGATTCAACAGCAACATCACTTTGTATGGACAATGATATCCCTATATTAGTATTTGCTTTAGATAATCCTGAGAATATCAAAAAGGTTGTTTTAGGAGAAAATATAGGAACAATAGTAAGTAGCAAAAAATAAGGAGGAGTTTTAAATGATTAAGGACGTTATAAAAAAATCAGAAGAAAAAATGAATAAAACTATAAATTCATTAAATTCAGAATTAGCTACAATGAAAGCTGGAAGAGCAAACCCAACTATGTTAGATAGAATTCAAGTTGAGTATTATGGAAGTATGTGTCCTTTAAATCAAGTAGCTAATGTTTCATCACCAGAACCAAGATTATTAGTTATAACACCTTGGGAAAAACCAATGCTTAAGGAAATAGAAAAGGCTATCTTAAAATCAGATTTAGGAATAAATCCAAACAATGATGGTACTATAATAAGACTTTTAGTTCCAGAATTAACTGAAGAAACTAGAAAAAATTTAGTTAAGAATGTGAAAAAAGTTGGAGAGCAAGCTAAAGTTGCTATAAGATCTATAAGAAAAGATGCAAATGATAAAGTTAAGAATTTCAAAAAAGAAGGAACTATAACTGAAGATGAAATGAAAAAGGGTGAAGATGACATCCAAAAAGTAACTGATAAATTTGTTAAAGAAATAGATAATATAGTTGCAGCTAAAGAAAAAGAGATTATGTCAATTTAATTTAAAAAAACCTGCTCTTTAGCAGGTTTTTTATTTTATAATTAAATTATAAGGAGGAAGCTCTATGTTAGAGATTTTTGGGAAAAAATCAAATGAAACTTTAGAAGAAATAACTTTAGATAAAGAAAACATGCCAAAACATATTGCTATAATAATGGATGGTAATGGAAGATGGGCAAAAAAAAGAGGTCTTCCAAGAACTATGGGTCATAGAGCAGGAGTTAAAACTATAAAGAGTATAGTAAAAGAGTGTGAAATATTAGGGGTTAAGTACTTAACTTTATATGCTTTTTCTACTGAAAATTGGAAAAGACCAGAAGAAGAAGTAAATGCTCTTATGAAATTAGCAATTGAATTTATTAAGGAAGAAATTCATGAACTTGATAAAAATAAAGTAAAAGTTCAAACTATAGGAGATATTTCAAAATTTCCAGAGGAGCCTAGACAAGCTATTGCATGGGCTAAGGATAAGACTAAAGATAATGATGGCGTAATATTAACTTTAGCTTTAAATTATGGCGGAAGAGATGAAATATTAAGAGGAGTAAAAAATATAGTAGAAGATGTAAAAATGGGAAAGATAAAGGTAGAGGATATTAATGAATCTACTTTTGAAGACTATTTATACACAAAAGGAATGCCAGATCCAGATCTTATAATAAGACCAAGTGGAGAACAAAGACTTAGCAACTTTTTATTATGGCAATGTGCTTACTCTGAATTTTGGTATTCAACAATAAATTGGCCAGATTTTAAAGGTGAAGATTTAAGAAGAGCCATTTTTGATTATCAAAATAGAGATAGAAGATTTGGTGGAATTAAATAAAAATAGAGGTGATTTTGTGAAATCTAATAGTAGATATTTAGGGGCACTTATAATGGCACCCTTTATTATATTTATATTTTTAGGTGGAATTTGGCTTAAGATTCTTACAATAGCCCTTTCTTTTGCAGGACTTTATGAATATTATAAAACTGTGAAGGTAGCTAAGTTAAAGCCTATTTCCATAGCGGGATATATTTTACTTATTTTATATTATTTAACAGGTAATAATTTTGAAGTTTTATCATTTTTGATAATAATAGGAAGTTTCCTTTTACTTTGTGTTCCTATATTAGATATTAAATATACATTTATAGATGTAGCTGTTACAATATTAGGATTTATATATGTAGGCGTTTTCTTTAGCTTCATATACTTAGTAAATTCAAAAACAGGAGGACAATATTTAGTTTGGCTTATATTCTTAGCTTCTTGGCTTTGTGATACAGCAGCTTATTATGCAGGAAGATTCTTTGGTAAACATAAGTTATGTCCAAAGGTTAGTCCTAAGAAAACTATTGAAGGTTCTATAGGTGGAGTTTTAGGAAGTACTTTAGCATGTGGAATATTTGGAATATTAATATCTCACAACATACCATCAATACCGGTATATCATTATTTTATAATAGGTATATTATGTGGAGTTTTCTGCCAATTTGGTGATTTAGTAGCTTCATCTATAAAAAGATATGCTGGAATAAAAGATTATAGTAATTTAATACCAGGACATGGAGGAATATTAGATAGATTTGATAGTATTTTATTTGCTGGTACTGTAGTATTTTTCTATTTAACTCTTGTTTTAAAACTTTAATGCTTTAGATTTTCTAAAGCATTTTTTTTATTTAAAAGAATATTAAAAGATAAATTGAGTATATTTATTATGTGTAAGCAATAAATATAATAACTTTTTTAAAAATAAAAACATAATAAATGTATATTATTGTATTTAAGTATATAATGATATAAAATAATAGAATAGACTAAGTAGATTATTTTAGTCTATTATGTTTTAATGAAAACTTAGGAGGAAAAAGTTATGAAGAAAATATCTATACTAGGGGTAACTGGTTCTATAGGAACACAGACTTTAGATGTATTAAGATTTCATAAAGATGCTTTCAAATTAGTTGGTATAACAGCTAATAGAAATATAAAATTAACCTTAGACATAATAAAGGAGTTTTCACCTAAATGTGTTGCTATAAATCACAAAGAATCTTATGAAAAGCTTGTGAATTTAGTAAAAGAAGAAGGGTTAAACTGTGAAATAATATACGGTATGGAAGGGTTAATAAAGGTAGCTACTTTAGATGAAGTTGACATAGTAGTTACTTCAGTTGTTGGAATGATTGGTTTAAGACCTACCGTTGAGGCTATTAGAAAGAAAAAAGATATAGCTTTAGCAAATAAGGAAACTTTAGTGGTAGCTGGTGAACTTGTAATGAGAGAAGCTAAGGAAAATGGTGTTAAAATTCTTCCTGTAGACTCTGAGCATAGTGCTATATTCCAATCACTACAAGGAAACTATCATAATAAAATTGATAAGATATTATTAACTGCATCAGGAGGACCTTTTAGGGGATTTAGAATAGATGATTTAAAATTAGTAACTCCAGAAAAGGCTCTTAAACATCCAAAGTGGAATATGGGACAGAAAATATCAATAGATTCTTCAACATTAATGAACAAGGGCTTAGAAGTTATAGAAGCTCATTGGCTATTTAATTGTCCTTATGAGAACATAGAAGTTGTAGTACATCCTCAATCAATAATTCACTCTATGGTACAATATACTGATGGTGCTATTATAGCTCAATTAGGAGTGCCTGATATGAAATTACCAATTCAGTATGCCTTAAATTATCCAAATAGAGGAGAAAATATTAGTGAGAAATTAGATTTATTTAAAATTAGAGAATTAACCTTTGAAAAGCCAGATTTAAACACATTTAAATGCTTAAAATTAGCTTATGAAGCAGGAATAAAAGGAAAACTTATGCCTACTATTTTAAATGGTGCAAATGAAGTTTGCGTTGAGTTATTCTTAAATAAAAAAATAAGTTATTTACAAATACCAGAGATAATAAAAGAGTGTATGAATATTTTTGATTACAACAAAGAGGTAACTCTTGATAATGTAATAAATTTAGATAAAGAAGTTAGACAGTATATATGTGAAAAGTATAATTAGGAGGTAAAAGGGTGTATATAATTTTTGCTTTAATAGCTTTTAGTGTTTTAATCGTAGTTCATGAACTTGGGCATTTTATTGTTGCTAAATTAAATGGTATTTATGTTGAGGAATTTGCAATTGGAATGGGTCCAAAGCTTTTTGGGGTGAAGATTGGAGAGACAGAATATAATTTAAGAATACTTCCTTTTGGTGGCTTTGTTAGAATGCTTGGAGAGGAAGAAGAAAGCAACGATTCAAGAAGCTTAAGTAATAAAACTCCAATTCAAAGAATCCTTGTTATGGGGGCTGGAGCTTTTATGAACTATTTATTAGCCCTTTTGATTTTTATTGGCTTAACTATGAATACTGGTTTTGCAGAGAATAAGGTTGAAAAAGTTTTACCAAATTCTCCAGCACAGGAAGTAGGAATAGAAAAGGGGGATAAATTCCTAAAAATAGATGGCCATAGAATTTATACTACAGAAGATTTTAAAATGGGATTAGTTTTAGCAAAGGGAAATCCAGTTGATTTAGAGATAAAAAGAGGAAATGAGGTTATTTCAAAAACCGTAAAGCCTATTGTAAATGAAAATGGAATGTATCAAGTGGGAATAAATTATGATTTTGTAGAAAAACCTACTTTACTTCAAGGCGTAAAAGAAGGTTTTAATAAAACAAGAAGTCTTATATCTCAGTCATTTATTGCTTTAAAGAGCATAGTTATGGGAAAAGCAAATTTAAAAACAGATGTAGGTGGTCCTGTTACAATAATTAAAATGTCAGGTCAAGCTGCAAAAGCAGGTATAAGTAATCTTTTATGGTTTATGGCATTTTTAAGTGTTCAATTAGCTGTATTTAACCTTTTACCATTCCCAGCTTTAGATGGAGGAAGAATTTTCATAGAGATTATTCAGATGATAATTAGAAAACAAATTCCATCTAAATATGTTGAAGCTTTAAATACCTTAGGCTTTATGCTTCTTATGGGACTTATGGTGTTGGTTACTATAAAAGATATAATATTCCCGATACTATAAAGTTTGGAGGACTTAGTTGTGAAGAGAAAAGAAACTAGAAAGGTTAAAGTTGGAAATATATATGTTGGAGGAGATTTTAGAGTTTCTGTCCAATCTATGACAAATACAGATACAAAGGATGTAGAGGCTACTGTAGAACAAATAAAAAAGCTACAAGAAGCAGGGTGTGATATAGTTAGATGTGCAGTTTTAGATATGGAGGCAGCTTCTGCTATAAAAGAGATTGTAGAAAAAATAAGCATTCCTTTAGTTGCAGATATTCATTTTGACTATAGATTAGCTTTAAAGGCTATAGAAAATGGAGTTTCTGCAATAAGAATAAATCCAGGAAATATTGGTTCAAGGGAAAAGGTAGAAGCGGTAGTGAAAGCTTGTAAAGAAAAAAATATTCCAATAAGAATTGGAGTAAACTCAGGTTCGCTTTCAAAAGAACTTTTAACTAAATATGGTAAACCTACCCCAGAAGCACTAGTTGAAAGTGCTTTAGAACATGTTAAAATATTAGAAGAATTAGATTTTCACGATATAGTAATTTCTATGAAATCTTCAAATGTTGAAACTATGATAGAAAGTTATAGAATAGCTTCTAAAAAGACAAATTATCCTCTTCATTTAGGTGTTACAGAAGCAGGTACACCTTGGAGAGGAACAATAAAATCAGCTATAGGTATAGGAACTTTACTTGCAGAAGGTATTGGTGATACAATAAGAGTTTCTTTAACAGGGGACCCTGTTGAAGAAATAAAGGTTGGAAAAGAAATTCTTAAGAATTTTGGATATGTAAAAGATGGAATAGAATTTATTTCATGTCCAACTTGTGGAAGAACCCAAATAGATTTAATAAATATAGCTAAAGAAGTTGAAGAAAGATTAAAAGATTGCAAAAAAAATATTAAAGTTGCAGTTATGGGCTGTGTTGTAAATGGTCCTGGAGAAGCAAGAGAAGCTGATATTGGTATAGCTGGAGGTAAGGGAGAAGGTCTTATCTTTAGAAAAGGAGAAATAATTAAAAAAGTAAAAGAAGAGGATTTAGTTGAGGAACTTATAAAAATAATAGAAACAATTTAAGCTTAAAGGAGGGATTAATATCCCTTCTTTATGTTGTATAGGGATAATTTAAAATAAAATTCAAAGGAGGCTTAGATTTTGAGTAATGAGTTTGTTAAAAAGATTAACAGGTCAATAAAATCAGATGAAAATCTTAATGATTTAGAATTTGAAATAACTAAGTTTCAATTGGTTAAAAAAAGCAATATTCTTAGAGCTTTAATAAAAAGTAAAGAAAAGTTAAGCGAAGAACAAAAAAATATAATTAAGAAATATATAAAAAAAGCTATAGGTTTTGAAGTTAATGTAGAAATTATGCATTATATAGATATTTCAGATATAAGTTTAAAAGAAGTAGGAGAAAAACATTGGAATCATGTCTGTGAAAAAATCATAGAAAAACATCCTGTTTTAAAAGAGTTTTTAATTAATTCTCCTAGGGAAATTAAAGAAGAAAAAATAACTATAAAAAGTGGTTCTAAATTTTTATGTAATTATGTTGCTAAAAAGAGTTTAGATAGAGAAATTAAAGGATACATAAAATCATTTTTTGGAATTAACTCTCTTGTAGAGTTTAATTATGATGAAAGTTTAGAAGATAAAAATTATAATGAAGCTAAATTAAATGAAAATAAAGAAATAGCTAAAAAACTTATAGAAAGCATAAAATCACAAGAGCTAAAAGAAAAATCTTCAAAAAGAGAAGGCGGAGAAAATAAAAATAAAACAGCAAGTTCTAACAAAGGAACTTATGAAAAGAAATATTATAAAGATGAACCTAAGGATGAAAATACTATACTTGGAAGAAGTATTCAAGGGGAAAGTGTAGATATAAGTAGTATAGATATGGGTTCTGGTATTGTTACTGTTTCAGGAGATGTGTTTAAAACTGATATTTTTGAAACTAAAACAGGAAGAATAATACTTACATTTTTTATAACAGATTATACAAGTTCTATATCTGTTAAGTGTTTTTTAAGAGAGAAAGATAAAGAACATGTTTTAGAAAATGTTAAAAAAGGTCTTTATTGCAAAGTTAGAGGGGAAGCTACTATGGACCCATATGCTAAGGAAGTTGTAATAATGGCTAGAGATATAAATAAATTGAAAAAGATAGAGCGTACTGATAATGCAAAAGAAAAGAGAGTTGAGCTTCATATGCATACAACTATGAGTTCTATGGATGCTGTAACTTCTGCAAGTAAAATTGTTGAAAGGGCAGCAAAGTTTGGCCATAAGGCTGTGGCAATAACAGACCATGGGGTTGTTCAAGCTTTTCCTGATGCTCAAATAGCAGCTAAAAAAAATAATATAAAGGTTATTTATGGAGTTGAAGGATATTTAGCAGATAATGGAACACCAATAGTTATTAATAGTAACAATGAATCCTTTGATGATGAGTATGTGGTATTTGACATAGAAACAACAGGCTTTTCAAGCAAAAATGATAAGATTATAGAAATTGGTGCCGTTAAATTAAAAAATGGAGAAATAATAGATTCTTTTAGTACATTTGTAGACCCTAAGGTAAATATTCCGTATAAAATTACCGAGCTTACAAGTATCACTCAAAATATGGTAAATGGTCAGCCTAGTATAGAGGAAGTATTGCCTAAGTTTATGGACTTTGTAGGTGATTCTGTATTAGTAGCACATAACGCTTCTTTTGATGTAGGATTTATAAAAAAGAATTTAAAAGACATGGGAAAAGAATTGAAAAATCCTGTAATGGATACAGTTCCTTTAGCTAGGTATCTTTATCCAGATTTAAAAAAGGTAAAATTAAATTTAGTTGCTAAGCATTTAGGCATAAGCCTTGAAAATCATCATAGAGCTGTAGATGATGCTAAGGCAACAGCGGAAATATTAAAATTTTCTTTTAAAAAAATGAAAGAAGAAATGGATATTCATGATGTTAAAACATTAAATGAAAAGTATTTATCAAATATAGATGTGAAAAAGTTACCTCTACATCACATAATAATATTAGCTAAAAATCAAGTGGGAATTAAAAATTTATATAAACTGGTATCAATGGCTCATTTAGATTATTTTGCAAGAAGACCAAGACTTCCAAAGAGTTTAATTTCTCAATATAGAGAAGGGCTTATAATTGGTTCTGCCTGTGAAGCAGGTCAATTGTATAAAGCAGTTTTAGAGGGCAAAAGTGAAGGAGAACTTAAGGAAATTGCATCCTTTTATGATTACTTTGAGATTCAACCTATAGAAAATAATGAATTTCTTATAAGAAAAGGTAATGTAAAAGATGAAGAAGAACTTAAAGATTTAAATAAAAAGATATATGATTTAGGAAAAGAAATGGATAGGCCAGTAGTTGCAACCTGTGATTGTCATTTTCTAGACCCTAATGATGAGGTTTTTAGAAGAATAATAATGGCTGGTCAAGGTTATGGAGATGCAGATAATCAACCACCTTTATATTTTAGAACAACAGATGAAATGCTTAAGGAATTTGAATATTTAGGAAAAGAGGCTTGTGAAGAGGTTGTAATAGAAAATACTCAAAAAATTGCTGATATGGTTGAGGTTGTAAAACCTATACCAGATGAGACATTTCCACCTAAAATAGAAGGTGCTGAAGAAGAAATAAGAAATATGACTATGAATAAGGTTCATAGTATATATGGAGAAAATCTTCCAGAGGTTGTTCAAAAAAGATTAGATAAAGAACTTAATTCTATAATAAATAATGGATATGCTGTTTTATATCTTATAGCACAAAAATTAGTTGCTAAATCTTTAGAAGATGGATATCTAGTTGGTTCAAGAGGCTCCGTTGGTTCTTCTTTTGTAGCAACAATGTCAGATATAACAGAGGTTAATGGGTTGCCACCTCATTACGTATGTCCAAATTGTAAAAAATCAGAGTTTTTCTTAGATGGTTCTATAAGTTCAGGAGCTGACTTACCAGATAAAAATTGTCCTGATTGTGGAGCTAAATATATAAAGGATGGTCATGATATACCTTTTGAAACATTCTTAGGATTTGAAGGAGATAAAGAACCTGATATTGACCTTAATTTCTCAGGAGAATATCAAGCGGTTGTTCATAAATACACAGAAGTTCTTTTTGGAAAGGGATATGTATTTAAAGCTGGTACTATAGGTACTGTAGCTGAAAAAACAGCATATGGATTTGTTAAAAAATATCTTCAAGAAAGAGATATAGTTGTTTCACAAGCAGAAATTGAAAGGCTTACAATTGGATGTACTGGAATAAAGAGAACAAGTGGGCAACATCCTGGTGGAATTATGGTTGTTCCAAATGATAATGAAATATATAATTTCTGTCCAATACAACATCCTGCTGATGATGTAAATACAGATATTATAACAACTCATTTTGATTATCATTCAATAAGTGGTAGACTTTTAAAACTTGATATACTAGGACACGACGACCCAACTGTTCTTAGAATGCTTCAAGATTTAACTAATTTAGACCCTAAGACTATACCTTTAAATGATAAAAAGGTTATAAGTTTATTTACATCACCAGAGGCTTTAGGAGTAACTAAGGAAGAATTAGGATGTGAAGTTGGGAGCTATGGACTTCCTGAGTTTGGAACAAAGTTTGTAAGACAAATGCTAGTTGATACACAACCTAAAAGTTTTGCTGACCTTGTTAGAATTTCTGGACTTTCTCATGGTACTGATGTTTGGCTTAATAATGCTCAATATTTTATTAAGGAAGGATACACTACATTAAAGGATTGTATAGCAACAAGAGATGATATTATGGTTTATCTTATGTATAAGGACCTTCCACCTAAAAAAGCTTTTACTATAATGGAAAAGGTAAGAAAGGGTAAAGGACTTAGTGAAGAAGATGAAGCTTTAATGAGAGAAAAAAATGTGCCAGATTGGTATATTGAATCTTGTAAGAGAATAAAATATATGTTTCCAAAGGGCCATGCAGTTGCTTATGTTATGATGGCAGTTAGAATAGCTTATTATAAAGTTTATTACCCAGAAGCTTACTACACAACATATTTTACAGTAAGAGCAGATGATTTTGATGCTGATTTAATATGTAAAGGTGAAGAAGCTATAAAGGCAAAGATGGAGGAATTAAATTCTTTAGGAAACAATATATCTGTAAAAGAAAAAGGACTTTTAACGATTTTAGAAATATCTTATGAGATGTATAAAAGAGGCTTAAACTTCTTAAAAGTTGATTTATATAAATCAGAAGCAACAAAATTTAAAATCGAAAAAGATGGAATAAGACCTCCTTTAAATGCTCTTCAAGGTGTTGGAGATAATGCAGCAAAGAGTATAGTTGAATGTAGAGAAAATGGAGAATTTATTTCAAAGGAAGATTTAAGACTTAGGTCTAAGGTTTCAAAGATAGTAATAGAGACTTTAGATAATCATGGATGTTTAAATGGAATGCAAGAGAGTAATCAACTTAGTCTATTTGGCTAAATTTAAAAATTTCTTGTAATATAAAATATACTATGTTACTATATAAGTAGAAGTTTTTTACTAATAGTTTAAGGTAAAGGAGTGGGACAGAAAAGCCCGCTCTTTCTATTTGTAACGCAACTTAGAATAAAGTTGCGTTTTTGCATACCTATTATTATATAAATTAATAGGTATTTACTTTATTGGATACAATAAAAATAAGATTTAAAACTTAATAAGGGAGGGAAGTATAATGAAAAAAGAACAACTTGTAGCTGATCTTGAAGCACTTTGTGCTCCTATAGTTAAAGAAAAAGGATATGATTTATATCATATTGAGTATGTAAAAGAAAATAATGAATATTATTTAAGATTATATATAGAAAAGCCAGAAGATAGAATCTCTTTAAGAGATTGTGAAATTGTAAGTAGAGCATTAAGTGATATGCTTGATATAGAAGATCCTATAAAAGATGCTTACTTCTTAGAAGTTTCATCACCAGGATTAAATAGAAGATTACATAGTGATGAGCATTTTAATAGATTTATAGGAAAAGAAGTATTTGTTGGATTTAAGAGTTCTTTAAGTGGAAGAAAAAATGTAAAAGGAATTCTTAAGGCAGTAAATGATGATGAAATAGTAGTTGAATGTGAAGGGAATGAAGTAAAAGTTCCTAAAGATAAAATTAAAACAGCGAACCTTGAAGGGGAGATATAATTTTAAGGAGGGTTTAACAATGAATGAAGATTTTCTAGGGGCATTATCTGAAATAGTAAAAGAGAAAGGTATTTCAGTAGAGGCTTTATTAGAAACTATAGATGATGCTATAATAGCAGCTTATAAAAAGAATTTTTCAAATTCAGGTACAACTGCACAAAATGTAAAGGTAAAGCGTGATGAAAAAACAGGTGATATTCATGTTTACGCTCAAAAAGTAGTTGTTGAAGAAGTTTATGATGATGTAACAGAAATAAGTTTAGAAGATGCAAAGGCTATTAGTGCTATTTATCAATTAGATGATATAGTAGAAATAGAAGTAACACCTCAAAACTTTGGAAGAGTTGCAGCACAACTTGCAAAGCAAATGGTTATACAAAGAATAAAAGAATCTGAAAGAAATGTAATTTATTCAGAATTTGCTGAAAAAGAGTTTGATATATTACCAGGTACTGTAATAAGAAAAGATAAAGGTAATGTATTTGTAGACTTAGGAAAAATAGAAGGTGTTTTAGGGCCAAATGAACAAATGCCTACAGAAAAATATAATTTTAATGAAAAGTTACAATTATATGTAGTTGAAGTTAAGAAAACATCTAAAGGTGCTTCAGTTTTATGTTCAAGAACACATCCAGGACTAGTTAAAAGATTATTTGAATTAGAAGTTCCTGAAATATATGAAGGAATAGTTGAAATAAAAAGTATAGCTAGAGAAGCTGGTTCTAGAACTAAAATAGCAGTTTATTCAAATGATGAGTCAGTAGATGCTATGGGAGCTTGTGTTGGACCTAAGGGTGTTAGAGTTCAAAATATAGTAAATGAGCTAAAAAATGAAAAAATTGATATAATAAAATGGAGCAATACTCCATCTGAATATATAGAAAATGCTTTAAGCCCAGCTAAGGTTGTAAGTGTAGAAGCTGATGAAGAAACTAAGTCAGCTAAGGTTATAGTTGAAGATAGTCAATTATCATTAGCTATAGGTAAAGAAGGACAAAATGTTAGATTAGCAGCTAAATTAACTGGTTGGAAAATAGATATAAAAAGTAAATCTAAAGCAGAAGAATTATCAAATGAAGATAATGAAGATGTTGTTATTGAAGAAGACATTATAATAGAAGAATAATAGCTTCTAGACTTTGGAGGTGACAAGATGAAACCTAAAAAAATTCCAATGAGAATGTGTAATGGGTGCATGGAAATGAAACCTAAGAAAGAACTTATAAGAATAGTAAAAAATTCTGAAGGGGAAGTTTCTGTAGATTTAACTGGTAAAAAATCAGGAAGAGGCGCTTATATATGTAAAAATGTTGAGTGTTTAGAAAAAGCATTTAAAGCAAAGAGATTAAATAAAAATCTTCAATCTAACATTGGAGATGAAGTCTATGATAGATTGAGAGAAGAGATAAAAAATGGATAAGTTTCTTAATTTTTTAGGTCTTGCAAAGAGAGCAGGAAAACTTTTAGAAGGTTATAATAAATGCGAAGAAGAATTTAAAAAGAATAAAATTTATTTATTTATTTTTTCAAAGAGCATTTCAAAGCGTTCAAAGGATAAATTCCTTAAATACTGCAAAGAGTATAATATACCTTATATAGATAATTTTTCGAAAGAAGAATTAGGCTATAGCATAGGTAGATGTGAAATCAATATATTAGGAGTAACTGATAAGAATATGGCAGAGAAGCTTTTGTCTTATTCTAATAATAATTAGTTCATCTAAAAATTTTCGGGGGTGAATATATGTCAAAAATAAGAGTTTATGAATTGGCAAAAGAATTAAGAGTTCCAAGTAAAGTTCTTATAAATGTATTAATGGATGAGTTTGGCGTTGAAGTTAAAAATCATATGAGCGTTATAGAGGATGAGGACGCTGCATTAATAAAAGAACTTTTAGCAGGAAGCGAAGCAAATAGTGAATTGGTTGCTGAGTATGAAGCAGAATTAGCAGAGGAAGTTAATAATGCTGCTAAAAAGAAAAAGAAAAAGAAAAAAGGTAATGAAGAAGATAACTTAGAACAAGATGTTGAAGTTATTGAAATCGGAAAGACTATAACAGTTAAAGAGTTAGCTGAAAAATTAAATAAACCAGTTAATGATGTTATAAAAACTCTTATCTTTACAGGAGTAATGGCTGCAATAAACCAAGAAATAGATTTTGAAACAGCTCAAAAGGTTGCAGAAAAATATGAGGTTGCAGTTTACGAGAAAGAAGAAGAAAATACTTTAGAAGACTTTGAAGAAGATACTGATGTAGAAGAAGAAAACTTAGCTAAAAGACCACCTATAATAACAGTTATGGGCCATGTTGACCATGGTAAAACTTCTTTACTTGATGCTATAAGAAAATCAAAGGTAACAAGTACAGAAGCTGGTGGTATAACTCAACATATAGGTGCTTATACCGTTGAAGTAAATGGAGAAACTTTAACATTTTTAGATACTCCAGGACATGAAGCTTTTACAGCTATGAGAGCTAGAGGAGCTCAAATAACTGATATAGTTATATTAGTTGTTGCAGCAGATGATGGAATAATGCCACAAACAGTAGAAGCTATAAACCATTGTAAAGCAGCTAATGTTCCTATGATAGTTGCAATAAACAAAATGGATAGAGAAGGTGCTAATCCAGATAGAGTTAAGCAAGAATTAACAGAGCATGGATTAGTTGTTGAAGATTGGGGCGGAGATATAATAGCAGTTCCAGTTTCAGCTAAAACTAGAGAAAATATAGATACTTTATTAGAAATGGTTCTTTTAACTTCAGAGATGCAAGAGTTAAAAGCTGATGCAGGAAGAAGAGCAAAAGGAACAGTAGTAGAAGCTAAATTAGATAAGGGTAGAGGAGCAGTTGCAACTTTATTAGTTCAAAATGGTACTCTACACATGGGAGATTCAATTGTAGTTGGTAGCACTTATGGAAGAATAAGAGCTATGTTTGATGATTCAGGTAAGAAGATAAAAGAAGCTGGTCCATCAATTCCAGTTGAGGTTTTAGGACTTTCAGAGGTTCCAGCTGCTGGAGATAGATTTACAGTAGTTAAAGATGAAAAAACTGCAAGAAATATGGCTGAAGCTAGAAAAGAAAAAATAAGACAAGAAAGCTTTGCAACATCTCATAGAGTTTCTTTAGAGGATTTATATAGCCAAATAAAAGAAGGTTCAGTTAAGGAACTTTCAGTTATAGTAAAGGCAGATGTACAAGGTTCTGTTGAAGCTATAAAAGCATCTTTAGAAAAATTATCAACTGATGATGTAAAGGTTAGAGTTATTCATGGTGCTGTTGGTGCTATATCAGAAACAGACATAACACTAGCTGCTGCATCTAATGCTATAGTTATAGGATTTAATGTTAGACCAGATAACAATGCTATAGTAGCTGCAGAAAGAGATGGAGTTGAAGTTAAAACTTATAGAGTAATATACGACGCTATAGAAGATATAAAATCAGCTATGATAGGTATGTTAGATCCAGAATACAAAGAAGTTATTTTAGGAACAGCAGAAATAAGAGCTACTTACAAAATTTCTAATGTTGGAACAATAGCTGGAGGATATGTATTAACTGGTAAATTAGTTAGAAATGCTGATGTAAGAGTTATAAGAGAAGGAATAGTTATTTTTGAATCTAAATTAGCATCATTAAAGAGATTTAAAGATGACGTAAAAGAAGTAAATGCTGGATATGAATGTGGCTTTAGTGTTGAGAAGTTTAATGACATTAAAGAGGGAGACATAATAGAAGCATATACTATGGAAGCAGTTCAAAGAAAAGAACTTTAATTTTATAAAGAGGTGATTTATATGGCTAACTTCAGAGGTAAAAGAATAAATGAAGAAGTAAGAAAAGAAGTAAGTGATATCATAAGAAATCAAATAAAAGACCCTAGACTAACAGCTATGGTAAGTGTAACTCATGTTGAAGTTACGAAGGATTTAAGATACGCTAAAGTTTTTGTTAGCCTATTCGCTAAAAATGATGAAGAAAAAGAGGAAAGCTTAAAAGCTCTAAAAAATTCAGCTGGATTTATTAGAAAAGAAGTTGGAAGTAGAGTTAAGCTAAGAAGTACTCCTGAAATATTATTTGAAGAAGATAATTCTATAGATAATGCAATGTATATTGAATCATTGTTAAATCAAATTAAGGAGAAATAAAAAATGAGATTTCATGAAGTAATATCAATTATAAATAAAAGTAAAAAAATTGGTATAACATATCATGTATCTCCAGATGGTGATGCCTTAGGTAGTGTTTTAGCACTACTTCAAGGCATTAGAATTTATGGTAAAAAAGCTTATGTTATCTCTAAAGACTTAGTCTCAGATAACCTAAGCTTTCTGCCTTATGCTGAGGAAATAAATGGAGAAGTAATAAAGCCATCAGAAGATACAGATTGTGTTATAGTTTTAGATTGTGGTAATTTTGAAAGAATTTCAGCAGATTTAAGCGAATTTAAAGGAACTTTAGTTAATATAGACCATCATTTATCTAATGATAAATACGGTAATATAAATTATTTAGATGTAGAGGCTTCTGCTACTGCAGAGATAATATTTATGCTTCTTAAAGAGATGAAGGTTGAAATAAATGAAGATATAGCTAAATGTCTTTATACATCTTTAATAACTGATACAGGTTCTTTTAGATATTCAAATTCTACTGAAAGAACTCATATAATAGCAGGTGAATTAGTTAATTATATAAAGCATTATGAAATTCATAGAAATATATTTGACAATAAACCTTTTGCTAAAATGAAATTAATGTCCCTAGTTTTAGGAGATATGGAACTAGTTTGTAATAATAAAATAGTTCTTATGAGAATTACTAAGGACATGATAGATTCTATTGGAGAAGAAATTCAAAATAGTTCAGATGTTGTATCTTTAGGAAATCAAATAAAAGGAGTAGAAGGATGCATTCTTCTTAAGGAAGTAGACGAAGGGGTAAAGGTTAGTTTAAGGTCTAAAGATTCTTTAGATGTTAGAAGTATTGCAGAAAATTTTGGTGGCGGTGGTCATACAAAGGCATCAGGAGCTTTTATAAAGGGTGTAAATATAGAAGAAGCTAAAAATGAAATATTAAAAGTTCTTGAAAAAGAGATGGTGTAATTTATGAATGGAGTAATTAACATATATAAAAATACAGGTATGACTTCCTTTGATGTTGTTGCTATAGTAAGAAAAATTGCAAAAACCAAAAAAGTTGGGCACACAGGAACTTTAGACCCAGAAGCTTCTGGAGTTTTGCCAGTTTGTATTGGAAAAGCTACAAAAATTATAGATTATATAATGGATAATAAAAAAATCTATAGAGTAAATTTTAAACTTGGTACGGTAACAGATACCTATGATTTAGAAGGCAAAATATTAAAAGTTTGTGATGCATCAAAGGTAAAAGAAGAAGAAATATTAAATTGTATAAATTCTTTTATAGGTACTATAGAGCAAGTTCCACCTATGTATTCTGCTTTGAAGCAAAATGGGGTAAGACTATATGAGTTAGCAAGACAAGGAATTGAAGTTGAAAGAGAAGCAAGAAAGGTTACTATTGATTCTATTTATAATATAAAAATAGAGTCAATTTATAATATACAAATGGATGTTTCTTGTTCTAAAGGAACATATATAAGAAGTCTTTGCTATGATATTGGCGAAAAGCTAGGTGTTGGTGCAACTATGACTAAATTAGAGAGAATACAAAATGGCCCTTTTACTAAAGAGGAAGCAATAAATATAGAAGATTTAACAGAAGAAATTTTAAAAAATAATATTATTTCAATTGAAAGTGCTTTAGAAGCCTTTCCTAAAATAACTGTAAATAATAAGTTTTTTAAGCTTTTAAAAAATGGAGTTAAAGTTTTTGATAAAAGATTATATGAAAAAGAACTTGAGATAAACAAGCTATATAGAGTATATGGAGAAGAAGGAGTATTTTTAGGTTTAGGAAAAAAGGATGAAAAAGGATTTAAAATAGAGAAGTTACTAATAGAGGAGTAGTCAATGATTTTAATAAATAATGATTTTAAGAAAGTGGTTGAGAAAAGCACCTATGTAGCTTTAGGAAGTTTTGACGGTATTCATAAAGGCCACTTAGCTTTAATAAATAAAAGTAGGGATTTAGCAAAAGAAAAGAATTCCTTAAGTATGGTATATACATTTAAAAATCATCCAAGAAAGCTTATAAATAAAGAAAAAGCACCAAAACTTCTAATGAATTTACAAGAAAAAATAAATATCCTTAAAAATTTAGTTGATTTAACTAATTTTGTGGAATTTGATAAAAAGTTTATGAAGTTAGAACCTGAAGAGTTTATAGAAAACCTTATAAAAGAATATAATGTCTGTGGAATTGTTGTTGGATTTAACTATAGGTTTGGTCATAAAAATAAAGGAGATGTAAAGCTCCTTGAAAAATTGTGTAAAGATAAAGGTATAGAACTTTATGTTATAGACCCATATACTTATAAAGAAGAAGTTGTAAGCTCTACAAGAATTAGAAAAGCTTTAGCTAGTGGAGAAATTGAAGAAGCTAATAATATGCTTGGAAGATATTTTTCTTTAACTGGAGAAGTTGTAGATGGAAAAAAACTTGGAAGAACTATTAATTTTCCAACAGCTAATTTAAAAAATGATTGTGAAATAATCTTACCTAAAATAGGAGTTTATTATACTAATGTATTAGTTAAAAATAAAATTTATAAAGGAATAACTTCTGTTGGTAGTAATCCTACTGTAAATGGAAAGGTTATTACTGTTGAAACTCACATATTAGATTTTAATGATGATATTTACGGAGAAAATATAAGTGTTCATTTTATAAATAAAATAAGGGATGAAAAAAAATTCAACTCTTTAGAAGAACTAAAAAGTCAATTAATAAAAGATAAGAATTTTGCTGAAAAAAGCCACATAAAAATTTATTTGTAATAAAGATTTACAATAAAAGCGACTTTTGATATAATCATATAGAACCTAACTCTAAGATTTAAGGGTAACCGTCTTTTTTCTTGGAACTAGGGGATAATTTTTCGGAGGTGTAACAATGGATAAATTAAGAAAACAAGAAATCATAGCTAAACATGCAAGACACGAAGGAGATACTGGTTCACCAGAAGTTCAAATTGCATTATTAACAGAAAGAATAAACTCTTTAACTGATCACTTAAGAACACACAAAAAAGACCACCATTCAAGAAGAGGTCTTTTAATGATGGTTGGACAAAGAAGAGGATTATTAAACTACTTATATGAGCAAGATATCGAAAGATATAGAGCTATAATCAAAGAATTAGGATTAAGAAGATAATTTAGTAGAGCGGGTTTTTACCGCTCTATTATTTTAAAAATATTAATATTGTAAAATTTTAGTCTTTATATACCGAAAGGAGGTATTTATATGAATCATACCCATGAAACTATCATAGCAGGAAGACCAATGAAAGTTGAGTTCGGTAAACTAGGAATGCTTTCAGATGCTGCTATATTAATGAGTTATGGAGATACAGTAATATTAACAAATGTAAATGCATCAGAAAAACCAAGAGAGGGAATAGACTTTTTTCCACTAAGTGTTGAATATGAAGAAAGACTTTATTCAGTTGGTAAAATACCAGGTGGATTTATAAAAAGAGAAGGAAAGCCTTCAGAGAAAGCTATACTAAATGGTAGAGCTATAGACAGACCTTTAAGACCTTTATTTCCAAAAGGGTATAGAAATGATGTTCAAGTAGTATGTACAGTTGTTTCAGTAGAAAATGATAACCTTCCTGAAATACTAGCTATAAATGCTGCCTCAATGGCATTATGTTTATCAAGCATACCTTTTACTACTCCAGTTGCTGCAGTTCAAGTTGGATTAATAGGAGATGAATTTATCTTAAATCCTACTTCACAACAAAGAGAAGAAAGCTCACTTCAATTAACTGTTTGTGCAACTAGTGAAAGAGTTATGATGATTGAAGCTGGTGGAGATGAAATCCCAGAAGATACTATGATTAATGCTATAAAATTTGGTTTTGATAAGTGTCAGGATATAATAAAATTCCAAGAAGAAGCTACAAGTATGTTCGGTAAAGAGAAGAAAGTTCCAGAGCTACATAAAGTACCAGAGGAAATAGAAGAAGCAGTAAGAGAATTTGCTTTTGATATGATAAATGAGTCAATGCACATTACTGATAGAGATGAAAGAAATGCTGCAATGGACGAAGTTAAAACTAAAATAAATGAAGAGTTTGAGGAAAAATATCCAGATAATATGTCTGACATTGGAGAAGCTGTTTACGACATGCAAAAAGAAGTTGTAAGACATATGCTTTTAAAAGAAGGAAAAAGACCAGATGGAAGAGCTTTTGATGAAGTAAGAAAAATTAGCTGTGAAGTTGGATTACTTCCAAGAACTCATGGAACAGGATTATTTACAAGAGGTCTTACTCAAGTAATGACTGTTGCAACTTTAGGTTCTATAAGTGAAATTCAAATATTAGATGGTATTGGTGAAGAAGAATCTAAAAGATATATGCACCACTATAATTTCCCAGCATATAGCGTAGGAGAAGTTAGACCATTAAGAGGACCAGGTAGAAGAGAAATAGGTCATGGTGCTTTAGCTGAGAGAGCTTTAGAACCACTTATACCTTCAGAAGCTGAATTCCCATATACAATAAGATTAGTATCAGAAGTATTAAGTTCAAATGGTTCTACATCACAAGCATCAGTTTGTGGTAGTACATTAGCACTTTTAGATGCTGGTGTTCCAATAAAAAGACCTGCAGCTGGTATAGCTATGGGATTAATAACTTCAAAGGACTTAACAGAAGAAGAAGTTTTAACTGATATTCAAGGCTTAGAAGATTTCTTTGGAGATATGGACTTTAAGGTAGCAGGAACAGTAGAAGGAATAACTTCAATACAAGTTGATACTAAAATAAAGGGACTATCTGAAAAAGTTATACATGATGCAATATATGGAGCAAGAAAAGCAAGATTAATGATTTTAGATAAAATTAAAGAATGCATACCAGCTCCAAGAAAAGAAGTTTCTAAATATGCACCTAAAACATCAACTTTACAAATAGATCCTGAAAAAATAAGAGATGTAATTGGTGCTGGTGGAAAAGTTATAAATAAAATTATAGCAGATACTGGTGTTAAAATAGATATAAAAGATGATGGATTAGTTTATGTTTCATCCTCTGAAGCAGAGGGAGTAAATGAAGCAGTTAAGATAATAGAAGGTTTAACTAAAGAAGTTAAAGCTGGAGAAATTTATTTAGGTAAAGTTACAAAAATTGCTCAATTTGGTGCCTTTGTTGAAGTATTACCTAATAAAGAAGGATTAGTTCATATTTCTAAATTAGATAATAAGAGAGTAGAGAAAGTTGAGGATATAGTTTCTGTTGGAGATGAAATATTAGTTAAAGTAACAGAAATAGATTCTCAAGGAAGAATAAATCTTTCAAGAAAAGATGCAATAAAAGAAGCAGAAGAAGAGAATAAAGAGCAATAGTAAAAGGCAATTATTATTGCCTTTTTATTTTTTTATATTTTATAAAATAGTTTCTTTTAAGCTTAAATGACATATATTATTTATAAGTAACATATTATTTATTGTTTTAATAAATAATTGTGGAGGGTATATTATGAGTAATAATGTTAAGTATTTAAGTGAAATAGAAAGATATGAAATTATAAATATAAATGATGGTGAGAAATATAGTGGTCTTATAAATAATGATGTTATTATAGATGAAGAAGGAAAATTAAGATATTTAATAGTAAACTTAGGTGGTAGCAAATTTAATCTTTTTAACTCAGATGAATATTTAGAAATAGAATGGGAAAATGTAAAAAGAATAGGAGCTAAAACCATAATATTAGATGTAGATAGTGACATGATTAAAAAAACTAAGCTTTAGGAGTGTGGATATTTTGAAAATAGTAGTACAAAAGTTTGGTGGTACTTCTGTATCAACAAAAGAGAGAAGAACTATGGTTGTAGAAAAGGTAAAGGGTGCTATAGAAAAAGGATATTTACCAGTTGTTGTTGTATCTGCTATGGGAAGAAAAGGAGAACCTTATGCAACAGATACACTTTTAGGATTAGTATCAGAAGAGTTTAAAAAGGAAAATAAATTAGCTACAGACTTACTTATGGGTTGTGGAGAAATTATAAGTACTGTAGTTATGTGTGATGAATTAAGAGAGGCAAAAATAGAAGCAGTTCCTTTAACAGGTGGAAACGCTGGAATTCTTACAGATAATAACTATTCAAGTGCTGACTTTATAGATATAAATCCAAAACTTATTTTAGAGATTTTAAAAGATGGAAAAGTTCCAGTTGTTGCAGGATTCCAGGGAGTTGATAGAGATGGTTTCTTAACAACTTTAGGAAGAGGGGGAAGTGATACTACAGCAGCTGTTTTAGGTGTTGCTTTAAAGGCTGAAGAAGTAGAAATATATACAGATGTTGATGGTATAATGACAGCAGACCCAAGAATAGTTAAAGAAGCGGAACTTATAAATAAAATAAGCTATAATGAAGTTTTTCAATTAGCAGATCAAGGTGCTAAGGTTATTCATCCAAGAGCTGTAGAAATAGCTATGAAGGGAAATGTTACTTTAGTAATAAAAAATACCATGAGTACATGTATTGGTACAATGATAGACAACTTAGGTGATTTAGAAAATAATAAATTTATAACAGGAATAACTCATCAAGGTAATAGAATACAAGTTTCAATAAAAGCTGATGATAATAAAGATAATAAAAATTACAAAACAATTTTAGAAAGTCTTGCAAAAAATAAGATAAGCTTAGACCTTATAAATATTTTCCCAAGAGAAAAAGTATTTACTATAGATGCAGGAGTTAAAGAATTATTTGAAGATATTATGATAAAAAATAATTTAAAATATGAATTAGTTGAAAATTTAAGTACTATTGCTGTAGTTGGTTCAAGAATGAGAGGAATTCCTGGAGTTATGGCGAAGATAGTAGGAGCCTTAGATAGTGAAGATATAGAAGTTTTACAAACAGCTGATTCACATATGACTATTTGGTGCCTTGTTGATAGCAATAATGTAAATAAGGCTATACAAGCACTTCATAGAGCTTTTATGAAATAATGTATATAAAATTTCCTTTCTGTATAAAATAAAAATATACAGGAAGGAGATTTAAATTATGGAACATAATAAAGAAAATGAAAATAAAACCTTAGAAGAAATAAAAGAACTAGGTACCGTTTTGCCTAAGGAAAAAAAGGAAGATTCTAATATACAGGTTTTAACTATAATAGGACAGATAGAAGGACATAATGTTCAACCACCACAAACGAAAACAACTAAATATGAGCATATGATTCCTCAACTTATAGATATAGAGCAAAATGATAAGATAAAGGGGATATTATTTGTTTTAAATACTGTAGGAGGAGACGTAGAAGCTGGCTTAGCCTTAGCTGAGATGATAAGAAGTTTAAAAAAGCCTACAGTATCTTTAGTTATTGGAGGAGGACACTCTATAGGAGTTCCTTTAGCTACAGCCTCTAACTACTCTTTTATATCTCCCTCAGCAACAATGATAATTCATCCTATAAGAATGAATGGATTAGTAATAGGAGTTCCTCAAACCTTTAAGTATTTTAATAAAATGCAAGAGAGAATAAATGATTTTATACTAAGAACATCAGATATAAAGTTAGAGGTTTTAAAGAAGCTTATGATGCAAACAGATGAGCTTTTAAATGATATGGGAACTATTTTAATAGGAGAAGAGGCAGTTAAGTGTGGCTTAATAAATGAAGTTGGTGGAGTTAAGGAAGCATTACATAAGTTAAATACCTTAATAGAAGCTAATAAATAGAACCATAGTATATTCTATGGTTCTATTTATATAATATAAAAATATTTTGACATTTTGCAGTAGTTTATGTGTATAATATTTTTTGGTACAAGTATTTACTCCTTTAATATTAAAATAAGGTGAGGTGATTTATTTTAGTATGGCTAGCGTAAAGAAAAAAAGTTCAAATAAAACTAATAGGAAGAAAAAGCAAGGCCAAATTAAAGTTACAGAAGAAATATATGCTTTAATAGCAATTTGTGCTTCTTTAATTGTTATGTTTAGCTTATATACAGATAAAGCAGGATATTTAAGTGTTATATCAAGAACTATATTAATGGGTTTTTTTGGAATAGGAGCATTTTTTATACCTATTTACATAATATATTTATGTGTAACACTTATTTTATTTAAAAAGGAAGTGCTTTTTTCAAGAGTTGGATTAGGCATAACTATAGCACTTATAACAACTATTTTGCTTATACAAACTATAAATATAAATGACTATTATGTTCAAGGAAACTTATGGGAATCTATAAAGGACATATGGACATCTAAAAGTCATTGGCATGGAGGATTAATAGGATTTATAACTGTATTACCTTTATATAAATTAATAGGAAAAGTTGGGCTTTATATAGTATTTATAACTTTATATATAATAGCCTCTATGCTTATTTTTGATTATAACTTAGCTTCTTTAAAAGGAGTTTTTGGAGGATTTAAGGACAAGGCCTCTAAGGTTAAGTTTACAGATAAAAATTATGAAAAAGATGATTATATAAGTTTAAAGAAGAGAGATTCCTCAAAAGGAAATAAGGATTTAGAATCTAAAGGAAATTTTGAAGAACAAAGTAAAGTTAAAATTTTAGATTTTATGAAAAACTCCTCTTTAAGTAATATTGATGATACTATAGAGGAGAACAATTTAGATAACAAAGAAAATGTAAGCAAGTTAAAAAAAGATTGCAAAAAGCCTAGAGAATTAGACATAGATAATACTATAATAGAACAAAGAGGCTTTGCTTCTCAAAAATCAAAAGAGGAAAATAAAAGTAAAGAAGTATATACTAATGACAAAAAAGATGAAAAAATATTTAATACTTATATTATGCCAAAAGCAGATCTTTTAAATATACAGGAACATGAATTAGACAAGGATGATAAAAAAGCTTTATTAGCAAATGCAGCTAAACTTGAAGAAACACTTATGAGTTTTGGTGTAGAGGCTAAAATACTTCAAGTAACAAAGGGACCTTCTGTTACTAGATTTGAACTTCAACCTAAGGCGGGAATAAAGGTAAGTAAAATTGTAAACTTATCAGATGATATAGCCTTAGGATTAGCAGCTAAAGGGGTTAGGATAGAAGCACCTATTCCAGGAAAGGCTGCAATAGGAATAGAGGTTCCAAATAAAGAGCAGACTCCCGTTTTCTTTAGAGAAATAGTAGAATCTAAAGAGTTTTTAAACAATAAATTTAAGGTAGCTTGTGCTTTAGGAAAAGATATAACAGGAAAGGCAGTAGTTACAGATTTAACTAAGATGCCTCATGTTCTTATTGCAGGTGCTACAGGTTCAGGAAAAAGTGTTTGCATAAATACTTTAATAGTTAGTATTTTATATAAATATTCTCCAGAGGATGTTAAGCTTTTAATGGTTGACCCAAAGGTTGTTGAATTAAATGTTTATAATGGCATTCCTCATTTATTAATTCCTGTAGTTACAGAACCTAAAAAAGCAGCTGCTGCTTTAAATTGGGCTGTTAATGAAATGACTAGAAGATATAAACTTTTTGCTGATAATGGAGTTAGAAATATAGAATCTTATAATTCTTTATTTAATAAGGGAGAAGTAGAGGAGAAGCTTCCTTATATAGTAATAATAGTAGATGAGCTTGCAGACCTTATGATGGCTTGCCCTCATGATGTAGAAGATTATATATGTAGACTTGCTCAAATGGCTAGAGCTGCAGGAATGCATTTAGTAATAGCAACGCAAAGACCTTCTGTAGATGTAATAACAGGAGTTATTAAAGCTAATATACCATCTAGAATATCTTTTGCAGTTTCAAGTCAGATAGATTCTAGGACAATTTTAGATTCAGCAGGAGCAGAGAAACTTTTAGGAAGAGGGGATATGTTATTTTATCCTGTAGGAGAAGCTAAACCTCAAAGGGTTCAAGGAGCTTTTATTTCAGAAGAAGAGGTCGAACATGTGGTATCTTTTATAAAGGAATCTAGAAAGGATACTAAATATGAAGATGAAATACTAGAACATATAAATTCAGTAGCTATTTCTTCAGAAGGAAATTCTGAAGGAGATAGAGATGAACTTTTAGATGAAGCTATAGATATTGTAGTAGAAAGTGGTCAAGCATCTGCATCTTATTTACAAAGAAGATTAAGAATAGGATTTAACAGAGCGGCAAGAATAATAGAAGAATTAGAAGAATGTGGTGTTATTTCTAGAAGAGATGGAAGTAAACCAAGACAAGTTCTTATTAGTAAGGATGAAATAGAAAATATTAAATAAAAACTTGTTTAATTTAAAAAAGAGTTTTAAAATAAAAGATATATATTTAAACGTAGGAGGAAGTAGATTTGGCAAAATATAAGGTAGGAATGGTGAGTTTAGGTTGTGACAAAAATAGGGTTGACTCAGAGATAATGCTTGGCATGGTACAAAATGAGTATGAACTTACTAATAATCCAAAGGAAGCAGATATAATAATAGTAAACACTTGCGGATTTATAGAAAAAGCTAAACAAGAATCCATAAACACAATATTAGATATGGCAAAATATAAAACAAGTCATAACTGTAAGTTACTTATAGCTACAGGATGCTTAACCCAAAGATATGGTGATGAATTATTAGAATTAATGCCTGAAATAGACATAATGTTAGGTGTTAATGATTATGCTAAAATAAATGAAGCCATAATGAACTTTATAAATGGAAATAAAGAAAAGATAAAAGCTATAAATTACAGTGATGTTTCAATTAATGAGGGACTAAGACTTATAACAACAGATAAAGCTACTGCATATTTAAGAATTGCAGAAGGATGTGATAATTTCTGTACTTACTGCATTATTCCTAAAATTAGAGGGAAATTTAGAAGTAGAAATTTAGATAGCATAGTAGAAGAAGCACAAAGCTTAGCTAAATCAGGTGTGAAGGAACTTATTTTAATAGCACAAGATACAACTAATTATGGGGTAGACCTGTATGGTGAAAAGAGACTTCATATTGTTTTAAGAGAGTTAGCTAAGATAGAAGGAATAGAATGGATAAGAGTTTTATATTGCTACCCTGAAGCTATATATGATGAGCTTATAAAAGAAATAGCAGTAAATGAGAAAGTGTGTAAATATTTAGATTTACCTATACAACATATTAGTAACAATGTTTTAAAGAGAATGGGTAGAAAAACTACAAAAGAAGAAATTATAGGAAAAATTGAAGATTTAAGAAAGCATATTCCTAACATAGTTTTAAGAACTTCCTTAATTGTTGGGTTCCCAGGAGAAACTTGTGAGGACTTTGAAGAATTAAAATCCTTTATAAAAACATATAAATTAGACAAGGTTGGAGTATTTACTTATTCAAGGGAAGAAGGAACACCAGCTTCTATAATGGAAAATCAAATTGATGAAGAAGTTAAGAGAGAAAGAGAAGAAGAAATAATGCTACTTCAAAAGGAAGTATCAGAAGAAATCAATAAAAATAAAGTAGGTAGAGAATATAAAGTTCTTATTGAAAAATTTAATGGAGAATACTATATAGGAAGAAGCTATGAAATGGCTCCAGATATAGATGGTTATATTTATGTAAAAGGAAATGGAGCTAAAAAGGATCAGTTTTGTAAAGTTAAAATTGAAAAAGCATTAGAATATGATTTAATAGGAGTTGTATGCAATGAATCTTGCAAATAAATTAACTTTAATTAGGATAATTTTAGTTCCCATATTCTTAGTATTTATAGCTTCCCAAAACTTGCCTTATAGTAGTATAATAGCAACACTTATATTCATAGTAGCATCTGTTACAGACCAGTTAGATGGATATATTGCAAGATCTAGAAATCAAGTTACTAACTTTGGTAAGTTTATGGACCCTTTAGCAGATAAGTTATTAGTTACATCAGCACTTATCTCTTTAGTTGAATTACAATTAGTTCCTGCATGGGCTGCAATTATAATAATAGCTAGAGAATTTGCTGTATCAGGATTAAGAACTATAGCTGCTTCAGAAGGAATAGTTATAGCTGCTAGTTGGTGGGGAAAAATAAAAACTGTAATACAAATAATAGCTATAGTGCTTTTATTATTACAAGTAAATATAATAAATTCACCAGGAATTATGGACTTAGTTGCTGGAAGTAGCTTTTTAAGAAACTTCTTTACTTATGTTCCTAATATATTCTTATATTTAGCTGTTATAATAACAATAATTTCTGGAGTAGATTACTTTAGAAAAAATAAAAATGTTATAAATACCTATAGATAAGGGTTTAAAACTTGAAAAATAGTCAATTATTAAGACATGAGGTTCTTTTAGGACTTCATGTTTATATTGACTTTTTTTTTGTTTATATTATAATAATAGTAGAACTTATGTTCGGTTATTCAAGGAGGTTAAGTATGGCAAATATAGATAAAGATAAATTAAAAGCTATTGAAATGGCTATGGGGCAAATAGAAAAACAATTTGGAAAAGGTTCTGTAATGAAACTTGGAGAGCAAGGTTCTCCTCAAATGGATGCAGTATCTACAGGTTGTTTAGACCTTGATATAGCTTTAGGAATTGGTGGAGTACCAAGAGGAAGAATAATTGAGATATATGGTCCTGAAAGTTCAGGTAAAACAACAGTTGCTCTACATGTAGTTGCAGAAGCTCAAAAATTAGGTGGAGCAGCAGCTTATATAGATGCAGAGCATGCTTTAGACCCAGTTTATGCAAAAAGATTAGGTGTTAATATAGATGATTTAGTTGTTTCACAACCAGATACAGGAGAACAGGCTTTAGAGATTACAGAGGCTTTAGTTAGATCAGGAGCTATAGATGTTTTAGTTGTAGACTCTGTTGCAGCTTTAGTTCCAAGAGCGGAAATAGAAGGAGAAATGGGTGATTCTCATGTGGGACTTCAAGCTAGATTAATGTCACAGGCTTTAAGAAAATTAACAGGTACAATAAATAAATCTAACTGTGTAGTAATATTTATTAACCAGTTAAGAGAAAAGGTTGGAATAATGTTTGGTAATCCAGAAACTACTCCAGGAGGTAGAGCATTAAAATTCTATTCTTCAATTAGAATGGATATAAGAAGAATAGATTCAATAAAGCAAGGTGATGGAATAACTGGTAATAGAACAAGAGTTAAAATAGTTAAAAATAAAGTTGCACCTCCTTTTAAACAAGCTGAATTTGATATAATGTATAATGAAGGAATATCAAAAGAAGGTAATATAGTTGATGTTGGAGTAAAGGAAAATATAGTGCAAAAAAGTGGAGCTTGGTTCTCTTATGGAGATATAAGATTAGGACAAGGAAGAGAAAATGCTAAGCAGTACTTAAAAGATAATCCAGCCGTTGCTTTAGATATAGAAAATCAAATAAGAGAGAAATATTCTCTTCCTTTAGCAAAAGCTATTGAAGTTTCAGAGGAAAAGGAAGAAAAGGAAGAATAAAAAGATAAGGTTTCCTTATCTTTTTTTTATTAAAATTTTATCAGTTGATAGAATAAAAAAGCTTTAAAATCTATAAATTTAACAGACAAAGTACTTAAAAAAGCTTTCATTACCCTTTTACATAAAGAATAATATAAGCTTTTTAGCATATAATATAGGCAAGGGGTAATCTTGACATAAGTTTAAAATTACTATACAATAATAACAAATACTGGTTTATCATATTCAAAAAAATTACAGTGAGAATAGTATGACACCTTTCTACGCGAAGTGTTTTTATAGAGAGAATAAGCGAGGAGGTGTTTATATGATAGTAGGAATACTTATAGGAATAATAATATTAGGGGTAGTAGGGTTTATTCAATACACTCTTATACAGAAAGCTTCACAAAATAGGGTGGAAAGCTTAGAAAAAGAAGCAAACTTAACACTTGAGGAGGCTAAAAGAGCAGCTGAATCAATGAAAAAAGAAGCCATATTAGAAGCTAAAGAAGAGGTGCACAAATTAAGGGCAGATCTTGATAAAGAAACTCGTGATAGAAGAAACGAGATTCAAAGATTTGAAAGAAGACTTATACAAAGAGAAGAATCTTTAGATAAAAAAGGTGAAATGCTTGAAAAAAGAGAAGATAGCATAAATAAAAAGTCTATAGAAATTCAAGACCTTGAAGAACGTGTACAAAGTTTATACGGAGAACAAAGATCAGAACTTGAAAGGATTTCTAATCTTTCAAGTGAAGAGGCAAGAACATTATTATTAGATGAAGTAAAAAGAGAAATAAAACATGAATCAGCTATGCTGATTAAAGAACTTGAAACTAAAGCCAAAGAAGAAGCTGATAAAAAATCAAGAGAAATAATTACTACTGCTATTCAAAGATGTGCAGCAGACCATGTTTCTGAAACAACAGTACATGTTGTTGCCTTACCTAACGATGAGATGAAAGGAAGAATCATCGGAAGAGAAGGTAGAAATATAAGAACTTTAGAAACATTAACAGGGGTTGATTTAATAATAGATGATACTCCAGAGGCTGTTATTCTTTCAAGCTTCGATCCAATTAGAAGAGAAGTTGCAAGAATAGCTTTAGAGAAATTAATTGTAGATGGAAGAATTCATCCAGCTAGAATTGAAGAAATGGTAGAAAGAGCTATTAAAGATGTGGAAAATGACATTAAGGAAGAAGGAGAACAAGCAACCTTTGAAACTGGTGTTCATGGATTACATCCTGAAATAATTAAGCTTCTAGGAAGACTAAAGTATAGAACAAGTTATGGTCAAAATGTTTTAAAACATTCAATAGAGGTTTCATATTTAGCTGGTTTAATGGCATCTGAATTAGGTTTAGATGTAAATTTAGCTAGAAGAGCAGGCCTTTTACATGATATAGGTAAAGGTGTTGACCAAGAATATGAAGGTCCTCATGCAGTTATAGGTGGAGAACTTGCAAAGAAATATCATGAATCACCAGCTGTTGTAAATGCAATTGCAGCACATCATGGTGACGTGGAAATGCAAACTCTTGAGGCAGTACTTGTTCAAGCAGCAGATGCTATATCAGCAGCTAGACCTGGTGCAAGAAGAGAAACTTTAGAAGCTTATATTAAGAGATTAGAAAAATTAGAAGAAATAGCTACTTCATATGAAGGTGTAGAAAAGTCATATGCCATTCAAGCTGGAAGAGAAATTAGAATTATGGTTAAACCAGATCAAGTTGACGATGCAGGGGCAATTGAGATGGCGAGAAATATTGTTAAGAATATAGAAGAGCAATTAGAGTATCCAGGTCAAATCAAGATAAATGTAATTAGAGAAACTCGTGCAGTTGACTATGCTAAATAAATGAATATATAAAATACATTTTGTTTACAAAATGTATTTTTTTAATTAACTCCACTAAATTTTTAGTGGAGTTTTGTTATTTAAATTTAAATTTTAAAAATATTTTATAGATTTTAGAAGGAATTAATAGAAGTATATAGAATATTTATACTTAAAGGAAAACGTTAACTATAAATGTAAACGTATCCTAAAAAGGTCTAGGAGGTTTATATAATGGAAGTATTAAAGGTATCAACTAAATCAAATCCTAATTCAGTAGCAGGAGCACTAGCAGCTATAATAAAAGAAAGAAACACTGTAGAGATACAAGCTGTAGGAGCTGGAGCTATAAATCAAGCTGTTAAGGCTATAGCTATAGCTAGAGGATTTGTTGCACCAAGTGGTAAGGACATAGTTTGTATCCCAGCATTTACAGACATCGAAATTGATGGAGAAGAAAGAACAGCTATAAAGCTTATAATACAGCCAAGATAAAGTTTAGTTAAATTCTAAATTTGGTAAATAAATAAAAACTGCTATGTTTAATTCTGTAGCAGTTTTTTTATTTGTTTACTTTAAATAATAAAAATGATATATTTGAAACGTAATAAAATTTCAAGCAGTAAAGAGGGGATTAGATGATATTATCTAGAAAAGCAGAAAATATAGGGGCATCTTTAACTTTAGCATTAACAGCTAAAGCTGGAGAGTTAAAAAAACAAGGTATAGATGTTGTAAGTTTTGGTGTAGGAGAACCTGATTTTAATACACCTAAAAATATAATAGAAGCTGCCATTAATGCTATGAATAATGGTAAAACAAAATATACATCAACTTCAGGAATAGTAGAGTTAAAAGAGGCTATAGCAAAGAAGTTAAAAGAAGATAATAATTTAACTTATAGCAATAAGAATATAATTGTTTCAACAGGGGCTAAACAGTCTTTAGCTAATTTATTTATGGCTATTTTAAATCCAGGTGATGAAGTAATAATACCAGTACCTTATTGGGTAAGCTATCCTGAATTAGTTAAATTAAGCGATGGAGTACCTGTTTTTATAGAAACTAAAAAAGAAAATGATTTTAAGGTTACTTATAAGGAATTAAATTCTGTATTAACTAATAAAACTAAGGCTATTGTAATAAATTCTCCAAATAATCCAACAGGAACAGTATATTCAAAAAGGGATTTAGAAGAGATTGCAAAATTTGCTAAAGAAAATAATCTTATAATAATTTCTGATGAAATATATGAAAAACTTATATATGGAAAAGAAAAACATATAAGTATTGCTTCTTTAAGTGAAGATGCTTTTAAAAGAACAGTAGTTATTAATGGATTTTCTAAAGCTTATGCTATGACAGGATGGAGAATAGGGTATGCAGCAAGTTATAATGAAGAACTTATAAAAGTTATGAATAATGTTCAAAGTCATATGACTTCAAATACAAATAGTATAGCTCAATTTGCAGCTTTAGAAGCTTTAATGGGAGAACAAGAAACCTTAAATAATATGGTTAGAGAATTTGCTTCAAGAAGAGACCTTATGATTAAACTTATAAATGAAATTGATGAACTTGATTTTATAGAACCAAAGGGAGCTTTTTATGTTATGATAGATATATCTAAGGTGATAAAAAAGGCTAATTTACAAGGTTCTATGGAGTTTGCAAATTTATTACTAAAAGAGGAAAATGTTGTTGTAATACCAGGGATAGCTTTTGGGGAAGATAATTTTATAAGATTATCTTATGCAACATCTAAGGAAGAAATAGAAAAAGGCCTAAAAAGAATAAAAAATTTCGTAAATAAACTTAATAATGAAAATTAATCTTTATTTAAGTTGTTGAAATTTTCTAAAAAAATGAGTATAATTAAGAAGTTAGTAGTGTTAATTAACAAATAAAAGTAAAGAGGTGTTTATAATGGTAACTAAAGAAGTTATAGTTAAAAATTCAACAGGATTACATGCTAGACCAGCAACTTTACTAGTAAAAAAAGCTTCAGCTTTCAAATCTGACATAAGCTTAGAGTATAATGGAAAGAAAGCTAATGTTAAAAGCTTAATCGGAGTTTTATCATTAGGAGTTTCTAAAGATGCTAATGTTAAGGTTATCGCAAGTGGTGATGATGAAGCTTTAGCAGCTGAAGAAATAGCTAAGTTAATTGAAAATTTAGAAGAGTAATCTTCGTAAAAGGATTCCTAGGGGAATCCTTTTATTTTTTAATAATTTTTATGTTTTTGTCAAAAACTATATTTAATGTACGTATATTAAGTAAAAAAATATGCTGTTTTTAAAGAAAATATGGTAAAAACACGAATAATATATAAAAAAAGGATAAATTTATTTATAATAAATTTATCTTATGATATAATAAATTTAAATTAGCAGTTCTACTTTAGGAGGGGAAAAAGTGAAAAATTTATATAGCACACCATTAAATTCAAGATATGCATCAAAAGAAATGTCCTATATTTTCTCTGATGATATGAAATTTTCAACATGGAGAAAATTATGGGTTGCTCTTGCAGAGGGTGAAAAAGAATTAGGATTAAATATAACAGATGAGCAAATAAAAGAGCTTAAAAGTCATATTTCAGATATAAATTATGAAGAAGCCATAAAAAAAGAAAAAGAAGTTAGACATGATGTTATGAGTCATGTTTATGCTTATGGTCTTCAATGTCCTAAGGCAAAAGGAATAATACATTTAGGCGCTACAAGTTGTTATGTTGGAGATAATACTGATGTAATAATAATGAGAGATGCCTTATTACTAATAAAGAAAAAAATAGTTGCAGTTTTAAATAACTTAAAAAACTTTGCTTTAAAATATAAAGATATGCCAACTTTAGGATTTACTCATTTTCAACCAGCACAGCTTACTACTGTAGGTAAGAGAGCTACCTTATGGATGCAAGATTTAGTTATGGATATTGAAAATATAGATTTTCTATTATCAACTTTAAAATTAAGAGGAGTAAAAGGAACTACAGGTACTCAAGCTAGTTTTATGAATCTTTTTGAAGGCGATGAAGAAAAGGTAAAGGCTTTAGATAAAATAGTTGCTGAAAAAATGGGATTTGAAAAAAGTTTTGGAGTTACAGGACAAACTTATCCAAGAAAATTAGACTCTATAATTTTAAATACATTATCAGAAGTGGCACAAAGTGCATATAAGTTCTCAAATGATTTAAGATTACTTCAAAGTATGAAAGAAGTAGAAGAACCTTTTGAAAAAAATCAAATTGGTTCCTCAGCTATGGCTTATAAGAGAAATCCTATGAGAAGTGAAAGAATGGGTGCCTTAGCTAGATATGTTATAGTAGATGCATTAAATCCTGCTATTACAGCTTCAACACAATGGTTTGAAAGAACTTTAGATGACTCAGCTAATAAGAGAATTGCAGTAGCTGAAGCTTTCCTAGCTTTAGATGGTGTTTTAAATCTTTATATAAATATTGCAGAGAATATGGTGGTTTATAATAAAGTTATTGAGGCACATGTAAATCAAGAATTACCTTTTATGGCGACTGAAAACATAATGATGGAATCAGTTAAAAAAGGTGGAGATAGACAAGAACTTCATGAAAGAATAAGAATTCATTCTATGGAAGCTTCTAAAAGAGTTAAGGGAGAAGGACTTAACAATGACTTAATAGAAAGAATAATAAAGGATCCTTCCTTTAATCTTTCAAAAGAGGAAATAATATCTATAATAGACCCAGTTAAATTTGTTGGTAGAGCACCAAGTCAGGTTACAGAGTTTATTGATGAATATGTAAATCCTATACTAGAAAAAAATAAAGAAGCTACAAATTTAAGTAGTGATATAACAGTTTAATATAAAAAGAGTTATTTTAGAAGTTTCTAAAATAACTCTTTTTATTTGAATTTATTTTTTTTCTAGAAGATTTGTAAAATAATTTTTAGGTATATAACCTTTTTTAATTCCTTCTGTAACTATAAGATAAGTAGCTGCTGTATCAAATCTAGCATCATGATAATTGCCACTACCCATAAAATACTTATTTGCTGTTTCGCTTATTTTAGAATCACTTATATTTAAGAATTTAATTACCTCTTCAAGTTTAGGATTTTTATAATCTCCAGTAGGTCTTAAAATCTTACATATATCTTTATAATATTTCATAGTGCAAAATGTATTTTTAGGTTCAAATAGTTCTCCAAGACCTAAAAGTTCGTGTTTTAAAAACTTTATATCAAATTGAACATTATGTCCAATTAAAAAGTCAGCATCTGAAAAATCTTTAATAAAATCTAAATAGACATCTTCAAAATATAATCCATTGCTTAATTCATAAAGTTTTTCTAAGGAAAAACCATGAATTTTTTCTGCTTCTTCTTCCATTTCATCAACTGTAAAAAATATATTTTTTCCTACAGTTTTTTGTGGTTTAGTTGAAGTATCTACAAGTATATAGCTAAGTTGACATATACTGCCTGGTCTAACACCTGTAGTTTCTGTATCAAAAAAAAGTAACTTCATTTATTTAGGCCTCCTAATGTTTATTGAATATAAGAAAATAAAGTTTAAATTAAAATATATGTTCTTTAAAAATTTACACTTTATAAATTATAGAAATTTTGATTATAAAATATTAATATTTAAGAATTATATTGAGTATTCTTAAATATTAATATATAAACAAATGAAAATCAAGTTTGATTATTTATAGGTTTTATTATTCTAAAGGAGTGATTGTTTTGAAGAAAACTTATATATTAGACACTAACGTATTGCTATATTCACCAGGAGCTATATATTCCTTTGAAGATAATAATGTTATTATTCCTGAGGTGGTTTTAGAAGAATTAGATAATATAAAAAAAATGAACAATGATTTAGGGGCAAATGCAAGAAATGTTGCTAGAGAGTTAGATAAGTTAAGAAAAAGTGGTTCTTTAAGAGAAGGGGTTATTCTCCCTAAAGGAGGAAAACTTAAGGTTGTTACTAATTTTTATGATACTAAAATACCAGAAGCTTGGAATATAAGTAAAGCAGATAATAGAATAATACAAATCTGTAAATCTTTAAAGGAAAAAGGTGAAGATGTTTGTTTAATAACTAAGGATATTTTTGAGAGAATAAAGGCAGATACAGTAGGAATAAAGTCAGAAGATTTTTATGAAGTAGTAGTTCCAAAGGTTGAGGAGCAGTATAGTGGAAGAATTGAGGTTTATACAGGAGCTGATAATTTAAAAAACTTTTTTAAAAATAAGTTTATAGAAAAAAAAGAATTAAGTTTTTATGATGAAGATAATAAAACTTATATAGAGCCTAAATTAGAGATTAATCAATTTTTAATAATTCATTGTAATGACAATGATAAACAAACTGCTTTAGGAAGATTTGATGGAAAGGTTATAAGACCATTACTTTATAAGGATAATAATAATATTATGGGAATAAGTCCAAGGAATGTAGGACAAAAATTTATGCTAGAGTGTTTAAGTATCGATGCAAAAAAAGCTCCGCTAGTTATTATAAAAGGCCCTGCAGGGACAGCAAAAACTTTATTTTCCTTAGCCGTTGGTTTGCAAAAAATTCTAGAAGAGGAGAATGGACAGTATAGAAGAATATTAGTTTGTAGGCCTAATGTTACTATGGATGAGGAAATTGGTTATTTACCAGGAACAGAGCAAGAAAAAATAGCACCCTTTATGAGGCCTATATATGATAATTTAGAAATATTAATAGATTCTGATGAAAATGAAAGATATTCTAATGAACGAGAATTAAATGATAAAATAGAAGAACTTTTTGAGAGAAAAATAATAACTACAGAAGCTGTTGCCTATTTAAGAGGAAGAAGTATAATAAAAAATTGGATTATAATAGATGAAGCTCAAAATTTAACACCAAAGCAAGTTAAGGCTATTATAACAAGAGCTGGTGAAGGTTCTAAGATAATATTAGTAGGGGACCCAGAGCAAATAGATCAAGCTTTCTTAGATTCAAGAAGTAATGGCCTTTGTTATGCCTCAGAGAGAATGAAAGGAAGTCATCTTTGTTATCAAGTTACATTAAAATATGATGAATGTGAAAGAAGTGAACTTGCTTATGAAGCGGCAAAAAGATTATAAGTTTTAAGGAAAAGGAGATTTCTTACTATAAATGCAGTTAAGAAATCTCTTTTTAAATATATAAAATTTTATGATAAAATGTATTAAAAGAAGGTTTAAATTAATAATTTATTAAGCTTAGTCTTATTACATAAGAATATTAAGAAAAATATGGTATAATTTTAAATACGAAATAAGGAGGTATTAAGATATGCAATTTTTATTAAATGTCTTTTTAAGCATTCCAGCAATATTAATAGCTTTTTCTGTTAAAGAATATACTCGTGCTAAAATGGCAGATAAGTTAGGAGATAAAACTCCAAGATTTAAGGGAGAATTAACATTAGACCCTTTTAAGCATGTAGATATTGTAGGGGCTGTAATGATGGCTGTCTTTGGATTTGGATGGAGTAAATCAGTAGAAATAAACAAGAATGCTTTTAAAAATCCAAGAAAGGATGCTTTAAAGGTAAATATAGCTGCTTGGCTTTCTAACTTAATTGTAGCTATAGTTTGTGCTATATTAATGGCATTATATTTAAAGTTTTTTGGTATAAGAGGAGATCTTTCTCAAATAATATTTTTAATATTACAGTATATTGTAATATTAAATGTAAACTTTTTTGTTTTTAACATTTTACCTCTTCCAGGATTAGATTGTTTTAGAATTTTAGAGGACCTTAAACCTAAATTATTTTATAAATTATCACAAGTTATATATCAGTACTACTATCCTATACTAATAATTGTAATACTTATAGGTAGATACGTAATGGTTATTCCAGCTAATTTAGTAATGTCTTTTGTATATTCTATAGGCGGATTATTCATGTAAAAATATTTTAGATTAGATAAAACTGAATTTTATTTAGTTTTATCTAATCTATTTTTTTATAAAGATAATTGAAATAAAATGTAAAAATATGGTAATATATAAAGGGGTGAGAATATGATAAGAATGTCTAAAAAAATAAAATTAATTTTAGCCTCTTTACTTATTATCTGTTCCGTTTTTGTAATAAATAATATTATAGGGAATAATGTTTTAAGCACAAGAGGAGCTACTTTAGAAGAAGATGAGGAAGTTTTTAAGGAAAGTGATAAAAAAGGATTTTTAAGTAGATTTTCAATAGGTAAGAAAGTTAATATAAGTGCTGTAGGAGATATAATTTTACAAGATGAGCAAATATGGTCAGCTCATAGTGAAGAAAATAATTCCTATGATTTTAATGATAACTTTAAGTATATAAAGAGTTTTTTAGAAGATAGTGATATAAGTTATGGAACTATTGAAGGGGTTTATGGAGGAGAAGAAATAGGTTATTTTGGATATCCAAAATATAATGGTCCAGATTCTATGATAGATGCCCTAAAAAATGCAGGTTTTAATATTTTAAATTTAGCTACAGACCATTCATTAGATCAAGGATATGAGGCTCTTAAAAATACTGAAAAAAAGATTAATAAAGAAATGACATCAATTGGAAATGATAAATATATAATAAAAAGTATAAAAGGAATAGATATAGCTTTTACCTCTTATACCTATGAAAGTAGGAAAGGAGAAATAAATGGAAATAAAATAGGAGAAGAAAGTACTTTAAATACTTTTTCATATGAAAATTTAGAAGAAGATTTAGAGAAAATGAAAACTTTAATTTATGATATGAAGGAAAATGGAGCTGACTTTATAGTTTTTGGAATGCATTGGGGAGTTGAATATAGTACAGAACCTAGTAAGTATCAAGTTGAAATTGCAAAGGAATTAAATAAATATGGAGTTAACTTAATTTTAGGAAGTAATCCTCATGTAGTTCAACCTATAGAAGAAATAGTAGGAGAAAAGGGTGAAAGGACATTAGTTGCCTATTCTTTAGGAAATTTTCTTTCTAATCAGAGAAAAGAAACTATGGGGGATAGTAGAACTGCTGATGGTATTTTATTAAATTTAACCTTAAAGAAAACAAGAAAAGGTGTTTTAATTGACGATTTAGAATATATACCAACTTGGGTTTATAAAATTCCAAGAGAAAATAAAAAATCTCATTATTATATATTGCCAGTAGAAGAAACTTTAAATAGTGAAGAAGGAAAAAAGTTAGGCAAGGAAACTTTAGAGGAATTAAATAGGTCTTTACAGTCAACAAGAAATATAATTGAAAATAAAGTATAAAATAAAAAAGTTTATGGATTTTAAAGACCATAAACTTTTTTTATTTTAAGCTTTCTCAATTATTAATTCTTTATTATAAACCTCTTCAAAAGCTTTAGAACTTCTTTTTGCTTGACGAATTTCAAGTTCTAAATCATATTCAGAATGAAGTTTTAATGTTACATTGTCTTCATTTATAATAACATCAACATCTTTAACATGACCTGTTAAGCCTCTATCTAAGCCTTCAGAAATTTTTAGAATAACTCCTAAGTACTCCACGTGTTTTATATCTAACCTATTTATTATGGTTGAATATTTTGCAATTGGTGCTTGGAAAGAATTATTTCTATGATAAGCTGCACATAAAGCACTTAATAAAATCTCTTTGTGAGTTAAACCACTTATGTGAGAGTTTAATATTACATAAAATGAATGCACATGATGGTCATAGTATCTTATACTTATACCACAGTCATGAAGCAAAGAGGCTGTTTTTAATATGTTTTTAAATTCATCTCCTAAGTGATGAAGAGGTTTTAAGCCATCAAATAGAGTGAAGGCAAGTTTGCATACATTTTTAGCATGAGGAATATTTATATTTAATGTATCCATAATACCTTTTAAACTTACATCTAAAATATCATCATAAGTATGGAATTTATCTATTATATACTCATATATTAAGCCTTCTCTAAGACCTCTACCACAGATTATTACCTCATTAGTGTTTGTATAAGTTAAAATCTCTTTGATTAAATCAGTAGAAGCTACTATTACATCTGCCCTAGAGGGAGAAAGACCTTCTATTTTTTGCCTTTGACGTAGATTTTTGCTTTTTAAAAGATGAAACATTGCATCTACATCGTAGTCGTAAAGAACATAATTATGCACAATATCAATAGGGTATCTTTTTCTTCTTCTATCTATTTTACCAAGATTTCTAAAGGAACCTCCAACACCTATAACAGAATCAAAGGAATTATCTTTAAGCCAGTCTATTTCTTTTAAATGTTCTTTAATATAATCTACACATTTTGTGTTGTTTTCATAGGTAATCATGTCCTTTAGTTGGAATAAGGAAGATAAGGTTACATATCCAAAAGGAAGGGTAACTTCTTTATATATTTCATTATCCTTTAGCCAACAAAGATGAGTGTTATTTCCATTTATGTCTAAAAGAAGAGAGTTATCTATATAAAGAGAGTTTTTAGCTCCTAAAAAGTTATAGTGAATTTCTTCTTCATTAGATAAAATTCTAAGGTCTAGCCCTAATTCTCTTTTTATTATTCCTTTAAGGTCAATTTTTTCATCTAAGTCCTTTATGCTTTGGGAGCCTATAAGTACTATTTTTGAGGCACCACAAGATAAACACATAGATTTAAAAGCTTTTATAGATGAAATTGTAATTTTTATTTTTTCTTCATCTAATACAGAGCATGAAAAAAGGTCAGAACCTAATCTTATATGTTCTTTTAACTCATCAATTATTTTAAAGTATCCAGATCTTTCAACTTCAGCAAGAGTTAATCTTACAGAGTTTGAACCTATGTCTATTACTCCTATTCTATCCATTTCTTTTCCCCTCTACTTGTTTAAAATATAATTTGATTATAATATTGATACTATCTAATTTTAAAGAAGTTTTCAATGGAATTTAAAAAAATAAAAGAATTATTAATAATAAATATAATAGTATATTGACAGAATTTAAGATAAAATACTATAATAAGTTAAGAAAATATAATATATAAAGTCTGTGAAGAGAAGAGTAGTCTTTATGATTTCTTAAGCGAGTAAGGGTAGAGTGTAAGCCTTATAGAATAGTTTAGATGAAAAGAGCCTCTGAGATTGCATTTTAATAATTAAAAATTTGTTAAAATGTCGCTTTGCGTTAAATTATAAAGTGGGTTTTTAACCAATTAGAGTGGTACCGCGGATATATCCGTCTCTTTTTTATAAAGAGACGGTTTTTTTATATTGTAAATAAATTTATATTTTGGCAATAATGTCATTATAATATATGATTTTAAAGTTAGATAAAATAAGGAGGATAATTATGGATTACAAAAAGTTAGTTGCAGAAAGAATTAAAGAACATGTAGATTTAGATTTAGAAAACATAGAAAAACTTATAGAAATACCACCTAAACCAGAGATGGGTGATTTTGCTTTTCCTTGCTTTCAATTAGCAAAGGTTATGAGAAAAGCACCAAATATGATAGCTTCTGAATTAGCAGAAAAAATAAATAAGGAAGGCTTTGAAAAGGTAGAGTGTTTAGGGCCTTATTTAAACTTTTTTGTAGATAAAGTAGCTTTTTCAAAGGATATAATAAATAAAGTCTTAGAAGAGGGAGATAAATATGGTTCTTCTAAATTAGGAGAAGGAAAGAATGTTGTTGTTGAATATTCATCACCTAATATAGCTAAGCCATTCCATGTAGGGCATTTATTTACAACAGCTATAGGACATTCATTATATAGAATGTTAACTTTTGAAGGATATAATGCTATAAGAATAAATCACTTAGGAGATTGGGGAACTCAATTTGGTAAGTTAATTTCAGCTTATAAAAGATGGGGAAATGAAGAGGCTTTAGAAGAAGCACCAATAAATGAACTTTTAAGAATATATGTTAAATTCCATGAAGAAGCTGAAAAACACCCAGAGCTTGAGGATGAAGGAAGAATGTACTTTAAAAAGCTTGAAGATGGAGACGAAGAAGCAGTAGCTTTATGGGAAAGATTTAAAGAATTATCTTTAAAAGAGTTTAACAAAATATACGATATGTTAGGAGTAGATTTTGATTCTTGGGCTGGAGAGAGTTTTTACAATGATAAAATGGATGCTGTAGTAGAGGAATTAGAAGAAGCTAAAATACTAACAGAAAGTAATGGTGCTAAGGTTGTTATGTTAGATGATTATAATATGCCACCTTGTATAGTTGTTAAATCAGATGGAGCATCTATATATGCTACAAGAGACTTAGCAGCTGCTAGTTACAGACATAAAACATATAATTTTGATAAATGTATATATGTAGTTGGTAAAGACCAAATATTACACTTTAATCAAGTATTTAAAACTTTAGAATTAGCAGGAAAAGATTGGGCTAAAAACTGTGTTCATATTCCATTTGGATTAGTTAAATTTGCAGATAAAAAACTTTCAACAAGAAAAGGAAACGTAGTTTTACTTGAAGATTTATTAAATGAAGCTATAGAAAAAACTAGAGAAACTATAGAAGAGAAGAATCCTAATTTAGAAAATAAAGAGGAAGTTGCTAAGAAGATAGGTATAGGTGCTATATTATTTACTTACTTAAAGAACTCAAGAGAAAGAGATATAGTTTTTGATTGGAAAGAAATGCTAAGCTTTGATGGAGAAACAGGTCCATATGTTCAATATTCTTATGCAAGAGCTAAAAGTATATTAAGAAAAGCTAAAGAGCAAAACATAAAGGCAGAGCCAGATTTTACAAAGTTAACTTCAAAGGAAGAGTTTGAATTAGCTAAGACTTTAGATGGTTTACAAAAAGCTGTTCTTTTAGGAATAGATAAGTTAGAACCTTCAGTTGTAACTAGATATTCTATAGAGGTAGCTAAGGCCTTTAATAAATTCTACAATAATCATACAGTTTTAAATGTAGAGGATGAAGGATTAAAGGCTGCAAGACTTGAACTTATAGCAGCTACTGCTCAAGTTATAAAAAATGCTTTATTCTTAATTGGAATAGATGTAGTTGAAAAAATGTAATTTAGTAATAAAAATAACCAATTCCATAAGAGGAATTGGTTATTTTTTTATTTTTTATTATTTTTTCTACTAGGGCAATTTCCTTTAGAAGCACAGCCACTACAGCCATTACATTGCCCACTAGAAGATTTTTTGAAGTTTTTATATAGTATAAATATAACAGCTAATATTATTAGAGCTGTAATAAAAATTTCCATTTGAACACCTTCTTTAAAATATTAATAATCCTATACGATAAATTATGAAGGCAGTTATCCAAGCTACTACAAATTGGAATATTACTGATAATATTGTGAATTTACCACCATATTCTTTTTTCATAACTCCTACAACACTTATACATGGAGTGTATAGTAATACAAAAACCATAAATGAGTAAGAAGAAACTGCTGTGAAAAACTGTGGTAACATGTGAACTAAATCACCCTTATAAATAACTTCCATAGTTGATATTATAGTTTCTTTAGCCATTAAACCAGTTAATAGTGATACTGAAGCTTGCCAGTCTCCAAAACCTAATGGAGTAAATATTGGAGCTATAAATGAACCTATATTATATAAGAAACTATGTGTTATATCTTCAACCATTCCGTTAAAGTTAAAGCTTTGAAGGAACCAAATGATTACACTCATTGCAAAGATTATAGTTCCAGCTTTTTTTAGGAAGCTTTTTGACTTATCCCAAAGTTGAGCTAGTACTGAACGGATCTCTGGTATTTTATATTCAGGAAGTTCTATTATAAACGGTTCTTCTTCTTTTTTAAATAAAGTATTTTTAAATATTAAACCTAATATAAAAGCTACTAATATACCTAATATGTATAAGGATGCAACAACTAAAGATGCATTATTTGGGAAAAATAATCCAGCGAAAATTACATATACAGGCAATCTAGCATTACAAGACATAAAAGGAGCTAAAAGAGCAGTAAGCTTTCTGTCCTTTTCACTTTCTAAGGTTCTAGCAGACATAATAGCAGGAACAGTACATCCAAACCCTGTTATCATAGGAAGAAATGCCTTTCCAGAAAGTCCTATCTTTCTCATAAATTTATCCATTAAAAAAGCAACTCTAGCCATATATCCACTATCTTCTAAAATAGATATACATAAGAATAAAGCTAAAATTATTGGAAGTAATACTATTATTCCTCCAACACCTGCTACTATTCCATCTACAACTAAAGATTGGAACCAAGGAGCAGTATTAGATAATAAGTTGCTTAAATAAGGCATAAAGCTTTCGTTTAAAACATTATCTAAAAAATCAGAAATTGGCTGTCCAACCCAGGCAAAAGTAAATTGAAATACGAAAAACATAAGTGCTATAAATAAAGGATATGCAAGCCATGGGTTTAGAAATATTTTATCTAATTTATCTGTTAAGCTAGTTGAAGAGGTGTTAGACCTTTTATAGCAGTCAGATAATTTATCTTCTATAAATTTATAAGTGTGTGCCTCATCTTTAAATGAGTAAGTATTTTTGTCTAAATATTTTTGAAAATCACCTTTATCTATAAATTCTTTTACAGTATCTAAACCTTCTTTTTTAGAAGCTGTTATAGGAATTACTTTAAGATTAAAGGCTTTTTCTAACTTTTTTGGGTCTATTTTTATTCCCTTTTTTTCTGCAACATCAAGCATATTAAGAAGTAATACTATAGGTTTTTTAAACTCCTTAAGTTGCATTGTTAAGTAGAGATTTCTATCTAAATTAGAAGCATCTACTATGTTTAAGATTAAATCAACATCTTCGCTTTCTAGGAACTTTTTAGATACCTTTTCTTCATTAGAGAAAGTATCTAGTGCATATATACCAGGTAAATCTACTATTTTATTAGAGTTAAAAAAACCCTCTTTTTTATCAACTGTAACACCTGGCCAGTTTCCTACATGTTGGTTAGAACCTGTTAAGGCATTAAAAAGCGTAGTTTTACCAACGTTGGGATTACCGAGTAAGGCTATTGTTGTCATTAGTTTTCCCCCTAATTATTATATTTTTATTTTAAAATTATATTTTTAGCATCTTTTTTTCTAATTGCTAAATCAAAACCTCTTAAATTAACTATTAAAGGATCACCAAGGGGAGCAACTCTTTTTAGAGTAACCTCTGTTCCTTCTATGCATCCTAAAGCTAGAAGTCTTTTAGCTAAAGCGTCATTTCCACGAATTGTATCTACAACTCCTGCTTGACCTACTTTTAAATCATATATACTCATCTTAAGCACCTCACTAATGAAAATCATTATCAAATTCATCTAAATTATATCAATTTACCTCCAATTTGTCAATTAATAATTCTATTAATTAAAATTTTAATTAATATTTATTAATACTTAACTAAATAATGATATAATGATATAATATTTTTGTTACAAGTTTATATAAGAAAAGAGTGATAAAGTGATCATAAAAGAGCATGAAATAGATATAAATGATTTAGATCTTAGTAATGCCCTATCTTTTAATGAAAATTATGATATATATAAACAGGCTGTATATTTTGATTTAGAACACTATGTATATAAAAAGCCAAAGTGCATAGGAGTTTTTGGTGCTGGATATTTTGATGAGGAAAAATCAAAATTTATTACTACTCAGTACATGATAGAGCATAAGGGAGAAGTAAGAGATATTCTTTACCTAGCAAAAAAATATTTTATAATGGTTGCAGCAGAAAAAAAGAAAAAGTATATAGTAACTTTTTCTGGAAATAATGACTTTACAGTTATAAATTATTTGTTTGATAAGTATGGAATAAACTTTGATTTTAGCAATTACTTTAGGTCTGTTGATATACAGAAAATTTATGAGCATACTTTTAAACAAGGGATAGGTCTTAAAGCTTTAGAAAAAAAATTTGGAATTGAAAGAGAGGGAGATGTTCTTTCAGGTTCAAACTTAGCTAAAACCTTCCATAAGGTTTTAAAAGATAAGGAATATTTTCAAAGAATGCCAAAGGAAAAAGTTGAAAAAATACTTATTTATAATGAACAAGATGTAGTTAATTTATTTTACATATTGTTAAGTTGGAAAAAAATATTAGTTAATTTAGATGAATTAGATGAAGATGTAAAGTGTGAAGAAAGTAAATAGTTTTCTATAGATTTAAGTAAGCTATAAAAACTAAGGGTACCAAAAGGGTACCCTTAGTTTTTATGTTTTATTATGGAATTTCCATCAGAACTTAAAACAATTGTTCCATCTTCATCTGTTCTAAAAACTTTGCTTTTAGATAATTTTTTTAAAGTTTCCTTTGAAGGATGTCCATAGGAATTATCTAATCCAGAAGAAATAACTGATATATTTGGAGATACTTCTTTTAAAAATTCCTCGGAAGAAGAAGTGCTACTGCCATGATGACCAACCTTTAAGACATTAGATTTTAAATTTTTCTTAGATAAAAGAACATCCTTTTCAGCTTCTATTTCAGCATCCCCTGTAAACAAAAATGATGTTTTACCATAATATATTTTAAGGATTGGAGAAAAATTATTTATATTTTCATAATCCTTGTAAGAGGATTTAAGAATGATCTTACAGTTTTTACCTAAATCAATAGGCAAAGGACCAGAATTTGATAAAAACCTAATTTCAATATTATTTTTATGTATTAAATCTAAAAGATTATTATAGGAAGAATTTTTATTTTTTATAAAAGGAGTAAAAAAATAATCTATAGAAAATTCATTTAATAAAGCTTTCATAGAACCTATATGATCTTCATGGGGGTGTGTAGCTATTATATAATCTAATTTTTTTACATTGATTTTTTTTAAATAGTTAATTAAATTCTTAGAGTATTCTAAGGAACCAGTATCTATAAGTAAATTTTTATTATTACTTTGTATTAAAGTTGAATCTCCTTGATTAACATCTATAAAATGTACTAAAAAATCTTCTTTTAAAAATTTATTAGAGGGTAAATAAGAAAAGATTTTAATTAAAAGTATAAATATTAAAAATAAGCTTAGTTTTTTAGTGGTTATTTTCATAAAAGCTCCTTTATAGAATATTTAGTATAAAAATTATTGACAAGTATAAAAAAATATAGACAAATATATAAAAGAATATATTACAAAAAAAATAAATAATGAAAAATTATGGAAAGATACAACTTTAATGTTATAATTAAATTGGAAATATTTATTTTTTTATAGCTTTTAAAATAAAAAGGGGGAATAATAATGAAAAAAGAGTTTTGCTTAAAACATGGTAAAGCAACTATAAACTTTACAGAAAAATATTGTGATAGTTTTGAAGCTATATTAAATAGCGAAGGATTTAAAAGAGTATTAGAGGCATACTTAAAAAAGACTAAAAACAAAAAAAGCCATAATTTTAGATTTTTAAGTGAGGCTATAGGAACAGAAGATATAAAAGTTTTATCTAGATATTTAATAAGCACATTAAAACTTTTATCTATGATTGGGGTAGATGAGATATTAGTTATTAATGAAGCTTTTGAGGATATACTTTGTAATAAGAAAGCTTTTATAAATCTTATAGATGATTTTTATTCTTTTTGGAGAAATTTAGAGAGATACACAGTTATTCAAAATAATAAGCTAAAGGATGGAATATCAGCAGTAGGTTTTGTAGATGCTAATAAAAATTTTAATGATTTAGTACTTAGATTTTACAGAAGACTTCAAAAAAATCTTTTAGGAAATATGCCAAGTGTTTTAAGACAAGTTTCAGCAGGTGGAAATGCTAGTATTATGGTAAGTGATTTAATTTGGCCAAATTCTAGAGAGTATTCAATATTAGAGCATATTCCTTTTATAGATGCTATTTCTTTAGAAGCTCCATTTATAACTTATCCTGCAAAAAATACAAGAGATGGGATTTTCTTAGAGGTTAAAGAAAATCCTTTAAATAATGCAAGTATTAATAGTGAAGAATGGTTTTGTTATCCTGCTAAAGTTGGGGAACTTCTAGCTTATGTATATTTTCATAGAGACTTTATGTCACATGGAATAAGTTTATGTAATTTATTTGAATTAGCTAAAGTTGAAGAATGCAGAGGGGTAAAGCCAGAGCTTATATATATTTTTGGTGCTAAAGATGAAGAAGAGGAGGTAAAAACCTGTTTTTATGATGATGAAAAAAACAATATAATGTTAGGATATGCAAATTATAGTGAAGAAATAGATTATTTTGGATACATGAAAAAAATGATATTAACTCTTCACAATATTGTTATGATAAAAAGAGGATATATGCCAATACATGGTGCTATGGTAAATGTAGTTCTTAAAAATGGAAAAGAGGCTAATATAGTAATAATGGGAGATAGTGGAGCTGGAAAGTCTGAAAGTTTAGAGGCTTTTAGGAATTTAAGTGAAGAGTATATAAGTGATATGACTATAATCTTTGATGATATGGGAGTGTTTAAAAAGGAAGAAGATAAAATTAAAGGATATGGAACTGAAATTGGAGCCTTTGTTAGGTTAGATGATTTAGATCAAGGCTATGCCTTTAAAGAAATTGACAGAAGTATATTTATGAATCCAGATAAAATAAATGCAAGACTTCTTATTCCAGTTTGTAAATATGATGATATTATAAAAGGTTATAAAGTAGATATTTTTCTTTATGCTAATAATTATGATAAAACAAGTGAAAAAGAAAATTCTATTGAGTATTTTAAAAGTGCAGAGGAGGCTAAGGAAGTTTTTAAAGCAGGATGTAGAATGGCTAAAGGAACAACCACAGAAAATGGATTGGTTAAATCTTATTTTGCTAATCCTTTTGGGCCTACACAAAAGCAGAAAGAGATGGATTTAATAATAGATGAATATTTTGATTATATGTTTAAGAGTAAGGTTAAAGTAGGACAAATAAAGACTTGTCTAGCACTTAAAGGCTATGAAAAAGAAGGGCCAAAAAAGGCAGCTTTAGAACTTTTTAATATAATTGAAAGTATATAGATGTTTTAATATATCCTTTTATAAAACTTACAAACATTTAAGAAAATAATTTCTTTAAGAGGTTTGTAAGTTTTATTTCTATTTAAGATAATCTTTACTCTCTTATACGGTTTAAATAAGCATAGAAGGTTAAACAGTAAAGTCCAGATAAACCTACTAAAAGATAGATTACTCTGCTCCAAATAGAAGCTATGCCGAAAATTGAGTCTACTAAATTAAAATTCATAAGACCTATTAATCCCCAATTTAGAGCACCTATTATTACTAAAGTAAGGGCTATTATGTTTAAGGTTTTCAAATTTAACACCTCCTTTTTTAGAGATGTTAATATTATTAGTAGATTTTTTAATTTTATTCATATTTAAAAGAGGGCAAAAAAAGAAATAGCTTAAGCTATTTCTTCTCCTAAAGAGTTATATTCCTATCTATTGGTTGAGATAGAGATATAAAGGTATCAGTTCCACTTATTCCTTCAATGTGATTGATTTTGTTCATTAAAATATCTTGAAGGTCTGCTATACTTTTACAGATAACCTTAGCAAAAATAGCATATCCTCCAGTTATTAAATGAATTTCAACTACTTCTTTAATTTTTGATAGCTCGTCAAAAACATGAGTGTATGATGTTGTTGAGTTAACATGAATACCAACAAAACATGTAACGTCATAACCTAATTTAGGTAAATTTAAAAGTATTCTAGTACCTTTTATAATTCCTAAGTCTTCCATCTTTTTCATTCTGACATGGATTGTCCCACCAGAAACATGGCATATTCTTGCTATCTCTAAATAAGGAGTTCTGCAATCTTTAATTAGGATATCTAAAATTTGTAGATCTAATTCATCTAAATGGGTTGATGTGTTCATTAAAGACATAGTATCACCTCTTTAAAATTTGAATAATTTGAATAAATTGATAATTATATTCTATCAAAGTTTTTACAAAAATACCACCTATACTTTGGAAAATAACAAATATATTTTTGTTAATTTAACACATTAATAAAAATGATATTACAAATATAAAGTTTTTGAAAACAATTGTAAAGAGTAAAAACTTGAAAATGTTTTTCTTTTAGACTAATATATTATATAAGGAGTATTATGCAAGGAGGCAAAATTATGGGTATATTTGTATTAGTTATACAGGTTGTACTTTTAGGAGTATTGATTTTTGGTGGATACACAGTTTTAGGTAGATATGTATTTAACAAAGTCAGAGTAAATAAGTGGATAATTTTAGCGGCAGCAATAATAATTTTTGTTATACCTATGTTTATACCTATGAATCAATGGATTGTTTTAATAATCTCAAGTATAGCAGCTGTACTATTCTTATGGTTCTTAGATATTGTTAAAAACGGATATCCAAGAATTAAAAAAGAGAAAAAGATTGTTATTAAGCCAAAGGCAAAACCAAATAGAGTTAAACATAATAAAGATTCAAAAAAGTAAACTCCATTTAAAATGGAGTTTTTTTATTTGGATTTTATAAAGATTGGAGAGCTTAAAGCTTCTTTGCCATTATTTAGATAAATTTTAGTAATAAACCAAGTTTCACAATTATTGGATTGCTTTTCGAAAAAATATTTAACATTATATAAATTTATATTATTAATTTCTTTTACTACCTTTCCTAAATTGCTTAAAATTTGAATTTTTGAAATTTTATTTTTGGGGTCATTAGCTTGTATATAAAATTTAATTTTTTCCCTAGAACTTAGGTATACTGTATCTCCCATAAAGAATGAGTTTACTAAAAATATAAGTTTTAAGGTCCTAGATTCTGTGGAAAAAATGTGTCTTTTTTTTAAAGATTCTAAAAATGAGTTCTTATTTAGCTTATTTGCAATAACACAAGTTAGATTTTCACTATCCCCTTGATTTAGCTTATGATTATTTTGAGAGTTTAAAGGAGAGAGTTTAAAACCTTTATCTAAAAGTGAAAAAAATTCTTTTTCATAATTTTTATAATTTTCTAAAGGATTCCCACTATAAACTTCTATAGAAGATAAAAGTTTATCAAAAAGAGGATTAAATTTAATATTTTTTTCTAAAGTTTTTTTAGGATGGTTTATGGAAAAAATAGCTGTATGGTCATTAATTAGCCAAAGAAGAAAAAAATTAATATCAGAAATAATTCCAGTAAAAAATCTATTAGGACAAATTATGTTTAAGTGTCCTAAAGTTGTTGATTTTGCTTCAAAGCCAGGAAGTGCTAGAAAATTTGAATGTTTTTTGTTATATCTATTTATACATTTATTTAAATACTCCCATCTTGAAATTTCTTTATTTTTATCTATCATTAATTCATTTAAATATTTATTATGGTCTGTTATTATTAAAAAATCAAGTCCGTTACATCTTGCCTTTTCTAAAACTTCATAGGGACTTCCTTCTCCGTTAGATAAGGAGGTATGGCTATGAGGTATTCCATAAAAGAATTTTAAATTATCATAAAAAAGAAAGTTTTTATCCATAAGACCTCTTTATAAAGATTAATATATTATATAATATTTATAATGTATTAATTAAATGTATTCTTTATAAATTTAAAATAGTAAATTATAAAAGAATACATTTAATTAAGTTACATATAAATATAGCTTCTAAAAAGCATAAGTAGACACAATCTACTTTCATATGATAAAATTACAAGAATGACTAAGAGGTGATTAGATGTTAATTGAAGTTAAAGGAAATAAGCCTAAAATTGGAGAAGGAACTTTTATTGCAGAAAGTAGTGATATTATTGGAAATGTTACTATAGGAAAAGATTGTAGTATTTGGTTTGGGGCTGTTTTAAGAGCAGAAGAGAGTTTGATAAAAATAGGAAATGAAACTAATGTGCAAGATAATGCAGTTTTGCATATTGATAAAGGATATAATGTTTGTATTGGTGATGGGGTAACCATAGGTCATGGTGCTATAATACATGGCTGTAATATAGAAGATGAATGTTTAATAGGCATGGGGGCAATAATATTAAATGGAGCTAAAATAGGCAAAAATACTATGGTTGCTGCTGGAACTTTAATAAGTCAAAATAAGGAAATTCCAGAGGGAGTTTTAGTTATGGGAGTTCCAGGTAGAGTTGTTAGAGAACTTACTGAGGAAGAAATAGAAAAAATAAAAAAATCAAGAAAAGAATATGTAAGGATGAAAAATCTTTATATTAAATAAAGGAGGAACTTATGGCTATAAACATAGGTCAATTTAATAAAATGAAAGTAGTTAGAGAAGCGGATTTTGGATACTACTTAGATAGAGGAACTAAAAATACTTCAGATGATATATTAATTCCAAATGGAAATTTAGATGGAAAAGAAATAAAGGTTGGAGATGAAGTAGAGGCATTTATATATAGAGATTCTAGAGATAGACTTATAGCAACATTAAAAAAGCCTTTAGCAGTTGTTGGTGATGTTGCTTTATTAGAAGTTAAGTCTGTTACTAAAATTGGAGCCTTTGTAGATTTTGGATTAGAAAGAGATATATTTGTTCCTTTAAAGGAGCAAAAGTATAAAATGGAGGAAGGTAAAAAATATTTAGTTTATATTTATGTTGATAAGACAGGAAGATTAGCAGCAACAACAGAGGTGGATAAATATTTAGAGGAACTAGAAGAACCTAAACTTGGATCAGAAGTTTTTGGTGTTGTTTATGGATATCAAACAAATGGTTCTTTAAGAGTTGCAATAGATTGTAAATATAGAGCTGTAGTTCTTAAAAATGAATATTTTACAAATATCAAACCAGGAGATAGTTTAAAGGGTAAAATAATAAAGATTTATGAAGATGGAATAGTTGGATTATCTTTAAGAAATCATAAACTTAAAGAAAGAAACGAACTTGGAGATACTATATTAAACTATCTAAAGGAAAATGGAGGAGTTATGAGATTAAATGATAAAAGTACTCCTGATGAAATAAGAAATACTTTTAAAACATCTAAAAATTATTTCAAAATGGCCTTAGGTGGTTTAATGAAAAAAGGTTTAATAGAACAGGATGAATTTGGAACTAGATTAAAATAATTTTAAAAGCTTAGAGTTTAAACTCTAAGCTTTTTATTTGCATAAAAAATCATCTTTAGGGAATTTTATCTTATAGGTGGTGAATTTTATGAAAAGGTCAAGAAATATAGCAATTATATCTTTTTTAAGCTTAATGTTTTTTATAAATCTTGGAGGAAAAACTGCTTTAGCTAAGGAGAATTTAAGTTATATGGAATTTTTATATGAGGAGAATTTAATTTTTATAAAAAATAATGAAGAATCTATTCTTATAAGTGAAGGAGAAAAGGAAGATGAATTTTTAAAAGGAATAAATAAACTTAAGGTAGAAAATATAGATTTATTTCTTTTAAAAAATATAAATAATAATACAAATAAATTTTTAGGGAAAGTTTTAGATAATTTAAAAGTAAAAAAGATAGTTCTCCCTTCTTTAGAAGGAATCGATAAAAGTTTAATTTCTACTTTAAAAGAAAAAAATATAGATATACTAAAAGGAGAAGAGGGAATTAATTATAATAGAGGAAAGCTTAAATTATGGGCTAAAAGTTTAAATAAGAAAGAAATTATGCTTTTTTTTACCTTAGATAATATAAAGGTAGCTGTTTTATCAAACAATTCAATTAAGGAATTTCTTAATTTAAGCAAAATTGAAGATTTAAGAATGGATATTTTAAATATAAATTCTATAAATAAAGATAATAAGTATTTAAATTCTTTGATTTATAGATTAAGACCTATAGTTATAGTTGGAGATTTAGAAAGTCAATTAGTAAATAAAAAGATTTCTTTCTATGATTTAAAGAAAAACAAGGTTAAAATAAAAAGAATTTTAGGCAAGAGTAAAGAATTTCAAATATATTTAAGTAATTAATAAAAATAAGGAGTTTTTAAAACTCCTTATTTTTATTAATTAAATAGCTCTTTTTAATTTCTTTTTAAATTTATCCTTTGCTATTAATCCTATAAAAATTAAAGAAGCTATAGTTGTAATTGTTAGAACCTGTAGCCTAAAGTCTATAAGAGAAAGCTTTAAGGATAATGGACTTAAAATAGTATAGGTTAAAACTCCTATTAAAATATATATTAAGAAATCTCCTAAGGACATACCTAAATTTATATGTTTATAAATTTCATAAAGATTTAAACAAAGAGATAATGAGGAAATTATAAGCATAGTAATTGCATAACCATAAATATTTATAGAAGGAATTGAAGTTAAAAAGAATAATAGTGTAACTTCTAAAATTTCTGTTATTATGGTGTTTCTTAAAATTATATTTTGTCTTCCTAAACCATTTAAAATTCCATACATTGTATTAGAAGTAAAAACAATAGGCATTATTAAAGAAGTTATCCTTATATAATTTCCTAAATCATCTCTTCCAAAAAAGAACTTTCCTAAAGAATCTGGAACTGAAAGACCAATTATTGTTGTGCATACACCTATTAAAAAGGCTATTTTAATAACATCTCTAATTCTTTTAGCTGCTGATATATAATTTCCACGACTTAAAGTTTGAGATAAATCTGGAATTAGTAATGTATTTATTGAAGAAACTATTATTATAGGAAAAGTTACTATAGACATTGCCATAGCTGAATACTTTCCTATAAGAGAAAGTGCTTGAGAATAGGTAAATCCTGCAACTATAAGCCTTTTTGGGACTAAGAGAGTTGAGATTACACTAAAAATGCTCATTAAAAATCCATTTAAGCATAAAGGAACAGAAGTTACTAAAACATCAAATAATAATTGAGGTAAGCTTTCACTTTTTCCTTTTATTCTAGGAATTTTATTTATTGAATATTTAAAATATCCAAATAAAAGTATTAAGCTTTGTAACTCTCCAAGGCAAAGGGCTAAATAAGCTAAGGTAACTAAGGACTCTAGGGTTTCAGCTTTAAATATAAATATTAATATGGCTAAAACAAAGATTCTAAGAGATTTTTCTAAAATATCTATAAAAGAAGGAACAGTTATTTTTGATGTTCCATAGAAAAATCCTTTTAAAATATTTGAAAGAGCAATAAAAATCATTGCAGGACAAGTTACCATTATAGCTTTTATAATTCTAGGGTCCTTAGCCCAAAAATGTCCTATTAAAGGAGATAAGAAAAATACAAAAATTCCTATAATAAGGCACCAAACAAAATTAAATAAAGCTACAACTTTCATTGTGCGTATTATGTTTTTATAGTCATCCTTAGCAGAGTAAACTGCTGTTATTTTTGATATAGAGGCTATTATACCAGCTGTCATAATTGATATAAATAAATTATATATAGGCATTATAATTCCATAAAGCCCCATACCCTCAGGGCCTAATACTTTTGATAAATACATAGAGAATATAAAACCTAATAATCCAGTAGTTAAGTTTGAAGCTGTTAACATAAAGGAATTTTTATAAAAATCATTTTTACTCAATGAATCACCACCATATTAAAAGTTCAATAATAATGAATATTCACAACTTATGTTAAATATTCATTATATAGAAGGTTGTTATAAATTAACCTAGATTTTAAAAAGCTTTAGGTTAAAAGGAGGAGAGATGAAGGGGTTATTAAAGGGTGGAATTTTTGTTTTAATGAGTATAATTTTAAGTACAATAGTATGCTTTTTTTATGAAAAAGATGAAAAGTATTTATTAGATGAGGGTTTTAGTGAGGAATTAATAGTAAAGGGGTTAAAGGAGGCTAGAGGATTTTGTAGTAATGGGGAAGATATTTTTATAGCAGCACAAAATAAAATTTTAAAGTTAGATAAAAACAATAAGCTTTCCTTAGAACATGAGGAAGAAAGTGATATATATGATATAGAATATAAGGATAAAAGTTTATATTATACAATACAGGAAAAACTAGTTTATTATGATATAGAAAATTCTAAAAGAAAGGTTTTGCTTAATGAAATTGAAAATGAAGGATTAAATAAAGAAGACAGTAGGATACTTATAAAAGATAATAAAATATATTTAAGTATAGGTACAAAGACTAATTCGGGAATTGTTGATAAAGAAGGAGAAAAGGAAGATGTACCTCCTGTAGATATAATACTAAGTGGAAGGAATTATGATGAAAATAAAAAAGGTGCTTTTGTACCTTATAATACTAAAACTAAAAAAGGAGAAGAGATAAAAGGAAAACTTTTAGGGAATGGAGCTTTAATTGAATATTCTATAGAAAGTGAAAAAGCTACGCTTTATTCTTATGGTATTAGAAATATTAAAGGAATTGACTTTAATAGTTTAGGAGAGATTTTTGCTATAGTTGGAGGAATTGAGGAAGAGGGATATAGGCCCTTAAGTGGTGATTCAGATTATATTTATAAAATGCAAGGAGAAGGTACTTGGTATGGATGGCCTGAATATAGTGGAGGAGATGCTTTAAATTCTCAAAGGTTTATAAAGGAGGGAAAACCTATAATAAACTTTATAACGGAAGAACATAAAAGTTATGTGATGCCAAAGCCTATATACATTAGTAATAAGGTTAAGGAGATTAATTCCTTAGTTATAGATAAAGAGGGATTTTTTTCAAAAAGTAAAGATGCTATTTTATTTTTTAATGAAGATAAAAAAAATATATATATAATTCTTAGAAGTGGAGAAGTTAAAGAGTTTATATCCTTAAATAAAGATATAAAAATAAAGGATATGAAAATAATAAATAAAAAGCTTTATATCTTAGATGGAGAAAGGGGAAGAATTTTTAATTTAGAATTAGATAGTAACAAAGATAAGATTAAAATTTATAACTATTATGTAATTATATTTATAAATCTTTTATTTATTTTAATTTTATTTTCAAAACTAATAAAGGATAAAAATAAAGCTAAAAAATAAATTTAAGAGTAATTTTTTCTAATAACAATAGAAAGAATTACTCTTTATATGTATAATAGAAGATAATATGGAATAAAATGGGAGTGGGTTTTATGATAAGAGAAGTTAATCTTGATATGAGAAACATAAGTTTTAAAGGTAATACTTTAGATGTGGGTATAGATAACTATGGAATTATTTATAATATTTTAAAACAAACAGAGGATGAAATAAGTGTTGATTATTATATTGAAAATTTAGAAGAGGAATATAGAAATCAGTATGATAATGGGGTATTGTTTTTTTCTTTAAGTAAATTAAGTAAAAATGAAGCTGAGGAAGTTTTAAAGAAAATATGGACAAGTGTTAGGTTTGGAGGAAAACTATATATTTGGGATAGAGAAAAACAAAAAAAAGAGACAGTTAAAGATAAAGTTAAAGTTTTAATGGCAGGAAATAAGGAGAAGGAATTTGAATTTATTGATAATAGCATTTCAAAAGAATTTACAATAGACACTTCTAAAAAAGTACTTGAAAAATATTTCGAAATAGAGGAAACTAAAGTTTGTGATAAAATAATATTTATCAAAGGAATAAAGAGAGGAAGTATAAATTATGAAAATACTGCTAACAGCGATAAACTCAAAATACATTCACAGCAATCTAGCGGTGAGATATCTAAAGGCCTTTACAAAGGATTTAGATTTCCAAGGTGAAATAAAAGAGTTTTCAATAAATGATAGAATTGAAAATATTTTAGAAGGCATAATTGAGGAGAAACCAGATATAGTGGCTTTCTCCTGCTACATATGGAACATGGAGTTTGTAAACAGATTATCTGAACTTATAAAACTTGTAAACCCTAATATAGAAATACTTTACGGGGGACCTGAGGTTTCCTATGAAGGAAAAGAGTTTTTAGAAAGTCATGAGGGAGAGTATGTAATAGTAGGTGAAGGAGAAAAAACTTTTAGAGAGTTTGTTCTTTACAAGCTTGGTCATGGAAAAATAGAGGATATAAAGGGATTAAATTATAAAATAGATGGAAAAGTTTTTGAAAATCCTAAAAGACCAGAAATGGATATGAATGAGTTAGTTTTCCCATATACTTATGAGGAAGATATAAATAATAAAATTGTTTATTATGAAGCTTCAAGAGGATGTCCTTTTAAATGTAAGTATTGTCTTTCGTCTGTAATGCATGGTGTTAGATTTTTAGATATTGAAAGAGTAAAAAAAGAATTGAAATATTTTATGGAGAGAGGACTAAAATTAGTTAAGTTTGTAGATAGAACATTTAACTGTAATAGAGAGTACACAGCAGAACTTCTTAGGTATTTAAGTGAGCAAGATACTAATACAAGATTTCACTTTGAAATTGCAGCAGACCTTTTAACAAAAGAGCAAATAGAGATTTTAAATAATGCTCCAAAAGGAAGATTTCAATTAGAAGTTGGTGTTCAAACAACTAACAATGAGGTTTTACATAATATAAATAGATATATTACATATGAAAATATAAAAGATAAGGTGTTAAAAGTTGCAGCAGGAAAAAATGTAATGCAACATTTAGATTTAATTGCAGGACTACCAGGAGAAGATTTAGAATCCTTTAAAAAATCTTTTAATGATGTTCATGCTATAAGACCAGATGAAATTCAATTAGGATTTTTAAAATTATTAAAAGGTTCTTCAATGAGAGAAGAAGCTAAAAAGTGGGGAATAGTTTATTCTCCTTATGCGCCTTATGAAATAATAAGAAGTAAGGATATAAGTTATGAAGAACTTTTATTATTAAAAAAGGTAGAAGCTGTAGTTGATAAATACTATAATTCTTGTAAATTTAATAATGTGATTAAATTTTTCCTAGACATATATGAAAAGCCCTTTGATTTTTATTATGACTTAGCAATGTTTTTTGAAGAAAAGGGAAATTTTAAGAGAAGTATAGGAAATGTTGAATATTATAAGATATTATTAGATTTTTATCTTGAAAAGATAGGAGGAGAGGATGAAGGTCTTTTTAAAGAAGTTTTAAAATTTGATTATTTATGCTTTAATAAAAAGAGATGGCTTCCAGAATTTTTAGTAAGAACTATAACAAAAGAAGAAGAACAAAACATAAAAGACAGTTTTAATAGACAAATGCCTTATAAAAAGTCTCACATAGAAAAATTTGAGGTAGATATAATTAATTATATTAAAAATGGGAAGATTAATTTTGAAGAAAAATATCTTATATTTGATGAGATGAATTTTGATTATAATTCTTATACAGAATTGTAAATGAAATAAATGGAAAATTAAAAAATTGTTAGTATATTAGTCGTATTAATATACAATATGCAAATATATTAATGCGACTTTTTCTAAATGTTAATAATTTTAATCTTTTATTTAAATAAAGGCAATGCAGATTTTTGCAAAAAAAACTTCTGAAATTGTATACATTAGCAAAATTATGTTGAATTAAGTTGATTTTCATGTATAATTAGTAATAAGGGTTAATTAATACTATATAAAGTATTAATATATATTTTATAAAAAATTCCTTATATAAAGGTGGTGAAACTTTGGCAATAGAAGCAATAAAAGAAATTAAAAAAGTTGAATTGCAAGCTGATGAAATGATTAAAAACGCTCATGAGCAAAGCAAAAAAATAATTTCTGATGCAACAGTAGAAGCAGATGAAAAATACAATTCAATAATAGAAGATGCTAAAAATGTTGCAAGAGGAATTATTAGCAATGCAGAGGAAGCTGGACGAAAAGAGGCAAGTGTCATACTTTCAGAAGGCGAAAGACAATGTGCTGAGGTATCAAGTCTTAAAGGTGCTAAGATTGATTCTGCAGTAAATTTAGTTATTGAGAGGATTGTGAAAACTAATGGCAATAGTTAAGATGAATAAATTCACCTTACTTGCCTTTGAATCTGAGAAAGAAAAACTTCTTAAAAAAATTCAAAGTTCTTCAGAAGTTGAGTTTATAAACCTACAAGATGAAGAAAAGCTTGAAGGTAATGAAGTTTTTGAATCTCTTAAGAAAGATGACTTAGATGATGAAACAATTTCTGTAGAAGATAATGTTTCAAAGACAAGATCAGCTTTAGACTTCTTAAGCCCATTTGTTAGTGACGTTGGAGGACTTAAAGCTTTAAGAGCTGGTAAAGAAAGCTTAACTTTGGATGAGCTAGAAGTAAAGGTTGAAAATAGCAACTGGGAAGTCGTTTATTCAGAGGTTAAGAAGATGGAGAGAGAGCTTGCTACTCTAGAGAATGAGAAGACAAAGTTTTTAGGTGAAATAGAAATCTTAGAGCCATGGCAAAGTTTCGATGCTCCACTAGGTGAATTAAATAATTTTGAAAAAGTAGTTGCGTTCTTAGGTGTTCTTTCAAGACAAAATCTTGAGAAGATGAAGAACGAAATTGAAAGCGAATTCAAGGAAAGTTATTTAGAAGTTATTTCTAATACTGACCAAGATTCTTATGTCTTTGTAGTTGCTATGAAAGACAAAGCTGAAGAAATGGACGAAGTATTAAAAAACTTTGGTTTTTCAGCATTTCAAAGTAAATATAAAGAGAAGGCTTCTGTTCTTGTAGAAGAATTTAAACTTAAAATAAAAGAAATAGAAGCTAAAAAGGCAGAGGTAAGAGAAAGTCTTTCAAATTACAGAGAAGAAAAGAGAACTTTAGAATTAGCCTATGAATACTTTAGCAACATACTTCTTAGAAAAGAAGCAAGTGAAAACTTCTTAAAAACAGATAGAGTTGTTGTAATTCAAGGATGGATTCCTAAGGAAGATGATGCTTCTTTAGAAGGAATTATAAAATCCTCTGTAGGAGATATGTACTATCTTGAATTTGAAGAAGTTAAAGAGGATGAAGTTGATGAAGTTCCTGTTAAATTACATAATAAAGGACCAGCAGCAGCTTTTGATTCAATAACAGAGATGTACAGTTTACCAAGGTATGACGAAATAGACCCAACACCACTTTTAACACCTTTCTACTTAGTATTCTTTGGAATGATGGTTGCAGACCTAGGATACGGAATAGTATTATTTATTGGATCACTATTAGCTATGAAGTTATTTAACTTAGATGAAACTCAAGAAAAGTTTGTTAAGTTCTTCATGTATTTAAGTATAGCTACAGCAATTGCAGGATTAATATTTGGTACTGCATTTGGATTTGAATTACCATTTGGACTTATAAATCCAAGTAAAGATACGAATCTATTGCTTATTCTATCAGTTGGCTTTGGTGTAATTCAAATATTCTTTGGATTATTCATTAAAGGTTACATGTTAATTAGAAATAAACAATACTTATATGCTTTATTTGATGTAGGTTCATGGATTATGCTTTTAGTAGGTCTTCCAATGATATTCTTTGGTGGAACTATAAGCTTAGTTGGTAAAATATTAGCTATAGTAGGTTCTCTATTAATAGTATTTACTCAAGGTAGAGATGAAAAAACTAAGGGTGCTAAATTAGGTCAAGGTTTATATGCTTTATATGGTATAACAGGATATGTAGGAGACTTAGTATCATATACAAGACTTATGGCTTTAGGTATTGCAGGTGGATCAATTGCAGCTGCACTTAACTTAATAATTGGTATGTTCCCAGGAATAGCAATTATAATTGTAGGGCCATTATTCTTTATAGCAGCTCATACATTTAACATGCTTTTATCATTACTTGGAGCATATGTTCATACAGCAAGATTACAATATGTTGAGTACTTCTCAAAATTCTATGAAGGTGGCGGAAGAGCATTCACACCATTTAAAACAATAAATAAATTTATAACAATTAAAAAAATTAAATAATTATAGTTAAAATTAAATTAAAATAACATTATATTTTCAGGAGGAATTAAATTATGGAAAACTGGATTTCATATTTTATGGCAAATTACGGAGGATTAATATTTGGAGCTTTAGGTATTGCTTTAGCTGTAGGTATGTCAGGTATAGGATCAGCTAAAGGTGTTGGTATAGTTGGGGAAGCAGCAGCTGGATTAGTTACTGAAGAACCAGAAAAGTTTGGTAAAGCGTTAGTTCTTGAATTATTACCAGGTACACAAGGTCTTTATGGTTTCGTTATAGGTTTCTTAGTATTTAACCAAATTAGTAATGGTGAAGCTTCATTAGCTAAAGGATTATACTTATTATTTGCATGTTTACCAATAGCTATAACAGGTTTATGGTCAGGTATATCTCAAGGTAAAGCAGCTGCTGCTGGTATCCAAATCTTAGCTAAGAGACCAGAACATAATACAAAAGGTATTATATTCGCAGCAATGGTTGAAACATATGCATTATTAGGATTCGTTATATCATTCTTATTAGTAAATGGTGCAAGCGTAATACAATAATAGTAAGCAAAGATTGGAGAAGTGAAGGGAATGTCAAATTTAAATAATTTAACTTCCAAGATTCTAAATGATGCTGAAGAAAAGAAAAATTATATATTAGCTGAAGCTGAAGCAAAAAAAGATAAAATAATATCTAAAAAAACTAATAGAGCAGAGGCAGATAAAGAAGAAATAATAACTAAGGCTAATATAGAAGCAGAAGTTAAAAAAGCAAGAATAATTTCAAATGCTAAATTATCAGTAAGAAATGATATGTTAAGAGCTAAACAAGCTGTTATATCAGAAGTATTTGAGGAAGCTATAAAAAAATTACAAAAGCTTTCTAAGGGAGATTATAAGTACTATGTTATATCAACTTTAGATTCTTTAAATCTAGAAGGAACAGAAGTAATTATAATCAACGAAAAAGATAAAGATATATTTAGCGATGAGTTCTTGGAAGCATTAAATAAAGAACTTGAATCAAAAGGAAAAAAAGGAAGTATTACATTAAATATGGAAGGCAAATTTAATGGTGGCTTCATATTAGATAGAAATGGAATACAAATAAATAATACCTTTGAAGCTTTAATTAACTCTTTAAGAGGAGAGTTAGAGTTTGATGTAAATAAAGTATTATTTGATTAAGGAGGATATAGAATGGATTCAATGCAATTTTTGCAATTAATTCCTAGAATCAGAGTATACGAAAAGAAACTCCTTGATAAAGCTCAAATAGAAAGAATGATAGATGCAAACACTTCAGAAAGTGCATTAAAAGTTCTGCAAGAAACAGAGTATGCAGCATTTATGAATGATGTAAGAAGACCAGATGATTATGAAATTCTTTTATCAAATGAGCTAGTTAGATTATATAAAACTATGTATGAAGCTAGTCCTCTAAAAGAAATCATAGATGTTATGGCTTTAAAATATGACTATCATAACATTAAGGTATTAGTTAAGGGGAAAATCTTAGATAAAGATTTTTCCCAAATGTTAATACCAGTTGGTATGATTGGAGTAACTGATTTAAAAACTGCAATAAATGGAGATGATTTTGGTAGACTTCCTAAAAAGATGGAAGAGTGCTTAAGAAAAATATTTGAAAAGTTTGAAGATAATAAAGATCCTCAATATATAGATTTAATTGCAGATCAATATTTATATGCTCATATTCATGAAATTGCAAATAAAAAGAATATAAAAGATAAGGCTTTAGATAGATATCTTACTAATCTTATAGATTTAAATAATGTAAAGACATTATTAAGAGCTAAAAAGCAAGATAAAAATGTTAACTTCTTTTTAGATGCTATAGTGCCAGGTGGTAGTATAGATACAAGTAAGTTTAGAAGTTTATACTTAGATACTATTGAAAATATTCCTAACAACTTAAGTAGTAAAGAATATTCACAAGTACTAAGAGAAGGTATAGCTAGTTACATAGAAACTTCATCTGTTAGTGAATTTGAAAAGCTTATTGATAATCACATAATGGGAATAATGAAGGAAGCTAAAATAGTAACTAAAGGTTTAGAGCCAGTTTTAACATATATGTATGTTAAAGAAAATGAAATAAAGCAAATAAGAACTATCATGGTTGGTAAATTAAACAATATTACTAAGGAAGTAATAAGAGAAAGGCTGCGTGATGGATATGTATAAGAAAATAGGAGTTGTAGGTGATAAGGACTCAGTTTTAGCATTTAAAGCTTTAGGAATAGATGTTTTTCCTGTAGTTGAAGATGAAGAAGCTAGAAAAACCGTTGATAAGCTTGCAATGACAGGTTATGCAGTAATCTTTGTTACAGAGCACGTAGCTAAGAATATAGAAGAAACTATCGAGAGATATACAAGACAAGTACTTCCTGCTGTAATATTAATTCCAAGCAATCAAGGAACTCTAAATATAGGAAAACAAAGAATATCAGATAACGTTGAAAAAGCAGTTGGCGTTAACATTTTATAGAAAGTAGGTAGATAACTTGAAAACGGGGAAAATTATCAAAGTTTCAGGTCCTTTAGTAGTTGCTGAAGGTATGGATGAAGCTAATGTATATGACGTTGTAAAAGTTGGAGAAAAAGGTCTTATCGGAGAAATCATTGAAATGAGAGGAGATAAGGCTTCAATCCAGGTATATGAAGAAACATCAGGTATTGGACCTGGGGACCCAGTTATAACTACTGGTGAACCACTTTCAGTAGAATTAGGACCAGGACTTATAGAGTCAATGTTCGATGGAATACAAAGACCTCTAGACGCTTTCATGAAAGCAGCTAACTCTGCTTTCTTAAGTAAAGGGGTAGAAGTTAAATCTTTAAATAGAGAAAAGAGATGGCCTTTTGTACCAACTGCTAAAGTTGGAGATAAGGTTTCAGCAGGAGATGTAATAGGAACAGTTCAAGAAACTCCTGTTGTTCTTCACAGAATAATGGTTCCTTATGGAGTTGAAGGAAAAATAAAAGAAATAAAAGCTGGAGATTTTAATGTTGAAGAAGTTGTTGCTGTAGTAGAAACTGAAAAAGGCGATAAAAACTTAACATTAATGCAAAAATGGCCTGTAAGAAAAGGTAGACCATATGCAAGAAAATTAAATCCAGTAGAGCCTATGACTACAGGACAAAGAGTTATAGATACTTTCTTCCCAGTAGCTAAGGGTGGTGCAGCAGCAGTTCCAGGACCTTTCGGAGCTGGTAAAACAGTAGTTCAACACCAAATAGCTAAGTGGGGAGATACTGAAATAGTTGTTTATGTTGGATGTGGAGAGCGTGGTAACGAGATGACAGACGTTCTTAACGAATTCCCAGAACTTAAAGACCCAAAAACTGGTGAGAGCTTAATGAAGAGAACAGTTCTTATAGCTAACACATCTAACATGCCCGTTGCAGCTAGAGAAGCTTCAATATATACAGGTATAACAATTGCAGAGTACTTTAGAGATATGGGATACTCAGTATCAATAATGGCTGACTCAACATCACGTTGGGCTGAGGCTTTAAGAGAAATGTCAGGAAGACTTGAAGAGATGCCAGGGGATGAAGGTTACCCAGCTTACTTAGGTTCAAGACTTGCTGATTATTATGAAAGAGCTGGTAAAGTTGTAGCTTTAGGCAAAGATGGAAGAGAAGGAGCAGTTACAGCTATAGGTGCCGTATCACCTCCAGGAGGAGATATATCAGAGCCAGTTACTCAATCAACTTTAAGAATAGTTAAAGTTTTCTGGGGACTAGATGCTCAATTAGCTTATAAGAGACACTTCCCATCAATTAACTGGTTAACATCATATTCATTATACCTAGAAAAAATGGGTGAATGGATGGATGAACATGTAGAAAAAGACTGGTCAGATTTAAGAACAGAAGCTATGGCACTTCTTCAAGAAGAAGCAAACTTAGAAGAAATAGTAAGACTTGTTGGTATGGATGCACTTTCAGAAGGGGATAGATTAAAACTTGAGGTTGCAAAATCTATAAGAGAAGACTATCTACAACAAAACGCATTCCATGAAATTGATACTTATACTTCATTAAATAAACAATATAAAATGTTAAACTTAATTTTAAGTTTTAGACATGAAGCAGAAAAAGCTTTAAAAGCTGGTGTTTATTTAGATAAAATATTAAAACTTCCTGTAAGAGATAAAATAGCAAGAAGTAAATATATAGCAGAAGAAGACATAAGTAAGATGGATGATATCTTAGTTGAATTAAAGTCAGAAATGAACAAGTTAATCAGCGAAGGAGGTGTTCTAAATGCTTAAAGAGTACAGAACAGTTACAGAAGTTGTAGGACCCTTAATGGCTGTTGAAGGCGTAGAAGGTGTTAAATATGATGAGCTAGTTGAAATAGAGATGCAAACTGGCGAATTAAGAAGAGGTAAAGTTCTTGAGGTTAACGGAGATAAAGCTATGGTTCAGCTTTTCGAAGGATCAGCAGGAATAAACCTTAAAAATACAAAGGTAAGATTCTTAGGAAGACCACTTGAAATTGGTGTTTCAGAAGATATGTTAGGAAGAGTCTTTGATGGTATGGGAAGACCAAAGGATAATGGTCCAAATATAATACCAGAGAAGAGATTAGATATAAATGGAGAAGCTATAAACCCAGTTGCTAGAAACTATCCATCAGAATTTATTCAAACTGGTATTTCTGCAATAGATGGACTTAATACTCTAGTTAGAGGACAAAAACTTCCTGTTTTCTCAGGTTCAGGTCTTCCACACAAAGAGTTAGCTGCTCAAATTGCAAGACAAGCAAAAGTTTTAAACTCAGATTCTAAGTTCGCAGTTGTATTTGCTGCTATAGGTATCACTTTCGAAGAAGCAGAATTCTTTGTTGATGAGTTTACAAAAACTGGTGCTATAGATAGATCGGTTCTATTTATGAACTTAGCATCAGACCCAGCTATCGAGAGAATAGCTACTCCAAGAATGGCATTAACTACTGCTGAATATTTAGCATATGAAAAAGGAATGCATGTTCTTGTTATAATGACAGATATAACAAACTACTGTGAAGCTTTAAGAGAAGTTTCTGCAGCTAGAAAAGAAGTTCCAGGAAGAAGAGGATATCCAGGATACTTATATACTGACCTTTCAACATTATATGAAAGAGCAGGAAGATTAGTTGGAAAAGAAGGTTCAATAACTCAGATTCCAATATTAACAATGCCTGAAGATGATAAAACTCACCCAATTCCAGACTTAACTGGATATATAACAGAGGGACAGATAATATTATCAAGAGAGCTTTATAAAAAAGGAATAATGCCTCCAATAGATGTTTTACCATCATTATCAAGACTTAAAGATAAGGGGATTGGTAAAGGAAAAACTAGAGAAGACCATGCTGATACAATGAACCAATTATTCTCAGCATATGCTCAAGGTAAGCAAGCTAAAGAACTTGCTGCTATCTTAGGAGAATCAGCATTATCAGATGTAGATAAAGCATACGCTAAATTTGCAGAAGCTTTTGAAGATGAGTATGTTTCACAAGGCTTTACAACTAACAGAACAATAGAGGAAACTCTAAATCTTGGATGGAAATTACTTAAGATCTTACCTAGAACAGAGCTTAAGAGAATTAGAGATGAATATCTTGAAAAGTATATGCCTGTTGGAGAGGATGAGTAAGAATGGCACAAAGATTAAATGTCAATCCTACTAGAATGGAACTCTCAAAGCTAAAGAAAAGATTAGCAACAGCAACAAGAGGACATAAATTATTAAAAGATAAGCAAGATGAGTTAATGAGACAATTCATAAATCTTATCAAATATAATAATCAATTAAGAGATGAAGTTGAAAAGGAACTAGGAAGTTCCTTAAAAGACTTCGTTATGGCTAGAGCTGTTATGAGTTCAGAGTTCCTAGAGGAAGCTATAGCATACCCTAAAGAAGAAATTGAGGTTGAAGTGGGAAATAAAAACATAATGAGTGTAAATGTGCCTATAATGAACTTCAAAAGAAAATTAGAAGGTGATGAAGGTAGTATTTATCCTTATGGTTTTATGAATACTTCAGCTGAACTTGATGATGCAATTTCTAAATTATATGGTATATTACCAAAATTATTAGAACTTGCTGAAGTTGAAAAATCTGGTCAGCTTATGGCAGACGAGATAGAAAAGACAAGAAGAAGAGTTAATGCTCTTGAATATATGACAATTCCTCAATTAAAAGAGACTATAAGATACATCAGAATGAAACTTGATGAAAATGAAAGAAGTGCTCTTACAAGACTTATGAAAGTTAAGTCAATGATAGAACAAAGAGGATAAATTTATATAATTTAACAAAAAAGGCAATCTTGTGTTAATAAAAATTCAAGATTTGCCTTTTTTCTTTACTATTTTAGAAATAAAATGTATAATTTTATTAAGCAAAATAGATATTTTAATATAATAAAAATTTTAATGAATAGATAAAGTGTAAAATATCTAAAAATATGGTATAATAAGTAAATATTATACTGAAATATTAGGGGGGCTTACAATGAACGATGTTATGAATTTAACAACTTTAGAACAAATTAAAGCATATTCAGATCCTTATAGATTAAAGATAATTACTTATCTTAGAAATAATCAAGAGTCTGCTACGGTAAAGGAAATTGCTGATTTTTTTGGGGAAGTACCAGCAAAAGTTCATTACCATATTAAAAAATTGGAAAAAGCAGGTATTTTAGAACTTGTTAAGACTAAAGAAATAAAGGGAATTATAGCAAAGTACTATTACTTAACTGCTGAAACCTTCAATATAGAAGGAAACAATATAAAAAAAGAAGCTAAGAAAGTTTATAAATCTCAAATACTAAATATTTTAAGTGAGTATTATGATAATTCAAAGGAACAGACAATGAAGAGAATTTCAGAGAAAGTAGATAGTGGAAATGCAGAGGATTCTATTGGCTTTAATTATAAAAATATTTACTTAAATGAAGAAGAATTTAAAGAAGTAAATAGACAAATTAGAGAATTAGTAAAAAAATATGAAAGAAAAGCTGAAGGAAAAATTCCTTGTCATGTCTTTTCAGTTTGTTTAAAACATGAGGCAGAATAGTATTAATTTAATTAAGTTGTGTTATAATAGAACTAAGAGAAATTTAATTAAAATGTAATTAATATTATCTGTTAATCTACTAGAATAATATATGTTAAAATGTTTTAAACAGAGGGAGAAAAAATGATTAAGTATTTAATTGTAATGCTTATTCCTTTTGTGATAGTATATTTATTAATGCCAAAATTTATTAAATTTGCTAATGAAAAGGGCTTTGTGGATAAGCCTACGAAAAGAAAGAAACATGATAAATCAACTCCTTTAATAGGAGGAGTTGTTATGTATATAGGTTTTTTTGCAACATATCTTTTTGGAATAGATTCAAAAAGACAATTAACACAGACCTTTACTATATTTATAGCAGCTACTTTGGTAATAATAATAGGTGTAATTGATGACTATTACAAAGGGAAAGGTAAGGAGTTTCCAATTTATCCAAGAGTTATAATTCAAATTTTAGCAGCTACTATGGTTTTTAAGGCTGGAATTGTTTTTAAGGGTATAAATAATCCTTTTACTGGAGATTTTATTCAGTTTTCAGGATGGTTTCAGTACATACTTACCATAACATGGATTTTTGGAGTTACTACTGTAATAAACTGGTCTGATGGAATGGATGGATTAGCAGGAAGTATTTCCATAATATCTGCTATGACTATGTTTGTTGTTGCTCTTGCAAAGGGGCAATTTAATTCTGCATATATGTCAATAACTCTAGTAGGATCAATATTAGCATTTTTAAGATATAATAGGCATCCTGCACGGGTGTTTATGGGAGACTCGGGGGCTAACTTCCTAGGCTTTATCTTAGCTATTATAGCTTTAGAAGGAGCTTTTAAACAAGCAACAGCACTATCAATATTAGTGCCTGTATTAGCTTTAGGTGTTCCTATTTTTGATAATATATTTGTAATATTAAGAAGATTTCATTCAGGAAAACCTGTATATGAAGCAGATAGAAGTCAAATTCATTATAGATTACAAGAAAGAGGAATGACTGTAAAGCAAATAGTTTCGTATATATGTATATTAAGCGGATGTTTAAGCTTAGTATCATTACTTATAATTATGATAATATTATAAATTTTGACTGTCTTTTTAAAATATTTTAAGTTTACTTAAAGTTTTTAAAAGGCAGTCAATAATTTTTATAGGAATATTAACTATAATTTCTTAGTGAAAAAATAATTGTTTTATGATTTAATATAGTTATAGGAATTTTGAAAGGAGAAATTAAATGGCTGTAAAGAAAATAGTTCAAATAGGACATGAAGCTTTAAAAAAAGTTTCAGAGCCTGTTAAGGATGTAAATGAAGTTAAAGATTTAATAAAAGATTTAAAGGATACATTATCAACTGTAGAAGGAATAGGTTTAGCTGCTCCTCAAATAGCAGTTAACAAGAGAGTTGTTTATATAGATTTTGGAGATGGGGAAAATGAATATGTACTTATAAATCCAGAGATAATAGGAATTTCAAAGGAAACTTATGAAGATTATGAAGGATGTTTAAGTTATGTTATGCATGAAGGTTTAGTAGAAAGACCAAGAGCAGTTAGAATACAAGCTTTAAATGAAAAGGGAGAATTAAAGGTTTATGAAGCTCAAGACCTTTTAGCTAGATGTTTTCTACATGAAATTGACCATTTAGAAGGTATTATGTATGTAGATAGAGCTAAAGAAATGTATGAATTAGTAGAAGAATAAATTTAATTTTAAAAGATAGCATTTTTAATGCTATCTTTTTTTATTAAAAGACTTGATTATCGTTTACAAAAGTATTATTATATAGTTAAACGGTTCAGTTAAACGGTTAACTATGGAGGGATGTTAAATGAATAAAGTTTGTGTTCTTGGAAGTATGAATATGGATTTAGTTTTGAAGATTAAAGATATGCCAAAGGTTGGAGAAACTATACTTTCAAAATCAATTCAAAAGATACCAGGAGGTAAGGGTGCTAATCAAGCAGTAGCTGCAAAAAGATGTGGTTCTGAAGTTTTTATGATTTCTAAAATAGGAAAAGATGAAAATGGAAAAGAACTTAAAGATAAATTAATAGAAGATAATATAGATGTAACTTATGTTTTTGAGGATGAAAAACATCCTACAGGAATGGCTTTAATAATGGTAAATGAGGAAGGTAATAATTCAATAATTGTTAATGCAGGTTCAAATATGACATTAACAAAGGATGAAATACAGAGTGCTAAGGATTTAATAAAAAAATCAGATATTATAATTTCACAGTTTGAAACACCAGAAGAAATAACTTTAGAAGCTTTTAAAATAGCTAAAAGTAATAATAAGATTACTATTTTAAATCCAGCACCAGCTAAAAAAATAAATGAAGAATTATTAAATTATACAGATATAATAGTTCCAAATGAAACAGAAGCAGAGCTTTTAACAGGAATTGAAGTAAAAAATATTAATGATGCAAAAATAGCTGGAAAGGTATTTTTAGATAAGGGAGTTAAATTTGTTATTATTACTCTTGGAGAAAAGGGAGCTTCTCTTATAGGAAAAGATTTTTGTGAAATAGTTAAGGCCTATAAAGTAGAGGCAGTAGATACTACAGCAGCTGGAGATAGCTTTATTGGAGGATTAAGTTCAAAGCTAGATGTAAAAAATTTAAATAAAGAAAATTTAATTAAAGCTATAAATTTTGGAAATAAGGTTTCTTCAATAGCTGTTCAAAGAAAAGGAGCTCAACCCTCAATACCTTATTTAGAAGAAATTTTAGAAATTTATAAGGAGGATTAATTTATGAGAAAAACATCTTTATTAAATAGTGATATAAATTTAGTAATATCAAAAATGGGACATACTGATATGTTAGCTATAGGAGATTGTGGCTTACCAATTCCAAAGGAAACTGAAAGAATAGATTTAGCTCTAGTAAAAGGAATTCCAAGTTTTATGGAAACTTTAAAAGCTGTTTTAGAGGAACTTCAAATTGAGGAAGTTTTAATTGCAAAAGAAACAGAAGAGATAAGTCCTAAATTATTTCATGAAATAAAAAGTGTTATAAAAGATACAAAAATAACTTTTATATCTCATGAAGAGTTAAAAAATGATTTAAAAGAGTGCAAGGCTGTAATTAGAACAGGAGAGCAAACTCCTTATGCAAATATAATTTTAAAATCTGGGGTTGTGTTTTAAATTTTAAAATTGAATATTCTACTTAACTAATTAGGTGGAATATTCATTTTGAAGTAGCTAAGTATTTTAGGAGGTGTATTAAATGGGTGAGAGAACACCAATGTTAAAGATGGTAGATGTATCTAAATCTTTTCCTGGCGTTAAGGCTTTAGACAAGGTAAGTTTAAGTGCTTATGGTGGAGAAGTTACTGCTTTAATGGGTGAAAATGGAGCTGGAAAATCAACTTTAATGAAAATATTAAGTGGAGTTTATAAAAAGGATGAAGGTAAAATTTTCATAGAAGGAAGAGAAGTTGAGGTTAAGGGAATTAAATCAGCAGAAGAAGCTGGAATAACAATAATTCACCAAGAACTTAGTGTTTTAAATAACTTAACAGTTTCAGAAAATATATTTTTAGGAAATGAAAAGTATAGTAAATATACAAGAAAAATAAATAAAAAATTATTAGATGAAAGAAGTAAAATGTTTTTAGAACAGATAGGATGTAATATAGACCCAGATAGATTAGTTAGCACATTAAATGTTGGAGAAAAGCAAATGATAGAAATTGCAAAGGCTCTTACAAAAAATGCTAGAATAATTATTATGGATGAGCCTACTACTGCATTAACTGATGTTGAAACTGAAAACCTTTTTAAAGTTATAGAAAACTTAAGAAAAAAAGGTATAGCAATAATATATATATCTCATAGAATGGAAGAAATATTTAAAATATGTCATAGAGTAGAAGTTTTAAGAGATGGTAAATATGCAGGAAGTGCACAAATAAAGGATATAGATAATGATAAACTTATAGCTATGATGGTAGGAAGAACTATTGAAGACCAATTTCCATATAGAGAAGTTAAAAAAGGAGATTTAGCTCTAGAGGTTAAAAATCTTAGTTGTAAAGAAGGGGTAAGTGGAGCTTCCTTTACTCTTAGACAAGGAGAAATTCTAGGGGTTGCAGGACTTATGGGTTCTGGAAGAACAGAACTTGCTAAAACTATATTTGGTGAATATAAAAAAACAAGTGGAGAAATTTCTTTAAATGGAAGTCCTATAAAAATAAATTCCATAAATGATGCTATAAAATATGGAATATGTTATCTTTCTGAAGATAGAAAAAAAGAAGGATGTATTTTAGGGATGTCTGTTGGAGAAAACATGACACTTTGTAATTTGAAAAAGTATGAAAATAAATTTAAGGCTCTTAACAAAAAAGAAGAGGCAAAGGATATAGATTATTATATAAAGAAGATAAAAATAAAAACACCAAACAAAGAACAACTTATAAAAAATTTAAGTGGAGGTAATCAACAAAAGGTTATACTAGCTAAATGGCTTATGCTTTCTCCAGAGGTGTTAATAATTGATGAGCCAACTAGAGGAATAGACGTAGGAGCTAAGAAGGAAATTTATGAACTTTTAAATGAACTTAAGGCTAGTGGAAAAGCTATAATAATGATTTCCTCAGATTTACCAGAGGTTTTAGGTATTAGCGATAGAATTATGGTTATGAGTGAGGGTAAAATTTCAGGAGAGCTAAATAGAAATGATGCAAATCAAGAAAGCATAATGAAATTAGCTGTTGGAATAAATAATTAAGGAGGATTACATAATGAAAGCAAATGTTAAGGCAAATATATCTAAATATAAATCTCTTATAGGTTTAGTACTTTTATGTATAGTTATAACTATAGTTACTCCAAACTTTTTAACTGTAGCAAATATAACTAATGTATTTACACAGGTTTCTGTTAATGCAATTATAGCAATAGGAATGACTTTTGTAATATTAACTGGTGGAATAGATTTATCAGTTGGATCAACTTTAGCTATTAGTGGAGCTATAGGTGCATCTATTGTTAAGTCTACTGGAAACGTATTCTTAGCTATTATAGTAGCTGCATGTATAGGTATAGGAGTTGGATTAATAAACGGATTATTAGTGTCAAAGGGAAAATTACAAGCTTTTATAGTTACTTTAGCTACAATGACAATTTTTAGAGGGGCTACTTTAGTATTTACAGATGGTACTCCAATATCAAAATTACCTGAAGCCTTTGTAAAAATAGGGAATGGAAAAATTGGATTTATACCAATACCAGTTATAATAACAATAATCATAGCAATCATAGCAATTTATGCATTATCAAAAACAAGATTTGGAAGATATTTATATGCCTTAGGAGGAAATGAAGATGCTTCAAGATTATCAGGAATAAATACAGATAAAATAAAAACTTTAGTATATGTAGTATCAGGTTTTGCTTCAGCTATAGCAGGGGTAATAATAACAAGTAGAATAGGTTCAGCTTCACCAAATGCAGGTACTGGTTTTGAATTAGATGCAATCGCAGCGGTAGTAATTGGAGGAACTTCTTTAGCAGGTGGAGAAGGAACAATAGCAGGTACTTTAATTGGTGCTCTTATAATAGGTGTTCTTAATAATGGATTAAACCTTATGAATGTATCACCTTTTTATCAATCAATAGTAAAAGGTTTAGTAATATTAATAGCAGTACTTTTAGATAAAAAGAGCAGAAAAAATTAAGAAGCTTAAGAGGTGAGTTTTATGCATATAAATAAAAAGATATTTTCAGTTGGATTAATACTCATGGTGCTTATGACTTCATTTATGGGTTGTGTAAGAAATAATAAGCCTAAAATAGGAATGGTATTATCAACTCTTAACAATCCATTCTTTGTAAATATGAAAGATGGAGCTGAGAAGGAAGCTGAAAAGCTAGGCTATGATTTAGTAGTATTAGATTCTCAAAATGATCCTGCAAAGGAAAGAGCAAATGTAGAGGATTTAATACAATTAGGAGTTGTAGCCTTACTTATAAATCCAACAGATAGTGATGCAGTTGTTAAAACTGTTGAAGTTGCTAATAAAAGTAATATTCCAGTTATAACATTAGATAGACAAGCTAATGGAGGAGAAATAACAAGTCATATAGCTTCAGATAACGTAAAAGGTGGAGAAATGGCTGCACAATATGTGTTAGATAAGTTTAAAGATGAGAAGGGTCCAATTAATATAGTAGAAATACAAGGTATTCCAGGAGCTTCTGCAACTAGAGATAGAGGAGAAGGATTTCACAATATAATGGATAAAGATGATAAATTTAATTTTGTTTCAATACAAGCTGCTGACTTTGATAGACAAAAAGGACTTCAAGTTATGGAAAATATAATTCAAGCTAATCCAAATATTCAAGTTGTATTTGCTCATAATGATGAAATGGCTTTAGGAGCAGTTAAAGCAATTAAAGCTAGTGGGATAGATGCAATAGTTGTAGGCTTTGACGGAAATGAAGATGCTAAAGATTCTATAGATGCTGACGAAATGACAGCAACAATAGCACAACAACCAGACTTAATTGGTGCTTTAGGTGTAGAATTAGCAAATAAAATTTACAAAGGTGAAAAAGTTGATGATAAAATAGCAGCAGACTTAAAGGTGTATAGTAAATAATAGTATAGATACAAAGATATATTATGGTATAATTACTGTTGTTATAAAAGTAAGTGGACAAGAGGTGTTGCGTTAAATGGGAAAAACTACATTACTAGATATAGCTAAAGCAGTAAATGTATCAAAAACAACTGTATCTATGGTGTTAAATAAAAAGGAAATAAATGTTTCAAAGGAAACTAGAGAAAGAATTTTAAAAACTGCAAAGGAATTAAATTATATACCAAATACTCTAGCTAGAAGTTTAAGTACTAAAAAGAGCTATACCTTAGGAATGATAATACCAGATATTCAAAACCCTTTTTTTTCAGAAATGGCAAAGGCAATAGAAATTGAAAGTGAAAAGCATGGTTATAGTATTATTCTATGTAACACTCTCAATGAAAAAAAGAAAGAGGAAGAATATTTAAAATTATTAATTAGTAAGTTAGTAGATGGTGTTATAATAGCAGCTTGTGGAGAAGGCAAGGAATGGATTAAAATTTTAAGAAACAATAAAATTCCCTTTGTTATGATAGATAGAATAGTTTCAGAGGAAAAAAATACTAATGGTGTATTTTGTGATAACAAAAAAGGTATTGAATTAGGTGTAAACTATTTAGTTAATAAGGGAAAAGAAAACATTGCCTTTGTTACAGGTAAATCAAATTTAGAAATAGCAAACTTAAGACTTGAAGCTTTTAAAAATATTACAAATAAATTAGGAATATTTAATAAAAGCATAATAGAAGAGGCAGACTTTTCTATGGAAGGTGGAATAAGAGCTACAGAGAGTATAGTTAAGAATAATAAAAAGGTAGATGCAATATTTTATAGTAGTGATGTTATGGCAATTGGAGGTATGAAATATTTAATAAGAAATGGATATGAAATACCTAAGGATATAAGCATATTAGGATATGATAATATAAATATTTGTTCTTATATGGAGCCAGAGCTTACAACAATAGCACAGCCTATATATAAAATTGGAGAATCTTCTTGTAAATTACTTATAGAATTAATAAATAATAATTCTATAAAAAATAAAATAATAAATTTAGAACCTTCCTTAGTTGAGAGAGGAACAGTAAAATAATAATTGGGGTTTTATCAAAAATTAATTGTTTTTGATAAAACCTTTTTTTATTTTTAGAGCTATTAAATAAAGTTAAGCTAGTTTTTAAGAGGAAATAAATTTATGTTATAATTATAGGATATGAAGCACTTAAATAGAGGAGTAAATATGTTAGTTGAAGATTTATTGTTACAAAGATTTAAAGAAGAAACTACAGGAAGAAATTACGTAAAGGGTGAAAGAATAATAAATAATGACCTTGTTAAGTCCGTAGACATAGAAGATGAAGAGGATTTAGTATCTGTTAAGGGAAGAGTAATTTCAGAAGGATTATTTAATGAGTATATTACAAAATTAGAAATAGATATTAGGACTAAGGATGTTTTATCTACATACTGTACTTGTGAAGATTATGAAAAGCATGAATTTAGTAAAGAAAATTATTGTTGTAAACATTTAGTAGCAACTTTTTATAAAGCTTTAGGAGAATTAGCTAAAAAAAAGGAATTTGAAGAAAATAAAAAATTATTTTCTAAGAAAAAGGAAAGTAAAATTTTAGATTTGATTCTTAAAGAAGAAGATAAAAAAGAAGAATTAAAAATAGAAGTTTATATAAATAAAAATGAATGGAGTAATAGCATAATTGCAGAGTTTAAAATAGGAACTAAATCCATGAGTTCTAATAAGCTTTATATATTAAAAGATATTGAGCAATTTTTAGTAGCTTACTATAATAAAATACCTATAAAGTATAGTAAAGCCTTTACCTTTGATATAAGAGAACAAAGGTTAAGTACTAAAGATAAAGAACTTATAGAATTTATAGAGGCTTTAAAGGAAATAGAAAAGCCAATAAAAAGTTTTTTAAGAAATAGAGATGCTTTTATAGAGGGAAAAAGTATAAAGATACCAAATTATTTAGTAAGGGAATTTTTCCGTGTTATAAAAAATCATAGGATTTACCTAAATGAAGGATTTTTTTATAGAGCTGTAGAGGGAGAGGTTCTTTTTGAGGATGTGCCAATAGACTTTTCTTTAAGAGATTTAAAAAATAGTTTTGAACTTACCTCTTTAAATGGAATGCCAAAGATTTTAGGAGATAGATTTGATGTATTTTTGTATGGAACTAGCATATATATACCTAAAAAAGATTTTTGTTATAAAATAAAAGATTATTTAGATATATTCTTAGAAGGAAAGGTTATAAAATTTGATAAAGAGGAGGAAGATAGAGTTCTTAGAAAGTTAATTCCCTCCTTAAGAGAGTTAACAGAAAATGTAACTTTATCTAAAAATATAATTGATAAAATAGTTTTAGATAAGGTGAATTTTAAGTTTTATTTTGATAAGGAAGGAAAAGAAGTAAGTTTAACTTTAAAGGTGAAGTATGGTAAATATGAATTTAACATATTTGATGACTGTACAGAAAAAATAATATATAGAGATGTTAAAAAGGAAAAAGAGGTTATTTCTTTAGTTGAAAGGTTTAATCTTAAGGAAATAAATAAAAAGTTTTATTTTTATTTAGGAGATGAATATATATTTAGTTTTTTCAAATATGATTTATATAAATTACAAGAATATGGAGAGGTTTATTATTCAGAAAATTTTAAAGGAATAAAAACTTTAGGAAGTAAGGGAATAAAAGGAGATATTAAACCAGGAAGGTATAATTATTTTGAGTTTGATTTTAAAATTGGAGATATACCTATGGAAGAAACAAAAGAAATACTTAAAGCCTTTAGGGAAAATTTAAAATTTTTTAAATTGAAAAGTGGAGAGTTTCTTGATTTAGAAGAATTAGAATTAAGGAAATTTTTAAATTTATTAGATTCATTAGAAAATGAAAATTTAGAGAATAATATTTTAGAAATAAATAATAGCAGAGCCTTATATATAGCTAATTATATAGAAAGTCAAGGTATTAGATATATTAAAGGAAAAAAGAAGTTAAATGAATTAAAAAATAAATTTAAGAATATAAAAAAATTATCCTTTGATGTTCCAAAGGAACTTAAAGCAAATCTTAGAGAGTATCAAAAGATTGGTTATAATTGGCTAAAAACCTTAGAGCACTTAGGCCTTGGAGGAATTCTTGGGGATGAAATGGGTCTTGGAAAAACTCTTCAAGCAATTACTTTTATTCTTTCTAACAAGGGGGAAAAGACTTTAATAGTTGCCCCAACTTCTTTAATATATAATTGGAAAGAGGAATTTACTAAGTTTGCTCCTACTTTATCTGTAGAGGTTTTAAATGAAGGTAAAGAAAAAAGAGAAGAGGCTTTAAAAAATATAGAAAATAAGGATGTAATTATAACTACTTATAATTTATTAAAAAGAGATTTAGAAGAATATAAAAAAATAAACTTTGAATACTGTTTTATTGATGAAGCACAGGCAATTAAAAATCCAGACTCTCAAAATTCTGAGGCTGTTAAGGAGATAAATTCAACTTATAAATTTGCTTTAACAGGTACCCCTATGGAAAATTCACTTATTGAACTTTGGTCAATTTTTGATTTTGTAATGCCAGGATATCTTTATGATAGACAGAGGTTTACTCTTAGATATTATAAAAGGTTAAATGAGAGTAAAGAGGTTTTAGAAGAAATACACTCTCTTATAAAACCTTTTATATTAAGAAGAAAGAAAAAGGATGTTATAAAGGAATTGCCTGATAAAATTGAAAAGCTTTATTTAGTTGATTTAGAAGAAAAGCAAAAAAAAGCTTACTCAGTATATGCTAATAATGCTTTATCAATTATTGAGAAAAAAAAGGAGTTAGATGATTTTAATAGAAGGAAAATTGAGATATTATCTTATATAACAAAGCTTAGACAGTTAGCATTAGACCCTAAAATAGCTTTAAAAGATTATGAAGGAGAAAGTGCAAAAATAGAAGCATTAATTGAAATTTTAAATAATAGCATAGAAGGCGGACATAAAATTCTTGTTTTTTCTCAGTTTACTTCAGTATTAAAGAATATAAGTGATAGGCTTGAAAATGAGGGGATTTCCTTTAGTTATTTAGATGGAGGTATATCATCTAAAAAAAGAATTAACATGGTTAATGAATTTAATGAAGGAGAAAATTCAGTATTTTTAATAAGCTTAAAAGCTGGAGGTACAGGACTTAATTTAACTTCAGCAGATATTGTAATTCACTTTGACCCTTGGTGGAATCCAGCTGTTGAAGACCAAGCAACAGATAGAGCACATAGAATGGGGCAAAAAAAGGCAGTAGAAGTTATAAAGTTAATAGCAAAAGGGACTATTGAGGAAAAGGTTATAGCCCTTCAAGAAGAAAAAAAGGATTTAATATATAAGATAATTGAGGAAGAAGAATTAGGTTTAGGAAACACTTTTAATAATTTAAGTGAAGAGGAATTAATGGATTTATTTAAAGTTGATTATTTAGTTTAATTTATAAATAAAAATACAAGAGGATTAATATTTACCTCTTGTATTTTTTTATATTATTTATAGTATAGATAACCATTAAAATAGGAGTTTAAGGGAGGGTTACTAAGGTATTCACAATTAATAATATAGTCAACTGTATCCTTTAATAAGCTTATTATATCTTTTAAGGAGGATTTTTCTTTAATTAAAAGATTAAGAGCGTTTTCAAACTGTATTAATGTATTTTTATTTATGCTACAAATTAAACCTAAATCTTTTTTTAATAAGATATAATAACTTAAAGAAGCAAGAAGATTTTCAACTAGGTCTATAAACTTTATTATATTTTCATCTTTCCTTTCAATATTTCTAATTTTAAGTTTATTACACATTAACTTTATATGAATTATTAAATTTATAATTTCATCTTGATTTTTTAAAGGGGATTTCGTTAAAATTGAAACTAATACGCTTAAATATCTTATTATTTTAAAGCTTAATTCCTCTAAACCCTTATTTAAATTATAGGGAAATAAAAACTTGTTAGTTAAAAAAGTAATTATTATACCTAAAAGTAAATAAAATATTCTAAAGCTAGATAGAGTATTAATATTATAGTTTAAGGAAGCTAAAGTAATAGAAGAAAGTGCCGTAAAAAATGAAAGACTATAGTAATCTTTAAAGGCATAAGTTAAATATAAAGTTAGAATTAAAATTAAAATCTTAATAAATCTATAAGGAAATATGTTTAAAAATATAATTAAGAAAATAATTGAAAGTATATTTCCTTTTATTCTATCTTTTCCTTTTTTTAAGGTATCTTCATAATAAGGTTGCATTATAGACATTACAGTTATTGAAACCCAACTTATCTTTGGAAGATTAAAAAATGAGCTTATAAAAAAAATAAGGCTTAAGGTTAAAGAGATTCTTAAAGCAAAATTAAATTTTATAGTTCCAAACTTAAGAGAATCTTTAAATTTAAATTGTTTTTTATTCTTGTTTTTCCAAGGGTTATAGGCTTTGTAAAATTCACTTTCTTCTAAGGTTGATATATTAGAAAAATTTATATAAAGACTTTTTAACGATACACATAAATCATGAATTAAGGGAATTTGATAAGGTATATTTTTATTATACTTATTTAATATAGAAAGATATTTTTCTATATTATAAAAGCTATCTTCTTTATTTAAGAATATTTTTAAGTTTTTTAAGGTTTTTTTTAAATCCTTTAAAAATAAGTTTATTAAAGGGCTTTTATAATTTAAGTTTTGGTATAAATTATTTAAATTATAAAGTTGAACATTTAAGTTTTCTAATAAAAGATATATTTTAAATTGAATACTTCCTAAATTATTAGTTAAGGACTTTCTTTTTCTAGTTGTATAAAGGTTATAGCAAAGTATTGAAAGTTCTTTATTAATATCTTCTTTAATACTAGAATTATATTCTTTCTTTAAAATATTTGAAACTTGCATTTCTAAAAGTGAAAGAATTTTATTTATCTTTTCTCTAATAAGAGAGTTATAGGTTAAATTATTAAAGAAAAGATGAAAAATTAGTATTAAAGAAAAACCTAGAAATACTGTAAGTATTCTTCCTTTAAGCTCTAAAAAGTTTACTTTATAAAAGTAAGTAAATACATATAGCATTAAAAGAGGTTTGTATAATAAAGGAGTATAATGCATAGAAAAATTGTAGACTATAAAAAATAAACTTAGAAAGTTTATAAAAATTCCGAAGAATATATTTCTAGAAGCTAAAAAGGATAGAAATATTATAAGAATATAAAGACTTATTGTTTTTATAAATTTTTCTAAAGGATTGATTTTAAAATTTTCTTTTAATAAAATTGAAGAACTTAGAGCTATAGGATAAGCTAAGAGGGCATTATTTATGCCTAAAAGTGAAAAAGATAGTAAAAATATTAAAGTAGCAATTGTACCTTCTCTTTTCATAGAATCTAAGTCTAGATTTAAGTTTTTAAAAGCATTATAAAACATAAAATCACCTTAATAGATATAATACTTTTATTATTCCATTTGAATTTTAAAATTATGCCATAGAAATTTTTTGATTTCTATGGCATAATTTTTTATTCTATATTAGGGAAAAGAGCACTAAGTAAAGGAATAGTACCACTAAATACTATATTTAAATTATCACCCTCTACCTTTATAGAACTTATCTCAAGATATTTTATAATATCTTTAAAAGAAAGTATAATATCTCCCTTTTCTTTGTCAAAAGATAATATAGAGTTGTTTTCTAAGTTTTTAAATATGGTATCTTTTGAAATATCTAAAAATCCAAGTTTTCCTTCTTCAAAGTGAAAAATTCCTTTTCCATTTTCACTATAAGCTGTAAAGGTAAGTTTTCCTTGAAAAGGAACGCCCTTAAAATCTACATCAGCATAAACATTTATAGCCCCATTTTCTATATCAACTTGTAGTCCTGTAAGGTCTTTTATAGCATTTGGACTTTCTCTAAGAGCTAATATAAAAAGGTCTGTTAGTTCATCATCTGAAAATTCTGTTGAAGAGCTAACCTTTATTTCTTTTAAAGAAAGATTAATATTATTTGGTAAAAACTTTTTAAGTAAAGTTAAGTCATTAAGTTCTATATTAGAATTAATAGGTGTTACTTGAACTTTAGGTGCAAAATAAGATTTATATAAAGCTTTTATACCAAAAAAACCACCTAATAATAAAATGATTATTATTAAAATAATCAATAAAAATTTATTTTTTCTTTTGGTCATATGTCTATCTCCATTCCATGAAATTTTCATAAGTAAATTATAAACTAAATAAATTTAAAATTCACTTCTTTTTAAATATAAGTAACAGATGAAAAAAATAGAATATAAAATAATATTATAATCTAAATTTATAGAGGGTTAAATATGAGTGAAAATTATGATGAAAAAGTAATAGATTATAAGGTTGGAGATGTAACAGGAAATGGTTTTAAAGATGAGGTTTATATAATATCATCCTATGATAAGGGATTAAAGAAACATTTTTTAATACTTAAGGAGGGAAAAAGTGAAAAACTTTTAAAATATGCTTTAGAGGATAATAATTATAATTTTCAAGTTAATTTAGAATATTTTAAGGATAATAAAAAGTTAGATGTTTTAGTTAGGTCTATAGGTGATTGTTTTGGTGGTTGTGTAAGTGGAAAAATTTTTACTTATAAAGAGGGAGAATTAGTTGAAGTTTTTAATACAGAGAGTTTTTATGAAAGAAATAAAATGGAAGCTTTTTATAGAGAAAATTATGAGGTTGAGATTTTAAATAAGGAAAGAAATAAAAAATATGTTGTAGATATAAAGGATAATTTTAAATATTATTTAGATTTTGTTTATACAGAGGAAGGTAAGCTTAAGAAAGGAAAAGAAGAAGCAAATATAAGTGGTGTATGGGGATGTAATTCTTATTATCCTATGGGAAGTAAAATTGCTAACTTAAGCATAATACAACAGATTTTAGGACAAGCAACTACTGATAAAATATGTATAATTGAAAGCATAGTAACTTTAACTGATAAGGGATTTATTATAAGTGATCAAATGATTAATTTAAAAGGAAATTTTATAAATGAAAATAATAGAAATAAAATTTTAAAATATAGATTAAAGGAAAATAAAAATATAAATATTTATAATAAAAGTTTAGAAGATTTAAAAGAAACTTCAGTTTGTTTTTATCTTTTAGCCTATGAAAATTTTTTAAAGGGAGATTTTACTGAAGCTTTAAAAAATATAAATATGAATTTGATTTTTAATAATCCTTATCCTTCTAAGGAAAAAGCTTTAATTTTTAGAGAATGTATAAAGGAGCATATAAAAATAAAGAGACTTTAAGTACTATTCTTAATTAAATTAGCTACTAAAGGGCTTTTTTAAAAATTTTAAAAGTTAAAAGAAAGCATGATTATAACTAAAGAAGGGGATATTAGTCAATGAATTATATCTATAAAAGTCATAAAATATTAATATATGACTTATTTAGAGGTGTAATTTATGGAGACGGAAAGTAATTTGCTTAAAGTATCAATTTTAATGACGGCAGTTTTTGCTATTTTAGGTATAGTATTTGGGTTTATTTTAAACTCAGAAATTATAATATTTGATGGTATTTATTCACTAGGAGGAATATTTTTATCCTTAGTATCTTTAGTTGGAAGTATTTATATAAATAAAGATAAAGAAAATAAATTTTTAGATAAAAAACTTTTAAAAGAATTAATTGTAATTTTTAAATCCTTAGTAATTTTTGTAATGTGCATTTATTCTATAGTAAGTGCAGTTATAGAAATATTTAATGGAGGAAAAATAGTTTCTTATGATTATATATTAATTTATATAATTTTATCTATTATAGGTTCTTTAATGACTTATATATTTTTAAATATTAAGGGTAAAAAAATAAATTCTTCTTTTGTAAATATAGAAAGTAGTCAATGGTTAATGGATTCTTTTTTAAGCTTAGGAATATTAATAGGTTTTTTAATAGGAGAATTACTTAAAAACACAGAGTTTTTTTGGATAAATAAATATTTAGATCAATTAATGGTTATTATATGTTCTATAGCCTTTTTAAAAATGCCCTTAAAATTTTTAAAGGATTCTATAAAAAATATAATAAGCTATAAAAAAGAAAAGTTTTTAAAGAAGAATATAGTTTTAAAAAAACATGCTTTATTATAAGATAAAAATATAATTAAAAAAGGCTATAAATTTATAGCCTTTTTATTTTTTAAAAGAAATCAGCTTGATGAGGACTTGAGTAAGTATTTAATTTTTTATTTAATTCTTCATTTTCTTTTATTATATCCTTAACTAAGTTTATAGATTCCTTATCTAGCTCATGTCCTTTTTCATCAATAAATTTTTGAAACATTATTATACCTGTTTTAAAGGCTTTAATGCCTTCTTCTAAAATTTCACTATCAGTATCTGCTGTAATTGTTTTTATGTTATAAATTATTTCAGAAGCTTTTCCTAAAATTCCAACATCCTTAGCTGGTGAATGTCCAAGGGAAGATATTTTATTAGAAACTGTAGTAGCTTCTTTAGTATATAAATTTATAACTTCCTTTAATAATTTTTTTAGTTCAGGAGATTTACATTTATTTTCGTATTTTTTAAAGATATCTATTCCCATATAAATTCCCTTTAGATTATCATTTAAAGCTTCATAAGGAGTTCTATCTGTTATTTTTTTCATATAAATATCACCTCAAAGATATTTTATCCATTTCATTAAAAAATATTTTTATAAACTTTTATAAAGTCCTTAGAGTAAAATATATTTGAACTTAATAAAAAAATCTACTATAATATAACAATATAATGTAGTCAAGTTATCTTTAGTAACTTTAGGGGTAATTACAAATTGTATAATAGAATTAATTTATAAAATTTATTATATTTCATTAAAAGGAGGTGTAAAAGAACTTGCATTTAATAAATAAAAGGTCTTTTGCACCTTTAATTCTTTAGATTAATAAGATAATATCTACATAGTAAGGGAGGGATTTTTTTATGGATTACAATTCTACTTTAGCTTATGAAAAAGAAGTTCTTCTAGAGACTAGAAAATGGATTGAAAAAGAAGAAAAAAGATTAGAAGAAGAAAAAATAAAAGCTAGTACAAAGTTAGAAGCATTAAATAAAAAATCTAAGGGTTCTTATAATCAAGAGGCTGAAATAGTTAAAAAATCCTTAAACTTTTTATCAAAGGAAAAAGAGAAATTTAATGAATCTTATAATAAACCTTATTTTGCAAGAATAGATTTCAGGGAATATAGAAAAGATTTTGAAAGTTTTTATATAGGAAAATGTGGCCTTGGAGATATCTTAGAAGGAGAGGAAAAGGTAATAGATTGGAGAGCACCAATTTCAGATTTATACTATAGTGGAACTCAGGGAGAAGCTTATTATAAAGCACCAATTGGAATTGTTGAAGGGGAGCTTAGTTTAAAGAGAAAGTTTCTTTTTGATGAAGATTATAATTTAAAAGAATACTTTGATGAAGGATTAAATGAAATTATTTTAAAATCTGGTATTAATGAAGAAGGGGAAGGATTAATAGATGAATTCCTTAGAATAAATTTAGAAAATAGTACAGGAACTAAACTAAAAGATGTAGTTTCTACAATACAAAAAGAACAAAATGAAATAATAAGAGCACCAAAAAATTCTCCGATAATAATACAAGGGTCAGCAGGTTCGGGAAAAACAACTGTAGCACTTCATAGATTAGCTTATTTATTATATAGATATAAAGAAACCTTAAAGGGAGAAGATATTTTAATTATAGCACCAAATAAAATATTTTTAGATTATATCTCTGAAGTATTGCCTAATTTAGGGGTTGATTCTATTAATCAAAAAACTTTTGAAGAGGTAGCTTTAAAAAAGTTAGGTATAAAGGGAAAACTAATAAGTAAGGATAAAAAGTTAGTAGAGATTTTAGAAAATAATGAAGAAGAAACTGAATATATGAAAAAAAGTAGTTATATAAGAGGCTCTATATTATTTAAGGAAATATTAGATAAATATATAAAAATTCTTGAAGAAGAGGATAGTAATATAGATAATATAAGAATTTGTGGATATTCAGTTTTTGACTCAAAGGAAATAAAAAGATTATTTTTAGAGGATTTAAAAAAGTATCCTGTAAATAAAAGAAAAGATGAAATAAAAAATTACTTTTCTAAAAAATTAGGAGAAAAGGTTTCAAAGGTATTAGATAAAGTTGATTTTCAATTTGAATATAAAATAGCTAGACTAAAAAAAAGCATGGAAGATTGTAAAGAAAGAAGAGAGAAGCTAATAGAACTTTATGATGAGAGAGATAATCATAAAAAAGAAATAAAGAAATCTGCTAGAAAAGAGTTTAATGAATATTTTAGCAAATGGAAGGGAATAGATACGACTAATCTTTATAAAAATCTTTTCCAAGATGAAAATCTTCTTAAGAAAATAAGCCATGGGAAAATACAAGAAGATTTAATTGAATATATGAGAGAAAACTTGTCAAATAATATAGATAATAAAATAATAGATTCAGATGATTTAGCTGCTATGCTTTATTTAAAATTCAAAATAGAAGGCTTAGAAGAAAGCACTTTATTAAAACATATAGTTGTTGATGAGGCACAGGATTATTCAATTTTACAATTATGTGTAATATCTATGATGGTTTTAGGAAATTCTTTAACAATAGTTGGAGATATAGGACAAGGAATATATTCTTTTAAAGGAATTAAAGAGTGGAAAGAACTTATTAAATCAATATATAATGGTAAAGCACAGTATAAACATTTAAGTCAAAGTTATAGAAGTACAGTAGAAATAATAAATTATGCAAATAAGGTTTTACTTAAGCAGGAATCTTATGAAAAACCAGCTAAGCCAGTTTTAAGGCATGGTATGATGCCAGAGGAGATTAACTTTAAAAATTCAAAGGATTTCTGTGAAAAGTTAGATGAAATAGTTAATAAGGTAAGAGAAAGAGGAAAAACATCAATAGCAATAGTTTGTAAAACTCTTGAAGAATGTAAAAAAGTAAAAACTTTTATTAAAAAATACTCAAAGTTTGATTTTGACTTGATTAAAGAAGAAAATAAAGAATTTGAATTAAATTTAGTAATAATACCATCTTACCTTACAAAAGGATTAGAATTTGATTGTACTATAGTTTATAATTTAGATGAAAAAAATTATAATGAAAATGAAATAGATAAAAAACTTCTTTATGTAGTTTTAACTAGAGCATTACATTATGAATATATATTTTATAAGGGTGAGAAATCATCTTTAATAGATTAATTTTAGGAGGATACAAAAATGGAAGAAAAGCAAATAATGGCCTTTAGAGATGAAGAAGGAAATAAGGTAGAATTTGAAGTTGTAGCTAAAATATATTTAGGAGAGAAAAATAAAAAAGAATACATAGTTTTATCACCTTTAGAAGGAGAGGGAGATGAAGCTGAGGATTTTGTTTTTAGAGTAGACAAAGTAGGAGAATCTGTAGAATACAACTTAGTTGAAGATGATGAAGAGTTTAGATTAGTAAAGAAAGAATATAAAAAATTATTATACTAATTTGAGGTAAATAGCATGGAAAAGTATAGAATAATAAATTTTTTATCAAATAATGGCTTAACAGAAATAGAAGAAGTGTTTTCAGAAGATAATAAACTTGCACTTAAGTTTTATTATGATTTTGAAGATGTTGAAATACAAGGTGCTAAAGCTTGTGCAAAGGATGAAACTGATTATGAAGAGGATAGTCATCCATGGATTTTAGAGGGAGTTATTCCTTATTTAGATGATATTGCTGTAGATAATGTAGAAGAAATATTAGAGGAAGTTATGGAGGACTTTGAAATAATAGCAAAGGCTTATGGATACGAAATAGAGCCTAGCAATTATTCAGGAAAACAATTCTTAGCAGTATTTTTACCAGAGGATTGCGAATTAGAAGTAGATGATATATTAGATGAATTAAAATAAAATGTATTTTATTTTAAATATATATAAATAAATAGTAAAAATATTCTAAAAATTTAAGGTTGCTTTTTTTATTTCTTATGTTATAATAAAAGCATAATTAATCCTGAGATGTACGCGAAGCTTATTAATTTTAACCTACATTTGAAATACGGGATTTACAAAACAATTAAGGAAATCGGGCTTCAAGTTTTACTTCACATTTGTGACAGAAGAAGATCGAATTAATTTGAGTAGAACCCACCTGCGAGAGGCAGGTATAAAATTGTAAGTGTGACGGCATATTTGGGAATATAAATTGGTTTATTTAAAGGTTCAACTTAGTTTGAACCTTTTTTTCATTTAAAGAATATAAGTATTCTTTAGTTTAGATTTTAAAGAGAATAATTCATATTCTAAGGAATCTATCTTTTTAGAAAATATCTCTCTTTCTTTTTTATTAATACTCTTATTTAACATATCGTTATAATAGTCTATATCTCCCATTAAAGATATAATTTCTAAGGTGTATTCCCAAGCATTTTTCTTCATATAAGAACCTCCAAAATATTTATACAATAACATTATAGAAATTTTATAAGTTTTGGTGAGTTATTTATTATAAAATCTATGTAAAATTTATAAATAAAATTTAAAATAAGATTATTAAAGCTAAAATATAAAATATAAATTTATAAAAATTAATAAAAAATAAATTAAAAGTTAAAAGAGTTTTCTGTATATACAATATATATTAACAAATTTATTTTTATAGTGTATAATGATTTGATGTATGGTATTTTAGTAAAATTATTTATCTTAAAGAAGAAATAGGTGAAATATTATGAATAAGAAAAAGATAGCTTCTATTATCCTTAGTATGACTATGGTATTAGCTTTTTCTATAAATAGCAGTAATATTAGTGTTTATGCTAAAAGCAAAGAGGAAGCACAGCAAGAAATTAATAGTAATAAGGGAAAAATAGATGATTTAAAAGATAAAAAAAATAGTATAAATGAAGAGAAAAGTAAATCTCAAAGTAAATTAGATGAGATACAGAAAGAAATTGCAGAAAAAAATCAAAAGTTACTTTCTTCTCAAAAAAAAGTTGATGAATATAAAAGTGATATAAATTCCTTAGAGGAAAGTATAGATAATCTTCAAGTAAAAATAAAAGAGGTTGAAAAAGACATAGATAAAAAGAAAAAAGAAGAACAAGAGAAAGAGAGTATACTTTCAGGAAGAATAAGATGTGCTTACAAATCTAATCTAAGCAATCAGTTTTTATATATAATGATTGAATCAAAAAATGTTGGAGATTTTATAAGTAATATATCTAGCATAAAATATATAGTAGATACAGATAATAAATTAATAGAAGAGATTAAATCTGTTCAAGAAGATTTAAATAATGAAGAGAATAATTTAAAAAAGCAGCAAGAGGAATTATCAAATAAAAAAAGTAAATTAGAAAAGGAGAAAAAAGAATTTGATTCTTTAGTAAGCCAGTATGAAGGGCAAATAAAAGAGTTAAATTCTTTAGAGGAAGAGAAGGAAAAAGAGATAAATAGCTTAAGTGATAAAGAAAAAGCTATATTAAATGAGATTAATGGCTATGAGGAAGATAATTCAAATCTTACTGGATACATAAATAATTTAATCAATGAAAATAAAAAGGTACAAGAGAAGAAAAATAATTCTTCAAAAGAGGTAAAAAGTACTAATAAAGATAATTTAGAAAAGAAGGAAACTGTAGAGAATGTTTCTAAAAGTTCTAAGGGCTTTATAAGACCTGCACCAGGTGGAGTTACAGACCCTTTTGGTCCTAGAACTCATCCAGTTACAGGAAAGAAAAGTGTTCATCAAGGAGCAGATTTAGGAGCAGCTTATGGAACACCTATTTTAGCAGCTAAAGCTGGAACTGTTGTAGAGGCAGGATGGAATACTGCTTATGGAAATATGGTTATAATAGACCATGGAGATGGTACAAGCACCTTATATGGTCATTCATCTAGATTAGCTACTCAAGTTGGACAGCATGTAAATCAAGGACAAGTAATTGCATATGTAGGTTCAACAGGTTATAGTACAGGACCACATCTGCATTTTGGTATAATGATAAATGGACAATGGGTAAATCCTATGAATTATATAAGTTAATTTATATTTTATTTGGGTATATTAAAATTATCTCATAAAGAAAATCTATGGTAAAATTTCTTTGAGGTTAAATTTTGATATACTCTTTTTTAATTAAAATATTTTAAAAAAAGATATTTAAGGGGTGATTAAATGAAAATTTTAATTTTAATAGGAATAGTATTACTTGGGGTTGGTTTATTATTTGAATCAATGTATAAAATAAAACTAGCTTTTAAAAGCTTCACTAAGGAAGGTGGAAAGGCAGGGAAAGATTTTAACTTTGATTTTAAAAATAAATTCAATAGCATGGATAAGGAAAAACAAGATAATTTTTTAAATTTATTAGATTATAATAAAAGAGTATTATTTAAAAAGTATTTAGTTTGTGAAAAGGAAGAAGAGGATTCTATTAGAAAAAAATTAGATGATATGCATGTTTTTAATCTTTTTAATAGATGGGCAAGAGAGAATAATATAGAACCTATAAATATAAGTACTTATAAAAATATATAAATTTAAAATAAAAAGTAGCCTAAGATTCTTCTTAGACTACTTTTTTAGTTCTTTTTTCTAAAGTTTTATTTATATAAATCTTTTTTAAAAAGAAAGAAAATAATATAAACAATATTAATAAGCTTACAGATAAATATATATTTGTTTTATTAAAATTAATCCATTGAGCTCCTAAATTTACAAAAACTAAAATACCAGGAATAGTTCCAATTAAAGTTCCTAAAGCAAAATCTTTATAGGAAATTTTAGTAAGTCCTGCACCATAACTTATAAGGTCAAAGGGAAATAGAGGTATTAGTCTTAAAAGTAAAATCATTAAAAAGCCATTATCTTTTAGTATTTCTTGTATATTTTTTAGCTTTTTATTTTCTAATTTCTCTACAAAATATTTGCCAAGGAATCTAGAGATAAAAAAGGAGATACTTCCTCCTATTAAAGCACCTATACTTGTATATAGAAAGCCAAAAAAAAGATTAAATAAACTTCCACCTAAGATTGCTAAAAGAGAATCTGGGAAAAAAGTTAAAGGAACTAGGGAGAAGGCTATTATATAAATTAAGGGAGCGAAATATCCAGAATTTATAATTACCTCTCTTAAAGAGTCAAGACTTAAGAGATTAAACTTATAGAGAAAAAATAAAGCTATAGATATAATTAATATAACTATAGTTGTTAATATTTTATTAAACTTATTCATTATTAATCCATCCTTTATATTTATTTAGCAAGTTTTATTGTAAAATAAAATTATATAAATGTAAATTAATATAGTTTAATAGGGAGGAAATTTAATGATAGATAAGGATTTTATCATAAGCTTTATAGTAGTATTTTGTATTATTTACCTTATTTACATATGTTATAGAAGTTATTTAATAAAAAAAGAGGCCTATTTTAAAACCCTAACTATATTTTTAATTGTAGAGTTATTTAGAAGAATATTTATATATGGAGAAGTTAATGAATATTTAATAGACTATATATCCTTTTTACAAATAATACTTTTATTAATATCAATAAGTATTTATGGAATGCTTTATTTTAAAAATAATTTAAGTTAAAAATAAGTCCTAAAAGTTTATTTTAGGATTTATTTTTTAGGAAAAATTTTTAAATTTGATATATAATAATATTTAGGCTAATTCTATATTTAAATAAATTTAAGTTGAAAGTTAAGTCTTAACGAAGGATAAAATCATATGTATAGGAGGAAATGATGAGTAAGGATATTTTTTCTAAAAAGAGAAATTCTAAAAGAAATAGAATTTTAAAAATAATTTTAGGGGTAGTTGTTATAATACTTTTACTTTTCCTAGGTATAAAAATAGTAACAGCTATAGGAAGCAATTTAGCTAATAAAACTTCAAAGGCTAGTGAAGAGGTAGAGCCTGTAAAGAAACCAAATTTAGATGATATAGTTCCAGGAATGAATGTTATATATGGGGCTTTAGACTATTCTGTTGATGCTAAAGATGTAGAAAGCATGGCAAATGATACATATAAAGGAGAAGGGAAAGAGGTTTTCTTAACCTTTGATGATGGTCCTTCTAATTCCACAGAAAAAATATTAAATATATTAGAGGAAAAAGGTGTACATGCTACCTTCTTTGTTTTAGGAAGTAGCATAGAGAAAGATTCAAAAAGACAAGATTATTTAAAAAAGGAATTAAAAAGTGGAAATGCAATTGCAAATCACAGTTATAGCCATGATTTTAAGAAGTTATATCCAGGAAACCAATTAAACATTGATTATTTTATGGAGGAGTTTAATAAAACTAACTCTATAATGAAAGGAATTTTAGGAGAAGAATTTGATTGTAGAGTTTTAAGAATGCCAGGAGGATATGGAAGTAGAAAATATTACAAAGACCCATCTCTTAAGGAATTTGATGAAGTTTTAGCTAAAAACGGAATAGTAAACGTAGATTGGAATGCTCTAGATGGAGATGCAGAAGGAAAGCCTTATACAAAGGAAGAAATGTTAAACTATGTTAAAAAGACATCAAAGGGAAAAAATCATGTAGTAATTCTTATGCATGATGCTGCAGGAAAAGAGAAAACTGTTGAGATTTTACCAGATATAATAGATTATTATAAAAATGAAGGGTACAATTTTAAGGTTATAAAAAATACTGAAAAAAGTAAAGAAGAAATTAAATAGAAATAAAAAGATATGCTAAATAGCATATCTTTTTATTTTATAAAATATTTTTTTAGTAAAATTTATTATATAAGGTTTTAATTTGTATCTTTATTTCTTGAAAAAAATTAACATATAATTATATAATATAATTTAAAAAGAAGGTGAATATTATATGAAAGTTTTTAATATAGAAAAAAAGTCTATGTGGAATTGTATTACTAAAAACAAATTAACTTGTAATGATAGTTCTGTTTTAGTAGTAATTTTACCTGGACTTGGATATACTTTACATAAGGCGTTTTTAAACTACTCTAAGCAATTAGCTTTAGATTTTAATTTTGATTGTTTAGAAATAGAGTATGGTTTTCAAGTTAGTAGAGAACCCTTTAATAAAGAGAATATAGAGGATTTAAGAGAAGTTTTTCTTGAGTCTTTAGATATTTTGTTTAGTGTTTTAGAGCTTAAAGGAGAAAAATATAAAAAGGTTATTTTAATAGGTAAAAGTTTAGGAACAGTTTTACAAAATAAGTTATATAATTATCTTAAAAAAAGCTATGATGTAAAAAATATATACTTAACTCCTATAGATGAAACCTTTAAAGAGGAAGTTTATCAAGAAGGATTAGCTATAACTGGTAGGAAGGATAAATTTTTATCTTCAGAGAATTTAGAAAAAATAAAATCTTTAGGGATAAAGGTCATTGAAATAGAAGGTGCTGGTCATTCTTTATGTATAAAGGGAGATGTAATTAAGAGTATTGAAGTTTTAGAGGAAGTAATAAAAAGTATGAAAAATTATTTTGAAAAAATTTAAGATGAGGAGTGATAATTTTGATATATAAAAAGAAAGATAAAGAGCAGCTTAAGAAGATTTTAACTAAGGAAGAATACTATGTTACTCAAGAAAATGGAACTGAAAGACCCTTTTTAAATGAGTATTGGAATTTCGATAAAGAAGGAATATATGTAGATATTACAACAGGAGAACCTTTATTTACTTCAAAGGATAAGTTTACTTCAGCCTGTGGATGGCCAGCTTTTTCAAAACCTATAGATAGAAGTGTGATAAAAGAAAAGGTTGATAAAAGTCATGGAATGATTAGAACAGAAGTTAGAAGTAAATTAGGGGATTCTCATTTAGGTCATGTATTTTGTGATGGACCAGAGGATTTAGGAGGCTTAAGATACTGTATAAATTCTGCTTCTTTAAAGTTTATTCCAAAGGAAGAATTAGAAGAAAAGGGATATGGAGAGTATTTAAAGATTTTTAAATAAACAAATGAAATATAAAAGTAGGTGTTTTAATGGGATTTTTATTAAATGATGATGGAGAAAATGATTTTTCTTTATCTTATACTTATTCAAAGGATGATATATTTTGGATAACTTTAAGAGGATTAATATCTAAGGGGGAAATTGAAGAAGCTGAAGATATGCTATTTAAAGAAGCAGAGAAAAATCCATCTATAGAGATATATGAAATTGGTGAAAAAATGTATAACTTATTAAAGAGCAAAAGTGATGAAGAACTTAAAAGATATAATTTTTCTAGGGAAGAAATTGATTTAGGTTTAGAGGATTTAAAAAAATTAATAGATAAAAAGAAATAATAATTTTATCTATAATAATTTTTAATAAGTTAAGACAGGGAGAGATAATTATGAGAAGCTTAGATAAGGAGTTTTTTCTTGAAAAATATCCTCATTCAAAAGTTGATATAGAAAAAAATAAAATTAAATTTGAAACCTTACAAAACATATATAATGATTTTGTAAATTATGAAGATTCCTATTATAATCAAGCAGAATTTATAGCAAATATACTTCGTTCTAATGAAAATGTTCATTCTGTTAAATCAAGGATAAAAAATCCTGAAAGATTGATAGAAAAAATAATTAGAAAAACAAAAAATAGAAAAGAAAAGTATGGTGAAGATTTTGATTTTAATGAAGAGAACTATAAAAATGAAATAACAGATTTAATAGGTATAAGGGTTTTACATATATTTAAAGACCAATGGAAGGATATACATGACTTTATAATAAAAACTTGGGATGTTATTGAAATAACAGCTAATATAAGAGATGGAGATGATAGGAGTATCTTTGATGATTTAGGAATTGAGGTTATATCAAGACAATCTGGGTATAGGTCAGTTCATTATCTTGTAGAATGTTATCCTACTAATCAAAAAGTTATTGCAGAAATTCAAGTTAGAACTATTTTTGAGGAAGGATATGGAGAAATTGACCATAGATTAAGATATTCTCATAATGAAATACCAGAGATTTTAAAATCTAATCTTTTACTTTTTAATAGAATTGTAGGAAGTGCAGATGAAATGGCCTCTTTAATAAATATGTTAAATAATAATTTAGATAATAAAGATAAATATTATGAAGATAAGTTAAGAGAAAAAGAGGAAGAAATTAAAAAATTAAAAGAAGAAATTAAAAATATAAAAAGATAGAAAATGAAACCTATAAATATTAGAAGTAATATTTATAGGTTTCATAATTTTATAAATAAAAAGAAAAGAAATTTATAAAATTATAATATTAATAAAACATTAACTAAATATGAATAAAAATGAAATAAGCAGGTAGTTTTAATATATTTTGAAACAATTTAAGAAAATTCTAACTTTGATTTTATTAAATTATGGTAGTAAACTGAACCTAGTTCATTGTGAAGTTTATTAATAATATTTAAGAGAATAATATTAATAAAAATCACACTAGAATTTAAGAAAGCTTATGAAAGGATGATAAAAAATGAAGAAGAAATCAGTTGGAATTACCATGGCGGTCTTCTTATTAGGGATTTTTATGGGAGCTATTGATTCTGGAATAGTTTCTCCTGCAAGAGATATTATAGCTGATGGATTAAAGGTTTCACAAAATGCTAGTGTGTGGGTTGTAACAATATATACTTTAGCCTATGCAGTATCTATGCCACTTATGGGGAAATTATCTGATAGGTATGGAAGAAAAAAAGTTTATATGGTTTCAATATCACTTTTTTGTCTAGGTTCTTTACTTTGTGGTATATCAGATTATGTAAATAGCTATACTTTTTTACTTGTTTCAAGAGTTATAGAAGCTATAGGTGGTGGTGGTATAATGCCAATCGCTACAGCATACATAGGAACATCATTTCCAGTTGAAAAAAGAGGCTCAGCCTTAGGAATGATAGGTGGAGTTTATGGAATAGCTACAGTTGTAGGACCAACCTTAGGTTCTGGAATACTTTCTATTTTCGGTGATAAAAACTGGGGGTTTTTATTTTTAGTAAATGTTCCAATTAGTATAATTATACTTTTTATGGCAAGAAAATTAGAAGAAAATACTTCTTCTAAGGGAGTTAAAAAATTAGATGTTTTAGGTTCTTTAGTACTAACAGTATTAATACTATCCTTAATGTATGGAGCTACTAATTTAAAATTTTATGATTTTATTAATTCAATAAAATCCTTAGAGGTTTGGCCATATCTTTTAATATTTATAATATCAATTCCAATATTAGTTTTTGTAGAAAGAAAAGCAGAGGACCCTGTAATAAACTTATCTTATTTTACAAATAAAGAAATAGCCATAACTTTAATTTTAAGTTTTGTTGTAGGTTGTGGATTAATGGCTACAGTATTTATTCCTCAATTTAGTGAAAATATACTAAAAACTCCAATGGGAAGTGGAGGATATATAGTTACTATTTTTGCAATATTTGTTGGAATAGCAGCTCCTTTAGGAGGAAAATTTATTGATAAAATAGGTGTTAAAAAAGTGCTTTTAATAGGGATGGCCTTAGTTATTATAGGAAACCTCTATCAAGGATATATAACAACTAAACATCCAGGAATTTTTAATTTAATTGTAGGTTTAGGTATTATGGGCTTTGGTTTAGGATTTTCTATGGGAACTCCAATAAATTACTTAATGCTTAGCTTAGTTCCAGATAATGAAGCTACAGTTGGACAATCAGCAGTATCTTTAGTTAAATCTATAGGAATTGCAGTATCTCCAAATATTCTTATTAATTTTATCTCTGATGCAGGAAGAAAGGTTCCAGAAGCATTACAAAAGGTTATGCCACCTTTAGAGGGTGGAATGTCTAATGTTATGAACTCTTTAGGAGGAGGTTCAAATTTTTCAAACTCCATAGGAAATGCTAGTGTAACTAATATTTTTAGCATTATAAAAGAAATGGTAAATGGACAATTTATAGTGTTAAGAGATAAATTTTTAAATAATCCTAATGTTAATATAGAGGCTATAGAAAAATCCTATATGAAAAGTTTAGAGGGAGCTAAAAATGCTATAGAAACTGCCTTTCAAAGTACAATGAATACAGGTTATACTAAGTTGTTTTTAACTTGTTCTATTATAGCTTTAATAGGATTTATATTAACATTATTATTAAATAATGATTTAATAACTATGAAAAACAGAAAAATGGAAAAAAAGGAAAAAATTAATTGATAAAATTTAATTTTTAAGGTATGATAAATAAAAACAAATAATTTTAAGATATTGCTAGGGGTGCCTTTAAGGCTGAGAGGAATTTAAATTCTAACTCTAAGAACCTGATTTGGTTAGTACCAACGTAGGGAAGTATATTTTAATCTTATATTTTTCATACTAAAAATATTTTATGATTAATTAGAAAATATATTTTAAAAGGTTTAGCAATAAAAGCTAAACCTTTTTTGTTGGTGTAAATAATCTTAAAAATAAGAAAAGAGGTGAGAATATGATTGTTAATGGTAAGTATTTAGAAAAGAATAATATAAATACAGTACTTGATTTATTGAACTTACTAGAAATAAGTAGTAAAAGAGTTGTTGTTGAAATTAATAAAGATATAGTTCCTTCAAATAAGTACAATGAATTTATACTTAATGAGGAAGATAAAATTGAGATTATTGCCTTTGTTGGTGGAGGATAGTATTAAGAGAGGAATATATGAATATAAAGGTTAATGAAAAATGGAGAGTATTAGAGGAAAAAATAACAGTGTATTCTTTAAAAGAAAAAGAGTTTTCAGATTCTAATATTATTATATTAAATGGCTTTCCTGTTGAAGAGGACAAGTTTCTTGAAGAAGGAGATAGAATTGTTTTTATTAAAAAGGGAGTAATGCCTAAAAGAGAAGAGTTAGAGGAGCTTATGATATGTAGACATACTCCAGGAGTTTATGAAAAACTTAAAAATCTTAAGGTATTAATAGCAGGTTGTGGAGGACTAGGTTCTAATATTGCAATTTCTTTAAGTAGAATAGGCGTTGGAAAAATAATTTTAATAGATTTTGACTTAGTGGAACCTTCTAATTTAAATAGACAACAATATTATATAGAGGATATTGGAGAATATAAGGTAAAGGCTTTAAAGAAAAATTTAAAGAGAATAAATCCTTTTATAGAGGTTTGTGATTTAAATTTAAAGCTAGAAAAGAATAATATGAAATTATTAAATAAGGGGGACATCATATTAGAGGCCTTTGATAGAGCAGAGAGTAAAGCTTTATTGGCTAATTATTTCTTAGAGAATATAACTGATAAGTTTTTGATTTCTTCTTCTGGTATGGCTGGTTTTTTTGATTCTAACTTAATAAAAACAAAAAAGATAACAGAAAGATTTTATATTTGTGGTGATTTTATAAATGAGGCTAAGGAAGGGTGTGGATTAATGGCACCTAGAGTAGCTATATGTGCAAATCATATGGCAAATCTAGTTATAGATATAGCTTTTAATAAAATTTAAAAATATACTTAATCAATAAATTATATAATATTTAATTTAGTATAAAAGGAGTAGAGTATTTTGGATAAATTAATAATTGGTGGAGTAGAGATAAAAAATAGGCTTTTTGTTGGAAGTGGTAAGTATCCTTCAAATAAGATGATAAAGGATATTTTAAAGGGAAGTGGTGCTAATGTTATAACTTTAGCTTTAAGAAGAATAGATTTAGATAATAAGGAGGAAGATATTCTTCAAAATATACCTAAGGATATAATTTTGCTTCCTAATACATCAGGTGCTAAAAATGCTGAAGAAGCAATTAGAATAGCTAAAATAGCTAGAGCTATGGGCTGTGGAAATTGGATAAAAATAGAGATTATATCAGATTCTAAGTATTTACTTCCTGACAATGAAGAAACAATAAAGGCTACAAAGATATTATCAGAGGAGGGGTTTATAGTTCTTCCTTATATGTGCCCAGATCTTTATGTAGGAAGAAAATTAATAGAAGCTGGAGCAAAAGCTATAATGCCACTTGGAGCACCTATAGGAAGTAATAGAGGCTTGAAAACAAAGGAACTAATTCAAATAATGATAGATGAATTAGATATTCCAATTATAGTTGATGCAGGTATAGGAAAACCATCACAGGCTATGGAAGCTATGGAGATGGGAGCTGCAGCTTGTTTAGTTAATACAGCTATAGCATCTTCTTGCAATCCTGTAAGCATGGCTAAGGCTTTTTCTATGGCAGTAAAGGGAGGAAGATTAGCTTATGAGGCTAAATTGGGGAATGAATCAAAATTTGGAAATGCCTCTTCTCCTCTTACTGGTTTTTTAGGATAGGAGATGGTTTTCTTTGAGTTTTTATGAAGTAATAAAAAAATATAGAAATTTTGATTTTTACAAATATTTTTCCTTAGTAAAAAAAGAAGATATTTTAAAAAGTATTTATAAAAGAAATAAGGATTATTATGATTTATTAAATTTACTTTCTCCTTTAGCTGAAAGTCTTTTAGAGGAAATGGCTAAAGAGGGAAGAAATCTTTCTTTAAAATATTTTGGGAAAACAGTATTAATATATACACCTATGTATATTTCTAATTATTGTATAAATAAATGCTCATACTGTGGCTATAATATAGAAAACAAAATATTTAGAAAAAGGCTAAGTAAAGAAGAAATAAAAATAGAAGGAGAATTAATTTCTAAAGAAGGTTTTAAGCATATTTTAATACTTACAGGCGAAAGTAAATATCATACTCCAGTAGAATATATAGAAGAGGCTATTAAGATTTTAAGTAGTAAATTTCCATCTATTACAATAGAGGTATATGCAATGACAGAAAAAGAGTATGAGAGAATTGTTAAAGTAGGAGCAGAGGGACTTACTATTTATCAAGAAACTTATGATGAAAGTGTATATGAAAAGGTACACTTAAAAGGTCCTAAAAAAAATTATAAGTTTAGATTAGATGCACCAGAGAGAGGGATAAAAGCTGGAATTAGAACTTTAGGAATTGGTGCTTTATTAGGCTTAAGTGATTTTAGAATAGATGCATTTTTTACAGCAATGCATGGTAAGTATTTAAGAGATAAATATCCTCATATTGATATAAGTTATTCACTTCCTAGAATTAGACCTTGTTATGGAGGAAAAGAAAATTTAAAGGAAGTTTTAGATAAAAATTTAGTTCAAGCCCTTTTAGCTTACAGACTTTTTGATCCACAAGGAACTATAAATATATCTACTAGAGAAGATAGAGAGTTTAGAAAAAATTTGATTCCTTTAGGTGTTAATAAATTAAGTGCTGGAGTTTCTACAGAGGTTGGAGGACATTCTTTAAAAGAAAAAGGAACAGGACAATTTTATATAAGTGATGAAAGTTCTGTTGTAGAAGTTAAGGACTTAATAAAAAAACAAGGTTATCAACCTATATTTAAAGATTGGCATAGATTTTAGGAGTTAGGTATGTTTTTAATAACAAATAGAAATTTAGTATGCAAGGAAAAATACTTTAAAGTAATAAAAGAAAGTGCTACAAAAGGAATTAAAAATATAATATTAAGGGAGAAGGATTTAAATTTAGAAGATTTAATAGAAATTTATAGGGAAATAAAAACCGTAGTGAGTTCTGATACAAATATAATTATAAATTCTAATTTAGAAGCAATTAAAATTTTAGGAGAAAAGCATATTCATTTGAGTTTTAAGGATTTTATAGAAAATATAGATAGGCTTAAAGAACTTCAGGTTGGAGTTTCTGTTCATTCTCTTAAGGAAGCTATTTATGTAGATAATTTAGGAGTTTCTTACATCTTAATATCTCCTATTTTTAAAACTAAATGTAAAGAAAAGGTGGAGCCTAAAGGTGTTAATTTTATAACTGAAGTTAAAGAAAGAGTAAAATGTAAGGTTGTTGCCTTGGGAGGAATAAACGAATTAAATTTTAGAGAGGTTTTAAAAAGTGGTGCTGATGATTTTGCCTGTATGTCTTCAGTATTTATGAGTAATAATATAAAGGAGTACTTAAATTCTTTAAATATAGGTGTTGATTAAATAAAAGAGGTAGCTTATATAATTATCTATTTACTTATGGTATAATTTATATTAATTAATAATTACAATTTGTTATTGAAGGAGAAGTTTATTATGTCATTTGAAAGAATAGATATATCAGATAGAAGTGAACAAGAAGGAAGAAATTGCGTTATATTATATAACTTTGGAAATAAAGAGTTAAAAAAAATACAAAACTTTGCTAGAATAATGGGAATAAAAGACCAAATAGTTTTAAGCTCTAAAAATGGAGAAGAAGTAATAAAAGATATATTAGATAATGAAATGAAAGCTGTTCAAGGAGAAGGGGTTAAAGAGAGAGCTATAATTTTTAATGCAATAGCACCAGGTAAGGTTCATATCTTTTTAGAGAATTTAAAAAAGGTAGGAATACAAAGACCTTTAGTTGCAATGGTTACGGAAACTTCTATTAATTGGACTATAGATGTTTTAGTTAAAAATCTAATACTTGAAAGAAAAGCCTTAAAGTCTGGTGATATGACAACTCATGAGGTTAAATAAATATTAATTAAGGGGATGAATTTTAAAATTCATCCCCTTAAATATATAAAAAAAGGAAGGAATAATATGAAAATTTTAAAAAGTGATAAAGAATTTGAAGATTTTGTATTAGAAAAAGGAATAAGAATTGTATATTTAAGTACAACGACTTGTACTGCATGTAGTGCATTAAAACCTAAAATAGAAAGTCTTGTGAAAAATTATGAAAATGTGAAAATAGTAGAACTTAAAGCAGAGGAAAATATAAAGATAGTTTCTCAACTAGGTATATTTATGTTTCCTGCAATTATACTATATATAGATGGAAAAGAAGTTTTAAGAGAATCTAAGTATATAAGTGTTTTAGAGTTTAAAAAATCCATAGAAAGATATGTTAATTTATATAATTAAAAAAATTAATTTAGATATTTTTATTTTACTTTGAGAATTCACATTAAATTTGCCTTGAATAATAAAATTATATATACTATATACAATTAAACATGAATAAATTGTTAAATGGTTTTTTTCTTTGTTTAAAAATGAAAGGAGATAACATGTGGGATTCAATTAAAAAAAGTTATAGGCACTTAAAAAATATTATTAACTTTATATTAGATAAGAAGAACTATGAAAACGTAAAAAGGCTTTTAAAAAACTATAAGATATTAGGAGATTTATCAATAATAGTAGTTTCAGTATTAGTTTTTATAAGTGGAGTTGTTCTAATAATATCAGGAATTTATCCTAGTATATTTTATAAAATAAAGTTTTTAGATAATATTTATAGTTTATCTTTTTTAAGATTTTCTCATAGAGCCTCTGTTTTAATAGGACTTATGTTACTTATGACATCTAAGGAGGTCTTTTTTAAGGTTAAAAGGGCTTATTATGTAACCTTAGTTTTACTTGTAGTAGGAGGAGCCTTTGCCTTTATAAAAGATTTAGACTATAAAGAGGGAATTTTTATTTTAATAGTAACAATATTTTTATTACTATCAAAAAGACGTTTTTATAGAAAAAGTATTCCTATTAAGTTTACAAAGTTAAGTGCAATATTAGCAATTGTTTGTGTTTCTATAGTAGTTTTTGCAAATTTTATACATAAGTTTAATATACATTTTACTAAGGATTATAAGTATTATGTAGATTTTATTCAAAGTACAAAGGGAGACTTAAAGATAGCTCTATTTACTTACATAACATTTTTTATATTTTTAATAATTTGGTATATAACTATGCCTAAAATAGAAAAAGATAAGTTATATAAAGATGCAAATCTAGAGGAAATTTCTAAGTTTTTAAGTAGTATAGATTATGGTAATATTTTTTCTCACTTGCTTTATTTAAAGGATAAAAAAGTATTTTTTGCAAATGAGGGAAAATCTTTAATAATGTATAGTAAGTATAAGGATAAAATAATAGTCTTAGGAGACCCTATTGCTAAGGAAAAGAATTTATATAGTGCTATAGAAGAATTTCAAGATTTTACTGATTTATATGGATATGATTTAGTCTTTTATGAAATTGAGGAGAAAAATTTTTCTGTTTACCATGATGCAGGTTATTATTTTTTTAAGTTAGGAGAGGAAGCTAAAATAGATTTAGAAAAATTTAATTTAAGTGGTTCTAAGAAAAGCTCCTTTAGAAATACTTTAAGAAGAGTTGAAAGAGAAGGATATTCTTTTTCTATAATAAATCCACCTTTTAATTGTGAAACTATAAAAGAACTTAAGGAGATTTCTGATAAATGGTTAGGTGATAGAAAGGAAAAAGGCTTTTCTTTAGGGTGGTTTAGTGAAGATTATATACAAAAATCTCCAGTAGCTATATTAAAGAAAAATGATGAAAATAAGATTGTAGGTTTTGTAAGTATAATGGATGCCTTTGATGGAGGAAAAACTGTAGCTATTGATTTAATGAGAATTAATAAGAATGCACCAAATGCATCTATGGATTATTTAATGTTAAATTTATTTATATTCTTTAAAGAAAAGGGGTATAAGTATTTTAGTTTAGGAGAAGCACCCTTATCTAATGTAGGATTTAACAATCATTCTCATCTGCAAGAAAAATTAGCTAGGTTAGTTTATAATAGTGGAAATATATTTTATAGTTTTGATGGGTTAAGAAGATATAAATCAAAATTTTCTCCTATATGGAGTCCTAGATATTTAGCTTATCCTAAATTTATGTCTTTACCAGAAATATTTATTGATTTATGCTTTTTGATTGCAAATTCAAAGGATAATCTTGAGAAAAAATAAAAAATATTTATATTTAAAAGAGAGTCTTTTTAAAAAAGGCTCTTTTGTTTTTAAAAATTTTACTTTTTATATAAAAAAGGTAATTTTTATAGTGTTTTTTAAAAAAAGCTATAAATTATTTTTTATTTACTAAGAATACTATAATAGTTTTTAAATAGAAATAAAAAAACTATTATTTATTCTAAAATTTATCAAAATAGAATATTTTTAATGTATTTTTAAGAGGGGTATAATAGAATAAATATTTAATAAGGCATAAGGAAATTAAGTTTTATTAAGGAGGTATAAATTTATGGGAAACTTTTTTTTAGAAAGTGATTTTAAGGCTTTTGATATAGAAAAATCTAAAGATAAGGATAATATTACCTTAGAAAAAAGAAGACTTGTTGCAGAAAAATTAAGAGAGCTTAATAATTTAGGGCTTTTTGAGTTTATGGATTCTAGAGGACTAAGTTCACATTGGGAAAAGCAATACATAACTAGTATAACTTGGCCTTTAAAAAGAGTTAATAATGAATGTGTAGATAGAGTTTATTTATCTTATGGAAAGAATAGAGCAGATGTTAGAAAGCTTATTAAACTTTTAAATTTATTTAATAACATAGAAGGAAATAGAATAGAAGAGGATATGGTATTTAATTATATTCCTCGTATAGAACTTGGATTAGATGCTAATTCATGGAATACAGCTCTTTATTTAGATAAGTATGGAAATATAGAGCAAAGAAATCTTGTAAATAAAATAAGAACAGATTATAGATTAAAGGAAAAGTTTAAAAATATTCTTATGGCTTTAGAAAGTAAAGGGTATAAGTTATATTTAATAAAGGATGATAATTTTAAAAATTATGATGATGAATCAGATTATGTAGAGGATATAATAAAATATACAGATAGTGGAGAAAAATATACTCTAACTATAAGAAAAGATTATGAAAAAAATCATGCAAGTAATTCAAAAAATGAAATATTAGATTTTGTAAAAAATGAGTTTGACAACTTAATGGATGTTTATTATTTCATATCATGGGATTCAGAAGCAAATGATTATTTAAGATAGGAAATTTTAAAGTCCTAGAAATTTTTCTAGGACTTTTACTAAAATCTATGCTTTTTTAAGTTTTCTATTTATAAGTTTCTTTAAGGCATAATATAATTTTGTAAAGGATGAAACTAAAACAAGACCTGTTGCTATAGAACCAGCTAACATTAAGGTGTTACAGCCTAAGGCTAAAGCCTTATTTATATTTCCTTTTAAGGTTTCTAGCATTGTATAAAACATTCCACCACCAGGAACTAGAGGAATAATTCCACAAACTAAAAATACAAGGACAGGAGTTTTTAGTTTTCTAGCTGAAATTTCAGAAAACAATCCTATACAAAGGGCTGCCAAGAAATAGTTAAAACTTTCATTTGCAATTATAAATTCGTTTGAAAAAAGGTAAACAAACCAACCTAATCCCCCACATAAGGAAGCAAAAAAAAGATTTCTTCCTTTTATGTTAAAAATCAAAGCAAAACCTAAAGAACTAAAAAAGGCATATATAGTGTTTAAGATTATTGTATTCATATACTCATACCTCCATAGTGGCTTATTAATATAGATAAAATACTAGCACTTCCAATAGCAATTCCAACAGCTATTAAAAAAGCTTCTATAAATTTTGCACTTCCTGAAACTAAATCACCAGCTATTATATCACGAAGAGAGTTTGTTATAGCAAGTCCAGGAACTAAGGGCATTAGGGCACCTATTATTATTTCATTTAAGTTAGGTGCAATATTAAGTCTTACAGCTACATAAGCTAGTAAAGAGGTTAAGGCACCTGATATTATGTTAATAAAAAAGTTATTGGTTTTTAAAATATTAAAAACATAAGCAAGAAGGCAAAGAACAACTCCTATAAATCCAGATACTATAGAATCTTTTAAATTCCCACCAAAAAAAAGAGTAAAAGCTGAAGCTGAAAGTAAATATCCAAGAATTTTTATTTTTAAGGGATATTCTTTTTCAGAGGAAATTTTATTAAGTTCTTCCTCGGCTTCGTCAATAGAAACTTCATTAAAGGCTACTTCTCTTGAAAGGTTATTTAATTTAGCTATTTTATCTAAATTAATACTTCTACTTTTTATTCTAGTAGTTCTAGAAATAGCATTTTTACAAGTTTTTATAGTTATTATAATGGTTGTAGGAATAACAAAAACATCTACTTTTTCTACACCATAAGCTAAGCATATTCTGCTCATTGTTTCTTCAACTCTATAGGTTTCAGCACCATTTTCTAACATTAAAGTGCCAACTTCTGTTGAGAAATTAATAATTCTATTAAAGTCCATATTTACCTCCAAATTTTATTTAGTTTATGATGAAAAATTTTATAAATAAAATATTTCTTTTCTATTATACTTTGAAGAATACTTTTTTATAAAGAGTTAATTTTAAAAAAAATATAAAATATTTAATTAACAAATAAAGTAAGAGAATTTTATTTTAAAAGTTACTTTAATTATATTTTTGCATAAATTAATATAAGGTATATTACTTTAGAAGAGGATTTTAAATATGGTAATTTTAGATTCAAAGATAGGACATATAAGAGGAAAGAATTCTAAAGATAAAGTTGATTTAATAAGTTACTATCCTTTAAGTGAGGACGGGTTTCAAGAAGAACTTGAAATAAATCTTTATTTACAGGAAGAAAAGAAATTAATAAGCAAAAGATTGCCTTATGGTGGATATAATATGGAGATTTTTTTAGGGGATTTTTTGGGAGACGGAAAAGATTTTATTTTGATAAAAGGAAAATTTCAAGGCTCTGGAAATGTAGCTATATTATTATTATATGAATATTATAATGGAGAAATAATTTTATTATTAGACCAATGGGATATTGTTAAAAAAGAAAGACCAAGAATAAGATATATTGAAAATTATAAAGTATCTATAATTTATAATAAGGAGGAGAAGTATATTATAGATATTTCTTCTAAGGATAGGGAATACTTAAATCTTATATATGATGAAGAGGGCAGAGTTAAATTAAATTTAAATCCTGCACTTTCTGATATAAATACTTACTATGAAATACAGGAGTTTAGTAGAAATAAATATATTTTTTTAGCAAGGCAAAGTGTAATTGGAATAGTACTTTTAGATGTTTTAGGAATAATTCAAAGTAAAATAGAATTAAATAAAGAAAAAAATTTTATTGTAAAAGATAGAGAATTAGTTACAAAGAAAATATAGGAAAAAAATGGTACAATCAATTGTAATTTTAAATGGAAAATAGTATAATAAAATCAAAATATTGTATATTTACACTTTTAAGGAGAGGGTTATTAAGGATGAGAATTTGTGAGGAAGTTACGGAAAATAAAAATGGTAACGTTACCGAAAGGGAGAGCAATTTAAAAAATGAAGATTTTATAAGTCAGTTTAAGTTATTTTTAGAAGGAAAAGAATTTTCAGCATATAATTTTATGGGAGCACATTTTGTAAAAGAAAATGGAAAAAGAGGGGTTAGGTTTACAACTTGGGCACCTAAAGCTAGTAAAGTATATATTGTTGGTGACTTTACTAATTGGAAAGTTAAAGAAGAATATTCTATGAAAAAAATAAATGAAAAAGGAATATGGTCTTTATTTATAGAAAAACTAGAAGAAAATTCAAAGTATAAATTTGCTATTTTAAATGAGCTTAGAAATAATATAGTTTATAAAGCTGACCCCTATGCTTTTAAATCAGAATTAAGACCAAATACAGCATCTATATTAATTAAAGAAAAAAAGTTTAAATGGGCTGATAAAAGATGGTTAAATAAAAGAGAAAAAGAAGGTTTAGATAAAAAACCTGTAAATATATATGAGCTACATTTAGGTTCTTGGAGAAGAAAAAATGGAGAGTTTTTAACTTATGAAGAAATAAGTGATTTATTACCAAAATATATAAAGGAAATGGGATACACTCATGTAGAACTTATGCCTATAAATGAACATCCTTTAGATGCCTCATGGGGATATCAAGGAAGTGGATATTATTCTGTAACAAGTAGATATGGAGATTTAAATGGATTTAAAACTCTTGTAAATAAGCTTCACAAAAATAATATAGGAGTATTTTTAGATTGGGTTCCTAGTCACTTTTGTAAAGATGAACATGGATTATACATGTTTGATGGTTCTCCAACTTATGAGTATGAAGCTTCTTGGAAGGCTAATAATAAGGGCTGGGGAACTTGTAATTTTGATTTAGGAAGATTAGAGGTTAAATCTTTTCTATTATCTAATGCAATGTATTTTATAAAAGAATTTCACATAGATGGTTTAAGAGTAGATGCAGTTTCTAATATGCTTTATTTAGATTATGGAAGAAATTATGGAGAGTGGGAAGCTAATATTTATGGAGATAATGGAAATCTTGAGGCAATAGCTTTTTTAAAAGAATTAAATACCATAATAAAGAAAGAAGGAAAAGGAGCTATTACTATAGCAGAGGAGTCTACAGATTGGGAAGGTGTAACAAAGGAAGTTGAAAAAGGAGGATTAGGTTTTACTTATAAATGGAATATGGGATGGATGAATGATACTTTAAGCTATATTAATTTAGACCCTATATATAGAAAATATCATCATAATAAGATTAATTTTTCAATGATGTATAACTATAATGAAAAATTTATTTTGCCAATTTCCCATGATGAAGTTGTACATGGAAAAAAATCTCTTGTAGACAAAATGTGGGGAGATAACTGGAAAAAATATGCTGGGTTAAGATTATATGCTTCTTTTATGATGGGGCATCCTGGGAAAAAGTTGATTTTCATGGGAAGTGAATTTGCTCAATTTGTTGAATGGAGAGAGTGGGAAGAACTTCAATGGAAGGTTATTGATGAGTTTGAAATTCATAAAAAAACTCATAACTTTTTCAAAAGTTTAAATAAGTTTTATTTAGAAAATAAAGCCCTTTGGGAATTAGATTATGATAAAGAGGGCTTTGCATGGATTGATGCAGATAATTTTAATCAAAGTGTATTTTCTTTTATAAGAAAAGGAAAAAATAAAAAGGACTTATTAATATTTATATGCAATTTTACACCAGTAGTTTATTATGACTTTAAGATAGGAGTTCCTTTAGAGGGAGAGTATTTTGAAGTTTTTAATACAGATTCTTTAAAGTATGGTGGAGCAGGAAATGTTATGGGTGAAACATATTTAAAAGCTTATAAGGAGGATTTTAAAGAGTTTAAATTTTCAATAAAGGTTAAGGTTCCTCCTTTAGCTGCTTTAGTTTTAAGAGTTAAGTAATATATAAAGGCTACTAATATATTTTAATGAAGTATATATAGTAGCCTTAAATTACATAAAAAGTAATAGAGGTGTATTTTATGTTTGAATATGTAGAGAAAAGTTTTTCTTATGAAAAAAATGATTACTACATAGAGGTATGTCCTTTAACTAATACCATAAGAGTAAGAGCCTTTTTAAAAGATGTAGCTAAAGCTTATTTAGTTGGAGATTTTAATTCTTGGGAAAAAAAAGAGAACTTTAAATTAAATTTTGCTTTAGATAAAAATAGTGGAAAAGTATATTTAGATAAAGAGATTACATTTTTAGAAGGATTAAAGAAGGGAATTTATAATTATGGATATCTTGTAACTAATTTAGAGGGAGAGGAAATACTTATAAAAAACCAAGAAGAAAAGGGAGAATTATTTAATTTTTTTTGGGAGCCTTTTAAAGAGCATTTAGAAATCATATCTTCAAGAGATAGCTTATCTGTTTTTTATCCTGTTGAATTAGTGGTTATTAAAAAATCACTTTTTGGAAATATAAAAATTGAAGAAAATATATTATCTATAGAAGGGAACTTAGAAGGAGTTACTTTAAAAGATGGAATATTAAAATTAGAAAAGAATTTTAATAAGGAAAGTAAGATTTTAATAAAAGCCTTTGACCCTGTAAGCAATATAAGTGCTTATAAAGAAATAGAAATTATAGATGAAAAGGATAAGGGATGTTTTTTTCAGTTTATTAAAGAAGAAAAAGATTACTTTGGAGAGAACTTTAATTGGAATATATGGAGTTTTGGAAGAAATATTGAGGGAAAAGAAATTAAATTAAATATTAAAACCTCTATGGGAGTTGGGGCATTTTTAAATGATGAAAATTTTATATTAAGAAAAAGTCTTTTAGAAAAAGGAAGTATAAATTTATGGGAAGAGCAGAGTATAACCTTTTCTTTAAATAAGGAAAAGAAAAATCTATTTTCTTTATATAAAAATGAAAAATTATTTTTTTCTTTAAAGGAAGTTATAAAGGAGAGCATACCAAAGATAATATTTGCAGTAATGGATAATAATCATACAATAAAGATTTATTTATCTCACAAACCTTTAATAGGAGTAAAATATTATCTTTATAAAAATGGAATAAAAATAGATGAGTCCTTATTTACTATTAAGGTAGAGGAAAAAGAGATTAGCTTGACAAATCTTAAGTTTTATATAGACCCAAGAGATTTATTAGAAGTTAGAGCCTCTAGTATGTTTTTAGGAGGTAAAGTTTTTTTTAGAGACTTTTTAAATAATTATTACTATATAGGAAAGGATTTAGGAGTAAGATTTAATGAGAAAAATATATCTTTAAAGTTATGGGCGCCTACAGCAAAAAAAGTTGAACTTTTAATCTATAAGGAATATAAAGATTTAAAGGAAAATCCTTTAAGAATTTATGAAATGCATAGAGAATTAGAAAGTGGTACTTATGTAGTTAATATAAAAAGGGAAGAAAATGAAGGTAAGTATTATCTTTATAGATTAAGTTTTAATGATTTAGATAAAAACTTTAAGTATATAAATAAGACTACTTATGCAATAGACCCTTATGCAATAGCAGTAGGAATAAATGGAGAAAAGGGATTTTTATTAGATATGTTTAATAAAGATTGTATCCCTTATAATTGGAATAATTATAAAAAATTTGATTTTAAAAATAAAGAGGATGCTATAATTTATGAAATGCATATAAGAGACTTTACAATAGATAAAAGTTCTGGAGTATCAGAAAGATTAAGAGGAAAATTTTTAGGTGCTGTTGAGGAAGGAACTTTTTATCATAGTAAAAAAAGCAATGTAATAGTTAAAACAGGAATAGACCATTTAAAAGAATTAGGAATTACTCATATTCACCTTTTGCCAGTTTTTGATTTTGCCTCTGTAGATGAAGAAAATTGTGAAAAAGAAGAAAATAGAAATTGGGGATATGACCCTAAAAATTTTAATTGCATAGAAGGAAGTTATAGCATAGACCCGTATAATCCTAAAAAAAGAATATTAGAGTTTAGGAATATGGTAAAAAAGTTTCATGAAAATAATATAGGGGTAATTTTAGATGTTGTTTATAATCACATGTATAGTACAGAAAATATGGATAATATAGTTCCTATGTATTATTTTAGAAGTGATGAAAAAGGAAAATATACAAATGGTTCTGGTTGTGGCAATGAAATTGCTTCTGAAAGACCTATGGTTAGAAAATATATTTTAGATTCTATAATTCATTGGATTAAAAATTATCATATAGATGGCTTAAGATTTGATTTAATGGAACTTATTGATTTAGAAACTATGAAAGAAGTTGTAAAAAAAATTAGGAGATTTAATGAGAATTTATTAATATATGGCGAACCATGGAAGGGAGGAGAGTCACCTTTAAAAAATGGAACTTTTAAGGGGAGTCAAAAAGGATTAGAGTTTTCTATTTTTAATGATGATTTTAGAAATGCCTTAAGGGGAGATAATAGTCCTTCTAGGGGATATATAAATGGAGAACAGCATAACAAGGAAAAGGCATGGCAAGTAATTGAAGGGATTAAAGGTTCTATAAATACTTTAACCTTTAGTCCTTTAGAGAGTATAAATTATTTAGATTCCCATGATAATTATACATTGTGGGATCAAATATTAAAAAGTCAGTTAGAAAATTTAAAGGGGCAGGATTTTAAAAATCTTAAAGAAAAAACCATACTAGAGAATGAATTTATAAGAGAAGATTTATTAGGAGTTTCTATACTTCTAACTTCAAGAGGGATACCCTTTATTCAAGGAGGAAGTGAATTTTTAAGAAGTAAAGAAGGAGACCATAATAGTTACAAAAGTAGTGATTATATAAATAGCATAAAGTGGAGTGACAAGGAAAAGTATATAGAGGTTTTTAACTATTATAAGAATTTAATAAATTTAAGAAAAAAAATTAGTATTTTAAGAGAAAAAAATCAAGAGGAAATAAGAAAAAATTTAAATGTTTATTTTTATAATGAAGATGATAAAAGTGGAGTTATAATAGCTCATTATAAAAATGATTTGTTAAAGGAAGATTTTAAGGAAATGCTAATAATATATAATGGAACAACAATTGAAGATTATGAGATAAATTTACCTTTAATGAAAGAGAATTTATGGAGTGTTATCCTTAAAGATTATGAGTTTATTAATAAAGAAAAGGTAGATTTAAGCCTAGGAGTAAAATTAAAAGCATACTCTGTAATGATTGCTGTTTCTTAGAATAGGAGTAGGGGAGATTTTAAATTTTCTCCTACTTTTATTTTTATTTAAATAAAGTTTTTATGAAAATAAGCAATAAATTTATATAGGAAATAAATATTAATAAATAAAATATATTATTTAATATAGTATTTTAATTAAAAGAATATTAATATTAATAATATTTAAGATTATTGACAATTGCTTTAATAAACTTTATAGTTATCTGTGTGAATTTATGCTAATATTTAAAAAATAAATATTATATTTTTAATACATATAGATTTAAAATGGAGATGAAAAATGAAAAAAACTAAATTATCAATTAAGACTATTGTGGCTATAGGAATTGGTTCAGCTGTTTTTATGATATTAGGGCGTTTTGGTTCTTTGCCTACAGGTATTCCTAATACAAATATAGAAACTGCATATGCCTTTTTAGCTTTAATGGCTTTATTATATGGACCTTTAGCTGGATTTTTAATAGGGTTTATAGGACATGCGTTAAAGGATATAGTGTTTTTTGGATCTCCTTGGATAAGCTGGGTTTTTGCTTCAGGAATAGTAGGACTAATAATTGGTTTTGGTTCAAGAATTTTAAAGATAAATCAGGGTGTTTTTAAGTTAAAGCAAATAATTATATTTAATATAATACAAATAATTGCAAATGGAGTGGCATGGTTTTTAGTAGCTCCAACTTTAGATATATTAATTTACTCTGAGCCTGCAAATAAGGTTTATCTACAAGGAGCAATTGGTGGAATTTCTAATATGGTTACTGTTGGCGTTTTAGGAACTATTTTAGTAGCTAACTATGCTAAGACAAGAATAAAAAGAGGTAGCTTAAGAAAAGAATATTAGAAGTTTGAAAGGTTGTGGGAAATATATTTTCAAACAACCTTTTTTTAAAGCTAATTTTAGAAAGTGAAATAGAATTACATTAATAAACTATTTTTAAGGAGATTAATATGGAGAAAAAAGCAATAATAGAGTTTAAGGATTTTACTGCACATTACATAGTTCAGTCAAAACCAACCTTAAATAAAATAAATTTAACTATATATGAAGGAGAGAAGGTTCTTATTGCTGGTCCTTCAGGTTCTGGAAAAAGTACTCTAGCAAATTGTATAAATGGGTTAATACCTTTTTCAACAGATATTGAGATTTCAGGAAGCCTTAAAATAGAAGGAAAAGAAACAAAGAATTTAAGTGTTTTTGAAATTTCTAAAATGGTTGGTACTGTTTTGCAAGACCCAGATAGTCAATTTATTGGATTAACAGTAGCTGAGGATATAGCTTTTAAGTTAGAAAATAGTTGCATCTCTCAAGAAGAAATGAAAAAGAAGGTAGACTATGTTTCAAAAATAGTTGATATAGAAAATAGGTTAGATTTAGCACCTTATAGTCTTTCAGGAGGACAAAAGCAGAGAGTAACCTTAGCAGGTACAATAGTAGATGATGTTGATATACTTCTTTTTGATGAGCCTTTAGCAAGTTTAGACCCAGCAGCAGGAAAAGCTTCTATGGAGCTTATAGATAAAATACAAAAGGAAGCTAAGAAAACTATTATAATAATAGAACATAGATTAGAAGAAGTTTTAAGTGGGGGAGTGGATAGAATAATTCTTATGAACGAAGGAGAGATTATTTGTGATACAACTCCAAATAAAATATTAGCTTCTAATAAATTATTAAAGTATGGAATAAGAGAACCTCTATATGTAACTGCCTTAAAGTATAGTGGTTATGACCTTAAGGAAGATATGAATTTAGAGAGCATAGATAAATTAACCCTTAAAGATAAGGGAGAAAAGTTAAGGAAATGGTGTAAAAGCTTAAAACATACTGAAAGAGAAAAAAAAGAAGAGGTTTTATTAGAATTTAAGGAGGTAAGTTTTTCTTATAATAAAAGAAAAAATATTTTATCTGATATTAATTTTAAGGTGAATAAAGGTGAAATAGTTAGTATAGTAGGAAAAAATGGTGCAGGTAAATCAACCATATCAAAGCTTATTTGTGGATTTTATAAAGAATCAAAGGGAGATATATTATTTGAAGGAGAAACTTTAAAGGGAAAAACCATTAAAGAAAGAGGAGAAAAGATAGGTATAGTTCTTCAAAATCCTAATCAGATGATATCTAAAACAATGATTTTTGATGAGGTTGCTTTAGGCTTAAGAGTTAGAGGAATAGAAGAAGAGGAAGTTAAAAAGAGAGTTTTAGAAACTTTAAAAATTTGTGGTCTTTACCCATATAGAAACTGGCCTATTTCTGCTTTAAGTTTTGGTCAAAAAAAGAGAGTTACTATAGCAGCAATTTTAGTTTTAAATCCAAAGATGATAATATTAGATGAGCCAACAGCTGGTCAAGATTATAAGCATTATAATGAAATAATGGAGTTTCTTTTAAAGCTTAATAAAAGAGGAGTTACTATAATTTTAATAACTCATGATATGCACCTTATGCTTGAATATACAGATAGAGCTATTGTAATTTCAGAGGGAAAGAAAATAGCAGATAACATATCAGCGGAAATACTTACGGATAAAGAGGTAATAAAAAAAGCAAGTTTAAAAGAAACATCCTTATATGATTTAGCATTAAAGTTTAATATTGAAAATCCTAGGGATTTTGTTTCTAAATTTATTGATTATGATAGGGGGGTAAGAAATTAATGGATGCAATGCTTACTTATATAAGAAAAGATTCTCCTATTGATAAATTAACAGGAGCTACAAAGCTTATATGCTTTATACTTTGGACCTTAACAGCTATGCTTACCTATGACACTAGAGTATTATTAGCTATGCTTATTTTTAGCTTAATAATTTTTAAGGTATCTAAGATAGAATTTAAAGAAGTTTCTTTTATAGTTTATTTTATATTAGTATTTTTACTTTTAAATGATTTAGCAATTTTTATATTTTCACCTTATGAAGGTGTTCATATATACGGAACAAGACATAATATATTTCATATAATAGGACCTTATACTTTAACTTTAGAACAGTTATTTTATGAGTTTAATGTTACTTTAAAATATTTATCTGTAATTCCTATGGCTCTTTTATTTATATTAACAACAAATCCTAGTGAGTTTGCAGCTTCTTTAAATAAAATAGGAATAAGTTATAAAATTTCCTATTCTGTTTCTATAGCTTTAAGATATATACCAGATATTCAAAGAGAATATCATGATATATCCTTTGCACAACAGGCAAGAGGAATTGATATGTCTAGAAAAGAAAAATTATTAAAGAGAATAAAGAATATATCTTCAATCTTAATGCCACTTATTTTTTCAAGTTTAGATAGAATAGAAAATATAAGTACTGCTATGGAACTTAGAGCCTTTGGAAAAAATAAAAAAAGAACTTGGTATAATGAAAGAAAGTTTTCAAAAGGAGATTATCTTGCTATATTTTTAGTTGTTTTAATCTTTATAATATCTTTAAGCTTTACAATTAAAAATGGAAGTAGATTTTATAACCCTTTTATAAAATAAAATATTAAAAATAATTGTGAGAAGTTTTTATACTTCTCACTTTTTTTGAAAAAATTTCTAGCGTGGATTTATCTTTAATAAAAATTTATTTTAAAAATTATCTATTTAGAGGGTAAATAGACAATTAAAAAGAAATATTAATAAATTTTAAACAAAGTGTTGAAATTGTTAATAATTATAGGTATATTTGTATGAGAGAAATTTAAACGTAATTTTAAACTTTAAGGAGATTATAAATGTATGAGAGTAGTAAGGAAGAGAAAAAATTAAAGAGAAAATTATTTTTTAAAATTTTTAATTACAATTTTTTAAAAGATAGAAATATAGAATATAGTGAATTTAGATATGGTGATAACAAAAAAGATTATTATAGAGTATATAAAGGCTATGATAAGAGAAAGCCAACAATATTTTTTATATATAGTGGAGGAATATTAGGAGGACCTAAGGGTTGTGCGGCTATAGGCAAGTTTTTTTATAAATATGGTTTTAATGTAGTTATTCCTTCTTATGAATTAGCACCAGAACATAAGTATCCTGTTCAAATAGAAAATATATTCTCTGCTTTAAAGCATTATATAGAAAATAATAATGTAAAAAAAATTGTTGTTATGGGATATTCCTCAGGAGCTCAATTAGCAGCAAATTTAATTTATAATGAAAATATGAGAAGAAAATTTAATATAGATATAAAAATAATAGATTCATTTGTATCTTTAGGAGGGACTTTAGACTTTAGTAAATGTGATTCTAAAGAATATAAAAATTATATAAAAAGATATTTATATAAAAGGGAAGAGATATTTTCTGTTAATCCCATAAATTTAATAAAGGAAAATTCTCCTAAAATTCCAGTTTTATGTGTTCATGGGGAAAAAGATTCAATAGTTAACTTTGAGAATTCTAAGAGATTTATAGAAAAAATAAATAAGTTTAATGGAAAAGGAGAATTTTTAATGTTAAAAGAATATGGACATATTGATTTATTAAATCTTTTTATAGGTTCAGGAAATGAAAAAACAGGAGAAGTAATGAGCTTTATTAATAGATTTTAATTATTAGACCCTAAAATAAGGGTCTTTTTTTTTATAAATTTTTATATTTAAAAGGAATAAAGAAAAATAAAATATTTATAAGAAAGCGCTTTCATATATAAAATATTGAAAAACTTATATATATTAATAAAGTATGTATAATTAATTAAATTTATGTAAATGGAATAAGATTAAAATAATTATAGGATAATTTAGGGTTAAAAAGAATAATTTGTAAAGGGTAAATTTGTACAAAGTATAAATAAAATAGGGTAAATATATAAAAATGAAAATAAAATATTAAAATAAAAAAAACGCATAGAAAGATAACGCTTTCACGGTTTAATATTATGTTGTAAACTCGAATATTAATTTAAATATATTTTGTGAATATTGGTCAATTTCATTTGCTTATTTATTAATTTAATTCTAGTTTATTACATAAATTTAAAGTAAGAATTATTTTTAGGTATTAAGGAGGAATATTAGTATGAAAAAGAAATTTCTTTCTGCTGTTTTAGCAGTACTTACAACGGCTACTTTACTTGCTGGTTGTGGAGGTTCTAGTGAAGGACAAGCATCTGGGGATGCAGGTTCTAAAGGAGACAAATTAAAGGTTGGAATGGTTACTGATGCTGGTACAATAGACGATAAGTCATTTAACCAAGGAACTTGGGAAGGAATACAAAAAGCTGAAAAAGATTTAGGTATAGAAGCTAAGTACTTAAAACCAAGTGGAACAACAGAAGCTGACTATTTAAAAGAAATAGGAAACCTTTATGATGCTGGATATAAGTTTATAGTAACTCCAGGATTTAAATTTGAAACTGCTATATATAAAGGACAAGAAAAATATAAAGATGCTAAATTTGTATTATTAGATGGTGCTCCACATTCAGGTGCTAAGGATGCAAAACCTGAAGTAGGTCCGAATACGGTTTCAATTTTCTTCGCTGAAGAACAAGCAGGATTTATGGCAGGGGTTGCTACTGCATTACAACTTAAAGAAGGACAATTAGGATTTATAGGTGGTATGGAAATTCCTCCAGTACAAAAGTTTAACTGGGGATTCCAACAAGGTGTAGACTTTGCTAATGAAAAATTAGGAACTCATATGACTCTTGAAGCTAAGAATATAATATACCAAGGATCTTTTGATGATTCAGCAGCTGGTGGACAAATAGCAGCTCAAATGTATGATAATGGAGTAAAAGCTATATTCTGTGCTGCAGGTGGCGTTGGTGTAGGTGCTATACAAGAAGCTAAAAACAGAGCTGCTTCAGGAAAAGAAGCTTGGATAATAGGTGTTGACGTTGACCAATATGAAGATGGTATATACGAAGGAGATAAATCTGTAATACTTACTTCAGCTGTTAAGAGAATAGACCATGCATCTTATGACATGATAAAGAGAGAATTAGATGGAACTTTCCCAGGTGGAGAAACTTTATTATATGATGCAAAAAATGATGGTGTAGGCTTACCAGATAAGAATCCAAACTTAAGTGAAGAAACTATGACTGAAGTAAACAAAGTATTTGAACAGTTAAAAAATGGTGAAATAACAGTTTCTAGCGAGCAAGGAGACTTAATAAATTAGTTCAAAATTCAAGGAAGTTTTTATTAAGGAGATGGGCTTCCATCTCCTTTTATTATGCTAATTAATTTTTATATATGTATGGTTTTAAATAAAAAAGAGTTTAAGTATTAAGGAGGATAACTTATGGAATATGTAGTAGAGATGCTTAATATCCGTAAAGAATTTCCTGGTATAGTAGCAAATGATAATATAACATTGCAACTTAGAAAGGGAGAGATACATGCTCTACTAGGTGAAAATGGAGCGGGTAAATCTACTTTAATGGGAATTCTTTTTGGAATGAACCAACCGGATAAGGGTGTTATAAAGGTTAGAGGAAAAGAAGTAAAAATCACTAACCCAAATGTTGCAAATGACCTTGGTATAGGAATGGTTCACCAGCATTTTAAATTAGTTGAAAACTTTACAGTTACACAAAATATAGTTTTAGGTTGTGAGCCTAAAATACTTCTAGGTCTTGGAATGGATTTAAAAAAGGCTGCTAAAAGGATTGAAGACCTTTCAAAGCAATATGGTTTAAATGTAGACCCTTATGCAAAGATTGAAAATATATCTGTAGGTATGCAACAAAGGGTTGAGATTTTAAAAATGCTTTACAGAGATGCAGATGTTCTTATACTAGATGAGCCTACAGCTGTTTTAACACCTCAAGAAATTGATGAGCTTATAAAAATTATGAAAAACCTTATAAATGAAGGAAAATCAATAATTATTATAACTCATAAACTTAAAGAAATAAAAGCAGCTGCTGATAGATGTACAGTTATAAGAAGAGGAAGATATATTGGTACTGTAGATGTAAAAACAACTAGTGAAGCTGAAATGGCTAAGATGATGGTAGGTAGAGAAGTATCTTTTAAAGTAGATAAAAAGCCAGCTAAGCCTGGTGAAGTTGTATTAGATATTAAAAATCTATCTGTTAAAAATAATAAAAAGGTTTTAGGACTAAAAGATTTCTCATTAGATGTTAGAGCAGGAGAAATAGTTGGAATAGCTGGAGTTGAAGGTAATGGACAAAGTGAACTTATAGAAGCTATTACAGGTCTTAGAAAGTGTGAAAATGGAGTTATAAACTTTAGAAATAAAGATATAACGAAAGAAAGCATAAAAAATAGAATTAATTCAGGTATTGCTCACATTCCTGAGGACAGGCATAAAAGAGGATTAGTTCTAGATTATACAATAGAAGAAAATATGGTTTTAGAAGTTTATGATAGAAAACCATTCTCTAGTAAAGGATTATTAAATAAAAAAGAAATAAAGAAATATGCAGAAAAAATAATCCAAGAATTTGATGTAAGATCTGGAGAAGGAGGAGCATCTATAGCAAGATCTCTTTCTGGAGGAAACCAACAAAAGGCTATTATAGGGCGTGAGATTGAATTAAATCCAGAACTTTTAATAGCAGCACAGCCTACTAGAGGACTTGATGTAGGTTCTATAGAGTATATTCATAAAAGATTAGTAGAACAAAGAGATAGAGGGAAAGCTGTTCTTTTAGTATCTCTTGAACTAGATGAAATATTAAATGTTTCAGATAGAATTGCAATAATAAATAATGGAGAACTTATAGGAATTGTAAATGCAGATGAAACAAATGAAAACGAGGTAGGTCTTATGATGGCTGGTATAAAAGGAGGAGATAGACATGAAGTTTAAACAGTTTATTATATCTTTAATGGCTATTATATTAGGACTTATTGCAGGTGCTATTTTAATGGCTGTTATGGGTCATAATCCTATAGAGGGATATTCTTTCTTATTAAAAGGTGGACTTATGAATATAGAAAGAATAGGAAATACTCTAGCTACGGCAACTCCTTTAATTTTAACTGGTCTTTCATTAGCTTTTGCTTTTAAAACTGGTTTATTCAATATAGGAGCACCAGGACAAATGCTTATGGGAGGTCTTTTTGCAACAGCAGTAGGTTTAACTGTTAAATTACCATCTCCAATATTAATACCTTTAATGATTATAGCTGGTATTTTAGGTGGTGCTTTATGGGCTCTTATTCCTGGAGTATTAAAGGCAAAATTTAATGTTCATGAAGTTGTTTCAACTATAATGATGAACTGGATAGCTTATTGGATAGTTTATTATGTTGTACCTATGTACTTTAAAGGAGAGTTTTTAGAAACGGAATCTGCACAGCTTCCGGCAGGAGCAACTTTAAGAATACAAGCACTTACAGACCTTTTCCAAGGTTCTTTTATAAATATAGGAATAATAATTGCACTTGTTTCTGTATTTGGAGTTTGGTTTGTATTAAACAAAACAGTTTTAGGATATGAATTAAAAGCAGTTGGATTTAATAGAGATGCTGCAGAGTATGCAGGAATTTCAGTAAATAGAAATATATTATTAGCTATGATGATAGCTGGTGGACTTGCAGGACTTGCAGGGGTTGTTCAATACACAGGAAATGCTGTAAGTATGCAAATAGGTGTTATGCCTTCACAAGGATTTGATGGTATAGCAGTAGCTTTACTTGGTGCAAATACGCCAATTGGAGTTTTATTCTCAGCTTTATTCTTTGGACTTTTATACACAGGAAAAGGATTTATGAATGCTATGACAAGCATACCTCCAGAAATAGCAGATACAATAATGGCTACAATAATTTACTTCTCTGCTACAAGTGTAATAATGGAGAGATTATTTAATAAATTTCATAAAAAGAAAAAAGAGAAATTAAATAAAAATCAAGAAACAACTAAAGAAAGGGTGGTGAGCAAATAATGTGGGAAACAATTCAACAAATATTTCCTTATGCAATAGCATTTACTATACCGCTTTTAATAACCGCATTAGGTGCTTTATTTTCTGAACGAAGTGGTGTAGTAAATATAGGACTTGATGGTCTTATGATTGTTGGATCTTTTAGTGGAGCTTTTACAGTTTCAAAGCTTCAAGAAGCTATGCCAGGTAGCTCACTTCCGTTATGGATTGGTTTAGGCGTTGCTGTTGTAGTTGGTATGCTATTTTCTTTATTACATGCTTTTGCAAGTATAAACTTAAATGCAGACCAGGTAATAAGTGGTACAGCTATAAACATGATAGCTGGAGCTTTAACTGTATTCTTAGCTAGAAATATGACAGGTAGTGGTAACATAAGAATTATGCAAGGTTTCGTACCTAAGGATGTTCCTGTATTATCTTCAATACCGATAATTGGTGAATTATTCTTTTCAAAGACCTATGCAACTACATGGTTAGTTATTTTAATACTTGTTGTAAGTACATTCTTATTATATAAAACAAGCTTTGGTTTAAGACTTAGAGCATGTGGTGAGCATCCTCAAGCTGCTGATGCTGCAGGTATAAATGTTTATAAAATGAGATATATTGGTGTTATGATATCAGGAGCATTCTCATCTCTTGGTGGTGCTATAATTCTTGTAACTTATGGTGGAGAATTTACAGGAAGTGTTGCAGGACTTGGATTCTTAGCTTTAGCAGCTTTAATCTTTGGTCAATGGAAGCCATGGGGAGTTTTAGGAGCTACATTCTTCTTCGGATTTGCAACAACTATAGCGAATGTATCTCAAATAGTTCCATCACTTTCAAGCATACCTCCAGTACTACTTAAGATATTCCCATATGTAGTTACTTTAATTGCTTTAATTGTATTCTCTAAGACATCACAAGCACCTAAAGCAGCTGGAGAACCATATCAAAAAGATAAAAGATAATAAATTAAGCCTATTTCTAGATAAAATAAAAAAATCTAGAAATAGGTTTTTTTATTTTAAGTTATATTTATTTTAATAATAATTAGAGATAATAAATTTAAAGGAATTTAAAGAAGGGATTAGAAAGATTTATTAGTTTTAACAAATAGAAATTATTAAAGGTTCGCAAAGTTTTAAAAAATATATTTATTTAATATTTTAAAATTAAAAAAATATGTTTTTATTCGTATTATATAATATATTAAAGAGTTTAATATACGTATTTTATATTTTAATCCTACAAAAAAACTTATTAATTTTACTTTTTCGACAAAAATATTCGTAAAACTATTGATAAATATAAAAAATCTGTTAATATATTAAAGGTATTTATAAAAACAAAAGAAGGAAAGAGTGAGATGATGGAAAAGTTCTTTAAACTTAAGGAAAATAATACTGATGTGAAAACAGAGTTTATTGCTGGATTAACTACCTTTATGACAATGGCTTACATACTTATAGTAAATCCATCAATATTATCAGCAGCAGGAATGGATCAAGGAGCTGTTTTTACAGCAACTGCTTTATCAGCAGTAATTGCAACTTTAATAATGGGACTTTATGCTAAGTTACCTTTTGCACAGGCTCCAGGAATGGGATTAAATGCTTTTTTTGCTTATACAATAGTTATACAAATGGGATATTCTTTTGAATTTGCTTTAACTGCAGTTTTATTAGAAGGAATTATATTTATACTTTTAACTATATTTAATGTCCGTGAAGCAATTGTAGATTCAATACCAAAGGGAATAAAGAATGCTATATCAGTTGGTATAGGATTACTTATAGCTTTAATAGGGTTAGAAGGCGCAGGAATAGTAGTACATACAGAGGGAGGAACAATAGTTTCTTTAGGAAATATAGTATCAGGTACAGGACTTTTAGCAATAATAGGACTTTTAATAACAAGTGTTTTAATAGCTAAAAATGTTAAGGGAGCATTATTTATAGGTATGATTATTACTGCTTTAATAGGTATACCTATGGGAATAACTCCTCTACCAACTAAAATAATAAGTATGCCACCTTCAATAGCACCTACTTTCTTTAAATTTGATTTTCATAATATATTTTCTTTAGATATGGTAATTGCTTTATTTACTTTATTATTTATGGATATGTTTGATACTATAGGGACTTTAGTTGGTGTTGCAACAAAGGCTAAAATGTTAGATAAAGATGGTAAAGTTCCTAATATAAAGAAAGCTTTATTTTCTGATGCAGTAGGAACAACACTTGGGGCTTGTTTAGGAACAAGTACAGTAAGTACTTTTGTAGAGAGTGCATCAGGAGTGGCTGAAGGGGGAAGAACAGGATTAACAGCAGTATCTACTGCATTTATGTTTTTCTTAGCTTTATTCTTTGCACCTTTATTTGCTGTTATAACTCCAGCTGTTACAGCATCTGCCTTAGTTTTAGTTGGATTATTTATGATTGAGCCTATAAAGGAAATCAACTTACATGATTTTACAGAGGCAATACCAGCCTTTTTAACAATAATAATGATGCCTTTTGCATATTCAATATCAGATGGTATAGTTTTTGGTGTTATATCATATATAATACTTAAATTATTTACAGGAAAAAGAAAAGAAATAAGTTTAACTACTGTAATTTTAGGATTAGTATTTTTACTTAAATTTTTAATATAATATAAAAAAGTAACCTATGAAATTTATTCATAGGTTATTTTTTATAATTAATTATGAAATTTTTTTATATTTGTAGTAAAATGATATAATATAAGATTTTTTATAAGTATATTCATTTTATAAATAAATGGAGGAGACATTATGAAGGTTGGATTAGTTTTATCTGGAGGGGGAGGAAAAGGCGCTTATGAATTAGGTGTTTGGAAAGCTTTAGTACAGTTGAAACTGGACAAGTACATAGAGGTTATTTCTGGTACATCTATAGGTGCCTTTAATGCTGCTTTATTTGCTCAAGGAGATATGGATAATGCTCAAGCACTATGGGACGAAGTTACAATGGAAAAATTACTTCCTATGACAAAAATGGACCTTTTAAAAAAAGGTGTTGTTTTAGCTTTAGGGGTAAAAAGTATTAATTTTGTAAAAAAACATATGTCAGATAGGTTAGAAAATGGAGATTTCCCTAAGGATGGTGCTTATGAAGTAGTAAATAAATTTATAGACATAAACAAGGTTAAAGAATCAGGGAAAATATGTTATGCTGCCTGTACGGAATTACCAGATTGTAAGGTTAAGTATTTTAAGATAAATGATTATGATGAGGATGTAGGAAAAGAAATAATAATGGCTTCTGCTTCTTTGCCATTAATATACGATAGTTCAGAAGTTGAAGGAAAAAAATATTTAGATGGAGGAATGGTTGATAATACACCAATACAACCTGTTTATGGTGAAGGGTGTGATGTTATAATTGTAGTTCATTTATCTAAAGAGGAATTTGTAGATAGAAGTCTTTATCCTAATGCTGAAATTATAGAAATAATTCCTAGAAATTTAGATGATAGCATAATAAATGGAACTTTAAATTTAAATATGGATGCTAAGCGTTTAAGAACAAAACAAGGTTATGAAGATACTATGGACCTTTTAAATCCTATAATTAATTTATCAAGAATTAGGTTTCAAGACGATATGGAGGAAGAAAATCCTATATTATATAAAACCTTTAAGTTTTTTAAAAATTTAAAAAAGAAATTTACTAAAAAACACTATAGTTAAAAACTATAGTGTTTTTTATTTTATTAATAATAAATATTCTTTAATAAAGATTTTTTAACTTTAAAGAAAGTAAGAGAATTTATGAGTATTTTAAAAAAATAGGAATAAAATAAATAAATAATACCTTTGACTATAGGGTGATTTTCTTATATATTTATAATAAAGCCTAGAATTCCTATAAGAATTAAGGTGATTAATTAATATGGAAATATTTACTTAAAAGTTTTTTGTAAGTAGAATATAAAGAGAGTTTATTATATAGAGTTTTTAAAAAGATTTTAAATAGGTCTTTTACAGGAGGAGAGAAGTAATGAGTTTAGATAAAAATTTATTAAATATTATAAAGGATGAAAGCTTAGAGGATTACTTTTTTAAGGCTAATTTTGGATTAGAAAAAGAAAATGTTAGAGTTACAAGAGATGGAAAACTGGCTCTTACAAATCATCCAGAAGCTTTTGGTGATAGAGAAAATAATCCTTATATAAAAACAGATTTTGCTGAAAGTCAGTTAGAGTTAGTAACTCCAATTTGTGAAACCTTAGAGGAGGTTTATAGTTTTATATGTAATTTAAATAAGGTTGTTTCTTTAGAACTTATAAAAAGAGATGAATTTTTATGGCCTCAAAGTAATCCTCCTATATTACCAAAGGAAGAAGGCAATATACCTATTGCTAAATTAAAAAATAGGGAAGAGGAAATTTATAGAGAAAATCTTAGTGAAAAATATGGAAGGAAAAAACAGGTTATAAGTGGAATACATTATAATTTTTCTTTCAAAGAGGAGTTTATAAAAATTTTATTTGAAAAACTTAATAAAGGTGAAAGCTATAGAGAATTTAAAGATGCTTTATATTTAAAGATGGCTAGGAATTTTCAAAAATATCATTGGTTATTAATATACTTAACTGGTGCAAGTCCTGTTTTTCATGAAAGCTACATAGATAATATAAAAAAAGAAGGAGAAAAATTAGGGGAAGATTCTTACTTTATAAAAGGTGATATATCCTTAAGAAATAGTATATATGGATATAAAAATAAAAGGGATTATTATGTGTCTTATAACAGTATAAAAGAATATGCAGAAGATATAGAAAGATTAGTTAGAGATAAGGAAATACAAAATGTAAAAGAATATTATAATCCTATAAGATTAAAATCCTTAGGAGAAGAAGATATGTTAAGTAGTTTACTTAACAAGGGAATAGATTATTTAGAAGTTAGACTTTTAGATTTAGACCCTTTAAGTTTAGAGGGAGTAAATAAAAACACACTTTATATGGTTCATTTGTTTATGATTTACACTTTATTTAAAGAGAATAAAGAAATAACTTATAAGGAGCAAAAAGAGTTTTTTGAAAACCATGATATAGCTGCTTTAAAAGGAAGAAAAGAAAATGTTTGTATTTATGAAAATGAATCTCCTGTTTTATTAAGAGATAAAGGAAAAGAAATTTTAAATGAAATAAATGAAATTTTACTTAATTTATTTCCAAATAATCATGCTTTTAAAGAGGCTTTAGAAAGAGCAATTGAAGAAATTAATAATCCTAATAATACAGTTTCTGAAAAAGTTATAACTTCTATAAAAGAAGAAGGCTATGTTAATTTTCATATGAGATTAGCAAAGGATTATTTAAAGTCTTTTAAAAATAAGGAATTTAATTTAATAGGATATGAAGATTTAGAGTTATCAACACAAATTTTAATTTTAGATGCTCTTAAAAGAGGGATAAAGGTTAAGATTTTAGATAGATTAGAAAATTTTATTTCTCTTTGTAAGGGAGAAAAGGTTGAGTATGTAAAGCAAGCAACAAAAACATCAAAGGATTCTTATATAACTGCTTTAATAATGGAAAATAAACTTGTTACAAAAGAAATTTTAAAAGAAAATAATGTAAGGGTTCCAAAGGGAAAGGATTACTATAATATAGAAGAGGCTAAAAAAGATTTTAGGCTTTTTAAGGGAGAGAAGATAGTTATAAAACCTAAGTCAACTAATTTTGGTTTGGGAATTAGTATATTTCCTTTAGAATTTTCGAGAGAAGATTATAATAGGGCAATTGAAATAGCCTTTAAAGAGGATAATTCAATACTTATAGAAGAATTTATGACAGGAAAAGAGTATAGATTTCTTGTAATAGGTAATGAAGTGGTTGGAATTCTTCATAGAGAACCTGCTAATGTAATTGGAGATGGAGAAAGCACTATAGAAGAACTTGTTATTGAAAAAAATAAAGACCCTTTAAGAGGAATAGGATATAAAACTCCTTTAGAAAAGATAAAATTAGGTGAAATAGAGGAAATGTTTTTAAAAAATCAAGGACTTACCTTTAAGTCAATTCCTAAAAAGGGAGAAAAGGTTTATTTAAGAGAAAACTCTAATATAAGTACAGGTGGAGATAGCATAGACTTTACGGATAAAATACATAAAAGCTATAAAGATGTAGCATTAAAGTCAGCTAAAGCTGCTAAGGCACTTATATGTGGAGTTGATATGGTAATAGATGATATTAAAGAAGAAGCAAATTTTAATAATCATGGAATAATAGAACTTAATTTTAATCCTGCAATTCATATTCATTGTTTTCCTTACAAAGGAGAAAATAGGAGAGCAGGGGAAAAAATATTAGATTTATTATTTGATTAATTTTAATATTTAAAATATATTAAAAAATACTAGGCACTAGAGTTTTAATATTAAGTGCCTAGTATTTTTATTTATATTTTATTGCTTTCATAAACTTCTATTATTTCATTAAATAAATCCACATCATCAATAGAATTATATAAATCACCATCTTTTATATCATATATATATTCTAAAACTAGTTTTTCTCCTGTTAAAACTTCTTTTAAAATTCTAAAGCGTTTATCTATATCTAAAATTTCAACTTCACAAAGAATTTCTATAGGTTCATTTTCTCTAGTTTCATTATTATATTGTTGCTTTATAAAATTATCAAAGACTATAAGATTTATATTTTCCTTATCACAGTAGTTAACTTTCCCAGTTTTATTGCAGCTTAAGCAAGGGTTAAATTCACATTCTCTTATGCATTTTACACACATACATTTAGAGCATAAGAAAATTTTATCTAGAGATTCTTTATATTTTTTCTTAAAGTTTTCACATTCTGTTATAATTTCATTATCCTTAGATTTGTTTAGGAAGGATAAAAAAGATTTTTTCTTTGGAAGACTTTTATAAAGTTTGTCTAATAAATTATTATATTCTTTTAAAATCTTAATATTTTTATAGTAAGCTCTTTCCTTTAAAGTAGAATTTTCACTTAAATCTTCAATATCATCTAAAACAAAAACAAGATCACTATAAAGATTACCATAGGTGTTTTTCTCTTTATCTAAAAATTCCTTTGCATTCATTTAATATACTCCTTTACCATATAATAATTATATATTTATGATATCACAGATTATCAAATAATTATGAATTTAAAATATTAAAATATACAAAATTTAATAATTAATTTATAATGATGATATAAACATATTTAAGGAGGGTAAGAGGGTGAAAAAACATAAGAGGTTTAGGAAACTTTTACTGTTTTTTGTAGCTTTTTTCTTTATAGTTGGATGTTTAAATCTTTCTCCTTTAAAGGAAGTTAAGGCAGATACTTTTGGAATAGAAAATAGCATAGCTAAAAGAGGTTCATCTTCTTCTAGTGGAGGGTCAAGTAGAAGTAGTAGCTCAAGCTCTAAAAGCTCAAGCAAAAGCAGTTCCTATGGTTCAAGCAAAAAATATTCTAAGCCAAGTAATTCTTCAAGTGGGAAAAAGAAGGATTATGGAAATAGTAATTACTCAACCACAGATAAGTATAATAATTCTTCCTCAGGAGGTAATAAAAGTCCTGGAAAAGTAGATGATGAAAGTAGTCAAAATAAAGGAAGTTCAGAAAGTAAAAAGGGAAACAATAATTATTCAACAAGTGATAAGTTTAATAGTAAACCTCCTAAGGACTCAGGGGGAAGTTCAAAAGAGAATAATTCTAATAAAAATAATGAAAGTAGTAGCAGTTCACAAAGTGGAAATAATTCAAAAAAGAACTCTAGTGGAGGATTTAGCTTTTTTGATATGCTTATGTTAAACAACATATTTAATATGCTTGGTAATATGTTTAGTTTTATGTTTATAAGAAGACCATTTATAGGAATTGGAATAATATTATTAATACTATTAGTATTTATTTTAATTAGAAAAAGAAGATAGTTAAAATTAATAATTATGACATGAAATTGTAAAAAAGAGAATGTATAATAAATTTAAATAAATAGTAGTTAAAGGTGGTAATGAAATGGGAATATTCAATAGAATATCAAATATGATAAAATCTAAGGCAAATTCAGCTTTAGATAATATGGAAAATCCAGTTGAATTATTAGATCAAAAGATAAGAGAGATGGAAAAATCTTTTAACGAAGCTAAAAGAGCTTCAGCTCAAATCTTTGGTAATTTAAAAGATACAGAAAAGAAAATGAACCAAGCTAAAGAAGATTCAGCTCAATATGATGCAAAAGTAAAGTTAGCTATGGATAAAGGTAATGAAGAATTAGCTAAGAAGGCTTTAAAGCTTAAATTAGAAAGTGATAAAAAGTATGAATCTTTAAAATCAAGTTATGAAGGACAAAGAGCTAAAGCGGATGTTTTAAAGGCTAAATTAGCTGATTTAGAAAAAGAATTAGATAAGACAAGAAGTTACAGAGATGAAGCTGTAGCTAGAGTTAATAATGCAGAAGCTTCAAAACAAATAAATGAAGTTATTGCAAATGTTCAAAGTAAAAGTAACTCAATAAATATTGATGACATAGAAAGAAGTATTTCAAGAAAAGAAAACTATGCAGCTGGCTTAGAAGAGTTAAAAGGTGAAAGCTTAGATGATGAATTTGCTAAGTTAGAAGAGTTAAGTTTAGATGAAGAACTAAATAAGTATAGAACATCAGATAAAAAAGAAGAAGTTTCAAAAAGTGAACCTTCAAAGGATGAGCTAGACTTAGAATTAGAAAAGTATAAAAATAAAGAATAATTAAAAACTATATTTTAATATGGTAAAATAAAACTTATAAATATTTAGAAAAAAATCCTTTTATGTTTTTATTAGCATAAAAGGATTTTCAAAGGATATTTATAAGTTTTTTTTAATTACATAAATTAAAAGGTTAGAGGTGAATTTAAAATGGACTATAAATTAATTTGTATAGATATGGATGGAACTCTCTTAAAAAAAGACCATACAGTTAGCAAAAGAGATAAAGAAGCTTTAAAAAAAGCTATAGATAAAGGAGTAAATATTGCAATTTCAACAGGACGAGTTTTTCCTTCAGCAAAAATATATGGAAACATAATAGGAATAAATGCACCACTTATTTGTTCAAATGGTTCATATATAAAAGATAAAGATACTGAAGAAGTAATATTTAAGTCTACATTAGATGAAGATACCTATATGAAAATATGTGATATTATAGAAAAGTACGATTTTTTAGCTTATGTAGACTCTACAGAAGGGTTAATATCTGAAACTGAAATACCAAAAGAGGATAGTCATAGGCTTATGAATACTTGGGTAGAAGAAAAAGAGAAGATAAAGTTTTTTAAATATAATACCTTAAAAGAGGCTTATAAGGAACAGGGAGATAAAATATTAAAATTTATAATTATAAAAAAAGAAGATGGGTGTAGTATTGAAGAAGCTAAAGAGGAGTTTGAAAATATAGAAGGAGTTGATTTAGTTTATGCCTCTTGGGGAGGATGTATAGAAATAATGAAAAAGGGAACTTCTAAGGGGAATGCTGTTAAGGTATTAGCTAAAAGATTACAAATTCCTTTAGAGGAGGTAATTTGTATAGGTGATAGTGGAAATGATATATCAATGTTAGAGGTTGCTGGGTTACCTATAGTAATGGGAAATGCACCAGATTTTATAAAAGAATATGGAAAATATATTACAGATAGTAACGAAAATCATGGGGTTGCAAAGGCTATAGAAAAATTTGTTTTAAAATAATTTATGTTTGACATATCTATTTTAAAGTTATTAAATAGGTTTAAGAGATGATTTTTATAAAAAATTATAGAAAGGAAGAATTGAATGTTTAAATTTACTTTTGATGGAAAAGAATATAATTTAACTCATGAAAATTTAATTTATTTTTTTAATGAAGAGGTTAAGAATTTTAATTTAGATAAACTTTTTGAAATATTAGGAGAAAGTGATAAGGTTTTATTTAGTAAAGCATATTATGATGGTCCTTGTGAAGAGTGTAAATTTGGTTTAGAAGAAAAGAGAAAAAGTTTTCCTTTTTTAGAGTTTAATATGTTTATCTATGGTAAAAATGGAGAATATGTTATTAGTAATATAGAAAAGAATTATGAAGGACTTACCTATAATAAGCTTTTAAAGGAGAAGAAGGTAGACAAAAGCTATTTAGTAAATATAAATGTTTGCAAAAATTGTGGAGATTTTGCTGTAGAAGTTGAAGAATTTGAAATTTAGAAAAAGGTATGTATTCTTAAAATGAATACATACCTTTTTATTTTTAGGAAAATTTAATTATATAGAAACAAATTAATTTTATATAGTACATAAATTAAAATCAGTAAAATGTTATAATTTAAACCATATTAGTAATAAATTTCAAAATAAGGAGAGGTTTTATGAAAAATTTAAAGAAAATAAGTTTAGTAGGTATTATGATTTTATCTTTATTTTTAATAGGTTGTGGAAAAATGGAGAAGGAATCGAAAAATGAAATTCCAAAGGAAAAACTTCCAATTGCAACGATTAAAATAGAAAATTATGGAGATATACAAGCAGAATTATATCCCAATAAAGCAGAGAATACTGTAAATAATTTTATAAGTTTAGCAAATAGTGGGTTTTATGATGGGTTAGATATTCATAGAATAGTAAAAGGCTTTGTACTTCAAGGTGGAGATCCTATGGGAAATGGAATGGGAGGTCCTGGTTATAGCATAAAGGGAGAGTTTTCTTCAAATGGAGTTGAAAATGATATAAAACATGAAGAAGGGGTACTTTCTATGGCAAGGTCTAGTGAAAAAGATAGTGCTGGTAGTCAGTTCTTTATTGTTACAAAGGATTCTCCTCATTTAGATGGAGAATACGCAGCCTTTGGAAAGGTTATAAATGGACTAGATGTAGTTCATGAAATAGAAAAATCCTCTGTAGGAGAAAATGATAAGCCTCTTAAAGAAATTAAGATTAAAGAAATAAGAGTAGATACAAAGGGAGTAAATTATAAAGAGCCAAAAAAAATTAAAAATTAAATATTATTTTTTATTATTAAAAAGATAGGTTTTAGTTATTATTTTAACCTATCTTTTTTCTTGGAATAAAAAAAGTCCTGTTGTAAAATTACATATAAATATATGTTTTTTTGGAGGCTTTATGAAAAGGGAAAGAAAGATAATTCATATAGATATGGATGCCTTTTATGCATCTATTGAACAGAGAGAAAATCCTAAATATAAAGGAGTTCCACTTATAGTTGGAGGAGATCCAAATAGAAGAGGTGTAGTTGCCACTTGTTCATATGAAGCTAGAAAATATGGTATTCATTCAGCTATGCCTTCTTTAACAGCCTATAAGCTTTGTCCTAAGGCAGTTTTCATAAAACCTAGAATAGAGTTTTATAAAAAGGTTTCAAAAGAGGTTATGAACATATTAAAGGATTATTCAGATATTATAGAGCCTTTATCTTTAGATGAAGCTTATATAGATGTTACAGAAAGTAAAAAACTTAAGGGTTCAGCAACTTTAATTGCCTTAGAAATTAAGGAGAGAATTTATAAGGAGTTAAATCTTACAGCTTCAGCAGGAGTATCTTACAATAAATTTTTAGCAAAGGTAGCTTCAGACTATAAAAAGCCAAAGGGAATAACTGTAATAACTAAAGAAAATTCTAAGGAGTTTTTAAAAGCTTTGCCTATTGGGAAGTTCTTTGGGGTTGGAAAGGTTACGAAAAATAAATTAAATAATATGGGTGTTTTTAAAGGAGAAGATTTATTAAGGTTTTCAAAGGAAGAACTTATAGAAATCTTTAGTGAGAGAGGAAAACTTTTATATGATTTTGCTAGGGGAATAGATAATAGAGAAGTTAATCCTAATAGAATTAGAAAGTCTATAGGAAAAGAAGTTACCTTAAGGGAGGATATAGAAAATGAAGAAGAAATTTTAGAGGTTTTAGAAGCAGTATCCTTAGAGGTAGAAAAAGCCCTTTACTTTACAAATAAAAAAGGAAAAACATTAACTTTAAAGGTAAAATTCAATGATTTTAAAACAATAACTAGAAGTATAACTTTAGAAAAATTTTTTAAAGAAAAGAAGGAAATTTTAAAGTATGCAAAGGAACTTTTAAATTTTGTAGATTTTAGTTCAAGAAAAATTAGGTTACTTGGCATAACAATATCTTATTTAGAAGAGGATATTTTAAAAGAAGAAGAACAGTTAAGTTTTGATGTTTAGACAAAGTATTAACTAGATGAAAACAAATTTCGATATTATAGAAATTCTTTAAATAAATAGTATAATAATATTTATGATTTATAAAAGATATATTAAAATTTCTAGGAAATGGAGAGGAATTAATGAACTACATACTTTTAATAATAGGTTTTATTTTACTTATTAAAGGTGCAGATCTCTTTGTAGATGGGGCTTCGGGAATAGCTAAAAAGTTAGGTGTTCCCTCTGTTATAATTGGATTAACAATTGTATCTTTAGGTACTAGTGCACCAGAGCTTGCAGTTAGTATATCTGCATCTTTAAGTGGCAGTAATGATATTACTATGGGAAATGTTTTAGGGTCTAATTTATTTAATTTATTAGCAGCTTTAGGATGTACAGCTATGGTTGCACCATTAGTAATAAAAAAAGAAACTATTAAAAAAGATTTCTTAGTAAATTTAGTAGCTACACTTATTTTATATGTATTTGCCTTTACTTCTTTTATAGGGACTAAAAACTCTTTATCTAGATTAGAAGGTGGAATACTATTTTTAATGTGTATAGTATATGTATGTTATTTAATATATACTGTTAAGAAAAATAATAAAAAAGAGGAAGAGGTTGCTTTAACAACAGAGGTTGAAAATTTTGAAAAGGAAGAGGAAAAAGCACCTAAAAGTACTCTTAAAAATATAATATTATCAGTAATTGGAGTAATAGGCATTATACTTGGAGGAAAAATAGTAGTTGATTCAGCATCTAGTATAGCTTTAGGTTTAGGATTAAGTGAAAAGTTAGTAGGACTTACTATTGTTGCAGTAGGTACATCTCTTCCTGAACTTGTAACTTCTTTAGTTGCAGCAAAGAAAGGGGAAAATGACATTGCCCTTGGAAATATTTTAGGTTCTAACACTTTTAATATACTTTTAATCTTAGGCTTATCTTCCTTAATAAGTCCTATAAAAATTGCAGGAAGTTTATCTATAGATTTAATATTCCTTATAATTGTAACTTTAATAATAGGAGCGTTAATATTCTTAAATAAGAAAAAAGAAAAGGTACTAACAAGGTATGAAGGAGCTTTTCTTGTAATTCTTTATATAGGATATATGATATACGTAATAATGAGAAATTAAAAAATAGCTGTCTTTTTAAAAAGACAGCTATTTTTAGTTTAATATTAAAATTTTTAGAATATAAATTTATTAGATGGTTTATTTTAACTAAGTGATAAAAGAGATTGGAATTTTAACATTTAAAAATATATACTTAAATTAATAAAAATTAAAGGAGGAGAAAAATATAGATAATTTAATAAATATATTTAATCAGTATGAAGAAATAGCTATTTTTATAAGTTTATTTATAAGTATAATTATAGCTCTTTTAGGAGTAGTTCCTTCTGTTTTTGTAACAGGAGCTAATATTATATTCTTTGGTCCTGTAAATGGATTTTTAATTTCATTATTAGGAGAAGTTATAGGAGGATTTATAAGTTTTAAAGTTTATAGAAAGGGCTTTAAAAAATTTTTAGGAAGCATTAAGGGAAAGTATGAATTAGTAGATAGAATAATAGATAGTGAAAATAAACATATAGGTCTTTTAATTTTAGAAGGAAGATTAATTCCTTTTATTCCTTCTGGAGTTGTTACCTTTGCAGCTTCAATGAGTAATGTAAATAGTTTTACCTTTATAATAGCTACGTTTTTAGGGAAAATACCTTCTATATTACTAGAAGCTTTAGCAAGCTATGGAGTAATAGTTGCTTCTAAAAAGAATTTCACTTTAGTTATAGGAGTAATAAGTATTATTTTCTTTTATTTAACTATTAAGAATTTAAAAAAGAAAAAAAGTTAAATAGGTAAATTTAATAAATAAAAGCGAAAAAAATGATTTTTTTTTGTAAATAATGGTTTTTTATTATTGATTTAATATGAATTATATGATTTAATTTAAATGAATAAAATATTAATAAACTGTTAAAGCTTTAAGCTTGATTTAAGGAGTAACATATGATAGAAGCGGTTATTATAGGCTTAATAATAGCAAAATTAAAGGGTTATAGCTTAAAGGCATTTTTTAAAAGTTGGACAATCTATCCTATATTAATTTTTGAAGTTTTATATATAATATTTCAAATAAATATATTTATGGGAAACTATGGTGTTGTAAAGTTAGCACCATATTTTAAATGTATTTATATGTATTTATTTTTAATACCTATCTTCTGGTATAAAGAGTATATAAGTGCTTTTATAGGTGCCTTATTTATATTTTTAGGAACCTTTTTAAATAATACTGTTATTAAAGCAAATGGAGGAAAGATGCCTGCTTTTCCATCTTTAACTTATTTTACAGGATATCTTAAAGGAGATACCTTTTCTAAAATACAAGATATTCATATTTTAGGAGATAGTACTGTTAAGTTAAAATATCTAAGTGATTTTATAGATATAGGTTATAGCATTTTAAGTATAGGAGACATATTCATAAGGGTATTTGTGGTAATTATAATATATGTTACTGTTAAGAAAACAAATGATGAGGTTAAATTTAATAATAGCTTAGCTTAAAGGCTATGCAATTGGAGGAACAAATGTTAAAGGTAACTTTATTAGAGTTATTTATAAGAGGGATACCAGAGGCTTTTTTAATGGTTTTAGCAGCATATTGTTTTGCAAATAAAAAGATAGATAAAAATTCGTATGTATTATCTAGTTTAATAATTTCTTTAGTAGTTTATTTAGTTAGGTTTTTACCAATAAGTTACGGAGTTCATACTATATTAAATGTATTTGTTTTAATATTTTTAATTTTTAATATAAATAAGATAGATTTAATAGCTAGTATAAGAAGTTCAATTTTAATTTTAATGATACTATTTCTTTGTGAGGGATTAAATATTGCAATTGTTAAGTTTGTCTTAAATAAAAATTTAGGAGAAGTATTTAAAAATTCAGTAGATAAGGTGATTTTTGGAATACCTTCTACAATAATATTTGCATTTATAGTTTTTGCTTATTATATAGTAGCATTAAAAAAAGGAAAGTTGAGATAAGATGATTGAGAATATATCAAAATTAATAGCTAAAAAAGTTTCCTTAGAATTAAATTATAACTTAGAAAAAGAAGAAATTATTCAGTATGGAACATATGCTTTAATTCAAACTTTAGTATCAATAATTTCAGTTTTTTTATTTGGAATATTATTAAAGGTTTCTCTAGAAGCTTTAGTATTTTTATTTACAGCAAGCATACTTAGAAAGTATTCAGGCGGTGCCCATTCAGAGTCTTCAAATATTTGTACTTTTTTAGGTATAGTAGTTTCTTTAGCTATGGGACTTTTAATAAAAGGAAGATTATTTAAAGATATGCCCTTTGAAATTGTTTTAATAATAGGATTTATTGTTTTTATTTTAGCGTATTACATAATTTATAAGGTGGCTCCTGTAGATACAGAAAATAAACCTATAAAAACTGAGAAAAAAAGAAAACGTATGAAAAAAGGATCTTTAAAGATTTTAAATATATATTTATTTATTGAATTATTAAGTGCAATTTTATATTATTATTTTAATTTTTATGATGTTAAGTTTTTAATGCTTAGTATAATTTTAGGTGTGGCTTGGCAGTGCATGACTCTAACTTACATAGGTGATATATTTTTAAAATCTATAGATTCTTTTATAAATAAAATATTAAGCCTAAGGGGATGAGTTAAATGAAAAAATTAAACAAAAATTTATTAACAGCCTTTGCAGCAGTAACAACAGTTATTGCAACAGTAGCAGCTACTTCAGCTTGCATTTGGTTTACACACCAACCAAAGGAACCAAAATCTTTAAGAGATGAATAAAAAATAATTTTTGTAAATAAGGTCGGTTTTAAGCCGACCTTATTTCGTGATTTTAGTGAGGATAGTATGATTAAATATGTAAGTCAGAATAAGAAGAAAAAAGTTGATGAAATATTATCAATAGTAAAAGTATCTGCTTTATTATTTTCTGCCATAGCTTTTCTTCAATATATTTTTAATATAATAAGTTTCTATGGAAAAATGCCTATATATTATGGGATAGTTCCAGCTGCCTTAATTTCTATTGTTTTACTATCTATAATATATATATTGTGGAGCTTGGCTAATTTGAAAAAGTATAAAAACCACATTAAAAAAATTCAATTTGTTGAAACTTTTTTATTTATTATTATTTTTTTCTTTGCAATATTAGTTTCTGGAGGAAATACAAGTAATAATAAATTTTTGTTTTTATTTATAATAATAACCTCAACTATACAGGGTGGAATGCATAGAGGGTGTACTGTAGCTATAGTATCTTCAGCTATTATTTTAACTATAGATTTAATTTTTGATAAAAGTAGTGATGTAAATATATTTTTTCAAAATGACTTGATTTTAGCAGGAGTTTTTGTTTTAACTGCTTGGACTTTAGGATTTTATGTAAAAACAGAGAAAGACCATATAGAAGAATTACAAACTTTAGTTAATGAGGACGGTTTAACAAAGGTTTTTAATCATAGATATTTTTATGATAAGTTAAGAGAATATATGAATTATAGTCTTTTAAATGAGGAAAAGCTTTCCTTAATATTTTTAGATATAGATTATTTTAAGCATTATAATGATTTATATGGACATCAACAAGGAGATGAAGCTTTAAAGATTATAGGGAAAATACTTAAGGAAAAATGTAGAGAGTCTGATTTAGTAGCTAGATATGGAGGAGAAGAGTTTGCAATGCTTCTTCCAAAGACTTCAGAGGAAGAAGCTACAATTATAGCAGAAGAAATAAGAGAAAGGGTTGAAAAAACTTATTTTAAGGGACAAGAAAATCAGCCCAATGAAAATTTTACTGTATCTGTTGGAATTGGAGTTTTTCCAGATAAAGCAAAGGATGAATTAGATTTAGTAAAATGTGCAGATGATGCTTTATATAGAGCTAAGTTTTTTCATAAGAACAGAGTTGAAACCTATGTATCTGTTTTAGATGAGTTAAAAAGAGATTTAAATGAGGAAGAAAATACCCTTGTAACATCTATAAAAACCTTAATAAGTATAATAAATGCAAAGGATAAATACACCTATAGTCATGTAGAGAGAGTTGTTATTTATAGTAGGCTTATGGCTGAAAAATTAAATTTGTCTGAGAGAGATAAAAAAAATTTAATTTATGGAGCATATATGCATGATATAGGGAAAATTAATATATCTAATGATATATTAATAAAAAAGATGAAGTTAACTTTAGAAGAATGGGAGATATTAAAAGAACATCCTAAAGATGGGGTTGAAATAATAAAGTCTGTAAATTCTTTAAAGGAAGTTGTACCTCTTATTTTATATCATCATGAAAGATATGATGGTTTAGGATATCCTATGGGAATAAAAGGAGAGGAAATACCTTACTTAGCAAGAGTTTTAACAGTTATTGATAGTTTTGATGCTATGACCTCCAATAGACCTTATAATAAGAGAAAGTCTTATGAAGAAGGATTAAAAGAATTAAAAAGGTGTAGTGGTAGTCAGTTTGATGAAGAAATTGTTGATATTTTCATAGAATTAATAAGAGATAACATAAAAGATATTCAAGACTTTTAAAGAGATGTAATTTATTACATCTCTTTTTTATAAAAATAAATAAATTTGATTATTTTATTATTTGATTATATTATAAGCATATAAGCAAAATTAATTATTAATATATGGAGTTTAGAATGAAATTTATAGGAATTAGAACTTTAAAAACAGCTATAGGAACTGTTATAGCTATGTTAATTGCAAAGGAAATTGGCCTTAGCTACTGGGTTTCAGCTGGAATAATAACAATATTGAGTGTACAAAGTACAAAAAGAGAATCTTTTAAAATAGCTATGAAAAGAATAGAATCTTTTATTGTAGCTTTAATAGTATCCTCTATTTTGTTTTTAACTTTAGGTTTTAATCCAATTGTTTTTGGATTATATCTTTTGATATTTATACCACTTACAGTTAAATTAAAAATTACAGATGGAATTGTTGTAAGTTCTGTTTTAGTTACTCATCTTTTAATTGAAAAGGTGGTTAATCTTTATTGGATTACAAATGAATTAGGACTTATGCTAGTTGGAGTTTTAGTTGCTTTAGTTTTAAATAGTTATATGCCAAAAAATGAAGAAAAAATAAAAGAAGATATAGATTATATTTCAGAGAAAATAAAGGAAATATTTATGGATATGGCCTATTCATTAAGAACTCATAGTGTTTCTATAAAGGAACAAAAGCTCTTTGATGAACTTGAGGAGAGAATAAATATCGCTAAAAAAAGAGCAAATGATAATTATAATAATTATTTATTTTCAGATTTTAAATATTATATACATTATATAGATATGAGAGAAGTTCAACTTCAAATTTTAAAGTATATGAGAGAGCATTTTTCAAGAATTTCTAAAACTGTAGAACAGACAGAATTAGTTGCAAACTTTACAGAGGAATTAGCTTCAGTTATAGGAAAAGAGGTTAATATAAATATTTTACTAAACAGATTAGAAAGATTAAAAAGAGAACTTAGTAAACAAGAATTACCAGTTACTAGGGAAGAATTTGAAAATAGAGCAATGCTTTTTCAGTTTCTTAATGATTTAGAACTATTTATAAAAACAAAAAATAAATGTTATATTAGCAAGTAAATATTAATTTTTAAAAAAAGCTTAGATATTCTTTAAACGAATATTAACAAAATTAAAATAGCATAAAATACTTAAATAAGTTAGAATAATCAATATAGATTTATAAATTTAATTGTTAATGGTTAGATTTTGGTTCTTACACTCATTTTAAGGGAGGCATAAAATGAACAAGAAGTACTTTAAAGAGATCTTTATTAACAAAAAAACTTTAATTAATTTAGGGATTAATATCTTTTTATGGATTTCTCTATCTTTTATTTTAGTTTTTTTAGGGGAGTCTTTTCACAGAGGTTCTATTGAAAATGGTAAAAAATTTTTAATAGGGGAAACCAACATATTTATTTTTAACTATTTAATATTTTTAATGTTTACTTCAATAGCTTTCTTCTTTAAGAAAACTAGACTAGTATATGCAATAATAAGCATAGTGTTATTAGGTTTTTATGCAGTAAGTGGTTTAATGGTAAGTTTTAGAGGTACCCCACTTATATGGGCAGATATGTTTTCTTTTAAAGAGGGTTTAGCCATTGCAGGTAACTATTTAAATTTAAGTCTTTTAAAATATGTTATTATAGGGTTTTTTGTTATAATTGTTATATTAGGGATTTTATGGTTTACAGAAAGATATAAGAGCAGAAATAAGATTTTAAATCCTTATGGATTTATAGTTTTTCCATTGAGCGTTTTATTAGTTAGTTCATTTTTTGTAGTAGCAAAAAATCATATAGATGTTTTAAGGTGGGATATACCAACTTCTTATGCTAAAAATGGATTTATATATTCATTTTTAGATACTGCAGCGGGATTTAAGGTTGAAGAACCTGAAAATTACAATAAAGATTCTATTGATGATATAAAAAATAATATATCTGAAGAAAAAAAATTAGCAAGTAATAGTGAACAAATGGTAACTGCTAAGCCAGCAAGACTTCCAAATATAATAATTGTTCAGTTAGAATCTTTTATGGATTTAGAAAGGATAAATGGATTAACCTTTGAGGAAGATCCAATTCCTACCTTTAGAGAGGTGGCTTCTGAATCAACTCATGGATTTTTAAAGGTTCCAACTTATGGTGGAGGAACAGTTAGAAGTGAATTTGAGGTTTTAACAGGACTTAGTACAGATTATTTACCAGTTGGAGAAATACCTAATAATAATATTTTAAAGAAACAACCAGTTGAAAGTTTAGCTTATATACTTCATGATTATGGATATGATACAAGTGTTATTCATAACTATGAGGGTAACTTCTATAATAGAGATACAGTTTACCCTAACTTAGGTTTTGATAGATATATTTCTATGGAATATATGGACAAGCCAACTAATGAAGAAGGTGAATTTCCAGAGGATGTATTAAATATAAAACCTATAGAAAGTATTTTATCTAGTAGCGATAAGCCACAATTTATTTATAATGTAACAGTTGAAAGTCATGGAGGATATTCTTCTTCAGATTTTGAAGAATATACAGTAGATGGAGATTTAGATAATGAAGAAAGAAATGAGCTACAATTTTACATTAAAAAGTTACAAGGTGTAGATGAATATATAAAGGAGCTTATAGATTACGTTGAAGAATCAGGTGAGCCTACAGTTATTGCAATGTTTGGAGACCACCTTCCATCTTTAAAGGTTATAAATGATGATGAAAGTGTTTTAAAAGAAGGAGATAAATATTTATCAGACTTTTTCATCTGGGATAACATAGGACTTGAAAAGGAAAATGTAAATATGGAAGCTGAGGAGTTTACTACTTATATATTAGACAAGCTTAATATGGTATCTGGAGTAATGCCAAATTTCCATAATTCTTTTAAAAATAGTGAAGACTATAATGAAAAGTTTGAACTTCTTCAATACGATATGTTATTTGGAGATAAGTATATTTTAAGTGATAATAAAGAAAAGTATAAAAAGACTAATATGGATATGGGCTTAGAGAAAGTAACTTTAGATAATTATTATATAGATGGTGATACTTTAGAGGTTAGAGGCAAAAACTTTAACTATAAAAGCAAGATTCTTATAAATGGTAAAATAAAGGAAACTGAGTTTATTGATGAAAATACTTTATCAACAAAGGATATACCATCTAACATGAAGGAAATATCTGTTGGTCAAATTGGAAAGTATGATAAAATTTTAAGTAGTAGTAATTCTATAACTATAAAATAAATAAAATGGGAAGGCTATTTTTGAAATAGCCTTTTTATTTTTTTATATTTTATCTTTTAAGAATAAAATGTAAATGATATACTTAATTTAAGAATTACTAAATTATACTATAATTGTAAGAGGTGGATATTATGAATATAATAAAAAAAGATGGAAGAATTGAGGAATTTAAATTAGAAAAACTATCAACTAGTTTATGTAATGCTGCTAATGATATAGACTTAACTTTAAATAAATCAGATATAGATATAATTGCTAAGGATGTAGAAAATACTTTACTTTTTTTAAGAGGAGAAAATAAAGAAACTTCAAGTTATGAAGTAATAGGAATTTTAATTGAAGCATTAAAAAATGAAAAATTTAGTGAAGTTTTAAAAGCTTATATTACATATAAAAAATAAAATTTTTTTAGTTAATTTATTAAGGGGAAATGGGAGAGAAGAATATTATGATTAAAAAAATAGTTGTAGCATCATGTTTAATATTTACTTTAGGTTTTGTAGGCTGTGGAAATAATACTTTAATAGATCAAGGAAAAGAAGCTATAAAGGAAGGAAATTATGAGGAGGCTACAGCAATTTTTAAAACTGCTAGCGAAGAAGACTCAAAGGATAAGGAAGAGGCTACAAGTCTTTATAATTTAACTTACGATTATGTAGTAGCAACTAAAGCCTATAAGGATTTTAAATTAGATGTTGCTTTAGATAGTTTAAAAAAGGTTGAAGAAAATAAAAACGAAGCTTTAATAAGTGGAGAAGTTAAAAATTTAAAAGATGAAATAAATAAGGATAAAAAGGCTATTGATGATTTTTATTCAGATATGGAAAAGGTTAATGATTTAGAAAATGAAGGTAAGTTTTCAGAAGCTAGAGATATTTTAACTAAATCCATAAAAAATATTTCTTATTTAGGAAATAACGTTAAAGATTTATTAGAAAGTGGTAATTCTAAATTAAAGAGTTTAGATGAAAAAATAGATTTAGAGGAAAATAAAAAAAATGAAGAAAAGCCTAAAGAAAAGCAAGAAGAAAACTTAAGTAGTAAAGCCTTAAATACTGTAGAGAATTTAGGGGTTGTTAAAAAAGACCAATTTTTAAAATTAAAATCTGATGAAGTTTATGACTTTGGTGATGGAAAAGTTGGTTTTATAATAAATAAATATTATCAACCACAGGGAAAACCAGAACCTGCCTTCATATGTCAATACTTAGTAGATAAAGAGAACTGGAAGGTAGTAGAAGTAAAAGATGGTATAAAAAAAGAATTAAATTAAAAATAACCTAGAGAGTTTTCTCTAGGTTATTTTTAATTTAAACTTATGTTCCTTTATGCAGTATTTAAATAAAACCTTTCCTTCTATGTGAGAACCCTTTATTAAGCCAAGGTCTCTTGAATCTAAACTAACATTTCTATTATCACCCATAATAAAAAATTTATCTTCTGGTATTTTAAGTTTAAGAGGATAAGCGTTGGTCATTTTTTCTTTTATATAGGGTTCAGAAAGTTTTTTATTATTTATATAGATAGAAGAGTCCTTAATTTCTATAAGGTCTCCAGGCATACCTACAATTCTTTTTACTAAATAGCTATCATATTTTAAAGGAGAATAGATATTTACTATGTCCTGTCTTTTAGGACTTTGAGAATTATAGGATTTTTTATTTACAATTAATATATCACCATCATGAATGGTATTTTCCATAGAGGAACCAATAACAATTGCTATGTTAATGTTATTTAAGAAAAATATTAAAATTAAGGATAGCATAATGAAAAAGCCAATTAAGAGGTTGAGAATTTTATTTGATATTTTTAATTTGTTATTTAAAAATTTCATAGATAAGAATCCTTTATTAAAATTAATATAGTATAGAATATTTTATTTTAATAGAAATAAGAACTATAATTTACTTTAAGTTGAATTTTTGTGATTCCTTTAATATAATTAATCTAAGTTATATTTATATATGATTTTGGTAACGTTACCGAAATTTAAGGGAGAGATTTTATGAGTAAAAATTTTAATTCTAAAGAGTTTAATGAAAAATTTTATTATGAGGGAGAACTTGGGATTATATATAGCAAGGAGAAAACAATATTTAGAGTTTGGTCTCCTGAAGCTTTAAGTTTAGAGCTTTTACTTTATAAGGATGGAAATACAGATACCTTAATAGAAACTTTAAAACTTCATAAAAAAGATAAAGGACTTTGGGAAGTTGAAAAGATGGGAGATTTAAATGGTGTTTATTATAAATATCGTATTATAGTAGAAGGCTTTTGTAGAGAATTTGTTGACCCATATGCTAAGGCTTTAGGAGTTAATGGGTATAGAGGAATGGTTATTGACTTAGATAAAACTAATCCTAAAGGGTGGAAAGAGGATAAAAAACCTTATCTTAAAGATTATTTAAGCTCAATTTTATATGAAATGCATATAAGAGATTTTTCAATAGATGAAAGTTCAGGGGTTTCCTTAAAAAATAGAGGAAAATTTTTAGGGGTTGTAGAGAAGGGTACAAGGATTCCTAAGACAGAGGTTAAAACTACTTTAGATCATTTAAAAGAATTAGGTATAACACATGTTCATTTATTACCAGCTTTTGATTTTGCAACTATTGATGAGGAAAATTTAGATAAAGAGCAGTATAATTGGGGATATGACCCTTTAAATTACAATGTGCCTGAAGGGTCATATTCTAGAAATCCATATAAAGGAGAAGTTAGAATTAAGGAATTTAAGGAAATGGTATTTAAGCTTCATAAAGCAGGAATAAGAGTTGTTATGGATGTTGTTTATAATCATACGTACTCTTTAGAAAATTCTAATTTAAATCTATCCTATCCTAAATATTATTATAGGCAAGATGAATTTGGAAATTTTACTAATGGTTCTGGTTGTGGAAATGAATTAGCTTCAGAAAGACTTATGGTAAGAAAGTACATTATAGATTCTATAATGTACTGGGCTAAAGAATATCATATAGATGGTTTTAGATTTGATTTAATGGCTTTACATGATATTGAAACCTTAAAAGAAATAAGAAAAGAGTTAAATAAAATAGACCCTTCAATATTAATATACGGAGAAGGATGGAATGGAGGAGAATCACCTCTTCCTAAAGATAAAGCTTCTTTTAAATGTAATATAAAAGATTTTGATAAAATGCAAATAGGTGCTTTTAGTGATGATATGAGAGATGGAATAAAGGGTCATGTATCAAATTTAAAGGAAGGTGGATTTGTAAACTATGGAGAGAATTTTGAGGAAAGTATTAAGTTTGGTATAGTTGCATCTATTTATCATAAGGATATAGATTATAATAAGGTAAATTATTCAAAAGCTCCTTGGGCTAAGGAACCTTATCAAACAGTAAATTATTGTTCATCTCATGATAATAATACCTTATATGACAAGCTTAAAATTGTTTGTGAAAATGCAACAAGAGAAGAAATTTTAGCTATGAATAAATTAAGTGCAGCTATTTATTTAACTTCTCAAGGAATTCCTTTTATACATTGTGGAGAGGAGTTTTTAAGGAGTAAATTTAATGAAAAGGGAGAAATTATAGAAAATAGTTATAATTCTAATGATTTTGTAAATAAAATTAATTGGAATGATAAAGTAACTAATATTGATTTATTTAAATATTATAAGGGCTTAATAAGTTTAAGAAAAAAATATTCCTTATTTAGATTAAATAGTAGTGAAGAAATAAGGGGGAAAATATTATTTATAGAAGAAGAAATTTGTGAAAATAAAAAAGGAATAGTTGCCTATAGTCTAAAAGATACTATAGATGAATTTATATTAATTTTTAATAGTGGAGAGAAAAGAGAAGTAAAATTACCTAAGGGAGTTTGGGGAGTTTTAGTAAATAAATTTTTTGCAGGTACTAATATTGTTTGTAAGGAAGAAAATGTTTTAAATTTATCAGAAAAGTCTGCATGGATTCTTAAAAAGCTTAATAATTAAAGTTTCTTAATTAAAAAATAACTTTTAAATCTTAATTTGTTAATATAAGTTTAATTTAAAGAATTTGTAACAAAAAAACTTTTTTTAAGTTTTATTATAGATAAGAGAGATTAAGAAATTATATAGACATGGAGATGAATTTTGTGAGTAACAGAGTAAAAAAAGGAAGACAGAGTAAGTATTTTAAAAGAAGAGTTGCAGTTCTTTTAATAGGGCTTGTTGTTTTAATTGTTTTAGGTTTTGGAATAAAATCAATATTCTTTAACAAGGACAATAAAGATACTGTAGCTTTAGCTAAGGAGGAAACAAAGAAAGAGGAGCCAAAGGAAACAGATATAATGCCAAATGGAAATATAATTTATGGTGCAGATTCTTATGCAGTTAGTGCCGATGAAGTTGAAAAAATGCTTCAAGGAAAAGCTTCAGATGATAATAAAGAGATATTTTTAACCTTTGATGATGGCCCAAGTGAAAATACAAGAGAAATTTTAAAGATTTTAAAAGAAGAAGGTGTACATGCTACTTTCTTTGATATAGGTTCTGCTTTAAAGGATAATAAAGAAAATCAAGAGCTTTTAAAGCAAGAAATAGAAGAAGGGAATGCTATAGCAAGTCATAGTTTTTCTCATGATTACAAAGTTATATATCCTGGAAATTCCGTTGATGTAAATAAGTTTATGAGTGAATTAAATGAAACTAATGAAATAATGAGAAGTGTTTTAGGGGATAATTTTAATGCTAGAGTTATTAGAATGCCTGGTGGATATATGTCTAGAAGATATTATAAAGACCCTAACTTAAAGGCTTTAGATGAAGCACTTGCAAAAAATAATATAGTCAGTATAGATTGGGATGCTGAAACAGGAGACGCAACAGGTAGACATTATACTATAGATGAGTATGTTCAAAATTCAGCTAAGAATATAGATACCTTAAATCATGTTATTTTATTAATGCATGATGCAGCTGCGAAAAAAGAAACTGTACAAGCTTTACCAGCTATAATTAAATTCTATAAAGACCATGGTTATGCCTTTAAGGTAATAAAAAATACACCTGTAGATAGTAGTAATTCTCAAAGTGGAGATAATGCTTCTAAAGAACAAAATAATGGTTAAAATAAAGAAAACATATTATTTATTATAATAAAAGGTTTTAATAAATTTTTGTTTAATATAAATAAGAGAGCTAATTTTATGAATTTAGCTCTCTTATTTATTGTAACTTATTTTAAAAGTAAAAAATATAATAATTTAAGAAATGGATTTTGTTAAGGAGAAGAAATGGAAAATATAATTTATTATTATGGATGCGGAAATACATCAAAGGGCTTTAGGCCTCTTTATAATTCTATATTAAAGAAAGTAGAAAATATTTATCTGTTAAATGGAGGAAGCAATATCTTTAAAAGTAATTTTTTAAAAGAGTTTATTGAAAAAAATAAATCTTTTTCAAAAATTGAGGTTATTTTAAGTACTATAGATCTTAATGAAATAGAGGGTGTTATCTTAAGAGATAAAGATATAGCTGTCTTTAATGGAAGTCCTATGCACTCTTTTTTCAATTTAGATAAGGCTTTTCATAAAGTTAATATAATAGATTTAGATAGATTTTTATTAAAAGATAAAATAGAAGAAAATAGAGGATATTTAGAAAATTTAAATGATAAATTTAAAGGTTATATGGAAAAAGCTAATAGAGAATTTGAAATAGCCTTAAATATTCATGATGTTTGGGAGAGTATTTATTTTCCTTATTTAAATATAGAAAAGGCAAATAAACTAGCAGAGGATATTATTTTATTATTGTCTAAAAATGCTATAAAAAAAGAAGGAAAAGGAGATGTAACTGAAAGATATTTAGGTGGTGCTACTCCTTATGGAGCTAAAGATAAAGTACCTAGTATAACTTATGGATTAAAAAGATATTTTTTAAAGGGAAGGGCTGGAACTGGAAAATCCACTTTATTAAAAAAAATAGCTAAGGCTTTTTGTGATTTAGGATATGATATAGAGATTTATAATTGTGGGTTTGACCCAGATAGCAAGGATATGGTTATTTGTAGAGAATTAAACTTTGCAATTTTTGATAGTACAGCACCTCATGAATATTTTCCAAATTCTGAAGAGGATTATGTAATAGATGTTTATGATATATACATTGATGGAGATGTAGATGAAATTCATAAAGAGGAAATAAATAAAGTTTCTTTTGAATATAAAAAGCAAATATCTCTTGGAACTGAATTTTTGAAAAAAGGAGAAGAAGTTAAAAAGAAAATAGATAATATCTATTACAAATATTTTAATTCTAAGGAGGCTTTAAAATATTTAGATAGTTTATTTAAATAAATAAAAAGATGCTCTTCTTAAAATAAGAGAGCATCTTTTTATCATTTTATGCTTTATAATTTTATTATTTTTCCTCTAATAATCTTTGAATTATATGAGTTGCATCCATGTATGAAGCTACAGATTTATCGTAATTTAATCTGTTTATAATTTTAGCAATAAAATCAGATAAATCAACTGCTTTAAACCAAGGTGCAGGTTTTAATTCTTCAGGGATATAAGTTAAATTAGTTGAATAAACACTTTTTATTATTCCTTCTTCAAAGAATTTATTAAATTTTTCTAATCCTTCAGTAAAGAATGCAAAAGTAGTTGCTATGTAGACATTTCTAGCATTTCTTCCTTTAAGTTCTTTAGCAATATCAAGTACAGATTCACCAGAAGCTATCATGTCATCAACTATTAATACATCTTTTCCTGATACTTCTCTTCCCATGTATTCATGTTTTACTATAGGATTTTTACCATTAACTATACGAGAATGGTCTCTTCTTTTATAAAATAAACCAACATCAACTCCTAAAACGCTTGAGTAGTATATAGCTCTATCCATAGCACCAGTATCAGGGCTTATTACAAGTAGTTTTTCTTTATCAAGTTCTAAATCTTTTTCATTATTAATTAAAGCTTTAACTATATCATAAGTTGGGTAGAAGTTTTCAAAGGACATTAGTGGAATAGCATTTTGAACATTAGGGTCGTGAACATCAAAGGTTAAAATTTCATCAACACCTAATCTTTCAAGCTCTTGAAGTGCTAAAGCACAGTCTAAAGATTCTCTTCCTTTACGTCTATGTTGTCTTGATTCGTATAAAAGAGGCATTATTACTGTAATTCTTCTAGCCTTTCCTCTTATTGCAGAAACTGTTCTTTTTATGTCTTGGAAATGCTCATCAGGTCCTTTATGGTTTTCAAAGCCAAACATTTTATATGTACAACTATAGTTACCTATATCACAAAGAATGTATATATCTCTTCCTCTTACAGACTCTGGAATTTTAACTTTACCTTCACCATTTGAGAATCTTATTTCGTCAGTTTTAATTAAGAAAGATTCTTCACAATTTCTTTTCTCCTGTATAAGCTTGTCTATAGCGCTACCAAGTTCTGTGCAACTTTCTAGTGCTATAATACCTAATCCATGATTTTGTTCATTCATTCCTCTATCTCCTTTTTGATGATTATTTAAAATATTTATAATTGTAAATACTAAGATATATTCATTTATATTATATACGAATATTTTACTTTTAAAAATAGCAATTTATCATAAATTTGTACTAAATTTTATAAAAAATATTAAAATTTCTTTATCAGACTATTTAAATTTTTTAGAAATATGAATATTAAGTTAAATTCATTTAAAAATTAAATCATAAGTAATTACTTTTAAAAGTTATTATGTATTAATAATTAAAGTTAAATAGTTGTTAATATTTAAGCCTTAAGATAAAATTAGAATAAATATATAAAAATATAAAAGGAGGGAGCTTCATAAATAAGTTTTGAAGCGTAAGTTATGAGAGATAAAGATTTTGTAGAAAAGGAATTTTCTAAAATAGAAAAAAAACTAAATGAAGAATTTATTGGTCAAAAAACCTTTAATAATGAGTTATGTGATTATTTTAAAGAAAAAATAGAGGAAGATAGTAAAGGTATTTTACTTATAATAGAAGAAAGAGATATATTTAAAAATAGTGTGTTAAAGTATTTTTTTAATGAACTTAATTTTTATAAACTTATTAAAAATAATAAAATTGATGAAATAGATTTAGCAGCATATAAATTTAATTTAGGCTATAATGCCTTTTTAACAGATTTATATGAAAAGTTAAATAATGATTCTCAAGGTGTAGTATTTAAAAACACAGATAAGGCAAGTGAAGAAATTTTAAAGGTTCTTTCAGAAATAAAACCTAATTCTTGTTTAATGTTAAAGGATAATTATGTTATAAAAAATAAATTTTTGGTTGAAGCTAAAAATTTTGATAAAGAGGTTAATAAAAATGTTGTAAATAAAATTATCTGTAATAATAAGTTTTTTATTTTTCTTTATAATAAGGATAAAGATGAGGATGTTCAATACATAAGTAATAAGTTTTTAATAAATAAGGATAAAACTTTATATAGAAGGGCTTTAAGTGAAAAGGATAAAAATAAGGTAATAAAGAAGAAACTATTAAAAGAAATAGATAAGGTAAAGGAACAATTTGATATAGATATAATAATAGGTCTTGATGAAAATCAAGAAATTGATGAGAGAGCAGGACTTTGTAATTATATAGAAGATAATTTTAGGGAGAAGGGAAGTTTAAGCTTAGAAGAATACATATCTTATAAAATATGTAAGCCTATAATAAATGTAATTAGAAAAGAGTCTATTGAGGCAAACAGTAGATTACTTATATATGTAGAGGATGATAGTATTTATTGTAAATCTAATGATAAGATTTATAACTTAGGAAATTATACAAATCCAACTTTAGAGGAAGTTAGATATAAGTTAGAGTCAATAATTGGAATGAGGGAACTTAAAGAGTTTATAGATAAGATAGAAAATAACTTTAAGGTGCAAAAAATAAGAGAGAAACTTGGATTAAAAACAACTAAAATCTCTTTGAATATGATATTTGCAGGAAATGCTGGAACAGGAAAAACAAATGCAGCAAGAATAACCTTTGAATATTTATATGCTTTAGGAATGATAAAAGAAAATATATTTAAAGAGGTTAGTAAAGCAGATTTTATAGGGGATGGAATTAATGATACTGCAAGAAGAACAAATGAAATAATAGAATCTGCCTTAGGAGGAGTTTTATTTATAGATGAGGCATATTCTTTATGTAAGGATGAAAATGATAAAACAGGACATGAAATAGTAGATGCACTTTTAAAGGGAATAGAAGATAATAGAGATAATATAACAGTTATTTTAGCAGGATATGAAAAGGATATGGAAAAGTTTTTAAGTTTTAATCAAGGCTTAAAATCAAGATTTCCAAATGTAATAAAATTTGAAGACTATACCCCTTCAGAAATGTATGAAATAGCAGTTAACATTGCAAAATCTAAGGGATATAGAATTGCAAAAAATGCAAAGGCAGGGCTTATTGAATTATTTTCTAAAAATCAAATGGTAGGCAAAAGTGATTTAGGGAATGCAAGATTTGTTAGAAATATTGTAGAAAATGCTATAATGGATGCCTCTAAAAAATATTTAGTAAATAAGGAAAGAGCTATTGACCTTTTAGAGAAAGATAATTTTAACTTTAAGGTAAGTGCAAAATTTAATTTAGAAGAAAAATTAAAAGAAATAATAGGCCTTGATGAAGTTAAGGACTTTTTAAGAAGTCAGTATAAACTTATTATAGCTCAAGAAAAAAGAAAATCTGTTGGAGTAAACACAAAGATAGAACAAAATTTAAATATGGTTTTTGCAGGGAATCCTGGAACAGGAAAAACTAGTATAGCTAGATTAGTAGCTGAAATGTTAAATAGTATGGGTCTTTTAAAAATTGGACAGTTAATTGAAACTGATAGGTCAAGTTTTGTCTCAGAGATTCAAGGAGAAACTTCAAAGAAAACAGAGGAAAAATTTAAAGAAGCTATAGGTGGTGTTTTATTTATAGATGAAGCTTATACTTTAGCTAATGATTCTATAGGAAGGGAAGCTATAGAAACACTTTTAAAATTAATAGAGGATTATGCAGGAGAGGTAATAGTTATCTTAGCAGGATATGAGGAGGAAATGGAAAACTTTTTTGATGTTAATATAGGTTTAAGGTCAAGATTTCCTCTTTGGACTAAATTTGAAGACTATAATCCTAATGAACTTTTAGAGATGGCAATAAAATTAATAGAATCTAAAGGTTTTAAGCTTTCTAAAAATGCCTATTCAGAGCTTAAGAAAAATTTTGTTGATATATATGAAAATTCAGATGCTCAATCTGGAAATGGAAGAATGGTAAGAAATTATGTAGAACAACTTATAAGAAATCAAAGTATTAGAATTGCAGAAAGTGATATAAGTGTTTATGAAATGAATCTTATAAATACAAAAGATATAAAAGCTATGAATGCAATAAAATATGATAATCACTTTGACTTAGAAAAGAGATTAAATGATTTAATAGGTAATGAGGAACTTAAGGATTTTCTAAGAGGACAATATAAACTAATGAAAATAAGAGAAAAAAGAAAGAAGCTTGGTTTTAAAGTTGATTTAAATAAGTATATGAATATGGTATTTACAGGTGAGAGTGGAACAGGGAAAAAGACTGTTTTAAATATATATTCAGAAATGTTATATAGCATGGGAATAATTAAGGCTAAAAATATAGTTCAAATAGATAAGTATGAATTTATGGCTATGATTAACTCAGGTATGAAAGTAGAAGATATATTAAATAGGCATACTGGGAAAGTGCTTTATATAGATAAGTGGAATACTTTCTATGGAGAAGAAAGATATAATGAGATTGTATCAGACCTTATAAAATTTATAGATAGCAATAGTAATAGAATAATAATTGTCTTAGGTGGAATAAGAGGAAAAATGAAGGAGCTTATTTTAAGTAATGAGGGGTTAAATTATAGATTTCCTCTTTGGATTGACTTTGGCAATTATAATGAAAAAGAATTATATGATATTGCTTTAAGTACTTTAGTTAAAAAGGGCTTTACTTTAGAAGAGGAAGTTAAAAAAACTTTAGAAAACTCTATTGGGGATATGCAAAAGAAATTTGGAGAATTAGCTCTTAAAAATGGACTTATGATAAAGCAGTTTTTAGATAATTTAATAAGAGTGCAAAGTGTTAGACTTTGTGATGAAGGTTTTGATTCAAGTACAATAAATAAAATTACAGTAGAGGATATACAAAAAGGGGTAGAGTTGTTTTTAAAGAAGAACATAACACAGAATTAGGACTATTTTAAGTATAAAAGATAAATATAAAGTAATATAGATAAATAAAACCTAGTATAATATAAAGTTATACTAGGTTTTGTTTATTAGAGTTTTTATGAAATATTAAAGTAATTAAATTTTAATTTTTAATATTTTATAAAGTGATATAATTTTAAAACATAGAGTTAAATTTAATAAAATTTAATTTAAAAAATTAAAATAAAATTAAAAATAGGGAGGGAGTTTGAAAAGAGATTTTAATCTATTTTCAATAAATTTATATGGCTAAAAGAAAAAGGTTTATAAAATTTATATGTGGTGCTTTGATTAGTACATTAACAATTGGCTTTAGCACTGAAATTTTTGCAAAGGAGCAAAAAAGCGAAGCAGTAGTTACTTTAGGAGCTAATTTAACAGAGGCAGAAAGAGCAGAGATGTTAAAAGCTTTTGGAGTAAAAGAAAATCAAGTTAAAATAATAAATGTAACAAATCAAGATATAAGAGAACAGTTAGGTTTAGATACTAGCAAACCAATACCTAAAAGTAGTCAATCAATCTCTAGTTCTTATGTAGTTGTTAAGGATAAAGGTGGAATAAATGTAATTACAAATAACTTAACAGAAGTAACAGGGAGTATGCTTGCAAATGCACTTCTTACTTCAGGAGTAAATAATGCTGATGTAAAGGCTGATGCACCTTTTAAAGTTACAGGAACAGCAGCTTTAGCAGGAATATTAAAGGGTTTTGAAGATGCCTCTGGAGAGGAATTAGCTTTGCCAAAAAAGGAAGCTGCAAGAGAAGAAATATCATTAACTAACAATTTAAGTGATGCTAAAACTAAAGATGGAGAAACCTTAGGAAAAGATGAGGCCGCTGTAGTTGTAAATGATATTAAGACAGATGTAATAAAAGATAAACCTAAAAACGATGAGGAAATAGGGAAAATAGTAAATAATGTTACTAATAATTACAATATAATATTAACTCAAGGACAACAGGAGCAGACAATAAAATTTATGTCAAAAATAAATGATTTAGATTATAATTATGCTTCTATGAAAGAGTCTTTAAAGGACATGAATGAAAAGTTAAATAAGGTTTTAGAAGAAACAGGTAGACATTTAGAAGAAAGTGGTATTATAGAAAAGGCTTTAAATGGTATAAAAAATATTTTAGGAGATATAAAAGACTTTATAGTAAATATGTTTAGTTCAGCTAGTGAGAAGGTTAAAGATGGAATAACTTATGATGAAAATGGAAATATAATTATAAAGACTGGTAAAAATCAAGATGATTTAGAAAATCAAGAAAATATACAAGATAAACCTGAGGATAACTCTGAAAATACTACTAATACTAACAATAATAATAGTAATAACAATAATAACAATAATAATAACAATAATAATAACAATTAAAGAATTATCTTAAGAGCCTATGTGATTAAAAATTTTCATATAGGTTCTTTTAATATCCTTATTGTAAACCTTAAATAATTAATTGGTTGACAATAAGGGTTTCATACTATATTATAATATTTGTAAATTTAAAAAATATTTACTTAATATTTATAAAAGGAGAAGAACTAATTTATGCGTATTAAAACAAGAGATTTAACTCTTATACCTATTTTTGCAGCACTTACAGCTATAGGAGCTTTTATAAAAATACCAATTCCTATAGTACCATTTACTTTGCAATATTTTTTCTGTGCCTTAGGTGCAATATTACTTGGAGCTAAAAGAGGAGCACTAGCACAAATAGTATATGTTTTAGTTGGGCTTTTAGGAATCCCTATTTTTACGCAGGGAGGTGGACCTTCTTATATACTTAAACCTACCTTTGGATATTTAATTGGTTTCATATTTGCAGCTTATGTTATAGGAAAGATAAGAGAAAAATTAAAGGTTGTAAATACTAAGAATCTATTTTTTGCAGGAGTTTTAGGGCTTTTAGTAGTTTATTTATTTGGAGTATCTTATATGTATTTAATATATAATTTTTATTTAGGAAGTACTATGAGTGTTATTTCAGCTATAAGCATTGGTGCAATTTCATTTTTACCTAGCGATTTGTTATTAACATTTATAGTTGCTTTAGTTGGCTCTAAGTTATATGTGAGACTTAAGGCTTTAGGATATATTTAAAGATTGGGAGAGGATTTTATGAGTTTTATTTTAAAAATGAAGAATAAAGCTATAAATAATATAAAATTAACTAAGGAGGAGGCAATAAAACTTTTTTATAGTGATTTAGATTTACTGCTTAAAGAGGCTAATAATATTAGAAAAGAATTATGTGGAGATACTGTTGAGTTGTGTTCTATAATAAATGGTAAAAGTGGAGGTTGTAATGAAGATTGTGCTTTTTGTGCTCAATCTAATAATAACAATAGCAAAATAGAAGTTTATCCTCTTTTATCCTATGAAAAAATAAAAAGTATAGCTAAGGAAAACTGTAATGAAGGAGTTTATAGATTTTCTATAGTTACTTCTGGAAGAGGGCTTTATGGAAAAGACTTTGAAAAAGTTTTAGATTATTATTTAAGGTTAAATAATGATGTTAATATAAAGCTTTGTGCATCTCATGGAATAATAAATAGAGAAGCTTTAAAAAGATTAAAGGAAGCTAAAGTTAAAAGATATCATCATAATTTAGAGACTTCTAAAGAGTATTTTGAGAATATATGTAAAAGTCATACATATGAAGAAAGAATAAAGACTATAAAAAATGCTAAAGAAGTTGGCTTAGAGGTTTGTTCTGGTGGAATAATAGGTCTTGGTGAAAGTATAGAAGATAGAATTAATTTAGCCCTTACTCTTCGCGAACTTGAAATAAAATCAATTCCAATAAATATTTTAAATCCTATTAAGGGAACAAAGCTTCAGTATGTAGAACCCTTAAGAGAAGAAGAAATTTTAAGAACTATTGCTATTTTTAGATTTATAAATCCTAAAGCTAGAATAAGATTAGCAGGAGGAAGGAATTTTCTTGAAAATTTTGGAGAAAATGCTTTTAAAGCAGGAGCTAATGCTACTATAACAGGAAATTTATTAACTACCTGTGGAAATAAAATAAAAGATGATAAAAAATTAATAGAAGATTCTAATATGAGGGTTCTTTAATTATGAAAAAAGGTGTTTATATATTAGGAACAGATACTAATGTAGGAAAGACTTTTATAAGTGGGTTGATCTTAAAAGTTTTAATAGAGGAAGGGATAAAGGCAGTTTATTATAAAGCTGTTTTAAGTGGAGCTAAAAAAGAAAAGGAAAAGCTTCTTCCTTTAGATTGCATAGAAGTTATTAAACTTTCAAATATTAAAGAATCTTATGAAAAAATGGTTTCTTATGTGTTAGAAAATCCATATTCACCTCATTTAGCTAGTAAACTTGAAGAGGTTTCTATTAATATGGAAAAGATAAAAGAAGATTATGAAATTTTAAAAAATAAGTATGATTTTATTCTCTGTGAAGGTAGTGGAGGAGTAGTATGTCCAATAAGTTTATCTGAAAAAAATAGAATAATGCTAGAAGATATAGTAAAGGAATTTAAACTTCCAATTATTTTAGTTTCTAATAGTGGATTAGGTGCTATAAATCAAAGTTTTCTTACAATAAATTATTTAAAAAGCTTAAACTTGAAGGTGTCTTGTATAATACTTAATAATTTTAATGAGAATAATATTATACATAGGGATAATAAGAAAACCATAAAAAAATTAACAGGAATAAACAACATATTTACAGTAGAAAGCATAGAAAATATTGAGAGTTATAGTTTTAAAAATTTAAAGAAATTTATTTTCAAAAATTTAATTTATGAGTAAAAAAGCAGGTAATATATTAAAGAAAATAAGATAGGCTTAATATCTTATTTTCTTTTTTAATATTTTTTTGCAAAAACTGAAATTTATTAATATAAATTTTAAAATGTTTAAAAAATATATATTTTTTTAAAAAAATAATATTATTGGAATGAATTTTTAAAATTAATGATAGCAATATAATTATTTTATTATATATATTATAAAAAATATGAATTTAACTTATTTAAAAAAATAAGGTATTATAAATGTGTAAGGAGTTTGTTAAAAAATAAACTAACGATTATATGGTTTAAATTTTGGAGGTGTTTGAATGGGATACAAATTAAATTTAGAAGAAGTAAATAAGCTATTTGATGAGCTTAAGAAAGAGTATATAATTTATGCTCCAAAGAGATTTGAAAAACAAGGGAGATATTCCGATACAGATATTATAAAATATGATGTTATAGATAGAGTTGAGGATATAGTTTATGATGAAAAATCAACTTATCCAGTTAAAGAAGTAATTACTCCTATTTCTCAAACTTTATACTATTTTATAGAAGATGAATTTAGAGAAAGTAGAATGGATAGCCAAAAGAAAATTCTTATTTTTGCTAGACCATGTGATATAAATGCTCAAAGAAGACAAGATACTATATATCTTAAAAATGGTAACTTTGAAGATGTATTCTATAAAAGAATGAGAGATAGAGTTAAGTTTGTTTGTATAGAATGTACAGAAGGATGGGATACATGTTTTTGTACAACAATGAACAGTAACAAAACTGATGATTATAGCTTAGCTGTAAGATTTAATGAGGATAACTTACTTTTCAATGTTAAGGAAGAAGAATTAAATAAATATTTTGAAGGAAAGCAAGAAGCAGACTTTGAACTTCAATTTATTGAAGAAAATGAAGCTAAGGTTGAATTACCTGAAATAGAAAGTGTTGAAGTTTTAAATAAACTTAAAGAGCACAAAATGTGGGAAGAATATAATAAAAGATGTATTCAATGTGGAAGTTGTACAGTTGCTTGTAGTACATGTACATGCTTTACAACAAGAGATGTAGTTCATGATTCAAACCACAATATAGGAGAAAGAAAGAGAGTACAAGCATCTTGTCATGTAGATGGATTTGATGAAATGGCAGGAGGTCATTCATTTAGAAAAACTGCTGGAGACAAAATGAGATATAAAGTTATGCACAAAATTCATGACTATAAAGCTCAATTTGGAGAAGAAAATATGTGTGTAGGTTGTGGTAGATGTACAGACAGATGTCCTGAAAATATATCAATGACAGCATCTATAAACAAGGTTGCAAAGGCAGTAAAAGAAATCAAGGAGGAGATGTAAATGGAAAATGTTTTAACACCTAAAGCATGCGAAATAATAGATATAGTTAAGGAAACTGATAAGGAGTGGACTTTTAGAATTGCTTCTGACATAGTTCCTGAACATGGTCAATTTTTACAATTATCTCTTCCTAAAATAGGAGAAGCACCTATTTCTGTAAGTGGTTTTGGACCAGGATACTTAGACTTTACAATAAGAGCTGTAGGTAAGGTTACAGATGAAATATTTAAGTTAAAAGTAGGAGATAAGATTTCTTTAAGAGGAGCTTATGGAAAAGGATGGCCTGTAGAACAATTTAAGAACAAAAATGTAGTAATTGTTGCTGGAGGAACAGGGGTTGCACCTGTTAGAAGTTTAATAAACAAATTCTATGATGAGCCAGATTATATTGAAAGCTTAAGCTTAGTATTTGGATTTAAAAATTCAGAGGGAATACTTTTCAAAAATGATTTAGATAGATGGAGTGAAAGATTTAATACTATCTACACTTTAGATAATGATACAAAAGAAGGTTGGGAAACTGGACTTGTAACTGTTCATTTAAATAAGTTACCTTTAGAAGATTTTGGAGACAACTATGAAGTTATTATTGTAGGACCTCCTATAATGATGCATTTTACAGCTTTAGAGTTCTTAAAACTTGGAGTTCCTGAAGATAAAATATGGGTTTCTTTTGAAAGAAAAATGTCTTGTGCAGTTGGTAAATGTGGACATTGTAGAATAAATGAAACATATGTATGCCTTGAAGGTCCTGTTTTTAACTATTCAAAAGCAAAGGATTTACTAGATTAGGAGGAATTATTTATGAATCATGATATAGATATAAAAAAGGTTAGATTAAATTGTTTTCGTCAATCAAAGGTTCCAGGAGAATTCATGTTACAAATGCGTGTTCCTGGAGGAATTGTAGATGCTAAGTACTTATCTCAAGTTCAAGAAATAGCTGAAACTTGGGGAAATGGAACTTTCCACATGGGAATGAGACAAACATTTAGTATTCCAGGAATAAAATATGAAAATATTCCAGAAGTAAATAAATTCATAGAAGGTTACTTACAAGAAGTTGAAGTTGATAGATGTAACTGTGATATGACAGTTGATGAAAATGGATATCCTACAATAGGTGCTAGAAACGTTATGGCATGTATAGGAAATTCACACTGTATAAAAGCTAATGCAGATACTAAGGATATGGCTAATAAAATAGAAAAATTAGTATTCCCTTCACACTACCATATAAAAGTATCAGTAGCTGGTTGTCCTAATGACTGTGCTAAAGCACACTTCCAAGATTTTGGTGTTATAGGACAAGCTAGAATGGAATATCATCCTGAAAGATGTATAGGTTGTGGAGCTTGTGTAAGAGCTTGTGAACACCATGCTACAAGAGTTTTAAGCTTAAATCATAAAGGATTAATAGATAAAGATCCATGTTGTTGTGTAGGTTGTGGAGAATGTGTATTAGCATGTCCTGCAAGTGCTTGGACTAGAAAACCAGAAAAGTTCTATAGATTAGTTATAGGTGGTAGAACAGGTAAGCAAACACCAAGAATGGGTAAAACATTTGTAAACTTTGCAACTGAAGAAGTTGTTCTTGGAATATTTGCAAACTGGCAAAAATTCTCTGCTTGGGCATTAAACTACAAGCCAGAATACTTACATGGTGGTCATTTAATAGACAGAGCTGGATACCACAAGTTTAAAGAAATAATTTTAGACGGAGTAGAATTAAATCCAGAAGCTTTAGTTGCTGATAACATATTCTGGGCAGAAACAGAATATAGATCAAACTTCAACGTTAAGCCTATAAAAATGCATAAGAGCATAGAGTCTACTAGACCAGTAAGATAATTTTTAGAGAAGATTTATTATAAATTTTAAAAGAGACAATAGGGTAGGGGTACCTCTATAGATTGCTTTTAAAATTACTTAAATAAAATAAATAAGTTAAATAAAATTACATAGATTATTATATTTAATCTATGTAATTTTTTTCTTACATATTTAAAATTTCAAATATATTACAAGGATAATATTTAATAAAGAGAGAAAGTATTAACAAATTGTTAATAAAGCTATATATAATTTAAGGCTTTGTTTTTAGTGAATTTTGATTGAATTAAAATTTAAATTTATAATATTACTTGAAGATAATTACAACAAAATTTATTATAAATTTAAGATAATTTGTCCTAAGAAGTGAAGCATTTTCTCTCTTTCATATCACTTTTTAGGACAGATTTTTGAAAACTTTAAAATTTATAGGAGGTTTTTAAAATGAATAATAAAGTAATAAAATCTTATTGGGGAGTTGAATTAAGCCCAAGATTTATTGATGTTAAAAGTAATAAACTTTGCATAATATTACCTGGTATAGGATACTGTTTAGATAGATCATATTTAGATTACTCTAAGCAATTAGCTAAGGAATTAGGATATGATGTTTTAGAGATTGAATATGGATATCAAATAAATAGAAGTGAATTTAATATAGAAAAAGAATTTAGTATAATGGTTTCTGAATCTTTAGAAGTTATAGACAATGCTATAGATAAAGAATATGAAGAAATTTTAATAATAGGAAAGAGTATAGGAACAAGCGTTCAATATTTCCTAAATAAAGATTTAAGAGAAAGATTTAAAAATATTAAAAACATTTATATAAGTCCTATAGATAAGACTTTAAATGAATTTAATATAGAAGAAAATTCATTAGTTATAACAGGAGATAAAGATCCTTTACTTAGCTTAGAACATAGATTATCAATAGAAAAAAGAGAAGATTTAGAAAGCTTTGTAATAGAAAATGCAAATCATGCTCTTGATATAGAGGGTGAAGTTATGGCTACTGTAGATGCTTTAAAAGAAGCTTTAGAGATAGAAAAAGATTTTATAATAAATAAATAGATTTTATAAATAAGAATAAGGTTATTTCTTAGAAAGATAGCTTTATTCTTTTTTTATAAAATATTACATGAATTTTATCACTTAAATTAAAGGCTCTAGTAAATTTTATTACTAGAGCTTTATTATGTATATTATTTATTTTTTGATACTTCTTCTATAGAAATAAGGCTAACATTTCTTTTTTCAAATTCATCAACTACTTTTTGTATAATAGAAGGTTTCTTATAAATATCTTCAGGATAGCCATCTTGTCCATCTTTAAATTCTATAAGCTTAGTTTCTAAAAATGGGTGATAAAACATTCCAGCAAAAGTTTTATTAGACATTTTGGATATTTTATTTAACATAGCATTTTCTTTCCCACCTTCAATATAATATAAAGGAGTAGGAATGTAATATGAGCCACTTCCTGTTGGAGATTTAATAGGTTTTGATTGTGCTTTGCTATCATCATAATCATTAAAAATGTATTTAAAGTCTTTTTCTAAAGCTTCATTTTGTGCTTTGCTTATAGTATAATGTGGTGCTTCAAAAAAGCTTATATTTATATTTAAGTCTTTTGCTATATCTATAGCTTTAGATACTCTTAATTTTAAATCATCTACAGAAGGATTATATTTACCAAATTCAAAGCCGTGTCCACTAATTGAATTATCTATTTGATGAGTATATCCATGTAAACCAATTTCTCCTTTATTATAGCTTGCAAAATCTAAGGTGTATAATAATTCAGCATTAGCAAAATTATTCTCTTTAGAAGGGTCATTATCTATATTTTTTTCAGGATTTATATATCTAGGTATCCAGGATATATGATAAGGAACATTTTTCTTTCCTAGATATCTTGCCATAACTCTTATAGATTCAAGATAATTTGAATCTTCTAAAGTGCCTGTACCACTAGAAGCTACATCTTCAAATCTTATAATACCTTTTTGTGGACCTTTTCCTTTATAAGGTTTAACATCTAACATATCCTTATTTGTATATAATTTTATTGTTTTTTCATCACAATTCCATCTGCTTTTTAAATCAAACATATTAGCAAAATCAATTAATGAAATATATGTAGCCCCTCCTTGTATTATAGGAGTAATTTTAAGTTTTTGATTTTCTTTTTCTGAGTCTGACCAAACATTATCCTTTAAATTAACCTTTATATTCTTATTTAAAAGGTTAACTGTTAAATTATCCTCTTCTATATTTAATTCTCCATTATTAAGATTAACAATTTCATTTAAAGGAATTAAATATCTATTTTTGTCTAAGTATATTGGAAATTTAAGATTTTGAACTTTACCATTTAAGTTTATTTTTATGTTATCTTCAGTTTTATCTAAGGCATAGAAATTTTTGAATTTAAAAGCGGAAAAAGAAAAGTTATTTAAGTTTTCTTTGTTGCTACACCCTATTAAAAAGGTTAAGGGTAAAATTAAACATAAGTATTTAAAAAATTTTTTCATATAGTGCCTCCTCTTATAAATTATTAAAAAATAATTTATAACAATAAAATATAAAAATCGTACAATTATAATAGTATTTTACATTTAAAGGCTTAAATTTACAAAAAGGTTAAAATTTTAATTTTGAAGAAATTAATTATTTTATTTAAAAAAAATTAATAAAATGTTATAATTAATTTAAAACGATTACAATGGAGGGGGAGCGCATGGTATTTGGTTTTTTTATTGTATTAATATTTTTAGCTATAGAAATATTAATAGGATTATATCTTATTTATGATTTGCTTTATAAAAAAGAAAAACTTATTAAGGATTTAAAACAGGAAGATATTAAATCTTTAGTAAATTTAAAAAGAATACTTATACTAGAGAATTCTTTATCTCTTTTATTGTATGTTATCTTAATAAGCAATAAAGAAATATTAAAATTAGGAGGAGGAATATTAACTATAGAGGTCTTAATCTCTATGGCTGTTCTTATTTTTTATCTTTATATATTTCAAAGATTTATATTTAAATTTAAGAGTTTTAAAGCTTTAAAAAATCAAAATAACTTCTCTTAAAATTTTAAATTTAAATATATAGAATTATTTTATATCAAAAATTTTTTATAAGAATATTTATATATTATAGTAATAAAAAAGGGTGAAAATTTTAAGATTTAATATCTTAAAAAATATGATTTATCAAAGAATTTTTTTAAATATTTTAGAAGAAGATGAAAGTCCTATTAAGGGAGTAAATATTGTTATTAAAAATTATAATTATAAATATGAAGAGAAGACTAATGATTCTGGATTAGTTGAATTTTTAATAATAAAAGGAGTTTACTTATTAGAGGTTAAAAAAGAAGGTTTTATTAAAAGAGTTTATAAAATTAATGCTAGAGAGGATTTTAGTTTTAATAAAATAATATTAAAAAGAGAAGATTATACCTTTTATGATGGAAATAAAGAAGATGATTTAATAAATTTTAATTTAAAAGAAGAGCTTAAAGATTGGGAAAGTAATCTTACCTTTCCTAGCATAATAAAAAATATTGAAAAAACTATAAGAGAAGTACTAGTTTTCATTAATTTAATTAATTCTTTAGATGAAAATAATTATAAATTCCCATTAAGTTTAGAAGAATGTGAAAAGCAAAATATTACTAAATAAAAAGATAATAATACTTATGATGTTATAGGTTTTAAGGAAATAGAATGATTATATGAAAAAACTTATAAATTTTTATAATTTATAAGTTTTTTTATATAAAAATACTTTAGTATATAATATAATTTAAAGTAAAAAAAGGGAGTGATACCTTGTTTTTAGAAGCTATAAAAAAGGAAGATTTTCAAAGAGAAGTTAAAATAAGATTTAATAATATATTGGAAGGATTAGATAAATATCCTAATAAAATATTAGCACCTTCTATAGAGAAGGATGAATTATTTAAGGAAAAAGAAAAAAGTTTTTTAGCCTTTTTTAAAGAAGCATTAAAAATTAATAATAATAATTTAATTATAGATTTTTACATTGAAAAATTAGATGATGAAAGTTTAAAAAAGCTTTTAGAGAAATTAAACAAAGAGGATACAGAAATATTAAAGGGAATAATTAGTGAAAATAATAGAAAAGATATTTATTTTAAAATAGAAGATAGTAGAGTGATTGATTTTATAATTAGATTAAATACAAGAGAATTATTTTTTTCAACATTTTATTTTATTGAAAAACCTTTTACTATTTGGGGAAACTATAATTTGAAATTTCCAGTTTTTTATGAAGATAAAGATACTTTTAAAGAGTATGAAGTTTTAGCAAAAAAATTCAATCTATTTATGGAATAAATTTATAAAAAATAAAGGAAGAGAAAATTCTCCTCCTTTATTTTTATATCATTTAACTTCAAATATCCATTCTTTAGGTGCTTTAATATCTCCAAATTGCATTTTACATAAAATATCATAAAGTTTTTTCGTTACTGGTCCAACTTCAGTTTCGCTATAGAAAATATGAAGTTTATTTTTATATTCTATGCCACCTATAGGAGTTATTACAGCAGCTGTGCCACAGGCACCAGCTTCAGAAAATTCATCTAAATTATCTATTAAAACATCTCTTTCATAAACTGGCATTTTTAGATTGTTTTTAGCTATTTCCATTAAAGAGTATTTCGTTATACTTGGCAAAATTGAATCTGAATATGGAGTTACAAACTCTCCTTTTTTAGTTATACCAAAAAAGTTTGCAGCACCAACTTCTTCAATTTTTGTATGAGTTGCAGGGTCTAAGTATATGCAATCTGCAAAGCCTTTTTTTACAGCTATTTCATGAGCTTTTAAGCTTGCAGCATAATTTCCACCAACCTTTATAGAACCAGTTCCTTTAGGGGCTGCTCTATCATAATCTGCAACCATAAAGTTTACAGGTTTTAATCCTCCTTTAAAATATGCTCCAACAGGAATGCAAAATACTGAGAATATAAATTCAGGAGCTGACTTAACACCTATATTATCGCCAACACCTATCATAAAAGGTCTTAAATATAAAGTTGCAAAGGTTCCATAGGGTGGAACAAATCTTTCATTAGCTTTAACAACTTTCATACAAGCATCTATAAACTTTTCAACAGGTATTTCAGGCATTAAAAGTTTTTCGCATGATTTATTCATTCTTTTAGCATTTTCATCCACTCTAAATAATTGAATTTTTCCATCTTTTGTTCTGTAAGCTTTTAACCCTTCAAAGCACTGTTGTCCATAGTGAAGTGCTGTTGAAGCTTCACTTATAGTTAATTTGTTGTCTTTAACTAATTTTCCTTCATCCCATGCACCGTTTTTATAATGAGATATATAACGATAATCAGTTTTTATATAAGAAAAACCTAGATTATTCCAATCAATATCTGTATTTTTATCCATAGTTTAACACTCCAATCAAAAGTTTAATACTTTTTTATTTTATCATTATAATTTTTAAAATGAAATATTAAAAATTAAAAGTTGCAAAAATATTTATTTAGTAAAAATTAAGAAATATTAAAATAATACAAAAAATTAATATTTATTACCCTATTTATTATATAAAATTGAAAAGAAAATTATGTTATAATTAATTAAAAGTAATTAAAAAGGGAGATAGGTATGGAGAAATTTTATGAATTGAGTATAAGTGGCAAAGAATCAGGATTACATAAGATTATTGTTCCAGCTATGGTTATTTCTTTATTTTTAGCAGCAGGGATATTTATCTTTATGGGGCTTATACCTGCATTAATATTTTTATTAATAATATGTTTACCACTTTTTATAGCTAAAAGATTGTCAATGGTTGAATATGATTATGAGTTTACAGATGGTGAACTTGAGATTAGTGCTATTTATGAAAGAGTTAGAAGAAAAATAAAGGGTAACATAGATTTAAGAGATATTGAAATTGCTGCACCCTTAGGAGATAGTTCCTTAGATAGATATTCTAGTGCAAAGGTAAATAAGTGTTATACTAATGTTCAAGATGGAAAAAAGGTTTATGTAATTGTAGTAAGATGGGAAACTAAGTTTGTGGCTTATGAAGTTTTATTAGATCAAAAAATGTTAGATTTAATATTTTTTTCAAACCCACAAAAGGTTATTAGATAAAAGACGATTTAAATCGTCTTTTTTTATTATAAAATATTAAAAAAATAAATTTTAAAAAAAGAGATTTTATATTAAATTAACATATAAAACTTTTAAAAAATGATAATTTATTAAATATTAAACTTTATTATTTAATAAATGGTATTTTGTGCTATAATATTAAATAAGATTTAATTAAGTTATTTTTTTTATATTTAAAACTTAATTTAAGCTTATTTTATACTAAATAATTAACTATGCTTAAAAGAGGGGGCATTAATAATGGATGTAAAAAAATATGTAGATAATTTAATGGAAGATTTAAAGAAAAACAACCCTGGTGAAAGCGAATTTTTAGCAGCTTCAGAGGAAGTATTATATTCTTTAATACCAGTTTTAGAGAAAAATCCTAAATACATAGAAGAAGGAATACTAGAGAGAATAGTAGAACCTGAAAGAGTTATAATGTTTAGAGTTCCTTGGGTTGACGACTTAGGTAATGTAAGAGTTAATAGAGGATATAGAGTACAATTTAATAGTGCTATAGGACCATATAAGGGAGGGTTAAGATTCCATCCTTCTGTAAATTTAAGCATAATAAAGTTTTTAGGATTTGAGCAAATATTTAAAAACTCTTTAACAACTCTTCCTATTGGAGGAGGAAAAGGTGGGTCTAACTTTGACCCTAAGGGAAAATCAGATAGAGAAATAATGAGATTTTGCCAAAGTTTTATGAGTGAATTATATAGACATATAGGACCTAATGTAGATGTACCAGCTGGAGATATTGGAGTTGGAGGAAGAGAAATAGGATATATGTTTGGTCAGTATAAAAAGCTTAAAAATTCTGTAGATTCAGGTGTTTTAACTGGTAAGGGCTTAACATATGGTGGTAGCTTAGCTAGAAAAGAAGCAACTGGATATGGCTTAGTATATCTTGTAGATGAAATGTTAAGAGATAATGGAAAAAGCATAGAAGGTAAAACAGTTGTAATTTCAGGTTCAGGAAATGTGGCAATATATGCTACTGAAAAGATTACTGAACTTGGTGGTAAGGTTGTTGCACTTTCAGATTCATCAGGATATGTATATGATGAAAAGGGAATAAATTTAGAGGTTGTAAAGGAAATTAAGGAAGTAAAGAGAGGCAGAATTTCAGAGTATGTAAATTATGTTAAAGCAGCTAAGTTTACAGAAGGATGTAGAGGAATTTGGAATATAAAATGTGATATAGCTCTTCCTTGTGCAACACAAAATGAAATAGATAAAGAAAGTGCTAAAATATTAATTGAAAATGGAGTAATTGCTATTGGAGAAGGAGCAAATATGCCTTCAACTTTAGAAGCTCAAAAACTATTTATAGATAATAAAATATTATTTGCTCCTGCAAAAGCAGCTAATGCTGGTGGAGTTGCAACTTCAGCTTTAGAAATGAGCCAAAATAGTTTAAGAATGTCTTGGACTTTTGAAGAAGTTGATAAGAAGCTTAAAGATATAATGAAAGATATATACTATAATTCTAGAAATGCAGCTTCTGAATATGGCTATGATGGAAATTTAATAATTGGAGCTAATATAGCTGGATTTAAAAAGGTTGCAGATGCTATGTTAGAACAAGGAGTTATATAAAATTAAAATATTAAATTTTAAAATATAAATAGAAAATCTTATCTTTAAAGAAGAAACTATACTTAATTTTTAAAATAGAGCTTTATGGATTTATTTATTAGATTAGTAAAACATATTAATAAGTTTTATTTTAAGTTTATTTTAGGATGGTTTCTTCTGTTTTTTTCTTTTTACTTATGATATATTAGAAAATGTTATTATTAATAACTTATGTTAAATCATAATTTATTTAGAAAGGAAAATAGATATGTCAAAGATAACTAGCAGAAACAATGATTTTTTAAAATTACATAGAGATTCAACTTCTCCTAAGGTTTATTCTTTGCTTATAGAACTTATAAATGAAGATAGAGAAGACTTAGCTAATGAAGTTATAAAAATAGATTATTTAGTGGATTATTTTAATAATTGTATTAAAAAAAGAGATAAGAGAGAAGGCAAAGAAGCTTTAGAGAGAATAAATTTAAGACTTTCTAAGTTAAAAAAAGAGGGAGTAGACACCTCTCATTTTGAAACTCTTTGTGAAAATATATTAAAAAATAATAAGGTTAAACTTTAAGTAAAAAGGATGGGATGCTAATGGATAAATTTTTAAAGTTAGGATTAAGTAAAGAGGTTTCAAAATCTTTAATAGGCTTAGGAATAGAGGAACCAACAGATATTCAAGAAAAAGCTATACCTGAAGTATTAAAGGGGAATAATGTAATTGGTAAAGCAGAAACAGGAACAGGAAAGACTTTAGCTTATTTACTTCCTATAATAGAAAATATTGATGATTCAAAAAATGAAATGCAGGCAATTATTCTTTCTCCTACACATGAGTTAGGGGTTCAAATAAATAATGTTTTAAATGACCTTAAGAGAGGACTTGAAAAGAAAATAACCTCTACTACTTTAGTTGGAAGTGGAAATATAAAAAGGCAGATAGAGAAACTTAAAAATAAACCTCATATACTTGTTGGAACTACAGGAAGAATATTAGAGCTTATAAACAAGAAAAAAATAACTTGTAATACAATAAAAACAATTGTAATTGATGAAGGAGATAAGTTATTAGATTTTATAAATATAAAGGATGTAAGAAGTGTTGTTAAGTCTTGTAAAGGAGATACTCAAAAACTTATATTTTCAGCTACTATGAATGAAAAAGCTTTACAAAATGCAGAGGAATTAATAGGAGAAAGTGTTCTTATTCAAGCTAAAAGTGAAAATAAGGTTAATGAAAATATAAAGCATGGATATTTTCAAGTGGAATTAAGAGATAAGATAGACTTTTTGAGAAAACTTATACATGCCATAGGTAATGATAAAAAAATAATAGTTTTTATAAATAATAGTTATAATGTAAATAATGTAATACAAAAACTTAGATATAATAAAATAGAAGCAGTTTCTCTTCATGGTAGTGATAACAAAATGGAGAGAAAGAAATCACTTCAAGATTTTAGAAGTGGTAAAGCTAAGGTTTTAATAACTTCTGATGTATCAGCTAGAGGTTTAGACATTAAAGGAGCTACTCATATAATAAATTTAGATATTCCTATGAACTCTCAAAATTATTTACATAGAGTAGGGCGTGTAGGAAGAGCTGGTGAAAAAGGTTTTGCTTATTCCTTAGCAGATTATAAAGAAGAGAAAATTATTTTAAAATGCGAAAGACAATTAAAAATAAAAATTCCTAGACTTTATTTATACGAGGGAAAAATACATAAGGAAGATGTTAAAAAAAATTCTTCAAAGAAAAATGTAGTAAGAAAAAAGAAAAATATAAGTAAGATAAAAAAATAATATTATAAAAATAAAAAAACACTAAGGTTTTAAAACTTTAGTGTTTTTTATTTTATGTAAAGACTAAAAGTTACTAATTGATTAACAATATTATTACAATATTGGAAGTAATTATCAAGTGTTATATAATAGCTTTAATATAAGAAATATCTTTTAGAGAGTGAGAGATTGGGATGAAGAAAATTTTAATTAGTGTTTTAGCAGCTATAATGATAGGAGCTACCTTTAGTGGATGTATATCTAACAATAAAGGTGATACAGTTAATAGCGAAGAAAGTGGGAGTATTAAATTATCTTTAAGTGCTGAAGATATGGTTAATAAATTAGTAGATGAGGGATTAGTTGTTATGCCTATGCCTGTAGATGATGAAATGGCTAAGGAAATATATCATTTAAATTTAGAGGATGTTTATGAATATGGAATAGCAGAAACAGGAAGGTCCCCTGGAAATGCTTTAATTATTATTGTTAAAGCTAAGGAGGGAAAGGTTAAAAATGTTGAAGAATCATTAAATAAAGTTTTAGAGGATAAAATAGGAAAGGCCTTTTATCCAGAGGAAAAAGAAATAGCAGAATCATCAAAGGTTTTTATAAAGGGTGATTATGTTTCATTATTTGTTTTGCCAGAGGAACAGTTAAAAGAAGCAAAAACTTTATATGAGGAACAATTTGAGTAAGCTTTTAAATTTAATAAGGATTAAACTTTACTATAAATTTAAAAATATTATAAAGTTTAATCCTAGTTATAGATTATAAGTTTAATAGATTTTAAGGGTGTTTAAAATGGTATTTAGCAGTATTTTGTTTATATTTAGATTCTTGCCTTTAATATTTATAATATACTATCTAACTCCAAATAAATTTAAAAATTTATCTTTACTTATATTAAGTTTAATATTTTATTCCTTTGGAGAAGTAAAATATTTTTTTCTTATGATACTTTCTATAATAGTAGATTATTCTATAAGTTTATTAATAGATAAGCATAGAGAAAAAAGAGAAGTTTCATTATTTTTAGTTATCCTTTCAATTATTTTTAACTTAGGACTACTTATATTATTTAAATATCTTAATTTTTTTATTTACAATATAAATTTAGCCCTTGACACTTCTTTTTCTTTTATAAGTTTAACTCTTCCCTTAGGAATAAGTTTTTACACATTTCAGACCATGTCTTATACAATAGATGTTTATAGAGGAGAAGTGGAAGCTGAGAGGAATATATTAAATTTTGGAGCCTATGTATCACTTTTTCCACAACTTATAGCAGGGCCTATAGTAAAATATAGAGAAGTAAAAGAAGAACTTAAAAATAGGAATATTAAGATAAAAGAAGTAGAAGAGGGAATTATTGAATTTATAATAGGTCTTAGTAAAAAGGTGCTTCTTGCTAATAATATTGGTCTTTTATTTGAAGAAGTTGAAAATATTGGTTTTAGTAATGTTTCTACACCTTTATTATGGCTATCTATTATTGCTTTTTCTTTTCAAATTTATTTTGATTTTAGTGGCTACTCTTCTATGGCTATAGGTCTTGGAAAAATTTTAGGATTTAAATTTCCTAAAAATTTTAATTTCCCGTATATATCAAGAAGCATAACAGAGTTTTGGAGAAGATGGCATATAACTTTAGGTTCATTTTTTAAGGAATATGTATATATTCCTTTAGGAGGCAATAGATTAGGAAAAATAAAAACTATTCGAAATCTTTTTATAGTTTGGTTTTTAACAGGATTTTGGCATGGAGCAAATTATAATTTTATAATATGGGGACTTTATTTTTTTATTGTTATTTGTATAGAAAAATTTTTAATAGGAGATTACTTAAAAAAACATAAGATTATATCTCATGTTTATACAATAATATTATTGTTTTTCGGATGGGCTATTTTTTCTTTTGAAAATTTAAGTGATTTGAAATATTTATTTTATGGTAATTTTTCCTTTGATTTTCTTTATTATCTTATGAATTATCTTTTTATCTTTGTAATATGTATATTATCTTCTACAAAGGTTATAAAAATTTTTTATGATAAGTATATAGAAAAAAATAATTTTTTGAAATCCATAATAATCTTTAGTTTATTTTTTATTTCAATTTCCTACTTAGTAGATTCTACTTATAATCCTTTTTTATATTTTAGATTTTAAAAGGAGTTTGCAAATATGAAAAAACATCCAATATTTTATATGTTTTTTATATTTTTATTTTGTATTACTTTTTTAGATATTTTTGAAAAGGAAAAAAGTTTTTCAGAAATAGAAAATAGAAAGTTGCAAAAAAGACCAGAATTTTCTCTAGAATCTTTTAAAGAGGGTTACTATGTTAAGGATTATGAAAATTATATAAATGATAACTTTTTCTTAAGAGATAAATGGATAAGTTTAAAATCTATAAGTGAATATTTTTTAGGAAAAAGAGAAAATAATAATATAATTTATGGAGAAAAGGGATATATGTTTGAAAAAACTTTATATTATGATGAAGAAAGATTTAAAAATAATAAAAAGGCATTAAATACTTTTATAAATAATTTTAATGGAAGGGTTACAACTCTTATAGCCCCTAATTCCTATACAATATATAAAGAGTATTTACCCTTTAATATAGAGCTTTTGAATCAAGAAAAACTTATAGAGGAAATTTATAAGGGAAGTAATAAAGATATAAATATAGATTTAATAAATATTTTGAAAAATAGTAAGAAGGATTATATATATTATAAGACAGACCATCATTGGACCACCTATGGTGCTTATTTAGCTTATACTGCTTATATGAAATCCTTAGGAATGAAAGAAATAAATTTAAAGGAATTAAAGGAAAATAAGGTTGAAAATTTTTATGGAACATATTTTTCAAAATCAAAGAGTTTTTATTCAGAGGGAGATACTTTAATTTATTATGATATAGACAATATAAAGATGAGTATAGAAGATAAAATCTTTAATACACTATATGATTTTGAAAAATTAAAGACAAGAGATAAGTATTCAGTTTTCCTTAGAGGCAATAATGGACTTACCATTATAAAAAATAAGAAAATAAAGGAAGATAAAAAATTAGTTGTATTTAAAGATTCCTTTGCTAATTCTATGATTCCCTTTTTATCTATGAATTTTAGTGAGATTCATGTAATAGACCTTAGAAGTTTTCCATATAAGGTAAGCGATTATATAAAAAAAAATAATTTTAAAGAAGCACTAGTGCTTTATAATATTGAGAATTTTTTTAATGATATAAATGTTATAAAGATAAAATATTGAAATTAATATGACATTGTTTGACAATATTCTTCTTTTTTGAGAGAATTAAATTGTCATTTTAGTTTTAGAGAGGTAAATAAAATTGAATATTAGAAAAATGCTTATAAGATATGCTTTTATTTCTTTTATAATGTTATTTATACCATTTAAAAGCGTATTTGCCTTAGGAGAGTCAGAGTTACGGTTTAATAACCTGACTTTAAAAGACGGTTTATCTCAATCTACAGTAAGTAAAATAATTCAAGATAATAAGGGATACATGTGGTTTGGGACATCAGATGGATTAAACAAATATAATGGGCATGAAGTTGTTGTTTTTAGAGAACTTGTAAATGATAAAAATAGTATAAACTCAAGCTTTATATCGGCTTTAATGGAATATGATAAAGATAATATTTTAGTTGGTACTAGTAAAGGGGTAAGCAAAATAAATGTAGTAACTAATGAAGTAAGTAGAATGTTTGAAGATGAAGAGGGGAAAAGCAAATTATCAAATAATAATATATGGGATATATTAAAACATAAAGATGGTACTATTTGGATAGCTACAAGAAAAGGACTAAATATTTATAATCCAAAGGATGGAGAAATAAAGCAGTTATTTAAAGATAGTAATCCTAAAGGGCTAAAAAGTAATGTTATAAACTCCTTATGTGAGGATAAATACGGGAATATTTGGATTGGAACTAGTGAAGGATTAAGTGTAATAAATACAAATACAAAGGAGTTTCAATCTATAAATGAAACCTTAGATAAGGATAATGCTTCTGTAACAAATATTTATAAAGATAGAGAAGATAATATGTGGGTAGTTACTAACAAAAATGTTATGTTAATATCTAGCAATTATAAGGATATTACTTATTTAGATAAGGATTTAGAAAAGTTTAATATAGCCCCAGAAAGTGTAAATACTATATATGAGGATACTTACGACAATTTATGGATATCTACTCAAAAAGGACTTTTAGAATATAGTAAAGAAGATAAAAAAATGCATCTTTTTGAAAGTAGATATTATGATGATACAAGTTTAGTTAACGATAATGTTTTAGTGGCTTATGAAGATAGAAGTGGACTAATTTGGTTTGGAACTTATAATGGGATAAGCTTATTAAACCCGAATCAACCTTTTAAGCACTATAGAAGAGAACCTGATAAGGAAAATACTTTAAGTGATAATAGTATGAGTGGAATATATAAAGATTCTAATGGAATGCTTTGGCTTGGTACAAATTCTGCAGGATTAAATAGACTAAATACTAAAACTGGAGAAGTTACAAACTTTTATAGTGATAGCAATGATGAAAATACCTTAAGTAGTAATGTTGTTTGGCAGATATGTGAAGCTGATAAAGATAATTTATGGGTTGCTACTCAAGGCGGAGTTAACAAGATAAATAAGGAAAGTGGTTTAGTACAAAGAATACCTTATCCTGAAGATATGCAAGAGAGAAATAAGATGGATGCTAGAAATGTCTTTGTTGATAAAGATGGCTTGCTTTGGATAGGAGCAAGAGGAGGCTTGCAGTCTTATGATGATAAAACAGGAACCTTTACTGATTACTCAAACATATTTAAGGCCGTAGGAATAGTTGAAAATGCTGTAACTAGTATATCACAAGATGAAGAAGGATTTTTGTGGATTACTATAGGAATTGATGGAGGAGTAGTAAAGTTTGATAAAGATAAGGGAATATTGAAAAGTTATGTAAATAATAACTTTGATAATAACAGTCTTATAAATAATGGGGTTCGTTGTTTAGCAAAGGATTCAAAGGGAAATCTTTGGATAGGAACTGAAGCTGGACTAAGCAAATTAGACCCTAAGACAGAAACATTTACAAATTATACTGTTATAAATGGATTATCAAATAACTTTATATATGGAATACTTATAGATGAAAATGATAATGTTTGGATAAGTACGAATGATGGAATATCTAGGTTTGACCAAAATGAAAATAAATTTATAAATTATACAGCTATGGATGGACTTCAAAGTAATGAATTTAATGGAAGGTCTTATTTTAAAAGTAGTGATGGAGAAATGTTTTTTGGAGGAATAAATGGTGTAACTGCCTTTTATCCTAAAGATGTTTTGAAATTTTCTGATGATAAAGATAAAAATAAGGTTGTTATAGATAAAATAATGGTAAATAATAAAATTTATCCATATTATGGAGGAAACCTTAGCTTAAAGTATAATGAAAATAATATATCTATTGATTTCTTCTTACCAGATTATTTAAACACAAATAAAATTACCTATGAATATAAATTAGAAGGTATTGACGAGGATTGGGTTTTTGCAAATAAGAGAAATAATGCAAATTATGCAACCTTAGATTCTGGAAGTTATAAAATATTAATTAGAGCTCGTGATAATCATGGAGACTTAACTCCAGTTACAACCTTAGATTTAAAAATAGATCCTCCTCCTTGGCGAACTCCAACTGCTTATTTAATATATTTTTCAAGTGCTGTAATAGTTATTTTTCTAATGTGGAGCTATGTAACTGCCTTAGAGAAAACCGTTAAAAAGAGAGCTGAACAATTAAAGAAAGAAGCTAAAGAGAAAGAAAAGCTATATGAAGAGAAAGAAAAGCTTTATAAAGAAGCCGCAGAGCTTAAAGATGAAATGATAAAAAGACAAAAGTTTAAAAATGATTATTTTGTAAATCTTTCTCATGAACTTAGAACACCTTTAAATGTTATATTAGCTACAATTCAATTGATAAAATTAAAAAATAAAGAGGATATTTTAGGTAAATATCAAGTGGAAGATTATACAAATACTCTTAAAAATAATGCTAATAATCTTTTAAAAATAATAAATGATATAATAGATTCTTCAAAAATAGAAGCTGGGGCTTATAGGCTAAATATAGAGAAGAATGATATTGTTTCTTTAGTTGAGGATACTGCTTTAAGCTTAAAATCATATATTGAAGAGAACAACTTAGAAATTATAATAGACCCTGAAATAGAGGAACTTGAAGTTGAATGCGATAAAAGTGAAATAGAAAGATGTGTTATAAATCTTTTATCTAATGCTATAAAATATACTGAGGGGCCTGGAAAAATTGAGGTCTTTATAAAAGAAGTTGGAGAGGATAAAGTAGAGATTTCAATAAAAGATACTGGAGTTGGAATACCTAAAGAACAACAAAAGGCTATTTTTGATAGATTTGTTCAAGCTGATTCTAAAGCTAAAAAGCCTTATAGAAGTAGTGGAATAGGATTAACTTTAGTTAAAAGTATTATAGAGTTACATCATGGAGATATAAGAGTTGAAAGTGAAGTAAATAAAGGAAGTACCTTTATAATTACATTACCTATAAAACAAAATAAAGATAACTAATTAGAAGATAAAACTTGCAAGATTAAATTTATAAATTCTTGTAAGTTTTATTTTTTAGGAATTTTAAAAGGAACAAACTCATAAAATTTTAGGAAAAAGCTTTTTTAGGAGAATTTATGATAGATTTAAAAAGATGTGCTATAAGGTTAGCTTGTAATATAAAGGTTGTATATAGTGAAAAAGGAAGAGTAACTTTAAAAAATGATATTATTTTAAAAACTTTAAGAGAAAAGAAAGAATATGAAGAAAGCTTTAAAAGGGTTCTTTCTTTTATGAAAGAAATTAAAGGTGTTTTTATAGATTATGAAAATTTAATTTTAACAATTTTTTATGATTATAAAAGGGTAAAAGAGAGAGAAATTTTAAAATGGATAAAATTTATTATAGAATTTTTGTTAGATAATTATGAAGAAATAAAAAAATTTGCAGATGAAAATAAAAATGAAGAACTTTTAGAATTTATTTTATTTAATATTAAGAGAGATTTAATGTTTAAAAAGTGTAAATTCAATGTGTAAAGATATATAAGGATTTAAATAAGTACAAGCATGTGGTAAAATATTTATTACTAGATAAAGGTTAAAATATGTGACCTATAAGAGATATTTCTTATAGGTTTTTTTATTAAAGGAGGAGTGGATGAATTATAAATTAAGCAAATTATTTATTATTAAGCAAATTATAATTAGATTTTTAGCTTTATATTTTTTATATTTCTTTTTAAAGGTTATATTTTTAAGGATTCAAGGTATTAATAGTTTAAACTTTTTAAGTACATTTTTATATAGAAACATAAATTTTTTTAAAGGAATAGGTTTGATTATAGCTTTTTTTATAGTTTTAGTATTTCCCGTAATAAATTATTTTACATGGTCTTATTTTATATTTAATAATTTTCTAGAAATTAGATATGGCATATTTTTTAAAAGATATATATTTATAAAAAGGGAAAACATAAAATACATAAATTTATACGAGGATCCTATTGATATGATTTTAAAAATAAAAAATATAAAAATATATACAGCAGGGGGAAAGGTTACTATACCAGCTCTTAATAGTGAAAAACTTGAAGCTTTTAATTATATTTTTAAAGATAGAATTTAGGAGTTAAAAATGAATTTTTATAAAAAAAATCATTGGTGTAAAATTTTAATAATATTTTTTAAATTAATAAAAGTTACATGGCCTATAATAATCTTTTTAGCTTTAAAATTTAATGAGCATGTTTTTATAATAACTTTAATTTGTATTTTAAGCATTTTAACCTTTTCCATAATTAAATGGTTTAACACAAGTATAGTCTTAGAAGAAAACTTTTTAATTTATAGAGAAGGGGCTTTAATTAGAGAAGAAATGGTAGTTCCTCTAAAGAGTATATCCTTAATAGAACTTGAAAGAAGTGTGCTTCATAGAATATTTAATTTAAGAAAAATAAAAATAGAAAGTGTATATCCTTCTTATAAAAGAAATGCTGAAATTGTAATGATATTTAAAAAGAAGGATTTAGATTTATTATATGGAAATTTAAGTTACAGAATGAAACACTTAATTCATGAAAAAAAATCTATAAATGAAGTTTTAGGGTATAATATATCAGCACTTCATTTAATATTGCTATCTATGCTTAGAAATAATATATTACTAGGCATTGGGGTTTTATATTCAACTATACATTTCATGAGTAAAATATATAAGGGGTTAGATGATGAATTAGTAAGCTTTTTAAAAGATATGGTTATAGAGAGGCTTATATCTAGAAATACAATATTAGCCTTATTTTTATCAATGCTTTTATTATTTAGTATATTCTTAATAATAATAATGACTTTTTCTGTTTTAGCTATTTTATGTAAGTATTATAAGTTTACAATATACAGAAATAATGATTATTTAAAGGTTGAGTATGGATTAATTACAAGAAGAAGTTATTCAATCCCTATGAAAAGTGTACATGCTGTGCAGATAGAGCAGAATATTATAAATCAAATATTTAAGTTTTATACAATAAAATGTTCTGTAGTAGGATATGGAAATAACATAAAGGAAGAGGAACTTATTTTCCCTTTATGTAATGAAAAGGGATATAGAGAAATCTTAAAGCATTTAATTCCTGAGTTTAATTTTCAAGGAATAATATACTCTCCAAGAAAGGAAGAAAGAAGAAGATTTTTTATAGTTCCAATGCAGATAGCTTTATATTTAAGTTTAATTATTTTTCTTATAAATAAGGAATTTTGGCCATTTTTTATAAGTTTACCTATAGTATTTGTTGAGAGAAGTCTTTTATATAAAAATACAAAGTTAGGTATAGGAAAAAATCTTTATTATGTAAGTTACAAGTCCTTAAATAGAAGGCAAATATTTATAAAAAAATCTAGTATGGAAGGGATAAAAGTAGTTTCAAACCCTTTTCAGATACGAAAAAAAATTGGAAACTTTAAACTTAGATTTTATTCTCAGAAAAGATTTGAATTTATTAAATTAAAAAATTTAAAACTAGATATTTATGAAAAAATAAAAAATGAGTTTAGAAAAACTTTGTAAATTTATTTGTTAAGTAAATATATTTAAGGTAGTATAGAATATGGAAAGTCTTAAAGGGTAATTATAATTTTCTTTTATAATTCCCTTTTTTTAAAGATACTTCCTTTAATAGAAGTGTCATGAAAGGATGATATTATTGAAAAAATTGGTTTTAGCAGAGAAACCTAGTGTTGGAAGAGAAATAGCTAAGGTTTTAAAATGTAATAATAATAAGGGTAGTTATATTGAGGGAAAGGAATATATAATAACTTGGGCTTTAGGACATTTAGTTGAACTTCAATCTCCTGAGGATTATGATAATAAATTTAAAGCGTGGTCTATGGAAACACTTCCAATGTTACCTAAGCATATGAAACTTAAAGTTATTAAAAAATCTTCTAAGCAATTTTATGAAGTTAAAAAGCAAATGGAGAGAAAAGATGTAGATGAAATTATAATAGCTACAGATGCAGGAAGAGAAGGAGAACTTGTTGCTCGTTGGATAATAGAAAAAGCACATATTAAAAAACCTATAAAAAGACTTTGGATTTCCTCTCAAACAGATAAAGCAATTTTAGAGGGATTTAAAAATCTTAAGCCTGGAGAAAATTATAATAATTTATATAAAGCAGCTCAATGTAGAGCAGAGGCTGATTGGTTAGTTGGATTAAATGTAACTAGAGCTTTAACATGTAAATATAATGCTCAATTATCAGCTGGAAGGGTTCAATCACCTACTTTAGCTATGATAGTTCAAAGAGAAGAGGAAATTAAAAATTTCAAAGGGAAAGAGTATAATACAATATTGGTTGAAACGGATAAATGCAATTTTACTTGGATAAATAAAGATAATAATTCAAGAATTTTTAATAAAGATTTTAAAGAGAAGGTTGTTTTAAACTTAAATAAAGAGAAAATAGGAAAAATAATTAATATAAACGAAAGTAATAAGAAGAAATTTTCTCCACAATTATATGATTTAACAGAACTTCAAAGAGATTGTAATAAGATTTTTGGTTATTCAGCAAAACAAACTCTTAATATAATGCAGAGATTATATGAAAATCATAAGCTTCTTACCTATCCAAGAACAGATTCTAGGTATATATCAAAGGACATAGTATCTACTATTAAAGATAGATTAAAGGCTGTAGCTATAGGAGAGTTTAGAACTATAGCAAATGAGTTATTAAAATCTCCTATAAAAACAAATAAGAATTTTGTAGATGATAATAAGGTTTCAGACCATCATGCTATAATTCCAACAGAGGAAAAGGGAATATTATCTAACTTAAGCTCTGATGAAAGAAGAGTTTATGAGCTTGTAGTTAAAAGATTTTTAAGTGTTTTAATGCCACCTTTTGAATATATACAAACAACTTTAACTGGAGAAGTTAAGGGAGAAAAATTAATTGCAAAGGGAAAGGTTGTTAAATCTAAGGGGTGGAAAAAGCTTTATGATAAAGAAGTATATGATGAAGGAGAAGAGGATATAAAAGAGCAAGAGCTTCCTAAGTTAAAGGAAGGGGACTTTTTTAAGGTTCTTAAGATTAATATTATAACTAAAGAAACAAAAGCACCTTCAAGATTTAATGAGGGAAGTTTATTATCTGCTATGGAAAATCCCCAAAAATTTATTTCAGTAGATAAATCTTCTGCAAAAACTTTAGGTGAAACAGGAGGACTTGGAACTGTAGCAACTAGAGCGGATATTATAGAAAAATTATTTAATTCCTTTGTAATAGAGAAAAGAGGTAAGGAAATAATTCCAACATCTAAGGGGAAGCAGCTTATAGATTTAGTTCCAAGAGATTTAAAATCTCCTTTATTAACAGCTAATTGGGAAGAAATGCTAGAAAAAATAAGCAAAGGAAAAGGTGATTCTAAAAAATTTATAAAAGATATAAGGAATTATACTGTTGCTTTAGTTGAAGATGTTAAGCTTGGAGAAAATAAATTTCATCATGATAACTTAACTGGTAAAAAATGTCCTCAATGCGGTAAGTATATGCTTGAGGTAAAGGGTAAAAATGGAACTATGAATGTATGTCAAGATAGAGAATGTGGTTATAGAGAAAATGTATCTAAAACAACTAATGTTAGATGTCCAGAATGTAAAAGAAAATTAGAACTTAGAGGACATGGTGAGGGAAAGATATATGTTTGTGTAGGAGCAAATTGTAATTTTAGAGAGAAAGAATCACAGTTTAAAAAGAGATTTGAAAATAACAATAAAACAAATAAAAGAGAAGTAAATAAAATAATGCAAAAGATGAAAAAGGAAGCTAATGAAGATATTAATAATCCTTTTTCAGAACTTTTAAGTGGATTTAAATTTGATTAGTTAAATTTAAAAACCATATTAAACTAAATTGATAAAATTTATAAGTTTTATATAAATATATATTTATTAAAAAGTATAGGTTTTATTTAAGGTTTAATATGGTTTTTTATTATATAAAGATATTTAAAGTTAATAATGTAATTAAATTTTTATTTTTATAAAGTAAAAAAATTAATTTTAGGAGGAAAATATGATTGAGAAAAAAGTGTGCAAATCCTTAGATACAAAAGAAATTTTAAGTTACTCTATAAAAGAAAAATTTACACCAATTAGAAAAAAGATATTAGATATAAGTTGTGATACTTATAAACTTAAAAATAAAAAATATTTAAATATTATAATAAAGTTTAAAAGTTATGAAAATAATTATAATGGCATACTTTTTAGCATATTAGAGAATAAATATTTTTTTGATGAATTAACCTTAGGATTAAATAAAGGGAAAATTGAATTTTATATGAAAAAAAATAAAAAGTTAATTTTTAATATGAAATCAGAAAAAAAATATGATGATAATTCTTGGCACATATTAATTTTATCTTTAAGTAACCATATAAATCTATATATTGATGGGGAAAATATTAAAACTTTAGATAATAGTATAAATCTTAACTTTCTTAATAATTTAAATTCTATATTTATAGGTGGGAGCTTAAATAATAAAAAAGAAATTATAAAGACTTTTGAAGGAGAAATAGATTATTTAGATTTTTATTTTAAAGTTTTGGATTTAAATGAAATAAAAACATTAAGTAGTCAGAATGTTAAAATAGGCTATGATATTCCTTTCATAGATTTATCAAAGGATGAGGAAAGACAAATATTAGTTGATAAAGAAGAGGGAGTTTATTTAGGGCATCCTTCAACTGTTTTAATGGATGATAATAAAACTATTTATGTTGTTTATCCAAAGGGACATGGAAAAGGTTCTATAGTTCTTAAGAAAAGTGAAAATTCAGGGATAACTTGGAGTGAAAGATTAAAAACACCCTCTTCTTGGGAAGAAAGTGAGGAAACACCTATTATATATAAAATAAAGAAGCCTAATGGAAAAATTAGAATACAAATGATTTCAGGTGTTCCTAGAGGACAGGAAAAGGGGTTTAAAACATCTTATTCAGAGGACTATGGAAAAACATGGAGTGAATTTAAGCATTATTTTCCTACAGGTAAATATGAGGCAGTAGTTGCACATGCAAGTTTAACTAGAGTTAAAAATAATAAGGGAATTATGGATAATAGGTGGATGGGGATTTTTCATGATCTTAGTTATAATAATTGGAAGACATATTTAAGCTTTGATGAGGAAGGAAATGAGATATGGAGTGAACCTTCTAGGCTTTTAAAGGAACATGATAAAATAGAAAAAGAAGCACAATTATGTGAAATTGAAGTATTACGTTCTCCTTGTGAAAATCAATTGGCTTTAATAGCTAGAGCACAAAGCAAAAGAAAAAATTCTATGATTTCATTTTCTAATGACGAAGGAGAAACTTGGACAGAACCTATAGAATTGCAAGGAGCTTTAATGGGAGAGAGACATAAAGCAACTTATGATTCATCAGGAAGAATATTAATAACTTTCAGAGAGATAATAAGAGACCCTAAAAAGGTAGGAGATTATAAGGAGTGGATAGCTGGAGATTTTGTAGCTTGGGTAGGAACTTATGATGATTTAGTTCATAACAGAGAAGGGCAGTATAGAATAAGGCTTATGAAAGACTTTACAAATAGCGAAAAAGGTGGAGACTGTGGTTATGCTGGAAATGAAATTTTACCTGATGGAACCTATATATTAACCTCTTATGGCTATTGGGAGAAAAATTATAATATGCCCTTTATAAAATCATTAAGATTAAATTTAAAAGAAATTGATAAGATGTTATAAATAATATGTTTTTACTAACTCTATAATTTTTATTTATTTACATTAAATGAGTAAAAAGGATAGAGTTACTTTTTTATAAAATAATATAAATCTTTCTTTTGAGTAATACTATTTATAAAGAGTAAAGATGATTTTTTATTAAGGTATTTTTAATAAAAAAATAATAATTAGGTTTTGGAGGTAGTATGAAGAGGAAGACTTTTAGCAAAGAGAAAAAAGAAAGATTAAAAAAAACATATAGCAGAAAAAGTTTGTTTTTTACTTTTATCTTTATTATTGCTTTAGTCTTTTTAGGCTCTTATTTAGCTTTAAACTATGGCAATTTAGAAATTGTTAAAGGAGATACATATAATAAGGTTGAAAGTAAAAAGGTGATTATGGAAGAAGCTACAGTAAAGTTACCAAATTATAATTTAACTGATATAATACCAGGATGTAATTTAACTTTTGAAGGAAGGAATTATGCAGTAAATGTAAGAGATGTTAGTAAAATGATAGATGGTTCTTATTTAGGAGAAGAAAAGTATGTGTTTTTAACTTTTGATGATGGACCTAGTCCCCTTACAGAGGAGATTTTAGATATATTAAAAAAAGAAGAGGTTAAAGGAACTTTTTTTATTTTAGGTTCTAGACTAGATTCTGGTAAAAAAGAAGAAGAAATATTAAAAAGAGCTATAAAAGAAGGAAATGCCTTAGCTAATCACTGTTATACCCATAATTTTAAAAGATTATATCCAAAGAATAAAACTGATGTTAATTATTTTATGGAAGAATTTAAAAAAACTAATGATAAAATGAAAAATGTATTAGGAGTAGAATTTGATACAAAGGTTTTAAGAATGCCAGGAGGGTATAATAGTAGAGTCTATTATAAGGATGAAAATTTAAAGGAATTAGATGTTATTTTAAAAAATAACGATATAGTAAGTATAGATTGGAATGCCTTAAATGGAGATGCAGAAGGAAAACCTTACACTTTAAAAGAAATGATAGATTATGTAAAAGGAACTTCTAAAGGGAAAAATCAAGTTATTTTACTTATGCATGATACTTTTGGAAAGGAAAAAACAGTAAAAATATTGCCTGAAATAATAAAATTTTACAAAGAGAATGGGTATGAGTTTAAAACCATAGGAGATAATATATAAAAAAGCGTGTATTAAACACGCTTTTTTTATTTAGTTTCTAAGTATTCATCATATGTACAAGATTTATCAAATTTAATTCCTTCAGGAGTTAATTCAATTATTCTGTTTGCTATAGTTTGAACGAATTGGTGGTCATGACATGAAAATAATAATACGCTTTTATAATCTGCTAGACCATTATTTACAGCTGTTATTGATTCTAAGTCTAAATGGTTAGTTGGTTGGTCTAAAGTTAAAACATTAGCAGAGCTTAGCATTAACTTAGAAAGCATACATCTAACCTTTTCTCCTCCTGATAATACAGAAGCTTCCTTAAGAGCTTCTTCACCTGAGAATAACATTCTTCCTAAGAAGCCTCTAAGATAAGATTCAGATTTTTCATCTGAGAATTGTCTAAGCCAATCAACTAAATTTAACTGACAGTTTTCAAAGAACTCAGTATTATCCTTAGGGAAGTAAGCTTTAGTTATTGTTACACCCCATTTATAATCTCCTGAATCTGGTTCCATTTCTCCGTTTATTATTTTAAATAAAGTTGTTATAGAACGTTCATTTCCAACAAAAGCAATTTTGTCATCTTTGTTAACTCTAAAACTTACATTATCTAAAAGTTTAACTCCATCAATAGTTTTAGATATTCCATTAACCTCTAAAATATCATTTCCAACTTCTCTTTCAGGTTTAAATCCAACGAAAGGATATTTTCTGCTTGAGGGTTGAATATCATCTAGAGTAATTTTATCTAATAATTTTTTACGAGAAGTAGCTTGCTTAGATTTAGAGGCATTAGCACTGAATCTAGCAATAAAGTTTTGAAGTTCTTTAATTTTTTCTTCTTTTTTCTTGTTTTGGTCCTTAGCCATTTGAAGGGCAAGTTGACTTGATTCATACCAGAAGTCATAGTTACCAACATATAACTTAATCTTTCCAAAGTCAACATCACATATTTGTGTACAAACCATGTTTAAGAAGTGTCTATCATGAGATACAACTATAACTGTTCCTTCAAAGTTTGCTAAGAAATTTTCAAGCCAAGTAATAGCCTTTATATCTAAGTGGTTTGTAGGCTCATCAAGGATAAGCACATCAGGTTTACCAAATAAAGCTTGAGCTAAAAGAACTTTAACTTTTTCATCACCCTTAAGGTCTCTAACTAATTTGTAATGAAGGTCAGTTCCTATTCCTAAACCTTGAAGAAGTGAAGAAGCTTCAGACTCTGCTTCCCATCCATCTAAATCTGCAAATTCTGCTTCAAGTTCAGCAGCTTTTATTCCATCTTCATCAGAAAAATCAGGCTTTGCATATAAAGCATCTTTTTCTTCCATTATTTCAAATAATCTTGGATTTCCCATTATTACTGTTTTTAAAACTTCACAGTCATCATATTTATAATGGTCTTGTTTTAAAACAGAAACCCTAGTTTTAGCAGGGATTGAAACTTCTCCTGTATTAGGTTCTATTTCACCAGCTAATATTTTTAAAAATGTAGATTTACCAGCACCATTTGCACCAATAACCCCATAGCAATTTCCAGGAGTAAACTTTAAGTTAACATCTTCAAAAAGTTTTCTTCCGCCAAATCTTAAGCTTACATTATTTACTGTAATCATTAAGTTCTGTCCTTTCTTCTTTAAATTTTAATAAATTGTTAATGTGCAAAAAGTATTTTTATGCACATGAATACTTATTATAACATAAAATGAGATAAAAAAATATTGAATTATTATGAACGGTGTGCTATATTTTATATAAACTTTTAATCTAGTCCAGAGAGTCTAGAAAAGGGAGGATAAAAAAATGATAGAATCTAAAGATGTAGAACTTATAGAAGTCGTAGGAGTAGAGGACAAGTTACCTCTAAAAAAATCAGTTCCATTAAGTATCCAACATTTATTTGCAATGTTTGGTTCATCAGTCTTAGTACCAATTCTTTTAAATATTGACCCAGCAACAGTTTTATTTTTTAACGGAGTAGGAACATTAATATATGCTTTTATAACAAAAAGAAAAATTCCTGCTTATTTAGGGTCAAGTTTTGCCTTTATATCACCAGTATTACTTTTAATTGGAGAAGGTTATTCCTTTATGGAAGTTCAAAGTGGTTTTGTAGTTTCAGGATTAGTTTTTATACTTATAGCCTTAATAGTTGGATTTGTAGGAACTAATTGGATTAGAAATTTATTTCCACCAGCTGCAATGGGAGCTATAGTAACAATAATAGGTTTAGAATTAGCCCCAACAGCTGCAGATATGGCAGGATTTCCAGTAGGCTTATCAAATTCTAAGGTTTTAAATCCAACTTGGGTATTAGTTTCAATGGTTACAATAATAACTGTAATTTTAGCTTCTGTATTATTAAAAGGTTTTTTAAAGGTAATACCTATATTAATAGGAATAGTTACAGGTTATCTACTTAGTTGTTTCTTAGGGCTAGTAGATTTTACTCCTGTAAAAGAAGCTAGTGTATTTGTTTTACCGCAAATACATATAGCAAAGCCAAATTTAACTGCAATTTTAACAGTTTTACCTGCAACCTTTGTAGTGGTGGCAGAACATATAGGTCATTTAGTAGTAACAAGTAGCATAGTTGGAAAGGATTTATCTAAAGACCCAGGTCTTAATAAATCTCTTTTAGGAGATGGATTATCAACTATTATATCTGGATTTTTTGGTTCAGTTCCAACAACAACTTATGGTGAAAATATTGGAGTAATGGCCTTAACAAAGGTTTATAGTTCTTATGTAATCTGTGGTGCAGGACTTTTATCAATAATACTAGGTTTTTCAGGAAGTTTGTCAGCTATTATAAGAAGCATACCAACACCTGTAATAGGGGGAGTAAGTTTGCTTTTATTCGGTACAATAGCAACTTCTGGTTTAAGAACATTTATAGAAGAAAAGGTTGATTATTCAAAATCAAGAAATTTAATATTGACATCAGTTACAATGATAGTTGGTTTAAGTAATATTGCAATAAAATTAGGCTCCATAGAGATTAAAGGAATGGGACTTGCAACTATAGTAGCTATGATTTTAAGTATATCCTTTATGCTTTTTGATAAATTGGGTTTAATGAATGAAAAATAAAATATTGTTTTTTATAAAAAATAACTTGCTTTAAATTTAAAGCAAGTTATTTTAGTCTTTAATAAAGTTATATATGTAGTTAAGCAATATTTTTTAAGTTTATGTAGAAAGTAAGTTCTAACTTTATTAAAAGACTTTTTAAATTTAACTTATAAAGAATTAAAAGAAGCTTTTACTTTCAATTCAAAAAATAAGCGTAAATACAGTATAATATTAATTTATTAAAAAGATATATATAATGTAAAAAGTTTTTTTAAATAAATTAATATTGGATAGGAAAAATATATAAAGATTTTAATGGAAATTAATTCATTAAAAAGATATAAATGTATTTAAATTATATATTTTTTTCTAAAATATCCTTTAAAATCATAGCTTGGAATTATCAGAATTTTTAATTAATAGAATAAAAGGATGCATTATTTAAAGGTATAAGAAGTATACTAAAGCATTTATAGAAATAAACTGTGTTTTTGCACATTATATCTAAGAATTTATAGAAATAGTAAGAATATGAGTAAAATAGGCTATTTGATTAATAATTACAAATGGGTTACAATAGGTAATGTATTTTACTTAGGAAAGTGTAAAATCCCTTCTGACATAAAAAAAAGCGTATAACTTTCGCAGGGAAGATTAAAACTTTTACTTGCCAGAAGGAGGAGATAATATGGTGAATATTAAAAAGTTGTTTTCAAAGGAAAATAGAAATAAGACCTTAGCTTTAGGACTAACAGGATTAGTTATAGTTGGAGGAATAGTAGTATTTTCAATGAGAAAAACTCTTAACGTAGTAGTTAATGGAGAGAGAACGGAGATTGTTACCTACAAGGGAACAGTACAAGGGGCTTTACACGATAATGGAATAACATTAGCACCTAAAGACAAAGTAATACCTTCATTAGAAAGTAAAATATCAAAAAATGAAACAATCACTGTAAATAAGGCTGTCAATGTAAAAGTAAAAACAAAGGATGGCGAAAAAGAGATTGTAAGTGCTGAAAATAATGTAGAGAATATGTTAAAGTCAGAAGGAATAACTTTTGATGAAAATGATAAGATACTACCAAGCAAAAATGAAAATTTAAAAGATGGAATGAACGTTGAGGTGGTAAAGGTAGAGGTTAAGAAGGTTAAAGAGATGCAACCTATAGACTTTACAACTGAAGTTAAAAATGATGAGAATAAACCACAAACGTATACAGAAGTTTTAACAGATGGACAAGATGGGGAGAAGGAAGTTACCCGTGAACTTGTTTATGAAAATGGAAAAGAAGTGAGTAATAACGTTATACAGGAATTAGTTGTTAAGGAGCCTGTTAATAAAGAAGTTGTTAAAGGGACACAAAAAGCTCAAACTTTAAATAGAGGTGGAGAAAGCATAAATTTTAAAAAGAAAATAAATGTTACATCTACTGCCTATAATCATTCTTTAAATTCAAAAGAAGCATATACTGCATCAGGAATGCAAGTATTAAGAGATCCAAATGGGTATAGTACAATAGCAGTTGATCCAAATGTAATTCCTTTAGGAACAAAGTTATACGTTGAAGGATATGGATATGCTATTGCTGCTGATACTGGTGGTGCTATAAAAGGAAATAAGGTGGATCTATTCTTTAATACAGAGGCAGAAGCATCTAGCTGGGGCGTTAGAAACTTAGACGTTTATATATTAAATTAACTACGATAAAAAACAGGTTTTATACCTGTTTTTTTATTATAAAGATATAAAAATTTAATAATAAAATAATATATATATAAGCTTTTATATAATTTGTATTTTATTTTGTGTGATAAAATAAATTTATAAATTTTAAAATATATGGGAGTTGAGTACTATGGAAAATTGCAATGTTAGTTTACAAATTCTACCTTCAATAGAAGATTCAAGACTTTATGAAGTTGTGGATAAGGTTATTTCTTATATTGAATCACAAGGAGTTAAATTTGAGGTAGGTCCTATGGAAACTACAATGGAAGGCGATTTAGATACATTATTAGATATTGTAAAAAAATCTCAAGAAATATGTCTTAAAGAAGGTGCTGGTAGAGTTATATCAATTGTTAAAATTGATTATAAAAAAGGTGGAGTAACAATGGATGAAAAAATCTTAAAATACAGATAAAGAAATTCACTTAATCTATCTTTTAAAAGTATTTTTTTATTGTTAATTTATTTTTAGGAGGTATATTAATGAAAATAGCAGTAAGAGCAGGCCATAACTTAAAAGCTAGAGGAGCTTTAGGAATAATTGATGAAACTTTAGAAAATAGAGAGGTTTCTAAGTATTTAATAAATTATTTAAAGAAAAACCATGAAGTTATAGATGTAACACCAGAGGAGTGTAATGTTAATGATGATCTTTATTTAGGGGTTAAAAAAGCAGAAGAAAATAAGGTTGATTTATTTATATCAATACATTTTGACAAGGCTTATGAAAGTTATAAGGGTGCCTTAGGTACAGGCACTTGGATTTATAAAAAAGGTGGAGAGGCATATACTTATGCTGAAAATATAGTTTCTAATTTAGCTAAAGGAGCTGGTTTTAAAAATAGGGGAGTTAAGGAAAATCCTAAGTTATATGAACTTAGAAAAACTTCAATGCCAGCTGTTTTAGTTGAGGTTTGCTTTTGTGAAGCTACTGAGGATGTTAAAATTTATAAAGAAAAAGGTCCTAAGTTAATTGGAGAATTAATTGGAAAAGCAATAGATAATGTAGCATTAAGTAGCAATAATAAACATAATTCTTTAAAGGAAAGCTTTTTAAAAGAAACTAATGCAAAAGCTATGGTTAATTTAGACCCAAGGGATAATCCAAGTAATAATTATAATGATTTAGGCGAGATATATAAAGGAGAAAGAATAAAAATTCTTCCTGAAGTTTGTGATAAAAGAAATTATCTACCTGTTGTATATTGGAAAGATTTTAATAATGTAGAATCAAAAAAAGTTTGGGTAAATTCAAATCAAAATTATCTTAAAATAGATACTAATGGGAGAGTTTTTAATGTATCAACTAAGTTATATGCTAGATACTTAAATAAGGAAGAAAGCTTAAATATGGGATATGTAGAAAATGGTGAAAGACTTTTAGTTCATAAAAAGGATAAAGATTATTTTTTATGTACTTATTTTTCTAATAATGGTTATAAAACAGCCTGGTTTAAATCTAAATATATAAAATTAGATTAAAAGAAAAGACCTTAAGAAAATATAAAAATTTTTCTTAAGGTTTTTTAATATTTAAGAAGTTTATTCTTATTATTTAAATTTTAAGCAATATAAAAAAAAGTATGATAAAATTACATAGGAAAATATAAGTTAAAAAGGAGATTATTATACATGTTTAAAATTGCATTATGTGAAGATAATTCCTTGCAAAGAGAAGAACTTAGGAAGAATTTAGAAAAAATTTTAAAGGAAGTAAATGTAGAATATGAAATTTTATCTTTTGAAAAGGGAGAAGATTTGCTAGATTGCTATCCTGAAAAGCTAGATATACTTTTTTTAGATATACAAATGGGAAGCTTAACAGGAATGGAAACAGCAAGAGAAATTAGAAAGTATGATAATAAGGTTGAGATTATTTTTATAACTGCTTTATGGGAGTACATTCAAAAAGGATATGAAGTTAGAGCCTTTAGGTATTTATTAAAGCCTTTAAAATATAATGAATTAAAAATTCAAGTTAAGGCTTGTGTTGAAAACATTTTAGAAAATAGACATAATTTTATAAGAGTTAAAGAAAAAAATGATGTTTTAAACATTAAGATAGAAGATATACTTTTTCTTGAGACCTTTGAGAGAAAAATTATAATACACACTACTTTTCAAGATTTTAAAGTAAAGCTTAGTATGAATAAGCTAGAAAAAGAATTAAGTATAAAGGGCTTTTTCAGGTGTCATACAAGTTATATAGTTAATTTAATGAGAGTAGAGGAGATAAAAAAAGATTGTGTTATAATTGATAGCTTTACAATACCTGTAAGTAAGCATAGGATGAAAAATTTAAAGCTTAAATTAACTAGTCTTTTAGGAGATTTGATATGTTAACAAATGAATTTTTTTGGGATACTATTGAAGTTCTTTCTCTAGTTATAGAGTGGATAAGTTTTTATTTAATAATAAGTCAGTTTAGTTTAAAAAAAAGTAGTGGAAGAGTAAGAGGTTTTTCTCTTTTATTAGTTATATTATTTTCTATGCTTTTAAAGATTTTAGATATAGAACCTAATGAAAGAATAATAATATGTTTTTTTATAGGACTACTTTATTATAAATTAAATTTTAAAGTTACCTTTTTAAAGTCTCTTATGGTTTCTTTAATATTTTGGTTATTTATGCTAACTATAGAGGCAATATCTATGTCATTTATAGTTAAGATAAATGATTTAAGTAGTATATCTAAGCTTTTAGATAAAAATATATACAGATTAGAAACTATGATTTTATCAAAGAGTATATTAATATCATTAATAGTTATAGTAAGATGTTTAAAGTTTCCTTTTGATATAGCAAAGGGAGATCTTTTATATATTCTTACTCCTATTTTTACAAATATAATTATCATATTAGTTATATTTGGTTATGCCTTTAAGGGTGGAGGAAATAATTATATAGAAAATGCAACTATATTTTTTATATCTATTTTAATGCTTTTATCTAATATGTCATTAATGTTTATTGTAAGTAAAATAATAAAAAATAATAAATTAAAATTAGAAAATGAATTTATAAAAGATAAATTAGAAATGGAGTATAAATATTATTCAAACTTAAAGGAAAATCAAGAAAAAGTTAGAAGGCTTTATCATGATATGAAAAATCATATAGCTTGTATAGATAGTAATGTTAAGGATTTTTCCAAAAAGAAATATATTGAAAGCCTTAATTTAGAAATAGACAAGTTAAATTTAAGCTTTAATACAGGAAATGAAGTTTTAGATGTAATACTAAATAATAAAAGAGAAAATTGTATAAAAAATAATATTTCTTTAGAAGTTTTTATAGATTTTTCAAGAATGAATTTTATGGAATACTTTGATATATGTACTATATTTTCAAATTGTATTGATAATTCTATAGAAGCTTGTAAAAAGTTAGAGGATTATAAAGAAAGATATATAACTATAAAAGGCAACTATGTAAATAAGTTTTATATAATTAAAATAGAAAATTCTAAAATAAATAAAATGAATAAAGAACTTGTAACAGATAAAAAAGATAAGTTTTTACATGGAATTGGTCTTAAAAATATAAAATACGCCTTAGAAAAATATGATGGAGAAATGATTATAGAATCTTTAGAGAATAAATTTATATTAAAAATATTATTGCCTATAAAAGAAGAAAAAGAAGCCTAGATAAAAAAATCTATGCTTCTTTAGTTTTTATATATTTGTTGGCTATAAATATAATTATATTATATTTATCCTAAATTTAGAAGGGGTATATTTATTTATAGAAAAAATATTTAAATTGAAAAAAGTAAAAAATATGATAAGATTATTAAAAAGAATAAAAAGAATAATTGGAGGCAAAATGTTTAAAAAATTTTTAGCTATAATAAGTACAGTTACATTTTTAAGCTTTGTGGGATGTGGAACACAAAGTAGTGAAGAAAGTCAAAAGGTTAGCAATAATTCTGATGAGATTAAAGTAACTTATTTAAATGTAGGGCAAGGAGATAGTGAATTAGTTCAAGTAAATGGAATTAATATGTTAATTGATGCAGGAACAAATAAGGGAGCTAATGATTTAGTTAATGATTTAAAAAATAGAGGAATAAAAACTATTGATATAGCAATAGCAACTCACCCTCATGAAGACCATATAGGGGGAATGGATGAAGTTTTAGAAAATTTTGATGTTAAAGCTTTTTATGCACCTAAAGTTGCACATACAACAAAGACTTATGAAAATATGTTAAAAGCAGTAAAAAATGAAGGGTTAAAAATAAAGCAAATAAAAGAAGGAACAAATATTGATTTAGGAAAAAATACAAAGGTAGAAGTATATTCTCCTATTAGTGATAATTATGATGAGTTAAATGATTATTCTCCTATAATGAAGGTTTCTTATGGTAAAAACTCCTTTATGTTTACAGGAGATGCAGAGGCTTTAGTGGAAAAACAGGTTTTAGGAGAAAAGAAAAATCTAAAGGCAGATGTTCTTAAGTTAGGGCATCATGGTTCTTACTCTTCAACTAGTGATGAATTTTTAAAGGCTGTAGACCCAAGCATTGCTATAGTTTCTTGTGCAAAGGATAATAAATATGGTCATCCACATAAGGAAACTATGAGTAAGTTAAAAAAGGCAAATATTAAGGTTTATGAAACCTTTAGAGATGGAGATATAACAATAAGTTCTAATGGAGAAAATTTAGATGTAAAACTTCATAGTGAAAATAAGTAATTTTTAAAAATAATTTGTTAAATTGATTTTTAAAATAATATATTATATAATTACATGGAAAAATATAAGGATAGACAGTTCGAAAACCTCCTGTCTTAAAATAAAACTACGGTATTTTTTTAGTATTATATAATTTTGTTATTTAGCCGTAGATATCTTTTATCTACGGTTTTATTTATTAATATAGCAATTTATATTTAAGATATTTTAGGAGGTTTAAACTTTAAGGAGGATGTATGACAGATAAAAATATAAAAAGAATAGTTATTTCTGCACTTATTGCAGCTTTATATGCAACTTTAACCATAGTTTTAGCTCCTATAAGTTATTCAGGAGTGCAATTTAGAATAGCAGAAATTATGGTGCTTTTAGCCTTTTATAAAAAGGATTATATAGTAGGATTAACTTTAGGCTGTTTTATAGCAAATATTTTAGGTCCTAACGGTCCTATTGATATTATTTTAGGTACCTTTGCAACGTTTATAAGTCTTTGGGCTATTTATTTAACAGGAAAATATATAAAGGGGAAAAAATCTATATGGATTGCATCTCTTTGGCCAACTATATTTAATGGATTAATAATAGGATGGATGCTTCATTATGTTTATGGTTTACCACTTATTTTATCTACTTTACAAGTAGCCTTAGGAGAATTTGTTGTGATAACTATAATAGGAGTTCCTCTTTTTAATTTTATAACTAAGAAATATTTTGGAAAAGTTAACTTTAATAGATAAGATTATTAGAAAGCTTATTAAGACTTGTATTAAAAATACAAGTCTTTAAATTTAAAATAAAAAGTTTTCTATAAAATTAACTTGTATTTTATAAAGACAAAAGAAGATAAACTTGTTATAATAACAAAAGAGTTTTATATAGTGAGGTGATTAAAATGAGTGGTGTTGCAGGAGAGGGATGCGAGATTTTAGTGCCATTTAATGAGAGAAGACCTTTAGATGAAATAGAGAGAAGTTTAGTTAAGACATATAGAAAGAAAGTATGGTCAAAGTTCATAAAAGCTATAAAGGATTACAATTTAATAGAAGAGGGCGATAAAATAGCTATAGCTATTTCAGGAGGAAAAGATTCATTAATAATGGCAAAGCTTTTTCAAGAACTAAAAAAACATGGACAAATAAATTTTGAACTTGTATTTTTAGCAATGGACCCAGGATATCATCCTCAAATTAGGGAACTTCTTGAGGAGAACTGCAAATATTTAAATATACCAGTATATATTTATGATTCTGGAATATTTAATGTTGTAGATAAAATAGCTAAGGATTATCCATGCTATATGTGTGCAAGAATGAGAAGAGGTTCTTTATATGGAAAGGCTAAAGAACTTGGATGTAATAAATTAGCCTTAGGACATCATTTTAATGATGTAATAGAAACTACAATGCTTAATGTTTTATATGCAGGTAATTTTAAAACAATGTTACCAAAATTAAAGGCAGCTAATTTTGATGGAATAGAGCTTATAAGACCTTTATATTATGTAGAGGAAAAGTACATAAAAAGATGGATTCAAAGAGCTGGTATCTGGCCTTTAAATTGTGCTTGTATGGTAGCTGCTAAGAAAATAGGAAATAAACGTTTTGAAATTAAAGATATGATTGAAGAGTTTAAGAAAAAATTTGATGGAGTAGATAAGTCAATATTTAGAGCAGCTCAAAATGTAAGTGTTGATTCAATTTTAGGTTGGGATATTGACGGGGAGCATTATTCTTACTTAGATTTTTATGATGAGGAATCTTTATTAAATTCAACAGCTAAGTTAAAGCAAAAAGCTTTAGTAAATGAAGCGGTTTTATATGAAAGACAAAATATAGCGAGAAGTCTTATTGGTTTATTAGATGATGAAGTAATAGCAAAGAAGACTGGACTATCTTTAAAAGAGATAAAAAGTATGCAAATTGAAAATTAAAAATAAACTTTAGGGTGTGTAAATTTTTTACACACCCTTTTAATTTTGAATTTAAATTTACAAGTAATAATAAGGTTTAAAAGATACTATATGTTATAATAGTCTTATATAATCCTAGTATATTAAACAAAAGAAAGAAGGATGATATCTATGACTATGCAGGATATTTTATATTATGTACATACTTATGGATTAATTGTTTTATTTTTAATTGTGGTGGGAGAATATTGTATTCCAGCAATGCCTACAGGTATAGTTATGCCAGCTGCTGGAATAATAGCAGGACAGGCTCATAAAGGTATAATAGAAGTAATGTTTATTTCTTTAATAGCTGGTCTTGTAGGAAGTATAATATTATATTTGGTGGGTTATTTTGTAGGTGCTTCTTTTTTAGAAAAAATTAAAAAAAAGCATCCTAAGGCTGAAGAAAAAATATCAAAAGCGGAAAGTATAATAAAAGACCATAGTATTTTTGGTATTTTTGTTTGTAGATTAATACCTATAGTAAGAACTTATGTTTCATTAATTTGTGGAACAGTTAGGATAAATTTTTGGAAATTTATTTTAATTTCAATACCAGGAATATTCTGTTGGAATTTCACAGGTATTGTAGTGGGATATTTTTTCGGAGGAAAAATACAGCTTTAAATTTATTAGGGAATTTTAAAAATTATATATATGAAAGGGGATAGAGAATTTTTTATGAGCATAGACTCATTATTAAACTATTTTGAAAGTTATGGTTTGATTTTATTATTTTTAATAGTTTTTTTAGAGTATTTAAATTTACCAGGGCTTCCAGCTGGTATTATAATGCCTGCTGCTGGTTTACTAGCTTCTAAAAATAATGAGAGTTTATATAGTGTTGTATTTATATCTGTTTTAGCAGGGGTTTTAGGAAGTATAGTTCTTTATTTAATAGGATATTATGGAGGAGCATTATTTTTAGATAAAATGGGAAAGAGATTTCCGAAGCTTTCTCCTACTATTAAAAAGAGTAGTTTTATATTAAGAGAAAAAGGGGTTTTAGGAGTATTTATTTGTAGGCTTTTACCAGTTTTAAGAACTATAGTTTCAATTATAGCTGGTTCTGTTAGAATGAATTTTCTTAAGTTTTTAATTTTTTCAATTCCAGGAATATTTTTATGGAATTTATTTTTTATTTTTATTGGTTACTTTTTTGGAGATGTAATTTTTAGATAAAATTAAAAGACTATATAAAAATAACCTAAATTTGCTTTAAAAATTTATATTATTTTTATATTGTCTTTTTATTAAAGAAGAAATAAATTAGCTAGTTTAGAGTTTGGGTTTTTCTTTAATATTTTATTTGCAAGGTCAGAACAAAGCTCATAAGTTAAAAGAGGATTTTCTAAAGTTCCAAATAGTAAAAGCCATTCCATATATTTAATGGAGTTTTCTATTTGAAAAGCTTTTTTTCCATGATAAAAAGCTAGTTCCTCATAGTATAAAGGAGTCATTACTATAAATAGATAGTAAGATAAAAGGTAATTGCAATAAGCTAAGGCTTTTGTATCCTTTTTATCTATAGAAGTAAGTTTATTATATAAGTAAAAATAAAATTTACTTTGAGTTTGAAAATCCTCATTTTTAAATAAGATTAAATGGTCTTCCTTAATACTTAAAATACTACAATTATTTAAATCTAAATTTAATAAATCATTTAACGTTTCCAAAATTTTAATCTCCTTATATTTTTAATATAGCTAAGTATAACATACTATATAAGATTTATTATGTAAACTTAAAAGCAAAAAAGTTCATCTTATAATAAATAATATTTAAAAAATAATAAATAAAAAGCTAAGGGAGTTGAAAATATGATTTTAATATATTTTTTAGTAGCCTTAATATCAACTATATGCGGTTCTATGGCCGGGCTTGGTGGTGGAGTTATAATAAAGCCAGTTTTAGATTTTTTAGGTAATTATAACTTAGCAACTATTGGGGTCTTATCAGCTTTTACTATTTTTTCTATGGCTGTTGTATCTACAATTAAACAGTTATCATATAAAAGCAAAAGTAAGATAGATATAAAAAATACTGGGATATTAGCAATAGGTTCTGTTATTGGAGGACTTTTAGGACAAAAATTATTAAGTTTTACTTTAAAGGCTATGGAGGCTAATAAAGTTTCACTAATACAAAGTGGGATATTAGCTTTATTATTAATATTTGTATATATATATATGAATAATAAAGAAAAGTTTAAAAGTTATAAGGTGGATAATATTTTTTTTAGTGCTATAATTGGAATTTTTTTAGGGGTTATAGCTTCCTTTTTAGGAATTGGTGGAGGACCTATAAATGTAGCCTTTTTAACAATTTTCTTTTCTATGGAGGCTAAAGATGCAGCTAGAGATTCTGTTCTTATAATATTATTTTCCCAAGCTTCTAAGCTTTTAACAATAGCTTTTGGAACAGGTTTTGCTTCTTATGATTTAACTATGCTTCCATGTATGATATTAGGAGGAATATTAGGAGGATTTATAGGAGCTAAATTTAATAGAATATTTAGTAATAAAGTAATAATGAAGGTTTTTAATACCATAACAATTTTAATAATTTTACTAAATGTATACAATTTTGTTAAGGCTCTTTTGTAAAAACTTTTTTATTTAAGTTTATATGAAATATATATAAATAAAATATGATATAATAGTGAAAAGAATATGTTCTCAACAAAGTGAGGGTGATAAAAACATGACAAAAAATGGCATAAGTTATGGAGCTAAAGAAATATTATATAAACTTATGGGACCTCTTTATAAAGGCAAACCTTTTGGGGTTTTAGGAGTTAATGATATCCCTAAAATAATGGACAGACTACCAAGAAATTTCTTTGAAAATGAAGTTTCTGATGGAGGACCTAATGAAATATTTATTTTAGAAGATGGTTCTATTTTGCTTTTTGGATATGAAGATGAAAAAAACATAGAAGAAAACATGTTTATATATCTAGAGGTAGCTGTTAAGGTTATAAAAAGATATTATAAGCACAGAGGGTCTTTCCCTAAGGTTAGAATGGCTATAGTTTATAATTCTAGTGTAAAGGAAGCTAGAAATACTTTAAGTTTTGGAGATATATTAATTTGTTCAGAAAGCATATTTATGAATAGATTTACAGCTGAAAAAGCTTTGAAGGAATTAAAAGAGAAAATTATAGAAGATAATTTAACTCAAGGAGATAAAATAAAATTTATTATGCTTCCTCTTATGAGAAGTGAATATGAAGATAGTAATATTTTAAGAGATTGTGTTCAATTAGCAAAATCTATAAAATCTGAAAGAGATGAAGCTATTATTTTAAATGGTTTAATAGAATCTACAGATAAATTTATTGATGAAAAAGAGGCATTAGAGCTTAAGGAGTTGTTAGCAATGACAAAAATTGAGAAATTATACAATGAAGAAAGAGATTTAGCTGTTAAAAATGCAGTAAAAGAAGAACAACTAAGAATAGCTAAAAGTCTTTTAGGTATATTATCACAAGAATTAATAGCAGAAAAGTTAGGTATATCCTTAGAAGAAGTTTATTCTCTACAAAATGCAGAGGGATAAAATAACAGTCCTTAGAAAAGAAATAGTATTCTTTTCTAAGGCTTTTTTTATGCTATATAGGTTTAGATTTTAAAATATGATATAATTAGAAGAATTATAATTAATTAAAAAGGAGAGAAAAAATGGAACTTTTAGTTTATCTTAAAGGAAAAAGAGACCCTATTTCTTATAAAGGAGATAGAATAGATGTTTTAGATTTTTTAATGGATGGCATAGAGTATAAGCAAATAAGATATTTTAGAAAGGGATTTTCAAAGTCTGAACTTATAGAGAAAAATCTTATAAATAGAATAAGGGAAATAAAATAATATTTTTTGAATAAAATTATTTTTAATTTGCAAAATAAAAGAAGATGATAAATATAATTTAAAAAGGAGGTGAGACTTTGAAAAAAATAGGCAAGGTATTCTCTTTACTGTTAATTTTTATGCTTTTATTAAGTTCTTTTATTGGATGTTTTAATTTTAATAATAAGGAAAAAGAAAATAAGGAAGAAAAGAAAAAAGTAGAAGTTGTGGTTCCAGATGGATTACCTGCAATTAGTATAGTTAAGCTTATAAAGGAAAAACCAGAAATAGTAAAGGGTGTAGATATAAATTACACAATAGTAAAGGGAGCAGATGCTTTAGTTTCTAAAGTGTTAAAAGGAGAGGGAGATATTTTTATAGTTCCTTCAAATGTTGCAGCTACTGCTTATAATAAAGAAGGAAAGTATAAGCTTTCAGCTACTGTAGGCTTTGGTTCTTTATATTTAATAAGTAGTGATAGTTCTGTTAATAGCTTAGAGGATATTAAAGGAAAAGATGTCTATAATGTTGGGCAAGGATTAACACCAGATTTAATATTTAAAATATTGCTTGAAAATGATAAAATAAATCCAGAGAAGGATTTAAAATTAAGTTATGTAAATTCTGCTTCTGAGTTAGCACCTTTATTTATAGAAGGAAAAGCTAAATATGCAGTTGTTCCAGAACCTATGTTAACTCAAATAATGGAAAAGAAAAAAGATACTAAAATAGTAGCATCATTAAACGAAATGTGGAAAGATATGAGTAAACTTGAAAGGGGATATCCTCAGTCAAGCGTTATAATAAACTCTGATTTTGCAAATAATAATAAAGAAACAGTAGAAAAAATTCTAAAGGAATTTAAAGAAAGTGTTAAATGGACAAATGACCATAAAAAAGAAGCTGGTGAATTTGCAGAGGAGGTTGGAATTACAGGAAAAAAAGAAGTAATTTCTAAAGCCTTAGAAAGAGCAAATTTAAATTATGTTTCTGCTTTAGATAGTGAAAAAGAATATATTTATTTTTATGACAAGATTTACAGCTTAGAGCCTAAAGCAATAGGAGGAAAGAAGGTAAATGAAGAAATTTTCTTGCAAGAATAAGAAATTAATACTTTTATCTTCAATTATACTTCTTATTTTTTGGCAAATAGCTAGTATGATTATAGGGAGCGAGGTAATATTACCTTCTCCCTATTTAACGTTTAAGGGGTTAATTGAAGTTTTAAAGGGAGATGAATTTTTAAAAATAATATTTAGTACATTAATTAGAACCAGTTTTAGCTTTTTATTAGCTTTGTTATTAGCGATATTTTTAGGAGTTTTTAGTATTTTAAATAAATATATATATAATTTTATGATTCCTATATTAAATATAATAAGGTCATTACCAACAATAGGGTTTATAATTATTGCTTTAATTTGGTTAAAGCAAGGAAGTGCTCCTATATTGGTTGGTTTTATTGTTAGTTTTCCGATTTTTTATGATGCTATAATAGGAGCTATTTTAAATATAGATAAAAGTTTATTAGAAATGGTTAAAGTTTATAAAATAGATACTATGGTTTTAATAAAAAGAATTTATTTTCCATCAATAGCTATTTCTTTGTTTAGAATATTAGTTTCTACATTTTCTTTGACTATGAAACTTGTAATAGGAGGAGAAGTTATAGGACAACCTAAATATGGAATAGGAACAGCTTTGTTTTTAGAAAAAAATTATTTAAATACCTATATGGTTTTTGCATGGATAATAATTGTCATTATTATAGGAATAATTTTTTCTTTAATACAAAAAACTATTGGTGGGAGAGTTTTTAGGTGGAGAAATAATGATTAAGTTAATTAATATAGAAAAAAGTTTTAACAAAGATAAAATTTATAAGGATTTTTCTTTGAATTTTGAGGAAAATAAAGTAAATTGTATTTTGGGAAAGTCAGGTTGTGGAAAAAGTACTTTATTAAATATAATAGCAAATCTTGAGGAAATAGATAAAGGGGAGCTTTTAGGGGTGCCTGAAAAGTTTTCCTATGTCTTTCAAGAAGATAGATTGATTCAATGGGAAAATATCTATAATAACTTAGAAATTCCAATTATAAAGTTTTATAAAAAGAAAGATAGAAAGAAAATAATAGAAAGTTTTTTAGAGGATTTTTCATTAAAAGATTATATTTATTCTTATCCTAAAGAGTTAAGTGGGGGAATGAGACAGAGAATAAATATTTTAAGGGCTTTAATTTATAATGGAAGTCTTTTATTAATGGATGAACCCTTTAAATCTTTAGATAAGGGAATTAAGGAAAATATGCTTATATACCTTAAGGATTATATAGAAAAAAATAAAAATACCGTTATAATGGTTACTCATAATGTAGAGGAAGCTTTATTTTTAGGAGATAAAATTTTTATCTTAGGAGATAGACCAGTTAAGGTATTAGGAGAATTTGATTTAAATAAGGGGGAGGATATTTTAAATATAGAAGAAAAGATTACAAAAATTTTATATGGGGAAAATTAAATAAGGAGGGATAAGATGAGTAAAAAGTTAGATTTATTACAAGATAAGGAGGGTATGCTTCTTAGAAAGTATATGATGCCTTCTGTTTTAGGTATGTTAGGACTGTCAGTTTGTATTTTATTTGATACTATGTTTATAGGACATAAAATAGGTGAATTAGGTTTAGCAGCTTTAAATATTTCACTACCTATATATAATTTTTATAGTGCTATAGGGCTTACTGTAGGAATTGGGGGAGCTACAGCTTTATCTGTAGCCTTAGGACAAAAAAAGTTTCATAGGGTAAATAGAATATTTACCTCTGCAGTTTTTATAGCTATTATATTTTGTTTAATTATAAGTTTACTAGAATTTTTCTTCTTAGATAAAATAGTTTACATGCTTGGAGCTTCAGAATCAACCTTTCCTTTAGCTAGGGACTATTTAAAAATTATATTAACCTTTAATCCACTTTTTATCTTTGCTTCAGCTTTTATAGTTTTTGTAAGGAATGATAAAGAGCCTAAGTTAGCTATGTATGCTGTTATAGGTTCAAATGCAACTAATATAATTTTAGATTATATATTTATATATATATTTGATTTGGGAATGTTTGGAGCAGCCTTAGCTACTTCTATAGGCCAATTAGTTGCTTTAGGAGTTTTATCAATACATTTTATAAGAAAAAATAATACTATGCATATAGAATTATCAGGTATAACAATAAATAATATATTAAGAATATTAAAAAATGGTACACCTAGTTTTTTAAATGAAATATCCGCAGGCTTTGTTATATTTATTTTTAACATTGTAATTTTTAATTTTCAAGGGGATTTAGGTGTTTCTGCCTATGGAATAATTACAAATATAGTTTTAATATTTATGGCAGTTTTCAATGGTGTTTCTCAAGGAGTACAACCTTTGATAAGTGTAAATTTTGGTGCTAAAAAAGAAGAAAGAGTAAAAGAGTTTTTAAAACTTACAAGAAGAATAGTAATAATTTTAGGAATATTATTTTTAAGTTTAGGCTTTTTAATTCCAAATCAAATGATAAGTTTATTTACAAGTGATAGAGGAGCCTTATTAGATATAACTAGACAAGGCATTTATTTATACTTTATAGCCTTTTTATTTAATGGAAGCAATATACTTAATATAGCTTATTTTCAAGCAGTTGAAAAGTCAAAGGAATCTTCCATATTGTCAACCTTTAGAGGATTAATATTTGTTATTATATTTATAATAATACTTCCAAAAGTTTTAGGTGTTTATGGAGTTTGGCTAACAATACCTATGACTGAGTTTAGTACTCTTTTATTATTTCTTTTCCTTGAATATAGAAATAATAAAGTAAATAAAAATAAAAACCGTTGATTATTCAACGGTTTTTATTGTAATGCAAGGGAGAATATGATAATAATTAAATAATTAAAACAGGAGGTTTATTTAATAGCTTAATATAAGTTAATAATTATAACCTAATAATATAATATGCAAATTAATCAAAATGTGATAAAAAATTAAATAAAAATATAATAATAAATTAAATAAAAAATTGTAGAAGTTAAATAAGTTGTATATAATATTATTAAAGCACTTTTTTAAAGGAGAGATTTTTATAATGGATATTAGCAACTATAAAGAGATGGATCCATATATGTTACTTAGTATTATAAATTTAAAATTAAGAGATTATTATGGTAATATAGATAGTATGTGTGATGATTTAGGTTTTGAAAAAGATATAATTGGACAAAGACTTAAAGAGTGTGGATACATATATAATAAAGATACTAATCAGTTTGTTGCTGAATAATTATAATTTATTGTTTTTAAAATAGGGAGGATTAAATAAATGAACTTAAGAAAAGAACCATATTTATTGGTATTTGGAGCTTCTGTAGTGGATGTCTTTGGCTTTAGTAAGGCAAGTTATAGACCATATAATTCAACACCAGGGCATGTTAAAATATCTTTTGGAGGAGTTTGTAGAAATATTGCTGAGAATATGGCAAGAGTAGGAGTAAATACTAATTTTATGTCTATATTAGGCAATGACGAACATGGAAAAAGCATAGTTGAGCATTCAAAAAAAATAGGTTATCACATGGATGATTCTATGCTTATAGAAGGTGGGACTACTCCAACTTATTTAGCTATTTTAGATGAAAATGGTGAGATGGTTTCTGCAATTGCAGATATGAAAAGTATAGGAGCTATGAATACTGATTTTATAGATTCTAAAAAAGAAATCTTTGAAAATGCTGAATATACAGTTTTAGATTCTGATAATCCAGAGATAATGGAGTATTTATTAAAAAACTTTAAAGATAAAACTAATTTTATTTTAGACCCTGTATCTGCTGAAAAAGCAAGTTGGGTAAAGCATCTTATAAAAGATTTCCATACAATAAAGCCAAATAGACATGAGGCTGAAATATTAGCTGGATTCCCTATAACAGATACAGAGGATTTAATAAAGGCAAGTAATTATTTCTTAGGTTTAGGAATTAAAAAAGTATTTATAAGTTTAGATGCTGATGGAATTTTCTACAATGATGGTGTATCTTGTGGTAAAATAAAAGCAACAGAAGTAGATGTTAAAAATGTTACAGGTGCAGGAGATTCTTTTGTAGCTGGTTTAGGATATGGATATATGAATGGAATGGATATTGAAGATATTGTTAAATTTGCAATTACTATGTCTAACATAACAATATCTCATGAAGAAACAATTCATCCTGATATGTCTTTAGAAACTGTTTTGAAGAAATTAGAAAAAACTATTTGGGAAGAGAAAAAATATGATTTAAATAAATAAAATTATATTTTCTGTGTAGTATTAATTTTTTAAGACTACATAAATATAAATGTGGTGAGGTGAGGTTTTATGAATAAAAAAATTAAAAAAGGCAAACTTGCGTTATTAGCTTTAGCAGGAAGTGCTTTTGTTGCATCGCTATTATATGATAAAAGTCAAAAAAATAAAAAAGACACGGAAGTAATAGAACTTGATAGCATAGAGCTAGATAAATAGAAAAAGACACTAGTAAAAATTTACTAGTGTCTTTTTTTATACTAAAGAATTAGCTTTTTCTAAGGCTTCATTAAAGGTTTTTGGGAATTTATCTTCTCCTAGTTTATCAATAAATCCCATAAGTCTCATAACTTTCTTAGGTTGTTCTTGTAATTCAGATATTATTAAGGTAATATTACGAGATTTACAACTTAAAGCTATATTTTTAATTTGCTTATATCCTGTAACATCTAAAGTTTTAGTATGTCTCATTCTTAAAACAAGAACCTTTGCATCATCATTTATTTCCTTCATTGTATTTATAAAAGTATCTACAGCACCGAAAAATAAATGCCCTCTTATATCATAAACTAAAACATTTTCTCCAACTTTTAAATTTTCCATGTCAGTATCTATAGTAGATTTATAAGAACAGTCTTCTTCATTTAATTCATTAACTTCTATAGAAGTTGCAACTCTTCTCATAAATAGACACATAGAAACTACCATGCCTATACCTATAGCAATTACTAAGTCAAATAAAACTGTTAAGAAAAATGTAGTTAATAATATAGCTATATCACTTTTAGGAGCCTTTAGCATAGCTTTAAAGGTTCTCCATTCACTCATATTATAAGAAACTATTATTAGTATTGCAGATAAGGTTGTTAAGGGAATAAATTTAGCAAGAGGCATAAATAAAAGCATTATAAGCAGTAAAGTTATTGCATGAACCATTCCAGCTACAGGGGTTCTTCCACCATTTTTTACATTAGCTGCAGTTCTAGCAATAGCTCCAGTTGCAGGTATTCCTCCAAATAATGAGGAGGACATATTAGCTATTCCTTGAGCTATTAGTTCTGCATTTGAGTTATGTTTATCTCCAATCATACCATCTGAAACAACAGCAGATAATAAAGATTCAATTCCTCCTAAAAGAGCTATGGTAAAGGCTGGGCCTATTAAATTAATTAAGGTATTAATATTTAAATTAGGTATGGTTGGAATAGGAATATTTGAACTTATAGAGCCAAATTGACTTCCTATAGTAGCAACAGGCAACTTAAATATAAATACTACTAAGGTTGTAATAATTAGTGCAACTAAAGAACCAGGAATTTTTTTGTTTATCTTAGGCCACAGTATTAAGATAATAAGAGCTAATACTCCTATGCCTAAGGTATAAAGATTAGTTGTACCTATATTAGATATGTAAGTTTCCCACTTAGGTATAAATTCAGAGGGGGTTTTACTAATTGATAAGCCTAAAAAATCTTTAATCTGTGTTGAGAATAAAGTTATAGCTATTCCTGAAGTAAAACCTACAGTTATTGGGTAAGGAATGTACTTTATTAGGCTACCAAATCTTAATAAGCCAAATAAGACAAGAATAATACCAGCCATAAAAGTAGCGATTATTAATCCATTAATTCCATGTTTTTGAATAATTCCAAATACTATAACAACAAAAGCACCAGTTGGGCCACCAATTTGAACTCTACTTCCACCTAAAAGTGAAATTATAAATCCAGCAATAATTGCAGTTATTAGTCCTTTTTCAGGAGAAACACCTGAAGAAATACCTAAGGCAATAGATAAGGGTAAGGCAATGATTGCAACTATTATCCCTGCTATTACATCTTTTAAAATTTGTTCTTTTGTAAATCCGTTCTCTTTATCTTCTAAAAGAGAAATTAACTTTGGTTTGTACATTTAAATATATCAACTCCTTATAAAACAGTCGATTTCTATTATATTACTTAAAAGATATATTTACAATTTCGTATAACGATTTGAAACGTTATTACTTTATAAAAACGCATTATTTACAAAAAGTTAACAAAAAATTTCTTGAAGGTAACATATGTTACAGAATTTAAAGAAGATAAATTATATAATTTATTTATAATTTATACAAAGAGGTGAAAAATTATGAGTTTATTTTTAGGAAAGATTCATTTTTTATTATTTAATAAAATAAAGCATTTTGAAAGCATGGAGGAAAGAATTTTAGATTTAGCAGAAAAAAGTAATATGCCTATAAAAGAATGGATATATTATTGTAATTTAAATTTTGGAGAAAAAACTTCAAATAAGCCCTTAGAAGAAATAATAGATAAAGATAATATTCATGGGTGGTTAGAAGATAAAATAAAGTCTGCTGAAAAAAGAAGTGCTTATTATATAACTAGAATATTAGAGAAAGATAAAAATTTAAAGAAGAATATTTTATCTCTTTATGAGAAAGAAGGAAAAAAGGATGCTAAAGAAGTATTTGAAAAAGTAGATAAAGATAATATTTTAGACCTTTATAAGACATTAAATAATTATTTATTAGAAGGAATGCCTTGTGATAGACTTAATGAAATAATAGCATCTTCCTCTGAAAAATTATCCTGGAAGCTAAGAAAGGATGTGCATGAAGCAATTTGGAATTCTATAGGGGGAGATGTTAGTAACTTTCATGACTTTAGAAATGAATATATAAAGAATTTCATTTATGAAATAAACCCTGATTTATATTTTGTTTTAGGAGAAAGGGGAGAAAAAATTATATTAAAAAGATAGAAAATTACCTTTTCTTATAGTAATGGCATTTTAGCTTTAAAGAACATATTATAAAGTATAGTTTTTAACATAGGAGGATAATATGTATTTAGCTAATGAAGCCATTATAACTTTGGATTTAGGAAAGCTTAATATTTTACAGCTAGGAACAAAAGATTATTTAAGAGATGAATTAGGGAAGGAAATTATTTTTTATTTTAAAAAAGAAGTTGAAAAAAATAATATAAACCTTATAGATTTAACGCCTTATAATGAAGTTTTTTATTTTAGAGGAGAAGGGTTAAAAAAAATTAAAGACGAGGCAAAAAAATTAAATTCTTCTTTGCATATAAATTTAAATTTAAACTTTTCAAATAATAATGAAGTTACCTCTTTTGTTAAGGAAGGTGATGGAAGAGGACTTAAGTTTGCAGAAAATATAGGCTATTTTTTTGAAAAGATTGATTATAAAAATAAAGGAGTTAAAAAGGGAGAGGTTTATAACTTGATTTATTTTGAAAATACTTCAATTTTAATAAATTTAAACATAAAAAGGGATTTAGAAATTTCTTCAGTTGCAAAAGATATAGGAAGTTCTTTAGCTAAGGGAGTTTTGAATTTAGGAACAAAATAGGAAAGAGAGAAATCTCCTTCCTATTTTTTTAATTTGTAAATTTCTTTAGTGTTTTCATTTATAACTTCAAAGGAATACCCTTTTTCCTTATAATATTTTATTATATAAGGAAGTGCTTTTGGAGTATTTTTATTTGAATAACCACAATGCATTAATAAAACTATATTGTTAGAGTTATTAATAGAGTTTTTAATTATATTATGTTCACTTATATTAGGGTCTATAGAATCTTTGCTATCTAAAGTCCAATCATATATTTTAAAGCCTTTTAAATGGAGTTTAGAAACTAAGCTTTCTTTTAAATTATAAGTACTATTATTAGAACCAAAGGGAAATCTAAGGATATATACCTTATCTTTTGTTATACTTTTTATTATTTCTTGAGTTTTTAAATTTTCATTTAAGAAAGATTCATCATCTTTATATATTTTTTCTCTTATATGAGTAAAAGTGTGAAGCCCTATAGAATGACCTTCATTTTTCATTCTTAAAACTAAATCTTTATTATTATCTATTAAATTTCCAACTAAAAAGAAGGTAGCTTTTACATTATTTTCTTTTAAAATATTTAAAATTTCTTCTGTAACTTTACCAGCTGGTCCATCATCAAAGGTTAAAAAAATCTTTTTTTCTTCTATAGGAGCTGATTTTACATAATTAAAGTTGAAAAATAGATTTGAAAAAATACATATAATTGAAATTAATAGTATAGAAAATTTTTTCATTTTATAACCTCCATAAGGATTAATTTATATTTCTATTGTATTATTTAGTATTTTCAAAAAAAAATTAAATATAATCAAAAAAAATTTTTAAATATAACTATTACCTAATAAAATTTAAGCTTTAATTGGTTCTTATTTTCTTAAGTTTATGTTATAATTAATAGAATAAAAAAATAAAGAGAGTGATAATATATGGAAAAGTATTTGAGAATTTTAATAGGAATAATTGTTACAATACTTATATTCGCTTTTGCAATTTGGATATTACCATATGTTTTATTAGTTGTTTTAGTACTTGGCTTCGTAGGATGGATATACTTTAAGTTTATAAGAAAACATCTTAGAAAAAATAAGCAAGTAAAAAGAGATGCTTATACTTACACTTTCACAAAGGAAGAAAAAAAATCTGAGTCTAGCATGCAAGATGATGGACCAGTTATTGATGTTGATTTTGAAGAAGTAAAAGATGATAAGTAAGGATTGATTAAATGAATTTTAGAAAGTTAAAAATATTTTTTGAAACAGCTAAATGCTTAAATATGACTAAGGTTGCAAAATCTATGTATATAAGTCAACCTTCAATAAGTCAAGCTATAGCAGAATTAGAGAGTGACTTAGATGTTAAGCTTTTTGATAGAATAGGAAAAAGGCTTTATCTTACCCATGAGGGAGAAGTTTATTTTGAATACAGCAGAAGAATTTTAAATCTTTATGAAGAAGCTAACAATACAATTAGAAGTAATAAAGAAGGACAAAAGGGTAAAATAGTAATAGGTGCTAGTACAACATTAGGTATATATATACTTCCAAAGTTAATAAAGGAATTTAATGAATTACATAAAAATATAGAAATCTCTTTAATAATAGAAAATACTCAACTAATAGAAGAACTCATTATGGAAAATAAGGTTGACATTGCTCTAGTAGAAGGGCATGTAAAATCTGATGAACTAGAAATATTAAATATAGGCACAGATGAGTTAGCCTTTATAGCAAATCCTAGTAACCCTATATTTTTAAAGGAAAAAATAAGCTTAACAGACTTAGAAGATGAAAAGTTTATTATGAGAGAGTCAGGAAGTGGCACAAGAGAAATTATAGAAAACTACCTTGTGAATAAGGGGTGTAATTATAATGTTTACATGGAACTTGGTAATACAGAGGCAATTGTTAGAATTGTTGAAACAGGTCTTGGTATAGCTTGTGTTTCTTATAAGGCTATTTCAGAGAGGGTTAATAAAGGCTTAGTAAAAGAAATAAAAATAGATGGGGTAAGTATAAGTAGAGAACTTCACTTAATATATCATAAAGATAAATTTATTTCTAAAAACTTAGAAACTTTTATAGAAAAAATAAAAAGTTCAAATATATGAAAAACAGGGTAATACTAATTAATTAGTATTACCCTGTTTTTATAGAAGATAAAAGAATATTGAAATAAAATGACAAAGACTTCCTAATAAAATAAATACATGAAAGATTTCATGGAAACCAAAGTTTTTAAATTCAAGAAACTTTGGTTTAAGTGCATATATAATTCCACCAAGGGTGTAAATAACTCCTCCTATTGCTAACCAAACTAAGGCTAAGGTTGGTATGTTATCAAAAAAGGGAATAGCACCTAGGGAAATCCAACCCATACCTATATACATAAGAGTTGAAATTATTCTAGGACAGTTAAACCATATCATTTTAAAAAGAACACCTAAAATTGTAAGTACTATTATTAAAGTAGTTATAATAATCTTTGCTTTACCATAAAGACCAATAAGACAATAAGGCATATAGCTTCCACAAATAAGTATAAAAATCATAGAATGGTCTAAACGTCTTAAAAAAGCTATAGTTGAATCCTTAGCTTTAACTAAGTGATATATTGCAGATGTACTATATAAAAGAACTAAGGAAAAACCAAATAATATGACAGATAAAAGTGGAAGACCAATACCATATACATAAGTGGCCTTAATAGTTAATAAAATTAAAGCAAATATAGATAGTATAGCTCCAAATAAGTGAGTAAAACCGTTTATAGGTTCTCTAAAAAATGTATTTTTCATAACATACCTCCGACAAGTTTCAAGTAGTTTTGAAAACTACTTACTATGATGTTATTATTATGATTTAAATATAGGAATATTTCAACCTTCAAATTATGGAGAATTTTTAAAATATATATATATTATTACCAAATATCTTGAATTTATTTTGATTTCCTTATAATATAGTATATATAGAACAAAATGTAGTTTTAAAAACTACATGATAAAATAAATGAAAGTGAAGTGAGTTTATGGATTTAAATAATTTATTAGAAAGTTTAAACTTAGATAACAAAATTAGCTTAGATGATATACCAGAGATAGATTTATATATGGATCAAGTTATTCAACTTTTTGAAAGTAAATTAGGAAATAATAAAAGATTTGAGGATGATAAAATATTAACTAAAACAATGATAAATAATTATGCTAAGGGTAAATTATTAATGGATATAAAAAATAAAAAATATAGTAAAGAGCATATTATACTTATGTGTTTTATATACAATATGAAAGGGGTGTTAGCCCTTAGTGATATAAAATTAGCCTTAGGAGAAATTGTTGATGAATATAATAAGGGCGAGATAACTTCTGAAGAAATTAGAAACTTATATAATATATATTTGAAATCGCAAGAAAAGAACTTAGATGAAGTTAAAAAAGAAGTAGATTTAGAGTTTAGTAATTTAGAAAAAGAATTTGAAGATTTAAAAGATAATGAGAAAAAATTATTATTTTCCTCAATACTTATAGATAAGGCTAATATATACAAAAAGTTAGCAGAAAAAATATTAGACAATAAATAAAATAAGTAATCTTGTAACAATTCATATTTAGTAGTCATAATATATATTAATCATATGATAAAACCTAGGAGGGTAATTTATGAATTGTAGAGAATGTAATTTTGAAAATAAAGGTATAGATACAAGGGAATTAGAAGAATTATTTGAAGATGTAAGATATAATGATTATCATAATTGTGATTATCATAATAAAGGTCATCATCATGTAAATAATGATTTTAATTGCAATTTAGATAGAGAATGTTGTAAAAGACCAGTACAAAAGCCAATACCTAAAAAAGGTTCTATTGAAGTACAATCTTTATTAGGATGTTCTGATGGAGAGCCAATAAGTGGAATGCCAATTGAATTATACAAAATAGATTGTAATACTGGCTTTGAACTTGTGGATTGTAAATATACAGATTCTTGTGGAAAGGTTTCTTTTAAATGTTTAGATGATGGATTATATGCTATAAAACAACCAGTAGACCCTTGTTATTTTGAAAAGCCTGAGTACTATCCATGCTATGAAGTTTGTATTTCTAAAAATAATAAGCATGCTAAGGTAGTAATTATAAATAGTTTAAGAAAAAGAGAAGAAGATTGCAATAGACCACCTATTTATTGTCATTGTCATAAAGGAGTAAGCTGTAGATAACTAAATAATAAATTGTTTATAAGCTCACAGTATTTTCTGTGGGCTTTAATTTTAATAGATAAAATTATATAATAGTCTATATTTAATTTTGTTTTTAAAGACAAAAGAAAGGAATTTAATATGATAATTAGAATTAAATATTTTAATGGAGCAACTAAATTAGAAAAAATAAGAAAAGGGAACTGGATAGATGTTTATGCAAATAAAGAGGTATTTGTAAGAGTTGGAGAGAGAGCTATGATACCTTTAGGTTTTGCTTTAGAATTACCAAAAGGATGGGAAGGACATTTAGCCCCTAGAAGTTCAACTTTTAAAACTTGGGGAATTATACAAACTAATGGAGTTGGAGTTGTAGATGATACTTACATAGGAGATAATGACCAATGGCATATGCCTGTTTATTGTCTTCAAGGAAAAGATGTTAAGGTTGAAGAAGGAAAAAATATAGAAGGGACTCTTATAAAGAAAGGTGATAAAATAGGACAATTTAGAATTATGGAGGTTATGCCAAGTATAGAGTTTGAAGAAGTTGAATCCTTTGGAAATGAAGACCGTGGTGGTTTTGGAAGTACAGGGAAAAAATAAATTATTATAAAAGTAAAAAGTTAGTAAGAGAAAAGTTCTTACTAACTTTTTATTTATTCTTCAAGAGCTTCTGAAAGTTCTTCCCAAGTAGCATAAAGTGTATCTATTTCCTCTTGAAGTGAGTTTATTTCCTTGTTAACCCGTACACTTTCAGAAGGATTAGAATAAACTTCTTCAGTACAAAGCATACCTTGAAGTTTTTCAAGTTCTTCTTCTTTTTTAGGAATTAGTTTTTCAACATCCCTAAGTTTAGCTCTTAAAGCTCTTGCGGATTTTTCAGCATTTTTTCTTTTCTTTCTTTCTTCCTTTATTTGAGTTTTTGTCTTTCCACTATTTATTTCCTCATCAATATCTTCAAATCTATTAGGATTAGCTTTTTTATGCATGTAATAATTATAATTTCCTAAGTAAGTTTTAATTCCTTCTTCTTTTAATTCAAGTATTTTATTAATTACTTTATTTAAAAAATATCTATCATGAGAAATTACAATTAATGTACCGTCATAGCTTAAAATAGCATCTTCTAAGGCCTCTCTAGACATAATATCTAAATGGTTTGTAGGTTCGTCTAAAAGAAGAAGATTAGCTTTAGAAAGCATAAGTTTTAAAAGATTTATTTTACACTTTTCACCACCACTTAATAGAGAGATTTTTTTAAAAACATCATCTCCAGTAAACAAAAAGGAAGCAAGATAGTTTCTAATTTCAGTAGTAGTTAAATTAGGAAAATCATCCCAAACTTCATCTATTATGGTTTTGTCAGGGTCTAAATTAGATTGTTCTTGGTCATAGTATCCTGTAAATACATTTTTTCCAAGAGTTACTGAACCAGAATCAGGTTTTATAATTCCCATTATTATTTTAAATAAAGTTGTTTTTCCTCTGCCATTTTCTCCAATTAAAGCAACTTTTTCTCCACGCTTTAAATCTAAGTTTACATGTTCAAATAAAAGACTATCATAACTTTTTTTTAGGTTTTCAATATGTAAAACATCATTTCCACTTTTAACTAAGGTTTCAAAGCTTATTTTAGAAGCTTCTTTTATAACTTCTGGTGCTTCTAGTCTTTCTATTTTATCTAAAGCTTTTTGTCTACTTTCAGCAGCACGAACACTTTTTTCTCTATTAAATGAACGGAATTTTTCTATAATTTCCTCTTGTCTTTTTATTTCAGCTTGTTGAAGATTATAAGCTTTTAATCTAGCTTCAATATCCTTTTTTCTAAGTTCTAAAAATTTTGTATAACTTGCATTATAGCAATGAACCTTTCCACCTATAAGTTCAAAGGTTACATTTGTTACAGAATCTAAGAAAAATCTATCATGGGAAATAACAAAAACAGTTCCTTTATAAGAATTTAAATATTCTTCAAGCCACTCTATAGCTTCTAAGTCTAAATGGTTTGTAGGTTCGTCTAAAAGTAGTAAATCAGGTTTTCTTAAAAGAAGTTTACAAAGGGCTAATCTAGTTTTTTGTCCACCACTAAGGGTTATAATTTTATTATTAAAATCTTCTTCTAAAAATCCTAAGCCCTTAAGAACTTTTGAAATTTCTCCTCTAAAGGTATAACCACCTCTGTTTTCATAAAGTTCTTGAGATAAAGTATAGTCTTTTATAAGTTTATTATGATATTCTTCATTTGAAGAGTCATAAGGCTCATTAAGTTTTTCTTCTAAGATTTTTATTTTATCTTCAAGTTCTATTAAAGAGGAAAATACAGATAGCATTTCATCATATATAGTATTTTCGCTATCTAAAGATAAGTTTTGAGAAAGATATCCTAAGGTTTTATTTTTATCTAAAAATAATTCACCACTATCATAATCTAATTGTTTGGTAAGAATTTTAAATAAGGTTGACTTTCCCTCTCCATTTGGTCCTATTAAGCCAACCTTGTCACCTTCATTTATATTAAATGTTACATCTTTTAAAATCTCATCAATACCAAAACTTTTACTTAAGTGTCTACAGCTTAAAATAATCATTTTAAAACTCCTATCATCAAATTTATAGTATTAATCACATACAATTATACTAATAATGAGCCTTTTCATCAAATCAAATATTAAATAAACCCTTATAAATAATAATATTTAATCACTTAAAGTATATTAAAAGAATAAAATATATCATTGGAGTGATGTTTTATGAAAAATGAATTTAGAGATTTATTTATAGGTATAGATAAAGAAATAGAACTTTTTAATGGAAATAAGGTTATTCCTATTAATTTTGATAATGCAGCTACGACACCTTCTTTTAAAGAAAATTTAAGTTCTATAGGGCATATGTTAAATTTATATAGTTCTGTTGGAAGAGGAATTGGCTATAAAGAGAATTTTTGTAATGATTTTTATGAAAGGTCTAGAGGAAAAATATTAGACTTTTTTAATATTAAAAATAAAGAGAAGTATACTGTTTTATATGTTAAAAATGCAACTGAAGGATTAAATCTTTTAGGGAAGGCCTTAGGATGTAAAGAAAATTATGTAATAACAACAAGAATGGAGCATCATGCAAATGATTTGCCTTGGAGAGAGTATAGCAATACCTTATATGTAGAGGTAGATGAGTATGGAAGATTAAAAAAGGAAAAAATAGAAGAATTAATAGAAATTTATGGAGAAAAAATAAAATACTTAACAATAACAGGTGCCTCTAATGTAACAGGATATTTAAATCCAATAAATGAAATAGCAAAATTAGCTCATAAAAATGGTATTAAAATAATTGTAGATGCTGCTCAGTTAGTAGCACATAGAGAAATAAATATTGAAGGCAATGAAGAAGAGGATTATATAGACTTTTTAGTTTTTTCATCTCATAAAATATATGCACCCTTTGGAATTGGAGTTGTTATTGCTTTAAAAGAATTAATAGAGGATAAGAGTCCTTTATTAAGAGGGGGAGGATCTGTTGATTTAGTATCAGATAATAAAGTTTTTTTAGATACTATTCCTGAAAGATTTGAAGCTGGAACACCAAATATAATAGGACTTTGTGCTCTTTTATCTTCTCTTAAAATTATAAAGAGAATAGGTTTTGAAAAAATAGTTAAAGGGGAAGAAGAACTTAAATATTTATTAATAAAAGGACTTAAGGACATTAATAAAATAACAATTTATGGTGATTCTAATTTAAAGGATAGAATAGGATTAGTTGTATTTAATGTAGAGGGAGTACAGCATGAAGAAATGGCAAAAAGATTAGCTAAATTTAGAGGAATATCAATTAGAAATGGAAGTTTTTGTGCTCATCCTTATGTTAGAAGATTGTTGAAAATTAAAGAAAATGACTTTTTAAAGTATGCATATACAAATAAAGAAAGACCAGGAATGTTAAGAGTAAGCTTTGGCATATATAATACTCAGGAAGAAGTTTATGATTTTTTAAATTATGTAGACTTATTAAAGGGAAAAAAATTAACTTTATAAAATTTTATATGAATAAGCTTCTAAAAGTTAATTTTTTAGAAGCTTATTATTTTTATTAAAAAAATAATAATAAAATTTTTTTAATATTTATTATATAATAAATATAAAAGATTTTAAAGAGAGGAGATTTATTATGAGAAATCCATCAGAATATCATAAAGAAGGATATAATTGTACTGAGGCTATTTTAAAAACATATAATGAAGAGTTTGGGGATAACATTCCAATTTCTTTAGGAAGTGGAATGGGGACAGGACTTGCAGTTGGAAGTTTATGTGGTGCTGTAAATGGAGCAGTTATGGCTATTGGCCTTATAAAGGGAAGAGAAAGTAATGAAGAAAAAAATGAAGCTAGACTTTATGCTAAAAAGCTTTTAAATAAAGTTAGAGATGAGTTTGGATCAGAAATTTGTTTAGATTTAAAGAAAAACAAGGTTAGTTGTAGTGAAATAATAGATTTTTCTTATAATGCTTTAAAAGAAGTTCTTAGAGAGGAATAAAAAAAGATGCATAAATTTTATGCATCTTTTTTATGTGGGTAAAATTTTAGGGTAATTAATATTTATAAAACGAAGCTATGATAAATTGGAAGTGAATCTTTATCTTCAAAGTCGCTAATTAAAGGTTTAAGATAAGATAAAGCTTCTTCTTTTATGTGATTACCTTCTTCATTTATCCATTCTTCTGGGAAGTATTTTATGTTATTAGCTATTTTATCTGCTTCAATTAAAAAGGTAGAACTTTTATAAGGAGAGGAAGATTCTCTTTTTATAGCAACCATATATCCACCCTCTGAATTTATAGAGGCCTCTAAAGCAGCTTGTCCAACCATTACTGCCTCATTTACATCAATTTTAGAAGAGGAGTGCATTGAACATCTTTGTAGAGTATTAAGTTCTAAAGATTTAACTCTATTAGTTATACTAGCTTGTATTATTAAATTTTTTAGATAGGAGCCAACTCCACCTAATTGAGCATGTCCAAAGGAATCATTCTTTGGCGCAGTTTCAGTAAGAAACTTTCCATTTTCATCTTTTAATCCTTCTGAAGCTACTATATAAACATGTTTTTTCTCTTTATATATTCTAGAAACATCTGTTAAAAAGCTTTGTACTGAAAATGCTCTCTCTGGTAGGTAAACTAAGTCTGCACATTTTTCTCCATTTATAGAGGCTAAAGCACCAGAGGCAGCTAACCATCCTGTGTCTCTTCCCATAGTTTCAATTATGAATATTCCATTGTTAGTATAAACCTTAGAGTCTAAGTATGTTTCTAAAACAGCAGTAGATATGAATTTTGCAGCACTTCCAAAGCCAGGGGTATGGTCTGTATGCATTAAATCATTATCTATAGTTTTAGGAATTCCAAAGAATTTTATATCTATGTTTTTAGCCTTTGCAAAAGCGTTTAACTTAGCTGTTGTATCCATAGAATCATTTCCACCTACATAAAAGAAAGCTTTTATATTAAGAGAATTTAAAATTTCTAAAAGATTTAAATATTCTTCCTCACTTTCATATAGAGGTTTTAATTTATATCGACAAGAGCCTAAGCCAGAGGCCGGTGAATTTTTAAATCTTTCTAACTGAACATCATCAAGATCTGAAAGATTTATTATTTTTCTATTTAATATTCCTTCAATTCCATTTAAGCCTCCATAAACATTATCATATAATTTAAGGTTTTTGTTTGCTTTAACTAGACCATAAACACTAGCATTTATTACTGAGGTTGGTCCGCCAGATTGAGCTATAATACAATTCATTTGAAAAATCTCTCCTTTATATTACGCACATTTCTTAATAAACAAGTAAATGTGCTATACTATTTAGCTTAATAAGATACTCTATTTCATAATATACACCAATTTATTATTTATTGTCAAATTAGAATTTAGGAAAAATTAAATGGTAAATTTTATTTTAGTATTCGTATTTACTATAAAATAGAGGAGAAAAAGTTATTTTTTAGAGATTTTAAAGGGAAGTAATTTGAGTATATTATTGAGAAATTTTAATAAAAATATGAGTAACTTTTGATAAAAATAATAAAATATATGCTAAATAAAAATAAAATATATTCAAAAATTCTTTGAAAAATATTCAAAAATTGGTTGATTTATATTTACATAATGTTTATAATTGTAAGGGAGAGGTGAAGTTTTTATGAACAAAAAAATCTTAATAGCAAGTCATGGAAAAATGGCAGAGGGAATTCAAAGTTCCTTAAATATACTTGCAGATAAGGGTGATGATGTAGAAATAATAAATGCATATATCACAAAGGAAGATTACACTCCGAAAATAGTAAATTTTATAAATGACATTGGGGAGAATGAACAAGGTATAATTTTTACTGACTTATTTGGAGGAAGTGTTAATCAAAAAGCAGTAACTGAAGTTTTATCTTCAAAAAAAGAAAATATTTTTATAATTTCTAATGCTAATTTAGCAATAATTTTATCAATTTTATTTTCAATGGAAGAGGAGCTTACAGAAGAATCTATAAAAAATGCTATAGATGAAGCTAAAGTAACTCTTGTTTCTACAAAGTTATCTAAAGATGATGAGGATGACTTCTTTTAAAAGTAAAAAATAAAAAACAATATTTTAATGCAATTTAAGAAAACGATTAAATTATTTTTTTAGAAAAAAGTAATCGTTTAAAAAGGATGATTTTAGGAGGACAAAAGATATGATAACACAAGTACGCGTAGACGACCGTTTAATACATGGACAAGTAGCAGTAGTATGGACAAAGGAATTAAATGCACCACTTTTAGTAGTTGCAAATGATGAAGCAGCAAAAAATGAGGTTATGCAAATGACTTTAAAAATGGCAGTTCCAAATGGAATGAAACTTTTAATACGTTCTGTTGAAGATGCAATAAAAGTTTTTAACGACCCACGTGGAAAAGATAAAAGAATGTTTGTAATAGTAAATAGTGTTTCAGATGCTACAAAAATTGCTAAAGAAGTTAGTGATATAGAAAGTGTAAACGTTGCTAATGCAGGACGTTTTGATAAATCAAATCCAAAGGATAAGGTAATGGTGTTTTCAAGTGTTCAGTTAAATCCTGAGGAATTAAAAGCCGCTAAGGAGTTAGCAGAAATAGATAGTGTTAAATCTTATAATCAAGTATTACCTTCAAATCCGCAACTTGATTTAAAGAAGGCTTTATCTCAATTTTAATTTAAGGAAAATTTAAAAGGAAATAATTTTAGGGGGTAAAAAATATGTTGATGCATGCTTTAATGGCGGCACTAAGTGTATTTATCTGTTTTGCAGGAAACTATTTAACAGGACAGAGTATGATGGAACGTCCTTTAGTTGTAGGACTTGTAACTGGTTTATTAATGGGAGATATGAAAACAGGTATATTAATGGGAGCTGCTTTAGAGGCAGTATTTTTAGGAAATGTTAACATCGGTGGTGTTATAGCTGCAGAGCCAGTTACAGCAACAACTCTAGCAACAACATTTGCTATTATTTCTAATGTTGAAACAAAGGCAGCAATTACTTTAGCTATACCAATAGGTATGTTAGCAGCTTTTGTTGTTATGTTTTTAAAGAACGTTTTAATGAATGTTTTTGCACCTGCTTTAGATAATGCTGCAAGAGAAAATGATCAAAAGAAAATAGTAGCACTTCATTATGGAACATGGGCTTTATATTATCTTATAATTTCTGCAATATCTTTCTTAGGAGTTTTACTTGGTAGTGGTCCTGTAAACGCTTTAGTAGAAAATATACCAGCTAGATTAATGAATGGCTTAAGTGCAGCAGGAGGACTTTTACCAGCTGTTGGTTTTGCAATGTTAATGAAGTTACTTTGGGATAATAAGTTAGCTGTATTTTATTTATTAGGTTTTATTCTTACAGCATATTTAAAATTACCTGCTATTGCTGTAGCAGTTTTAGGAGTTGTTATATGTGTTATAACATCTCAAAGGGATTTACAAATTTCAAAACTTGTTCTTGCAGGGCCTAAAAATTCAGGACCTATAACTAAAGAGGATGAAGAGGAGGAATTTTTTGCATGATGAAAATGAATGAAAACTTATCAATTGAAGATAAAAAAATGTTACGTTCAGTATTTTGGCGTTCTTGGACTATGAATGCTAGCCGTACTGGAGCAACTCAGTATCATGCTGTAGGGGTTATATATACTCTTTTACCTGTAATAAATAGATTTTATAAAAGTAAAGAAGATAGAGCAGAGGCTTTAGTTCGTCATACCACTTGGTTTAATGCAACAATGCATTTAAATAATTTTATAATGGGTCTTGTTTCAGCTATGGAGAAGCAAAATAGTGAAGATGAAAATTTTGATTCAGGTTCTATAACTGCGGTTAAGGCTTCCTTAATGGGACCTCTTTCAGGAATAGGTGATTCATTTTTTTGGGGAATATTAAGAGTTGTAGCTGCTGGAATTGGTATCTCATTAGCTAGTACAGGTTCTCCACTAGGTGCGATTGTTTTCTTATTATTATATAATATACCAGCATTTTTAATACATTATTATGCTCTTTATAGTGGATATTCAGTAGGAGCAAACTTTATTCAAAAGCTTTATGAAAGTGGAGGAATGAAAATATTAACTAAGGCTTCAAGCATATTAGGACTTATTATGATGGGTTCTATGACTGCATCAAATGTTAAGTTTAAAACTATACTTCAAGTTGCAGTAGAAGGTAGTGATAAACCTATAATGATTCAAGAATATTTAAATCAATTATTTATTGGAATAGTTCCATTATGTGTAACTTTACTTGCTTTTTATCTTTTACGTAAAAAAGTAAATATAAACATGGTTATGTTTGGTGTTATGTTTTTAGGAATAATATTAGGATTAGTGGGAATATGTTAGTTTAATTAAAAAATGAAGGTATATATTTTAATATATCCTTCATTTTTTTACTTTTTAAAGGATAAAAGTAAAAATTAAATATATTTTATACAAATTTTTTTATGTGATATAATTTATATTAATGATTTAAGTATTTGTTTAGGAGATTGTTATGGAAGTAAAAGAAATATTTAAGGATAAGGGTGTTAAAGTTACCAAGGCTAGATTATTAATATATGATTTATTAAAAGAAAGTGATAGAAGCCTTACAGCAGATTACATATATAATAAATGTAAGGAGATAAATTTATCTACTGTTTATAGAACTTTAGAGATTTTTTTAGAAAAAGGTCTTGTTGATAAGTTTGAATTAGGAGATGGTAAAAGTTATTATAAATTAAAAAGTAATAATATGCATAAGCATATTTTAGAATGTGATTTATGTCATAAAGAAATAGAAGTTCCTTGTCCTATGCAACAAATAGAAGAGCTTTTGAGAAATCAAACTGGATTTAAGGTTAAGGAACATAATCTTACTTTAAAGGGAATATGTAAAGAGTGCATAAATGAAAATAATAAATAAATTAGAATTTAAAGCTTTAAGAGAGTGAAATAATTCATTTTCTTAAAGCTTTTTCACTTTCTTGTATAAATTCACAAAAAAGAAAATTTAAAGAAAATATTTTATAAAACTAAAATTTTTCCATTGTTTATAATAATTAGATTACTTAAAATTATGGTAAAAAGAGGAGGGGTTATATGATAAAGTTTAAAGAGGTAAAAAAGGATAATATTACTATAGTTAATATATATAATTTTATAAGAAAAACAGTTTATCCAAGTGGTGAATTTGTAGAGGATGATTTTAATACTGTAGTTAAAGAAATTGAACTTATAAAACAGTATGGATTTCCTGCAACTTATGCCTTAAAACATGATGCATTAATGGATGAAAGGTTTATAAAGCTTATAAAAAGTTCTTTAGAGGAATATGATGAAATTGCTGCTTGGTTTGAAATAACAGAAGAATTAGCAAAAAAGGCAGGAGTTCTTTGGAAGGGAAAAACTCCAATAAATGATTATGTAAATATTGGGTACTCCTTAGGGTATACGCCAGAGGAGAGATTTAAATTAATAGATGCATATATGAAAGATTTTAAAAATATATTTGGTTATTATCCAAAGACTGTAGGTTCTTGGGTTATAGACATAAGAAGTTTAAAATATTTTAAAGAAAAATATGGAGTTATTGGAGGAGCTATTTGTAGAGACCAAATTGGAACAGATGGTTTTACTCTTTGGGGAGGATATTTTAGTCAAGCTTATTACCCAAGTCTTTTAAATGAATATATGCCAGCTCAAAGTTTTGAAAATCAACTAGATTTACCTTTGTTTAGACTTTTAGGGCCAGATCCAATTTATAATTTTGAAGAAGGTTTAAGAGAGGAATTAAAAGGGGTTCACACCTTAGAGCCAGCTTGGATAATTGGACAAGACAAAAGATGGGTTGAATGGTTTTTTGATTGTTTAAATAATAAGGATAATTTAGGGTTTTCTTACGCTCAAGTTGGACAGGAAAATACTTTTTTATGGAATACAATGTATAAAGGGTATGAAGTTCAAATAGAACATATATCTAAATTAGAAAAAGAAGGGAAAATAAGAATTGAAACCTTAGAAGAAAGTGCAACTTGGTTTAAGAAAAAATATAGATTAACTCCAGTAACAACAGCTTTAGCTAAAAAAGATTGGAATACTTACAATATGAAAACTCTTTGGTATAATAGTAGATTTTATAGATGTAGTTTTTTATATGAAAATAATATATTAAGTATTAGGGATATACATTTATTTAATGAAAATTATATGTCAAGATATTTTAATGATTTTTTAAAGGAGAATGAAAGTATTTTTGATACTCTTCCTTTGATGACTCCTCATTATTGGAAAAAATATATAAGTGAAAGACCTAATATAAGCTTTTTAAGATATAAAAAATTAGGAGATTATGAGAAGGTAGAGGCTAAGGATTTTGATTTTAAAAAGATAAGTGATGAGATTTGTAAGGGAATTTTAAAATTAAATGATAAAGAGGAAATAAATATTCTTCTTAAAGAAGATTCTATAAATATTGTTTTTAATTTAAAAAATGAAGATAAATATTTATTATGTATAAATATTTTACCAGTTTTAAAGAAGTTAAGTAAAAAGATGTTATTCTGTGAACATAAAGGTTTTGAATTTAATGTTTCTTTAAAGGAAGGAATTTTTATTTATGAATATGGAAAGGTATTAATAATTCCAGAGAATAATAAAATAATATTAAATTTAAATACACTTTGTGAAAAGGTTTTAAAAGAAAGCTTTTTTACTTCTTATTATTTTAAAAATAAAGAAAAGGTAGACCTCTATATTCCTAAATATAAAGGTGTTAAGAGAGAGAATAAAATTAAGCTAAGGGCTTTTAGGCCAAAAGCTAATATAGATACACTTTTACTTAGTAAACCTTTTTCTAAGGAAATTATTTTAGAGAAAAAAGATGATTTTGGGGAAATTAGATACACTTTAGATGGAAGTGAGCCAAAGATAGATTCTCCTTTATATCAAACTCCTTTAGTTGTAGAGGATAAAACTTTTTTAAAAGCTAAGGTTTTTAGAGAAGGGTATAAGGAAAGTGATACCATAGAAAGCAGAATATATGTAACCTTGCCTATAAAAGATATAAGAGGTTTAACTAATCCTACAGAACATTATATGTATAACAGAAACGGAGTTTATGATTTAATAGATGGAAAAAAAGGAACCTTACATTATACAGATGGAAATTGGTTAGGATATACAGAGGATGTAAGTGTTATAGTTGACCTAGGAGAAGAAAAATTAATAAAAGAAATAATGATTGGTTTTTTACAAGATACAAGAGCATGGATATATTATCCTAAGTTTGTTGAGTTTTATTCTTCTTTAGATGGAGTGAACTTTTCTCTTTTAGAAAGAATAGAAAAAGACTTAAATGAAAAAAGAGAAGAGGTTGGGAAAAAAGATATATGTGCAAAGAGGAATTTAAAAATAAGATATATAAAGATTTATGCTAAAAATGAGGAACTTTGTCCTTCATGGAGTATAATGCCAGGAGAGGGACCAACATTTATTTTTGCAGATCAAGTAACTGTTATATAAAATAATTTTAAATATTTAGCTTAATAATTATATAGATTATAATTTTTAATGATAATTTTAAAAAAATAAGGGGGCAAAATGGACAAAAGAATTGATTTAACTAAGGGGAAAATAACAAGTAATCTTATAAAACTTTCCATACCTATTATGGCAACCTCCTTTATACAGATGGCTTATAATATGGCAGATATGATTTGGGTTGGTAGAGTAGGAAGTAATGCAGTAGCTGCTGTTGGAACTGCTGGATTTTTTCCGTGGCTTGGTATGGCTTTTGTTATGATTTCAAAGGTTGGGGCTGAAATAAAGGTTGCACAAAGTTTAGGAAGACAAGATATTGAAGGAACAAAGGAATATATAAAAAGTGCTTTTCAAATAAATATTATCTTAGCTCTTTTATACTCACTAATTTTGCTTTTATTTAATAATCAATTAATAGGATTTTTTGATTTAGGAAATCTTGAAGTTATAAAAATGGCTAGAATATACTTAATAACTATTTCAATAGGAATGATATTTAGTTTTCTAAATCCAGTTTTTACAGCAGTTTTCACAGGTTCTGGAGATAGTAAAACTCCTTTTATAGCAAATACTATAGGATTGATTTTTAATATAGTATTTGACCCTTTATTAATATTTGGAGTAGGATTATTTCCTAAGCTTGGAGTTTTAGGTGCTGCTTTAGCCACAGTTTTAGCTCAAGTTATAGTTGCTATTACATTTTTATATATAATGATGAAAAGTAAAGCTAAGTATTTAAAGGTTAATATATTTACTAAAATAAATATAAATTATGTAAAGATTTTATTTCATATTGGTTTACCTGCTGCCTTTCAAAGTGGATTATTTACTGTTTTCTCAATGTTTATAGGAAAAATAGTTGCAGTTTTTGGTCCTATTCCTATAGCGGTTCAAAAGGTAGGTTCTCAAATAGAAGCAATTGCATGGATGACTTCAGGAGGAATAGCCACAGCTTTAGGAACATTTGTTGGGCAAAATTATGGAGCTAAGAAATTTAAAAGAATATCTGAAGGTTTTAATATAACAATGATAATAGCTATTTGTGTAGGGATTTTTGCTTCTTTTATTTTAATTTTCTTTGGAGAAGAAGTATTTAGTGTATTTATACCAGAAGCTAAGGCTATTGAAGAAGGAATTGTTTATTTAAAAATTCTTGGATATTGTCAAATACTAGTTTGTATAGAAATAACTACAACAGGTGCTTTTAATGGTCTAGGAAGAACTTATATACCTTCTATAGTTAGTGTTTTATTAACTGGTGCTAGAATTCCAATGGCTTATATAATGTGTAAACCAGAATTTTTAGGTTTAGAAGGAATTTGGTGGGCTATAAGTATAACAGGAGCTTTAAAAGGTATTGTTATATATGGAATATATAGATATTTATATAAAAAAGATAAATTATTTAAGTATAATGAAGAAGGAAAAGATAAGACTATAAGCTTATAATATTAAAAGTACAAATAAATTAATGAAAATTTTAAAGGTATTTCATTAAATTTATTTGTACTTTTTATTATGATTTTTTTCTATTTAATATTAAGGATAAAATAAGAACTACTACTGAGGTTAAAGCTATAGTTCCACCAGGGGCTAAGTCAAATAAAGAAGATAAAAGTAAACCACTTAAAACATCTATAACACCAACTATCATAGATATGATTAAGGATTTAGTAAATCCCTTCTTAAATTGCATTGCAGTTGCTGCAGGAATTACAATTATAGAAGAAATAACAAGTATTCCCATAACCCTAATAGAAACTGATATAGTAGCTCCTACTATAATAGTAAAAATATAATTTATAAGTTTTGTATTAATTCCAGCAATTTTAGCACCTTCTTCATCAAAGGTTGTGTATATTAATTTGTTATATAATAAAAATATACCTATAAAGCAAAGAATAGAAACTAATCCTATTATTATTAAATCACTTTTTGAAACTGTTAATATACTTCCAAATAAAAAGGAATTAACTGTTGTACTAGATTTACCACTACTAATTAATATAAGTGCTAAACCTAAGCTAAAGGTAAGTATAATAGACATTGATAGTTCTGCATATTTTTTGTAATAATTTCTTAAAAGTTCAATAAGCAAAGCACATATAGTTGTAAATATAAATGCACTTAAAAGAGGATTTATACCAAAAACTAATCCTATAGCAACTCCAGCAAAGGAAGAATGTGATAAGGTATCTCCTATCATTGAATATCTTTTTAGCACTAAGAAAAGTCCTATACAAGGACATAAAAGAGATATTATAAACCCTGCCATAAAAGCATTTCTCATAAATTCAAATTGAAAAATATTTTGTATAATAGACATTTTAAAAGACCTTTCTATATAAATTCCGTATTTGTTTTATTGATTTTTTTTAAGTAATCTGAGGCTTTATATAATTTAGCCTTAGAAGATTTAAGCTCTAAAATATATGAAGAATATCTTAGAGATTTTTGTATATTGTGTTCAACACATATAATTGTCATAGCTTTTTCTTTATTTAATTTATATATAAGTTCATATATATCTTTTTGAGTCTTTTCATCTATTCCTGTGGAGGGTTCATCTAAAATTAAAATTTTAGGATGGCCTATTAAAGCTCTAGCAATAAAAACTCTTTGCTGTTGTCCTCCTGAGAGAGAACCTATTAACTTATCCTTAAATTCTAACATATTAACAGCTAAAAGAGCTTTATCTATTTCGCTTTTATCCTTTATCTTTAAGGTTTTTAAATGTATTTTTAAGACTTCATAAACTGTAATTGAAAATTGAGAATTGAAATTATCAACCTTTTGAGGAACATAGCCAACACTTTTTAAGTTTATTTCTATATTTCCTTCAATAGGTTTTAAATATCCTAATAAAAGTTTTAAAAGAGTAGTTTTAGAACTTCCATTTTCCCCTACTATAGATATAAATTCCTTCTCTGGTAAATTTAAGTTTATATGGTCTAATTGATAAGGCTTTTTACCATTATAGGAGAAGGAAAGATTGTTTATTTTTATCAAGTTTTATCACTCCTAATTTAATTCTAAATAAATTATACATGGATTTTAAAGTAAGTGCAAATAATTTGCATTTTAAGTTAACCTTTCTATTTTTTCTAAGGACCATATATTATTTTTATTCTTTTTAAAGTATGCTAAGGCATTGGTAGATTTATGGGGCTTTTCATAAGTAAGACCCTGTATATTTAAAATAGCAATATCTTTGTCTAAAAATTTTAAGTCAAAATTTTTTATTGTTAAGAAACTATTTTCTATATCTCCCTTTGTTGATAAATATTCTGTAGCAAAGTATAAATCTTTACATTTTTGATTAACATAAAACTTATTAGCTATAAATAAGGAAGGAAAAATAATAAGAAAGATAAGAGAAATTAAAAAAATAAATCTTCTTATAAAAAATTTATTCATTAAAAAACCTCCTTTAAATATTTATAGTAATATTTTACCATAATTTTACATATCAATAAAAGTTATAAAGCTTATTTATATATATAATATATACTTGCAAATATAAATATAAAATTTATAATTAGTATATATAGATATAGAGGAAAGGATGATATAATATGGATTTTTCTTCATTAGTCATAATGGAAAAGGATAAAGAAAATGGAATTATAAAAGGGGAACTTGGTAGTTATTATATTTTAGAAGGAAGTAATTTTGTTAAGAAGTTATATTGTGTAGATGGTGAGGTAAGTCTTTTTTTTGATACAGATAAAGATGTGTTAGAATGGGAGTTTTCAGCTATATATGATTTATTTGAAAGTGAAAAATTTACTTCTTTAGGTTATAGTATAGAAGAGGTTGATGAAGAATATAATCCAACTTGGAGAGTTAAATTTAATTTTGAAGAAGAACATGAAGAAATGAGAGCAGTCTTAAATGAACTTTGCTCAATTATAAATAATCAAATGAAAAAGGTTTTTTTAGATATAGAAGGTAAGGAAGAAGATTACAAATAATATTTGAAGGGAGAATTAAGATGAGTGAGGTTAAAGAGTTAAAAACAAGAGATGAAATATTAGATTGTTATAAGTGGCGAATTGATAAAATATATAAAGATGAAAATAAGTGGAATGAAGATTTAGATAAATTAAAAAAAGAAGCTAAAGCTTTAAAGGATTTTGAAGGAAAATTAGATAATAAAGATGAATTAAAAGCCTTTCTTTTATTAAATGAAAAATTAAGTAGAAAATTTGAAAAGTTATATGTTTATGCTCATATGAGAAGTCATGAAGATACAACTAATGCTAAAATGCAAGATTTAGTAAATAAAATAGATTTTTATTCAGCAGAATTTTTAAGTTATACTGCATATTTTGTTCCTGAAATTTTAAGTTTAAAAGATGGAGTAATAGAAGAATTTATAAAAGAAGATAAGGATTTAAAAAAGTATAAAATTTATTTTGAAATGATATTAAAGGAAAAACCACATGTATTATCAAAGGAGGCAGAAGGGATTTTAGCCTCAGTTTCAGATTGTCTAGGAGCCCCTGAGAGTATATACTCAATGCTTACAAATTCAGATATGACCTTTGGAGAAATTTTAGATGAAGATGAAAAGTTAGTTACTTTAAGTGAAGGAAATTATAGTTCTTTTATAAAAAGTAAAAATAGAAGAGTAAGAAAAGAGGCCTTTAATCTTTTATTTTCAACTTATAAAAAATACGAAAATACCTTAGCAACAAGTTTATCAAGTTCTATTAAAAATTTTGTTTTTAATAGTAAAATAAGAAAATATAAAAACTCTTTAGAGGCTTCCTTAGAGCCTAATAATATTCAAAGTGATGTATATTATAATGCTTTAAAAGCAGTAGAAAATAATTTAGATTCACTTCATAGATATGTGGAAATTAAGAAAAAGCTTCTTAATTTAGAGGAAATTCATATGTATGATTTATATGTTCCTGTTATAGATAATAATAAGGAAGTTTTAGAGTATAATGATGCTATAAATTTAGTTAGAGAAGGTTTAAGGCCTTTAGGAGAAGAATATTTAAATATATTTAATGAAGGAATAAATGAAGGCTGGGTAGATGTTTATGAGAATAAGGGAAAAAGAAGTGGTGCTTATTCATGGGGTTCTTATGACACTATGCCTTATGTTCTATTAAATTATAATTATGAACTAAATGATGCCTCAACTTTAGCTCATGAAATGGGTCATTCTATACATTCTTATTATACTAGAAAGACACAACCTTATATATATGGAGATTATAGTCTTTTTTGTGCAGAGGTTGCTTCAACAACAAATGAAATTTTATTTATACACTATTTAATAGAAAAGGAAAAAGATAAAAATAAAAAGTTATATTTAATAAATCAAGAGTTAGAACAAATAAGAACAACTGTCTTTAGACAACTTATGTTTGCAGAATTTGAACTAAAAACTCATGAAATTGTTGAAAGTGGGGAGTCAATAACATCAGAAGTTTTATGCAACATGTGGAAAAACTTAAATATAAAATATTTCGGTAAGTCAATGAATGTAGACGAAGAAATAGCTATAGAATGGGCTAGAATACCTCATTTTTATTCTGATTTTTATGTATATCAATATGCTACAGGATATGCAGCGGCTTCTTCCTTTGCAAAAGAAATTCTTACAAAGGGAGAGGAGGCTGTTAAAAGATATAAAGAATTCTTAAAGGCTGGAGGTTCAATGTATCCTATAGATACCTTAAAAGTAGCAGGAGTAGACATGACTACAGAAAAACCTCTTCAAGATACATTTAATAGATTTAATGAGCTTTTAGATATGTTAGAAGAAATTATTTAGAAAATGAGGAGAGGCAATGAGTAAATTTGAGCAAGATTATTTTAACTTACTTATAAATAATTATGGCTTTTATGTTGAAGATTTAAAGGGAAAAGGTAAGGAGTTATGGATAGCCTTAAAAACTGTTAAAGATGATGGTAAATATGCAGTTATAATATCTAAGTCTTATGAAGAAGAAGAAAATTTAGAAATAGCAAAAGAGTATTTAGAAACTTTAGATAAGCCTTATTCTCTTCATAATATAGTTATATACAAAAACTATGTTAAAAATGAAAAGGAGGAAGAAGACTTTGCTATAGAAGAAAATTGCCATAGAGTAATTGTTGATGCTGAAAAAAAAGAAATTATAAAAAGTGATAGAAGCTCTGAGCCTTTAGTTAAAATACTTGATTTTTTATTAAAGAAGAAAGAGGAAGTAAAGCTTCCTTGGTATAAAAGATTAAAATGTGGAAAGGTTACAGCTATATTAATAAGTTTAAATATTTTAGCCTTTTTAATTTGTCTTATAATAGCAACTGCTCTTGGAGCAGGATTTTTTAGAAATCTTATAGAGATGAATCCACAGATTTTATATTGGATGGGAGCAAAGCATAATAATGCCATAATATTTAATGGAGAATATTATAGGCTTATAACCTCAATGTTTTTACATGATGGAATTGTACATCTTGTATTTAATATGTATGCTTTATATATATTAGGAGATTTTATAGAAAAAATTTATGGAGCAAAGAAATATTTAGTTATATATTTTGTTTCTGGTATAGTTGCTAGTTTATTTAGTCTTTATTTCTCACCACTTATGGGAGTTGGAGCATCAGGGGCTATATTTGGACTTTTAGGGGCTAGTTTAGTTTTTGCTTATAGTGAAAAGGATAAAATTGGAAAGAGTTTAATAACTAATATAATAGTTATTATTCTTCTTAATATATTTATAGGTCTTTCTCTACCTAATATAGATATTTCTGCACACTTTGGAGGTTTTATAGCAGGAGCTATTTTAGCTATTTTTTTCAATAACTATAAGATAATAAAGAAATAATATAAAAGACTTTTCTTATTATTACATAAGAAAAGTCTTTTTTTAGAATAATTTTAAAAGATTTAATTTTAAAAATACACTTATAGAATTATCTTCAAAATTTATAGTAAATACTATATACTAAAAGGTGGATAATAATTAAGGATAGGAGAGAAATGTTTTGCAAATTTCAAAGGTTGATATAAAGTTAAATGAAGAGGATATAAAAAGTTTTATTAATGACTTTGTTAAAATAAAAGGACTTACTATAAATAGTTTGAAAATAAAAGAAGGGATAGAAGTTGAAGGTGTTTTTAAAAAGGTTCTTTCCTTAGGATTTAAGGCAAGAATAGATATTTTAGGTATAGAAGATAACAACTTAGTTTTAGAATTTTCAAAGGCTAAGCTTATGAGTGTTGGTATATTAAAACCCTTTAGAAAAATAGGGTTAAAAATAGCTTTGAAGGGTTTTAAAGAACAAGGAATTTTAGTAAAGCAAGATAAAATACTTGTAAGTTATAAGAAAATTTTAGAAAAAATACCTTTTTTAAATTTAAACTTTAATACTTTAGAGATTAAAGAAGGACTTTTACATATATCTTTAGATAAAATTGATCTAGAAATTTCAAAACTTAAAGAACCTGTTTTAGAAATAGAAGTTAAAGAAGACATTGAGGAAGAAAAGACAGAAGATTATATAATGAGTATAAATGTAGAAAAGGTTAAGGATAGTTATACAAGTAGTAGGGAATTTGTAGTTGAGCATATTCCAAATAAGGTAAAGGATTATAAAGATTACATAATGTTTATACCAGATATAGTTGCTTTGATTTTTAGACTTTTAAAAGATAAAAGAGTACCTCTTAAAACTAAAGCTATAGTTTCAGCCTCTTTAGGTTATGTAGCTTGTCCTATAGATATTTTACCTGATAAGATTCCTTTTTTAGGAACTCTAGATGATTTTACTGTTATTTTTTTCGCTTTAAATAGAATAATAAAAGATGTAGATATAAATATTATATTGGAAAATTGGCAAGGAAAAAATGAGTTTGTTATTGTTTTAAGAAAAACTGTAGAGTTTTTCGGAGGCTTTACAGGAGCTAACAATTTAGAAAATATATATGAAGTTATAGACTTAATTACAAATTAAAAAGGAGAATAATATGGCTAAAAAGTATTATGCAGTAGCAAAGGGAAAGTCAGGAGTGGCAAAAATTTTTGAAACTTGGAAAGAGTGTCAAAGTGAAGTTATAGGAGTTAAGGGAGCTAAATATAAAAGTTTTGCTTTAAAAGAAGAGGCTGAAGAATTTATTAAGCTTCATGAAAGTGGTGTAAGTATTAAAGAAACTAAAGGGTATGAGGAAAATATAGATGATTTAATCTATATTTATGTAGATGGTAGCTTTATGGTGCAAAAAGGTAACTATTCTTATGGTTTTTTAGTTGTAAAAAACAATGAGATTTTATATGAAGATAAGGGAGTTGGATATAATAAAGAAGCTATAGCTTTAAGAAATGTTTCAGGAGAAGTTGAAGGTGCTATGAGAGCAGTTAGTTATGCTATAGAGAAAGGATATGAAAATATAATTCTTTGTTATGATTATCAAGGAATAGAAAGTTGGGCTTTAGGAACTTGGAAGAGGAATAATGACATAACAAAGAATTATCATGAGTTTATGAAAGATAAGTTAAATAAAATCAATGTAAAGTTCAAAAAAATAAAGGGGCATAGCGGAAATAAGTTTAATGATAGAGCTGATATTCTTGCTAAAAAAGCCTTAGAAAGTATTTAATGCTATTACTTACCTCTTATAAAAATTTTTTAACTACACAAAATAGTTATAAATCAATTATTATTAAAGAGGTGATTATTATGGGAAAAAAAATAATGACTACTTTAGCAATAGGAGCCATAGGAGCAGCTGTTGGAATGATGGTTACACCAAATCTAGACAGAAAAACACAAAGAGCTTTAAAAAGGGCTTCAAGAAGAATGATTGATGCCGCCGGCGAAAGTATGGGCTGGATGGAATAAGATTTATTAAAAAAGCAGCTTTAAGCTGCTTTTTTGTATATATATAGAAATTTTTTTTCATAGTGGAGAATTTTTTGATTATAATATATAATATTTTTAAATAATAAGTGTGTATATTAAAAAAACAGAAATATAACTTCTTAAAATTAAAGTATATTATTAAAAGATTTTAAAAAATGCACAAAGATATAGATTTTTTTACAAAAATACTGAATAATTGACATTCAAACCTAAATTTATGATATAATTTAAGTGGTTATGGATGTTAAAATAATAACAGTAAGAGGATGATTTAAGCTATGGAAATATTATCATTGGGAGAAAAAATAAAAAGAAGAAGAAAAGAATTAAATATGACTCTTAAGGAATTAGCAGGAGATAGAATAACTCCAGGACAAATTAGTTTAGTTGAATCTGGAAGATCAAATCCTTCTATGGACCTTTTAGAGTACATTGCACTTACATTAAATACTTCTGTTGAATATTTAATGGAAACTGAGAAAACACAGGCTGAGAAAATATGTTTATACTATGAACAGATAGCTGAAAGTGCTATTTTAAATGATGATATAAAAAAGGGTGAGAAATTTATTGAATATGCTATATATTATGCAGATAAGTATGACCTTATATATAGAAAAGCTAAAAATTTAGCTTTAAAGGCAGAGATGCATTTGAAAAATGAAGAACATCTTTTAGCCCAACAGTATTTTCTGTCTGCAAATATGTTATTTTTACAAATCAATAGTCATATAGATATGGTTAAAACTTACGTTAATATAGCAAAAATAAGCATTCACTCTAAGGCATATTATTCGGCAAATTCATACTTAAAAGAAGCAGAGAAGATATATATAAATAATAAGCTTACAGAGGATTTACTTTTAGGTGAAATTTATTATTTAATATCAAAAACATACTTCTTTATTGAAAATTTACAAAAGGCAATAAATTTTGCATTTTTAGCGAAAAGCGAATTTGAAAAAGTTTACAACAAAAAAGCTTATGCTAAAAGTTTAGAATTATTAGCAGAGGAACATGCTAAAGTAGGAGATTTAGAAAGTGCTATAGCATATTCTAAGCAAAGTCTTAACGTATATAGAGAACTAGAACAATTAGATAAAATAAGTGCTATAGAAGATTCTCTAGGAAAATTATTCTTTGAATTTGATAATATAGAGGAATCTTTTGAGCATTATAATAGAGCTATGAAGATAAGAGAAGAAAATACAGATTCTAAACTTTTAGATACTTTATTTAATTTATGTGAAAATCATATTAAAACAAAAAATATTACTAAGTGTATAGAAATTTTAAATGAAATAAAAAATAAATTAAATATTAGTGATGTTAACAGATTAATAGAATATAAAATTTTAACCTTTAGAATTGAAGTTCTGCAAAATAATATAAAAGAAGCAGAAAATATTTTATTAGATACACTTGAAATTGCAAAAAGAAATAATATGAAAAAGAAAGAAGCAGATATCTCTATTAGACTTGGAAAGTTTTACTTAGAATTAAAGAGAGATTATGAAGCTGCCAAATATTTAGACAAGGGTATAAATAATCTTAAAAATTTAGGTGTAATTAAAAGTTAAGGTATAGGTGAGAGTAATGGATTTTTTATCTACAGGGGAGAAAATAAAAAGAGCTAGAATATATAAAGGTTTAACCTTAAAGCAGCTTTGCGAAGACGACATATCTATATCTAGAATGAGTTGTATAGAAAATGGAAAAGTAAAAGCTGATAAATGGGTATTAGAATTAGTTGCAGATAGGTTAAGTTTAGACCTTGAATATCTTTTATGCGATGATTTAACACAATTAAATAATTCTATTAGTAAATACATGAAAAAAAATATATTAGATGATGAAGAAGCAGAAGAAATTAGGGAATATTTAGAGTATTCTTTAAGTAAAGGTTATGAAGATATATCTTCAAAGCTTATGCATATTCTTTTTATAAGTTACACAAATCTTAGAGATTTTAAAAAGGCTAAGGATTTATTAAGTGAATATTCAAATATTTATGAAAGTAACAAAGACAGTAAAAGAAGATATTATGAAGATTTAGCTTTATATTTTACAGTAAGAAAAAATTTTTCAGATGCTATAACTTACTATAATATGCTTTTAGATTTTTTACTAAAAGAAGGAATAGAAAAAAATACTGAAATTTATATAAAAAATGCAACAGCTTTAGCAATTTGCAATTATAGAGTTGGAAACATAAATAAAAGTAAAGAAATAATTGAAGATATTTTTTCTATAAAAGGAATTAATGTTAATGAAAAGTGCTTAGGAGAAGCACAAGGAATTTTAGCTATTTTAGAACTTTTAGAAGGGGATTATGAGGAGTTTAGTAATAACTATAATAAGTACAAAGAAAAGGTAGATTGTAATTGTTATAATTGGAAAAGAATAAATAGTTTAATTATTGATGCCTTCTTAAAATGTGGAAAGTATGAAGAAGCACAAAAGCTAACAGAACATTCCATATTTAACGTTAATAAAGAGGATAAAATAGGTTATATAGAACTTCTATTATTTATAATAAATGTATATAATAAAAATGGTTGTATAGAAAGTGTTAAGGAATACTGTGATTTATCCTTAGAACTTGCAATAAATAAAAATAATATGTTTTTTATAGAAAGAAGTTATTATTTTAAGGCTGAACTTAGTAAAAATGAAAGAAGTGATATGCAATGGGAAATGTATATGAATTTAGCTACAGACCTTTTACTTAAGTTTGGTACTTATGAAGAAAAGAGAGCAAGATATTTAGAGATGGCAGACCTTTATCATTATTTAGATGATACTAATGAAGCTTTAAAATATTTAAGCTTTGCTATAAAAGAAGTAGATAACTTATATTAAAATAATAAAAGAGTTAGAATTTAAAATTCTAACTCTTTTTTATATAGTTAATCTCTATAAAATAAATCCATAGTTTGTTGTAAAAAACTTAATTTGCAATTAAAACAGTTTATATTTATAGGTCTAAAAAATTTTTTTAGCCTTGCCATAAAAAATACCTTCTTTCATATCTTCTCTTTTCTTTTATGAGTTTATTATATAATTAATTTAGATAAAAAATAATTTCTATTCATGTTTAAAAAAATGTACAAATGTAAGGAATTTTTAAAAGGTAAATTTTATAAAAAGGCAAAAAAGTACTGTTTTTTCATGTTTATTATACAATCTTAAAGCTTTTTAAGTATAAATAGTTCTGCACAATAACCCTGAAGGGTTGTTTGTATATTTAAAATAGTATTTTTCTTTGAATACTTAAATTCTATTTTAGGATAAGAAGCTTTAAAGAGTATATCTTTTTCAGCTTTTCTTAATCTTTTAGGTTTTCCCATAGAAATCCAATAGTTAAAGGAAGAACCAAAGTTTTCTCCTAAGGTGTATTTAGTTATTCTAACGTCACTATCTAAATCGATTAAGTTTAAGGAAAGCTTTTTATCTACCAAGTCCTTAACTCCTCTAAGTTTAGTAAAATCTTTAAAATCTATTATAGAATTAATATCTTCATTATAAGTATAAACTAGAAGTTGATACTCATCTTCTGATTTAGTAAGTATATATCCATTTCCTTTATAAAGAAGAGTATCTCCAAGCTTACTTAGAAAATAATAAGCATAATAGGAAGGTTTTTTAATTCCTTTATCATTTACCATAGCAGGATAACCAAAGAAAACTTCATTTGTAATATCTATTTGTCTATCTAAGGCATCAAAAGCTTTTATAAAGTCTAATTTTTTTCCAGAGTTTATTGTATTATGAATTATATAAGGAAGCATATAAGCTGTATCATAAATTAAATCTATTTTATTATTTAAGGTATAGTAATCTTCTAATAAGCTTATATTTTCCTTATTAAATAATTCTACTAAGGAATCTTTTAAAGCTTTATCTATTGAATTTGTAAATTGAAATTTTAAATCCTTAAGGTCAAAGCTTTCCACTTCCCTAAAGAAATCTATAAAGGATTTTATTATCTCTAAAAAGTTTTCTTTTGAATAACCAAAATCATCTAAAACTATTAAAGGAATTAAGTTTAAAGAAGATATATATTCAAATATATCAAAGGTTCTAGTCCAGTTAAAAAATTTAGAACCAGGGAAAATTCCCATATCAGAGGAAAATACATGTAAAAGTCTAATGTATTTATACCCTATATGGTCTTGAAGGTCATATACAATGTCTTGATTGTCTTCAAGTAAAAGGTCAAAGGCATCTCCTACATTTAGTACTTCTTTGAAATATTTATTAAATTCTTCTCCTTCAGTATTCATATTAAAGGTTAATTTGTGTATTTTATCTTCGTAATTAAAACGAGGATAATCATCTAAATAATAAGAAAGTTCGCATAGACTTTCCTTTAGTGGAAAGTAAGTTATTAATTTTTCTTTATTATATTCTTCCTCACTTATTTTATTTTTTTTTCTAAACTGTAGAGGGGTGCAATTATAATATGCTTTAAAATGTTTATTAAAATATCTAGTATGAGAAAATCCAATTTCATAGGATATTTCAGATAAGGATTTATCAGTATCTAAAAGTAGTTTTACAGATTCTTCTACTCTAGTTAGGTTTAAAAGGTCTGTAAAGCTTAAACCTGTTGCATACTTTATTTCATGTGAAAGATAATGAGTACTTAAAAATTCTTTATTAGCAATATCTTTTAAAGTTATATTTTTATTATAGTTATTAAATATATATTTAGATATTCTATGATATCTTTCAAGCAGCATATTATTTTCATGAATTTCCTCATTATCATATAAAAGATAGTGAAAATTATTTAAAAGATGAAATAAAAGCTCAACTAAGGACTTTTCTATATATTTATCATAATCATCTACTTTTTGAGCCTCTTCACATAAAATAATAGATAAAAATACTCTAAGTTTATCATAAGACTCATCACTTTGTGCTCCTACATCTGAAGTATTTGTATAAAAAAACATATTTTCTATATCGCTATAGTATTTTTCAAAAAAATGAGGGTCTATTTTAAATATTAAAACTCTGTTTTCTTCATCAGAATAAATTCTGTGAGTTTGTTCTGTATTAACTATTTCAATTTCATCTTCTCCTATTTCATAGCTATCAGTATCTATATCAATCTTTATACTACCTTTAAGAACATATAAAATTTCTATAGCATCATGCCAATGAAGAGGATAGTTTTTTATATTTGCATATGAAATAGTTACAGGGACACTAGAAGGGAAATTAACATATTCTTTTCTCACTTAAAAAACTCCTTCTTAATATTAATAATATTTATTTAAGCCTTAAGATTAATTTGTAATAAATTTTAATTTTATATACTTAAGGATTAGTTATTAAATAATTTTCCTTTTGTTAATATTATATATCAATAGATTTTAAAAATAAAATTTGCTAAATAATGTTATGCTTATAAGTTGATAAAAATAAGAGTATGATTTAATATTAAAAGAGGTGATAGATTTGAATTATGTTTATATTTTAAAGTGTGGAGATGGGTCTTTATATACTGGTTGGACTAATAACTTAGAAAAAAGAATAAATAATCATAGAAAGGGATGTGGAGCTAAATATACTAGAGGAAGAGGCCCCTTAGAGCTTGTTTATTTTGAAAGCTTTAAAGAGAAGAGAGAAGCACAAAGCAGAGAATACTACATAAAAAAACTTACAAGAAAGCAAAAGTTAGAGTTAATAAGTAGTATGAATATTTAGGAGGAAAATTATGAAAAGAAAATTAACCTATGATGTCTATTTTGAAATTATTTTTTATATTTTACTTTTGGCTTATTTAGTCTATGGAATAATAAATAAAAATTTTAATTTACTATCTTCTGTAGTTTTAACTTTTATAACATTAATTTTACCTAGACTTATATGCAAAGTTGCAAAAATAAAATTATCTCCTTTTTTAAACTTTATAATAGTAGGATTTATATTTATTTCTATGTTTTTAGCTAAGGTAAATAATTTTTATGCAATTCCAAACTGGGATACATTTTTACATACTTTATCAGGAATATTAACCTTTATACTTGGTTATATGTTATTTTTATATCTTAATGATTATAAAACAGATAATGTAAAGCCTATTCTTATTTCAGTTTTTGCTATGATATTTGGAATTGCTTGCACAGCTATATGGGAAACTTGGGAGTTTTTTACAGACCAAACTTTTGGCCTAACAGCACAACTTAGCTTATTTGATACAATGAAGGATATAATAACAGGAAGTATTTTCCCTATAATTTTAGCACCTTTCTTAAATAGATTCTTAAAAGGAAAGAAAAACAGATTATTTCAAGATTTAACTGATTTTATGAGAACAAATAATAAAAGAAAATAATTTTATATAAGTATGGTAGAAACTTTAGCTTTTAAGGTTTCTACCATACTTTTTTAAAAATATTTATAAATTGTTAAGCAAAGGTGTATAAATGGTAAAAAATAGATTTTTATTAATTTTTTTCTAGTGATTAAAAGCTTTTTACTTTAGAATCTAAGTGGGAGACTTATAAGTTAGGAGGCTTTAAAATGTTTAGGGAAGAATTTAATAATGTTGTTAACGCTGGTAAAGGAAAAATTTCTTTGTTACATAGAAATAAAGGTGGGTATTTAGTATATTCTATGTTGGCAGGACTTTATGTAAGTTTTGGGATAATTTTGGCTTTTACTATAGGTGGAATATTAAATAGTTATAATTCACCAAGTACTAAAATAATAATGGGAGCATCTTTTGGAGTTGCATTAAGTTTAGTGGTTTTTGCAGGTTCTGAGCTTTTTACTGGAAATAATTTTATTATGACTTTAGGAGTTTTAAAGAAAGAAATAAAATTAAAAGATTGTATAAAAATATGGGGTGGTTCCTATATAGGAAATTTTTTAGGCTCTATTATAGCAGCTTTAGGATTTTTATTAGCAGGATTAGTTAATGGGAGTATAAGTGATTTTGTTATAAAAACTGCTGAAACTAAAATAACTTTACCGCCAGAACAATTATTTATAAGAGGAGTTTTTTGTAATATATTAGTTTGTTTAGCTGTATGGTGTACTTTTAGATTAAAGACTGAAAGTGCTAAGCTTATTATGATATTTTGGTGTCTTTTTGCCTTTGTAACATCAGGCTTTGAGCATAGTATTGCTAATATGAGTTTGTTAACTATGGGGCTTTTATTAACAAAAGGTACAGTAATAAGTTTATCTGGAATTTTTTATAATTTGTTTTTTGTAACCCTTGGTAATATACTTGGTGGATGTCTTTTAGCTATACTTTATTATTATGTAGATAAAAAGGATAAAATATAAGATTAATTATATATTTAAAAAGTTATAATAAAAAATTAATTTAAAAAATAAAAGCACCCTAAGTTTTAGGGGTGCTTTTATTGCATAACTAATATATTATATAATAAATATAAAATTTTAATATAAGTAATATAATTATTTCATTGGGCATATATAATTTTTATGATATTATAAAATAGAGTGTTTTAATAAAATTTTAACAGATGATATAAAAATTTAGGAGGCAGTTCATGATAGGAGTTATAGGGGTTAAAAGAAATGTAGATATAGAAATTAGAGAAAAATTAGCCTTATACCCTAAGAAGCATAAAAAATATGTGGAAAAATTATTGGTTTCTTTTAAAGAAGTTGTAATATTAAATACTTGTAATAGAACAGAAATATATTTTAGTTGTGAAGAAAATTTATCGGAAAATGAAATTTTTGAAAATATTTTTAAGGTGTTTAATTGGAATGAAAATTTAAAAGAATATATGTTTTTATCAGAGGGAAAAAGAGCGGTAACTCATCTTATGGAAGTAATTTGTGGTTTTCATTCAAGAATTTTAGGAGAAGATCAAATTTTAGGACAAATTAAGGATGCATATAAAACAGCTATTTTAGATAAAAGTATTTCTTCAGAGTTACAGAAAATGTTTGAAATAGCTATTTCTTGCGGAAAAAAATTCAAAACAGAGTGCAAAATGTTTGAAGTTCCAGTTTCATCAGTATCTATTTCAATAAATAGTGCTCTTTTAAAAGGATGTAAAAAGTTTATGGTTTTAGGTTATGGAGAAATAGGAAAATTAGCAATAAAACATCTTTTAAGTCACAATATAGAATGTATTTATTTAGTTTTACGAAATAAAAGTAAGGCAGAAAATTTAAAGGATACAATAGTGGAAGTTTTAGATTTTAATGAGAAAAATCAAGTTATAAATGAGGTAGATTGTATAGTTTCTTGTACTTCTGCACCTCATACTGTAGTTAGAGTTGAGGATATAGAAGAATTAGGAGAGAAAATATACATATATGATTTAGCAGTACCTAGAGATGTTGATAAAGAATTAGCTGATAATAAAAGGGTAATTCTTAAGGATATAGATGAAATAAGTAAAATTGATGATAAAAATAAACAAATAAGAAAAGATAGAATGGAAAGTTATAAGTACATAGTAAAAGATAGTATAGATGAATTTTTAAACTGGCTTAAAATAAGAGAAGTTTCAAATAAAATAAGAGGAATTAAAATAAAAGAAAATGAAATTTGTAGTGAGAGAATAAAAACTTTTTCTAATAAAGGAAATGGAGAAAATTTAAAGTTAGCAGAAAAAATGATAAAAAGTACAGCAGATGCTTATGTAAATAGAGCAATAGAACTTTTAAAAAGTGAAGCTTTAAAAGGAAGTGATAATTCTTGTTTAAAAATAATAGAGAAGATATTTTTAACTTAGTACCTATAAATGTTATAGGGAGCAAATTTCATGTTAAAGTAATAGGTGGAGGTAAGGCCTCTACTATAAAGGTTAAGGGCTTATTAGAAAAGGGTTGTTATGTACATATTTTATCTAAGGATTTTTCAAAGGAAATTTTAGATATTAAAAGTGAAAATTTAAAGTTAGAAAAGGGAAGTTATTACAAAGGCTTTATAAAAAAAGCACATCTTATAATAATAGCTGTAGACAACCCTTCTTTAGTAAGAGAAATAAGCAATGATTGTAATGAAGAATATAAATTATACTTAAATGCATCTAATTATAAAGAGGGTTTGGTAGCTATTCCTTATAGTAGATGTTATGAAAATTTAGGCTTTAGCATAAGTAGTAAATTATGTTCTCCTAAGATAACTAGAGCTATAGGAGAAGAGGTAAGTAAAATAGTAAAGGAAAATGATTTATATTCAATTAAAGTAGCTAAAATAAGAGAAAAGGCTAAAAAGTTAGAAAATAAAAGTGATATTATAGATATAATTTCAAGTAAAGAATTTAAAAAATATTTTTTAGAAGAAAAAGAATATGAATATTTAAAAAATCTTTTAGGAGAAGAAATAGCTAAATTTTTAACCTTAGATTAAAGGTTATTTAAATTTAAAAGCTAATATTTTAAAAGATATTCTATGAAAAATAATCAAAATGCGAGGTTTAGATTAATGGAATTAATAATAGCAACTAGAAAAAGTAAGTTAGCACAGGTTCAAACTGAAAAAGTTATGGAACTTTTAAAAGATAAAGAGAATATAGATAGTAAGAAACTTTTAGTAATGACAGAGGGTGATAGAAGACTAGATGTTTCTTTAAATAAAATAGGTGGTAAGGGTCTTTTTGTAAAGGAAATAGAATTAGCACTTTTAAATAAAGAAGCACATGGTGCTGTTCATAGCATGAAGGATGTACCTTTTGAACTTCCTAAGGATTTTAAACTTGTTGCAATGCCAGAGAGAGAAGATATAAGAGATGCTTTTGTATCTTTAAATGGTTCAACTTTAAGTAATTTAAGAAAGGGAGCTAGAATTGGTACTAGCAGTATAAGGCGTGCAGAACAATTAAAATTATTTAGAAGTGATTTAGAAATTGTGCCAATTAGAGGAAATGTACAAACTAGAATTAAAAAAATAACTGAGGATAACTTAGATGGAATAATTTTAGCAGCGGCAGGATTAAAAAGACTTGGCATGGAGGATATAATAAGTGATTATTTTGACCCTAAGATATTTTTACCAGCTATAGGTCAAGGAGCTTTAGGAATTGAATGTTTAAAAGAGGGCGAATTTAATGACTATTTCAAAGCTTTAGATAATAAGGAAGTTAGAGTTACTGTTGAAGCGGAAAGAAGCTTTATGAAGGTTTTAAATGGTGGATGTCATAGTCTTATAGGTGCTTATTCAGAAGTTAAAGGAAATGATTTATACATGATAGGTACATTTACTGTAAATAATAAAATAGTTAAAAAAGATATATTAGGAAATAAAGAAGATAATATATTATTAGGAAAAAAACTTGCAGAAAAAATATTAGGTGAAGTATAGGAGGAGAATCATGAGTAAAAAAGCATATATAATAGGTGCAGGTCCTGGAGATGAAGAATTACTTACACTTAAAGCAATAAATGCACTAAAAAAATGTACAGCAGTTTTATATGATAGATTAGTTGGAAATAATATACTTAATTACTTAAATGATGATTGTGAAATTTATTATTGTGGAAAAGAACCAGGATGTCATTATAAAACACAAGAAGAAATAAACGAAAGCATAGTGGCTCTTGCTAAAAAAGGTCATATTGTAGGAAGAGTAAAAGGGGGGGACCCATATGTTTTTGGTAGAGGGGGAGAGGAAGTATTAGCTTTAGATAAAGAGAATATACCCTTTGAAGTAATTCCTGGTGTTACTTCACCTATTTCAGTTTTAAATTATGCAGGAATACCAATAACTCATAGAGGTTTAGCTCAAAGTTTTCATATTGTAACAGGTATGTCTGCTAGAACTTTAAATGTGAATTGGGAAGCTCTTTCAAAGGAAAATGGAACTTTAGTTTTTATGATGGGACTTTCTAATCTAGAAACTATTGTAGAAAAGTTATTAGAAAATGGAAAAGATATAGAAACTCCTTGTGCAGTAGTAATGAGAGGAACAACATCAAAGCAAAGAAAGGTTATTGGGAATTTAGAAGATATATGTAAAAAGGTTAGAGAAGCTAAGCTAGAATCACCTTGTATAATAGTTGTTGGAGAGGTTGTTTCTTTAAATGAAAAGCTTTCTTGGTATGAAAAGTTACCTTTATTTGGTGCTAATATCTGCTTAACAAGGTCTAAAGAACAAGCTAAGGATATTAAGTGGAAGTTAAAAGAATTAGGTGCTGAGGTTACAGAAATAAATTCTATAGAAATAAAGGAAACTTCAAGTAATTTAGATGAATATATTGAAAAAATAGGAAAATATGATTATATAATTTTTACATCAGTAAATGCTGTTAATGTTTTTTTTGATTATTTAATAAAAAATAAATTTGATGTAAGAAAAATAACAGCTAAATTTGCTGTTTTAGGAAAAGCAACTGAGAAAGCTTTAGTATCTAGAGGTCTTATGCCAAGTGTAACAGCTCATTCTTTTACAGCAGAAGGGCTTTTTGATTCTTTAAAGGATAGTTTAAAAGGTGGAGAAAATATACTAATTCCATGTTCTTCTTTAAGTAGGGAATATTTATTTGATAAATTAACTTCTTTAGGAACAGTTTGTGAAAGAGTTAATATTTACGATACTCTTTGTGGAGAAGCTAAAAACCCAAGAGCTTTTAATGAAGTTGATATGGTATTATATACAAGCCCTTCAACAGTTAAAAATATGATTGATATAATAGGACTTGAAAATCTTAAGGAAAAAGTAAGTATAGCTATAGGGCCTATAACTTTAAAAGCTTTAAATGAAAGTGGAATTGACGGTAAAATGTGCAAAATACATTGTGGAGATGGATTTTTAAGTGAAATTAAGGAAATATGGCAAGAGGTTAAAAAATAAATTTGTGGTAAAATTAAATCTATAGATATTTTACAAACAAATTAGGAGGAAATATTATGATAAAAAGAGGAAGAAGACTTAGAATAAACAAGGAAATGAGAGATCTTGTTAGAGAAAATATTTTAACAGCTAATGATTTTATATTTCCTATATTTGTAGTTGAGGGTAATAATATAAAGAATGAAATAAGTTCTTTACCAGGAAATTATCATGTATCTTTAGATAGATTAAATGAGATTGTTGATGAGGTTGTATCTTTAGATATAAAAGGAGTAATTATTTTTGGTATTCCAGAGTATAAAGATGCTTGTGGTTCTGAAGCTTATTCAGAGGAAGGAATAGTTCAAAAAGCTATTAGAAAGTTAAGAAAAGATTATGAAAATTTATTAATTATAACTGATGTTTGTATGTGTGAATATACTAGCCATGGACATTGTGGAATAATTGAAGGTAAAGATGTAAATAATGATAAAACCTTAAGTTTCTTAGATAAAATAGCAGTTTCTCATGCAAAGGCAGGAGCACATATGGTAGCTCCTTCAGATATGATGGATGGAAGAATTTTATCTATGAGAAAAGCTTTAGATGAAGCTGGTTTTGTTAATGTTGGAATAATGAGTTACTCTGCAAAATATTGCTCTGCTTTTTATGGACCTTTTAGAGAAGCTGCTAACTCAGCTCCTCAATTTGGAGATAGAAAAACTTATCAAATGGATCCTGCAAATTCAAGAGAAGCTATAAAAGAAGTAGAACAAGATATAGAAGAAGGTGCAGATATTGTTATGGTTAAGCCAGCTTTATCTTACTTAGATATAGTTAAGGAAGTTAGAGAAAAGGTTAATGTACCTCTTTGTGTTTATAATGTAAGTGGAGAGTTTGCTATGGTTAAAGCTGCGGCTAAACTTGGACTTATAAATGAAAAGCAAGTGGCTTTAGAAATGCTTTTATCAATGAAAAGAGCAGGAGCAGATATGATAATAACATATTATGCTATTGAAGCTGCTAAGTGGTTAAAAGAGTAATTAAACTTATTTACTTAACAATTTTATAGTTAGGAGAATTAATATGGATAAAAATAAAGAAATTTTTGAAGAATCAAAAAAATATATGCCAGGTGGAGTTAATAGTCCTGTAAGGTCTTTTGGAAGTGTTGGAATAAATCCTCCAGTTATAAAAAGCGGTAAGGGAGCTATTATAAAAGATGAAAATGGAAATGAGTATATTGACTTTGTTTTAGCTTGGGGACCTATGATATTAGGTCATTGTGATGAAGATGTAGTAGAAGCTATAAAGAAAACTTCAGAAGAAAGTATAGCCTTTGGTGCTTCAACAAAGTTAGAGTTAGATTTAGCTAAGCTTTTATGTGAAACATTAGACAATGTTGATATGATAAGAATGGTAAACTCAGGGACAGAAGCAACAATGAGTGCTGTAAAACTAGCAAGAGGTTACACAAAAAAAGATAAAATCATTAAATTTGCAGGGTGTTATCATGGACATTTTGATGGGTTTTTAATAGAAGCTGGTTCAGGTGTGTTAACAGAAGGAATTCCTGGATGTCTTGGGGTTCCTGAAGAAAGTATAAAAAATACTTTAATAGGAATATATAATGATGAAAAACAAGTTGAAGATTTATTTAAAAAATATGGAAAGGATATTGCTGCTATAATAATAGAACCAGTTGCAGGAAATATGGGAGTTGTTAAGTGTAATCCTAACTTTATGAGAAAGCTTAGAGAATTATGCGATGAATATGGAGCACTTCTTATATTTGATGAGGTTATGTGTGGCTTTAGAGTAGCTTATAAAGGCGCTCAAAGTTTATTTGACGTAAAGCCAGATTTAGTTACCTATGCTAAAATAATGGGTGGTGGACTACCTTCTGGAGCATATGGTGGAAGAAGAGAAATAATGGAAAATTTATCTCCTTTAGGTGGGGTTTATCAAGCAGGAACAATGTCAGGAAATCCAATAGTTATGAGTGCAGGAATTGCTACTGTAAAAAAACTTTATGAAAATCCATCTTATTATGACCATATTGAAAAAATAGGTGCTAAACTTGAAAAGGGAGTTTTAGATATAGCTAGAGAAAAAGGAATTGGTCTTACTATTAATAGACAAGGTGGAATGATGACTTTATTCTTTACTGATTTAAAAGAAGTTAATTGTTATGAAGATGTAAAAACTTGTGATGGAGAAAGATTTAAAAGATATTTCTTACATATGTTAAATAAAGGATTTAATATACCACCATCACAATTTGAAGCAATGTTTTTAAGTGTAGCGCATACAGAGGAACATATAGATAAATTCTTAGAAGCTTTTAGTAGTTTTGAAGGATAAAATTTAAGAAAGTTCAAAATAAGGACTGATTTTAGGTATACATATTAAAGATAAATTTAATTTATATAAAAGTTTTAATTAAGGCTAATATTTATAAGTTTTTAATAATATGTTTTACCTTTAAATCAGTCTTAATTTTATAATTAATTAGTTTATTTAAGTGGGGTATTTATGAGAGAAAAGGTAAAATTAAAAAAAAGCAAAGAATGTGATGTATTTGTAATGGGAGCTGGAATTGCTGGAATTATAGCAGCTATTGAGGCTTCAAAGGAAGGAGCAAAAGTTATACTTTCAAGTAGTTCAAATATATTTTCAGGGTCTAGTTTTTATCCTGGAACATGGGGATTAGGGCTTATAGGACCTGAAAATGAAGAGGATGAAAAGGATTTAATAGAGACTATTAAAAGGGTTGGCTCTTATGTTTTAGATGATGAATTAGTAGAAACTTTTGTTAAAAATATAAATAGCAGTATAAATTATTTAAAGGATATGGGTGTTAAACTAAAGGAAGCTATAAATTCAAAGGAAAAAGAATTTATACCCTGTTTTGACCATAAGAATAGAAATTGGAATGGACTTTTGTTTAATAACTTAAAAGAGGTTTTACAAAATAAGTTAGAAGATAATAAGGTTTTTCAATATCCTTTTGCAGAGGTTATAGATATAGTTAAGGATGAAGATAAAATTTTAGGAGTAATAATTATAAATTCTAATAAGGAAATAGAGTTTATAAAGTGTAAGGCACTTATAATTGCTTCAGGTGGCTTTGGAGGGCTTTTTAAATATAGATTAAATACTGAAGATATAAGAGGCGAAGGACAAGCCTTAGCTTTAAAGGTTGGATGTGAGTTAGTAAATTTAGAATTTATGCAAATGATGCCAGGATATATAAAGCCTTGTCCTAAAACTATATTTAATGAAAAAACTTTTAAATATATAGAAGCTAGAGATAAGGATGGAAAAGATATATTTAAGGGAGTTGATAATTTAAAAGAAAAATTAGAATTAAGGTCAACTTATGGTCCTTTTACTTCAAGATTAATTTCAAAGGATATAGATTATAGAATTTTTAAGGAATTTCTTAAAAATAAAGAGGGTATTAGGATAAGGTATAAAGAGAGTTTAAAAGAGAATATGCCAGAATTTATTAAGGTTTATTTTAATTGGTTAAAGGAAAATAAACACTTAACTATGGAAGATGAAATAAATATAGGAATATTTTTTCATGCTTCTAATGGAGGAATTAAAATAAATAAAAAAGCAGAAACTTCAGTAAAAGGATTATTTGCTGCAGGAGAATGTACAGGAGGAATGCATGGTGCTGATAGGATAGGAGGATTATCTACAGCAAATGGTATAGTTTTTGGAAAAATAGCAGGGGAAAGTGCTAGAGAATATTTGAAAAATAACAAGCCTAGCAAAAAAGAAGAAACTAATTTTGATTATTATGAAATTGAAGGGGCTAAAGAACTTATTTTAATTATTCAAGATATTATGTTTAAAAATGCTATGATAGAAAAAAGTGAAGAAGGACTTGAAAAAGCTTTTTATAAAATAGAAGAAATAAAAAAGGAAATTGATTTAAGAGCAGGAAAAGGAGATTTAATAGACTCTTATAGGCTTAAGAACAATCTTATATTATGTGAAGCAATATTAAAAGCTATTTCTCTTAGAAAAGAGAGCAGAGGTTCTCATTATAGAAAGGATTATGAGAATATGGAGAAATCTATGGAAAAGATGATAACTGTAAAAATGGATAAAAATATTTATGCTTCTTTTAAGGAATAAAAAATACAGTGCGAAAAGCACTGTATTTTTTACATTAAAGGAGCTACTAATCTTATAACAGATTCTCCTATTTTTGATATTATAGACCTTTTTTCAAAACCTTCTAAGGTAACCTCTTTACATACTTCTAAATCTTTAGAAAATTGACTTTCCATATTTTTTGAAATATGTTCGTTATATATAAAGATATTGCTTTCAAAGTTTAGAGAAAAACTTCTGATATCCATATTAGCTGTTCCTATACTACAAATAGAGGAATCGGCTACTATAGTTTTAGCATGAAGGAAGCCTTTTTCATATAAATATATATGTGCACCTGCTTTTAATAAAGCTTCAAAATAAGAGTTTGCAATCCAAGCCATAAATTTATGGTCGGGATTACCAGGTAACATTATTTTTACATCAACACCAGATAAAGCACAAAGTCTTAAAGCTTCTAGCATAGGTTCATCTAAGACAAAATATGGAGTTTGTATAAATAAATTTTTCTTAGCTGAGTTTATTATTTTAAAGTATCCATTTTTTATTTGTTGTTCAACATGGTCAGGACCAGAAGAAACTATTTGAGAGCCAATTATTTTTTTAGGTAGATCTTTACTGTGAGGGTCTATAAAATATTTTTTTAAATCTAAGTCTAAGGAGGAATTATTTGCATAACTCCAATCTAAAAGAAATCTTCCTTCTAAATCATTAATTGCAAGACCTTTTATTTTAGTGTGAGTATCACGCCAATTACCAATATTTTTATCCTTTCCAAGATATTCATCTCCTATGTTAAATCCACCTAAAAAAGCAACTTTACTATCTACAATAAGTATTTTTCTATGATTTCTATAATTTATTCTAAGATTTATATATTTAAAAAGTCCAGGGAAAAATACTTTAAATTCTACACCAGCTTCTTTTAATTTATTTATATCTTTTTTATGAATAGAGTTTCCTATAGAATCTACAAGTAATTTTACTTCAACTCCTTCTTTAGCTTTTTTAACTAAGGCATTTAAAAATTTCTTTCCTATATCATCACTTTTAAAAATGTAAAATTCCATATGAATAAATTTTTCAGCATTATTTATTGCATCTAACATATCCTTAAATAAAGGTTTAGCATCAAAAAATAATTCTATATCATTTCTTTGAGTATATGTTGAATTATCATTATTAAAGTTCATTTTTATTAAGTCTTTATATTTTTGAGAAATATCATCTAATTTATAATGAGCCTTAAAGGAATTTAGATATTTTTGTTTTGTTTTATCATCTGATATTTTTCTTTTAAAGTTTTTCTCTTTAGTTATATTTTGTCCAAATAAGATGTAAATTACAAAGCCTATTATAGGTAAGAAGGTTAAGATTAATATCCAAGCCCAAGTAGTTTCAGGGTTTCTTCTTTCAATAAAAATAATAGAAATAATAAAAATAATGTTAATTATAAAAATCGTTGTTAAAAATAAGTGCATAAATCTTCCTCCTTTGTGTTAAGTCTTTACAAGATTAAATAATCTTATAAAGTAATAAATTATCTTACATAAATTTGTTCTAAAAGTTCGTTTATATTTATAGTAGAACTTTCTTTAGTTGAAGCTAAAAGTTTTATTCCTTTATAGCTTATTCTAAGCTTGCTTTTACTGTTTTTTAATTCACTTGCAAATTCCCTTAAGGATACCTTTTGTAAATTCATATTAAAGATGCTTAAAAGAGTAAGATATAAGTACTCTTTATAAAGGTAACTATAATCTTCGTATTCCTTGTAGTTATTCATATAATTACATAAGAATTTAACAAAGTTATCTATATGATTAAAAATTTCTGAAAGCTTGTCTCTATAGATAAACTTAATTGAGTCTATTTTTAAGAAGGCTTTATTTAAAGAGGATAAAATATCTTCTTTTATTTTTGAAACTTCTTCAGAAGAAAAGTTTAAATAAAGATTTAAGTAGGAATCTCTATTTGAAAATATAGTTTCTAAATATCTTATAAAGGAATAAAAATCCTCTCTATTATTACCAGGTTCTATTTGGAAAAGTATTTTAAAAAATAAGTTCCAATGAAAATCATAATTCATTGCATGGGCTAATTTTTTTCCTATAGAATTTGAAAAAGTAGAATCAAAGTTAAGGGAACTTGCCCCTATAGATAATTTATTTTTAAAAGAAATTGAATCTTTAAAAACTTCATTTAACCTAACAGAAGTATTTACAAAGGTATTATAATATTCCTGTGAGGTGTTACAGTTATTTTTTGTAAAAATATAATCTATTATTATATCACAGGCGTTTCTAAAATCTATAGAAATACCTAAATCATTTTTAACCTTAGAAGAATAAATATCGTAAATCATTTTAGATAATAACATTTCTATTCCTTCTTTTTTTAAGCCAACATTATTAGAACTATCCATATGAGTATTTACATGATTAAAAATTGTTAAAAGTTGATTATCTATTAAACAAAGATTATTTTTTATAGAGTTTAATATATTTTTATAAAACTTATCTCCTAAAATCATATTATAATTTTTATAAATTATCTTATGTTCTATTTCACCCCAAAAATTATTTACCATTGATTTTATTTGAAGTTCAAAATTATACTTTTCTCCTTCATTTAAAATAAAACCATCTATTCTGTAAAGTTCAAAACCATTTTTTTGTTTTAGAGGTTGTTTCTCTCTAAGGTCTAAAAAAATATTAGGATTTTGAGCGGAATAAGAAAAACCTTTTTCTCCTGTACAATTAAAAATAGTCTTTAAAAATTTAAAAATATGCTCCTCATCTTCTATAAATCTACATTCTATTCTAACCCCTATTAAGTCAGAAAGATTTTTAAATAAATCCTTAGGGGATTTAAATTTTATGTAATAATTATGCCTTATGATTTTTTCCTTTAAACTAGAGGCTGATTTTACTCTAGTTGATATGTTAAAAAAACCATCACAGGAATTTTCAAGCAGAGAATAGAAAAAATCATCTAATAAATTTGCACTATAGGCTAAATCTTTTTTCATATCCTTAAGTAATTCTAAAGTGCTTTTTGTAAAATCAAAAACTTTTAACTCCAAATTTAAGACACCCTCCTTTATTTATTTTTTAACAAACTTATTATATTTTAATAATACCAACATATAGAAAGTATAACAATAGAGTAATTTTAAATAATAAATATATAGAAGAACTTACAAAAATGAATAAATTCTTAATGAAATATCCTTATAATTAAATAATTATTACTTAAAACTTTTTTTTATAATAAATTGTAAGTAATTTTACCTTTAGATTAATAAATTATGAAAGTGAAAAATAGACTTTGACTTTCTTTGACTTTTATAGTATTATAGTAACAGAAGATAGAAAAAAGAGAATATTGAGGTGATAAAATGAATGCAGATAAAATGACATTAAGAGTACAACAAAGCTTAAACGATGCTTATGAAATAGCAGTTAAATATAATAATCAACAATTAGACGTAATTCACTTATTTTCAGCCTTAGTAAATCAAAAAGATGGCTTAATTCCTAATATATTTGAAAAAATGGGTGTTAATATAGATTCATTAAAGAGAGATATTCATGTTCAAATAGACAGGATGCCTAAGGTATTAGGGGAAGCAGCACAATCTTCAGGAGTTACTGCTACAAGAAGAATAAATGAAGTTTTAATAAAAGCAGAAGAAATTTCAAAGCAATTTGAAGATTCATACATAAGTGTTGAACATGTAATGCTTGCAATTATGGAAATAGATAAAAATGGTGTTATAGGAGAAATTTTAAGAAAGAATAATATAACTAAAGATGCTTTCTTAAAGGTTTTAAGTGAGGTTAGAGGTAGTCAAAGAGTTGACTCACAAGACCCTGAAGGAACTTATGAAGCTTTAGATAAATATGGAACTAACTTAATAGAACTTGTAAAACAACATAAATTAGATCCTGTAATAGGAAGAGATGAAGAAATAAGAAGGGCAGTTAGAATTCTTTCAAGAAAGACAAAAAACAATCCTATCTTAATAGGTGAGCCAGGTGTTGGTAAAACAGCTATAGTTGAAGGATTAGCAGAAAGAATTGTAAGAGGAGATGTTCCTGAAGGATTAAAAGATAAGGTAATTATCTCATTAGACATGGGTGCATTAATAGCTGGTGCTAAGTATAGAGGTGAATTTGAAGAAAGATTAAAAGCTGTTTTAAAAGAAGTTCAAAGCTCAGAAGGAAAAATAATCTTATTCATAGATGAAATTCACACAATAGTAGGTGCTGGTAAAACTGATGGAGCAATGGATGCTGGAAACTTAATAAAACCTATGCTTGCAAGAGGAGAGCTTCATTGTATAGGTGCTACAACTTTTGATGAATATAGACAATATATAGAAAAAGATAAAGCTTTAGAGAGAAGATTCCAACCTGTAATAGTTGAAGAACCAACAGTTGAAGAAACTATATCAATTTTAAGAGGATTAAAAGAAAGATTTGAAATTCATCATGGAATTAGAATTCATGATTCAGCAATAGTAGCTGCTGCAAAACTTTCACATAGATACATTCAAGATAGATATTTACCAGATAAAGCTATAGATTTAATAGATGAAGCTGGTGCTATGATAAGAAGTGAAATAGATTCTCTTCCAACTGAATTAGATATTATAAGAAGAAAAATCTTAATGCTTGAAACTGAAAAAGAAGCTTTATCAAAGGAAAATGATGAAGCATCTAAGGAAAGATTAGTTTCTTTAGAAAAAGAACTTGCAGAGCTTCAAGATAAAAATGATGAGATGACAATTAAGTATGAAAAAGAAAAATCTCATATTTCAGCAATTAGAGATTTAAAAGCTGAATTAGATGAAGCTAGAGGATTAGTTGAGAAATATGAAAGAGAGTACGATTTAAATAAAGTTGCAGAGCTTAAATATGGAAAAATTCCAGAGCTTGAAAGCAAAATAAAAGCACAAGAAGAAAGCATGGAAAAAGATAATGAGAATGCTTTATTAAAAGAAGAAGTTACTGAAAATGAAATTTCAGAAATAATTTCAAAATGGACTGGAATTCCTGTTACAAAATTAGTTGAAAGTGAAAGAGAAAAACTTTTAAGATTAGAAGAAGAATTAAGAGAAAGAGTAATAGGACAAGATGAAGCTACAACTGCAGTTGCAAATGCTGTAATAAGAGCTAGAGCAGGTCTTAAAGATGAAAGAAAACCAATAGGTTCATTTATATTCTTAGGACCTACAGGAGTTGGTAAAACAGAACTTGCTAAAACTTTAGCTAGAAACTTATTTGATAGCGAAGATAATATAGTAAGAATAGATATGTCTGAATATATGGAAAAACATGCAGTATCTAGACTAATAGGACCTCCTCCAGGATATGTAGGATATGAAGAAGGTGGACAATTAACAGAAGCTGTTAGAAGAAATCCATACTCAGTAATATTATTTGATGAAATAGAAAAAGCTCATGATGATGTATTTAACTTATTCCTTCAAATACTAGATGATGGTAGATTAACAGATAACAAAGGTAAAACTGTTGACTTTAAAAATACTATAATAATAATGACTTCTAATATTGGTAGTGGATACTTATTAGAAAACAAATCTAATGAGGGTATAGAAGAAGATATTAGAGAAAATGTTATGAATGAAATGAAATTAAGATTCAAGCCAGAATTCTTAAACAGAGTAGATGACATCATAATGTTTAGACCTTTAAGTAGTGAAGGAATTAAGAAGATTATTGATATCTTCTTAAGAGATGTTGAAAACAGATTAAGAGAAAGAAATATAACTCTTGAAGTAACTGATAGTGCTAAAGAAATATTAGCTGAAGAAGGCTATGATCCTGTATATGGAGCTAGACCATTAAAGAGATATATAAGCAATGTCTTAGAAACTGAAATAGCTAAGAAGATAATTGCAGGAGAAATTTATGATGGTTCAGTTGCTTTAATAAATGGAGTAGATGGAAAGATTATAGTTTCTAGAAAATAAAATAATTTGAAAAAAGTAGTATCTAACTAGATACTACTTTTTTAATTTATTTTTAATAAAATGATAATAAAGAACGAATTAATAAAAAAATGCCTTAAAATTTACAAAATTTAAATAAAATATTGTAGAAAATTGAAAAAAATATGGTTATAATATTTAAAAAAAACGGAAGTAAAAATTAAAAGAAAAAAACCAAAAAGGAGAGATGAAATTGGCACTTATAGGAATAGTAATCGTAATAATAGGTTTTGCACTTAAATTTGACACTATAGCAGTTGTTTTAGTGGCAGGATTAGCTACAGGTTTAGTTGCAGATATGAGTTTTGTTGAAATATTAGATAAATTAGGTTCTACTTTTGTAAGTCAAAGACATATGACTTTGTTTATGTTAACTTTACCTGTTATAGGAATGTGTGAAAGATTTGGATTAAAAGAAAGAGCAATAACTTTAATTAAAAATATGAAAAACATGTCAACAGGAAAACTTTTAAGTTGTTACTTATTTATTAGAGAAGTAGGTTCTGCCGTTTCTTTAAGATTAAGTGGACAAGCTCAATTTATAAGACCTCTTATAAATCCAATGGCTCAAGGAGCAGCTGTTAGCAAGTATGGTAAAGTAGATGAAAAAAGCGAAGACTTAATAAAAGGTACTGCAGCAGCTATGGATAACTATGGAAACTTCTTTGGACAAAATGTATTCTTAGCAAGTTCTGGTGTTTTACTAATAGCAGGAACTTTACAAGAATTAGGATATGGGGTTACTACTTTAGAAATAGCAAAGGCATCTGTACCAATTGCTGTAATAGCCCTTATTTTAGGAGTTTTACAAAATAGAATTTTAGATAAGAAATTAAGAAAAAACTTATCTAAAAAAGATGAAGTATAAATAAAGAGGTGATACTAAAATGAATATGGAGATGATTTCTAATGCCCTGTTAGAATTCTTTTATATATTAGTTGGTCTTTTAATGTTAAATACAGCAATTTACACTTTAAAAGACAAAAATCATAAAACAAGAATAGGTACTGCAATATTTTGGACTATATTATCAATTATCTTTATAGCAGGAGGAGTTATGCCACCTGTTTTAGTAGGTGCTTTACTTTTAGTTATAGGAGTATTAACAGCAAGTAAAAAGGTTAATATAGGAAACTTAAAAATGCCTAATGTAAAGTTTGCAGAAAATGAAGCTAAGAAATTAAAGAATAAAATTTTCTTACCATCTATTGTAATAGCTTTAGGTTCTTTATTAATTGCACAATTTACAAGTTTATCAGGAACTGTTGCTATAGGAATAGCTTCAGTTGCAGCTGTAATAACTAGTTTCTTAGTTTTAAAAGCTAAACCTAAAAATTTAGTAGAAGATAGTAATAGAATGGTACAATCAGTAGGTTCTACTAGTATATTACCACAGCTTTTAGCAGCTTTAGGAACAGTATTTACAGCAGCTGGAGTTGGTGATGTTATATCTTCTGGTATATCAAACTTTATTCCAGAGGGACATATATTAGCTGGAGTTACAGCTTATTGTGTAGGTATGGCAGTATTTACTATGATAATGGGTAATGCTTTTGCAGCTTTTTCAGTAATAACTGTTGGTATAGGATTACCATTTGTATTTGCTCAAGGAGCTAATGTAGCTATAGCAGGAGCTTTAGCTTTAACAGCAGGATATTGTGGAACATTACTTACACCAATGGCAGCAAACTTTAATGTAATGCCAGCTGCTTTATTAGAAACAAAAGATAAGAACGTAGTTATTAAATGTCAAAGTTTATTTGCTATAATTTTATTAATTGTACATATTGCTTTAATGTATTTCTTAGCATTTTAAATTAGATTTAATTAAAATTTAAGGAGTTGATAAGAATGAAAATATTAATTACAGGTTTCGATCCTTTTGGAGGAGAAAGTGTAAACCCAGCTTTAGAAGCAGTAAAAATGTTACCTGATACAATAGAAGGAGCAGAAATTCACAAATTAGAAATACCTACAGTTTTTAGAAAATCTTTAGAAAAAATAGAAGAAAAAATAAAGGAAATAAATCCAGAGGTAGTTATATCTATAGGACAAGCTGGTGGAAGATTTGGAATAACTCCAGAGAGAGTAGCTATAAATATAGATGATGCTAGAATAGAAGATAATGAAAAAAATCAACCAATAGATATTCCTATATATGAAGATGGAGAAATGGCTTATTTTAGTAATTTACCAGTAAAAGCTATGGTTCAAGAGATGATTAAAAATGGAATACCTGCTTCTTTATCTAATACTGCAGGAACTTTTGTATGCAATCATGTTATGTATGGTGTTTTATATTTAGTTGATAAAAAATATAAAAACATAAGAGCTGGATTTATCCATGTTCCATATATTCCATCACAGGTTGTAAATAAGCCTAATACACCTTCTATGGCTATTTCAGATATAGCAAAAGGATTAGAACTAGCTATAAAAGCTATAGTTTTAAATGAAGAAGACATTAAGGTTTTAGGAGGTGCTATTTGCTAATGTTAGAACCTAGGATAAGAAGAAAAATTTTTGTTTATGGAAGTTTAAGAACAGGGTTTTTCAACTATGAAAAGTACTTAAAGGGTAAGGTTATAAAAAGCGAATTAGGAAGAGTGAAGGGAACTTTATATCATATGCCTAAAAAGGGATATCCAGCTTTAGTTCAAGGAGATGGATTTGTTTATGGAGAAGTTATGACCATATTAGACTATGAAAAAACTATAGAAGATATGGATGTTATGGAAGGATATTTAGGACCTTTAAATGAAAATAATGAGTATAATAGAGTAGAAATGGATGTAGAAATTTTAGGAAAGAATTCTCCTGAAAAATGCTATGTTTATTACTATAACAGAGATAAGGAAGAGGATTTTAAAAAGGATAGCATTTTAATTGAAGATGGAAATTGGAGAAACTTTATGATTAATAAGGCATCCTAAATAAAAAAAAGAGGTAAGTATATGCTTACCTCTTTTTTTATTTTATTATTTCATTGATTGCTCGTATTTTTCTACCATTCTTTTAACCATTTCTCCACCAACACTACCGCATTGTTTTGAACTAAGGTCTCCATTATAGTCTGAGAATGGTACACCCATTTCATTTGCTACCTCATTTTTAAATTTTGATAAACCATTTTTTGCTTCTGGAACTAAATGTTGCGCCATTTTAAATTCCTCCTTTTAAGTTTAATAAGATTTTTTTAAGGTTAAGAATTTCTTTACCTTACACCCTTATAATGTGCAAATTCTTTATATTATAATCTATAAACTTATAACCATAAAAGGAGTAAAAAAGATTTAGTTCTACTTTTTTCCTAGATAAAAGATTAAAATTAAATAAAGATATTTTAATAATAAAAATTAGCGTATAGATTAAAAACTATACGCTAAAATATGTTTCTTTATCTTAAAATTTTCTTAACTCCTAAAACAACAGGAATTGAAATTAAAGCAGATATAAAAGCTTCTGGAATACCATTTGTTATTCCGATACCTGCTAAGGTTACTTTTGCTACAGTTTCAGAAATTCCTAAAGCTGCGGCATATCTTTCTAAATAAAATATATATGTTAAACCAAGAACTCCTACTGTATTTATTAGTGTTCCAACAACAGCTGAAACCCCTATAGATAAAGCTTCTTCTTTATTTTTATGTTTAAACTTAAACATTAAAATTAAGCTTCCTAAAAAGAATACTATACCAATTATAGCAGCTATAGTTGGTGATTTAATTAAAGCATAAGAGCTTATGAATAAAAGTATTCCTAGTAAAAATGAACTTACAATTGTTGTAAGTTTTAGATTCTTTTTAGAACCTCTAATCATAAAAATATAAACATAGTAGCTAACAACTCCTATGAGAATTCTAGGAAGTAGGGCTATAATTGGATTCCAAAACATAAAGCTAGTTGGCGTTGGAGCCATAAAAGCTTGATACATAGAAAATAAACCAAAGACTAAGCCTATTAATCCTCCTACAATAGGTCCTTCAACAATAGCTCCTATTATAACAGGAATATGCATAATAGTAGCTCTAACAGGTGGAACGTTTATAAATCCTAATCCTGTTAATCCTAGAAATATTGATATACCAGAGAGCATACCAACAACTACTAGTTTTCTTGTTCTACGTCTAGTTTGATAGACTGCATTCATTTTCTCTCCTCCGTTCTTATTCCCAAAAGGGATATAATTCGGTTTTATTAAGTTTTAACCGTAAAAATTAGTTCAGCTTCTAAAAGAATACCGACATTGATATTTTAACACTAAATTTTCAATTAATTCAAGAAAAAAAGGAAAAAATATGGAAATTAATGATAGATTAAAAATAACAATGGCTTATATAAAGAGGTTAAAGAGATAAATTAACAATTTTCTGACAATTTGTGAAAAAGAATAACTTTCGAATATAAAATTATTTTAATAAAAAAATTAAAGTAACAATTGATTTTTAAAAAGATAAACTATATAATATAAATTAAAATTCAATATGTTCGGATGAAGGTAATGGGAGAGTGATATTTTATATCCACCGAAGAGGGAAATCTTTCAGGTATTAGGACCGTTACTGGACGAGCCTCTGGAGAGACTCTTTTAAAAAAAGAGCACCGAAGGAGCAAGGTCAAATTTTTTGGCTGAAACTCTCAGGTAAAAGGACAGAGGATAAGGTTAGTTACTTAAATTTTTTAAGTATCCTTATTCTCCTCCGCAAATTTAAATTTAAGGAGGATTTTTTTATGGAAAACTTATTAAATCAAATTGACAATTTAGTATGGGGAGTACCACTTCTTATGCTACTTGTAGGTACAGGAATATACCTGACTATAAGGTTAAAATTATTACAAATATTAAAATTACCACTAGCTTTAAAGTATGTATTTAAAAAAGATGATGAAATTTCTTCTAATGCAGAGGGAGATGTTTCAAGTTTTGGAGCTTTATGTACAGCTCTTTCAGCAACTATAGGAACAGGAAATATAGTTGGAGTTGCAACGGCTATAAAAGCAGGAGGACCTGGTGCTTTATTTTGGATGTGGGTAGCTGCTTTTTTTGGAATGGCAACTAAATATGCAGAAGGAGTACTTGCTATAAAATATAGAGTTGTAGATGAAAATGGTCAAATGGCAGGAGGACCAATGTATTATATAAAAAATGGACTTGGTTTAAATTGGCTTGCTAATATTTTTGCCTTTTTTGGAATTTGTGTAGCTTTATTAGGAATAGGAACTTTTGGTCAAGTAAAATCTATAACAGATGCTGCAAGTATTACTTTTAAAATTCCTACAATTGTTACAGCTATAGTTGTAACTTTATTAGTTGCTTTAGTAATTTTAGGTGGTATAAAAAGAATATCTAGTGTTTCAGAGAAAGTAGTTCCTTTAATGGCAGGACTTTATGTTTTAGGAGTTTTAATAGTTATAATTTTTAACTTTAATAAAGTTCCACAGGCAATATCAATAATTATTGAAAGTGCTTTTAATCCTAAAGCAGCTATAGGAGGAGCCATTGGAGTTAGTATAATAACAGTAATGAAAAGTGGAATAGCAAGAGGGGTTTTCTCTAATGAAGCAGGACTTGGAAGTGCACCAATAGCAGCAGCTGCTGCTAAGACTAAATCTCCAGTTAAACAAGGACTTATTTCCATGACAGGTACATTTTTTGATACTATTTTAATTTGTACTATGACTGGAATTGTAATAATTTTAACTGGTGCTTATAGTGGAAGTTTAGAAGGAGCAGCACTTACAACAAGAGCTTTTGAAATTGGTCTTCCTATAAAAAATATAGGAACATATATAGTTAATATAGGACTTATGTTTTTTGCTTTTACAACAATTTTAGGTTGGAATTATTATGGGGAAAGATGTATTGAATATTTATTTGGAATAAAAGCTATAAAGCCATATAGAATTTTATATATAATTTTAGTTGGTATAGGTTCATTTTTACCTTTAACTTTAATATTTATAATTGCAGATATTGTTAATGGATTAATGGCAATTCCAAATCTTATAGGAATTATAGGACTAAGAAAGGTTGTAATAGAGGAAACTGAGGATTTCTTTAATAAAAAATCATTAAATGAAGAAAAGATAGATTTAGAAGGAACAGTTTTAAATTAATATAAAAAAACCATGAGTAAATTTATACTCATGGTTTTTTTTATCTTCCTTTGTTAGGAAGTTTACTTCTAACTATATTTTCAACTCTTTCAGGAAGTTCTGCAATTTCTTCCTTTGTAAGTTTATCTGTGTAAATTGGAGGATGAATATAAAGATTTACTTTTCCAGGTTTTATAAAATAATGATTTCCCTCCATTATTTTATAAGCTCCATCAATTGTAAGAGGAACAATTGGAACCTTTGGTTTAGTTGCAAGTTTAAAACTTCCAGCTTTAAATTCTCCCATTTTACTACTTTGACTTCTAGTTCCTTCAGGAAAAACAACCATAGAGTATCCTTCTTTTAATTGTTTTATTCCTTGTAAAATACCTGCCATGGCTTTTTTAGGATGTTCTCTATCAATGAATATAGCCTTTGAAAGTAAAATCCAATCTTTTAATATAGGCATTTTCTCTAGTTCTTTTTTTGCTATAAATCCCTTTGGTCTATCAATAGAGTACATAATTACAGGTATGTCCATATTGCTTTGGTGATTACAAACAAAAAGAACTGGCCCCTCAGGAATATTTTCTAAGCCTTCAACATTAACTTCAAGTCCAGCAGCCTTAAGAAAAGTATAAGCTATTTTTCTACTACACTGATATATATACTCATCTCTTTCTTCAAGCTTGCCTTCTTCTTCTAACCTATTAATTTTTTTAATGTCAGACAAGGATTTTATTAATGTCCAGGCATATCCTTTTCCATACCAATATATAGATCTAAACATATATTTCGCTCCTTTAATATTACTATTACTAGTAATATTATAACAGTTTTTTTAAAATATAAAATATAGACTTTCTTTTAATAGATAAAATAATAAAAAAATTATGTTTTTATTATTTATTTTTTAAATGTAAAATATAAATAATATAAGATAATAATTTTGTTTTAAAAAATAAAATTTATTATCTTTCTAATAAATTTATTTTGATTGGAGAATAAAAAATGAAGGTTTTAAACTTAAAAGATAGGTTAATAATAGCAGATGGCGCTATGGGAACTAGATTAATTGAGTTAGGTGGTAATTTAAAGGAAACCTCCTCAGAAATTTTAAATTTAAAAAACCCTAAATTAATAGAAAAAATACATAGAGAATATATAAATTCTGGAGCTGAATTAATACTTTCAAATACTTTTATGTGCAATATTATAAATGAAAAAATAAATGGATATAACTTAGAAAAGGTTATAAAATCTAGTCTGAATATTTTGAATAAAGTTAAGGAAAAGGATATTTTAGTTGCTTTAGATATAGGAGCTATTTCATACTATTTAGACGAAAATTCCCCTTCTTTTGAAAATATTGTTTATGAAAATACTGAAAGAATAATTAAAGCTGGAGAAGATAAGTTTGATTTAGTTATTTTTGAAACCTTAGGAAGTATAAAAGAAGGAGAATTAGCCTTAAAAAAAGCTAAAACTATAACAGATAAAGCTATTATATGCTCCTTTACCTTGTCTAATAAAAAGAATATTTATAACTTTTTAAAGGAAATGGTTTCAACCTTAGAACCTCTAGGAGTAGATGCTTTAGGTATAAATTGCACATCATATGAAGAAATATTAAAGGCTTTAGATATTATTAAGGAGCTTACTAAGCTTCCTATATATATAAAGGCTAATTTAGGAATGCCAAAGAATGTAGAAGGAAAGTTGATTTATGACTTAAATGTAGAAGAATTTAAGACTTTATCTAAAAGTGCTATTGAAAAAGGCGTTAATATAATAGGAGGGTGTTGTGGAACTAATAAAGCCTATATAAAGGCTCTTTCTAAATTAAAAGAAAATAATAAGAATTAATAATTTAATAAATAATATTATTTTTCTAGATAATTATTAAAAAACATAAGAAATAGATATTAAAATATTATTTTTATAGTATATAAAAACTAAGATTAAGATTAAATAATCTATAAAAAGTCCAGTAAACATATAAGATTGAAAATTGAATGAATCCTTTGTAAACGTATATAATCTATGTATAAGTTAATGAACTTTAGATAAGGAGAGGTTAGGTATGAAAAAAGTACATGTAGTTTCACATAGTCACTGGGATAGAGAGTGGTATATACCATTTCAAAAACATAGAGTTAAATTAGTAGATTTTATGGATTCATTAATAGATACTTTAGAAAATAATGAGCATTTTAAATATTTTCACTTAGATGGACAGACTATAGCTTTAGATGATTATCTAGAAATAAAACCTTATATGTTTGATAGAATAAAGAAGCTTGTAGAAGAAGGAAAACTTCATATAGGTCCTTGGTATGTTCTTCAAGATGAATATTTAATAAGTGCAGAGGCAAATGTTAGAAATATGCTTTTAGGAATGAGATTTGCAAAAAGATTTGGAAATCCTGTAAAAATAGGATATTTCCCTGATTCCTTTGGTAATATATCTCAAGCACCTCAGATATTAAGAGGTTTTGGCATTGATAATGCCGTATTTGGTAGAGGAATAACTCCAATAGCTTTTGATAATCAAAAGGTAGAAGAAGTAGGGGAAAATGAATATCATTCAGAGGTTTTATGGAAATCTCCAGAGGGTTCAGAAGTATTAGGAATACTTATGGCTAACTGGTATAGCAATGGAAATGAAATTCCTTCTGAAAAGAAAGAGGCTATTGAATTTTTAGAAGATAGAGTAAATAAAGCAGAAATGTATGCTACAACAAATCAAATATTACTAATGAATGGTTGTGACCATCAACCTGTTCAAACAAATGTTGGAGATATAATAGATAATGTAAAAAATGATGTTGATTTTGAGTTAGTTCATAGTAATTTAGTTGATTATATAAAAGATGTTAAAAAGGAAGTTAAGGATTTAAAAACTGTTACAGGAGAGTTAAATGGACAGTATACAGATGGATGGTGGACTTTATGTAACACAGCTTCTTCAAGACTTTATTTAAAGCAAATGAATAATAGAGCTCAAAATCTTTTAGAAAGATATGTTGAGCCTTTAGGAGTTATGGCATCTTTAGAAGGTAAAAAATATGAAAGTGATTTTATACTTCAAGGATGGAAATATTTAATTCAAAATCACCCTCATGATTCTATTTGTGGATGTAGTATTGATGAAGTTCATCAAGATATGGTAACAAGATTTAAAGCTAGTATGCAAATATCAGAGGAAATGATAGATAGAAGTACTGAATATATGTTAAATCTAGTAAATGGAACTACTACGGATAGAAAAAATATAGTTGTTTTTAATACTTTAGGATGGGATAGAAGTGAGGTAGTAGAAGCTATAGTTGATATAAATAAAGATTCTTCTATAGAAAGTTTTAAAGTTGTTGAAGAAAACGGAGAGGAAGTACCTTCTTCAGTTGAAGCCTTAGGAGAAACTTTTAAATATACCTTACCAAATAATAGATTTAGACAACCTGAATATGTAAATAGATTTAAGGTTAGATTTTTAGCAAGTAATATAAAAGCTTTAGGATTAAAATCCTTTGAAATAGTACCTTGTGAAAAGAAAGAAAATAAAGAAATTAATAAGGATTTAACTTTTGAAAATAAATTCTTTTTACTAAAATTTAATGAAAATGGTACTTTTAATTTACTTCACAAAGAAACAAAGAAAGAATATAAAAATTTAAATTACTTTGAAGATTGTGGAGATATAGGAGATGAATATATATTTAGAGCTCCATTAAAAGATGAAATAATAAATACTTTAGATAATAAAGCTACTATAAATGTTTTAATAGATAATGAAGTAGAAAAGGTAATAGAGGTTAAAAATACTTTAAAAGTTCCTTTTGAAGCTAGTAAAAAAGAAAGTAGAAGATTAGAAGATAAAACTGAGATAAACTTAACTTCTACCATAACTTTAAATGAAATTTCAAAGAGAGTAGATGTAAAAGTTGTAATAGAAAATAAGGCAAAAGACCATAGAATAAGAGCTTTATTCCCAAGTGAAATAGAAGCAGATACTCATTTTGCAGAGGGACACTTTGATGTTATAGAAAGAGAAACTACTCCATGGGAAGGATGGCAAAATCCTTCTAACTGTCAAAAGCAAACAAATTTTGTTGATGTTAATGATGGAAAAGTTGGACTTATGATTGCCAATAAAGGACTTCCTGAATATGAGGTTTTAAGAGATAGTAAAAATACTATAGCCTTAACTATTTTAAGAGCTGTTGGAGAATTAGGAGATTGGGGTGTATTTAAAACACCAGAGGCTCAATGCTTAGGAGAAAATATTGCTGAATATTCAATAATTCCTCATAAAGGAGATTATACCTTTGAAAATTCTTATGAAGAAGCTTATAACTTCAATGTTAATATGCTAGCTCTTCAAGGAGATTTTAAGAATGAGGATTCTTTAGTTACAATTAAAGGAGACAATGTAGTTTTATCAGCCTTTAAGAAAGCAGAAGATAGAGATTCTATAATAATAAGAGTGTTTAATATTTCTAATAAGGATGAGAACTTTGAAATAAAAGTTAATAGAGAAGTTAAAGAAATAAATGAAGTTAATTTAAATGAGGAAATTATAGAAAAATTAAATGTAGAAGAAAATTCTATTAAAGGTGTTATTTTAGGAAAACAAATAAAAACTTTTGAAATAGTATTATAATAATCTGTATAGAGGATATATTTATATATCCTCTATTATATTGTGTATTTTATAGAGATACACTTGTCTTTTAGAATTTGTGGTGATATAATTTATTTATAATGTTAAAAACTTAATAATAAAAATAAATACTTTAATCCAAAATAATAATTTATTAATACTTTAATTTTATTGTTAAAGTGTTTTTTAATTTTCATTTATAAAGTATAATATTTATTGAAAATATTAATTATAGATGATATTTTAGTAAGTGGTAATAAGAATTTACTGTTTTGCTAGTATTTAATATTTTATAGATGTAAAGAGGTGAATATTTCCAAAATGGAAGGAAATTTATTAGTTATAGATAAAAGAGTTTTACCAGAAGTTTTTGAAAAGGTAATAAATGCTAAAAGACTTTTAAAAGAAGGAAAGGTAAAAGAAATAACAGAAGCCACTAAGCAGGCAGGAATTAGTAGAAGTGTTTATTATAAATATAAAGATTATATTTTTGAGTTTTCAGAAACATTACAGGGAAGAAAAGTTATATTTAATATGGTAGTTACTCATGAAAAAGGTGTTTTATCTTCTGTTTTAAATATATTATCAGAGGTTGGAGGAAATATATTAACAATAGATCAAGGCTTGCCTATACATGGGTTAGCTCATGTTAGTTTTACAATAGATATATCAACTATGAATTGTGATATAAAAGAGATGTTAAATGAAATTCAATTAGTGCGTGGCGTTGAAAAAGTAGAATTTGTTGCTATGGAATAAAAAAATCTCAACTTAGTTAAGTCTAAGTTGAGATTTTTTAATTTTTATTAATGGAAAAAAATGTTTTTGATAATAAATAATTATTATGGTTTAATATTAAATATGAAATAATAGTAATTGAATAAAGTTTAGGGAGGTTTAAATGGAGGTTTATTTTGATAATAGTGCAACTACAAAACCTTTAAAAGAAGTAAGAGAAGAAGTTTATTATGCTATGGATGAATTTTGGGAAAATCCCTCTTCTTTATATACTTTAGGAATAAAGGTTCAAAGAAAGATAGAGGAGCTTAAGGAAAGCATTTCAAAAAAGATAAATTCATCTAGAGAAGAAATAGTATTTACTTCAGGAGCTAGTGAAGGAAATAATATGATAATTAAAGGGCTAGGTAAAAAAAACACTCATGTTATAACTACATCTTTTGAGCATTCTAGTGTTTTAAATACTTATAAAGAACTAGAAAGACAAGGAGTAAGGGTAACTTATTTAAAGGTTAATAAAGAGGGTTTTATAGATTTAGAAGAATTAAAAAACTCAATAAATAAAGATACAGTTTTAATATCTATAATTCAAATTAACAATGAAATTGGGAGTATACAAAAAATTAAGGAAATTGGGAATTTAATAAAAGAAAAAAGTAAAAGAGCAAAATTTCATGTAGATGGCGTTCAAGGCTTTGGAAAGTTTTTAATTGATGTTAAAGAATTTAATATAGATTTTTATACAGTTTCTGCCCATAAATTTCACGGACCAAAGGGAATTGGGTTTATGTATATTAGAAAGGGAATAAATTTAAAGCCTTTAATAACCGGTGGAGAACAGCAAAGTGGATTAAGAGCAGGTACAGAAAATACACCATCTTATATAGGTATGGTAAAAGCTATGGATATTTCATATGAATTAATGGAAGAATCCTATAAACAGGTAAGTAGTTTAAAAAAATATTTTATAAAAAGGCTTTCAGAAATAGAAGATGTAATAATAAATACTCCTTTAAGTAATAACTATACTCCTTATATATTAAATGTTTCCTTTTTAGGAGTTAAATCAGAGGTTTTACTTCATATGTTAGAGGAAAATAACATATTTGTTTCAACAGGTTCTGCTTGTTCATCAAAAAATTCTATACAAAAGGGGAGTTATGTACTAAGGGCTATAGGTTTAGAAGAGAGATGTATTCAAGGAGCTATAAGATTTAGCTTTTCTAGGTATAACACTTTAGAAGAGGTTGATTATACCATAGAGGTGTTAAAAAAAGCTTTAAAATTTTTAAGGAGAATAAGATTATGAATAATTTAATTTTAGTAAAATATGCTTCGGAAATATTTTTAAAGGGGCTTAATAAAAATAAATTTGAAAGAAGATTAAAAGAAAATATAAAGAAAAAGTTAGAGGGAATAAACCATGAAATTATAACAGATCAAAATAGATGGTTTATAAAAGCAGATGATTTAGATGAAGTTATAAATAGAGTTAAAAAGGTCTTTGGGATTAAGGAACTTTGTTTAGTTACTCAAGTAGAAAGAAATCTTTATGATATTAAAAGAGAAGCTTTAAGAAAAATAAGAGAAAGTAAAACTAAAAGTTTTAAGGTTGAAACAAAGAGAGCAAATAAAAAATTTGATATGAATTCTATGGAAGTTTCAAGAGAAGTTGGAGGATATATACTTTCAGAGCTTAATGGAGAAATAGAAGTTGATATACATAATCCAGGATGTAGGGTTTATATAGAAATAAGAGAAAAAGCATATATCTTTAATGATAAAGATAAAATAAAAGCAGTAGGTGGTATACCTTATGGAATGAATGGAAGTACTATGGTTATGTTATCTGGAGGAATTGATTCTCCTGTTGCTGCATATTTAATGGCAAGGAGAGGTGTTGAAACTCATTGTATTTATTACCATTCTCATCCTTATACTTCTGAGAGAGCTAAGGATAAGGTTAAGGAGTTAGCAAGAATAGTAGGTAGTTATACAGAGAAAATAACTCTTTATGTAGTTCCATTTACGGAGATACAAATGGATATAATAGAAAAATGTAGAGAAGATGAACTTACTATAATAATGAGGAGGTTTATGATGAGAGTTGCCTGTGAACTTTCAAAGAGAAAGAATATACAATCTATAACTACAGGAGAAAGTATAGGACAAGTTGCATCTCAAACTATGGAAGGGCTTATGGCAAGTAATGATGTTTCTGATAGCCCAGTTTTTAGGCCATTAATAGCTATGGATAAAGAAGATATAATGGATATTGCAAGAGAAATAGGAACTTATGATACATCTATACTTCCTTATGAGGATTGTTGCACAATATTTGTTCCTAAGCATCCAAAAACTAAGCCAAGAATTAAAGATTTAGTAAGGGGAGAGAAAAAGTTAAATATAGAAGCTTTAGTAGATAAAGCAATAGAAGAAATGGAGACCTTTATATTTTAAATAAGGTTATAATTGTTTTTAAAAATTCTTAAGTATAAAATAATAAGTAGATTGTGTATTAAAAGAGCTTTTAAAGTTTTTATATACAATCTTCTTTATTTTTAGGAGGGATATTTATGGAAAGAAATATTGAAAAATCTTTAGGAAAAATTTTTAGACATTTTAAGGGAGACCTTTATTTAGTAGAAGGAATTGTTACTCATTCAGAAAGTGGAGAAAAGCTGGTTTTATATAGAGCTTTGTATGGTGATTGTGGCCAGTTTGTAAGACCTTATAATATGTTTTTAGAAAAGGTTAAAGAGGGAAAGGAAAATCCTACAGGACAAAAATATAGATTTGAAGAGGTTACTATTGAAAGCTTAAATAAAAGATAATATTTTATAACGTAATAGCTAAGAAAATTTTTAAAATTTTCTTAGCTATCTTTAATAAATAAGAGTTGTTACAGTTATTTACTATAACTAAAGATTAGTTTTAGAGAAATTTAAAACACTAAAATAATAACGCGTACATTTTAGAATTTAGTTTTAAATAAAGTCTCTAAGTAGAGAAATATAGGAACAGCTGCATAGATTAAATAACCCTACAAAAATATTATTGCCTAAAATATTAATTATATACTTTTAAAAATTTATTTTTCTTCACAGAAGGTTTTAGGCTTTATAAAGTTGTCTATAACAGGAACAAGTAAATTCATAAATATAATTGCATAGGAAACACCTTCAGGGTAACCACCAAAAATTCTTATTATAGTTGTAACAAGTCCGCAACCAAAGGCGAAAATTACTTGACCTTTTTTTGTCATAGGAGAAGTTGTATAATCAGTAGCCATAAAAAACGCTCCTAAAAATAATCCACCTGTAAATATTTCATAAAATCCATTTCCAGTGAATAGTCCATTTCTACCTATAACTGTAGTTAAAATCAAAACAGTACCTATATAGACTACAGGTATATGCCAAGTTATAACCTTTCTATAAAATAAATAAATTGCACCTATAAGTATAGCTAAAGCAGAAACTTCACCAATACACCCTGCAATGCTACCTAAAAACACATCACTTATAGGAGGCATGTTTCCTTGACCATTTTTTAAAAGAGTAAGTGGAGTTGCAGAGGCTATACCATCTATTGTAAAATTACCAAGGCTTTCAGGCCAGGCAGCTAATAAAAAGGCTCTACTAGCTAATACAGGATTCATAAAGTTACAACCTATCCCACCAAAAATTTGCTTAACTAAAACTATTGCTACAATAGAGCCAATAGAAGCAACCCAAAGGGGAGTATTTGCAGGTAAATTTAATGCAAGTAATAGACCAGTAACTATAGCACTTAAATCTTTTATAGTTATCTCTCTTTTTGTTACTCTTTGAAAGATATATTCAGATAATACTGATGATACTATACAGGTTAATATTACAAAAATAGCTCTTATACCAAAAATCAAAACCCCAACTAAGGAGGTTGGAATTAAGGCTATTAAAACATCTCTCATTATACTTTGAGTAGAAGGTTTATCCTTTATATAAGGAGCAGAATCCATTAAGAGATTTTCTTCTACTTTCTTTATATTTAAAGATTCCTTTGAATCCTCTTTTACAAAAACCATGCTTTCACCTCACTAATTTTGATTTTTTAAAGATTTCTTAGCTTTTTTTATATTTTTTACTAAGGAAATTTTAGCAGGACAAGAAAAAGAACAACATCCACATTCTAAACAATTCATTCCCCCAAGAGATTTAAATTCTTCTAAATCATTTTTTTCTATAACTTCATTTAATCTTTGAGGAATTAAATTCATAGGACATGAACATATACATTTTCCACATCTTATGCAGGAAGTACTTTTAAAATCTTCTGTATTATTTAAACATAAAATTCCTGAAGTTCCTTTAGTAATAGGAGTATTTAGTGAGTTTATAGAAGTACCCATCATAGGACCACCTAAAATTATTTTTCTTGGTTCTTTTTTAAATCCATCACAAAACTCTATTATATCTTTAATTGGAGTTCCTATTTTAACTTTTAAATTTTTAGGTGTTTTTATTGCATCACCTGTTACAGTTATGATTCTTTCTGTTAAAGGTATTCCTTCTATAAAACTTTTATACATTTGATATATAGTAGATATATTAAATACAATACAGCCTAAATCTAAAGGAAGTTTTTTTGGAGGAATTTTTATTTTTGTAAGAGCATATATTAAATGTTTTTCAGAACCTTGAGGATATTTAGTTTTTAATTTAAAGACTTTTATTTTTGAATTTTCCTTTAAGTTTGATTTGAAAATTTCTATAGCATCTAATTTATTATCTTCAATACCTATGTAAATTAGAGCTTTAGGAAAATAATTAGATAAAATTTCTAAAGAGGTTATTATTTCCTTTGTGTAATTTGTCATAACCTTATAATCACAGGTTAAATAAGGTTCGCATTCAGCTGCATTTATTATTAAGTACTTAACTTCCTTGTCTTTTTTTATATTAAGTTTTACATGAGAAGGAAAGGTAGCACCACCAAGACCAACTATTCCATTTTCTCTTACTAAGGAAATTAAGCTTTCTAAGGGCATATCTTTAGAAAATTTTAAATTATCTTTAGGAATAGATTCATATTTGAAATCATTTTCTATAATTATTGAATTAACTTTAATATTATCTTTATAAGTAATTTCTTTTATATCCTTTACAAAGCCAGATACACTAGAATGAATAGGTGAGGATATATATTCTTTAGAATCTGCTATCTTTTGATTTAATAAAACTCTTTCTCCAATTTCAACTAAGGGTGAACAAGGACTTCCTATATGTTGAGAAAGTGGAAATATAAGTTCTTCTTTAGGAGAAAAACTTTCTATATCTTTATTTTTTGTAAGTTCTTTATTATAAGGTAAATGTAGTCCTTTTTTAAAGGTAAAAAGACTCATGCACATACATCCTTTCATTATAATATTCCTTGTTTTAATACTATGAATAAACTTTTTAATAAATTACATATTTTTAGTTAATTAGCTTTTATATTAAATTTAATAATTTTATAGGAAATAAGTAAAAAAATACTTTAATTATTTTTATATGAAAAAATAATTAAAAATTTGAGTTTAATTAAATTTGAAAGTGTAAAAACATAAGGGTATAATAGTTGTGTTAATAAAATGAAAAATAAGGAGGGGAAGGCTTTGATTAATGAGAGTACTAAAACGGTACTGTCCCATAGAAAAGACTTAAGGTTTAAGCTAGTTTTAGAAGGTGCTATTATAGGGCTTGTATGTTCACTAGTACTAGTCTTAAATAGAGTCATTGTAAGTTATTTATTTCCACTTTTTAAAAAGCTTTATGCCTTTGCTACTTTAAGTGTAGGAAATATGCTAATAGTCTTAGCTATTTTAGCAATTTTAGGTGCTTTAGTAGGATTTATGGTTAGAAGAGAGCCTATGATTTCAGGTAGTGGTATTCCACAGGTTGAAGGTGAATTAATAGGTAAGCTAAAGATGAATTGGGCAAGAATATTAATATATAAATTTTTAGGAGGAGTAATTTCACTAGGTGCAGGTTTATCCTTAGGAAGAGAGGGCCCTTCAGTACAGATGGGGGCTGCAATAGGTGAAGGATTTAGCAAGTGTTTAAAGAGAGTAAATATAGAGAAAAAGTATTTAATAACATCAGGGGCTTCTGCAGGACTTGCTGCAGCTTTTAATGCACCTTTATCTGGTGTTATATTTGCTTTAGAAGAAGTACATAAAAGTTTTTCTCCTTTAGTTTTAGTTTCTGCTATGGCTGCATCTCTAGTTGCAGATTTTGTATCAAAACAATTTTTAGGTATGAATCCAAGTTTAGGAATTGAAAATGTTCCTGTGCTACCATTAAAATATTATTGGCTTTTAATAGTATTAGGAGTTGTTTTAGGAATTGGCGGTACAATTTTCTCAAAGGGGATTTTAAAAGTTCAAAGTTTTTATGGAAAATTTAAAAAGGTTCCTGTAGAAATTAAGGTTATGGTACCTTTTTTAATAACAGGATTATTAGGAATTTTTATCCCTATAATCTTAGGAGGAGGACATGAACTTATAATGGACTTGGTAACTAAAAGTTTTCCAGTAAAAATACTTTTAGCTTTACTTTTAGTTAAGTTTTTTTTAACAATTGTAAGTTTTGGTGCTGGTACTCCTGGAGGAATATTTTTTCCTTTATTATTATTAGGAGCAATAATTGGTAATATAGTTGGGTTATTAAGTTTTACAAGCTTAGGATTACCAAAGGAATATATAATAGATTTTGTAATTTTAGCTATGGCAGGAAATTTTGCTTCTATAGTAAAGGCGCCTATAACAGGAATAATCTTAATTACTGAAATGACAGGTTCCTTTGACCATATGTTAGCTTTATCTATTGTGGTAATAGTTTCTTATGTAACATCTGACATATTAAAGAGTGAGCCAATATATGAATCTTTATTAGAGAGATGGATAGAAAAAGCTGGAGTTAAAGTTGATGAACCTTCAAATAATAAAACTTTATTAGAATTTGGTGTTGAATTAGGAAGTGAAGCAGAAGGAAAGAAAGTTAAAAATGTTAATTGGCCAGAGGAAGCTTTATTAGTTGCTATAAAAAGAGGAAATAATGAATTTATTCCAAGAGGTTCAATTGAAATACAAAATGGAGATTACTTAGTTGTTATGGTAGATGAAAGTAATGCAAGTTCAGTTTTAAATAAAATTCAATCTTTAACTTCTGCAAAGGAAGAAATTTAATAGAAATTAAAAAATACACTAAGAAAAATATCTTAGTGTATTTTATTTATTATTTCTTTACTTTTTTCTTTTTTATTGAGTATCCAAAGGAGCCTAAGGGCTTTGAATTAAGACCAAAATATTCTCCATGACTATAGGATATAAGATTTGCTTTAGTAAAGTGAATTTTACCCTTCTCATCTATAAGAGTTTCATCTACTTTTACATTTACAACTTCAAATAAGAACATGTCATGAGTTCCTAAAGGAGTTATAGATTTTAATTTGCACTCTAAGGCAACAGGAGCTTTTTCAATAGAAGGAGTACTTATGGAAACTCCTTTACTAAGAGCATATCCAAAATGTTTAATTTTGTCTACTTTTCTTCCTGATTTAACTCCACAAAAATCAACAAACTTAACCATATCTCTACAAGGTAAATTTATAACACATTCCTTACTTTCTTTTATGTATTCATGGGATAATCTTTCTGGTCTTATTCCCATTGCTATTATTGGCGGTTTAGTACAAACAGTACTAACCCATCCTACAGTAAAAGCATTTATTTTATCTTCTTTATTTTTAGATGTAACAAGAACTACGGGAGTAGGATTTAACATTACACTTCCTTTAAAATTAAGTTTTTTCATAGTTATCTCCTTTATTTATATTAAAATCTTTAGTTTTTTTTAATTTAAGACTTTAAAATTATAACATGAAAAATTTATATATAAAACTAAAGATTATAATATTTTTTCTTTTTAGTGAAATAATATTTATTATTTATATTATTTTAGAGAGGATATTTTTATGAGAAAAAAATTTGTATTATTAATTATTTTTATAATGATTTTAAATTTGATTTTAGCAAGGGAGATAGTTTCTGCAAAGGATAAAGAAAAATTTACTATATGTATTGATGCAGCTTATCAAGAGGATTATGATAAGGATATTAATTTTATATCATCTTATTATGAAAATAGAAATTTTAAAGTTCCCTTAGAAACAAGAGGAGTTTTTACTAAAAATAAAGAATATGAAATAAATTTAGAGGTAGCTTTAATTTTGAGAGAGCTTTTAAATAAAGAAGGATATAAAGTTTTTATGACTAGAGAGAGAAATAAGGTTTATTTAAGTGATAAAGATAGAGCTAATATAGGAAATAAATCAGGAGCTGATATTTTAATAAAACTTTATTGCGATAGAAGTGATGATTTTAAAAAAAGAGGAGCTTCAATTTTAATTCCTTCTTTAAAGAGTTGTAAAAACAATAATTTTGATGATTTATACAAAAATAGTAGAAATTATAGTGAAATATTAAATGAAACCTTAAGAGAAGGAGATATAAGGGTAAATGGTATTTTTGAAAGAAATAATATTAGAGGATTTGAGTTTTCAAAAGTTCCTGTAATAATTTTAAGAATGGGATTTATGAGTAATTTAGAAGAGGATGTTTTGCTAGGAAATAAATTGTATCAAGAAAAGTTAACTAATTTAATAGTTAAATCTTTAAAAAGATATAAAGAAACTTTATAGTTTAGAACCTACTAAAGCTTAGAAGAAAATAAATTTATAATTTTCATAAGCTTTTAGTAGGTTTTATATTTAAATTTAATAATAAACATCAATTAGATGGAAAGAAATATTAGAGTTACTCCAACCTAAATCAAAGGGAACAAGAAGTCTATCAGTATTATGACAGGTTACTAAAGGATACCCTTTGCTATCTAAACCTGTAACAGTTGATATATGCGTTATTCGGCCATTTTTTTCATAGGCTACAAAATCACCAGGTCTTAAGTTGTAAGCTTCTTTATATATTTCTGGATATTTTCCTTTAGCTATATAGGAAGCCCTTCCACTATTAATCATATAATTTTTAAAAGCTTGTGCATTTACCCAAGCTTTAGAACCTTCTTTTCCATTATAGTTCCATGTAGAATTTTTTCTAAAGCCTCCACCTTCAAAAAGTATTTGAGAAGCAAAATTTGCGCAATCTCCTCCTTCATCATTGAAATTTTTATAAGCTTTATTATATTTAAAAGTTTTTTCATTATTTAAAGGAACTCCACAATAAGAATGAGCATAATCTATTGCCTTTTTAGTCCTTTCATCAGGGGTATAAGGAGTAGGTGTGCTTTTTAATATATAAGATTTAATTTCTTCTGAATTTATATTTTTTAAATCAAGAGAGTCTGAAAAAGGGTCTGTATACCATTCTTTAGTTATAATATATTTGTTATCTTCGTTTTTTAAGGTAAGATAATGATAGGTTCCTAAAGTAAATTTATTATAATTAAGAGGTTCATTTAAATAGTAATATGTAAATTCACTAGAAAGGGAACATATTATTTCATAAAGACCATTTTCAGTTTTTTTAATTTTAATAATTTCACTAGTTGAGTTTATATCATTAAAATTAATACCTTGTTTTTCAGACCAGCTATTTAAATACTTAATTTTTTTAATTTCTTTTTCATAGGCAAAAAGGCTAGTTTTTTTATTTAGGTCATAAAGTGTTTTTAAAGCTTCTAAATTATTATTTAGTATTGTTTTATTTCTAAAATTAAAAATATCTTTTAAAACTAAACTAAATTTATCCTTTAAGATATCTTCCTTATCCTTTGAAGGTTCTTCTAAAAAATAAAGGGCTTCTTTAGGAATTTTATTTTCCTTATGATTTATAATTGATTTAATTGAGAGTATTACTATTATGCTTAATAATATTCCTAATAATATTAATTTTTTTCTTTTCATCAATTCCTCCTAATTTAATATATAATTTAATAATCTATATGATAGATAAAGATAAAAAATAATAAGTAAATATAAATGTTAAATAATAAAACATATATACTTTTATTATTTATGAATTATTGGTAAAATTAAAAAGTAATAAAAGCGTAAAGGAGAATTACATAAGATGAAATTAGTAAAAGGAAAGGTCTCATTTATAAGAAGTATTTTTGCATGTTTTATTTTCCCTCTTGTAATCGGATACTTCTATACATATTTAAATCCAGCATGGTTTTTAACAAATCAAGGCATTGGGTTAGTTTTAGGAATATTACTTATACTTAGAGGTCTTTTTGAAAAGTCTGTAGCTAAAAATATAAGAAATGCAAAAATAAGCTTTTTAGGTGGGGGGGCTATAACTTTATATGTAATTGCAAGATATATTGGAATTTTGTAATTTATAAATAAACTTTTAATTTTAAAATAAGAATAATATTAAGTTAAAAAAGAAATGATATATTAAGGTATCATTTCTTTTTTTATTTAAAAGTATATAGTTTTATGTTTTTAAATAGGGAGAATTAGTTAAAAACTTTTTAATAAAGGTTAATTATGGTACAATTATTAAAATAAGCATATTAAAAATACCTTTTAAGGGGAGTGTGAAAGATGGATTTTAAAGAGAATAATATTTATAGCGGTTTTAAACTTTTAGACATAAAAAAAATAGATGAAATAGGCGGTTTAGCTTTAACCTTTCAACATGAAAAAACTAAGGCTAAGTTAATAAAAATATTAAGTGAAGATGATAATAAATGTTTTGCAATAGGCTTTAGAACACCACCAGAAAACAGTACTGGTGTTCCTCATATTTTAGAGCATTCAGTTTTATGTGGTTCTAGAAAATTTAATACAAAAGAGCCTTTTGTAGAACTTTTAAAGGGTTCTTTAAATACTTTTTTAAATGCAATGACCTATCCAGATAAAACAATATATCCTGTAGCATCAAGAAATGATAAAGATTTTATGAATCTTATGGATGTTTATTTAGATGCTGTGCTATATCCTAACATATATAAGCATAAAGAAATATTTATGCAAGAAGGATGGCACTATTACATAGAGAATAGAGAGGATGAATTAAAATATAATGGTGTTGTTTATAATGAAATGAAAGGGGCCTACTCTTCACCAGACTCTATACTTTATAGAGATATAGCTAAAACAATATATCCAGATACTTGTTATGCTTTATCTTCAGGAGGAGACCCTGATAAAATACCAGATTTAACTTATGAAGAATTTTTAGATTTTCATAAAAGATATTATCATCCGTCAAATTCTTATATTTTCTTATATGGAAATGGAGATACAGAAAAAGAATTAGAGTTTATAAATGAAGAATATTTAAAAAACTTTGAATATAAAAATATAGACTCAAGAATTAAGGAACAAAAAGCTTTTGCTTCTATGAAAGAAGAAGTTTTTAATTATGGTATAGCTGAAAATGAAGATTTAAATGATAAAAGTTATTATAGTTTAAATTTTGTAATTGGAGATTCTACAGAGGGAGAGCTTACTTTAGCCTTTGATATCTTAGCCTATATTTTAACTAGAAGCACAGCTGCACCTTTAAAGAAAGCTTTAATAGATTCTGGTATAGGAAAGGCAGTATCTGGAGAATTTGACAGTTCAACTAAACAATCAACTTTTGCGATATTAGTTAAAAATTCTAAATTAAATAAAGAAGAAGAATTTAAAAAGATAGTTATGAATACCTTAGAAGACTTAGTTAAAAATGGTATTGATAAGGAGCTTGTAGAAGCTTCTATAAATAGAGTAGAGTTTGAATTAAGAGAAGGAGATTTTGGCTCTTACCCTAAGGGGCTTATATACTATTTGAAAATTATGGATAGTTGGCTTTATGAAGGGGAGCCTTATGTTCATTTAGAATATGAAAAAAATCTAGAAAAAATAAAATCAGCTTTAACTAGTAATTACTTTGAGAATTTAATTGATAAATATATACTAAAAAATAATCATGCTTCTTTAGTAGCGCTTCATCCTAAAAAAGGAATAAATGAAGAAAAGGCTTTAAAACTAAAAGAAAAGCTACAGAATATAAAAGAATCTCTTAGTGAAGAAGCTTTAGATGAAATAATAGAAAATTGTAAAAAGTTAAAAGAAAGACAAAGTACCCCTGATAAAAAGGAAGATTTAGAAAGTATTCCTATGTTATCTTTAAAGGATATAGATAAAGAAGCTATAAAGATACCTGCTGAAAAGAAGGAAATAGAAAAAATCTTAACCTTACATCATGATTTTCAATGTAATAAAATAGACTATGTTAATTTTTTCTTTAAGACTAGAACAGTTTCTATGGAATTAATACCATATGTTAGCTTGTTATGTGATATTTTAGGTAAATGTGGTACAGAGAATTATGATTATTCTAAATTATCAAATTCTATTAATATTAATACAGGAGGAATAAGTTTTGGTGCTATAACCTTTGCAAACTTAAAGAAAAATGATGAGTTTAATCCTTATTTAGAGGTTTCTTATAAAGCTTTAAGTAGTAAGGGAGAAAAAGCAATAGAATTAGTTGATGAAATTATAAACAAAACTAATTTAGATGATATTGATAGAATTATGCAAATAATAAATGAAAAGAAAGCTAGACTAGAAGGAGCTATTTTTGATAGTGGTCATAGAATAGCTATGAAAAAAGTTTTATCTTATTGCACTTCTAGAGGAGCCTATGATGAAAAGATAAGTGGTCTTAATTATTATGACTTTTTAGTTAATTTAGATAAAGAAGATAAGGAAACTATATGTAATAATTTAAAAAAGGTAAGAGAGTTAATATTTAATAAAAAGAATATGCTTATAAGTTATTCAGGAAGAGAAAAAGAATATGATAAATTTAAAAAAGATGTAAGCTTATTAATAAAAAATATTAGTGATAAAGAATTTGAAGAAAAAGAGTATAACTTTAGTTTAGGAAATAAAAATGAAGGGCTTATTCTTCAAGGGGATGTAGATTATGTAGCTAAAGGTGGAAATTACAAAGATAAAGGATATAAATATTCAGGGGTTTTATCTTTATTAGAAAGTATTTTAGGTTTTGATTATTTATGGAATGCTGTAAGAGTTAAGGGAGGAGCTTATGGCGTTTTCTCTAACTTTAGAAGAGATGGAGGGGCTTATATAGTTTCTTATAGAGACCCTAATATAGAAAGTACTTTAGAAGCTTATGATAATATACCTAATTATTTAAATAACTTTAAGGTAGATGAGAGAGAATTAACTAAATATATAATAGGAACTATAAGAAAGTATGACCAACCAATAAGTAATGGAATAAAAGGTGATTTAGCAGTTTCTTATTATTTAAGTAATTTTACTTATGAAGATTTACAAAAAGAAAGAGAAGAAATAATAAATGCAGATTGTGAAAAGATAAAAAGTTTTGCACCTATGATTAAAGAATTAATGAAGGAAAATTATATCTGTGTTTTAGGAAATGAAGATAAAATAAAAGAAAATAAAGAGTTATTTAGTGAAATAAAAAATGTAATAAAATAATTTTTAGTATTTAAATTATCTTTATAAATTTTTAGACCTTATATTTAGAAAAAACTTCTAGATATAAGGTCTTTTTTCTTTTGTAATAAAAGACTAAAATAAAATATGATATAATATAGGTTACTGTACATAGAAAGGGAGAAATATATAAATGGATTTTGTGGCAATAGACTTTGAAACTGCTAATGAAAAAAGAAATAGTGCCTGTTCTATAGGATTAGCAATTGTTAAAAATGATAAAATAATAGAGGAAAAATATTTTTTAATAAAGCCTTGTGAAATGAGGTTTTTACCTATGAATATATGGATACATGGCATAAGACCAGAGGATGTTAAAGAGGAAAGAAATTTTAAAGAAATTTGGAAAGAAATTAGAGATTATATAGATGGAGCTTTTGTAATTGCCCATAATGCATCCTTTGATATTAGTGTTCTTAGGAAAACTTTAGATTTTTATGGTATAGAGTATCCTAATTTTAAATATGCTTGTACTGTTGTTATGGCAAAAAATTATTATAAAAACTTACCAAATCATAAATTAGGAACTGTAAGTGAAGCTTTAGGTTTTGAATTTTCTCACCATCATGCAGGAGAAGATGCAAGAGCTTGTGCTAATATTTTGATGAATATATGCAAAGATTTAGATATATCTTCAATTGAAGAACTTTCAAAAAAGTTATCTATAAGAATTGGAGAAGTATATAATGGAGGATATAAATCTTCGGGAAGATTAGGGGAGTGTAAATACTCTAGTTTTTTAAAGCTTAAAGAAAATAAGGACAATAGAAATATATTAAAGTGTAAAAATGTGGTTTTTACAGGGCCTTTAAGTTCTATGTCTAGAGGAGAAGCTATAGGAAATGTAATAAGATGTGGTGGATTTGTTAAAAATTCAGTAAGTAGAAAAACTAATTATCTAATTACAGGTATTAAGGATTTAGCAAAGTTAAAAGAAAAGGAAAAAAGTTTAAAATTAAAAAAGGCAGAAAGTTTAATAAAAGAAAATTTTGATATTAAAATAATAAGTGAAGAGGAATTTTTATCTATAATAAAATAATTTTACTTATATTTTAAATAGTTTATTTACAATAAGCTTTATTATGCTAAAATAAGTTAGTAAAATTAATTAATTTATGCAATACTAGTATTAGCTAGTAAATATTTAAGTATAAATTTTAGAGGTGATTTAATGAATAAGTTATTTACTATAAGTGGGGTAGACTTTTTTTTAGAGGATTTTCAAGATGATATAAAGGAATTTCAGGATATAATACCTATATTACAAGATTTTCAAGAGGAATTAACCTTAGAAAAAATAAATTGTACAGATAAAAATGATTGTTGTTATAAAAGTAATGAAAATTATATAGGAGAATTAGTAGGGGCCTTAACAGAAGACGATGAATTTTATTCTTTAAAGGAATTAAGAAGTAATTATGATAAATTTAAAGATGAAATTTTATATCCTTTTGGAATACAAGTTTATAAATGTACAGCCTGCAATAAATGGATTATAAATTTATTAGAGGAGTAAATTTATAATTATGGAGAAGTTTAAGGAGAGTATTAAAGGGGTAGGGCATAAGGTTTCTAGCTATTACAAGAAATTTAAGGATAAAATTATAAAGGAAAGAGATCCAAAAATAATTTTACTTTGTATTTTAGCAGTAATTTTAATGATAGTTTTCTTATATGGAAATGTAAGTAGTAAAAAGAGAGATGTAATTGAGCAACTTTCTAATTCTTTAAGCAAAGGGAATGAACGAGCTTTAAGAAATTTAATAGAGGATGGAAATAAAAATTCAGGAATAACTAAAGAAGAATTAATACCTTATATTAACTTTTTTAAAGCAGATAAAAGTAGAATTAATAAGTTAGTTTACGCTTTAGAAAATGGAGATGAGCTTTATTCTACAAAGTTAGAATCTAAAAAAGGTTTTTTTGGAGAGAAGTGGTATGTTGATATTGAAAAGAAAAATCTTTTGGTTTCATCAAATTTTCCAGAAACAAATGTATATTTAGATAATAATTTTATAGGAACTACAAATAACAGTAAAAAATTAGAGATTCCTAATATTATGCCTGGAGTTTATAAGGTTAAAGTTGAAAAAAAGGCTTATAATTCTAATTTGAAAGAGGAAAAAGAGTTTATATTGATGGATGATAATAAGGTTGATATACCTTTAAAAGGTATGCTTGTTACTATAAAGAGTACCTTTGAAGATGGTGAAGTTTACATAAATGGAGAGGATTCTGGAATAAAGGTTAGAGATTTTAAGGATGTAGGACCTTTTCCAAAGGATGGTTCTACTTATTTAACAATAAAATGTAATACTCCATGGGGAGAAATTGAAAGTGATAAAGTGTATATAAAAGATCATCCCGATTTAAATATAGAATTAAATTTAAAAGATACTGTTATAAAAGATGACGTAGAGAAGGTTGTAAAAGAATTTTATGGAAGTGTATTTCAAGCTTTAAATTCAGAAAATAAAGGCGACATAAGAGATGCTAGAGAAAATGTAAAAGATACAGTATATAATATTTTAAGTCAAAAATATTTTCTTCTAAAAAATGATTATGACATAAGCGATCTTAAAATAAAGATGGAAAATAGTACTATAGAACAAAATAAGGGAATTTATGAGGCGAGAATTGTTGTAAATGTATCTTATAAAATAAAAAAGAAGATTTTAGGCATAGATATAAAAAGTGAATTTATGGAGAAGAACTTTTTTACTGATTTAAAATTTGAAAATGGAAAGTGGATAGTTTGTGAAGTGCAAAACTTTTCTTTACCAGGTTTAGAAAAAGATAATACTAAAGAGGAAAATAATTAAATAAAAAAGCTATATAAATTATTTTATATAGCTTTTTTATATTTATAAAGTTATAGCAGCATCAAGGGCAACTTCCATCATTTTTGTAAAAGTAGTTTGACGTTCTTCTGATGTAGTTTCTTCAGCTGTAATTAAGTGGTCGCTTATTGTAAGTATTGTTAAAGCATTAACTCCATATTTAGCAGCTAAAGTATATAAAGCAGCTGTTTCCATTTCAACAGCTAAAGTACCAAACTTAGCCCATTGTTTCCATGCTTCTGGATTATCATTATAAAAACTATCAGCTGTAAATACACTACCAACCTTTGGGTCGTATCCTTTTTCAACAGCTGTGTCATAAGCAGCTTTTAAAAGCTTAAATGATGCTGTAGGAGCAAAATCTAAACCATTAAATCTAACTTTATTTATTGCAGAATCAGTATGAGAAGACATAGCTAAAACTAAATCTCTAACCTTTATGTCTTCTTGCATTCCTCCTGCTGTACCTACTCTTATTAAGTTTTTAACACCATAATCTCTTATAAGCTCATTAACATAAATTGATATTGAAGGTACTCCCATACCAGTACCTTGAACTGATATTCTTTTTCCCTTATATGTTCCTGTATATCCTAACATTCCTCTAACTTCATTATAACAAACTGGGTTTTCTAAAAATGTTTCCGCTATAAATTTAGCTCTTAAAGGATCTCCTGGTAATAAAATTGTTTCAGCTATTTGACCTTCTTTTGCACCTATATGAATACTCATAAGTTACCTCCTCTTAATGTAAATGTTTTATAAGTAAATTTTATCATAAATAATGAAAAAATGCTAAAAATTATATAAATTTAAAATTAATATTAAGTAGTTAAAGAATATTTAATATGTTATATTAGTAAATAACAATTAAATTTTAAAAATCTTTTCAATATAATGAGGTGATAAATTTTGTTAAATATAGATAAAAGTGAAATAAAAGATACTTTAGAATATGAAAGTTTTGGAGAAAATGAATTTCCACTTAAATATTTAAGTGAAGAAGAGTTAAGAGAGTTAGGCTTTAAAAAAAGTTGTTGTGGAAGTTTAGGTGGATGTAATAAAAAAAATCATAGGAAATGTTTAGGTTGTTCTAAAAAGGGAGGAAGTAGTTGTTGTAAAAAATAATATTTTTAAATAAAAAATACATACTCAAAGGAGTATGTATTTTTATTTTATTATTTTCTTTTTTTTGCAACTTCTATATTAACAGTTCTCTTGTTAAGTTTTTTACCCATTGATTTTTTCATTATGTTATTTACAACATCAGAATCAACATTTGCAAAGCAGAAGTTTTCTTTTATATCTATATCTCCTACTTGTTTAGGACTTATTCTAGCAGTTTCTTTTAAGAAGTTTACAAGAGTTTTAGGTGTTATACCATCTCTTCTTCCAACTGACATAAATAATCTTGTTTCATCCATTACAGGAGCTTCTATAGAATTTGATGTATAATCAAAAGAAGATTCTTTATCAAATACTATTTTTAAAAGAGCAGCAGCTACATCTACTAAACTGTAATCTTCATCTAACTGAGTAGCTATTGGAATAAATTTTTGGAAATCTTCATTAGCTTCTTCTATAGTAGATTTTACAGAGTTTATTATATTATTATGTTTATTTTGGAATATTTCATCAACTGTAGGGACAGCTTTTCTTATTATTTTACTTTTAGTATGCTTTTGAATTTGTTTAAGCATCATATATTCTTTTGGAGTAACTAAAGAGTAAGCAACTCCTTCTCTATTTGCTCTACCAGTTCTTCCGATTCTATGCACATAACTTTCGTTATCTTGTGGTAGGTCATAGTTTATAACATGAGTTACGCTTTCTACATCTATTCCTCTAGCTGCAACATCTGTAGCAACTAAGAAGTCTAAGCTACCTTCTTTAAATTTTCTTAAAGTTTGAAGTCTATGGTTTTGGCTCATATCTCCGTGCATACCTTCAACCATATATCCTCTAGCTTGCATTTTTTCTACAACTTCATCAACACCTTTTTTAGTTTTGCAGAAAATTATTGCAGCATTTGGCTCATCAAAATCTAAAACTCTACAAAGAGTTTCAAATCTATCTCTATGTTTTATTTCGAAATAAAATTGCTCTATTTTTGAAACTGTTAAAGAACTTTTCTTTATTGCGATGTGCTTTGTATCTTCTTTCATGTAATTTCTAGCTAATTTCTTAATTTGTGGAGGCATAGTAGCAGAGAATAAAAGTGTTTGTCTATCAGTTTTTAAGGATTTAACAATTTCTTCTAAATCATCAATAAATCCCATGTTTAACATTTCATCAGCTTCATCTAAAACTAAGAAGCCTATATCATTAAGAGGTAAACTCTTTCTTCTTATTAAATCTAGCACTCTACCTGGTGTTCCAACAACTATATCAACGCCATTTTTTAATGCTCTTATTTGTCTATCTATTGGTTGGCCACCATATATTGGTAAAACAGAAAGCTTTTCATGTTTTCCAAGTCTTACAAGTTCTTCGTTAACTTGTATAGCAAGCTCTCTAGTTGGTGCTAAAATAAGTGCTTTTGGAGATTTTTTCTTTCCAGAAAAATTCGCATTATTTATTATGGCACATCCAAAAGCAGCTGTTTTACCAGTACCAGTTTGAGCTTGACCGATTATATCGTGTCCTTCTAGGGCTACAGGAATACTTTCAGCTTGTATTTGGGATGGTTCTTCAAATCCCATATCTTTTATAGCTTTAAGTAAGCTTTCCTTAAGACCTAAGTCGTCAAATTTTATATTGTTCATTCTTTATCCTCTTTCTTTTTGTATATTTTTAGTTTTTAAAATTTATTTTATTTTTAAAATTCTCACAATCAAACAAAGCTTATCATAACATAGTATCTCCATATAAGCAAATGGTATTATTTAAAATAAAAATTTAAAGAGTTTATTTAAATGTTTACTATAAGGTATAATAATGAAAAGAAAATAGGAAAGGAGAATTTAATTTGGAAGTTGGAATTTCTTCAGCATGTTTTTATCCAGATTTTGAATTGGAAAAATCCATAAAGATAATGAAGAATTTAGGTTTTAATAGTGGAGAATTATTTTTAAACACATATTTTGAATATGGAGAAGAATTTTTAGAAAGATTAATTTATGAAAAGAATAGATATAATTTTAATATAAAATCAGTACATTTTTTTTCATCTATGTATGAGCCATATTTATTTGATAAATATGAAAGAAGAAGAAAAGATGCCTTAGAAATTTTTAAAAGTATATGTAAAGCTACTAATAAATTAGGTGCATCATCTTATACCTTTCATGGAATGAAAAAAGAAGGCTATAAAGATATAAATAAAAAGAGAGTTTTAGATATATACAATGAATTAAATTATATAGCTAGAGAAAATAACATATATTTGTCACAGGAAAATGTTTCTTGGTGTATGTCTTCAAATTTAGATTTTTTAAAATATATAAAAGAGAATTTAAAATATGATATGAAGTTTACCTTTGATATAAAACAGGCCTATAAAAGTTTTGAAGAACCTTTAAAATATATAGATATAATGGGTAAGGATTTAATAAATTTTCATATAAATGATAGAGATGAGAAAAATATTTGTCTTCTTCCAGGAAAGGGTAAAGTTGATTATAAAAGTATAATTAAAGGACTTAAAAAAATAGACTATAAAGGGCCATTAATAATAGAAGTTTATAGAGATAATTTTAAAAATTACGAAGAATTAAAAGTTGTTAAAGATTTTATAGAAAAAAAACTACTATTATGATAAAATGTATAAATGTAAGAATAAAATAAAAGAAATATTTGATAAAAAAAGAAATTATATGTTATAATTGCCTAGGTTAATTCACAATTTAGGAATTAAAAGGCTATTTACAGGAGGAATATACAATGGAAGCTAAAATGAACAAAATAGACACAAACCTTGTTGAATTAGAAATTAAAGTTGATGCTAAGGACTTTAACGAGGCCTTAAAGAAATCTTATAATAAAAACTCAAAGAAGTTTAACGTACCAGGATTCAGAAAAGGAAAAGTTCCAATGAACATGGTAAAAAAATTCTATGGAGTTGAAGTTTTATTTGATGATGCTATAAATACTTGTATAGATAAAACATATGGAGTTGCTTTAGATGAAAACAACATAAAGCCTGTTGATTATCCACAAATAGAAGTAGTAGAGGTTGGAGAAGGAAAAGACTTAATATATAAAGCAAAAGTTACAACTTATCCAGAAGTTACTTTAGGAGATTATAAAGGATTAGAAGTTGAAGAAGTATCTTATGAAGTAAATGATGAAGATATAGAAAAGCAATTAGCTGATATGCAAGCTAGAAACGCTAGAGTTGAAACTAAAGAAGAAGGAACAGTTGAAAATGGAAATATAGCTGTTATCGACTTTAAAGGATTTATAGACGGTGTAGCATTTGAAGGTGGAGAAGGAAAAGATTATCCATTAGAAATAGGTTCAGGAAGTTTCATAGATAACTTTGAAGAACAATTAGTTGGCTTAAAGGTTGGAGAAAGTAAAGAAGTTAATGTAACATTCCCAGAAGCTTACGGAAGAGAAGAGTTAAATGGTAAACCAGCTAAATTTGATGTTACTGTAAAAGAAATCAAAGTTAAAGAATTACCAGAGTTAGATGATGAGTTTGCTAAAGAAGTTTCAGAATTTGATACATTAGAAGAATTAAAAGCTAACTTAAAAGAAAAAGCTAAAAAAGCTAATGAATTAAGAGCTAAGAGAGAAATGGAAGAAAAAGTTATAAACACTGTAGTTGATAACGCAAAAGTAGAAATTCCAGAAGCTATGATAAACAGAGAAGTTGACAACATGGTAAGAGATTTAGAAGTAAGATTAGGACAACAAGGCTTAAGCTTAGCTCAATACTATGAGTTTACTGGAAGCACTGAAGAAAAAATGAGATCTTACATGAAAGAAAATGCTGAAAGAAAAGTAAAAACTGACTTAGTTATGAATGCTATAACTGAAAAAGAAGCTATAGAAGCTACTGAAGAAGAGTTAAAAGCTAAAGCTGAAGAAGTTGCTAAAATGTATGCAAATGGAGCAGAAACTGAGAAAATGGTAGACTTATTATTAAACGCTCAAAGAGCTGCTTTAGAGTTAGATGTTAAAAGAGAAAAAACTTTAAAAATGTTATTTGAAGCTTTAAAATAATAAATAAATTAACTTTCAGATAATTGCCAGGAAATATTTCTTGGCAATTATTTTAAAATTAAAAGTTTATTTAGAAAAAGACTAATTAACAAATCTTTATTTTTTTTATATAATAATTATGATAATGTATGTTTTTTATAAATATATGGCAATATTATAATTAGAGTTTTTTTAAAAGGAGGGAATTTAATGAGCAATTTAGTGCCTATGGTAGTTGAACAAACAAGTAAAGGTGAAAGAAGTTATGATATATTTTCAAGATTATTAAAAGATAGAATAATAATGTTAAGTGGAGAGGTAAATGACGTAACGGCTAATCTTGTTGTTGCACAACTATTATTTTTAGAAAGTGAAGACCCTGATAAAGATATATATCTTTACATAAATTCACCAGGAGGTTCTATAACTTCTGGTATGGCAATTTATGATACTATGCAATATATAAAGCCTGATGTATCTACAATTTGTATAGGTATGGCTGCTTCTATGGGAGCCTTTTTATTATCTTCAGGGGCAAAGGGTAAGAGATTTGCACTTCCAAATGCTGAGATTATGATACACCAACCTTTAGGTGGATTCCAAGGTCAAGCTACTGATATAGATATTCATGCAAAGAGAATATTAAAAATAAAAGATAAATTAAATCAAATTTTAAGTGAAAATACAAATAAACCTCTTGAAAAAATAAAAGTGGATGTGGAAAGAGATTACTTTATGGAAGCATCAGAAGCAGTAGAATATGGATTAATAGATAAAGTTATAGAAAGAAAATAATTTATAGCTTAAATCTTATGGAAAGTTGAGGTGGATAAGATGGGAAAATTTGAAGATAAGAAGCAATTAAGATGTTCTTTTTGTGGTAAAAGTCAGGAGCAAGTTAAAAGATTAATAGCAGGTCCTGGAGTATATATATGTGATGAATGTATAGAGCTTTGTTCAGAAATTATAGAGGATGAATTTGAAGGCAATACAGAAACATCACCATTAGAAGCTAGCAACCTTCCAAAGCCACAGGAAATAAAAAGTTATTTAGATCAATATGTTGTTGGTCAAGAAAGAGCTAAAAAATCATTAGCAGTAGCTGTTTATAATCATTATAAAAGAATAAATGCAAACAAATCAGAAGATGAAGTTGAATTACAAAAGAGTAATATACTTTTACTAGGACCTACAGGTTCAGGTAAAACTTTACTTGCACAAACCCTTGCTAAAATGTTAAATGTACCATTTGCAATAGCTGATGCTACAACATTAACAGAAGCTGGTTATGTTGGTGAAGATGTTGAAAATATACTTTTAAAGTTAATTCAAAATGCAGATTATGATGTTGAGAAGGCTGAAAAAGGTATAATATATATAGATGAGATTGATAAAATAGCTAGAAAATCAGAAAATCCATCTATTACAAGAGATGTTTCAGGAGAAGGTGTTCAACAAGCCTTATTAAAAATTTTAGAAGGAACAACTGCTTCAGTACCGCCACAAGGAGGTAGAAAACATCCACATCAAGAGTTTATACAAATAAACACTTCAAATATTTTATTTATATGTGGTGGAGCTTTTGATGGAATAGATAAGATAATTGAAAAAAGAGAAACTAAAAGTTCTATAGGCTTTGGAGCTGATGTTAAGGGTAAAAATGAAAAGAATGTTGGCGAACTTTTAAAAGATATAATGCCTGGAGATTTATTAAAATTTGGATTAATACCTGAATTTGTAGGAAGATTACCAGTTTTAGTAACTTTAGAAGCCTTAGATAATGAAGCTTTAGTAAGCATATTAACAAAGCCAAAGAATGCTTTAGTTAAGCAGTATAAAAAGTTATTTGAATTAGATAATGTAAAGCTAGAGTTTACAGAAGGGGCTTTAAAAGCAATTGCAGATGAAGCTATAAGTAGAAATACAGGGGCTAGAGGTTTAAGAGCTATAGTAGAAGAAACTATGATGGATATAATGTTTGATATTCCTTCAGATGAAAATATAGTAAAAGCTACTATAACAGAAGAAACTATAAAAGATAAGAAGCCACCAATAATTGAAAGACTTCCAGAAGGTGAAGTTAGACCAAATTTAGTAGCTGAGAAAAAAAGTAAGAGTAAAAAAGATATAGAAACAGCTTAATTTTAAAAGATGCATAGTAATTGTGCATCTTTTTTATTTATAGTTTTTTGGAATATACTCATAAATTTAGGAGAATACTAAGCCTAAGAAAGGATGGTATTTAATATGAATATATATACATTTATGTTATTTTTACAAGTATTAATGTCAATTTTTTTCTATATCTACATGACAAAATCATTTTCTAATAAAAAAAATAATAAAAACATTTTAAAAAAAGAAAATGAAAAAGAGATGGAAAAGTTAAATAATTTAAAGAAAATAAAATTAACAGAGCCTTTAACTGAAAAAAGTAGACCTAATAATTTATATGAAGTAATAGGGCAAGAAAAGGGAATAAGAGCACTTAAAGCAGCACTTTGTGGGCCAAATCCACAGCATGTAATAATATATGGACCTCCAGGGGTTGGGAAAACTGCAGCTGCTAGAATTATTTTAGAAGAAGCTAAAAATATTGTTTCTTCTCCTTTTAATAGAGAATCTAAATTTGTAGAGATAGATGCAACTACTTTAAGATTTGATGAAAGAGGAATTGCAGACCCCTTAATAGGTTCTGTGCATGACCCAATATATCAAGGAGCTGGAGATTTAGGCATTAAAGGAGTACCACAACCTAAAGTTGGAGCAGTAACTAGAGCACATGGAGGGATGCTTTTTATAGATGAGATTGGAGAACTTCATCCTATTGAGCTTAATAAGCTTCTTAAAGTATTAGAGGATAGAAAGGTATTTTTAGACTCAGCTTATTATAGTTCAGAAGATCCAAATACTCCTCCTTATATAAAGGAAATTTTTGAAAAAGGACTACCAGCTGATTTTAGGTTAATAGGAGCAACAACAAGAAGTCCAGAAGAAATAGCTCCTGCTATAAGATCAAGGTGTGTAGAGATATTTTTTAAAGCCTTAAGTTTTGAGGAAATTAAAAAAATTGCATCAAATGCAACAAGAAAGGTTGGATATAGAATAAGTGATGAAGGTCTTAATATAGTTTCAAAGTATTGTACAAATGGAAGAGAGGTTATTAATTTAATTCAATTATGTTCAGGACTTGCAATGAATGACAATAGAGATTACATAAAAGAAGAAGATATTTACTGGGTAATTGAAAATGGTCAGTATAATCCTAGGTTAGAGAAGAAAATTTTAGAAGAACCTGAAATAGGTTGTGTTAATGGCTTAGCTGTTTATGGAACAAATAATGGTATATTAATGGAAATAGAAGCTACAGCTAAGGAAGTTAAAAAAGGAAGAGGAAATTTAAAGATAACAGGAATAGTCGAACAAGAAGAATTAGGAGATGGAAATAAAAAAATAAGAAGAAAGAGTACAGCTTATTGTTCAGTGCAAAATGTTTTAACTGCATTAGATAATTTATATAATTTAAATACAAAAGATTATAATATACATATTAATTTTCCAGGAGGTATTCCTATTGATGGCTCATCAGCTGGAATTAGTATAGCTACAGCTATATATAGTGCAATTAAAAATCTTCCTGTAAACAATAAAATAGCTATGACAGGAGAGATATCAATAAAAGGAAGGGTTAAGGCTATAGGAGGAGTAAATGCTAAAATATTAGCAGCTAAAAGGGCAGGAGCTAGTACTGTTATTTTACCAAAAGAAAATTTAGCTAATGTAAATAAAGAAATAGAAGGAATTTCTATAGTTTATGTTAAAAATTTAGAAGAGGTTTTAAATAAAAGTATTTTAATAGAAGATAAAATAAATAGTGATTTAATATTTAATGAAAATATAGCATTTTTAGGAGCAAGTTCTTTAGAGGCAAAATCATAAAATAAAGCTAGCACTTTAAGTGTTAGCTTTATTTTGTGATTTTAAATAAGCTTGAAAAAAACTTATAATATGTGTATACTTGATAAAGACTATATATTTATACATAGTTATTAATTTTTTTTGGAGGGGATATTTATGAAAGAAGATAAATTAATTCTTCCTTTAATTCCTCTAAGAGGTTTAACCGTATTTCCTAGTATGGTTATATACTTTGATGTTGGTAGAAAAAAATCAATAGAGGCTGTTGAAAGAGCTATGGCTGAAAATCAAAAGATATTTTTAGCAGCTCAAAAAAATATTGATGTTGAAAATCCAAGTGAAGATGACATCTTTAACATAGGTACAATATGTGAAATAAAACAAATTGTAAAAATGCCAAAGGATACTATAAGAGTTTTAGTAGAAGGTATCAAAAGAGCAAAGATAGATGAATTCTTTGAAAAAGAGGAATTATTTGAAGTAGAAATAAAAGAAGTCGAAATAGATAAAGATGACAATGAAGAAGAACTTGAGGCTTTATCAAGAAAATTAAAGGATGATTTTTTCGAACTTTTAGATATTACATCAGGTAATGGTGTATCTAATGCAGATTTATTTGACAATTTAGAAGATGAAAAAGATTTAGAAAAGGTAACAGATTTAATATCTGCATATACTCTTATGAAACAAGAGGACAAGCAGGATATACTTCAAACTTTAAATTTAAAAGAAAGAATTGAAAAATTAATATTTTATGTTAAGCAAGAAATTGAAATAGCTAAAATAGAGAAGAAAATAGGTTCTAAAGTAAAAAAGAAATTAGATAATGGGCAAAAAGAATATTATTTAAGAGAGCAAATTAAAGTTATTCAAGAAGAACTTGGAGAAGAGGATGAAAATAAGAAGGCTATAATTGAATTTGAAAGAATTATTAAAGAAAAAAAACTTCCTAAGGATGTAAAGGAAAAAGCCTTATATGAAATATCAAAGCTTAAATCATCATCTCCATACTCTCAAGAAGGTGGAGTTATAAGAACTTATCTAGAAAATTTATTAGATATGCCTTGGGGAGAATTTACTAAGGATACTTTAAATATAAAAGAAGCAAGAAAAATTTTAGATAAGGACCATTATGGCTTAAAGGATGTAAAGGATAGAATTTTAGAATATTTAGCTGTTAAACAAATAAGTAATTCACTAAAGGGGCCTATAATTTGTTTAGTTGGTCCTCCAGGAGTTGGAAAAACTTCGATTGCTAAAAGTGTATCTAAGGCATTAAGTAGAAAGTTTGTAAGAATGTCTTTAGGTGGAGTTAGGGATGAAGCTGATATAAGAGGACATAGAAGAACTTATGTTGGTGCAATTCCAGGAAGAATTGTTACTGGGTTAAAAGAAGCTAAAAGTATGAATCCAGTATTTTTATTAGATGAAATAGATAAATTAGGTATGGATTTTAAAGGAAATCCAGCAGATGCTTTGTTAGAGGTGTTTGATAAAGAACAAAATAAGACTTTTAGAGACCATTATTTAGAAGTAGATGTTGATTTATCTCAAGTTTTATTTATAACAACTGCGAACTCTTTAGAAGGTATTCCAAGACCTCTTTTAGATAGAATGGAATTAATAGAAGTATCAGGATATACTTATGAAGAAAAATTTAAAATTGCTAAAAGATATTTAGTTCCAAAGGTCTTAAAAGAACATGGTGTAACTAAAGAACAAATAAAAATATCTGATTCTTCTTTAAAGCTTATAATAGATAGTTATACAAGAGAATCTGGAGTTAGAAATCTTCAAAGACAAATAGCTAATGTTATAAGAAAAGGAATAAGGGATATAATAGAAAAAGATAAGAAAACATTAACTATATCAACTAAATTAGTTGAAAAATATTTAGGCCCAAAAATCTTTAGCTATGATGAAATTGATAGGGAAGATAAAGTTGGAGTAGTTACAGGAATGGCTTGGACAGCTTATGGTGGAGATACATTGCCTGTAGAAGTAGTAGTTATGGATGGTAAAGGTAGATTAGAACTTACAGGACAACTTGGCGATGTAATGAAAGAATCTGCAAAAGCGGCATATTCCTATGTTAGAGCTAATATGAAAAAATTAGGAATAAAAGATGAATTTTATTCAGACAAGGATATTCATATACATGCACCAGAGGGAGCAGTTCCTAAGGATGGTCCTTCAGCGGGGGTTACTATGACTACTGCGTTAGTATCGGCATTAACTAATAAAAAGGTTAAGCATAATGTTGCTATGACTGGTGAAATAACCTTAACTGGAAAAGTTTTAGCTATTGGTGGGTTAAAAGAAAAATGTTTAGCAGCAAGAAGAGTTGGAATTGATACAGTTATAGTTCCTAAAGAAAATGAAAAAGATGTACTTAAACTTCCTAAAATAGTTAAAGATAGTTTAAATATAATACTTGCAGAGAAAATTGATGATGTATTAGAAAATGCATTGGTTGGAGTGAAAAAATAATGAAAATAAAAAGTTCTGAATTTATAATATCAGCAGTTAAGAGAGAACAGTATCCTACTGATAATTTACCTGAGATAGCCTTTGTAGGTAGATCAAATGTTGGTAAATCTTCTATAATTAACTCCTTAACTAATAGAAGAGGATTAGCAAAGGTAAGTCAAACACCAGGTAAAACTAGATTAATAAATTTCTTCCTATTAAATAAAGATTTTTATTTAGTTGATTTACCTGGATATGGATATGCAAAGGTATCTAAAAAGGAAAAAGCATCTTGGGGTGCTACAATAGAGAGATACTTATTAAATAGAGCTCCGTTAAAGAAGGTTGTTTTATTAGTTGATTGCAGACATAAACCTACTGCTGATGATGTTCAAATGTATGAGTGGATAAAGCATTATGGATATGAAGTTGTAGTTATTGCTACAAAAAGTGATAAAATATCTAATAATCAAATAGGGAAAAGTGAGAAGCTTATTAAAGAAACTTTAGGATTACCAAAAGATTATAAGCTTAAGTTTTTCTCTTCACTAAATAAAAAAGGAAAAGATGAACTTGTAGATTATCTTTTTGATGATTTAGTTAATGAAGAGTAAGTAGATAATAAAAAGAAGTTATGAAATTTAATTTTCATAACTTCTTTTTTATTTTAGAAATTATATGTTTTAAAAAATAAATTTATTACAAAAAGTAGAAAAAATTACAAAAATATGTGTCAAAAAAATATTATTAGAATAGTATGTAGTATAAAGAAAATAAATGGAGGTTAAGATTTATGGAATTAAATGAAATCTTAGATGGAATGACAAGAGATAATTGCTGTAATAAGGGTTATGGAAATTCTTTTGATAATTGTGGAACAGTTGGAGGAAATAATAATTGTGCACCTTTCCCTAATAATTGTGGAGGCTTTGGAAACAACTTTGGCTTTGGTGGAGGCTTTAACTCTTTAATTTGGTTATTCTTATTATGTGGCGGCTTTGGTGGAAATAGTGGCTTTGGAAATAGATGCTGCTGTGATGAGGATTGTTGCTGTGGAAATAGAAATAGTGGCTTTGGTTGTAACTCTATAATATGGATAATAATTTTATCAACTTTATGGGGTGGTTCTTCAAACAACTGTGGAAATAATAATGGAAATGGATTTTTAGGAAACTGTGGATGCTAATTTAAAATAAAATAATAAGAAAGGAGATATTTAAAATGAGCAAGAAGAGAAAATGTTGTTGTAGAGAAAATCATGTTAAAGATAATAGATGTAATGGAATGGATGCTTGTACAGTATTACCAACTCTTTTAATATTACAAAACTCAGGATTATTATGTAATGATAGAGCATATATCTTAATTTTATTATCATTATTATGTGGTGGATTTAATTCTTGTGGAAGTAACAATAAGTGTTGCTAAAGTAAAAAGGAGTGAATTTTATGAGCAGAAGTAAATGCTGTAAAAATAAATGCCATTGCAAGAGCAAGAAGAATAATTGTTGTCATGAAAAAAATGTAGCATGTTCATCATTTAATCCATGTACAACTTTACCAACTTTATTAATGCTTTGCCAATCAGGTTTATTAAATAATGATAGAGCATATACTTTATTCTTATTATTCTGGCTATGTGGTGGTGTAAATACAAATAGCTGCGGCTATAAATGTTGTTAGAATAATTATTGGAGGGTTTTTATTTAAAACCCTCCTTTAAATAAAAAAATAATACATATATTTTTATTTATAAGGAGGATAGTAGATGTCAAAAGGAAAACATAAAAATAAGAAAAGGGAAAATTTAAGAGAAGAAAACTTTGCTCCTAGTTTAAATCCTCAAATTTTAGAACTTTTAGGACTTAATAATATAAACCAAAATAATTTATCAGAACTTTTATCAGCTATGAATAATAATGGCTTTGATATGAACTCTATAAATTCAATTTTAAGTAATGAAGGTAGTTTCATTGATAATAAAAATCAAGTTAATAATGAAAATAATTTCAATCCCTTTGGAAATGTAGGTGGATTTGGAGATTTAGGTTCTCTTATGGGGCTTTTAGGAAATAATAATTTCAATAATATGGGAAACTTAGATTCATTAATTAATAATTTTGGAGGAGCATCTTTAAATAATTTGAATAATACAGGAGAAGATAATATAGTCAATATGTTAATTTCTATTAGAAATCTTGTGGATTCTGATAGAGCTAGATTTTTAGATAAGGTTTTAAAGATGTATAAAGAAGGAAAAATAACTTATTGATTTTTTAAAAGGTTAAATTAATATATTTAACCTTTTTTTATTATTGTAATTTAAAAAAAGTTTTTTTGAGCAAAATAAATTAAAAGGTGGTGATTTTTTATGCTTTATAAAACTCATGTTGAAATAGGAGAGAACACATTTAATAGTATAGAAGGAGATTTAAAAAGTTTAATAGATAAAGATAGTTTTTTAAAGGGAAATGTTCTTCCTGATATATCTCCTAAATATAGAGTTAAAAAACATGGAAGAAAGCAATTTGAAGATATAATATATCATAAGGTAAAGTGGTTAAGTAGTTTAAAAAGTAAAGACATAATAAATGAAATAGGAAAAGAAAAATTTAGTATAGAATTAGGCGTTGTATGTCATTTTTTATGTGATTTTTTTTCACTTCCTCATGAAGAAGAATGGGGATTTAAAAAAAGTGTTACCTTAAAACATGTATTATATGAGAAAAAACTTCATAAGGTACTTACAAAGGATATAGAAATAAATGATAGTTATAAAATTTTAGAAAACTCTACCTATGAAAATTTTTTAAAAAAAGCTCTAGAAGATTATAGAAAGTCTGAAGGCTTTATAAGTGATTTATTTTTTGCAATGTATTTAAACAATTCTATTGTTAGATATGTTTTAGAGTCTATAGAAAAAAATGATTCTATTTTAAATTAAAGTATTAATAAATTCTTTAAGTGTTACATATTATTATAAAAAGAGTAGCTTTTGGGGGGAAATATTTTGATAATATTTGCAAAAAAAATTAAAGTAAGAGGAGTTATATATAATTTGTTAAACTATAATGAATATAATAAAATAAAATATAGTTCCTTCTATGTATAAAATTTCATTAATTACATTTATGTATAGGTTTTAAATTTAACCTATACTTTTTTTATAAGAGCTTTTTATAGTATGCTTGAAAAAAGTATAACTTAGTATATACTTAAATATAGAGATTACTTTAATTTTATTTAAAGTTTTTATAAGGAGACAAAAAATGAAAATAAATAGAAATGACCTATGTTGGTGTAATAGTGGAAAAAAATATAAAAAATGTCATATGGAGTTTGATGAAAAATTAGAAGAACTTGCTAGGGAAGGATATGAAGTTCCTACAAGAGACATAATAAAAAATAAAGAGCAAATAGAAGGAATAAGAAAAAGTGCAGAAATAAATAATGCAGTTTTAGATTTAGTTTCTGAAAATATAAAGGCAGGAATGAGTACAGAGGAAATAAATAAAATAGTACATGATTATACTATAAGCAAAGGAGCAATTCCTGCACCTCTTAATTATGGAGGATTTCCTAAAAGTGTTTGTACTTCAATAAATGATGAAGTTTGTCATGGTATTCCTGATGAGAATATAATTCTTAAGGAAGGAGATATAATAAATGTAGATGTATCTACTATATATAATGGATACTATTCAGATGCTTCAAGAATGTTTATTATTGGAGAAGCTAGTGAGAATGCAAAAAAATTAGTAAGAGTTGCTAAGGAATGTTTAGAAGAAGGAATTAAGGCAGTTAAACCTTGGGGATTTTTAGGAGATATAGGATATGCCATTGAAAAACATGCAAAGGAAAATGGATATTCAGTAGTTAGAGATTTTGGAGGTCATGGAGTAGGATTAAAATTCCATGAAGACCCTTTTGTATACCATTATGGAGATGCAGGAGAAGGTATGGTTTTAGTACCGGGAATGGTATTTACTATAGAACCTATGATAAATGAAGGAAAGTATGATGTCTTTGTAGATGCTGATAATGATTGGACAGCATTAACTATGGATGGTTCTCTTTCAGCACAATGGGAGCATACTGTTTTAGTTACAGAAGATGGAGTAGAAATAATAGCTAAATAAAAAAAGACCTTCTAATATTTTTTAGAAGGTCTTTTTTTTAAAAATACATGCTTATAGGAAGGATTAAAATACTAGGTCCTTTTATTTTAGTAACTGGACATTTAGGTAGGGGAATATTAAGTTTTCTTAATACTTCAAAATAGGGGCTTATAGATTTTAAAAGTTCTATATGATAATCTTCTTGATTTACTTTTCTAAATAGATTTATATCTTCTTCATTGTTACATATTTTAATAACCTTTCCTAATACATTGATATTTGATTTATGAAAGGCGTAAAAATCACCATTTAAAAAGTATTTTGAATTAACATTTATTATAGCATTATAATCTACACAGGATAAAATCATATCTTCTGTAGAGTTTAAGGTAAATTTAGATTTTATATTTTTTAGTAAATTTAATATAATAGAAAAATTTAATTTTTCTAAAGAGGTATCTTTTAGAAGAAAGTCTAAGTCCTTTAGTGGAAAGGCTTCTATTAAATTAATTAAAGAATCTAAGTAAGAGTTTAATGAGTTTTCTATTAAAGAGCCTTTTATTTTTAAAAAATCTCCTTCGCAAATATTAGTATCTTTAAAACTAGAGGCGTCAATATCTTTAATAGCCTTAGAATTAGTCATTTTTTTTAAAAGTTTATTGTGAATTTCAAAGGAGGTATAAATTCTTTTGATTTCTTCTTCTGTTCTTCCAAAAAGTCTATTTTCTATACTTTTATTATTTCCGTAATAATTTGTTTTATTGAAATCTCTTGATTTATTACTAGTTTTAAAGCCTTTATTATATATTTTATTTTTCCCTTCTCCAAAAAATAATTTATTATTTTCATCTGAATGAATTCTACCAGATAAGGTATTATCACAAATTTTTTTAGAAGTGTATATATCTATATATCCATTTAAATATACAGAGGAAAGACTTTTTATTAAATATTCATCTATATAGATAAATAGGTTTAAAAGTTCGTTCATAATCTATTCTCCTAAGGCAAATTTATACTCTTATAATTTATATTACAAAAAATAAATACTATGATAAGTTTTTTAAAAGCTAGTTTAATTGGAAATATTGACAATGAAAGGAGGGTAATGTATAATTAAAATGTTCAAGCCGAAGTGGCGGAATTGGCAGACGCAGCGGACTCAAAATCCGCCGGGCTAATACTCGTACGGGTTCGAGTCCCGTTTTCGGCACCAAACACCTGATTTTGTCAGGTGTTTTTTTATATATTTATTATTTATTTACTTTTTAAATTACTTTAAACTTTAATAATTTTTAACAAATATAAATAAATTTATTTTATAATATAAATAAATTTATATTTTTAAGTTTATATATCTTTAATTTTGGAAATAATTTAAAAGATTATGTTTAAAGTTGGAGGTATATTTTCTTGAGAATAAAAAGATATATAAAAATATTAGCTTTTTTTATAATTTTATTAATTAGTTTTTTTAGTGGTAGATTTTATGAAGTATATAAAAATAAAGCCTTTGAAGTTGCTGTTTTAAATGAAACTTTAGAGGAAAAGGTCAATGAAGAAAATTCTTATGAAAATCTTAAGGAAGATGAAATTTATATAAAAGATAAAATCTTAAAAGATGATAAAGGACTTTTAAAACTTGTTAATAAAGAAAATTTAATAAGTAAAGATTATAATATAGAAAAACTAGTATTGCCTAAGGCTAACTTTGTTGGTTTAGAAAGTGAAGAGAGAAATAAGATAAGTAGTATTATGAAAGAAGATATAGAAAGACTTTTTGATGATGCTAAAAAAGAAGGGTTAGATTTATATATATCCTGTGCTTATAGGTCTTATGAAGAACAAGATTATTTATATAAAAGAGCTTTAAAGAGAGAAAATAGTGAAAGTAGTACTTTAGTTGCCATACCAGGAGCTAGTGAACATCAACTAGGATTAGCAGTTGATTTTACAACAAGGTCTATAGGATTTCAATTAGAAAAATCTTTTGAAGATACAAAGGAAGGACAATGGCTATTAGAAAATGCTCATAAATATGGTTTTATATTAAGATATATGAAGGGAAAAGAGGATATAACAGGATATGAATATGAACCCTGGCATTATAGATATGTTGGAGATTTACGGGTTAGCAATTACTTTTATGAAAATAATATAACCTTAGAAGAATTATATGAAAAATTAGATATAATAAAATAATAAACAATAAAATAAAATTAAAAGGAGATTTTCTATGTATGTAATTAACTTTATAAGAGGTTTTTTAATGGCTTTAGCAGATAGTGTACCAGGAGTTTCTGGTGGAACTATAGCATTTATAATGGGATTTTATAATAAATTTATAAGTTCTTTAAATGCTTTAACCTCTTCAAAGAAAACTGACATTAGTAAAAAGGATGCTATAAAGTTTTTATTAAAATTAGCAATTGGATGGGTAACAGGATTAATTTTATCAGTTTTATTTATTTCTTCAATCTTTGATAAGGAAATATATAAGATAAGTTCTTTATTTACTGGATTTATAATATTTTCTATTCCTATAATAATTAAAGAAGATAAGGAAACCTTAAAGAAAAATTATGGATACATAATATATGCTATTTTAGGGATTTTAGTAGTTGCATTAATAACATATTTTAATCCAGCTTCAAGTGGAGATAGTGGAACAAGTATAGTTTTAAATAAGTTTTCTTTTCCTTTAGCTATATATGTTTTCTTAGCAGGAATGATTGCTATATCAGCAATGGTTTTACCAGGAATATCAGGTTCAACTCTACTTTTAATATTTGGTCTTTATGCACCAGTTTTAAAAGGTGTTAAAGCTGTTTTAACTTTAAACTTTGATTATCTTCCTATGCTTTTAATTTTTGCCTTAGGAGTTATTGTAGGAATAGTTACTACTATAAAGTTAATAAAATATTTGCTTTCAAATTACAGATCACAAATGGTTTATTTTATAATAGGACTTATGATAGGTTCTATATATGCAGTTTTTATGGGTCCTACAACTTTAGAAGTTCCAAGAGCTGCTATGAACTTAAAAAGTTTTAACTTTTTATTCTTCATTATAGGAGGAGCTTTAATTATAGGGCTACAACAATTAAAAACTTATTTAGAGAAAAAAGAGGGAATTTCTTAAAATTCTTTGTAATAAAATACAAAAAAGCTATCATTATATGAAATAATGGTAGCTTTTTCTTTAATAATATAAATTTTTAGAATATAATTAGATAAAAAGAGATAAATGAATATCTTTTTTATAAATTAGCTATTAAGCTTTTGTTATAATTTTTTTTTTATAGTATATTATTATTAATAAGTTAAAGTTTTATTTATATGGAGGGATTTCAATGTTTTTAAGAGAATTAAACAAAGAACAAGCCTTAGCTTTTATAAATTTAGTAACTGAATTTGCTTTAGTTGATGAAAATATAAGAAAAGAAGAAGAGGATTTAATTAGAAAGTACATAAGTGAATTAAGCTTAGAAGAAAGTAATTTAGGTAACTTGTCTTATGAAGAAGCTATAGATGTTATAAAAAATTCTTCAGAAAGAATAAAGAATATAGTTTACTTTGAATTAGTTAGAATAGGACTTGTAGATGAAGATTGTGATATTGAAGAGGTTGACTTTTTAGAAAAGGTAAGTAAAGATTTAAATATATCAAGAGCTAAAAAAATTCAAATTGCAAATTGTTTTTATAATTTCTCAGAAAAAGAAGGAGAAGTTAAATTAGAGGATATGGCAAAGGATATAATAGGATAATAAAAAAGACTATTATTAAAACTATTTTAATAATAGTCTTTTTTTAAAAGTTTAATATGGTAAAAAATTCATTTTAAGTATATAATTGTATTATATAAAGGGGGAATTAAGATGAATTTAAAAAAAAATAAGAAAAAAAGAGAAGTTTATAAGATTGAGTGTAGCAATGAAGTTTTAAGTCTTTGTAAAGCTTATAAAATAGTCTCTAATATAGCTTGGATAGTAGTCTTGTTTGCTTTAGTTGAGCCTAGAGTGTTATTACCTGCTTTTTTACTAAGTATTTTAATATTTTTAAGTAAAAAAATAAGAGTTTCCTATAGAATAAATACTTTTATAGAAAATATTAGAATTGGTAGAATTAGAGAAGGAGAAAAAATTTTAAGTAAAATAAAGGGGCAAATACCTAAGGAAATTTATGAAGAACTTAGAGGGATTTTAAAAAAATCAAAGGAGAGTACAAAGAAATCCTATGCTTTAACATAAATTATCATTGACATAAGAGATAAAAGAATTAAAATAATTTAATAGGAACAGGAGATGATAATATTGAGTAGCAAATATATGGTAGTTATATCTTTAGATGCAGTTTCTTCTAAGGATATTGAGATAATGAAAAATTTACCTAATATATCAAAATTGATAAAAAATGGTTCACTTATAAAGAATGTTAATAGTATATATCCTTCTTTAACTTATCCAGCACATGTAACTATTGTAACAGGAAAATATCCAGTAAATCATGGAATAACTAATAATACTATTTTAAGTTTTAAAGAAGAAAATCCTAATTGGAATTGGTATGGAAATAAAATAAAGGGAGAAACTTTATTTACTTTAGCTAAGAAAAAAGGACTTAAAACAGCCTCTATACTTTGGCCTGTTACAGGAAAGGTAAAGATTGATTATAACATGCCTGAAATTTTTACAACAAAACCATGGCAAAATCAAATAGTAATGTCTGCTTTAGCAGGAAGTAAAATCTTTCAATTTAATATGAATAAAAAGTTTTCTCATATTAGACAAGGAATAAAAGAGCCATATTTAGATGATTTTGCTACAGCCTGTGCAATAGAAACTATAAAAAAATATAAACCAAATTTAACTATGATTCACTTAATAGATGTAGATTCTAATAGACATGATTTTGGATATTCTAGTAAAGAAGCCTTAGAAGCTTTAAAAAGACATGATTTAAGAGTTGGAGAAATAATAAAGGCTTTAAAAGAAGCTAAAATTTATGAAGATACTACTTTGATTTTATTAGGGGACCATAGTGCAATAAATACAGATAAAGTCATAAGGTTAAATAGTGCTTTTAAAGATGCAAATTTAATAAATATAAAGGAAGGTAAGCTTAAGGGATTTAAGGTTATTTCTAAAGAGTGTGGAGGTTCTGCTTATATTTATTTAAAAGATGAAAATAAAGAGGTTAAAGATAAAGCTTTAGAAATTTTAAATAAGCTAAAAAGAGAAGGAGTTATAGAAAGAATATTAACTAAAGAAGAAGCCATTAAAGAAGGGGCAAATAATGAATGTGCTTTTATGGTTGAAGGGGGGAGAGGATATTATTTTTCCAATGAATATTTTGGGAAAGTTGTTGAAGAAACTAAATTTATTAAAGATAAACATATTTATAAAGCAGTTCATGGATACTCTCCTAAAAAAGAAAATTATGAAACTTTTTTAATAGCTTTTGGAAAAGGAATTAAAAAGGGAGTTGTTTTAGAGGGAGGAAGTATTGTAAATCATGGACCTACTATTGGAAAAATATTAGGAATTGATTTTAAAGATATAGATGGAAAAGTTGAAGAAAGAATATTAGAATAAAAATTAATTTTTTGATTAAAATAATTAATTGAATAAAATTATTGAAATTGTCGCAAAATTATGATATTTTAAAATAGTAGAAAAAATATTGCCAAAGTTATTTCATAATGTAGATATGTAATTAATTAAAAGAACGCTTAAAAGAGCGTTTTTTTTGCTTTTTAAAGTAATTTTTTAAAAATTTATATAAAAATCTAATTTGGGTATATTAACTTTATGTAATACTAAAATTTTGTGTATTAATAAAATGTAAATTTTTTAATAAAATGTTATAATTGTTTTAGCAAAATTTGTTTATATGGAGGACTAAAGATGAAAATATTAAAATTACTTTTAATATTCATTCCTATAAGTATTATAGGAGAATTTATGAACTTTTCACCGACTATTAGATTTTTATTATCAGCTTTAGCTATAATACCCTTAGCAGGGCTTATGGGTGAGGCTACAGAAGAAATATCATTTTATACAGGACCTAAGCTAGGAGGTTTTTTAAATGCTACCTTTGGAAATGCAACAGAACTTATAATATCTTTTTTTGCTTTAAAAAGTGGCTTGTTTGATGTTGTTAAAGCATCTATTGCAGGGTCTGTAATTGGAAATATCCTTTTAGTTTTAGGAGCTAGTATGTTAGCTGGAGGAATAAAATATAAAACTCAAAGTTTTAACAAGAAGATTATGGAGAATAGTTCAAGTATGTTACTATTTGCAGTTATTGGTCTTACTATTCCTGCTATATTTATGCATACTATAAAAATAGAATTTTTAAATACAAAGTATGAAAGTTTAAGTGTAATAGTAGCTTTAGTTATGTTTATAATATATATTTTAAGTTTAGTATTCTCTTTCTTTACTCATAAGGATATATATGCTATAGAAAGTGGAGAGGATTGTGAAGAAGAGAGTAAATGGTCTTTAAAAAAATCTATAATAGTCCTTATAGTAGCTACTATAATTATTGCAGTAGAAAGTGAATTTTTAGTAGGGGCTGTAGAGCCTATGACAAGAACTTTAGGGCTTAGTGAATTTTTTGTAGGAATAATTTTAATTCCTATAATAGGAAATGCTGCAGAACATAGTACTGCAATAATAATGGCTATGAAAAATAAAATGGATGTTTCTGTAGAGATTGCTATAGGTTCAAGTTTACAAATAATATTATTTGTAGCTCCAGTTTTAATATTTTTAAGCCTTATTTTTGAACCTATGAGTATTATTTTTAATAAGTTTGAATTAGTTGCTTTAATAGTATCTGTTCTTATAGCTAATCGTATAGTTAGTGATGGAGAATCTAATTGGCTTGAAGGAGTTCAGCTTTTAGCTGTTTATATAATAATTGCTGTTATGTTTCTTATAGTTTAACTTATAAAGACAAAAGGTTATAAGTATAATTAAATTTAATTATGCTTATAACCTTTTATTTAACTTAAATTAGAAAATATTTCTTTTAGATTTTCTACAAGAAGTTTATTATCTTCATGTTTTAATAAACACACTCTAAAAAAGTATTCATTTAAACCTTCAAAGGAAGTACAGTTTCTAATTATTAAATCTTTTTTTAAAAGTTCATCATAAAGATTTTTAGCATTTATTTTTTTTGATTTAATTTTGCAAAGGATAAAGTTACTATAACTTTTATAAACTTTTAAGTCTTTTATTGAATTTAATTCTTTAAAAAGATATTCCATTTCTTCTTTTAACTTATGGTTATTTGATAATATGTAATCAAAATCTTTAAACATAATTTCTCCCATAGTTGTGGCAAAAATATTTATGTTCCAAAGGTCTAATTTTTCTAAAATGGATTTTTTTATTTTTTCATTAGAAATAAGTCCATAGCCTAACCTTATTCCTGGAGTTGAAAAAAATTTAGAAGTTCCTCTAATTACAAAAAGGTTATTAAATTCATCTATTAAAGGAGTAGAGGAATAAATTTCAGGCTCTGTAAACTCTACATAGGTTTCATCAACCATAAAAAATGTTGAGGTGTTTTTTATTAAATTTTTTATTTCATCTTTTGAAAAGGCAAAGCCTGTAGGATTATTAGGATTACAAATTATGACTAAGTCAAAGTTTGAAGAGTTTATATGATTTATAAGATTTATATAATCTATTTTAAAGTTATCTTCTTCCCTTGCAAAAAATTTATATACCTTACAATTTATCTTTTCTAATTCACTTTCATATTCTGAATAAGAGGGAGATAAAAGAAGTGCCTTTTTAGGACTTATAATGTTTATAAAAGATGATATAAGCTCAGTAGCACCACTACCAACTATAATATTTTCTTCCTTGCATTTACAGTATGAAGAAATGGATTCTTTTAATCTTTTATATTTAGGGTCTGGATAAATAGAAACTAAATCTATATTTTTTAAAATAGCTTCTTTAGCTTTTTTAGAAGCACCAAAGGGATTTATATTTGAACTAAAATCTTTTATATCGTTTTTATTTACTCCTAATTTATCTGATAAATCAAATAAATTAGCACCATGATTAATACTCATAAGTACCTCCTTTAAATTTGATATAACTTTAAATTTCTTAATTATAGTATAATTCTTTACTAAAGAAATAAAAAGGGTTAGATTAATTAAATAATCTAACCCTAGTATTTTAAGAAGCATAGTTATTTGCTATGTTTTTTGGTCTTATGGCCTTAATAAGCCTATTTACAGGTAATATGCTTAAAATAATTATACATATTAATCCATCAGCGCCTATTAATGCACCGTTTACTAAGAATGAATATAAAATTGGAGACATTCCTTCGGGTGCAAAAGAACCAAAGAATACTACTCCTGAAATAAAGTGAGCTAAGAATTTTAAAAATATCGCAACTATAGCTCCAAACATTCTATGATTTTTAAAGAAACCTGCTACTCCTAAAGCCATATATGGAATTGGATAATCAAAAAGAACTTGAACAGGATGTATAATATATGGGTCTATAAATAAGGATATTATCCCAAATAAAAATCCTGTAAGCATTCCAACTAATGGGCCATAAGCGTAAGCAACTAGTATAATAGGAATCATGCTACCTAAAGTTATTCCTCCACCTTGTGGAAATTTATATATCTTTAGCATATTTAAAACAGCAGTAAGAGCTAAAGCAATTCCTATAGTTGTAAGCATTTTTGCATCAAATTTTATGTTTTTAGCTTTTATAAGTAAAAATAATATAATTAGGACCCCTATTAAAGCGAGAATTGTCATTGGATTAGTTACAATCTCCTTAAAATTTCCTCCTAAATTAATTGATGAAAAACTTTGAATAAAATCATTTATTATTTGAGAAAATGACATCATAGTTTTTCAGTCCCCCCTTCTTAAACTTTAATTGTGCTAAGGGAGAGTTTAAATATTTTAAATAAAAAAACCAGATCTTTTTAAAGATCTGGTTTAAATACAGCCCTAAACGCTTCCCTACGCTGGAATTAACCAGATCAGGTGTTGAGGGTTAATGATAAAAATATCATCTCTCAGCCAATAGGCACCCCTAGCACATGAAATAATTCTAAATATATTTTATATATAAATTTACCTTTGGTCAAGTAATATTTACTATTAAATGAAAAAATATTATCTAAATTTGTATTTTTTAAATAAAAATAGAAAGTTTAAAAGAAAATTTATATGTCATAAACTAGATTTAAATTAAGTGAGTTAGCTTTTTCATAAGCATAATAAACATAAGAGTCAAAGACTTCTTTAGGATTATGACAGTCTGAATTAATTATTACTTTTACATTAGACAAAGAAACTTTTTCCCAAAACTTTTCATAAGGATATGCAAAACGTTCTCCATCTATAAATTTTTTCTTTCCTCTTCTAAAACCATTAGCATTAAATTCTAAGATAGAATTATATCTTTTTGCATAGGAAATTATAATATCACAGGCTAAATCACAATTTTCATCCCAAGGGAAATTATTTATAAAGATTAAATCAGGGTGGGCTATAAAACTAAAGTAACCACTTTTTATTCCAAGGGATATACTTTTTGCATAATCTATATAATCCTCTGTGCTATCTAAATTGTAAGTATTTTTAAGATTTCCTTCCTCATTTAAAAATAAATGCTGCCCTAGAGCTAAATAATCAAATTTTAATTCATTTTTTAAGTAGTTATAATAAAAATCATCTGTTTGCAAATATTCTATTTCTAAACCTATTTTTATATTTATATAATTTTTATATTTATCTTTTAATTTCTCTAAAGAATCTTTATATTCACAAAGTTCATTGAAGTTCATTCTAAGAGAAAATCTATTGTCAGCATAAGGAGCGTGATCGCTAAAACCTAAGGTATTTAAATTTTCTTTAAGGGCTTCTTTAATATAATCCTCATCTTCTCCAAGGGCATGTTTACATCTTTTAGTATGAGTATGAAAATTAATTTTTTTTAACATAAATTCCACTTCCTCTCTATAAATAGAGTATATCAAAAAAATAATTAAAAGATAAATGTTAATAAAATTTTAATAGAAAAATGTTAACAAAAAATTCTTTGACTTTTCCTTTTGAATAAAATAAAATTATTCCACGATAAGTAATTAAGTGGATTTAAAGAGGGTTTTATGTAAAGAGAACTTTACATAATTAAAGTTATTTTATTATTAACATTTAAAGGAGATATGAACATGGGGTAAGTTTTAGTTAATTATTTAATTAGGCATTATTTTAAATTAGTTTTTAGTAAGAGGTATAAGGAAAATGAAAATAAGATTGATAGAAGAAAAAGAATTAGAAAAAGTTAAAAGTATTTATGATAATGTTGTAAAGGAAATGAATTTAAGGGGTCTTTATAATTGGAATGAAAATTATCCCAATACAGAAATAATTTTGAAAGATATTTTTAATAATCATCTTTATGGAATAGAGGTATTAGGAGAAATAGTAGCAGTAGCTACAGTAAATGACTATGCCTATGATGTTTATAATGATATTTCATGGCAAGTAGATGGTCCATTTTTATCTTTTCATAGAATAGCTGTTTCTACAGAACATAGAGGTAAGGGCTATGGTAAAAAAATGATAGATTTTATAGAAGAAATGGCTAAAGAGAAAAAATGTAACTCCATAAGAATAAGTGCTTATCATAAAAATGAAAATGCTGTCAATTTATATAAAAATTTAGGATATGTCCATGTAGGGGAAATGATGTCTATGAGAGATATAGTAGAACCTTTTTTATGTCTTGAAAAAGCAATAATATAATTAATAAAAATCAGTTTATAGAAAACTTTCTATAAACTGATTTTTTATTTAAGGATTTAGATTATAAATTAAGTATAAGTTTTAATTAATATATATTTTATTTGTAAGTATCTTTGTAAATTAAATTTTAAAAGCATAGAAAGAGTTTAAAAGTAAGGTTATAATATATAATGTCTTAAATAGGAATGACTTTAAATACAAAGGAGAAACAGAATATGAGCAAGCAGAAAAAGGAATTTTTACTAATTGGTGTTGGGTTAATAGGATTGTCTTTATTTTTGCATTATTTACACTATCTTATATTTAATGATCTTAATCATACTTTAATATTTCTTTTTGCAGACATAGCTTTTATACCTATGGAAGTATTTTTTACTACTTTAGTAATTGATAAATTACTTGAAAAAAGAGAAAAAGAACATTTAAAAGATAAGTTAAGTATGTTAATTGGAGTTTTCTTTAGTGAAATTGGAACAGAGATTTTAAATATATTTGTCTTTGCAGATGATAGTACAGAAATTATTGCAAAAGAAGTTTTAGTTACGAAGGAATGGAATAAAAATGATTTTAAAAGATTAGAAGAAGTTGTGAATAATTATTCTTATGAAATTGATATAAACAAGATAGATTTAATATATTTAGAAAATAAGTTAAATTCACAAAAAGATTTAGTAATAAATTTAATAACTAATCCTATGTTAATAGAACATGAAGAATTTTCAGAAATGCTTATATGTCTTATGCATTTAAGGGAGGAGTTAAGTAGTCGATTTTCTCATAGATTAGAAGAATATGAAGTTAATCATATAGAAAAAGATATAAATGTTGCATATAAATATTTAACCTTTGAATGGGTTCAATACATGAAACAGTTAAAGGCTAACTATCCTCAACTATTTTTAAGAGCTTTAGTTACAAACCCTTTTGATAAAAGGTCTTTAAAAGAAAAGGAATGTAATTATTTTAAATAAAAGATATCTCTTTAAAAGAGATATCTTTTATTTATTATTTTATATTTATAAAATAGTATTTATTATTTCCTTATGGTATATTTTACTTAAAAACATTGAGATTTAATGACTTTTAGGAGGAGTAGTTATGATTAATTTAACTTTTTTAGGTTGCGGTGGAGGAATGCCAATGCCTGATAGATTTTTATCTTCCTTTATGGTTAATTTTAAAGGAAGAAATATTCTTATAGATTGTGGTGAGGGAACTCAAGTTTCCATGAGAAAAAGAAAAACAGGATTTAAGTCAATAGATATTATATGTATAAGTCATGTTCATGGAGATCATATTTATGGTTTACCAGGATTATTATCTACAATTGGTAATAGTGGAAGAGTTGAGGATTTATATATAATAGGACCTAGGGGGATAAGTGAAGTTTTAAAAGGCTTTTCAGTAACACTTACATATCTTCCCTTTAATATAGAGATAATAGAAGAAGCAAAAAATATAGACTTTTCTATAAAAGATTCTAGGTTACAATTAAATTATGACCTTGATTGTGATACAGATTTAAGCATAGAAACTTTAGATTTAGATCATTCTTCACCTTGTAATGGATATTCTTTTATGATTAAAAGAAAAAGAAAATTTAATATAGAAAAGGCTATGGCAAATAATATTCCAAAGGCAATATGGTCTAAATTACAAAAAAACAACTATGTATTATTTGAAGGAGTTAAATATTCCTCTGATATGGTATTAGGAGAGGAAAGAAAAGGGATTAAAATAAGTTTTACCACAGATACAAGGCCTACAGAACAAATACCTAAATTTATAAAGGATAGTGATTTATATATTTGTGAAGGAACTTATGGAAGTGAAGAGGATAAAGAAAAAGCTATAAAGAATAAACATATGACCTTTAAAGAAGCTGCCTCTTTAGGAAAAATGGGAGAGGTTTGTGATTTAGTTTTAACTCATTTTAGCCCTTCCCTTAAAGAGCCTTATGAATTTATAAATAATGCAAAGAATATTTTTCAAAACTCTAGTTTAGCTTTTGAGGGGAGAGAAATTATACTAAATTTTAAAGAATAGTTTAAAATTGTAAATTTAAAGAGGTGTTATAATTATTATGTAAATCTTATGCTAAGAAGGGAATTGATAACTATGGTTGGGTTAATAATTTTTGGAGAAAAAGGTTCAGGAAAAGATACTGTAGCTAAACTTATAAATGAGTATTCAGAAAAAAGTGTTAGTTTCTTCAATATAGGAGATTTAGTTAGAGATATGTCTTGTATATTTTTAGCTGAAGATAAATGGCGTAATAAAAAAAGAGAATTTTATGTAGATACAGCTTTAAAGTTAAAGGAAATAGATAAAAACTTTTTAAGCTATTATGTTTTAGGAAAAATTTTAGAAAAGTTTAAGAAGGAATTTGTATATGAAATAGATGATGAACAGCTTATAATAGTAACTGGTGGAAGAACTTATGAAGACCTTGAGTTTTGGAAAAAATATGGTTTTAAAAGTGTAGGAGTTACTTGTAGTGAAGAGGTAAGAAGAAAAAGACTAAAAAATAGAGATGGGTATGAACAAAATTCTAAGGATGATTTAGAAAAAGATACAAGAGAAATAATTAAGTTATGTGATTTTAAAATAGATAATAGTACTTCCTACGATAATTTAAAAAAGGAAGTAACAGATTTTGTTTTCCTAAGAGAAATATAAAAAATATGAATATAACTATTTTAAATATATAAGATTATACTTTTATTTTATTGTATAATAATAAAGTATTTAATATTTAAGAGGTGAAATTTATGGCAAAAGATAAAAAACTTAAGACAAATGCTATGAGAATATTAGATTCTAAGAATATTTCATATGATATGTTAAGTTATGAAAGTGAAGATGGGAAAATAGATGGAATTTCAGTAGCTCATAAAATTGGAGTGGATGAGAAGAATGTATTTAAAACATTAGTAGCTCAAGGAACAAGCAAAGAGTTATATGTTTTTGTTATACCAGTTGCAGAAGAATTAGATTTAAAAAATGCTGCTAAGATAGCTGGTGAAAAGAAGGTTGAAATGATAGCAGTTAAAGATATATTAAAATATACAGGATATATCAGAGGAGGATGTTCTCCTATAGGATTAAAACGTAATTATAAAACCTTTATAAATGAAAGTGCTAAGGATTTAAAGTTTATGATAGTAAGTGCAGGAAAAATAGGTCATCAAATAAAGTTAAAGCCTATGGACTTAGTAAAGGTTGTAGAGGGTGAGTTTGAATCTTTAATAAAATAGATTTAAATATAAATTTAACTTAAATAAAAGAAGCCATAGATTTATGGCTTCTTTTATTTTTTAGAATAAGTTTTTAGTAAGTTTTAGTAGTGGTGTAGCAGTTTCTAAAATATTGATTTTATTTTTTTTCCTTTTCTTAGCACAGCTAAGTCCTATAATACTTACTGTAGATACTAAAAGAGAAGCTAATAAAAATTTTTTGTTTATTTTAAAATTATTATCTAAAATACAAGGCTTTAATTTGCAATGTCCATCTTTTATATTTTCATATCTTTTTATATTTTTTAATGGTTCTGAAAAAGAATTATTTATATTTTCTTTTTCATTATGACAAGAACAAGTTTTTTTATAATGATATGGAGGAACAAAGCGTTTAGTTTTTTTTCTTAAAGCTTTTAATTCTTTGTCTTTATTTATACCAATTGCTTTATACATAAAATCACCTCATAGTTAGTATTTACAGAAATAATTTATATAATCATAAAATAAACTTTTTATTATAAAAACTTAAAAGATAAAACTTATATTAAGTAACTTTAGAATATTTTTTGAATAAAATATATAAAGGAATATTAAAAATTTTAAATTTAAAGGCGTGAAAGTAAAATGGAAAAAGATGATTTAAATAAAATTGAAGAAGGATATTATGGTAACAAAGAAGATTATTATGATAAGCAGGGAATTTGTTATACAAGTTTTTTTATAAGTGATATAACAATAGATAATAAAAAGAGAGGAAGTATTAAGATAAATAATAATTTTGATATTTCTAAAGAGAAGAAGGAGTTTTTGAAAAAGGAAATTCTAAAATATTTTAAGGAGGAAAAAGAAGAAAAGTTAGATGAAGAATTTTTAGAAGATATAATAAAATTTTTTATTGAAAATTTAGGAGCAAAATTTTATTTGCAAGGAGTTTTAGATTCTTATAAATATATTTTTGAAAAATCTGATGATTTATTAACTTTAGAAAAGTAGTAGAACATAGAGATTACTGAATAAATTACAGTAATCTCTTTTTCTTTTGAAATTTTTTTGTAACTATTTTGTTGATTAATCTTTATAAAAAATATATTATAGAAGTGAAGGATTATTTTTGTAGGGGTGTAATATGACTACTAGGGAGGATTGTGTATGAATAAAAATAAAATAGCAGCATTACTTTTTGCTGTAACAACGGTATGTGTAGTTACTGCACATAGCGAAAAGGCTTATGCAGCTGAACATAAAAATGCAAAGCAGTTAGAAGCAAATGCAGATAGAAGCGTAAGAAAAGGACAAGTTGTAGATGTTAGTACAAATTTAAGAATTAGAAAAAGTCCAAGTACAAATAGTGAGGTTCTTGGATATTTAACTAATGGTGAAGTTTTTAATATAGAAGGAAAAGAAGGCGCTTGGTATAAAATAAGTGCTAAGGGTAAAGTTGGATATATTCATGGTGATTATGTAAAGGAATTAGGTGGAAGTTCTAATTCAGGTGGTAATTTAGATACTTCTTTAGCTGGAAAAAGAGGAACAGTTATAAATGTAAGTTCTTCTTTAAGAGTTAGACAATCACCTAGTACAAGTAGTGCCATTGTAGGAAGCCTAAGAGGTGGAGATAGCTTTGAGATAAAAGGAAAAAGTGGCAATTGGTACTATATAAGTGCAAATGGAGTTACAGGATATATCCATGGAGATTATGTAAAGGTAGGAGATAATTCTTCAAATAATGGGGGTAATTCACAGGTTGATACTTCTGTAGCTGGTAAAAAAGGTAAGGTTGTAAATGTAAGTACTTCTTTAAGAGTTAGAGAAAAGCCAAGTACAAGTAGCTCAGTTGTAGGTTCTTTAAGTGCAGGAGATACTTTTAATATACAAAGCAGAAGTGGAGAATGGTATAATATTGAAGCTGAAGGAACAAGAGGACATGTTCATGGAGACTTTGTACAACTTATAGAAGAAGGAAATTCAAATAACAACCAAGGTGGAAGTGGAAATTCTGGTTTAGATGAAACTTATAAAGGCAAAACTGGAAAAGTAGTAAATGTTAGTAGTAATTTAAGACTTAGAAGTCAACCAAATACTAATAGTTCAGTTTTAGCATATTTATTACCAAATGAACAATTTACTATACAAGGAAAAACAGCTTCAGGCTGGTTTAAGGTTAATTATAATGGTAAGGTTGGCTATTTAAATCAAGAATATGTTAAAATAGTAACTTCAAATGAAGGAAATACAGGCGGAAGTCAAAATGGACAAGTTAATCAAGGAACATATGAAAAAGTTTTAAGTGCTATGAAACAACAATTAGGAGCACCTTATGTTTATGGGGGAACAGGAGAAGTTTTAACTTCAAATTTATTAAGTAATTTAAGAAAAACTTTCCCAGACCATGCAAGAAGAGGATTCTATGATATTCCTTCACAATATTTAAATGGAAATTATAGAGCTTTTGACTGTTCAGGTTTAATGCAATGGGGATTTAAACAAGCAGGTGTAAATTTAGGAAGAAGTACTTATGACCAAATAAATAATGGATATGAGGTTTCTCCAAGTAATGCAAAGCCAGGAGACTTATTATTCTTTAAAGATTTAGGTCATGTAGGAATGTATATAGGAAATAACCAATGGATAGAATCACCTAACAAAGGAAAATTTGTTTCTATAGCTCCTGTTCCATGGAGCAGAATAGGAAGAGCTAGAAGAGTTCTTTAAACTTAACAGAATAATTTAAAGCAAGCTATTTATATAGCTTGCTTTTTTTATATACAAAAAATGTAAAATATAATATAATTAAATTGTAAAATTTTGGGAGGTGTTTTGTGAAAAGGGTATTGATATTAATTAATGATTTTAAAGATAAGGAAAGTAATGCTTATTATATAAGCCAATGCATAAAGAAAAGTCTTATAGAAAAAGTAGAATTTAGTATAAATTTTTTAGAAGAGAATTTTTTATATAATTTTAATAACCAAATAAGGGATTATAACAATGTAATATTTATTTCTTCTATTAAAAATAATATTTTAAATGATTTTGACAGAAAGTTTATAGAGAAGATTAGAGAGGAAAATAAAAGAAAGAGTTTTTTTAAGGAAATAAAGCTTTCAGTTATCTTAAACGAAAATTTTGATGTTTTTAAAGAGAGTGAGCCATTAAATATTTTATTAGAGGATTTTAGAAGTGCATGTAATAAAAAAAATATTACTTGGCAAAAGGGTATAGGAGTTTTAGTTAAAGATAGCTTATTTGAAGAGGGATTAGAAGAAAACTATATGGAATATGAACAATTAGTAATAGAATTAGAAATGTTTTCCCAGGATATATTAAATAATAAGAGATATCATCATAATAGCTTTGCAGTTCCTAAAAAAAGTGGGAAAATATTTAAGATAATAAAGGATAAAATTAAAAATAAGAATATTTTTAAATAGGATGACTAAAAGTCATCCTATTTAAAAGATTAAATTCCTTTTTTGCTAGAATCAGGGCATAATCCTCTTTCTTCTAAAATTTCATAAATAGTTTTTGATGTAGTATCTTCTATAGAATATCCTAAATCTTTTAAAATTTCATTAAGTTTTTCAAGAGAAGTAGTTTCTATTTCTACATAAGGAAAGGGGCAAAAAGAAGGGTCGTTAATATCTATTTCAATTAAAGAGTTTTTATAACTATAACTTTCTCTATATTTTTTTATACTTTGAAAAAGCTCTAAGCCTAAAGAAGTAAAAATGTTTTTTCCAATTTCACCGTTTTCTATAATAGTTTCATTTTCTTCCATAACCTTAAATTCTTCTTGGCTTATCATTTTCTTTGTAGTTATAAAGTAAATAGTTTTATTATTTATAAGGTCTTCAACAGTTCTTATTCTAGCGTATCCTTTTTTGTTTAATAATTTTCTATCTGGAAAGTCAAAAATATCATTTATTTGATTTTCCCTTTTAACATTTTTAGCGCCTAGTTTTACTAGAGTATTTCTTAAATTTTCTACATCTATATCCATAATTCTAGTTTCTAATTCTTTCATAATAATTACCTCCAAAATTTTTATATTACTATTATAAACAAAATATAAGAGAGTGAAAAGAATATTAAAAGTTAAAGCTTTTTAAAATAAAAAAAGAGATTAGAAAAATCTAATCTCTCTTATTTGTAAATTATTAAGCTCTGTTTACTGAACCGAATAATTCCATTTTTTCTTTAACTGTAGCTTTTATAGCTTCAAATCCAGGATTTAATAATTTTCTTGGGTCAAATCCTTTTCCTTCTAAATCTTTTCCAGCTTCTATATATTTACGAGTAGCTGCAGCAAATGATAATTGACATTCAGTATTAACATTTATTTTTGATACTCCTAAAGAAATAGCTTCTGCTATCATATCTGAAGGAATTCCAGTACCACCGTGTAATACTAAAGGCATATCTCCAGTAGCAGCTTTAATGTTAGCTAAAGCTTCAAAGTTTAATCCAGCCCAGTTTGCAGGGTATTTTCCATGGATGTTTCCTATACCAGCTGCTAACATAGTAACACCTAAATCAGCTATTTGCTTACATTCAGCAGGGTCTGCGATTTCTCCAGCACCAACAACTCCATCTTCTTCTCCACCAATTGATCCAACTTCTGCTTCAACAGATATGTTTTTAGCAGCTGCTAAATCTATGATTTCTTTAGTTTTTACTATGTTTTCATCAATTGAGTAGTGTGATCCATCAAACATTACTGATGAGAATCCAGCAGCCATAGCATCTATAGCTCCTTGGTAACTACCGTGATCTAAGTGAAGAGCTACAGGAACAGTTATTTTTAATTCTTCCATCATTCCATTAACCATTCCAACTATTGTTTTAAAACCACACATATATTTAGCAGCACCTTCTGATACTCCTAATATAACTGGTGAGTTATTTTCTTGAGCTGTTAATAATATAGCTTTTGTCCATTCTAAGTTATTTATGTTGAATTGACCAACAGCATATTTTCCTTCTCTTGCTTTATTTAACATTTCTTTTGCGTTAACTAATGCCATTTTGTTTACCACCTTTCAAAATCTGTCATTAACTTTTTGTATAGGGACAAAAAAAGTCCATGCGGGACTTGCCCCTTTCAAATAATATTATAAACTAAAATCATTATAAATTCCACAATAAAATATATTTTTTAAATTGGAATTTAAAATATTACCTATGTTAACCTTTTGAATATCTTTTATATGCTTTGTATAGATTTTTATTACATGGATTGAAGATAGACTACTTGAAACATCCTCTGCCTTTATATATTGAGTTAAGCTTAAAATTTCCTTATTTAAGTTGTCTAGTTGTTCATGGTTTATGTAAAGAGATAAAGAGAGGTAATTATCCTCTAATATTTTACTTAAATTTAAGGACTTTTCATAGGAAGATTTAAAATCTTTTAAGCTCAAAGTATTTTCAATTTCGTTACTATACATAGTTATATTATCGCATAATTTTATTAACTTATTATTAAAAAACAATATAGATGCAAGAAGAGAAAAAAATATAACTGAAGAAATTATTGTGTTTTTCATAAAGCTATGTCCTCTTTTTTCTTAGATAAATTTTTTTGAATATAAAACTCTCCCTTAGAATCTAGCATAATAAGAAAAAGTTCTTCTTTTTTAGGATAATTAAGGGACTTTAGTTTTTTATCTAACCATGTTTCATCTTTATTTATTTCTTTTAAGGCCTTTTTATTTAATTTTCCTCTTTCAAATAAGACAATTGGCATTTTTGCTTCTTCTTTTTCTATATTTAAATCTTCTCTTTTTAAAGTATCACATACACTTTTAGGAATAATAGAAATAGTTCCATTAGTTTCTATTATTGCATATTGTATATCTTTTATATCTAAAAAACCAGCACTTCTTAATTCTTCTAAAAGGTCATTCATAGTAAGTCTTTGTTTTTTCATCATGTTTAAATCTATTTTTCCATTGCTTATAATTATTGAAGGGGTTCCATCTAAAATTCTCTCAAATAAATTACTATGTTGTTGAATTTCAGAAATTACTATTTTTACAAATAAAAGAGTAATTATAGGTACTATTCCTAAAAGGAGAGGAAGACGAGTATCTTGCATTGGCAAAGAGGCAAGGTCAGATAGCATTAAGGTAATTACAAGCTCGTAAGGTTGAAGTTCTCCTATTTGTCTTTTCCCCATAAGTCTAATACTCAAAATTACAATAAAATAAAGTATTACAGTCCTTATAAAAGTTATTAGCATAAAAAAACCTCCTGTTAAGTAGGGTAACAATTTTTATTAAGATTTATACAAAAATAAATAATTTTTTGAAAGTTTTAAGTGTATAATAACAATGAGGTTTCTTATAAGTAGAGAGGAAGGGTAGTTATGAAGAAATTTAAAGTTTTTTTAAAGGGAAAGGAATTTATAATAAATAAGGGAGATAGATATGAAAAGCTTTTAGGAAAAGATTATATAAATGAAAAGGTTCCTATAACTTTAGTAAAACAAGGAAATAGATATTATGAATTTACTGATTTAATAAATAATGAAGGACCTTTAGAGTTTATAGATATTTCTAATCCTGAGGGAAAAATAGCCTATAGTAGAACTTTGCAATTTGTTTTTATAAAAGCTACTTTAGATTTATTTAAAGAAGCTAGAATAAATATAGAACATTCTATAAGTAAAGGAACCTTTGGAGAGATTCACAAAGAAAAGGCGTTAGATAAAGAAGATGTATTAAAGATAAAAAATAGAATGATAGAATTAATTAATAAAAATATTGTAATAGAAAAGATAAAGATGCCTAAAAAAGAGGCTATTGATATATTTAAGTCTTATAAAATGAAAGATAAGGTTGATTTGTTAAATTGGGTTAAGGAAGAGTATGTGAATTTATATAAATTAGAGGATAGATATGATTATTTTTATGGAGATATGGCCTATTCAACTGGTGTTTTAAAGTATTTTGATTTATTATATCATAATCCTGGATTTATACTTATGGTTCCAAGTTATAAAAATCCAACCATAGTTCCAAAGTTTAAGGAACAAAAGAAGTTATTTAGTGTATTTAGAGAAAATGAAAGATGGTTAAATATTTTAGGAACACCAGATGTAGGTTCTTTAAATTATAAATTAATAGGAGAGGATAAAGAAGATATAATAAGAGTTTCAGAGGCTTTGCATGAGAAAAAGATAGCCCAAATAGCAGATATGATAAGTGAAAGAAAAGATGTTAAAATTATTTTAATTGCAGGTCCTTCTTCATCAGGGAAAACAACATTTTCAAAAAGACTTTCAATACAACTTAGAGTTAATGGATACATTCCAATTGCTATATCATTAGATGATTATTTCATAAATAGACTTCATACTCCTTTAGATGAAGAAGGAAAACCAGATTTTGAATCTATAAATGCTTTAGATTTAGATTTATTTAATAAAAATCTTTATGATATTTTAGAGGGGAAAGAGGTTGAAATACCTTCTTATAATTTTAAGCTTGGAGAAAGAGAGTGGTTAGGAAATAAAATAAAGCTTCCTACTAATGGTGTTTTAGTTATAGAAGGAATACATGGATTAAATCCAAAACTTACAGAAAAAATTAGCTTAAAAAATAAGTTTAAGATTTATATATCTGCTTTAACTCAATTAAATTTAGATAATCATAATAGAATACCGACTACAGATGTAAGAAAAATAAGACGTATAGTAAGAGATTCATTGTCAAGAGGATATGGAGCTGAACAAACTTTAGAAATGTGGAGTTCTATAAAAAGAGGAGAGGAAAAGAATATATTTGTTTATCAAGAAGAGGCTGATGTTATGTTTAACTCAACTTTAGTATATGAACTAGCAGTTTTAAAAGAGTATGCTTTAAAAGAGTTAGAAAGGGTAGATAAAAATAGTAGTGTTTATTATGAAGTTAAAAGATTAATAAATACCTTAAAGTTTTTTGTAGATGTAAAGGAAGAAAGGGTACCAGAAAATTCAATTTTGAGAGAATTTATAGGAGGAAGTTGTTTTTATAAATATTAATATAAGTTTTTATTGAATTTTTAAGTAGTTTATTAAAAAAATTAGATGTATCAAAATAGTATTTATCTATTTTGATACATCTTTTTTAGCTATTAAGTATTTTTATAAATCTTTTAAAGCCTTCTAAGCCTTCTTCATTTAGTTTAAACACACCACAATGTTCTAAAACAGCTACGAACTTATTTGATAATTCTTTATTTACAAAGTCATTTAAATCTATTGAGGATTTTAAATAATCAAACTTTTTCTTAAGTTCAAGAGCCCATGTTCTATGATAATCTTCAATATTATCTAAGGATGTTTCATCTTTTAAGTATTCTTTTATTGTTTCAAGTTCCTTTAAAAGTCTTCCAGGTAAAACAGCAAGTCCCATTACTTCTATTAAACCTATATTTTCCTTTTTAATGTGATGCACTTCACTATGAGGATGGAATATTCCAAGAGGATGCTCTTTAGAAGTTCTATTATTTCTAAGAGCTAAATCAACTACGAATTTACCCTTTTCTTTTCTTACCATAGGAGTTATTGTATTATGTCTTTCTTCATTAGAATAGGCTAATATTCCTAAAGCTTCATCAGAATAATCTCTCCATTTTTTTAATATTAAATCAGAGGCTAAAACTAAAGAATCTATATTTTCACCTCTTAATCTTATTGTAGAAATAGGCCATTTAATAGCTTCACATTCCACATCTTTAAAGGCATTTAAAGAAAAATCAAATAATTTTTCTGCATCATTCATAGGAAATCTATGATTTCCTCCTTGATAATGTTCATGAGATAAGATTGAGCCTCCAACTATAGGTAAATCAGCATTAGAACCTGCAAAATAATGAGGGAATTTATCTACAAAACTTAATAGATTTTTAAATGTAGAAATATCTATTCTCATAGGAGTATGATTTTCTGAAAGAATTATACAATGCTCATTATAATAAAGATAAGGAGAGTATTGAAGCATCCAAGTTTTATCATTTAGGTTTAATCTAATCATTCTATGATTAGCTCTATCAGGATGAGTTACTGTTCCTTCATAGCCTTCATTTTCAATACATAATAAACATTTTGGATAATTACTTTTAACAGAATTTCTTGCTAAAGCTATTTCTTTTGGATCTTTTTCAGGTTTTGATAAGTTTATTGTAATGTCCATAACTCCGTATTTAGATGGTGCTTTAAAACTTATATTTTTAGCTATTCTATCAGTTCTTATATAATTTGAACTTTTGCTTAAAGAATAAAAATAATCTGTACTTTCTTTAGGTGAAATATGGTATTTTTTATAAAATTCCTTATTTATTATAGAAGGAGTTGGTAAGAATATATTCATCATATCACTAGAGAATATATCTTTTGCATATAAAGCATCTTCTATAATTTTCTTTTCTATAGCAATATTTATTAGTTCATTTAAAGTTTCGTGAAGAGTAAGATTAAGTTTTTCTTCACATGGAGTATATGAATTTTCATTAAATAGACTAAGAAGTCTATTTCTAACATATATATTATCCATATTTTCTATAAGATTATTTTCTATTGATATTTCTATTAATCTATCTATTAAAGCATTTAAATTATACATTGGAAAATCCTCCTTAATTAAATTGAAGAGAGCGTATCAAAATATATTTTTATAAGCTTAAAATATATTTAATTTACTGCATTTTAGTAAAATTTTTATAATATGTTTAAGGGATTTAATTTAGCTTATAATGATTATTTATATATTTTAAAATATTTTAAGCTTAATATATTTTGATACAGCTAAAAATTATATTAAAGCTTAGTAGGACCATTACCTATAGATGCTACATAGAAAGAAGCATCATAGCCTATAGCATCTTTATATGATTGTCCAACATTTTTTATAAATTCATCTACATTATTATTGTTAACTATTGCTATAGCACAACCACCAAAACCAGCACCAGTCATACGAGCACCTAAAACACCAGGTTGTTTCCAAGCATTTTCTACTAAGGTATCTAATTCTTTACCTGTAACTTCATAGTCATCTCTAAGAGATATATGAGATTGGTTCATAAGTTTTCCAAAAAGCTCAAGGTTATTTTCTTTTAAAGCTTTTACAGCTTCTTTTACTCTTTCATTTTCTGAAATAGCATGATAACATCTACGAGCTTTAATAGGGTCATTTATTTTATCTTTATACTTTTCAAATTCATCTAAATCTAATTCACAAAGAGAAGAAATATCTACATATTTTTTTAATATTTCTAAGGAATCATCACATTCTTTTCTTCTTTCATTGTACTTAGAATCTGCAAGTTCACGTCTTTTATTAGTATTCATTATTATTATTGAGTTATCTCCTAAGTTTAAAGGAACATATTCATAGTATAAGCTATTACAATCTAATAAAATTGCCTTATCTTTTTCTCCTAAAGAAATTGCAAATTGGTCCATTATACCACTATTTACACCTATATAAGTGTTTTCTACTTCCTTACCTATAAGTGCTGCATCTACTTTTGAAATGTTAAGTGAGAAGAAAGTATCTAATATTTTTACAATTAACATTTCTAAAGAAGCTGAAGAAGAAAGACCGGCACCATTTGGAAGATTACCGTATATAAGCAAATCTAATCCTTTATCTATTTTATATCCTTTTTCTAAAAGAACTTTTAATACTCCTTTTAAGTAGTTTGTCCAATTATCTTCTTTTTTGTATGATAAATCCTCTAAAGAAAATTCTATTACTCCAAGAGATTCAAAGTTAAGAGAGTAAGCTCTAAAAATTTTATCTTCTCTTAAACTTGCAGCAGCAAAAGTTCCAAGAGTTATTGGACAAGGAAAAACAAAGCCTCCATTATAATCAATATGTTCTCCTATAAGATTTATTCTTCCTGGTGAGAAAAATAAAGCTTCAGGTTGTTCTCCAAATTTATTTATAAAATCTAATTTAAGTTTATTTAATTCCATTTTATACCTCCGAAATAGAAAATCTGTAATTTAATTATACGATTACAGAAGGTAAAAATCAAATGTTTTACTAAAAATTTTACTAACTTTTTGTTAATTTATTTTAAAATATATACTTATTATTATCATTGTCTAAAATAGGCGCTTTAAAAGGTTAAACTTGTTGAAAAATACAATTTAACTTGTTAGAATTTACTTATAAATATGAGAGGAGAGTGAATAATTTGATTAAAGAAAGTAAAATTAATGATAAAATAAGTAAAATACTTTTAGAAAATGAAAAGATATCTTTAGAATTATTAAATGTAGGGGCAACTTTAGAAAGACTATGTGTACAGGATAAAAGAGGAGTTAAGGAGAATATAGTTCTTACTTATAAAGAAGAAGAAAATTATATAAATAATCCATCAAGTTTAGGTGCTATAGTTGGTAGGGTTGCAGGAAGAATAGGAGGAGCTTCTTTTAAGTTAAATGAAGTAACTTATAATTTAGACAAAAATAATAATGGTAACTGTCTTCATGGAGGAGAACATAGTTTTAATAAAAAAATATGGGATTATTCTTATAAAGAAGAAGGAGATAAGTTAATAGCTACCTTTACTTATTTTAGTAAGGATGGAGAAGGTGGTTTTCCTGGAAACTTAAAAACTACAGTAAATTATATTTTACAAGGGGAAAAGCTTTCTGTAGAATATGAAGCGATTTCAGATAAGGATACGATTGTAAACTTAACTAATCATTCTTATTTTAATTTATCAGGAAATAGTAAAAGAACTGTATTAGATGAAAAACTTTTTATAGATGCAGATAAAATTTGTGAATTAGATGAATATTTAATTCCTACGGGGAACTTATTACCTGTGGAAAAAACACCTTTTGACTTTAGAGAGGTTAAAAAAATTGGAGAGGATATATATAAAGAGGATGTTCAATTAAAAATAGGTTCAGGCTATGACCATCCTTGGGTTTTAAATAAAAAATCAGATTATGATGCTATGCTTATAGATGAAGTTTCAGGCAGAGTTATGAAGGTTAAAACAGACCAAAAAGCCGTGGTTTGTTATTCAATGAATTTTCCTGATGAATTACCTTTAGATAAAGGAGAGGTTGCTAAAAAGCATGATGGTATATGCTTTGAAACACAATCTTTACCAATAGGCTATGATGATTGCTTTTTAGATTATATAGTTTTAAAAGCAGGAAATAAATATACTCAAAATACATCCTTTGAATTTAGTATATTATAAAATAAAATGTATGGAAGAATATTCTTCCATACATTTTTTGTTAATTTTTTTTCATATATTTTCTCATATCAAGAGCTACAGCTAATACTATAATTAAGCCTTTTATAACAAATTGTAAATAAGGACTTACTCCTATGAAAGCTAAGCCATAGTTTATAACTTGGAATATTAAAACTCCAGTTACGATTCCTGGAACTGTTCCAACACCACCAGCAGTTGATACACCACCAACAACACAAGAAGCTATAGCATCTAATTCATACATTTCACCAGTACTAGCAGTAGCACTACCAACACGACCTGCTTCTAAGGTTCCTGCAAAACCATAAAGAACTCCAGCTAACATATAAACTAGTAAAAGTGTTTTCATTACATTAACTCCAGAAACTACAGCAGCTTCTCTATTACCACCTATAGCATAAAGGTTTTTACCAAATTTTGTTTTGTTCCATAAAGTCCAAATTACAGCAATTACAATAAGTGCATATATAACTAAATAAGGAATTTTTATATTGCCGTAAATAGGAATAGAGCCAAGAGTAAAATTGCTAAAAGATTGACTAAGTCCACCAATTGGCATAGCACCATAAGGAGGTCTATCAAAATATATTGAGTTAATACCATATATTCCTGTCATCATTCCTAAAGTAGCTATGAAAGGAGGCACATTAAATTTAGAAACAACTAATCCATTTATAAGACCAACAACTCCACAAACAATCATTGCTATTAAAATAGGAAGAAATATAGGAAGTTCAGGTAAATTAGGATACATTTTATAGGCATAATCACCAGCTTGTAGTAAAGAAGCTGATACTACAGCGGAAAGACCTACTGTTCTACCTGCTGAAAGGTCTGTACCTGCTGTTAAAAGTATACCACCAACTCCAAGAGCTATTATTATACGAGATGAAGATTGGCTTAATATATTAATAAAGTTTTTTATTGATAAAAAATCTGGTGAAATAATACAAATTCCTATTAATAAAACAAGTAAAACAATATATATAGCATTATTCATAAGCCATTGTGTATTAAAATTAAACTTTTTCTTTGATTTGATTTCCATTTATAACTCCTCCTGATACTGATAGATATTTTGCAGATAGATGCATAATTTCTTCTTGAGTTGTTTCATTTGCATCAACTATGCCAGAAACCATTCCATTACTCATAACTAGTATTCTGTCACAGACACCTAAAAGTTCAGGCATTTCAGAAGAAACCATAATTATGCCTTTATCTTCCTTTGCAAGTTCATTTATAAGTTGATATATTTCAAATTTAGCACCAACATCTATACCTCTAGTAGGTTCATCTAAAAGGAGAATTTCAGGCTTTCTAAGAAGCCATTTTCCAATTACTATCTTTTGTTGATTTCCACCAGATAGACTACCTATTAATGTTTTTTGACTTGGGGTTTTTACTTTCATTGAATCTATAACCCATTTTGTATCTTTAGAAATTCTGTTATTTGATAAAAGTCCTGAAGGGGTTTTATAATTATCTATATTAGCTATTATAGAGTTAAAATCTATTGGCAGATTCCCAAAGATTCCAGTTTGACGTCTTTCTTCAGTAACAAGAGCAAAACCATTTTTCATAGCTTTAAAAGGTCTACTATTATCTACTTTTTTTCCATGAAGTAAAATTTCACCTTTTTCTTTCTCCCTAAGACCAAAAAGAGTTTCTAATGTTTCAGTTCTTTTAGCACCAACTAGTCCTGCAATTCCTAAAATTTCACCTTTTCTAAGTTCAAAAGAAACATCTTTTAGTTCATGTTTTTTATCACTAAGATTTTTTACTTCCAGGATTGTTTCTTTAGGAGTATGATCCTTTTTAGGAAATCTATCAGTAAGTTCTCTTCCCACCATAAGTTTTATTATTAAATCCATAGTAAGTTCAGAGGATTTTTCAGTAGCAATCCATTTACCATCTCTCATTATGGTAACTTCATCTGAAATTTCTAATATTTCCTCCATTTTATGAGAAATATAAATTATACTAATACCTTGTTTTTTAAGTTTATTTATTATTCTAAAAAGATGATTTACTTCTTTTTCAGTTAAAGAAGAAGTAGGCTCGTCCATTACTATTATTTTAGAATTATATGAAACAGCCTTAGCTATTTCAACCATTTGCATTTGGGAAACAGATAAATTAGAAACTTTATCCTTAGGATTTACATTTATATCTAAGTCCTTAAATATTTTTTCTGTTTCTTCATACATTTTCTTTTCATCTATAAAAAATCCCTTTTTAGGATATCTACCAAGCCAAAGATTATCCATTACATTTCTTTCTCTAACTTGATTTAATTCTTGGTGAACCATAGATACTCCATTATCTAAGGCGTGTTTTGAGTTTTTAAATTGTACCTTTTGGCCAGAAATAAAAATTTCTCCTGAATTTGGGTGATATATTCCAAATAAGCACTTCATTAAGGTGGATTTACCAGCACCATTTTCTCCCATCAAAGCATGAACAGAGCCTGATTTTACTTTTAAAGTTACATTATCTAAGGCTTTTACTCCAGGAAATTCTTTAGAGATATTTCGCATTTCTAAAAGGTTTGAAGAGTTTTTCATCTTTTTTACCTCCTGCTTTATTAAGAGGGATATATCAAATATTTGATATATCCCATTTAAATTTTGATTATTTATATGAATCTTCAGCGATAGTTATATTATCTTTATTTATACCTACATAAGGAACACGAATTGATTTTTTATCATCAAGTTTCCATTCAGTTCCATCAGTTATTTCTTTACCATTTACTAAATTCATACAAGATTCTACTAAGGCCTTAGCTTGATTTTTAGCATCATTTAGTACTGTACCTGCCATTTTTCCAGATTTAATTTTATCTAGTGCTTCAGGGATTGCATCTACACCATATACAGGAACATATTTTTCAGGAGTTCCATCTAAATATCCTGCTTTTTCAAGAGAAGATATAGCTCCAAGAGCCATGCCATCATTATTACAAATAACCATTTCTATATTATCACCATTTTTAGCAATCCAAGCATCCATTTTTTCAGTTGCCTTTGTTGAATCCCACATAGCAGCATCCATAGCTAATTCTTCAGTTTCTATTCCTGCCTTATTTAATGTTTCAATAGAATATTTAGTACGTGCTTCTGCGTCAGGATGTCCTGGTTCTCCTTTAAGCATTACATATTGAATTTTTCCATCTCCATTTTTATCCCAGTTAGGATTAGCTTTCCAACCTTCAGCCATTACTTCACCTTGTATTACTCCAGATTCCTCAGAAGTAGTTCCTACATACCAAGCATTATCATAGCTTTGCATAGCTGCTTCATCAGGTTCTTTATTAAAGAATACAACAGGTAGATTTTCTGCCTTAGCTTTATCTATAACTGTAGGTGCAGATTTAGGGTCTACTAAGTTTATTGCAAGAATATTAACACCTTTAGCAATCATAGTATCTATTTGTTCTATTTGTCTAGATTGATTATTTTGAGAATCATTCATAAGTAATTCTGCTTGTCCTTCAGAAAGTTTTTCTATATTTCTACGTTGGTAAGACATAAAGTTGTCTTCAAAGCTATAAATTGTTGCTCCTATTTTAGGTAAATCGTTTTCCTTTTGAGCTTCAGTAGATGATTCATTAGTATTAGAAGGAGCGCCACCTCCACAGCCGATTAATGTTCCCATAGTTAAAGCTGAAATTAAAATAAGTGCTAACCCTTTCTTTTTCATAATATATCCTCCCTTATTTTACTAGAAAATTTGATGTAATTTTAAGTAAATTATAACATATTATGGAAATTAAACAAGAGAAATTTGTTAAAAAAAATTAAATAAAGTATTATTTTATATTTGTTCAGTTAAAATTTATATATTATACAAATAAAATGTTAGAACATTTTAGTAAAAAAATATATAATATAAACTAGGAAAAGTAAGGAGTGATTATGTGGCTACTATTAAAGATATTGCAAAAAGTGCTGGTGTTTCCATAGCTACTGTATCTAGAGTTTTAAATTTAGATGAAACTCTTAACGTATCTGAAGAAACTAGAAAAAAGGTAATGGAAATAGCAGAAGAATTAAATTATATACCTGTAAAAGAGAGAAGAAGTAAGATGAAAAATTATACTATAGGTATAGTTTATTGGTATACAGAAATACAGGAATTAAATGACCCATATTTTCTTTCGATTAGAATGGCTGTGGAAAAGAAATGTAATGAAGAAAAAATTAAATTTAAACCTATAGATTTTCAAAAGATTATAAATGAAGGAACTAAAGAATATAGAGATTTAGATGGAATATTAGCAATTGGTATATTTAATGAGGAAGAAATAAACATAATGGAGAAATTATCTAAAAACATAATTTTTGTAGATTCTTCTCCTGATGAATGGAAATATGATTCTGTAGTTGTAGATTTTAAGTATGGAGTAAAGCTTTCTTTAGATTATTTAACATCTTTAGGTCATAAAGATATTGGATATTTAGGAGGGGAATCTGTTACTCATAATGGAAGTGAACCTATTAAGAAGGTTAATTATAGAGAAAAAACTTTTAAAGAATATATGGAGAAAATAGGCAATTACAGAGAGGAATGGGTTTTAAAAGGAAAATTTTTACCAGAACATGGATATGAACTTATGAAAAAAATATTAAAAGAAAAAAATCTTCCTACAGCATTTTTTATAGCTAGTGATCCTATGGCTATAGGAGCTTATAAAGCAATATTTGAAAAAGGGTTAAGAATACCTGAAGATATAAGTATATTAGGTTTTGATGATATATGTACTGCTAAATTTTTAACTCCTTCTTTGACAACTGTAAAAGTTTTTACGGAGCATATGGGGAATATTGCTGTTGATACTCTTTTAGAAAGAATGAGAACAGAACGGGAAATATCAAAAAAAATAGTTTTACCTGTTAAGTTAATAAAAAGAGAAAGTTGTAGAGAAATATAATTTAATACCATAAAAGAGACTAAAAGTTTTACTAAAGTCTCTTTTATTTGTCCCTAATTGAATAGAGCTTTGATTTTTTCTATATTCTTTATGCAGGCTTTATAACCACATAAATAAGCTTCTTCTAATTTATTTATGTCCTTTTCAAAACTTTCAATAGCTTCCTTTTCTTCTGGTCTTATTATAATAGCTTTTCCTTGCTTTTCTAATTCTTCACAAAATCTTACTGTTTCATTATATTTTATATGTCTTGTTAAAAAAGAATCCTTTAATTTAGGATATTTAGAGCCTACTATTTTAGAAGCTAATTTATTACTTTTTTTCAAGGTCTTTCTATAGCTTTTTGGTCTAGTAAGTATTATTAAGTGCTTTTCATTTCCATCTTCTATAGCTTTTTTTATTGGGATAGGGTCTAATAAGCCACCATCATAATATTCATTTCCATTTATTTTTATAGGCGGAAATAAAAGTGGAATAGCGCAGGTTGCTCTTAAAGCCATATATTTATCATCTTTAATTTTTCCATTTAAATATTCAGTTTTACCTGTATTTGCATTAGTAACTCCAACTAAAATCTCTCCTTTGTAATTTAAAAGATTATCAAAGTTGTAAGGATAAAGATTATTTGCTAATTCATCAAATACAAAATCTAGTCCAAAAATACTTCTACATTTGAAAATGTTATTTAAACCTAAATATCTTTTATCATTTCTATATTTTTTTAATATTTCAATATTTCTTCCCCTTTGATTAGAAAAGTATGAAAAACCATTAGTTATTCCAGCAGAAACTCCAATACAGTAGGGAAAGGTTATATTATTATCAAGAAGTGCATCCATAACTCCAGCACTAAAAATTGGGCGAAAAGTTCCTCCTTCTAAAATTAAGCTAACCATATAATTTCCTCCTAAAGTTTATCATATATTAAAATTATAGTACTTATATAAAATAAATTCAAAAGGAGTTATTGATAAATAATTGAATATATGATATTATTTGGAATATAATTTTATAAATTTGCTAGGGGAGCTAGTTTTATATCTAGCTGAGAGTAGAAATTAAATTTCTTGACCCTTTAACCTGATATAGATAATTCTAGCGTAGGGAAGCCTAAGATATTAGTGTATTTAATTTTAGCATATATAAGCTTATGGCTTATATATGCTTTTTTTATTGAAAGGAGATAATATGTATAAATTATATAATGCATTAACAATTGCAGGGTCAGATAGTTCAGGAGGAGCAGGTATACAAGGTGATATAAAGACATTTTCTGCAAATGGAGTTTATGCAATGAGTGTAATAACTTCAATAACGGCTCAAAATACTATGGGAGTTTTTGAGGTTATGGATATTAATCCTAGTATTATAAAAAGACAAATAGAAGTTATTTTTGAAGATATAAATGTTGATGCTATAAAAATAGGGATGGTTTATAAAAAAGAGTCGATTAAGGCAATAAATAAAGCCTTAAAAGAAATAAGAAATTTACCTAAAATAATTTTAGATCCTGTTATGATATCAAAAAATGGATTTAAGCTTTTAGAAGAGGAGGCTAAAAGTATTTTAATAAAAAATTTAATACCTATATCAACTTTAATAACTCCAAATATACCAGAGGCTGAAGAAATTTTAGGGATAAAAATATCTAATTTAGAAGATATGAAAAGAGCAGCTTATCTTATTAAAAAATTAGGAGTAGAAAATGTTTTAATTAAGGGAGGGCATTTAAAGGGAGAAGCTACAGATGTTTTATATGATGGAAAGGAATTTACTTTTTTTAGAGAAAAAAGGATAATTACAAAAAATACTCATGGAACAGGTTGTACTTTATCATCAGCTATTACGGCTAATTTAGCTAAGGGAATAGACCTTTATAATTCAATAAAACTTGGAAAAATTTATGTTACAGAATCAATAAAAAATAGCTTAGAACTTGGAAGAGGAATAGGTCCTTTGCATCATTTTCACAAATTTTATTAAAGTTTAAGAGATTTAAATAGGGGGATTTAAATTGAGATTTAAAGAAAAAAAGTTATACTTAGTAACTGATTATAACCTTACATTTAAAGAGCTTTTAGAAAAAACAAGAGAGGCTTTAAAAGGAGGAGTTTCAATTGTTCAGTATAGAGCAAAAAATAAAAATACTAAAGAAATGTGTAGAGAGGCTTTAGAATTAAAAAGGCTTTGTGAAGAATTTAAGGCATTATTTTTAATAAATGATAGAATTGATATTGCTTTAGCTATAAATGCTAAGGGGGTTCATATTGGGCAAGATGATATGGATATTTTATTAGCTAGAAAAATATTACCTAAAGATTCAATTATAGGAGTTACAGTACACAATAAAGAGGAGGCTTTAAAAGCTATTAAGGGTGGAGCAGATAATTTAGGGGTTGGAGCATTATTTAAAAGTAGTAGTAAAGAGAATATAACTTTAATAAATTTAAAAATCTTAAAAGAAATAAGAGCGGTTTCTCCTATTCCTATTTATGGCATAGGCGGGATAGATACTCATAAATTAAGCAAGGAAATTTTGGAAAATGTAGATGGTGTTGCTGTTATATCTTCTTTATTAAAGAGTGATAATATAGGAAATAAAAGTAGAGAATTTTTAAATATAATGAATAATTTAGAATATTAAATATAAAAGATGAAATAATTAAAAGAGATTCTTAAGTTTTAGAATCTCTTTTTATTTAAATTTTATTTATAGTATAATATTTATAATTTAAATTCTTTTATATAAAATATTTAAATTATAAAACTTAAAAGTTAGGAGAGGGATATGGTAAGAGAGAAATTTAAGGTTTTAAATAATATTTTTGGATATAGAAACTTTAGAAAAGGGCAAGAAGAGGTAATTGATAAAATTTTAGGTGGAAATGATGTTTTTTGCATAATGCCAACAGGGGGAGGAAAGTCCCTATGTTATGAAATACCAGCTTATATTTTTAAAGGGACAACTCTTGTGATTTCTCCTTTGATATCGCTTATGAAAGATCAGGTTGATAATTTAAATTCTTTAGGAATAAAGGCAGACTATATAAGTGGAGGAGTAGAATTTTCAAGTGTAAAAGATATAATTTCAAAGTTTATAAAAGGAGATATAAAGCTTCTTTATGTTTCTCCTGAGAGATTAGAAAATAAATATTTTTTAGATAATATAAATAAGGCAAATATTGAACAAGTAGTAGTTGATGAGGCACATTGTGTATCAATTTGGGGACATGATTTTAGAAAAAGCTACGGAAAAATAAGACCTTTTATTGATAAATTTAAAAAAAGACCGATTATTACAGCTTTTACTGCTACTGCAACAGAATTAGTTATGAAAGATTCAATAGCTCTTTTAGGTCTTAAAAATCCTTTTATTTATAAAGGAAGTTTTAGTAGGGATAATCTAGAAATAAACGTATTAAAAGAAGTTGATAAATTAGAAGTAATAAGTGAAATTATAAGTGAATATTCAGAGGAATCTGGAATAATCTATTGTTCTACTAAAAGTGAAGTTGAAGAACTTTATAAGTGTTTAGAATATAGAGGGAAAAGTGTAGGAAAGTATCATGGTGCTTTAAAAGAGGAGGAAAAGAATTATTATCAAGAGGAATTTTTAAAAGATAATATAAATGTAATGATAGCTACAAATGCTTTTGGTATGGGAATTAATAAGCCAGATGTTAAGTTTATAATACATGCTACTTTTCCTAAGAGTATAGAAAATTATTATCAAGAGATAGGAAGAGCTGGAAGAGATGGCAGAGCTTCTAAATGTTATCTTCTTTATTCTGAAAAGGACATAAGAATAATGGATTATTTAATAAGTTCTACTACAGAAATTTCAAGAAGAAATATAGAGTTTAAAAAGCTTGAAAAAATTATAGAGTTTTGTAATTATGATAAATGTTTAAGAAAGTATATTTTGGATTATTTTGAAGAAGAAAATTCTATAAAGTATTGTAACAATTGTACTAATTGTTTAAAAAGTAATGATTTAGTTGATATGACTTTAGAAGCACAGAAAATATTATCTTGCATATATAGAACAAAGGAATCTTTTGGTGAGAGTGTTTTAATAGATATTTTAAGAGGGATACATGGACAAAAAATTGAAAAATATAAGTTATACGAGTTATCTACCTTTGGAATTATGAAAGAGTATACAAGTAAATACATAAAAGATATAATTAATGAACTTTTAGCTATTAAAGCCTTAGAAAGAAGAAAAGGAACATATTCTATGGTTAAATTAAACAGAAAATCAATAGCTATATTAAAAGGAGAAGAAAAGGTAGTCTTAAATGTAAACAAAAAAGAAGAGGAGATTTGCAATGATTTAGAACTTTTTAAGAGATTTCGCATTTTAAGAAAGGATATATCAAGAAAAGAAGGTATAAAACCTTATATAGTTTTTACAGATTCTATGATTATGGAAATAATAAATAAAAATCCTAAAAGTAAAGAGGAGTTAAGGGATATAAGAGGTCTTGGAGAACAAAAGATAATAAAATATGGTGCATTTATTCTTACAACTTTAAGAGATTATGATAGATATAAAAAAAGGAGTTAGGTTTTTACTAGCTTCTTTTTTATTTAAAAGAATATTTTGTCATAGAACATAACATAAAGAGAATATATTTAAGATAAAGGAGGGATTATAATGGATTTTAAGGAGCTTATAAAAGTTGATAGGGAAAAACATAATAAGCAAAGGTTTAAAGGAACCTTTCTTGATTATTTAGATATTATAAAAAATGATAAAGATATTATAAAACTTTCTCATAAAAGAATTTATGACCTTATTTTAGAAAAAGGCTTTGAAATATTGAAACCAGAAGAAAATATAAAAATAAGAAGACTCTATGGAAATGATAAGATAAAAAAATATAATTTTTTTAAGGAAAATTTTTATGGAATAGATAAAGTTATTATGAAAGTAATGGACTACCTTTATTCAGCATCAATGAATGGAGAAGAAGCAAGACAAGTTTTATACTTAGTAGGACCTGTAGGAGCAGGTAAGTCATCTTTAGTAGATTCTATAAAAAAGCTTTTAGAGCTTTCAAAAGAAATATATGTTTTAGAGGGATGTCCTATGAATGAGGAGCCTCTTCACCTAATACCAAGGCATTTAAGAGAAGAATTTAGCAAGATTTTAGGAGTTAAAATAGAAGGTGATTTATGTCCTGTCTGCAAGGAAAGATTATTAAGAGAATTTTCCGGTGAATATGAAAGATTTCCAGTAACAACTAAAAATTTTTCTGTAAGGTCTAGAAAGGGAATTGGGGTTGTACCTCCAGTAGACCCTAATAATCAAGACACCTCAATTTTAACAGGGTCTATTGATATTTCTAAAATGGATATTTATTCAGAGGAAGACCCAAGAATTTTTTCTTTAAATGGAGCTTTTAATGTAGGAAATAGAGGATTGGTTGAATTTATTGAAATATTTAAAAATGATATTGAGTATTTACACACAATAATAACAGCTACTCAAGAAAAGTTAATACCTTCTCCAGGAAAGGGAGCTATGATATATTTTGATGGGCTTATAATAGCTCATTCAAATGAAGCGGAATGGAATAGATTTAAAGCAGACCATACAAATGAAGCTATTTTAGATAGAATAGTTAAAATAGAAGTTCCTTATTGTTTAGAACTTGATGAGGAAATTAAAATTTATGAAAAAATATTAAAAAAATCAAATTTTAAGGCCCATATAGCTCCTCACACCATGGAAATTGCAGCTATATTTGCTATATTAACAAGATTAATACCTTCTAGTAAGGTTGATTTAATGACAAAGTTAAAGCTTTATAATGGCTCTGAAGTTTTAGAAAATGGAAGTATAAATAGAGTGGATATTTCAGAACTTAAGGAAGAATATGAAAATGAAGAAGGTATGAAGGGGATTTCAACAAGATTTATAATAAAAGCTATAGATAATTCTTTATGTAATGCAGAACATAACTGTATAAATCCATTAAGTCTTATGGATAGTTTGATAAAAGCTATTAAGGATATGGATGTTTATATAGAAGAAAAGAAAAAGTATTTAGGATATATTAAGGACATTGTTAGAAAGGAATATAATATAATTCTTCAAGATGAAATAACAAAGGCTTTTATTCATTCTTTTAAGGAACAAGCTGAATGTTTATTTAATAATTATATAGATAATGCAGAGGCCTATGTAAATAAAACAAAGATTAAAGATTTTACAACAAAGGAAGACTTAGAGGTAGATGAAGACTTTATGAGAAGTATTGAGGAACAGATAGGCATATCAGAGGCTTCTTGTAAGGGATTTAGAAAGGATGTAACATCTTACATGTTTTATATGGTTAGAAATGGAGGGAAAATAGATTATAGTTCTTATGAACCTTTAAAAGAGGCTATTGAAAAGAAACTTACTTCTTCTGTTAAGGACTTATCTAGAATAGTAACAAAATCTAGAATAAGAGATAAAGGACAGGAGGAAGAATATAATTTAATGGTAAAAGAACTTGAAAAAATAGGTTACTGTCCTCATTGTTGTGAGGTTATATTAAAATATGCTTCAAATAATTTGTGGAAGGATTAAAATATGGCTATATTCAGAGGAATAGAAGATTATTATATAGAATATGATAGAGCCTTAGAAGATAAAAGAAGACATAAAGAATTAGTTGAAAAGCTAATTAAGGAAAATCTAGGAGATATTTTATCAAAGGAAAGTATCTTACAGGAAAATAAAAATAAGATTTATAAAATACAGATTAAAGGAGTAAAAGAATATAAGTTTATCTTCGGAGAGGGTAATAAGGGAGTAACAACAGGAAATGGAGAAGAAAAAAGAGGAGATAGAATATCAAGTGATAAAAGAAAGGCGATTTCTGATAAAAAGGCAGGAAATGAAGAAGGGCAAGACTTTTATGAAACAGAAATTACTTTAGAAGAAATAATGGAATATATGATAGAAGATTTAAATTTACCCAATTTAGATAGAAAGAAGTATTCTGAAATAAATATAGAAAAATCAAATAAAAAAAGAGGCTATAAAAGGCATGGGATTAAATCAAGAATTTCAAAAAAGAAAAGCTCAATGTGTAAAATAGCTAGAGCTAAGGGAAGAAAAAGGATTTTAAAGGAAAAAGATAAAGATTATTTCTTAGAAAGAGTACCCTTTAGAGAGGAAGATTTAAGGTATTATAAAACAAAGAGGGCTCCTAAAAAAGAAAGTAATGCAGTTATGATATTTATAATGGATGTATCAGGTTCTATGGATAATACAAAAAAATATTTAGCAAGGTCATTTTTTTTCCTTTTATCTAGATTTATAAAAAGAAAATATAATAATTTAGAATTTGAATTTATATCCCATACAACTAAGGCTAAAAATGTTAGCGAGTATGAGTTTTTTCATAAAGGCGAATCAGGAGGGACATATATATCTTCAGGAATAAATAAGGCTATAGAGTTAATAGAGAATAAGTATGATAAAGGAAGATGGAATATCTATCCCTTTTATGCATCAGATGGGGATAATTGGAGCGAGGATAATGAAAAAGCTATGAAGTCTGTAGAAGAAATTTGTAGGATAAGTAATATTTTTGGTTATATAGAGCTTCTTCCTTCAACATATTCTACAACAATGTTTTACAGATTTAAAAAAGAAATAAAAAGTGATAAATTTGTTTCTGTTAAGATAAAGGATAAGAAAGAGTTGTGGAATTCTATAAAATATATACTATCTAAAGAGGACGGTGAATAATAAGTAGTAAGTAAAATTTAACAAGGGGCTTTAAATATGGATTATACCTTAAAGGATTTAAGATTTTTTAGTGAAAAAATAGAGGGGATAGCTAAGGAAGAAGGATTAGATTTTTATAATCAAGAATTTGAAATTATAAATTATAAAGAAATGTTAAGTTACATGGCTTATTTAGGTATGCCTTGTAGATATCCTCATTGGAGTTATGGAAAAGCTTATGAAAAAAATAAAACTTTATATTCTTTAAAGCTTATGGGACTTCCTTATGAAATAGTTATAAACTCTAATCCTTGCATAGCTTATTTAATGAAAAACAATAATTTGCTTTTGCAAATTTTAACTATGGCTCATGTATATGGACATAATGATTTTTTTAAAAATAATAGGTTGTTTAAAGAAGAAACAAAGGCTTCTACTAGCCTAGAAATGTTTAAATTAAATGAAGATATAATAAGAAAATATATAAAAGAAAAAGGCTATGAAAGGGTAGAAAAAATTTTAGATGCTGCTCATTCAATAAGGTATCAAGTAAGCAAAGAGTTTAATAAAAAAGAATATAAGTCTTTAAATAAAGAAGTTTTAAAGGAAGAAGAAAAAGAATTTAAAAGCGATGAGGTTATTTGTTTTGATGGATATGATGATATATTGAAGTTCTTAATAGATTATAGCGATTTAGAAGAATGGGAAAAAAATATTCTAGAAATAGTTAGAAGAGAAAGCCTTTATTTTAATCCTCAAATTGAAAGTAAAATAATAAATGAAGGTTGGGCAAGTTATTGGCATTATAATATTTTGAAAAAATTGAATTTAAATCAAGGAATGCATTTAGAATTTTTAAAAAGACATAATGATATAGTTTGTCCTATAGGTTATGGCATTAACCCTTATTACTTAGGATTTAAAATTTTTCAAGATATAGAAAAAAGGTATGGAAAAGAGGAGCTTTTTAAAGTTAGAACTTTAGAAAGAGATGCATCTTTTATAAGAAAGTATTTAACTAGGGAACTATGTATAGAACTTAATCTTTTTAAATATGGGAAAAGAGGTTTTGATTATATCGTAGAAGAAGTATCAGATGATTTAGGTTGGGAAGATATTAGAAATTTAATTTCAGATAGATGTGGAAAGGGAAATATTCCCTATATAAGAGTTGAGAAGGTTGATAAAAAAAATAAGATTTTATATTTAGAACATGTTTTTGATGGAAGATATTTAGAAACAAAAAATGCAAAAAAAACTTTAGAACATATAAATTTTTTATGGAGAGGAAAAGTTGTTTTAAAAAGTAAAGGAAAAGATTTTAAAGATGTAGTATTTACTTGTGATTTATAATTTTAAATTTAAAAAGTAAAGGGGAGAATTTATGGCGAAAAATGAGGTTTTTAGAGAGCATTTTAAGGAAATAAATAGTTTGAGTTCTGTTTTAAATAGTTATGCAAACACTTATAGACTTTTAGTTGGAGCTACAGGAGAGTTAAATAATATATGTAAGGTTAGGAAAAGAGATTTAGATGAAGCTTTAGATAGAGTAAATGAGATGGGTAAAATTATTGACTCAATTTTAGATGTAATTAAGGATAATGAAGAAGCTTATATTAAATACATTAAATTAAAGTCTAAATTTATAATGGAAAAAGTTTCAGAGGATAAAATTTTAACTGAAGTTCAAGAGGATGTTCTTTTCGAAAACTCTAATAGAGAATAGCAAATTAAAAAGTCTACTTATGAATTTTTCATAAGTAGACTTTTTATTAAAATTTCTTTAATTCAATATTACTAACCATTAAGTAAGAAAAGATTAATAAAATTACAATTGGGAAAATTATGTTAAAATTAATTACTAAAGATAATAAAATAAATAAAGCAACTACAGCTCCAGCTATAGTTATAGGTACTCCTCTAAAAACACCATCAAATTGTGTTGCATTATATCTAGCTAATCTAAAAGCACCACAAATTGGGAAACAAAGCAATAAAGCATATCCTATAATAATTAATATAATATGTGATCCTGAAAAATCAAGGTCAAAAAATCCGAAACGTAAGAAAGTTAGTACTGCAGGTGCAACACCAAAGGATACTAAATCTGCTAAAGAATCTAACTCTTTACCAAGGTCGCTAGAAACCTTTAAATAACGGGCAACTCTACCATCGTATCTATCTACTAAACCAGCTAAAATTATAAATATTGCAGATAGTAAATAGTTTCCTCTAAAGCTTTGTAATAATGATAATATACCAAAAGATAGGTTTATAAAAGTAAATATATTTGGTATACTACTTTTTCTCATATAATCACTCCTAATAAAAATATTAACAATATAAAATTATACTAAGTTAAATCTTAAAAATATACTTTAAATTTAATATATACTTTAATGAGATTAAAAAAATAATTATTATTTCATAAATTTAGTATAAGTCAAAATTTAATTACTTATACTAGATTATCGACAATAAGATTAACAAATGATATAATTTTATAATATTGCAGGGTTTTATAATATATTAAAAATCATACCATTAATTGAAGGAAATATCAATTTAATTTATTTATAACAAAGAATTAAAAGTGGAGGGAAAAACATTGAAAAAGGTAAGATTTATATATAATCCATATTCGGGAGAAAATGCTATTTTAAAAGAACTTGATAAAATAATAACTATGCATCAAGAACAAGGATACACCATAGTTCCTTATAGAATACAAAGGGGAGTAGATGTTATAAATGCTTTTGATATTGTAGACTCCTCTTATGAATACATACTTATAGCAGGTGGAGATGGAACAATAGATACTGTTGTAAATGCTATGAAAAAAAGAGGTTTAGATATTCCTATAGGAATAATACCAGTTGGAACTGCTAATGATTTTGCAAAGCATTTAGAGATGCCTCAAGATGCAGGAGCTTGTGTTGAGAAGATATTAAATTCTCATGCAGTTGGTGTTGATTTAGGAAAGGTTAATGATAATTACTTTGTAAATGTATTATCTACAGGACTATTTACAGATGTGTCTCAAAAAACAGATACAAATTTAAAAAATACTATAGGAAAACTTGCATATTACCTAAAGGGCTTAGAGGAAATACCTAATTTTAGAAAATTAGAGGTTAAGATAACAGCAAACGGAAAGGTGTTTGATGAACCTATATATTTAATGCTTGTTTTTAATGGGCAAACAGCTGGGAACTTTAAATTAGCTACAAAAGCTAAGGTTCAAGATGGACTTTTAGACATAGTAATTTTTAAAGCTTGTCATATACCAGAATTAATACCTATGTTTATAAAGGTTTTAAAGGGAGAACACTTAAATGATTCTAGAATTGAGTACATAAAAACAGATGAACTTCTTATAGAATCTAATGAGGATATAGTAACAGATATAGATGGGGAGAGAGGACCAGATTTTCCTTTAAGAGTTCAATGTATCAAAGATGGAATTCAAGTTTTAGGAATAAATAGTAAAGATAAATAATACTTTATAGTAATGAGATTAATATGTAAACAAGAAAGGTAAAAATAAATTAGGAGGGCTTTATGAATGAAAGATTTATTTATTACACAATATTGTTTCTTATAATTTTCATTGCTATAAATAATTTAGTTGGAAATTATAAATATTCACCTAAAAAATTAAAAGGTACTATATATTTAGTATTTTTTTTACAGTTTTTAAAAGCAGTTACCTTAATAGTGCTATCAGTATTTAATAAGCAAGAGTATATAAGTCTTTTTAAATATGTAGTTTTTTTAGATATAATCTATATTCCTATATTAAGTTTAATTGCTTTTTTTATTTTTCTTAGAAGTGATAAAAAAGAATTTAAAATATTTAAGTTTATGCCTTTTTTAATTTTAATATCTTTAATATTTTTTATAGGATTTTCTAGAACTTATTTTGAAATTTCTTTAGACTATGGGTACTTAGTAAGTGCTTTAGGAGAAAACATTATAAAGTCTATCTTTATAATATTATTATCAATTTTATTAGGTTTTTTTATTTTTTTAGAAAAGGAAAGTCATTCAGATAAAAGAGGACTTTTTATTTTAAGTGTAATTTTAGCCTTTGTAATAATTGAAAATTCTTTAGGATTTTTAGGGATGAAATTTTTAAATGGGTATATAGTAAGTGATTTGATTTTAGGAATATTAGGAAGTTACTTACTTATTAGCTTTAAGAAAAATAGAATTTTTAAAAGACTATATTAAGTTTTAAGATTAAATTTTATCTTTTAAAGACTTTAATATAGTCTTTATCTTTTAAGGTAAAAAATTTTTTTCTAGGTTTCCCTGATTTAATTTTATAATTTTACTTGAAACATCCTTTGCAAAGTTTAAATCATGAGTTATTATTAATATTCCTATATTTTCTTTTGAAAGTTTCTTTATTAATTTAGAAACTTCTAAAGAAAGAATAGGGTCTAAAGCAGAGGTTGGTTCATCAAAACATAAATATTTAGGATTTAGCATTAAAGCTCTTGAAATTGCAACTCTTTGTTTTTCTCCACCAGATAGTTCAAAAGGGTAGGAAAAAGCTTTATCTTCTAAAGAAAGTTTACATAAAATATTCTTAGCCTTTTTAGTAGCTTCTTCTAAGGGCATTTTTAAATTGTTAACAGGAGCTAAAATTAAATTTTCTAAAACATTTATATGAGGAAAGAGATTAAAGTTTTGAAAAACTAAGCCAACCTTTTTATGTAAGAAGGAAAAAGCTTTAGAATCTTTATATATACCATCTTTGCAAAGTTTTAAAGAGTCTATAGTTATATCGCCATAATCACACTTTTCTAAGCCATTTAAAATTCTAATTAAAGTTGTTTTACCAGCTCCCGATTTTCCTAATAAGGTAACTATTTCTCCTTCTTTTATATTTAAATTTATGTTATTTAAAACTTTTTTTCCTTTAAAGGATTTTTCTAAATTTTTTATTTCAATCATTTTAAAACCTCCTAATTTTCATAATAAGAATATTTTTTTTCAAGAGTATTAAATAGGTAAGTTAAAATTATTATAAGGATTAAATAAATAATTCCTACTAAAAATAAAGGCATAAGAGAAGTATCTCTATTACTTGCTATTTTCCCTGCTCTTAAAAGTTCTCCTATACCAACTACATAAACTAAAGAAGTATCCTTAATTAAAGTTATGGTTTCATTGCCTAAAGAAGGAAGAATTTTTTTAAAGGCCTGAGGTAATATTATTTTTTTAAAGGTAAATAACTTTGAAAAACCTAAGATTTTACTTGCTTCTAATTGTCCTTTATCTATATCCTTAATACCAGACCTAAAAATTTCTCCAAAATAAGCAGAATAATTTAGTGTAAAGGCTATAATAGCAGCAGGAAATCTATCTAAAGTTATTCCTATTAAAGGTAGTCCAAAAAATATAAAAATTAATTGTAAAAGTAGAGGGGTTCCTCTTAAAATTAGAACATATATGTAAGATATATAATTAAAAAATTTATTTTTGCATAATCTAAAAATAGCAACTAAAATTCCTAAGGGAATAGATAATATTAAGGTTAAAATAAACACTCCTAAGGTATTTTTTAAACCTTCTAAAATTGAAGGTATTAAAGAAATTATATAGTTCAAAATAAAAACCTCCTTAATTTAATTATTTCCAAACCATTTTTCATAAATTTTATTAAAGGTACCATCTCTTTTCATTTCTTCTAGAGTTTTATTTATATTTTCTAGTAAATTTGAATTTTTTCTAAGACCTACATTATAACTTTCCTCTCCTAAATCTTCCTCTAAAATATAAAAGTTTTTAGGATTCTTTTTAGAAATATAGTATTTAGCTAAAACTTCATCACAGAGAATAGCATCACTTCTTTTAGATTCTAAATCCATAAAGCAATCATTAAAATTATCATAAAGCACAGCTTCTTTATTTTTTAAAATATTTAGAATATCCTCCCTTTTAAAAAGAGTATGAAGGGAACTAGAACCATCTTGCGTTGTTAGAGTCTTGCCTTTTAAATCTTTTAGAGATTTTATATTAGAATTAGATAAGGTTACTACAACTTGTCTATTTTTTAAGTAAGAATTAGAGAAAGAAACTTTTTTTTCTCTTTCCTTTGTAAAACTATATCCATTCCATATAAGGTCTATATTTCCATTATTAAGTTCAGTCTCCTTCATAGACCAGTCTATAGGTTGAAATATAGGTTTTAAATTAAGTCTTTTTAAAGTTTCTTTAGCTAAATCAATATCAAAGCCTGTAAGCTCTCCCTTTTCATTTCTAAAGCCCATAGGCACAAAGGTATCATCTATTCCAACTATAACTTCATTTTTTTCTTTAGGATTTGTTCTTTTATTTTTTGAACAACCTAAAAAACATAATGAAAGTATTAAAAAAGAGATTGTTAAAAATAATGTTTTTTTCATAAATAAACCTCCTTGCTTTGTTAGTTCATTAATTTATCATATTAAAGTGATAAAGTCAAATAAAAATAATTTTATTTAAATATTTACAAAACGTTGCATTTTAAAGTTTATATAATATAATAAATTAGAGAGTTATGTAATTTAAGTAATTATAGGTGGTGAAACTAAATGGAAGATAGCCCTCGAGAAGATAGGTGCATTTTAAAATTAAATATTAAGAAAAGAGGGAAGTTCTTTTTAGCTCTATAAACCTTTTAACTTCCTCCTTTTCTTAGAGGTAATTTTAAAAATTGAAAATTTAAAATTAAAAAGGAGGAGAGCTTATATGAATAAATTAACAATGTTTTTATATAGTAATATAATAAACAAAAAGATTTATGATGAATTTAATGAAGTTCTAGGAGTTTTAAAGGATGTTTACGTAACTACAGAGGATGGTTACCCAAGAATTATAGGATATAAAGTTAAAAGAGATGGGGTAATATTCGATTACGAATTTAAAAGTATAGACTTTTATCAAAAGGATAATGGGAAATTTAAAATACAAATAAGAGGAAGTAGAGAGATACTTCCAAGAAATTATACTTATCTTTTATCACAGAATTTACTAGATAAAAAGATAGTTGATTTAAAGGGTAAAAAAGTTGTAAAGGTTGATGATTTAAGAATAGTAAAGATTGCAGGAGAGTTTAGAGTAATAGCTGTTGAAACAGGTAAAATAGTAAAGTTTAGACGTAGAGGTTTAGAGGGCTTAGGAAAATTGTTAGCTAGGTTTTTTAAGGAAAAATTCCAAGAAAAAGTTATTATGTGGGAAGATGTAGAATCCTTAGAAATGATAAATGATAACTTAAAACTAGCTCTTCCATATAAAAAGCTTCAGAAACTACATCCTGCTGACTTGGCAGATATCTTAGAAGAACTTGATGCAATTAACAGAAAAAAAGTTTTTGATAGCTTAGATGAAGACTTAGCAGCAGATACTTTAGAAGAAATAGAACCAGAGGTTCAAAGTAGTATAATAAAAGGGCTTTCTCATTCAAAAACAGCAGAGCTTTTTGAAAATATACCAAATGATGAAATTGCAGATATTATAGATGAACTAGATGAAGAAGAAAGAGAAAAGGTATTAATAGCCTTAGAAAATGAAGATGCTAAGGAAGTTAAGGAACTTATGGCATATTCAGATGAATCTGTAGGAAGTATAATGAATAAGGATTTTATATCCTTTAATTTAGACCTTACCCTACAAGAAACCGTGGAACTTTTAAGAGAATTAAAGGCTGATGAAGAAGTTATGTACTATGTTTATATAACTGATGAAGAGGATAGATTAAAGGGTGTAGTAACTTTAAGAGACTTAATTATGAATGAAGGAGATAAAAGACTTAAAGAAGTTATGCATACATCTTCTATAAGCGTTAATATAGATAGTACTATAGAAGACGCTATAGAAAAATCCACAAAATATGATTTAATATCAATTCCAGTTGTAGATTATGAAGAAAAGTTAGTTGGTATGGTGCTTATTCATGATATAGTAGATGAACTTATTCCAAATAATATGAAAAAGAAATTTAAGAAAAAGTATAATGATTAGTTGACAAATTTTAATAAAAGAATATAATAAAGTATATAATTCATATCAAAATAGTCAGAGATAAATGTTGTGATAAAGTAGAGTATTATAAAGAGAGGTTACAGAGAGAAAGTGGTGCTGGAAATCTTTCACTGAATCTTTATAAGAAGTGCACTTTTGAACAGAAATTTTGAAATTTTTGAAAAGTAGGAATTTTCGAGTATCACCCGTTAAAGTGATTTAAGTATTTTTTAGTACTTTAAATAAGTGAGGTCTTTACCTAATTAGAGTGGAACCACGGAGTAAAATCCGTCTCTAAATAGAGTAGAGACTTTTTATTATATTTTTTAGGAGGATTTTATATGATTTTTAATAATGTTTTAGATTTAATAGGAAATACACCAATTTTAAAAGCGAATAATCTATTTGAAGGAGAAAAGGTTTTTGTAAAACTAGAGAAGTTTAACCCTGGTGGAAGTATAAAGGATAGAGCGGCTTTAGGTATGATAGAAGAAGCGGAGAAAAATGGGTTATTAAAAGAAGGTGGAGTTATAGTTGAGCCAACTAGTGGAAATACTGGTATTGCTCTTGCAATGATAGGAAAAATTAAGGGATATAAAGTTATTATAACTATGCCAGAGACTATGAGTAAAGAAAGAAGAGATATGATTAAGGCCTATGGAGCAGAGATAATATTAACAGAAGGAAGCAAAGGAATGAAAGGTGCTATAAGTGAAGCAGAAAGATTAGCAAAGGAAAAGGGATATTTTATGCCACAACAGTTTTTAAATAAGGCAAATGCAAAGAAACACTATGAAAGTACTGCAGAAGAAATAATAAAAGAAATGCCAGATTTAGATATATTTATAGCTGGAGTTGGAACAGGAGGAACTATTACAGGTGTTGGAAGAAAGTTAAAAGAATACAATAAAAATATTAAAGTAATAGCAGTAGAACCTAAGGATTCAGCTGTTTTATCAGGAGAAAATCCAGGACCTCATAAGATACAAGGAATAGGAGCAGGATTTGTACCAGGAATATATGATTCAAGTATTGTTGATGAAATAATAAAGGTTACAAATGAAGAGGCTTATTCTATGGCAAAAGCCTTTGCAGATAAAGAAGGTGTTTTAGTTGGAATATCTTCAGGGGCAGCTTTATTTGGTGCTAAAGAAGTTTTAAAAAATGTAGACAAGGATAAGAAGGTTTTAGTTATAGCACCTGATGGAGGAGAAAAGTATTTTTCAACAGGCTTATATGATTAATTTTTAGGAGTGAAAAATTTGTTCAAAAATTTAAGATATGATATAGAAAATGTTATGAAAAATGATCCCGCAGCTAGAACAAAGATAGAAGTTTTATTGCTTTATCAATGCATACATGTTTTAATTTTTTATAGAATAGCTCATAAACTATATAATATAAAAATGTTTTTTCTAGCAAGGTTAGTTTCTCAACTAGGAAGATTTTTTACAGGTATAGAAATTCATCCAGGAGCTAAAATAGGACGAGGTTTATTTATAGACCATGGAATGGGAGTAGTAATAGGAGAAACAGCAGAAATAGGAGATAATGTTACTATATATCATGGAGTTACCCTTGGAGGAACAGGAAAGCATAAAGGTAAGAGACATCCAACTGTTGGTAATAATGTTATTATTGGATGTGGAGCAAAGGTTTTAGGACCTATACATATAGGAGATGGTGCAAAGATTGGAGCTAATGCGGTAGTTTTAAAGGATGTGCCAAAGGGTAAAACAGCAGTTGGAATACCAGCTAAATTTAAAAATTGATTTATAGAATATTTAATATTTTGTTTTATAATAGGACTATAGTTTTAATTAACTTTATAAAAAGTCAATTAAACTATAGTCTTTTAAATTTGAGGTGAACATATTGAAGGAAAAAATTTTAAGTTTTTGTAATTCTTTAGGACTAGATGCAGTAGGCTTTATAAAATGTAGAGAGTTTACAGAACTTAAGGAAGTTTATGAAATAAGAAAAGAAAAGAATTTTGAAAATGAATTTGAAGAACAAGATATAGAAAAGAGAATTAATCCAAATATATACATGGAAAATGGTAAAACTATAATAAGTATAGCTTTTCCATATCTACATGATAGAGAAAGTAAAGAGAATGGTTTTTCTATTTATACAAGGGGAAGGGACTATCATTTTGTACTAAATAATTATTTAGAAAAAATAGTAAACTATATAAAATCCTTAGGAGGAGAAGCTATAGCTTTAGTAGATAGTAACTCTTTACCAGAGAGATATATTGCATATTTAGCTAAGGTTGGTTTTATAGGGAAAAATAATATGCTTATAACTAAAAAATATGGTTCTTATGTTTTTTTAGGAGAAATAATTACTGATTTAGATATTCCTTGTGATGAAGAAAGAAGTTTAGAGGAGTTAAGAGAATATAAGGAGTGCAATGATTGTGAAATTTGTTATAAAGCTTGTCCTAGCAAGGTCTTAAATAGAAGTAAAATGACAAATACTAATTCTTGTATGTCTTATATAACACAAAAAAAGAATGTAGAAGAGAAATATTTAAAACTTTTCAATGGAAGAATTTTTGGCTGTGATAGTTGTCAAAAAAAATGTCCTTATAATGAAAATATATTCTACTCTAAAATAGAGGATTTTAAGCCTTTAGATTTTATGGAAAAGGATTCCTATGATGATTTTCATAAATTAAGTAAAAAAGAATTTAACGAAAGTTTTAAAAAAACTTCCTGTGGATGGAGAGGAAAAAATGTTATTTTGAGGAATATAATGATTAAGAAGGTATTAATAGATAAGGAGGATATATCAGATTATCAATTAAATTCTAAAAATCTTAAAGATTTTAAAAATAGACTTTTAAATTTTTATGATGTATAATAATATATTGTTAAAATTTGATACAGGAGGTAAAGTTATGTTTAGTCGTATAGTAGCTAATGTATTAGTTAAATTACCAGACAGTATTTTTAAACCAGTAGCAGGAAATTTAATCGGTGGATGTTTAAATAAATATGCTGACCTTAATGTTTATGGACTTGATGAAATAAAAAAAGAGGAGGGTCCTTTTATATTTATAGGTAACCATTTAAGTAATGCAGATGGATTAGTTTTAGATAAGGTTTTACAAAAGCCCTTTGATCCATATTTTATAGCTGGTGTAAAATTAAATGATAAAGCCTTAACTAATATAGGTACAAGACTAGTTAAGAATATAGAAATAAAACCAAACTCTGCAGATAGAGAATCTTTAAGTAAAATTGTAAAGGCTGTTAAGGGAGGAGAAAATATAGTAATTTTCCCTGAAGGCACAAGAAGTAGAAATGCAAAAATGATAGAAGGTAAAAAAGGAATTATACTTATAGCAAGACTTACAAAGGCAAAGATAGTACCTTTTGGAATGACAGGAACAGAAAAGCTTATGCCAATTAATGACAAAAATATGGGAGCTGAGAAGTTTCATCATGCAAAGGTTAATATAAAGTTTGGAAATCCTATAGAACTTCCTAAAAAAGAAAAGGATGAAGGAAAACATGAATATGAAGAAAGAGCTTTAACTTATCTTATGAAAAGTATAGCAAAACTTTTACCAGAGGAATATAGAGGTGTGTATAAATAAAAACTAGGGGGATATGCTATGAAAAAGAGAACTAAAGAGGTTTTAGAAATTTTAAAAAAAGAGTATCCAGATGCTAAGTGCGAATTAAATTATGAAACTCCTTTTCAACTTTTAGTTGCAACAATTTTATCAGCTCAAACTACTGATAAGAAGGTAAATGAGGTTACTAAGGGACTTTTTAAAGACTATCCAGATGTAGATTCCTTTTTAAACATAACTCAAGAGGAGTTAGAAGAGAGAATAAAGCAAATAGGTCTTTATAGAAATAAGGCTAAAAATTTAATTATGATGGCTAGGCAGCTTAAGGAAAATTTTAATGGGGAAGTTCCAAAAACTATGGAAGGAATAACTTCTCTAGCAGGGGCAGGAAGAAAGACTGCAAATGTAGTATTATCAAATGCTTTTAATGTTCCATCTATTGCTGTAGATACTCATGTTTTTAGAGTTTCAAATAGAATAGGTTTAGCTCATGCAGATAATGTGCTTGAAACTGAAAAACAACTTCAAAAGGAGTTGCCTAAAAAAGAATGGTCTTTAACCCATCATCTTTTAATTTTTCATGGAAGAAGATGTTGTATAGCTAGAAAACCTAAATGTGATATATGTAAGATAAATAAATACTGTGATTATTTTAAAAATAATAAATAAAAGCTACACAAAAGAGTGTAGCTTTTTATTTATTTACTAGATTCTTTTTTGTTATATAAAAATATACAAAAAGATGATAATAAAATTAATCCATAACCTATTAAGGATATGCTACTAGGAATGTCTCCAAAAAGAACAAAGCCTATTAAACCTGTAAAGATAACCTGTGTATAGTCATAAATTGAAATATCTCTAGCAGGAGCGTATTTATAAGCTGCTGTTAAAGCAAATTGAGCACAAGAGGCAGCAACACCTGCAAGGATTAAAAATAAAAATTCCTTTAAGGTAAACATTTTAAATTGAAATAGCATAATAGGGAAAGTTGTAACTATTGAGAAAAAGGAGAAGAAAAACACAATAGTAGCTCCCTTTTCTTTCCCACCTAAATATCTAACAAAGGTATAAGCACCACCAGCAAAGGCTGCAGAGCATAGTCCTATTATAGAAGGAATAAAATTACCTGCTAAACTTCCACTAGGTCTTACTATAAATAATACCCCAGAGAAAGCAACTAAAAGACATATTATATGAATAGGTTTTAGTTTTTCCTTTAAAAATAAATATGAAAATATAATAACAAAAAATGGACTTAATTTATTAAGAATTGTAGCATCTGATAGTATTAATCTATCAATTGCATAATAGTTAGCCCATATTCCTAAAGTTCCTAAGGCGGAACGGCCAAGTAGTGCAAGCCTATTTTCTTTATGGCCAAAAAGTAATGCTTTATCTTTTCTTACTAAATAAAAGGCCACAATACAACTAACTAAATTTCTAAAAAAGCTTTTTTCTATAGACGGTAAATCACCAGATAATTTTACAAAGGTACTCATAAGTGCAAAGCTAAAGGCAGATATGGTTATTAAAATTATCCCTTTTGTTTTATTATTCATTAAATCCTCCTATTAAATTGTTAAAATTTTTATAATAACATTTTATTTCTTAAAAATAATTAGGTCAACATTAATAATATATAGTAATTTTATGAAGAAATGAATAAATTTTTGCAAAAAAGGTTTATTTTTTTTCTTTTAATATATAATGTAATTATCATTATGATTTAAGAATGGGGAAAGTTTATATATGTTAAATGGGCTTTTTAATAATTTAGATGTTAAAGAAAAAACATTAAAACGAATTGTCATAATTACTATAATAATTCTTACTTTATTCTTCTTAAAGGTATTAGGGATTATTTATTGTTTAAATAAAAATACCTTTAAGGGAGGAAATACTGTTTATGGTGCAGAGGAGATTATAGTAATAACACAGGTTATTCTTTGTGTTATGATTTTAGCTATATGCTTTTTATATTATAAGGGACTTAAAAGAAAAGAATTTTTTGGTATATCCTTAGTTTATGTAAGTTTTATAACTAAGATGATATTTATAATTTTTACGGGCGGTTTAATAGATAGTCAGCTTTATGATTTGAATTTATTTAGTTTCTTATTTAGAGGAGTTCTTCTTTTATTAGCACTTTCTTGCATAGAAAAGTTTGATTCCTTTATAGATAAGTATAAAAAGACTGTATTGCTTTCTGTAATTTTGATAACGATTTTATTACAATGGTTAAATCTTAATTATGGTCTAGGAACTTATAATTATAGTCTTTTATATAATTTTACTTTAGTTATAATATTTTTTGTTTATACTTCAAGTATAATAATTTGTTTAATAAAAGTATTTAAAACAAAGGAAATATATTACTTAGTGATTATGGTAAGTTCCTCTGTTATGTTATTAAAATTAATTTATGGAATATCTTTAATTTTTACAGGAAACCAACTTATAAAACTAAATATAGTATTTTTTAACTTTATATCTATTATTATATTTGTTTTTGGTATGTTTTTTGATTCTTTACAGATTATAAAAAAGAAGGATTTTGTTCAAGAAGAATTAAGTGTATTTTTTAATTTAATAGAATTTGATTGTAATAGCGAGGTTATACTTCTAAGCAATGGATTAAAGGTTATATATGCAAATGAAAAGTGTAGAAATAAGAGAATTAAAGAGGAAATATCTAGAGATAAGGCTTATAAAGATTTAGAATTTAAAATTAAGGGCTTTTTATATGAAAAAAATATTTTAAGTATTGAGAGCATACTTAGAAAATCTAAAGAGTGGAATGGTGTTGCAAAGCTTAATGAGGGAGAAGAAGTTCTAGATATAAATGTTCAAAAGATAGAAAAGGGAGAAAACTTATATTATGTTCTTAGAATAAATGATATTACTGAAGAATATATTATGGAGAAAAAATTAAGGTTAGAAGAACAAAGGTTAAGAGGAGTTACAGAGAATATAAAAGACCTTATTTTTACAATAGATAACTTTGGAAAAATAAGCTATGTAAATAAGGCAGTTACAGAGGTTTTAGGCTATAAGGAGGAGGAGTTATTAGGGAAAACATATTATGATTTACTTCTTGTAGAATCTAATTTAAACATTATAGATAATAAGTATTTTAGTGAGGATAAAATACTTACAATAGATAAGGTAAGAGCTAAGAGTGGAATGGTTGAATTAGAATCTATATCTAGTAGAATTACGGATAATAGAAACAATACCTTAGGATGGGTAAGAGTTGCTAGAAATATACAAGATGTTAGAGAAATAGAAGTTTTAAAAAATAAATTTAAGGAGATAAAGCAGTACGACAGAATAAGAGGAGAGTTTTTTGCAAATTTATCTCATGAGCTTAGAACTCCTATAAATATAATTTATTCTTGCATACAACTTTTAAATAATAGTAAAAATAATGGAGAAAATTTTGAAGTAGTTTATGATAAGTATGAAAAAACTTTAAAGCAAAACTGTTTTAGAATGCTAAGGCTTGTAAATAATCTTATAGATATAACTAAGATTGATGCTGGTTTTATAAAGATGAATTTTGTAAATTGTGACATTATAAAGTTAACAGAGGATATAAGTTTATCTATAATACCTTATTTAGAAGCTAAAAATATAGAGATAATTTTTGATACAGATTGTGAAGAACTTGAGATTGCTTGCGACCCTGATAAAATAGAGAGAATACTTTTAAACTTATTATCTAATTCAATAAAGTTTACTGAAGCTGGAGGAAAAATTGAAGTTAATATATTTACAGATGAAAAGTGGGTTGATATAAGGATTAAAGATAGTGGAATTGGAATTCCAAGTCATATGAAAGAGTTTATTTTTGAAAGATTTATACAAAATGATAAATCCTTAAATAGAAATAAAGAGGGAAGTGGCATAGGACTTTCTCTAGTAAAATCCTTAGTTGAGTTACATGGTGGAAAGGTCTTTTTAAGAGAAAGTAGTAAAAAGGGAAGTGAGTTTTCTGTATTATTGCCTAACATTAGAATGGAAGAAGAAGAAAAGGAAACAAGTAATTTAGAGTATAAAAGAGGGGTTGAAAAGATATCTATAGAATTTGCAGATATTTATGATATATATTAACTTTTAAAAAGTAAAATATTTTCATTAACTTTATATTTTAAAAATATAGTGATATAATATTAAAGGTTTGTTTATAAAAGACAAGTCCTTAATTATTTCTATTTGGAGGTAAAAATATGAAAGTTGGAGTAATAATGGGAGGCATTTCCTCAGAAAGAGAGATATCAATTCAAAGTGGTAATTCTGTAGTTGATGCTTTAGATAAAGATAAATATGAGGCTATTCCTATAGTCTTAAATAAGAAGGAAGATTTAATAGAAAAGGTTCGTGGAATAGACTTTGCACTTTTAGCCTTACATGGTAAATTTGGTGAGGATGGAACTGTTCAAGCTGTTTTAAAAACTTTAGGTATACCTTTTTCAGGCTGTGGTCCTTTAAGTAGTGCTATATGTATGGATAAAGATATGACAAAAAGAATCTTAGCCTTTGGAAATGTTAGAACAGCAAAGTGGTTAATGGTTTCATCTTTAGAGGAAGTAGATTATGAAAAGATAGAGGCTTTAGGATATCCTGTCTTTATAAAACCTAATAATGGAGGGTCTTCAGTTGCTACAACTTTAGTTGAATCTAAAGAAGGAGTTAAGGATGCTGTTTTAGAAGCTTTAAAATATGATGAAGAAGTTATGATTGAAGAGTATATTAAGGGAGACGAGATAACTTGTCCTATAATTGATGGAAAAATGTTACCAGTTTTAGCTATAAAACCAAAGGGTAAGTTCTTTGATATAGCTTCAAAATATGAAGATGGTGGAGCAGATGAATTTATAGTTAATCTAAATGATGAGCTTCACAAGGAAGTAGAAAAAATGGCTTTAGAAACTTATAAACTATTAAAGTGTGATGTTTATGCTAGAGTTGATATGTTAGTAAAGGATAATATACCATATGTATTAGAAGTGAATACATTACCAGGAATGACAAAAAATAGCTTATTCCCAAAAAGTGCAGCTGGTATAAACATGAGTTTTGAAAAACTTTTAGATACAATAATAGAAAAATCTTTAAAAGTTAATAGAGAATAAAATAATTAACATATAGTTTAGTAACAACTTTCTAAAAAAAATTATATTTTATATAGTAATAATATTTTTTGGAGAGTATTAATGCAAGATAGAAATCCATTAAGTACTTTTGGACCAGATTTAAATGAATTTAGTAAAGATGTTGACTTTTTAACTCTTTCTAAAAATTCAGATTTTGTATATTTAAGAGCTTCTGGTTCTGGAAGTGGAAAGTTTAGAGTTGATAGGAAATTTTTATTTTTTGCAAAGGAATGTAGAAGATTAGGCATACCTTGTGGTGCCTATCATTTTGGAAAGCCTTCTAAGGATTTAGAAAGTGCTAAGTTACAAGCAGATAAATTTATTGAAATTTTACAAGAGGCCTTTGGTCCTTTAGATTATGGGGACTTATTTCCTGTAATAGATGTTGAAGTACCAGTTGATAGAAGCTTAAGTACTAGTGAGCTTGTAAAATGGATAGATACCTTTAGATACAGATTTGAAGAAAAAACAAGAAGAAGATTAATGTTATATACAGGATTGTTTTTCATAGCTTTATATGATGATTTTAAAGTAGAGGGAAAATATCCTCTAAGCGATATGCCTTTATGGCTTGCTATGTACACAAAAATACCTTCAAATCCTAAAATTCCACCTAATATAGGAGGATGGAGAAGATGGACAATGTGGCAATACACAGAAGAGGGTAAGTTAGATGGAGTTGGAAATTTAGTTGATTTAAATTGGGGGCCAAATAGTATAGATAGCCTAAAGCCACCAAATTCTGTAACAGGGCTTAAGGCTTATATGGTAGGAAATAAAATATATGTATCTTGGTATCCTAATAGAGAAATAGATTTAAATGGCTATAATGTTTTTATAAATGATAATTATGCAGGAACTTTACCAAGAAAAGCAACAAAGATTGTAATTGATAAAAATAGATTTAACTTACCTCTAGGAAAAGTTATAAAGGTGTCCATAGAAGCTTTTGATATTGCAGGAGATTTTTCAAAGGAGAGAAGTGAATACTTTTTAGATAACATTTAAAATGGTATGTTTTTAGAGTAAATAGAGTTAAAGTTTTTTAGCTCTATTTAATTTTATTCCAAAAAGTATAAAAAATTTGTTATAATAATAAATGTTATTATATTGTAATGATTTTTAGCAAATTTTAGATTATAGTTTTTTTTATAAGGTTTAGAGAGGAGTATAAAGGTGAAAGAAAACAAGGAAAATCCAAGCACAGTCAAAGGAAGAAATAAAAAAATAGTAATAATTTTAGTTGCTATTTTAGCAATTATTGCAATAGCTGTTTTTGCGTATATATTTAGTATTCAAAAGAAAGTCGATGCATGGAATAATAAAATTTATCCAAATGTATATGTTGAAAATATAAATTTATCGGGAATGACAAAAGATGAGGCTGTTAAAACTTTAGATGAAGAAGTTAAAGTACCTTTAGAAAGCAAGAGCATTAAGGTTCAAGCTGCAGATAAAAGTATTGATATAAAATACTCTGATTTGTCACCACAGTATAATATAGAAGAAACTGTAGAAGAAGCTTTAAATTATGGAAAAGATTTAAATCTTTTTGAAAAAAATAAATTAATAAAAGGAAAAGATAAAAAAGAATTAAATTTAGACTTTAAGTATGATGAATCAAAATTAGGAAGTTATGAAAAACAACTTTCAGATATGGTTAATCAACCAGCTAAAAATGCTACAATAAGTATAGATGGAGGCAACATAAGTGTTGTTGCAGGACAAGATGGACGAGTTATAGAACAGGATAAGATGGTTTCTTTAGTTAAGGATGCTATAAATGGCGATCCAAAGGGAACAGAGCTTGTAGAAGTTCCTGTAGATGTTACAAAACCTAAAATAACTAAGGATATGCTATCAAAAATAGATGGAGTTATAGGAAGTTTTACAACAAGTTATGCAAGTTCAAATTCAGATAGAAGTGCTAATGTAGAGATTGCAGCAAAGGCAGTTAATGGTACAATCTTAATGCCAGGAGACACTTTTAGCTATAATGATACCTTAGGAGAGAGAACTACAGATAAGGGATATAAAGATGGAGCAGCTTATATAGGAAATAAGGTTGTTATGGTTACAGGTGGAGGCATATGTCAAGTTTCAACAACTTTATATAGAGCTGTATTAAAAGCAGGTATAATGCCAACAGAGAGACATAATCACAGTATGACAACTACTTATTCAGGACCAAGTGAAGATGCTACAGTATCTTGGGGTTCTTTAGACTATCAATTTAAAAATCCTTATGATTTTCCTATATATATACAAGGGTATACAAGCGACAAACATGTTACATTTAACATTTATGGAAATGTCGAAGGAATGGATGGAAAAACTTATGAATTACAAACTGTTGTAAATGAAACTTTAAAACCATCAGTTCAAACTATTGAGGACCCAAATTTACCAGCAGGGGAAAGAGTTGTAGAGCAAAATCCAGTTACAGGATATAAATCTACAGGATATTTAGTTACTTATCAAAATGGAAAAGAAATAGATAAGAAATTAATAGGTCATGATGTTTATAAACAAAAGGATGAAATCATAAAGGTTGGTACAAAAAGAGGAGAAAGTAGACAGGCAGAAGCTCCAAAACAAGAGAGTCAAAATGCAGAGGGACAAAATAATAACCCTAAGCCTAATAACTAAAATTTAAAAAATGTATAATAATATTTTAAGGGGAAGGTTTTAATTAACCTTCTCTTTTTTTATAGGAGGAGAATTTACTATGTATAAAATGGTCTGTATTGATATGGATGGAACTTTATTAAATTCTAAAAAATCTATTTCACAAGAAAATAGACAGGCTTTAAAAAAGGCTTATGAAAAAGGTGTACATATAATAATATGCACAGGAAGAAATCTTAAAAATGCTATTTATTTTTCAGAATTCTTAGGAGTAAATTGTGCAGTTATAGCTAATAATGGAGCTTGGATAATTGATGAGGATAAGAAAACTGTAATAAGCAAAAATTTATTAAATAAAACTCAATGCTTTAAAATAATTAATACTTGTAAAGTTTATAAAGGAGTTCCAAGTTTTCATTCAAAGGATAAGGTTTATTGGCCTTCTAACTTTAGAAAGTGTTTATGTAATGTTATTTTAAATAAAAATATTAAAAAAGAGCATAGAATTGAGAATTTTTATGTAAATACAAAAGAAAAGTGGGAGAAGGTTTTTAAGGATAATAGTATTGGAAAGTGTATAATAATAGATTTAAACAAGAAAAAACTTAAAAAAATAAAGGAAGAACTTCTAAAAGAAAATATTTATGAAGTTTGCAAATCAGGGAAGTATGCCTTAGAAATTAATAATAAAGGAGTTAATAAAGGGAGAGCTGTTAAGGCTTTAGCTAAAAAATATAAAATAGAAAGAGAAGAAATAATATGTATAGGAGATAATGAAAATGATATATCTATGATTGAGTATGCAGGTTTAGGTGTTGCTATGGGAAATTCTATAGATATTTTAAAGGAAAAAGCAGATTATATAACCTTTAGTAATGATAAAAATGGAGTTTCTAAAGTTATAAATAAGTTTATATTAAAAAATGAATAACTTGCATTTTAATTAATTAGATAATATCATATACTTATGACTTAAGTTAAAAAAATTGTTTTTTTACATTTATTTGGAGGGACAAAGGTGAATCTTAATATAGTATTATATCAACCAGAAATACCACAAAACACTGGAAATATTGCAAGAACTTGTGTTTTAACAAATTCAAAGCTTCACATAATAAAACCTATGGGCTTTGTTATAGATGATAAACATTTAAAAAGAGCAGGATTGGATTATTGGAGTCAATTAGACCTTGAAATTCATGAAAGCTATGAAGACTTTATGAAAAAGTATGGGGATAAGAAAATTTATTTATCTACAACTCATGCAAAGGACCATTATGATGAAGTAAAATATGAGGAGGGAGCTTTTATAATGTTTGGAAGAGAATCCGCTGGAGTTCCAGAAGAGGTTCATAATGCTCACCATGGAATAAAGGTACCAATGATAAATACAACTACTAGAAGTTTGAATTTATCAAACACAGTAGCTATTATAGCTTATGAAGCTTTAAGACAAATTGGATTTCCAAACATGAAATAAGGGGGAAATATATTTTGGATAAAATAAAGATCATAACAGATAGTACTTGCGACTTATCTAAGGAGATTATAGAAAAGTATGACATAGATGTAATGCCTATGTTAATAAACTTTGGAGAAGAGAGCTATTTAGATGGTATTGAGATAAAAGTAGATGCTATGATGGATAGAATAGAAGCTGAAAATGCTCTTCCAACTACAGCACAGATAGTTCCAAATAGATTTATAGAAAAGTATAAAAGCTACTTAGAAAAGGGGTATAAGGTTATATCTATACACATCTCATCTAAGATGAGTGGAACTTATCAATCAGCATGTTTAGCTAAGATGGAATTAGAAAGTGATAATATAGTCGTAATAGATTCAAAAAGTGTAACTGTTGGTCTTGGATTAATTGTATTAAAAGCAGCTAGATTAATAGAAGAAGGAATAACTTTAGAAGAACTAGAAGAGGAAATTTTAGAATATAGAAATCATATTAAAAGTACTATAGCTTTTGAAAGTTTAGATAACCTAGTAAGAGGAGGAAGACTTTCAAAGGGAAAAGCCTTATTTGTAAATGCTTTAGGTATAAAACTTATGCTTAATATTTTAGAAGGCGAGATGAATGTTCAAGGTAAGATAAGAGGAACTAAAAAGATGGTTAAGGCAATGATTGAACAGTTTGATTCAATAGCTAAAAAAACTGGAGAGCCTATAGTTTTAGTTGAACTTGAAAATGAGGATATTTATATACCTATAAAGGAATATTTAGAAAGCAATAATATTGAATATATAAAACTTTCCTTAGGGTGTTCTGTAGCTATTCATTCAGGACCTAAGGTAATTGGATTATTTTATGTAGAGGACTATTAAAATAAAAAGAAGCTCAAGAATATTGAGCTTCTTTTTTTTATACTTTTTTCTTACATAAATTTTATTTTAAAAGAAAATAATAAGTTTTATTAAGAAAAAAAGGAGAGGGTGAAATGAATTTTAAGAAATTTTTAAAAGGTATTTTCTTTGTTTTAATTCTTTCTTCTATGGTTTTAGGTTGTTCTAGGGAAGAAGGAATAAAATTAAAAAGAATAAGCTTTATGGAGAAGAAAAAGTATAATTTTGCCTTAGTAAGAGATGATTTTTCTAAGGAAGATAATTACTTTGTGGATTTAGCTATGGAAGGCTTAGAGAAAATAAAAAAGGAATATGGGGCAAAAATTGAAATTTTTGATACTATTTCTTCAAAAGATTATGAGAAAAAATTAAGAGAGGCTGCAAAAAATAATGATTTAACCTTTGCTTCCTCCTTTAAATTTTTAAATAGTTTAAATAAGGTAGCTAAGGATTATCCAGAGAAAAATTTTGCCATAATTGATACAATATCTAATCTTCCAAATGTTAAATCTATAGATTTTAAAAATGAAGAGGGAGCTTTTTTAATGGGGATAATTGCAGGAGAAACAACTAAAACAAATAAGGTTGGTTTTCTAGGAGCTACTAAGAATGAATTAATGGAAGACTTTTTATCTGGTTATTTATCAGGAATAAAGCTTTCAAATAAAGAAGCTTATAAAAATATAATAGAAGAAAATTTAATAGAATATATTGGGGATTTTAAAGATGAAAATAAGGGTATGCTTCTTTCAAAAAATATATATGATAAGGGAGCAGATATAATATTTGAGGTAGCAGGAGAAGGTGGAAAAGGGCTTTTTAAAGTAGCTAAAGATAAAGGGAAATATGCTATAGGTTCTGATATTGATTGGGCAAAAAAATTTCCAGAGTATAGTGATTTTATATTAACCTCTACTATAAAAAACTTAGATGTTGCTCTTTATAAAAGTGCAAAGGAGATTATAAATAGTGATTTTAAAGCAGGACCTAAAAATCAAATGGAACTTGGCATAAGAGATAAAGGAATTGAAATTGGTAAAATAAATACTTCTTTAATTAAAGAGGAAACTTTAATTAAGCTTAATAAATATAAAGAAGATATTATAAAGGGAAGAATTAATATACCTAGTAGCTTAGATGAAGTTGAAAATTTTAAAATTTAGTTAAATAAATATTAACAATAAGGTTGACAAAAGACAGAAAATTGTGCAATTATAAAGTGAAAATAAAAGCTTAAACTTTTAAAAATAAATTTTATACCTTTAATAAAATAAAAGAGAAATCTTTTTAACTGGTATGGTTAAAAGTCTATGCCAGTTTTTTTATTTTATTTAAGTATTAAATTTAAAAAGAAGTTAAGTTTTATTTTCTAAAATATTTAAATTTAATTTTAAAAAGCTTATTAATAAAAGAGATTAAAAGAATATTAAATAAATTTTTAAAATTAAATTAGGAAGAAATTTTATTTAGGAGGGAAAAGACCTATGAATTTTACTAAAGACAAATCTGTTAATTCTAGTAAAAAGAAATTCGAAAAAGAAAAAACAATGATTTTTACAAAGGAGAAAAAAAGACTAGACCTTAAAAGTTTATGTTTTTCTGCTATGCTTATAGCAATAAGTGTTATATTAGCAAATTTTCCTATATTCTCTAGTATAGCTTTAGATTCTATGCCAGCTTTTGTTGGAGGGATAATAATATCACCTGTGGTTGGAGGAATAATAGGTATTTTAGCTCATTTATTTGTAGCTTTAAGAACAGGTTTTCCTTTAAGTTTACCAGTACATATTTTAATAGCTATAGAAATGTTTATAGTTGTTTATATAACATCTTTTATCTTTAATAAGGGAAAAGTTATCTTAGCAGGGATTATTGGTACTCTTTTAAATGGAGTAGTATTTACTCTTATAACTGGGGAATTTATTCATTATTTCTTAGGAGGAGTTGCCCCTTTAGATTTTTTAAAACTTTTAGGATTACCACTTACTTTAGCAAGTTTAGTTAATATAGTTATAGCTTTTATAGTTAGCAAAGGATTAAAAAATGCAAATATCTAAGTTTAGAGATTTAACTTTACTAAAAAATAAAGAAAATACCTTAGTAATAGCTTGTGATAGCTGTGGTGGTATAGGAGAGTGTGAAGGAGATTTTGTAAAAGTTAAAAATGAAATAGTTTCATACTTTTCTTCTAGAGTATGCCTTTTTGAACTTTTATCCTTTAGAGCAAAACCTTTAGTTATAATAAATAACTTAGGAATGTCTATGGAAAATGGAGGGGAAAAGATAATAAAGGGTATAAATAAAGCTATAAAAGAATATAATGATGAAAAATTTTTCTTAGATGAATTTAAACTAGAAGAATGTATAACAGGAAGTACAGAGGATAACTTTAAAACCTATGAAACCTTCTTAGGTCTTACAGTAATAGGAGAAAAAATAGAAAACAGGGAAAGTTCTTTTAAAGAAGGAGATTTAATATGTCTTTTAGGATTGCCGAAGGTTGGACAAGAAGTTATTGAAGATATAGAAAATGATTTAGGAGAAATTGCAACCTTTAAAGAACTTAAATTATTAATGAAGAATAAGGCTGTAAAAGATATATTACCAATTGGCTCAAAGGGAATTCTTCATGAAATAAGAGAATTAGAAAAAAGTAATTTTATAAAAATAGATATAAAAGCTAAGGGAGATTTTTTAAATAAATCTGCAGGACCTTCTACAGCTTTATTATTTATTTTAGAAGAAAGTTCTTTTGATTCTTTAAAAAGGGACATAAATGTTCCCATAAAGAAAATAGGAAATATAGTTTAAATATTAGAGTTATAGCTATCTTTAAAAGAAGGAATTAAATTTAAAATATTTTTAATTTTTCATAAGGAAAGGATCTTTTTAAAGGTCCTTTTTTATTTTAGCAAGATTTTTAAATTATTGAAAAATAAATTTATTTAGTAGATAATTAAAAAAGAAAGGTTAAAATATAAAAGACAAATAAATTATAACTATATATTTTAGGTGATATACATATGTTAATGGATTTTAATTTAAACTTAACTCAAGCACAAAAGCTAATTATGACTCAAAATATGCAACTTTCAATAAGAATTTTGCAAATGCCAACCTATGAATTAAGGGAGTATATTGAAAAGGAGTTTTTAGAAAATCCTCTTTTAGAAGCAAATTATGAGAATATAAAAGAGGGAAAAGAAGAAAAAGATAGAATAGAATATAAGGAGTTAATAAAATATTTAGAGTCAGATAACTATGGTTCTCAAAGTTATGGAGAGTATAATGAGGATGAAATATCACCCTTTACCTTTATAAGCAATAAAAAATCCTTAAAGGATTATTTAAAAGAGCAGTTATTAGAACTTCCTATAGAAGATTACATAAGAAGTCTATGCTATTACATGGTAGAATGCTTAGATGAAAAAGGATATTTAGACATAAAGAAAGAAGAAGTTATGGAAGATTTATGCTGTTCTGAGGAATTATATGAAAAAGCACTTTTGATTTTACAAAATTTAGAGCCCTTAGGAATTGGAGCTCGTAATTTAAAGGAATGTTTAAAAATACAGCTTAAAAGAAAAGGTTTATACAATTCTTTTCTAAAAGAAATTATAAATAATCATTTAGATGACTTAGGCGATAATAGATATAAAGTTATATCAAAGGAGTTAGGTATATCTTTAAAGGAGACTCAAAGATATGGAGATATAATAAAATCTTTAGAGCCAAAACCATCTAGAGGTTTTTATACAGGGGAAGAAGTTGGCTTTTTAATTCCAGATGCAGAAATTAGAAAAATTGATGGAGAGTTTTTTGTAATAATGAAGGAGAATACTCTTCCAAGATTATCTATAAATCCAATTTACAAGGAAATATTAAATAAAGATAAAGAAAATAATTATGAAAAGGAATATGTAAAAGAAAAAATAGATAGTGCTTTATTTTTAATTAAAAGCATAGAAAATAGGCAAAATACCTTATATAAAGTTTTAAAGTGTATTTTAAGTAAACAAGAGGAGTACTTTAAAAAGGGTATAAAATATTTAAAGCCAATGACTTTAAAAGATATTGCAAAAGAATTAGATATGCATGAGTCTACGGTTTCAAGGGCTATAAGAGATAAATATATTTTAACAGCTTTAGGAACTATAAAAATAAAGGATTTATTCATAAAGTCCTTAAAAGGTAAAGAGGGAAAAGAAGAAGAGTCTACAGAAAATATAAAGTTAAAAATAGAGGAAATAATAAAGAAGGAAAATAAAGAAAAGCCACTTTCAGACAAAGATATAAGTGATTTTTTAAATGAAAAGGAAAAAATAAAAATTTCAAGAAGAACTGTAGCTAAGTATAGAGAGGAGTTAGGAATTAAAGCCTCTAGTAAAAGAAAAAGATTTTAATTACCTAGGATTTTAACTTGATTTTTAGGGAAAATTTTAATGAAAAAATATAGAGGCTTTTAGGCAGTTACCTATATTTTTTTATATATTTTAAAAAAATAAGAAAAAATTTTCTAAAAACCCTTTAATTTTTTCTTGATATGTTTTATAATAAACATGCGGGACATTTGAGAAGCAAGTGGGACTTAGAATGTCCAAAGGAGTTGTTAAGTTTGCTAGAGATTTTAAAATTGCAAAAGATAATAGTTCCTGAAATGGTTGAACTATTAGTTAAAAGATACAATATAATCAGAACAATTTATTATAATCAGCCAATAGGAAGAAGAGCCTTGGCAAACAATTTAAATTTAGGTGAAAGAATTGTAAGAACAGAAATAGGTTTTTTAAAATCTCAAAACCTTATAGAAATAAACACTCCAGGCATGTCTGTAACTCCAGAGGGAGAATTCATGCTAGAATCTTTAAAAGGATTTATACATGAAATAAAGGGACTATCTAGCCTTGAAAAGAAATTATGTGATATGCTTCATATAAGACGGGTAATTGTTGTTCCAGGAGACTGCAGTGAGGATGAAAATACCATAAAAGAGCTTGGAAAAGCCGCTGCAAATTATTCTAAGAATATCATTAAAGATGGCTATACAATTGCTGTAACTGGAGGAACTACCGTAAAAGAAGTTATAGATGAGTTACCTGATATGGCAAATCTTAAAAATATCTTAGTAGTACCTGCACGAGGTGGTATGGGTAAAAAGGTTGAGACGCAGTCAAATACAATAGCTGCAAATTTAGCTAAAAAGTTAAATGGAACCTATAAAATGTTACATGTCCCAGATAACATAAGCAAAGAAGTTATGGATGCTTTAATGAAGCAAGAGGACATGAAAGAACTTATACAAAATATTAAAAGTGCAGATATGCTAATATATGGTATAGGTCAAGCTAAAAAAATGGCAAACAAAAGAGGAGTTCCTAAAGAAGAAGTTATTAAGCTTTTAGATTTAGGTGCTATAGGAGAAGCTTTAGGTTGCTATTTTAATGATAAATCAGAAGTCGTTTATGTAATGCCAACTTTAGGGGTTGCAATAAATGATTTAAGACAAATAAAAAATCACATAGCTGTAGCTGGAGGAAGAAATAAGGCAGAAGCCATTTTAACTACAGTTTATGGCAATAAAAATGCTGTTCTTATAACTGATGAGGGAGCAGCTGAGGAAATTTTAAAATTTTTAAGTAGAGATGAATAAAAATATATTAAATCTCTAAAAATAACTTTGTTTAAAATATTTTTAAATATTTTATATATAAAAAACAACATCTTTTAGGAGGTATTTATAATGGTAAAAGTAGCTATTAACGGATTTGGAAGAATAGGAAGATTAGCATTAAGATTAATGATCGACAACCCAGAATTTGAGGTTGTAGCAATCAACGACTTAACTGATGCTAAAACTTTAGCACACTTATTCAAATACGATTCAGCACAAGGAAGATTCAATGGTGAAATAGAAGTTAAAGAAGGAGCTTTCGTAGTTAACGGAAAAGAAATCAAAGTAACTGCAAAAAGCAACCCTGCTGAATTACCATGGGGAGAATTAGGAGTAGACGTAGTATTAGAGTGTACTGGATTCTTCGCATCAAAAGAGAAAGCTTCAGCTCACTTAACTGCTGGTGCTAAAAAGGTTGTTATCTCAGCTCCAGCTGGAAATGACTTACCAACAGTTGTTTACAACGTAAACCACAACATATTAGATGGAAGCGAAGATGTTATCTCAGGTGCTTCATGTACAACAAACTGCTTAGCTCCAATGGCTAAAGCTTTAAATGATAACTTCGGATTAAACAAAGGTTTCATGACTACAATCCACGCTTACACTAATGACCAAAATACATTAGATGCTCCACACAAAAAAGGAGATTTAAGAAGAGCTAGAGCTGCTGCAGCTAACATAGTTCCAAACTCAACAGGAGCTGCTAAAGCTATCGGTTTAGTTATCCCAGAATTAGCTGGTAAATTAGACGGAAACGCTCAAAGAGTACCTGTAATAACTGGTTCATTAACTGAGTTAGTTTGTACTTTAGACAAAAAAGTAACAGTTGAAGAAGTAAACGCTGCTATGAAAGCTGCTTCAAACGAATCATTTGGATACACTGAAGATCCAATAGTATCATCAGACGTTATCGGAATAAGCTTCGGATCATTATTCGATGCAACTCAAACTAAGATAATGGAAGTTGACGGACAACAATTAGTTAAAGTTGCTTCATGGTATGACAATGAAGCTTCATACACTAACCAATTAATCAGAACTTTAAAATGCTTAGTTTCTAAGTAATTTTAAAATTAAATATTTAGACTGATTATATAAAGGGTCTGGTTTTATAGTTAAAGCTATGAGGCCAGACTACTTTAACATATAAATGATTTTTCTTTATATTAAAGGTGATTATAAAATATTATTTAAGAGGTGAATATAATGAACTTCAATAAAAAGACTATAGAAGACGTTCAAGTAAAAGGTAAAAAAGTTTTAGTTAGATGTGACTTTAACGTTCCATTAAAAGATGGTGTTATAACTGACGAAAACAGATTAAATGGAGCTATGCCAACTATTAAATATTTAGTTGACAATGGAGCTAAAGTAATCCTTTGCTCACATATGGGTAAACCAAAGGGAGAACCAAAACCAGAATTTTCATTAGCACCTGTAGCTAAGAGATTAAGCGAAATGCTTGGAAAAGAAGTAGTATTTGCAGCTGATGACAATGTTGTTGGTGAAAATGCTAAAAAAGCTGTAGCTGAAATGAAAGATGGAGATGTAGTTTTACTTCAAAACACAAGATACAGAAAAGAAGAAACTAAAAATGGAGAAGAGTTCTCAAAAGAATTAGCTAGCTTAGCTGATATGTTTGTTAATGATGCATTTGGTACTGCACATAGAGCACACTGCTCAACAGTTGGAGTAACTGAGTACTTAAATCCAGCTGTATGTGGATACTTAATTCAAAAAGAACTTAAATTCTTAGGAGATGCTGTAGAAAGTCCTGAGAGACCATTTGTTGCTATCTTAGGTGGAGCTAAAGTTTCAGATAAAATAAATGTTATAAACAACCTTTTAGAAAAAGTTGATACTTTAATAATAGGTGGAGGAATGGCTTATACATTCTTAAAAGCTCAAGGATACACAGTAGGAAGTTCATTAGTAGAAGAAGATAAAGTTGAATACGCTAAAGAAATGTTAGCTAAAGCTAAGGACAAAGGGGTTAAATTATTATTACCTGTAGACCATAGAATAGCTAAAGAATTTAAAGATGTTGAAGCTGTAGTTACTGAGGACCAAAACATTCCTGAAGGATTCATGGGATTAGATATTGGACCAAAAACTGAAGCTATATACGCTGAAGCTATAAAAGATGCTAAAACAGTTATTTGGAACGGACCAATGGGAGTATTCGAATTTGAAAACTTCAACAAAGGAACAATAGCTGTTGCTAAAGCTATGGCTGATTCAAATGCTACTACTATAATAGGTGGTGGAGATTCAGCAGCTGCTGTAAATATCTTAGGCTTTGGTGATAAAATGTCTCACATCTCAACTGGTGGTGGAGCTTCATTAGAATTCTTAGAAGGAAAAGTATTACCAGGAATAGCTGCTTTAAACGATAAATAATTTAAGTTTTAAAGTAGAAAAATTAGATTGAAGTATAAAGATTGTTGTTTTATAAGGTAGGACTAAGTTTAATGAAATTAATTTCATTAAAACTTAGCCCTCTTATGCTAAAGACTTTTAAAAGCTTTTAAGTTTTTTAAGTTCTTTAGAGAAATAATATTTTAGGTATAAAGCCTTATAGTATTATTTAATATTTAAAATATTAATAGAGGTGAATATAGATGAGAACTCCAATAATCGCAGGAAACTGGAAAATGCACTATACAATAGATGAGGCTTTAAAATTAGTTGAAGAATTAAAGCCATTAGTTAAAGATGCTAAATGTGAAGTTGTTGTTTGCCCAACTTTTGTTTGTTTAGATGCTGTTAAAAAAGCTACTGAAGGAACAAACATAAAAGTAGGTGCACAAAACATGCACTTTGAAGAAAAAGGAGCATTCACAGGAGAAATAGCTCCAAGAATGTTAGAAGCTATGAACATAGATTACGTTATAATAGGACATAGCGAAAGAAGAGAATACTTCAACGAAACAGATGAAACTTGCAATAAAAAAGTTAAAGCTGCTTTCATGCATAACTTAACTCCAATCCTTTGCTGTGGAGAAACTTTAGAGCAAAGAGAAAATGGAACTACTAATGAAGTTATAAAAGCTCAAATAACTGCTGATTTAGATGGATTAACTAAAGAGCAAGCTGAAAAAGTTGTTATAGCTTACGAACCAATCTGGGCTATTGGAACTGGAAAAACTGCTACATCAGATCAAGCTAATGAAACAATAGCTGCAATAAGAGCTATGGTTGCTGAAATGTTTGGTAAAGAAGTTGCAGACAAAGTAAGAATCCAATACGGTGGATCAGTTAAGCCTAATACAATAGCTGAGCAAATGGCTAAATCAGACATAGATGGTGCTTTAGTTGGTGGAGCTAGCTTAGTTGCAGATGACTTTGCTAAAATCGTAAACTACTAATCAATATTAGTAATTAAATAGTAGCAATAGGCAAGTAATACCAATTGTCTATTGCTATTGTTTTTTAATTAGGTACACATTATAATAAATGTATAAATAGAAATTTAGTTTTGGAGGGTTATTATGAGTAAAAAACCTGTAATGTTAATGATACTAGATGGATTTGGAATTTCTCCAAATAAAGAAGGTAATGCAGTATTAGCTGCTAAAAAGCCAAATTATGATAGATTATATAATAAATATCCACATACAGAATTACAAGCTTCAGGTTTAGAAGTTGGACTTCCTGAAGGACAAATGGGTAACTCAGAAGTTGGACATTTAAATATAGGTGCTGGTAGAATAATATACCAAGAGTTAACTAGAATAACTAAGGAAATAAAAGAAGGAACTTTCTTCACAAATGAAGCTTTAGTTAAGGCTATGGATGAAGCTAAGGAAAACAACACTTCATTACACTTAATGGGCTTATTATCAAATGGAGGGGTTCACTCTCACATAGACCACTTAAAAGGACTTTTAGAGTTAGCTAAGAAAAAAGGACTTCAAAAAGTTTATGTTCATGCATTTATGGATGGTAGAGATGTTGCTCCTTCATCAGGTAAAGATTTCATTGTTGAATTAGAAAACTTTATGAAAGAACTTGGTGTTGGTGAAATAGCTACTATAAGTGGTAGATATTATGCAATGGATAGAGATAACAGATGGGAAAGAGTACAATTAGCTTATAATGCTATGGTTTTAGGAGAAGGTGAAAAAGCTTCTTCAGCTATAGAAGCTATAGAAAAATCTTATCATGATAACAAGACTGATGAGTTTGTTTTACCTACAGTAATTGAGGAAGATGGACACCCAGTTGCTAGAATTAAAGATGGTGATTCAGTAATATTCTTTAACTTTAGACCAGATAGAGCTAGAGAAATAACTAGAGCTATTGTAGACCCTGAATTTAAAGGCTTTGAAAGAAAGCAATTACATGTAAACTTTGTTTGTATGACTCAATACGACAAGACTTTAGAAGGTGTAGATGTTGCATATAGACCAGAAAGTTATGCAAATACTTTAGGTGAATATGTTGCTTCTAAAGGATTAAATCAATTAAGAATTGCTGAAACTGAAAAGTATGCTCATGTAACTTTCTTCTTTAATGGAGGAGTTGAACAACCAAATCCTAATGAAGATAGAGCATTAATAGCTTCACCAAAGGTTGCTACATATGATCTTAAGCCAGAGATGAGTGCTTATGAAGTAACTGATGAATTATTAAAGAGATTAGATGAAGATAAATATGATATGATTATATTAAACTTTGCTAACCCAGATATGGTAGGACACACAGGTGTTCAAGAGGCAGCTGTTAAGGCTATAGAAGCTGTTGATGAATGTTTAGGAAAGGTTGCAGATAAAGTATTAGAAAAAGATGGTACTTTATTCATAACTGCTGACCATGGTAATGCAGAAGTAATGATAGATTACTCAACTGGTAAACCAATGACAGCTCATACTTCAGACCCTGTACCATTCTTATGGGTATCAAAAGAAGCTGAAGGAAAATCATTAAAATCTGGTGGAAAATTAGCTGATATAGCTCCAACTATGTTAAATGTTATGGGCTTAGAAGTACCAAAAGAAATGACAGGAACTTGTCTTTTAAATAAATAATTTATATAAAGAGGATGTTTTCTAATTAGAAGGCATCTTCTTTTTTATTTATATTAAAAATAAATTATCATTAAAATAATTTTTATATATATAAAATATAAAAGTAAAAATTAAACTCCTGATAAAGTACTACTTTGGAATATTTTATGAAAACATTTAACAGGGAATAGAAAAAGAGGTATAATATATATAAATAAAGTGTTAATAAAATATTAAAATTTATAACTCATAAATTTAAAAGTTTCTTACTTCTTACTGAAGGAACTAACTTTTGATTTATTTGAGCTAATCAAATAACTTAAAAGGAGTTGAGTTTAAATGAAAGAGGAAGGAGCACCAAAAAAATCATTGACACTATTTGGATTTTTTGCTATGACAGCTTCTATGGTAATGGCTGTTTATGAGTATCCAACCTTTGCAACATCTAAATTGCACTTAGTATTTTATTTGCTTTTAGGAGGATTTTTGTGGTTTATCCCAGTTGCATTATGTGCAGCAGAAATGGCTACTGTAGATGGATGGGAAAAAGGTGGTGTTTTTACTTGGACAGGAAAAAACTTAGGTAAAAAATATGGTTTTGCAAATCTGTTTTTTGAGTTTTTTGAAATAACAGTAGGTTTTGTAACAATGATTTACTTTATTTTAGGAGCTTTATCCTATGTTTTTGATTGGCCTGCTTTAAACAGTAATCCACTTATAAAATTTATAGGCGTTTTAGTTATATTTTGGGTTTTAGCTTTATCTCAATTTGGAGGAACAAAATATACTGCTAAAATAGCTAAGATAGGTTTTGTTATAGGAATTCTTCTTCCAGCTGCTATTTTAATAATATTATCTCTTATATATATAGCAAAAGGAAATCCTATATACATATCTAGTAAGGATAAATTAGTTCCAGATTTCTCAAAAATTGATACATTAGTTGTTTTTGTTTCCTTTATATTATCTTATATGGGTGTTGAAGCTTCTGCAACTCATGCAAATGAAATGAAAAATCCTAAAAAGGAATATCCTTTAGCAATGCTTTTATTAGTTATAGTAGCAATTGTTGTAAGTACCTTAGGAGGACTTTCTATAGCAGCAGTTATACCAGAGGATAAGATAAATTTAAGTGCAGGTGTTGTGCAAACCTTTGCAGTTTTATTAGGACACTTTACAGCAAACAATAGAATTTTAGTTAAGATAATAGCCCTTTTACTTGCCTTTGGAGTAATTGCAGAGGTTAGTTCTTGGGTTGTAGGACCTACAAGAGGAATGATTATAGCAGCAGAGGAAGGGGCTATACCAAAATCTTGGGCTAAAACAAATGCACATGACGTACCAGTATATTTAGTTATTGCACAGGGTGTAATAGTTAGTATATGGGCAGCTGTTTTAACCTTTGGAGCTGGTGGAAGTAATCTTTCATTTTTAGCTGCCATGTCTTTAACAGTTGTTATATATTTAAGTGGATATATACTATTTTTTGTAGGATATATAAAAGCTATCTTAGGAGAAGGATTAAAAGGTGCTTATGAAATGCCAGGAGGAAAACCTGTTAAGTTAATTGTTTCTATAGTTGGGCTTTTAACTTCAATATTTGCATTTTTTATATCCTTTGTACCACCAGCATCTATTGCAGGAAGTTTAAGTAAATCCCATGAGTATATGTGGATTCTTATAGTTAGCTATTTAGTTTCTTTAATATTACCTTTTGCAATTTATGACTTATGTCAAAGATATATGCACTCCCATGAACAAAACACTCCCCCTGCTGTCTTAAGACATAAGGATTAAATTTATAAGAAGGTTCTCCTAAATAAGTTTTTAAATTTTCTTTAGGAGAGCCTTTTTTATGAAGTTAAAGAAAAGGATTAATGATAATCATTTTCAATAATGTGATTTAAATCATATTATTAATATTAAAAATACCTTAAAATTAAGGCATAAAATTTATTAGAAAAGTAAAGAATAAAAATAATTGATTATTAACTTGAATTTTCTTAAGGAGGAATTTAAAGATGAAACAATATATAGAAATAATTGACGTTGTAGCAAGACAAATCTTAGATTCAAGATGCTTTCCAACTGTAGAGGTTGAAGTTTATCTAGAAGATGGAACAGTAGGAAGAGCTGCAGTACCTTCAGGAGCTTCAACTGGTATATATGAAGCTGTAGAGTTAAGAGATGGAGATAAGGAAAAATATTTAGGAAAAGGCGTTGAAAAAGCAGTAGAAAATGTTAATGATACTATTGCAGAGGAAATAATAGGACTAAATGTATTAGACCAAGCCTACATAGATAAAACTCTTATAGAATTAGATGGAACTCAAAATAAAGGTAAATTAGGTGCTAATGCAATCTTAGGAGTTTCTTTAGCTGTAGCACAAGCGGCTGCTAATTATCTAGGACTTCCTCTATATCAATATATTGGAGGAGTAAATGCTAAGGTGTTACCAGTTCCTATGATGAATATTATAAATGGAGGAAGTCATGCTGATAACTCTGTAGATATTCAAGAATTTATGATTATGCCAGTTGGTTTTGATTGCTTTGAAAGAGCAGTTAGAGCTTGTGCAGAAGTTTACCATGCTTTAAAGAAAACTTTAAATGAAAAAGGATATTCAACTGGTGTTGGTGATGAAGGTGGTTTTGCTCCAAACTTAAAATCAAATGCAGAGGCAATTGAAGTTATTTTAGAAGCAATTGAAAAAGCTGGTTATGAACCAGGTAAAGAGTTCTTTATAGCAATAGATGCAGCTTCTTCAGAATACTATAAAGATGGAAAATATGTTTTAGAGCATGAAGGAAAAACTTTAACAGCTCATGAAATGGTTGATTTCTTTGAAGATTGGGTTAATAAATATCCTATAATCTCTATTGAAGATGGTATGGCAGAAGAGGACTGGGAAGGCTGGAAGTTAATGACTGAAAGACTTGGCAAAAAAGTTCAATTAGTTGGTGATGATTTATTTGTTACAAATACAGAAAGATTAAAAACAGGTATAGAAAAAGGAATTGCTAACTCAATTCTTATAAAACTTAACCAAATAGGAACTTTAACAGAAACTTTAAATGCCATTGAAATGGCTAATAGAGCTGGCTATACAGCTGTAGTTTCTCATAGATCTGGAGAAACTGAAGATACAACTATAGCAGATTTAGTTGTTGCAGTTAATGCAGGTCAAATAAAAACAGGTGCTCCTGCTAGAAGTGAAAGAGTAGCTAAGTACAATCAATTAATAAGAATAAATGAAGAATTAGGTGAAGTAGCAGAATATAGAGGAAGAAAAGCCTTCTTTAACTTAAAATAATAAATAATAAAAAACTCCTAAGTTTTTAGGAGTTTTTTTATTTTCTAAAATATAAAGCTTTTAAAAAGAAAGAGTATTTTATTTATATACTTTAGAAAATATTATCTTAAATAATATACTCGTAAATGATTATAAAAATAAAAATAATTAAAGTATATAATATGATTTATTATATAAAAGTTATACACTTAAGTATATAAATATTGTAAATTTTTAATTGGTGTGATATGATAAGTGCATGGAATTATGCAACTATACAAAGCTTAGGAGGTTTTCTTATGAACACATTTTTAGTAGTGGTCCAAACTATTTTAGCTATAGTAATTTTGGTTTCAATAATGATGCAACCAAGTAAAGCAGATGCCTTAAGTGGATTGATTCAAGGAAGTCAAAACAGCTTCTTTTCAAGAAATAAGGGTAGAACAAGAGAGGCTAGACTTATGAAAATTACAGTTATAGCTTCTATATTATTTGCTCTAAATACCCTAGCTATAAATTTAGTTAAATAGTTATTTTTTGGCCACCCATAAAAGAAAGGGTGGCTTTTAAATTATATTGGTTTAAATTTCCTTAAATTAAAGAGAACTTTTAAACATATTATATTACTATAATAAATAAGTTCTTATAAGGAGAAAAAATTAATTTAAAAATTAAGTGTAGTTAAGAAAAGCTTTTTAAAGCAAAATATAAAGTTGCCTTTAAATCTATATATAGAACGGAGGAAAAAGCATGAAAATAAAAGATATAATTTTAGGCTTTATGAAAGAAGAAGCCTATAGACCTATGACCATGTTAGAACTATCAAAGATATTTAACATAAATAAAGCTGAATATAAACAATTTAAGAAGGTCTTTAAGGCACTAGAACAAGAGGGACTAATAGCTAGAGATGAGGAAGATAAATTTGCTTTAATAGATAGAGCTGGTTTAATACCTGGAAAAATGCAAATACATCAAAAAGGCTTTGGTTTTTTAATACCAGAGGAAGAAGGATTAAAAGATGTATTTATTCCTAAAAACTCTTTAAATGGTGCTATGAACGGAGATAGAGTTTTAGGTAAGGTTGTAAAGGAAAGCCAAGAAGGAAAAAGACGCGAAGGGGAAGTTGTAAGAATAACTGAAAGAGTTAATAAAAAAATAATAGGAATATATGAAGATAACAAGAGTTTTGGTTTTGTTCTACCACAGGACCAGAGAATACAAAATGATATATTCATATCTAAAAAAGATAGAAATGGAGCTAAAAAAGGCAATGTAGTTGTTGTTGAAATAACTAAGTGGCCAGATGGTAGAAGAAAAAATCCTGAAGGAGTAGTAGTAGAAATATTAGGCAATAGAGGAGATTTAGGTCTAGATATTATAACTGTTATTAAAAAGTATGCTCTTCCTGAAGAATTCCCACCTCAAGTTTTAGCCTTTGCAGAAGAAATTCCAGAGGAAATCCCAGATGCAGAAATAAAAAGAAGAACAGATTTAAGAGATTTAAAAATGGTTACTATAGATGGAGAAGATGCTAAGGATTTAGATGATGCTGTATCTATTGAAAAACTTCAAAATGGAAACTATAAATTAGGAGTTCATATTGCAGATGTAACTCACTATGTAAAAGAAAATAATCCTTTAGATAAGGAAGCTTTTAAAAGAGCTACTTCTGTTTATCTAGTAGATAGAGTTATTCCAATGCTTCCTAAAAAACTTTCAAATGGAATATGTTCTTTAAATCCACAGGTAGATAGACTTACTTTAAGTTGTTTTATGGAAATAGATAAGAAAGGAAAAGTAGTTAATCATTCTATTCATGAAAGTGTAATTAGAACTAATGAGAGAATGACTTATACTGACGTAACTAAAATTTTAAGAGATAAGGATAAAGAGTTAATAGAAAGATACAAAGATTTAGTAGAAGATTTTAAGGATATGGAAGAACTTTGTAAAATATTAAATAAAAGAAGAATGGGCAGAGGAGCTATTGACTTTGAATTTGCAGAGAGCAAAATAATTTTAGATGAAAAAGGAAAGCCAATAGAAATAAAACCTTATGAAAGAGCCATAGCTAATAGAATTATAGAGGAATTTATGCTAGTTTGTAATGAAACTATAGCAGAGGCTATGCATGAAGTTGAGGTTCCTTTTGTTTATAGAGTGCATGAAGAACCTGATAATGAAAAACTTCAAAGATTTAAAAACTTTGCTTATAGCTTAGGATATTCCTTTAATTTTGGAGAGGTTATAGAACCTTCTGATTTACAAAAGGTTGTAGAAGAGGTTAAGGGTAAAGATGAAGAACTTGTAATAAATACCTTACTTTTAAGAAGTATGATGCAAGCTAAATATTCTCCTGAATGTTTAGGACATTTTGGTTTAGCAGCTGAATATTATTGTCATTTTACTTCTCCAATTAGAAGATACCCAGATTTACAAATTCATAGAATTATAAAGGAATATATAAATAAAAAAATTGATGCAAAAAGAAGTAAGAAGCTTTTAAATATTGTAGATTCTGCATCTAAGCAATCTTCAGAAATGGAAAGAATTGCACAGGAAGCTGAGAGAGAAACAAATGACCTTAAAAAAGCTGAGTATATGAAAGACAGAATTGGAGAAGTATTTGATGGTATTATATCTTCAGTTACTGGTTTTGGAGCCTTTGTAGAACTTCCAAATACTATAGAAGGTCTTGTGCATGTAACAAGCTTTAGAGATGATTATTATATTTATGATGAAGAAAATCTCCAATTAATAGGTGAGAGAACTAAGAAAGTTTATAAACTTGGAGAAAAGGTTAAAGTTCTTTGTTCAAGAGTAGAGATGGATACTAGAGAAGTTTATTTTGAAATAGTTGAAGATAAATATATTTTAGAGAAAAAAGAAGCTGAAACTAAGAAAAGAGAAACTTTATTAGAAGAAGTTAAGAAAAGTCTTGAAAAAGAAGGTAAGGTTGAAATTATAGAACCTAGAGAGGCAACAGCAGAGGAAGAACTTTAAAAAGTTATAAAACTTTATAATAAGCCTTTATATTTAAAATAGACCTCTTTTTTATTTAGTATTAAAATTAGTAATATAGGATAGATTTTAATCATTAAAGAGACTACTTTTAGGAAAAGCTTTATTAATTTACATTTAAATAGTAAATATGTTAAAATAATAAGCAAAGAGAGAAAATAAGAGGTCTTTTGCTTTTTAAAGTAAAAAATCCTTTTAATATAACCATAGTAGGTGAGATGTATGGCAAAGAGAAAAGACAATAAAACATTAGCAGAAAATAGAAAAGCTAGACATGATTACTTTGTAGATGAAGCTATGGAAGCTGGTATAGCTTTAGTTGGAACAGAGGTTAAGTCTATTAGAAATGGAAGAGTAAATTTAAAGGATTGTTATGCAGATATAAATAATGGAGAAATATTTATAAATAATATGCACATAAGTCCTTATGAGCAGGGAAATATATTTAATGTTGACCCTTTAAGAAAGAGAAAGCTTCTTCTACATAAAAGTGAAATTCAAAGATTAATAGGAATAGTTCAGCAACAAGGGGTTGCTTTAATCCCTCTTTCTTTATATTTAAAAAATGGAAGAGTTAAGGTTAATCTAGGAGTTTGTAGAGGTAAGAAAAATTACGATAAAAGAGATTCTATGCTTGAAAAGGCTCATAAAAGAGAGATGGACAGACAGCTTAAGGAAAGAAATAGATATTAATTTTTCTTTGAAAAAGCACTTAAAAGATTTAAAGGTCTTTTAAGTGCTTTTTATAAATTAAATTATTTTTTTAATTAATATTTTTTAAGTATCTTTAGAATCTAAAAGTTCTTTAAATTTTGAAAAGAACTTTAGGTTTGTCATCATATCATCTTTAAGAGCTACTTCTTTTAAAGAAGGAGAATGAGTAAAGGTTCTTTCTAAATAATAAAAAGCATTGTCAAAATCCTTTTGCATAGAGTAGACTTGTGCTTTGTGATAAAAGGCCATGAAATTATAAGGGGAAAAACTTAAAACCTTGTCTAAATTGACTAAGGCCTTATCATACTTTTCTAGGTAAATAAGAACCTTTGCATATTCAAAATAATAGTTTTCTTCTTTTTTCTCTAAGTGCAAAGCTTTTTCATACATTTTTGCACTTTTATTATAATTACCTAAAAGAAAATAACATTCACCTAATTTTTTATAAACTAAATGATTAGATTTATCTAGTTTAAGAAAGTCCTCTAAACAGTTAATGCATAAAAAGTATTCTTCTTTTCCAAATAAAGAAGAGGCTTTACCAAAGATTGCTTCTTTATAGGGCCTATAAATGTCTAAAGTCTTATTAAAAAAATAAAGAGCCTTGTCATAATCCTTAAATTCATTATAGTAGTATCCTTTAAGGTTTAAAGAATAAGGGTCTAGAGGGTCTATCTCTAAAGCTTTATCAACATATTCTAAAGCTCTATTATAAAGTTTTAGGTCAAAATAAACATAGGCTATGTTACATAAAAAGGATACATCATATTCTTCTTCTTTTATACTTTTTAAAGCTTCTATACAGGCTTCATAGGCCTTAGAAAATTCCTTTTCTTTTCTTAAGATAAGTATTTTAAAGGTATGAAAATATAAAGGTTCTAAATCTTCCTTATACATTTCTAAAATATAGTAGGCCATTTTATACTTTTTTGCATTATAATATCTTTCTACTCTTGCTTCTTTAATATTTTCATTTGTTTGTATTAAATATAATATTATAATTACGGCTAAAATACATAGAGGTATAATACTTAAGGATTTAAGGGAATTCATTTTTATCTCCTACATATTTATTTAATATATTATATAAAGAATTTATAAAAATGATTACATGTATAGAGATAATAAGTTATAATAAAATTAAATGGAAATAGGTTTTTCCATTATGATATAATAAAGTTATTAACTATAAATTAATAGTAAGAAAGGATGTAACCAAAAATGGAACTATTAAAAGATAAGATAAAAAAAGAAGGAAGAGTTACAGAAGATAATATTTTAATGGTTGATTCTTTTTTAAATCACCAAATGGATGTAGAATTTTTTAATGAAGTAGGGAAAGAATTTAAAGATAGATTTAAAAATGATAAAGTAGATAAAATCCTTACAATTGAATCTACAGGAATCGCCTTAGGAATAATAACTGCACAATATTTTGATAATGTGCCTGTTGTATTTGGTAAAAAAATTGAAAGATTGCCAAGAAACAAAAGAGAGGAAGTATTTCATTCAGAGGTTTATTCCTTTACTAAAAAAACAATATATAATGTAGTGGTTGATAAAAAGTTTATAAAACCAGGAGAAAAAATTCTTATAGTTGATGATTTTTTAGCAAATGCTTGTGCAGTTTTTGGCTTAATAGATGTTGTTAAACAAGCAGGAGCTGAAGTTGTTGGAGTTGGAATAGTTATAGAAAAAGGTTTCCAAAATGGAAGAACTCACCTAGAGGAAAAGGGAATAAGAGTTGAATCTTTAGTTACTATAGATAAGATAGAAGATGGGGAAGTTTACTTTAAGTAAATTTAATATTTAATCCTTAAGAAAATTATATTATTATAAAGAAAACAAAAGATGAAAAGTTTTAATTTAGGTAAATTTAACCATTGATATTTTTATGATAATTATGTATTATATAAATTGTCTGTTTTAAAGTGTTGAAAAGTTAATTAATTAGTCAAGGAATTATCTCTTACAAACAAAAATATATGTCCCTTGACTAAATTAATTAATTGATATATAATTAAAAAAGTAAATTTGTTACTATTATAACTTAAAAATTAAATATGGAATTTTTAGCGTTTAGACCATATTATCTCATATAAGGGGGCGTTTTGGCTTCGACGGGGGTAAGATGGGTTTGATAAGCGAGTCGAGGGAAGCATGGTGCCTCGATAATAAAGTATGCATTAAAGATAAACGCAGAAGATAATTTTGCATTAGCAGCTTAATTTAGCGCTGCTCATCCTTCCTCAATTGCCCACGGTTGAGAGTAAGGGTGTCATTTAAAAGTGGGGAACCGAGCTTAGCAAAGCTTTGAGCTAGGAACGGAATTTATGAAGCTTACCAAGAAGAAAGTTTGTCTGTGGACGTTCTTTGAGGGAATTTTAAAACACAAGACTACACTCGTAGAAAGTCTTACTGGTCTGCTTTCGGACACGGGTTCGACACCCGTCGCCTCCACCATGAAACCCTCGACAATACAGAAATGTTTTATCGAGGGTTATTTACTTTAAAATTAATATCCAATATGAAACTCTCGACATATAGAAAGAGGTTGTCGAGAGTTATTTTTATAGTAGATAGTAATATTTCTTAAATTGTTAATTAATATTTAAATTAAAATTTTATTTTATAATAAAAGAACTAATATTAGATAATATATTAGTTCTTTTATAGAAAGATTTAGTTTGAAATAGTTTTACTAAATCTAAGTCGTTTAATATAATTCTCCATAAAAAGCCAGTCTGGACAACCATTCTTTATAGGAAGTTTAATTGTTGTATTTAATATTAATTCATTAGACCACTTTCTATTATAATTATATCTGAAACGTTCCTGTTCGATTATTACTTTTAAGAAAATAGCTATAAAAGTATTAATATCAAATTTAGGAGATAGGATTGCAATATCTGAGGTAGCTAAAAAGTCAGATTCTTGATAAAACACATATCCTACACTACCATTTTTATTTAAGGTTAGTACGTTACCTTTATTATTAGCACATAAACCAGAATAACAGGAGATACCATTATTAGATTCTGTTGATGAAACTAAAGGAGTTTTGCCATTAACCAATTTTGCTTTGTTTATCAGTGTACTTTTAACAGGCACTAAGTCAAATAAATCACTTATTTTAAAAGTACCGAAGGTAGAAAAATCTAAATCGCTAACAGGTTCATTTTTAAATGGCAAAGTGAAGTCAGGTATAGAACTTATTGATTTTACCCATTCAGGAACAGTATCAGGAAGTTCAAGTAAAGCAAGTGTTCTATTTGCTTGTCTGTTATAACTATATCTAAATCTATTACATTTAATACATTGACAGTAATAGATTTTTTCGGCAAGAGTCATATCCGGATTTTTTGGGGTTAGCACCATAACATGGTATCCAGTATAGAAATCAAATGGTTGAACAAATGCTTCTAATACATTACTCCCGCTTAATGCTACAGATATACATCCAGCTTTAAAAGGTTCTAATGAATTAATACGCTTTACAAATGAAGAGACTCCATTATTACTACCTACTCTAGATATAAAAGCAATATCTTGAGAGGAAGTATCTAATGCATTTAAAGCAAGCCCATTACCTGAATCACAATAAAATATATCTTGAACTTTAGCCACTATTCATTACCTCCGTTATGGGTTATTTTAAAGATAGAGTAGTTTTTTAAAGCCTCCTCAAAAATAGACTTAGTTACTTTACTATAATCTGTTTCTAAATAAGGTTCAGCTAACCATTCATCATCTTTAGTAACAGAATATAAAATGCTAGTGCCTTTAATTTCACGTTTATATTTGAACATATCAACCCAAGAGTCTTTAATATTGCTCCATAAGTTATTTATATCATAACGTCCATGTGTTTTAGTTTTTATAAAACCGTCATCTTTCCAATAACCAAACCATGTTTTATATCCTTTTGGATGAGGCTGACCGGCTTTGAAAACCATAATACATGTTACTATACCTACTGGGTCAAATAACGTATCTGGCATACTCATTACTGCTTCGAGTGTATGTGATTGTAGTAGTCTATCTTTAAGAGCTGAATTACCAGTTGCACATGAAACTGGTACTATGGCTATACCTATACCACCGGTAACTAAACAATCTAGATTAAGTTTTATATACTCCAATTCGTGAAGGTCTTCACCCTTTTGATTGTAAGGGGGATTAAGATTACCAATTCTACATTTTAATGCTGTAAGTGTAGATTTAATATTGAAAGAATTTCCTAATATAACATGTTTAGTACTAATACCTCTTAAAATCATATTAAACATACATAATGTGAACATATGAGGTTGTTGCTCTACAGCTACAATGGTATTTTTCCTTATAGTTTCTTTTAAAGCTTCATTATCACCAGCTTTTTCAAGAAGATAATTAATATTGCTTATAGGAAATCCTCCGGTACCAGTACAGGTATCAAGCATTTTATCAGATGGTGATATATCAGCTAATTCAGCAAACAGCTCAGTAATATGTTTAGGGGTTAATACTATTCCAAGAGCTTTTTTATCTCCACCTGTATATCTTAGAAATTCACCATAGAATTCGCCTAATACATCATAACCACCATCTATTTTCATAAGTGGAAGAATCTTTTCCTCTAATTTATGAACTATATACAATAAAGGTCTAAAACGCTTAAATTCTAGCAGAGATTCTTTTGCTTCCTCTTTTATCCTAGTTTGAGTTTTAGGGTCTAAAGCTAATTTAATTTCTGGAGTTAATGTTAATGATACATTTTTATTTATTTCAGGATGGATTTGGATAAAGTTATAAACTTGTTTCATAATTTCACGTTTTTCTAAGGGTATCATTAATTCCGGTCTTTGTAAAATAATTTGAACGTTTGAACAGATTTGCTGAGCTAATTCCATATCTGTTACATAATCTCTGTAAGAATTATTAAATCCATTTGACTCCATAGCTAAAAGAATTGCACCTATTAATAATGGTTTTTCATTTTCAGCTAATTTAATATAATCTCTTAAGTCATTATGAATTTCTTTAGAAAATGATATAAGTTCAGCTCTTTTCATTTTACTATACTCGTGGTCATTTCTAATTATCTTTTTGTAGTTATCCATAGTTAGCAATTCATTAGATTCTATTTTTCTTATTTCAGATATATTATTAATACCTTTAGGTAAGAAAAAATTTGAAATTTTAAAATTATCTTTAGATTTACCACTAATAGCTATACCTATAACATTAAAGTCCTTGCTTAAAAAAGACATATAATGAATAACTCCATCGACTGCATAATCAACTGGCTTATCTCTATTAATACTTTCATGTAATGATTCATCACCTTTAATTTCAGTGACAATAACTAAATCGTTAATACCAAGTTCAGTTATGATATGTTCTGGCTCACCTCTTTCACCGGTACCTTTTTTGCTAGCTTTAGATAGAGCTTTATCTATAAAAGGATTTTCACTTCTTCTTGGTTCAATCAAAATATTATTACTCTTAACGAACCCCTTTTCTTCTAAAAGCTTATCTACAATTTTTTCAGTTTTACTTTCATTTATACGTTTCTTCATATATACCCTCCATTAATAATTCATAAATATATCATAACACAAATGAGACTGTAGTGCAATGTGAAAAAAGCATAAAAATCTAAAAGAGGTGATAGTGTGATTGTTATAAAAAAATACGATGACTTAATAAGCGAATTACAGAAAGATATCAATGATGAATTAATCCAATTTATAAGATATAAATTGGATTTGTTGTATATAAACTATGAAAAGAATGAAGATTTTTTTAATATAGGAATAAGTAAAATAATAATAATTAAAGAAGAAAAAGATTTACAGTTAATAAATAAGATATTTAAACATAAAAAATGGGTTGATAAATTAATCATTGGTGAAAATAGTTATTTAAATATTTGTATTGAAACTGATAGTAATTATGTAATTGATATATATTATTTAGAACGTATTGGGGAATTAAGACTTTAGGATAGAATTGTATTATTAGTGGGGTATATATGAGAAAGCATATAGTAAAAATTATAAATATATATTATTGTAATGTAGAGGAGGTGTAATAATGAAACAGATTTACTTGAAAAAGCAATTGAAAGACTTAAATGACTACCCAGCAGTAGTTTTAAAAAATATATTTGAAATTATTGCTGTTCTTGTAGAAAATTATGGAGTGGAGAGAGATGTTAATAATGACTTAGGAGGATATATGCTTATAGTAGAAAATATCGTAGATGTAGAAATATTGAAACGAGAAAAATTTAAGGGATTAGTACCAGAATATACTGATATAATTGAATGTAGTGAAGGAGTTAATTATACTTCTTCACTATTTTTACTTTCTAGCGATTTTTCAGTAGTAGTTATAGCAAATGAAGAACTTTCTAAGATACTTTTAGAATAGGGAGGTGATAGTGTGGCTAAAAAGGGTGAGGAAGAAGTAATAAAAAGTACTAGATACTGTAATATTTTAAAATAAGCTAGTTTAAGAGATAAAGACTATACATATTGCATAGAGAAGATTTTTGTTAAGTCTATTAAAAGAAATGAGATAAGGTTTTCAGTATATAAAGATACAGTAAGAGGTGATGATATCTATGTTCCAAGAAGTTTAGATGTAACTGAATTAGAATTAATGGACTTAATAAAGACGTCCATTAAAGAAAAAGTCTTTTCAGATAAATTTATAGATATGTTAAAGCAAGAATTAAAATAGCTACTTAATTACAAGAAAAGTAATTAGGTAGCTTTATTTATTTTATGAGGATTAAGATGTTTAAGAAAAAGAGTAGATATATAACGAGAGGAGCTAATGAAAAGTTAGATTTAAAATTACAACTTATACTTTGGAGCATGATTGATAAGTTAAATGAAGAGAGACAAGAGTTAGATTACTTACAAGTTTTTAAGATAAGAAAATATGATGAAGGAATCGTAATAGAAAATAGTCAAGAAGTTCCAGAGTACAAAGAAAAGTATGTTATAGATTTAGAAAATATAGAGGTTAATGGAAGTATAAAAGTTTTCGTTATAGATGATAATGAATACTCAACTATGATGTTAGCTGAAGAATATTAGGAGGTAAGAATGTGAAACAACTAAGTAAAGAAAAGACTTTTGAGTATAGTTCTAAAGAACTACTTGGAGTAATGAGGTTTGATTTCTATGATGGAGGACTTGCTAATCAATGGAATCCTAGAGATTTAATAATTGAGTTAAATGATAAAAAGGAAATAGATTTAAAGAAGTTACAACATGAACTTAACTACATTCAATTTGATTTAATAAATAACTTTGATAATGTAATAAGTTTCTGTAATGGTAGAGGATATGATAATGAAACTTTACTATATATAGACTTGGAAATTGCTAAATATGTTATAAAGTTAGTTCCTGTAAGAGATGATTACTCATATATCTATACTTATATAAAGGAGGTGAAATAGATGGATATTATAACGGTAATAAAAGTAGTTGGTACTATACTAACAGTTGTTGCTACTTCAATAGAAGCAGTAAATAATAAGTAACAATATAAGATAATTTAAAAAAAAAGCTCTATGATGATAGAGAGAAATAGAGCAAAAAGCAACAAAAACACATCAGAAAACAGAGATTTTTTAGATAGTGAAGAAAAGTAGCCATTAGATTGAAAAAGCTCAAAAAAGGGCTAAATAAGTTGTTTTTAAATTGAATAAGTAGACAATCAAAAGTTTTAGGTAATTAATTTTACTTAAAAATAAAAAATGAAAAAGATAAAACATATAAATAATGGAACTTGGAAAGAGGGAACTCGGAACTCAAGGGGAGTGATGGGGGGAGAGGGGGGCTAAAGCCTTAATAAAAATAAATAAAAAATAAAAAATATAATCAGAATAGAGAGAAAAAAGAATAAATATATACAATTAATAATAATTAAATTATATATAATACTAATAAATAAAATTAAAAGAGTTAATGTTTCTATACTTCAGGAGCATTAACTCTTTTTATATTAATGAGTCAGATAAGTAATATTAATAAAATAATTTAAATGTCTATTTTTAGATATTGAAATTATATATATGATTTTACAATAGAAAATCACATATATAATCAACATTACAAAAAATGTAAGTGAGGTTATTATTTATATTAGAAATGGAAGGAGGAGTAGATATATGTATGAGTAAAAAAAGTGAAAATTATAGTGGTATTTATAAAGATATGGTGGAAATATTGGGAGAGGAAATTACATTAAAGATATATGAGAATTACAGAGGTCTGCAAGTAACTTTTCCAATGAGATTATATTCTAAAAGTTACATATTAGAATACTTAACTAAAAACTATAATGGTAAAAACTTAAAAGAGCTGTCAAGAAAATTAGGTTATACATGTAATTGGTTACAACAAGTTATAAATAAAGAAGCAATTAGAGAAAAAATTGAGGAAAAAGTGGAGGTATAAATTATGTATTGTAAAGAATGTGGAAATAAATTTAAAAATGAAAAAGCTGTTGTATGTGTTCATTGTAGAACAAATAAAGGACAAGGTAATAATTACTGTAGTGAATGTGGTACAGAAGTTAAAAATAAAGAGGGAGCAGAAGTATGTTTAAATTGTGGATGTAAATTAAAGAATTCAAAAATAAACATATCTAATAGTTTAAAGGGAAGTAATGGGACAGGCAAACCAATAGGAAATTCTAAAGTAGTAGCTGGTATTTCAGCAATATTGCTAGGAGCTATAGGAATTCATAATTTTTATTTAGGTTATAAAGAAAAAGGATTCATTCAGCTATCAATATTTTTAGTAGCAGTATTTATATTTGGCCCTATAGTATTGGTTAATAATATATGGTCAATAGTAGATGCCGTAAATATTTTTAGAGGAAAAATGAAAACTGCAACAGGTGAAGAATTAGTATAGAATTAAATATATAAAATTAAAATAAGTCTTATTCTTAATAATTTAAGATTAAGGCTTATTTTTTTATTATAGGGGAAAAGGGGGGAAAGAGTTATGTTTAAAAGTAAATCAGAAGTAATTAATATTTTTTTTATGAAGTATTTAAGTAAACTATATAAGAAATAGTTAAAGAAATGACAAATATTTTTTTAGTCTTAAATTACTGAAATATATTATTATGCTTATGTTTAATAATTTAGTAAAAAATTTCTATGAAAGTAGAAATTTTTTTTGTAATATTTAAGTATATTATAAAAACTAAAGAGGTGTAGTATGAACGAATATATTAATAAGGATAAGATTAGTTTAAATCAGGTATTAAAAGAGGTATATGTTAAAAAAATAGGAAGAGATATTTTACCAGGAGAAATGCAAGATTATTCTTATAAGAGTTTTGTTAAAGAATCAACTCAAAAATTAAGGGATATTTGTAAGGTACTTAAGTGTGATTTTGAGTTATTTAAAAACGATAAAAATAGGTTTGAATTACCGGCTGTAGTTGGTGAGATATTTAAAGTTTATCTTTCAGAAGAAAGTGGAAAAGGAAGTTTTATAAGTAAATTAAAAGGTAAAAAGTTTGCAGACATTACTTTTGAGGAAAAAAGAAGCTTTATAGAAAAAGTAAAGGTGAGTATAGAAGAAAAGTGTAAAGATGATAAGTTAAAGAGTTTAATATATGAAGAAATAGAAGATATATGCAGAAATTTATTAGGTGAAGCTTTATACGTTGAAAAAATTAAAAGCATGATTTCTAATACACAATTCTTTAGCGATATTCTTATAGAAGCTTCAATAGTAAAGTTAAGTGGAATAAATGAATTGGAAGGTTTTGTTTCTACAATTAATCCTAAAAATCTAGATTTAAATGAAAGCAAGATTGAAGAAGAGTTAAAAAAAGTTAGGGATAGTAAAATAGATATTAGTAATAAATTAACTGTTGAAGATAAGATAGAATTAATTGAGTATTTAGAAGTATTTTTAAAAGAAAAAATAAAAGATTGGATGGAGATAGTAAACATTGCAGGTGATATTAGAGAGCAAGATGTAGAAGATTATAAATTTGAAAGAAGAGAGATGTTGAATAGTAAAGAGATTGTTAATTTAGCCATAAGTGAGTATAAGGAGAAACTAGCGGAAGAAAGATTGCCTAAAATGAACTATATTCATACTGAAGAAGAAATTAAAAATATAATAGAAGAGATAAAAATTAATAGAAATAAAATGTAACATAAATAAAAAATATTCTTTGTCTATATGGGTGGAGAATATTTTTTATATTTCCCCACGACTTTTAAAAATAAAAATATTATATCCTATAGATGTAGCAAACAAGTTACAAAAATGCTCTTTTTAAAATAAAATAATATGCATCTAAGGAGAGGAAGTCGATGAATAAATTAAAGGTTGTTTTTATTGATATTGAAACTAGTTCATTATATTTTATGAAAGGGGTGATAAGACTAGTAGCTTTTTCAGATGGAAGTAGTAAAGTGCTCACTAGAACAGTAGTTGATGATGATTTAAGAAAAATTCTAAAGAATGAAAAAATTCTTAAAGTATTTCATAATGCTAAGTTTGATGTAGAATTCTTTATACATAATGGTTATGAGGTAAATAACTATTCTTGTACATTAGTAATGGCACAAGTATTAGGTGAAAAAGAATTAAGTCTTAAAGCATTATGTAATAAGTACTTAGGAGTTGTTATAGATAAGTCTATGCAACATAGTGAAAATTGGAATGTAGAAAAACTAACACAAGAGCATATTGATTATGTTATTCAAGATGTTATTAATACAAGGTTATTATACTATAAGCTATTAGATGAACTAATCAAGAAAAATTTATTAGAAACCTATGAAAGAGAAAGAAAGGCTTTAACTTCTGTAATAATGCTTGAACTTAATGGTATAAAGATGGATTTTGAGAAATGGGATAGAGTGTTAGATGGAGATAGACAACTCTGTAATGAAATTGAGGAAGAGATAAAGAATATTTTAAATTTATCTGAACTAAATTTAAATTCTCCAAAGCAATTAGTTCAATCACTGTATACTTATGGAATTAAGCTACATTCAACTTCTGATGATGAATTAGCTAAATACTCAGAAAGTCATGAAGTAGTTAGGCTTATTAGGAAATATAGGAGGTTAAAGACTAAGATAAGGACTTATGGTGAAAAAGTGAAAACGTTTATATATGGGGATGGGAGGATTAGAGGGGCATGGTGGTTAATTGGAGCTGCTTCAGGAAGAATGTCATGTATTAACCCGCCACTTCAAGCTATGCCAGGAAGTAGTAGAGAATTTTTCATTGCAGAAAGAGGGAATAAATTAGTTTGTGCTGATTATTCACAGGTTGAGCTTAGAGTTCTTGCAAGTATTTCAAGTGATGAAACTTTAATTAATTACTTTAAGAGTGGTGTTGACCTTCATACTGGAACAGCTAGTTTAGTTTTTAAGAAAACTATAGAAGAAATAACTAAGGAAGAAAGACAAGTAGCAAAGAGCCTTAACTTTGGTATAGTTTATGGAATTACTTCTTATGGTATCCAAAAGAATTTAAGAAAGTCAGGTTTAAATGTATCACTAGAAGAAGCTGAGGAATACAGACTTGAATTTCTTAGAGTATATCCAAAGATTAGAGAGCTTCAAGATAATTTGTTGAGAGCAGATTATATAAGAAGTTTAGGTGGCAGAAGGTGGCAAGGTAGTAACTTAACAAAGACTCAAAGATTGAATTTACCTATTCAAGGTTCAGCAGCAGAAGGGTTAAAGGAGGCTTTAGCATTACTTGTAGAAAGAATGAAAGACACCTGGAAATTAGTTACAGTAGTGCATGATGAAATACTTTTAGAAGTACTAGAAGATGAATCAGAAGAAGCTAAAAATATTTTAGAAAGTTGTATGATTGAAGGTATGCAAATTATAGTTAAAGACATTCCAATTGTTGTTGATAGTACAATAAGTAATAATTGGTGTAAATAAGAGGAGGATTACAAATGATTTTTAGAAATAATAAAGAAATATTAGGAACATCTAAAGTTAAGGCTACTTTAAACGAAGGAAATTACGAAGCAAAAATACAAAGAATAAATTACTTAAAAGATTGTAAAACTGATTGGGGGTTTAGAGATTATATTGAAGTAATTTATATCGTTAGTGTTGGAGTAACAGAGCAGGAAAAGAAAGAAAAGATAATGGTGTCTCAATCAGAAAAGTCTAAGTGCTTTAAATTTTTAATGGATGTTTACAATGGTAATATTCCAAATGAGATAAACATTGAGGAGTTAGCAGGTAAGAAATGTATTATAACTATACAGCATAATACAGATGAAAAAGGTAATGTTTATGCAAATATAGTAGAAAGAGAATTCAACTAACTTAGGAGGAGATTAATATGTATAAAATAGGTGCAAGAAAAAAACATGTTTTAGAATTAGTTATGGAATTTATAACAAGCATAATAATAATTACACATCTACCAGAATCTTTAAAAAGGTTAAATTTAATAATTAGACTTATAAAAGATAGAGGAGATAAAGATGCTTGTATAGAGTTAAAACAACATTGTGATAGTATAGATGGAAAGTTGTTTCCATCCATACGTGAAGGATTACTTAACAGTATAACTATTGATGAAAGTAAGATTAAATTTTCAGATATTGATGTTTCTTTAGATATAGGATTAATTGAAGAGTTAAAAGCATTAATTAAGCATAATAGAGCAATTTCATTAGGTTATTATTATGATGAAAAAAAGAAATTAAGGCTAAATACTAATAAATGTGTAAGCTACCTATAAAAGGTATTAGAGTGTGTTGTGGAAAATAATAAATTATTAATATTAAATCGAAAAGAAGGCATTTATCAAGAGTTGACAGATGATTTAATGGGTAAGATTCTAAGACATTTAATGAATGAAGCTATAGAAGATAGTTGGAAAAGGCAGTATGAAAGAGATATTCTTGATGGATTAATTAGAGAAGTTCCAACAATAGATATATCCAATATAGATGATTCTTTTATACCTGTAAATAATGGTGTTTTTAACTTAAATAGTGAAGAATTAATACCATATGATGATAGTATGTGGTGATGAAAGACTATTAATGTGTATCCAAGAAATATTTGGATACACATTAATAAATAATACTAAAGGGGAAAGGGCATTTTATTTTATTGGCGTTGGCTCTAATGGTAAGAGTTTTATAGCAGAAATACTTGCTAATATGGTTGGAGTAGCCAATGTCAGTAATATACCACTTTCAAGATTTTCAGAGAAGTTTGGAACAGAAGGTCTTATAGATAAATCTGTAAATATTGCAAATGAAAATGAGATTGGCAATGCTATAAGTACTGAAAATCTAAAAATATTTGTTAGTGGAGATAGGACAAGCATAGCAAGAAAATATAAGGGAGATTTAAACTACAAGTCAACTTGTAAAATGATTTTCTTGTTAAATAAATTACCAGATACTTTAGACAATACTCATGGATACTATAGAAAAATACTTATAGTTCCATTTAATAGAATTTTCCAGCAAGAAGAGATGGATAAAAATTTAAAAGAAAAAGTTTTAGAAGAATTAAGTGGAGTTCTTAATTGGGCTATTGAAGGAGCTAAAAGACTTATAAATAATGATTATAAATTTACAGAGTGTGAAGCAATTGAAAAAGTAACAAAAGCTTATAAAGAAGAGCAAAATCCAGTAGAATCCTTTTTGAAAGATGCACTTATATACGAAGACGGTAATAGTGAAACTAAAAAGGAGATACTAGATTCTTACAAATTATGGATTGGAGGTCAGAATATTTCATCTAGAGGTACAGAATCACCACAGAGATTTTGGAAAGCTTTATCTAATTCAGCTAAAATAGTTTTAAATAAAGAGTTAGAGTATAAGAAAGTTCAGGGTACTTTACATCTTAAAAACTTTAGAATAGATTATTCTAAATTACCTACTAAAAGAGATAAATATACATTTATATAAAAGTGGCAAGGTGGTTAAGTGGTAGTAGGATTTGAATAAAGTTCTAAAATCAAGCTCTATAATTTAACTTTTACTGATACTTAACCACTTAGCCACCTATCCACTTACAATGATGTAATAAATGCAATTAATAAGTATATATCATAATAATGAATACATGGGAGGAATACAAAATGGAGGAATATATATAAACTAAAATATCAAGGACTAAACTTTATGAAAGAGACTATAATAGAGATTCTATAGAAAAAATAATATTAGAAGAAAGTCAGGATTTTAATAATATTAGTATTTATAAAGTACTAATAGATATTCTTACCCAAAAGTATTTAGATAATAAAAGTGTTTAAGAGGTGATTAAATGACTAAAGCAGCTTTTTATGGGAGATTTTCAAGCAATAATCAAAGGGAGGAGTCAGCAGAAGCACAGCTTAGAGCTAGTTCTGACTTTGCAGATAGAAATAATTACGAGATAGTAGCAAAATATATTGATAGAGCAAAGTCTGGAACTAGTAGTAGAAAGAGGACTGAATTCCTAAGAATGATAAAGGATGCTGAAAAAGGTTTATTTCAAGTTATTATTGTTCATAAATTAGATAGGTTTTCCAGAGATAAATATGATAGTGCTTTTTATAAAAGAAAGTTAAAGCAATGTGGCGTTAAGCTAATAAGTGTAACAGAACAATTAGATGATAGCCCAAAAAGTGTAATACTTGAATCTGTGATTGAGGGGATGGCAGAATATTATTCTAAGAATTTAGCAAGAGAAACTATGAAAGGGTTAAAAGAAAACGCTTATAAATGTAAACATACAGGGGGTATGCCTCCATTGGGATATGATGTTAATTCAGAAAAGAAATATATTATAAATGAAAGAGAAGCTGAAAGTGTAAGGTTAATTTTTGAGATGTATATTACAGGTTACTCTCAAAGTGATATGGTGAATGAGCTTAATGAAAGAGGTTTTAAAACTAAGTTGGGAACTATTTTTAAAACTAATAGCATTCATAGTATTTTGACTAATGAAAAATATACTGGAGTATATGTATATAACAAGAGTGCAAAGAAAAATGCTTTTGGAAAAAGAAATAGTCATGCATATAAAGATGAAAGTGAAATAATAAGGATAGAAGGAGGTATGCCTCAAATAATTTCAAAGGAAACTTTTGAAAAAGCACAAGAAGTATTAAAGGCAAGAAAGAGAGCACCTGGTGCTAATAAAGCGAAAGAGAGTTATTTACTTGCAGGGTTAATTAGGTGTGGATGTTGTGGAAAACATTATCAAGGAAATAGAAGAAAAGCAAAGAATAAACCAATTTATGTTTCTTATAGATGTTCTTATAGAAGATTAACAAGTTCTAAGGTATGTGACAATAAAGAAATAAGAAAGGAATACATAGAAGAGTATGTATTATCAGAGCTTGAGAGAAAAATATTTAATGACAAGGCGATACCACATTTAGTAGAAGGAATTAATAAGAACCTTCAAATGAAAAACAAATTTGAAGAAGAAAAGAAGGAGGTAATAAAAAGAGAAATAGAGGAGATAGAAGCTCAAATAAATAATATTGTTACAGCAATTGCAAGTGGGTTTATGCAAGAGGAGTTTAAGGTAAAGATGAATGAGCTAAAAAGTAGAAAATCAGAACTAGAATTCAAGCTATTAGAGTTAAAATCAGATGAAATAACTCAAGTTATAACAGAAAGTGATGTTAGAATCTTACTAAACAATTTTAGTAGTTATGTAATGAGTAGAAATATTCCAGAATGTAAAAAATTTATTCAAAGCTTCGTAAAAGAAGTAGTTATTTATAAAGAACACATTGAAGTCACATTCAATGTGTCTTTTTCTTTGCTTAAAAATAATCAAGGAGTAGAGGTTGTAAGTAAAATTAGAAGATATGAGTTATATGAAAGATATAGTGATAGTTTTTATATAAAAGTTAGTTGACAGTTGGGAAGATTTGCAATAGAATAAAAGTACTAAATAACAAATTAATATTTTAAAATAATTTATCTATTAATATATCTTTGCGAAATCTCGAAAACGCTTGGTAAGATATTATTAATAAGGTTTGTTTAGTACAACTTCGATAAGTTATAGGTTATGAGTAGATAACTTATAGTTTATTAGACTATAAGTTTTTTGTTATTTTAAATCATATATTTGTTATTAAAATAAAATTTAAAATTCTAAAATTTGTCTATTAATATATTATAACGAATTCTCGAAAACGTAAAATATGATATATTAGTAAGGATTGTTTAGTACAACTTTGATGAATTATGAGTGTAGTCTTATAGTTTATTAAACTATAAGCTTTTTTATTTATTAAACCTAAATAATAGTGTCATTCAAATTTTAGAATAAATATTTAGGAGGAATATAATAATGATGAGAGAAAAAATGAAAAGTATGGTTGCATTGGAGGATGCAGTAAAAATAAGTAATGTGATTTGTATTTCTGGACCAACAGGCAGTGGTAAGTCAACTATACTTGGATATTTAGTTAGTCCTGAGGATAATAAGAGGCTCAGCAATAATATTGGAGAGAAAAATCAAAAGAGTTTGTTTAAATTTAAATTATCACTAAATGAAATGATGGAAATAAATAAAGTTTATATAAAAGCTAAAGTTAAAGCTACAAGAACAGATTACAGCAGGAATATAATTCCAATATTAGCATCTTTATTATATAATTTAATAGATAATGAGGAAGATTTAGAGTTGTTAGAAATAGATGATGAAAATGTTTTACAAATGTTTAATCCTAAAAATAAGCAATATAGAGCATTTAATTATTTGAAAGAAGAATATTCAGATAAAATAGAAGTATTAATTGATAATTTGAGAATGTTATCAAGTTTAATATGGAATGGACTTAAAGAAGAATGTGAAAGAGAATTTAAGAAAAGGAAAGACAAAAAAATAAGAGGGCTAAAAAAGAAAGATGTGTTTTTAGAAGAAATAGAGAATAGACTTTATAATAATATTGAAAAGACAGATTTAGAAAACTGGTTTAAAGGATTTGATATGAGCATATTAAATTATTATAAAAAGTTTTTTAATAATAGTGAAAATATAATATATGAAGATGTAACAGATAAGAAAATAGCTGATTTTATGTCAGATATATTTGATGATAATAGTGTATTTTCGTTAGTCTTTTCAGAAGTAATTTATATTACTAGACCATCTGATGAATTTTTAGAATTTTATAATAAAGGCTATAGAACAAGTGAAAAACCTTTTGTTATAAATATATTAGATACTATGGGAATAACACATATATCAGATGAAAAATCATCTATAGAAAATGAAATAGATGGAGTGCTAGCCAATTCATTTGACTCTTTGCTTTTTATATGCAAATCAGATGAAAAAGATACTGTCTATGAAGATTGTATTGAAGTATTATCCAAAAAGAATATTTTAAATGGTAAAGCAGTTACAGTTTGTAGAACAAAAGCTGATATTATTATTAAAAGTAAAGCTAATAATTCATATAAAAAAAATACTGGAAAAAATGAGATTCCAGAAATAGAAGCTAGTGAATATTATAAAAGTGCATTTGAAAGTTATAAACTAGAATATTTATGTTTAGATAATAATAAAGATTTAAAAATAGGAAATAATAAGTACAATATGAATAATACTGTGGAATTTATATCATTAGCTCCTAATGATACAAAGGAGTTAAAAATTGCATTAGGTAAAGAGTTGGATGAAGAAAAAATATTTAGAATAATTCTTAATTTAAATAAGGCAATTGAAAAGCAATACTCTGAAAATGGAATATTAATTGCTGTTAAAAGGAATAGAAATGAAGAGGGTATAGCATTAAAAGTATTATTTGAAAATATATCAAAATTATCTGATAATTTAGTAAATTATAATGAAATACATAAAAATGGTCAATACCTTAAATATATAAATGGTGATTTTCATGGGAGAAGCATATCAAATTATTATAATAAAGCTAAAATTGGATTAGGACACGAAACACAATCAGAAACAAGAGATAATTTTAGAATATTTATAGCTAATATGATAGGTGCATGGTTAAGAAAAACAGACATTTTTAGTGAAAATGAATTATTATTTAATATTGATTTATCTAATATTATTATAGAAAATGAAGAAGAGTTAAATTTGAGAGTGAAGCGTTATATAAATAATAATAGAATATTTTTATTAAATGATTTAGCAAAGAAATTAAGCTATGATTATATGGAAAAAGATTTTAATGATTGTTACTATGCTTGTAATTGGCAAGTTGGATTTAAAAAGAATCTTGAATTACTCAATAATAAGTTTTCAGATAAAAATTATTGGGAGTCCTCTATATGTAATTGGATAAATTTAAAAATGGCAACGATAATAAACAATATAGTTTATGTAAAATAAAAATAATATAGTTGATTTTAGGTGGAGATAGGGAAAATAAGATATATAATCTTAATACTTTATAGTAGTGGATTTTAAAGGTCACGTATCGCCTCCACCAAAAAAACCACGATAAAAGTATCGTGGTTTTTTATCATATAAAGAATTAATATATAATTTGCTTTATATATTATTATATTTAAATAATAGGGATTTGATAAAGAAAAACAGATACATATTGGTAATCATTTAAAAGTGGAGGTGAGTAAAGAAAAATATGAAAGATAAAATTATAGAATGGGCAATTGAACTTCAAAGTTTAGCTCAAGCAGGGTTAACGTATAGTAAGGATGCTTATGATAAAGAGAGATATGAAAGAATTAGAAATATTGCTACTGAAATGATGGCTTTAAAATCTGATGTTTCCTTTGAAAAAGTAAAAACACTTTTTTGTAATGAAACAGGATATCAAACACCAAAGTTAGACACTAGAGCAGCGATATTTGAAAATAATAAGATATTATTAGTTAAAGAGAATAATGGAAAGTGGTCATTGCCTGGTGGGTGGGTAGATGTAAATATTTCTGTTAAGGATAATATTATTAAAGAAACAAAAGAAGAAGCTGGTTTAGATGTAGTTGTAGACAAAGTTATAGCTATTCAAGATAGAGCAAAACATAATTTGCCTATCTATGCCTATGGAGTATGTAAAATATTTGCTTTATGTTCCGTAATTGGTGGTAAATTTACAGAGAATATTGAAACTACTGAATATAAATATTTTTCTTTAAGTGAATTACCAGAATTATCTACAGAAAAGAATAATAAAGAACAAATTGAAATGTGTTTTGAAGCATATAAAGATGATAATTGGAAAACGTTGATAGATTAATATTAAAATTTAAAATTAGTAAGAAAGACTTTATATTAGTTTTCTAATATAAAGTCTTTCTTTTATTTTTTTGAAAAGATTTTGTGGCAGTATATTCCTATTTTTTGAGAGATGTATCCTAGAATATTTCCACAAAGAAGAGCAGGTATTACAGCTTGCCAATCTCCATTTAATCCAAAGGTTGAGAAACAGCCACAAAATGCTCCAGATATAAATTCTAGCTTTTTAAGTTTCGCTTGAATTACCATCATAAAAGAGAAGAAGGCTGTTAAAAAGTAAGACCAGTATTCATTTGGAAATATAGAAGAACCTTTTATAATAAGAAGAGCATATATAATTCCTGTAGCATTTGAGAATAGTGATTTAAAAAGTCCTTTACTCATTCCCCCTGAGGAATAATAACTAGTCCATCCTACAAAACCAGTCCAACTTACCATATTAAAGGTTGAGGCCATCCATGCCCAAACTCCAGAAAGTACACCAACGCTAATAGCTACATATGAAAGTAAATCCATAAAAATCCTCCTTAATTTTAATCTTTTGTGTTTTTAAAGTTTTATCTAAGTTTAAAGATATTTATTTTTACTTTAAACTTAAGTTTTATTTATTTTTCTTTTAGACTTTTATTAATATATTTAAGCCTAGACTTTATTTAAGTCTATTTTAATAAGAAAGTTAATAAAATATGTCGTACTTTAATATTTTATCCAAAAGTAAACCTTTAATCAACTTTATTATGTGTTAAAATATAAAGGTATAAAGAAATTTTAAAAAGGTTTTTATATAAATATTTAAGGAGAAGTTTATTAGTTTTATTAACTTTAGCTTTCTCCTAAAGGAGAAATTATGGAAAGTTTATGGGAGAAAAAATGGGTAGAAGATATTGAGTATTTAAGAGAGGAACTTAAAAAAAGGCATAAGAATTTATTTGCCTATACTAGTGAGGAAAGTTTTGATGAGAAGGTAGAGAGTTTAAAATCTATTGTTAATAGCTTAGATTATGAGGAGATGAAGGTTGAAATTTCTAGAATTGTTGCTTCTATAAAGGATGCTCATACATCTCTTGTATTTCCAGCTAAAAGATTTATTCCCTTAAAATTTTATTATTTTAAGGAAGGAGTTTATATTATAAATGCTTGTAAAGGATATGAGCATATGCTTTTTCAGAAAGTTTTAGCCCTTGGGGATATGGAAATTAAAGAGGTTTTATGTGAACTTTCAAAGATTATATCCTTTGAAAATGAGTATTTTTTTAAGGCTCAAAGTATGAAGTATATGCAAATAGCAGAGGTTTTATATGGACTTTTAGTAAGTGATACTATGGATAAAATAGATATAACTTTAGAAAGTGGGGAGTATAGCTTAGAAACTTGTTCCTTTGATAAATTAAATTATGTAAATCACAATCTTCCTTTGTATGCTAAAAAAGATTATTGCAATCTTTGGTTTAAGCTTTTAAATAAGGGGCAGTTATATATAAAATATAATAGTTGTAGAGAAAAGGGAGAGGAAAGCATAGAAAATAAAATTAAAAAAATTATAGATAAAATTGAAAAAGAGAAAATAGAGAAGGTAATTATAGATTTTAGGAATAATTTAGGAGGAGATTCAACTTTATTTACTCCTTTAATAGATTATTTAAAAGAGAATAAAAGGATAAATAAAAAAGGAAACTTAAAACTTATAATAGGTAGAGAAACCTTTTCTTCGGCACTTATAAATGCTTATGATTTGAAAAATAATACAGAGGTTAAAATAATTGGGGAGCCAACAGGAGGAAAGCCTAATTCTTATGGAGAAGTTTTAAGGTTTACCCTTCCTAATAGCAAGTTTTTAATATCTTATTCAACAAAATTTTTTAGACTTATTGAAGAGGATTCTGTTATTGCTCTTTATCCAGAGGAATATGTTTATGAAGAATTAAGTAATTATAAAAATCCTTGTGAAAAGCTTCCTTGTTTAGAGTAAATTAATATTAGTTTTTTAAATTTAAAAGCAAATAAAAAAATTAAACCACCCTTTAAAATTTAGAAAAAGGGTGGTTTTTTTTATAAAAAATTCCTAAGAAGGAATAAAATCTGTATTTTTTTGTTCGAAACGTATTCATACCCTTTAAATTATAATAAGGACTACTTCTTCTTTGATTTTAAATGTTAATAAGTCTTTACAGAATTTTAAAAGAAATTTATAATTGAAATGTTTATAATTGTGTCGAAAAAATGTACAAATTAATATTTTTTTAAAAGTTTTTTTAAAGGTTTTCTTTAAAAGCTTTTTAAAATTTATTAAAAAATCAATCTACTAAAGGTGTATTTATTTAACCATATGCACAAAATAAGGGTGCTTAAATTTATGGTTATAAAAAAGGAGGAAAAAATGAAATATATTATTGGAGTTGTAGGATTAATAGTTATTTTAGCCCTTGCCTGGATTGGAAGTAGCGACAAGAAAAATATAAAATATAAGCCCGTTGTTTTAATGCTTATTTTACAATTTATATTAGGCTTTCTACTTTTAAATACTGAGGTTGGTAACTACTTAGTAGGAAGTATTGCAAATGGCTTCCAAGTTCTTTTAGAGTGTGCAGGAGATGGAGTAAACTTTGTATTTGGTGGATTAGTTAATAATGATCAATTTTCATTCTTTATTAGTGTTCTTTTACCAATAATCTTTATTTCTGCCTTAATCGGTATTTTACAATACTTAAAAATACTTCCTTTTGTAATTAAGTACATAGGCTTAGTTTTAAGTAAGATAAATGGTATGGGTAAGTTAGAGTCTTATAATGCTGTAGCTTCAGCAATCTTAGGGCAATCTGAAGTTTTTATTTCTGTAAAGAAAGAACTTGGATTACTGCCAAAGCATAGATTATATACTCTATGTGCCTCTGCAATGTCTACAGTATCTATGTCTATAGTAGGTTCTTATATGGTTTTATTAGAGCCTAGATATGTTGTAACTGCTATTGTTCTTAACTTATTTGGAGGCTTTATAATAGCTTCTGTTATAAATCCATATACAGTATCAGAGAAAGATGATATTTTAATTGTGGAGGAGGAAAAGAAGCAAAGCTTTTTTGAGGTTCTTGGAGAATATATTTTAGATGGATTTAAGGTAGCTGTTATAGTAGCTGCTATGTTAGTTGGTTTTGTTGCAATTATTGCCGTAATAAATATGATATTTACAGCGATTTTTGGAATGAGCTTTCAAGAGATTTTAGGATATGTATTTTCTCCTTTTGCTATTTTAATGGGTGTGCCTGTAAATGAATCTATACAAGCTGCTAGTGTAATGGCAACAAAACTTGTATCTAATGAATTTGTAGCTATGAATTTATTATCAAGTGGAAATTTACAATTATCTCAAAGAACTATAGGAATTGTTTCTGTGTTTTTAATTTCCTTTGCAAACTTCTCTTCAATTGGAATTATTTCAGGAGCTGTAAAGGGGCTTAATCAAAAGCAGGGAAATGTAGTTGCAAGATTTGGTCTTAAATTATTATATGGAGCAACTTTAGTAAGTATGTTAACAGCTACTATAGTAGGACTTATAATATAATTTAAGATAAAAAAATAAGGTAGTTATTTGCTACCTTATTTTTTATTCCTTTTTTCTAGCCTTTATTTTAAAAGTGCTATATTGAGAAGGAATATAGTATTTATTAAATAGAATAGGATAAGCATCTTCCTTAGTGTAAAGACTTTCTAAAATTAAATCACATTGATTTCCCCCAACTAATTTATATTTTGGGTTAAGGGAGTTTCCTGCTGAGGAGTGTTTTATTTCTAAAAAGGAGCTTTCTGAAAGTTCATAGGACTTATTTTCAAGAAAGTCTAAAAGTTCTTCTTCTTTATGAAGGTCTAAATTAAATTCCTCTGCTCTTTCTAAATCCATAAAGGTAAAGGCATAGGCTAAAACTTTATCTCCTTTTTTATAATAACGCTCACAGGCAACTACAGCCTTGGAATCCTTTTCTAAAACTTCTTTAGTATAATCACTAGGAAGTTCTAATCTAAATTCTAAATCTATATCCTCAATTTTTTCTGTATGACATTTATATATAGGATTTCCTATTAACTCTAAAAAGTCTTTTTTTAAAGATTTTTCAGGAGTTGTTATGAAATTTCCCTTTCCCCTTATATTTTTTACTAGGCCATCATCTTGAAGAAGGGCTAAAGCCTGTCTTAAGGTCATACGGCTAACTCCAAAGCTTTTTGCAAGGTCTGGCTCTGAAGGAAGTTTTGAATTTAGGGCATATTCACCCTCTATGATTTTTTTGTAGAGTTTATCATAAACTTCTCTATAGAGTAATTTTTTTGAATCTTTAGTATCTTTTATAGTGAATTTCATCTTAACACCTAACTTATTTTAATTTTATATTATATACATTCTTTAACAAAAATAGTATATCATAAATTTTTCTTTATTTAAATTAAGTAGATTTTATTTTGTTAAAGTATATAAAAATAGAAGAAAATTTAGGAAAAAATATATATTTTTTATTTTTATTAAACATATCTTTTTTAAAGTAGACAAGTTTCTTAGACAAGTTACTAGGTTTTGTATGAGATGCTTTTCTTGATTTTAGTTAAAAACTCTATTAAATAGCTTATTTTCCCATAAAATGAAGGAAAATAAAGATTTATAAAAAGTGTTGAAATTGAAATAAAGATATGATAGTATTAACTTGTCTAAAAAATAGACTAAAAATAGACAAGTTAAATAAATGTGCTAAAGCCTTGATTTTAGTATATTTTGTAAACGATATTTAGGGAGGATGGATTAAAAATATTAGACAAGTTAGTGAAGATTATTAGTAAATTAAATTAAAACAAAGGAAAAGAGAGGGTTTTAAAATGGATATTTCACTTAATGCCTTAGAAAAGGTAGAAGAAGTAAAAGTTAAAAAGGCAGTACCTGCTGTATTAGCTTTAATGATTTTTGCTTTAGTTATTGACAACTCATTTAAAATTATTTCGTCGGACTTAGCTAAAGCTTTTAATATTTCAGCTACAGAAGTTAGTTGGCAAGTTACTTTAGCTGGTTTAGTAATTGGAATTGGAGCTGTTGTTTATGCTTCTTTATCAGATACTATAAGCGTTAGAACACTTTTAGTTTTAGGTATTATATTAATATGTGTAGGTTCTTTATTAGGATTTATTTTTCAGAACTCATTTTTAATTATTGTTATATCAAGAATAATTCAATCTGCAGGTCTAGGAAGTGCAGAAACTTTATATGTAATATTTATAGCTAAATATTTTAAAGAAAGTGAACATAAGAAATACTTAGGTTTTAGTACAAGTAGTTATGCAATATCTCAAGTAATTGGAGCAATTGCAGGAGGATATATCTCAACATATTTAAGATGGCAAGTACTATTTTTAATTCCTTTATTAACTCTACTTATATTACCTTTTATCTTAAAGTATATCCCTAAAGAAGAAATTAAAAAGAGTAATGTAGATTATGTAGGCTTTATTTTAGTAGGTGCAGTGGCTGCAACTTTAATGGTTTTTGTATCAGGCTTTAACTGGTTTGTTTTAATAGGATTTTTAGTTGCACTTTCCTTATTTTTAATATACATAAGCAAAAATGAAAATGCTTTTATAAGCATTAAGTTTTTCACAAATAGAAACTTTATATCAGTATTACTTGTAGCCTTTGTTATATATAGCGTACAACTTGCATTTATATTTATGTTCCCATTCCTTGTGGATACTTTATATGGATATAAGTTAGACCAAATATCTTTACTTTTAGTACCTTCTTATGTTATTGCAGCTACAGTTGGTGCTTTATCAGGAAAGGTTTCTAAAAAAATAGGAAGTAAACAATGTATTCAAGGGGCTATTTTAGGAATAATAATAAGTCTTTTAATTGGGGCTTTCTTTGTTAAAAGTAATATTTTTGTACTTATCCTTGTTATGGTATTATTCTCAAGTTCTTTTGCCTTAATGTATGCACCTATGATTGACACTTTAACAAGAACTATACCAAAGGAAAAGACAGGAACTGCTATAGGTTTTTATAACTTCTGTTTAAACATAGCAACTTCTATAGGAATAGCTTATGTTGCAATACTTATGGAAACTAAGCTTTTAGAAAATAACATAACAGGATTATTTAAGGAAAATCTAGTAGTTCATTACAGCAATGTATTAATAGTTTTAGCTATTATTTCTTTAGTAGCACTTTTACTATATTTCTTCTTAGTCGGAAGAAAAGAGAAAAATTAAGAATATAGGTTTTTCTAAATAAAAAAGATTTTTTAAAAATATAAATAACTATAACTTAAAAATACTAAACACACACACTTTACAAATAACATATAGAACCTAGAAAATTACCTTTAAAGAGGGTATTTTCTAGGTTTTTCTTTTTTTAGAAAAAATAAATATTGTTAAACTGTTAAAATTGTGAATATAATTTAAAAAGAACCTATTATTTATGAATTTTCTTACAAAAGTGATAATGATTATTAGAAAATATGATATTATATTTTTAAAGCTTTAAAGCGAATTTTAATTTTATTATAAAAAATATAAAAAAATTTAGATGAAAAGATTAAACTAATAAATTTTTTGTAGAAATTTAGCATAATTAAATTTAAAGGTTTTTTCTTAGTGCACTTTTAGATAAGCCAAATATAAAACTAATAGGAGGAAGAAAAATGAATAAGAAAAAAATAGCAGCTATGCTTTTAGCAACAATGTTTATTAACGTTTCCTCTACAACTATGAATGTTTTTGCAGAGGATATAAATAAAGAGGCTTCTAAAATAGAGTCAAATAAAGATGAGGTTGAAAATTCTAAAGCAACTGTAAGTAAGTTTGACTTAGAAAATAGCAAAAGTCTAAAGGAATATGATAATCAGTTTAAGGTAAAGAGAGATGAAATAATCTCAATTACTAATAACGGAGGAGTATATGGAAATTCTACTATTGATAAAGCAATAGATGGAAAATTAGATACTCATTGGGAAACAGGAAAGCATAATGATGCAAATTTTAAAAATGAGGTTGTTGTAACTTTTAAAGAACCTGTAGAATTAGATAGAATTGTTTATTCAGCAAGAAGAGACGGAACAAGAGGAAAGGGGTTTGCAAAGAAATTTAAGGTTTACGCATCTTTAGAGGATTCTGGTGATAATTTCAATTTAGTTACTAGCGGAGAGTATAATGGCTCTATAAATGATATGATTGAAATTAAATTTAACCCAACAAAATTTAAAAGATTAAAATTCGTTTTTGACGAGGCGGAAAGAGATTGGGCTTCAGCTTCAGAATTTTCTTTCTATAAGGAAGATAAAGTAAGAGATAATATGAAGGGGCTTTTCACAGATGGAAAAATGAATAAGGTTTCAGAGGCTTATCAAACTGAGGAAAGTATTGATGCCTTAGAGAAGGAAGCAGAAAACCATCCTTTACATGCTCAATGTGTAGAAGAATGTGAAAATGCAAAGGCTTTATTAAATTCACAGGAAATAGAAGCTACAAAAACTACTATGACTAAGTTTGCACCTTATTATTCAATGGAAAGAGGTGCTTATGACCAAGCCTTTAAAATGGACAATAGCAATATTGAAAGTATAACAAGTACTGGTGGAAAATTAAATGGAAGTGTAGGAACTGAAAATATAATAGATGATAATTTAAATACTTACTGGGAAACTGGAAAGCATACTTCAGATTCCTTTAAAAATGAACTTATCTTCACTTTAAAAGAACCTACTGTTTTAAATAGAATAGCTTATAGGTCAGCTTGGAATACTGTAGGTTTTGCAGAAAACTTTGAGGTTTGGGCTTCTGATACAAGTAAAGGAGATACCTTTAAGTTAGTGGCAGAAGGAACAGGTAAGAAAACTGCAGATGTTGAAGAAATTAGATTTAACCCTACTAAATTTAAGAGAATTAAGTTTGTATTTAAAAACAATGGAACAGCTACTGCTTCAGAAATGATGTTCTATAAGGAAGACCCTGTTTTAGATGATATGAACTCAATTTATGCAGATAACACTTACACTAAACTTTCAGATAAGTTTAATAATGAAGAGGGAATGAAAAAGCTAGAAGAAGAAGCTAAAAAACACCCATTATATACAGATTATAAAGATAGCATAAATGATGCTAAGGCTATTTTAAGCCAAGAGGATGTAAAAGCTGTAGCAACTAATGGTATAAGCATAAATTACAATAAAAATGATGAGTATAATAAGCTATATAGAGTGCCTTATGACAATATAAAATCTATTAAAAATAATGGTGGACATTATGCAGATAAAAAGATTGAGGCTGCAATAGATAATAATTTAGATACTTACTGGGAAACAGGTAATTTAAATACAAATTCCTTTAAAAACACTGTAGAGGTTGAATTTAAGGAACCTGTAGTTTTAGATAGAATCTTATATGGTGCAAGACAAAGCGATTTAAAAGGTTTTGGGGAAGATGTTTCTATATATGCATCTAGAACTAGCAAGGGAGACACTTATAATTTAGTAGCAAATGCAACTTCTCAAGATGTTTCAGGTTTAGTTGAAGTTAAATTTAACCCAACTGAGTTTAAGAGAGTTAAAATTGTATTTAATAAATCTTCTCAAAACTCTGCATCTATAAATGAATTAATGTTCTATAAGCCAGATGAGGTTTATTCCTACATACCAAAATTATTTACAGATGGTACTATGAGTGAAGTTAGTGAAGAATTTAATAGTCTTGATAAAATAAATGCTTTAAGAGAGGCTGCAAGTAAGAATCCTTTATATGAAACTTTTAAACCTAATATAGATTTAGCAGAATCTATACTTTCATCTCCAAGAAAGGAAGAAGTATTTACTTTAGAGAGAAGAGGAAATTCTGTAGAGGAAGCTGTAAAGAGAAAGGTTTGGCGTTTCCAAGACTGGCAAATAACAGGTTATAGTGCAAGACCTGGAGATAAAATAAAGGTTTATGTAGATGTTAAACCAGGTGAGCCTACACCAACTTTATTATATAAACAAGCTCTTACTCAACATGGTGGTTCTGTAAACTTTAAATTAAAACCAGGATATAATGAAATAGTTATACCAACTGTAGATTATGATTCAAATGGAATACCTAAAAATGTAATACAAGGTGGAGAATTATACTTTACAAACTATGAAAGTGACAGACAAACAGAAGCTCCAAAGGTTAGAATAGAAGGTGCTTCAAAATACCCTGTATTTATATTAGGAAAATCTGATGACCAAGAGGTTATGAAAGAATTAGAAGCTTATGTAGAGAAAATTAAGAAAGAGCCTGATACAACACCTAATATCTTTGCAGTAAGTGGAGATAAATCTCTTGAATTTACTGAGGCTACTTACGCTTTAGATTGGTATAAGAAAACAGGAAAAACTCCAAAATATACTGCTGAAGCTTGGGATGCTTATGTTAAAGAAGCAATGAATTATTGGGGATTTGATAATTCAAATGAGGTAAACTCAGACTTTAACTTTAGAATAATGCCAATGGTTAAGAACTTAAGCGGAAATGCCTTTATGAATGCTGCAAATGGTGTTTTAGGTATAAGACCTGGAAACCAAGATTGCATATTAAATGCAGATAAAGGATGGGGAGTTGCCCATGAGCTTGGACACAACTTTGATACTAATGGAAGAACTATTCCAGAGGTTACAAATAATATGATGTCTTTACATTTCCAACAAGAAAATGATGGAAAAACAAAGATGACTTATGAAGATGTATGGGGTAAGAGAATCTATCCTAAAGTAGGTTTAGATGATTACTCAAACAATAAGCTAGGTGGCGGTACTGATTTAACTCAAATAGCACCATTATGGCAATTAACAATTTATGATGATACTTTCTATGGAAAATTTGAAAGAGAATTTAGAAATAAAGACTTTGGAAACCATAGCAGAGAAGATATTTATAAATCTTGGGTTGTTGCAGCTTCTGATGCTATGCAATTAGATCTTACAGAGTTCTTTGCTAGACATGGTATCTTTGTAGATGAAAAAGTAAAAGAAGAAATAGGTAAAAAGTATAAAAAACCAGATAAGAAGATTTACTTCATAAATGAAACTGCTTATAAGTATAAAGGTGATGGATTTACTGATAAGGCAAAGGTTGATATAAAAACTGCTAATGAAGATGGAAAAGTTAAGTTTATATTTGATGTAAATGATGAAGATAAAAATAATATCTTAGGTTATGAAATACGTAAAGATGGTAAGTATGTAGGTTTTGCATATAAGAATACCTTTGTAGATGGAAACTCAACAGTAGATGGAAATGGAGTTTATGAAATCACTCCTTATGACAAGAAGTTAAATACTTTAGACACAATAACTGTAGAATCTACAAAACCTCGTTTAGTTGTAAATCCTGTAATTACCCTACAATTAGGTGAAGAATTTAAACCTGAAAATTATGTAAATGCCTTTGATATTAAGGGTAATTCTTTAAAAGACAAGGTTAAGGTTAAAGCAAATAATGTTGATACATCTAACCTTGGAGAATATGAAGTAACTTATGAAATATTAAGTAATAATAATAAGCCATACACAGAAACTTCTAAGGTTAGGGTAGTTAGTGAAAAAGATTATTTAAGTGATTTAAAAGCTGAAAAAGCAGAAGTAGGATACGGAACAGTTAAAAAGGATAAGAGTATTAGTGGAAATACAATAGCTCTTTTAAATGGCTTAGACTATGTAAAATATGATAAAGGTTTAGGACTTCATGCACCAGCTGAGTATGTTTATAACTTAGAAGGAAAGAATTACGAGTACTTTGAAGCTTATGTAGGTGTAGATGAAGCTATGGGATCTAGAGATAACCCATCTGTTGTATTTAAGGTATTTGTAGATGGAGAAGAAAAATTCAATAGTGGAGTTATGGGAAGCAAAACTAGTCAAAAGTACGTTAATGTAGATGTTAAAGGTGCTAAGGAATTAAAACTAGTAGTTACAGATGGTGGTAATGGAAATGGTTCAGACCATGCAGACTTTGCAGATGCTAAGTTAGTAACTTCTAATGCTATACCAAAATTAAATATTCCAAAATCTGTTTCAACAACTGTAGGAAAACCTATAGATGTTAAGGGTGAATTTAGTGCTATTGATGTAGAAGATGGAGATTTAACAGATAAGGTTCAAGTTGAAGGGGATGTCAACTTTGATAAGCCAGGTGAATATAAAATAACTTATACTGTAGAAGATAAGGATGGAAATAAGGTTTCTAAAGATAGAACTATAGCTGTTGTTGATATGAATGACTTTAAATATTTAACAGATTATGACTATAAGAAAGAAACTCACACTTATGCAGGTCCTAAGAAGGATAAATCTATAGATTCACATACTATAAGCTTAACAAACGAAAAAGGACAAGCTGTAAATTATGAGAGAGGTTTAGGAGCTCACTCAACTTCTACAATAGTTTATGATTTAAGTGATAAAAACTTTGACTACTTTAGCTCATATGTAGGAGTAGACAGAGAAATGTATGGAAGCATAGGTTCTGTAAGCTTTGAAGTTTATGTAGATGGAGAAAAGAAATTTGATAGTGGATTAATGAACTCAAAAGACCCAGCTAAGTATGTCTTAGTAGATATTAATGGAGCTAAGGAATTAAAATTAGTAGTTACAGATGGAGGAAATGGAGATGGTTCAGACCATGGAAGTTTTGGAGATTGTAAGTTATACTATGCAAATGAAAATGGAAAAGCTATAGATAAGGCTCCTTTAAATGACTTAGTTGAAAAGGTAGAAAAATTAAATCCAAGCATCTATGAAGAAGAAAGCTTTAATAACTTACAAAATACTTTAAAAGAAGTTCAAGAAAGCTTAAAGGATGGATATAACCAAGAGGAAGTAGACAACCTTTATAAAAAGTTAAATACTTCTTATGAAGCTTTAGTTAAGAAAACTGACTTTACAAAACTTCAAAGTCTTGTAGAGGAAGGAAGTAAGTTACAAAAGTTAAATTACGAACAAAATAGCTTTAAAGCTTATGAAGAGGTTCTTGCAAAGGCTAAGAAAACTTTAGAAAATAAAGAAGCAACTCAAAAAGAAATAGACTCTATGACTGAGGAATTAGAAACTGCTAAGAAGAATTTAGTTCTTAAAGAAAACAGAGTAGAACTTGAAAAAACTATAGAAAAAGCTAAAAAAATTGAGAATAAAGGCTATATTCAAATAAGATGGGAAAACTTTGTTTGGGCTATAGATTACGCAAGTGATATATACAATAATCCAAATTCTACAGATGAAGAAATACGTTCAGCTGTATTTACCCTAACTTATATGCAAGGTGAATTAAAATAATATTTTTAGCTTAAATTTAAGAAGGAGTACTAAAGTGCTCCTTCTTTTTTATTTAAAACTTATTTGTATATTAATTTTATTTTTCTTAAAAGTTAAATCCTTTAAGCTTTAAAAAGAGAGAAAAGGTATTTAAGAGGTAATAGTCTTATAAATTTTAAGGGATAAAAATAGAATTTATTTATAGCTTAAAGTAAAAATAATTTCAAAGAATCTAAAAATAAGCCATATTAAAATAAATGTAATATATTTACAAAGGTTTTTATATGTAGTAATATGTTGAAGAATAAAATTAAAAAGAAAAATATGGAAAAGGGAATAAGGTTAATGAACAAAAAGAAAGAGGATTTTTTGAAATTAATTTTTAAAATTACCCTTCTTCTTCTCTCTGTAGCTTTTTTAAGTGCAATTCCTAGAAATAATATAATGCTTAAGGAAAGTAAGAAAATAGTAAACAAGGATTATGAACTTTGTAAGGATTTTGAAAACTCCTTTAAAGGAGTGGATAAAAGAGAGGGAATAAAAGAGGAAATGATAAAACATGATATTTTAAAAACCAAAGAGATATACTCCTATATACTTTTGCAAATTGTTGTAGCTATTATGGCCTTTGGATTTTTAAGTTATAGAAAAAAGGGGTAAAGCTATAGAAGTTTTATTAGAATATTTTATAGGGAAAAGACTTTAAATTTAGAAAAAAACTTGCTTAAAGCTCTTAAAAAATCATAAATATTTTTATTTAAAAGGGTATGTTAAATAGATTTTAATAAAAAGAAAATAATTTATTAATAAAATCTTTTTAGAAGGATTATTGACAAAAAGTGATTATAATCCTTCTTTTTTTAAATTTCTTTAAATTATAATAAAAAAAAACAATTTTTTTTAAAAATATTCATAAAAGCTTATGTAAAACATAAAAAAAACCTATTATTCTTTAATATTTTTTTAAAAAATACAGTTAAAGATTGTTAAATTTTAATAATCTAAAGTTTTGAGAATAATAAATGTAAAAATTTTGTATATGTGAAAGAATTATCATGGCTTTTTTTCTCATAAAGTGGTATCATTATAACATGATAAAAATATTTTAATGGTAAAATAACCCATTGAAATAATGGAAAACTAAATAGGGAATAAATAAGCACTAGAAGCAAAATATTAAGCTTACTAAAGTAATATTTTGCTTAAGGTATAAGCATTTCTTCTTTATAATTTTATGAAGACATAATAATTTAAATTTATGCTAAGTTTTAGCATATTAAAGACAGTTACTTAAAAGAATATTTTATCTTTTAAGAATAAGTTTTTGTATATAATGTGTGCAACTATTATTGAAAGTAGACAAGACTCTCTATAAGGTGAGATATAATATTTGTGCATTTTATAGAAAATATAGCAAATTTAAATATATCAATTAAGTTTTCTTAAATTAAGTCTTCTTATTTTGGTATAAATAAATGAAAGGAGAGATTAGGTCTATGAAAAAGAAATTACCTAAGGAAGCTTATGGCGGTGTAAATGGTAAAGATTACGTTCCTTATTTCACTGGAAAGTCCAAAAAAGGAGTAAATGTTCCAGTTTTAATTATAGGTATAGTCTTAGCTGTTATTTTTGCTGCTTCTACTGCTTATTCAGGTATGAAATCAGGTTTAACTGTTGCAGCAGGTATTCCTGGAGCTATTATAGGGTCAGTTTTTGTAGGTATTTTTGCTCGTAGTAAGGGTATTCTTGGGAAAAACATAACTCAAGGTATGGCAAGTGGAGGAGAATCTATTGCCAGTGGTATGATATTCGTTTTACCAGCTATCTTATTAATAGGAAGTAACTTTACATTCCTAGAAGGGGTAGCAGCTGGTGTTGGAGGAGTTCTATTTGGTATAGGAGGACTATCATTAGTTTACAACTACTTAATCATAGAGGAACATGGAAAACTTATGTATCCTGAATCTATGGCAATATCTGAAACTTTAGTTGCTTCTGAAGGAAGTGAAGAATCAATTAAGTTTATGGGTATTGGTTTTGTTATAAGTGGTATCATAAACGTTTTAACTGGATCATTTTTAAATGTAGTCAACAATACAGTAAACTATGTAGGTAGTAAATTCTATAAGTGGAAATTCTCAATAGAAGTAAACCCACTTTTACTAGGTATTGGATTTATAGTTGGTTTAGAAGTTGCTCTTACAATGTTTGCAGGTTCTATCTTAGCAAACTTTGGTATAGCACCTTTAATAGGTTACTTCAGTGATATGGCTGAAAAGAGCATGCATTCTTGGAATGATGCTTCAATCTTAATAAGCCAAATGGATGTAAATGCAATCTCAGGAAGCTATGTTAAGTATATAGGAGCTGGAATGATGCTTTGTGGTGGTATTATAGGAGCTGTAAAGCTTATACCAACTATAGTAGTTTCTATAAAAGAAACTTTAAAAGCAAGTTCTTCAGCTGATGGAAAAGGAGAAAAGAATAGCGGACCTATAATAATACTTTTAGCAGGTGCTGTTATAGTTTTCGTTGTTGGATTCTTTATTTCAAATAGTATTGCTATGGCTTTAGCAGGTGCAATAGTATCTATAATCTTATCTTTACTATTTGTAATAGTTGCAGGTCGTTTAACTGGTACTATAGGAACATCAAACCTTCCTGTATCAGGTATGACAATTGCTTCTTTAGTTATCTTAACTTTAGTATTCGTTGTTATGGGATGGACTGGAAAAGCTGATAATAAAGCACTTTTATTATTTGCTACATTCATGGTTGTTGCAATTTCAGTAGCAGGTGGATACAGCCAATCTCAAAAGGTAACTTACATCATAGGTGGAAGCAAGAAAGAAATGCAAAATTCTTTCATGATAGCAAGTATAATTGGTGTTGTTGTTGTTACAGGAACAGTTTTAGTATTAGCTAGCCAATTAACTCAAACAGGAGCGGATGCTCAATTTGCTTTACCACAAGCTAACTTAATGTCTACTTTAACTTCAGGTATAATGGAAGGTAACTTACCATGGCCAATGATAATAGTTGGAGTTGTTATGGCATTATTCTTATACTTAGTAGACCTACCAATAATGACTGTTGCTATAGGTTTCTACTTACCAATTTCAACAACTTCTATAATCTTAGTTGGTGCATTAATCCGTGTATTTGTAGAAAAAATCACTAAGAATGCACATGATAGAGAAGTTAGAGTTTCAAATGGTATAAGCTTATCTTCAGGATTAGTAGCTGGAGGTTCTATAATAGGATTAATAGGAATAATCCTACAAGTAACTGGTATCATAAAACCAGGTACACCAGCTGGATTCCTAGGTTCTAATGGAATGGCTATTATAGTCTTAGTTCTTTTAGTTCTTACAACAGTTGTACCTATTATGAGGTCTAAAGTAAAAAACAATAAGGTGAAAGAAAATGGATAATGAAGAGCTTTTAGATATGCACTTTAAAATTTCTGATAAAATTGAATATGAGGTTGATGAAAATGGTATAGTTACTATTTTAGAAAAACAAGACCATAAGATTCAAAGATTTTTCAGAAAGCTAAAATTTAAAATTCCAATGTATAAAAGAACTACTTTAGATGAATATGGTAGTTTGGTATTTTTAAATATTAATGGTGAAAATACTGTAAGAAAAATTGGGGAAATTTTAAAGGATAGATTTGGAGAAAAGGTAGAACCTCTTTATGAAAGATTGTTACTTTTCCTAAATCATATATATTTAAATTGCAAGTATATTGAAAAAGTAGAATAAATTCATTCTTTGGGTAACCTATAAGGGATAACACTCTTATAGGTTACTTTTTTATTTTATGTAAAATTAAAATAGCTTTTTAAGAAAATAAAAGGTAAGGCTTTAAGCTTCTTTATAAGATAAAAGCTTTTAAATTATTCTTGACCATATTAAAGTATGGAAATAAAATATATTTACATAAATAAGAGAATATAAATTTAAAAAGGAGTAGAAAATGAAGTATTATTTAGCACCTATGGAGGGAATTACAGGCTTTATATATAGAAACGCCTATGAAAAGTTTTTTGGAGGAATTGATAAGTATTTTGCTCCCTTTGTAGTTCCAAATAGCAGTAAAAGTTTAAAGACAAAGGAGCTTCGTGACCTTTTAAAAGAGAATAATGAAGGAATAAATTTAGTTCCTCAAATACTTACTAATGATTCCTTAGGCTTTATTGAAACTGCAAAAAAGCTACAAAGCTTAGGATATGAGGAAATTAATTTAAATTTAGGATGTCCTTCAGGAACAGTAGCTAAAAAGGGAAGAGGAGCTGGATTTTTAGGACATAAGGAGGAGTTAAATAGATTTTTAGAGGATATTTTTACTCTTAAGGACATAAAGATTTCTGTTAAAACTAGACTTGGAGTTTCAGAAGCATCTGAATTTTATTCCCTTCTACATATTTATAATCAATATCCTATGGAGGAGTTAATTATTCATCCTAGAACAAGAGAGGATTTTTATGGTAACACTCCAAATTTAGAGATTTTTAAGGAGGCACTTTCCTTAAGTAAAAATAATATTTGTTATAATGGAGATATTTTTACCTTAGAGGATTATAAAAACTTTTGTGAAAATTTTAAAGAGGTAGATAAAATAATGATAGGAAGAGGAATACTTTCAAATCCTGCCTTAATGAGAGAAATATTAAGGGGAGAATTTATGAGTAAGGAAGAACTTAAAGCCTTTCATTCAGAGATTTTTAATAAGTATAGGGAAGTTTTTAAGGATGATAAAAATGCCTTATTTAGAATGAAGGAGCTTTGGGGATATATGATACATATTTTCTCAGAGGGTAAAAAGTATGGAAAGGAAATAAGAAAGGCTAAAAATGTTATAGAGTATAATCAAGCTTTAACAAGACTTTTCTTAGAGGAGGATATTGTAAGAGGACAAGGAATTTTTAGCTTAGAAAAATAATAAGTTTTTAGTAAAGGGCTTTTTAGGGCATAGAAAACTATGCTTTAAGGAGCTTTTTTTATTTTAAGAAGCCTTATTAAAGCTTAAAGAAAAAAAGCTTTTTCTCTTTATGGTATAATTTATATAAGTACATAAATAGGATTTTAATTTAACTTTAATAAAAGAAATTTTAAATTTATAGTAGGAAAAATGGAGATAATTATGGAAAAAGATAAAAAAGTATTAAACCTTTCAGGTTATGAGGATTTTAAATGCCTTGCAGATAAGTGTGATTTTACCTGCTGTGAGGGATGGGATATTAATATAGATGAGGATACATATAAAAAGTGGAAAAAAGATTGCAAAGAGTTTTTAAAAGGAGCTAAGAAAAAGGAATTTAAGGGAGAAGAAGCTTATTTTATAAATAAGGAAACCTTTTCTAAGTGTCCCTTTTTAGATGAAAAGGGACTTTGTAATATTGTAAAAGAAAAGGGAGACCTTTATTTATCAAAAATATGTAGGACTTATCCAAGAATTGAAAACGTTCATGAGGATAAAGTAGAAAGGTCTCTTTCTTTATCCTGTAAGGCTGTTTTAGATATTTTAGATTCCTTATCTTCTGTTTCTTTTAAGGAAGAGGAGGAAGAAGAATTATTAAATTTAAAAATTAGAGATACCTTAGCTAGTATAGTAAAGGAAAGAGATTTTTCCTTAGAGGAAAGACTTTTAATTGCCTTTGATATGCTTTTAAGTATTTTAGAGGATGAAAGTTATGCTAGTTATGAAGCCTTGTTAGAGGAGCTTAAAAAATATTACGATAAGGACTATAAAAAGGAAGTTGCTTATGTTTATAAGGAGATAGAAATAAATAAGTTAGAAGCTTTAGAGGAAATTAATGCTTTATTTTTAGATATGGTGCAAAATTATTTAAAGGTTAATAACTTAAAGGAACTTTTAGAACCTATAGAAAGCTTTGCAGGGGAAATTAAGATAACTTATTTAAAGGAAAATTATGATGAGTTTAAAAAGGCCTTTGAGGAATTTACTCCTTTCTTAGAGAAGGCAATTTTATATAAAATATACTCAAATTGCATAAGTTGTGATATGGAAAATTTAACTCTTTCTTTTCAGCTTATAATCCTTCAATTTCTTATGGTTAGATATGCTTCCTTCTTAAAATATTCCATAAGTAATGAGAAAATTGAGAAAGAGGATGTTAAAAATTATATTATGCTTTTTTCAAGAATTATAGAAAATAATATAGAAGGTATTTTAGACTTTTTAGAGGAAGGCTTTGGAGGAAGCATTTTAGAAATGGGCTATATATGTTTTATAACTCTTTTTTAAGTTAATTTTATAAAAAAGAAAGTTTAACTCTTCAATGAAGAGAAAACTTTCTTTTTTTATTTTTCCTCTCTTAAAGAAATATATTTAAGAGAGAATTTATTTAATTCTCTTTTCATTCTTTTAACTTCTTTATAGGTTAAAAGTCTGTGGTATTGAGAGGCATAGGTTGCAGAACCATAAGGGTTTTCTCCTTTTTCCCCTCTTTTTAAGGATAGTATTACCTTTTCTATAGAAGGGCGTAAATTTTCACTATTTTTAAGTAAATATTTAAATTTATTTACATCCTGTATTCCTTCTTTTATCTTTTCTAATCTAGGAGTTGAATAAAAGCTTTTCCCTAAAGTATCTCTTTCTTTTGGATATATTAAAAAAGGGTCTCCACTTTCCCAGTATTTATATCTTATATCCTCTAGGGGAGAATTAACCCATCCATCTAGAGACCATCTAAGAAAGCCATCCATATTTTCATAAAGAGTATATAAAAGAGTGTAGACACTTTCTACAGGGTCACTTAAAGAAAAACTATTTGGATAATCTCCTGTGCAGGTATAAAGAGTTGTTAAAAGATTTAAACTTTTTCTTCTAGTAGAAAGTTCTCTTATTTTTTTACAGTCATGGTCTATATGAGATAAACCAATAGAGATATAATCTATTTTATCTAAAATAAAGCTTTCATCTTTTAAGTTATAGTTAATAGCAGCAGATACCTTAAACTTTTCTCCCTCTTTTCCTCTAACCTTATCTATTAAAGATAAAAGGGCTTCAATTTCTTCAATACTTCTTTCATCTATAGAGATATAGGTTAAATTAAAACACTCCTTATCCTTTAGATGTTTCATAAAATCCTTTAAAAAATCCTCAAAGATTTCATAAAAAAGAGGGCTATTAACTTCTAGTTTTAAAGAGTTAAGCTCTCCCTTATAATCCTTAAAATAAAGAATATTTCCCCAGGGAAGTAGGCTATAACATTTAATCTTTCCTATATTCTCCTTAGGTTTTAATACTCCAAGGGATAGGTTAAAGTCTATCCACTTATCAAAGAGAGTATAGTCAAAGGAGAATTTCCCAAATTCATCTCTATTCCATTTAATTAAGGAAATATCACTATCATAGGATTGATGATTCCAAGGTTCTTCTACTATAGTTGCCATAATAGAATCACCACCAAGATTTTTATATTCTATTAAAATATCCTTTAAATAGGAAAGGTGTTTTTCTTTGAAAAAGTCCTTTTCTGAAATACCATAATATCTAGCTATAGCAAAAGGATGTTGCCAAAATTCAATTAAGGTATCTCCTTCCTTAGAAGAAGGAAGGGTTAAATCTAAAACCTTAAGCTTTAAGGAAAGAGATAAAAGTTTTGTCTTTTCATATTCTATAAAAATAGAACCCTTATATAAAGAAGCTTTAGCATCCTCTGGAACCTTTATTTTTAAGAAAGCACTTTTAAAGTCCCTTTCCTTTAAGCATAAGCCATCATAATATTTATGAATAATATCTGGTACATATAAGGTTTTAGAAGGAGTATCTCCTCTTCCTAAGGAGGCCTTTGTTTCATAAAGATAAGACAATTTAATATTCTCTTTATCTATAAAGTTACCTTTAGAGTTTTCTAAGGAGTTTTTTAAAATTTTTATATTATCAACCTTAAAGTCCTTTGTATAGAGAATAATCTTAAAGGTAATTTCTTCTCCTTTCCACAAAGTAGCTTCAAATTCCTTTTCATTTAAGTTTTTTATATTTTCATAATCTTCTTTAAAATGGTGAAAGTCTGTAGAGGCAAAGGAAGCAAAAAGCTTATTTTCCTTCTCCATAAAATTTCTCCTCCTTACATAAAAATTTCTAATAAATACATTATAAGGGAGTTTTCTACTTATTAAAATATGAAAAATTCTAAAAAATATTAAAGAAAATAAAAAAGAGAAACCTAAAATTTTAGGTTTCTCAAATTTTATAAAATTTCTAAAACTTCTACATTGTAGCTTCCACCAGGGGCTTCTACAGAAACTATATCTCCTACCTTTTTTCCCATTAAGGCTTTTCCAAGGTCAGATTCTATGCTAATACACATATTCTCTAAATCAAGGTCCATAGTAGTAACTAAAGTAACTATATCCTCTTCATCCTCTTCTACAAATTTAATCTTAGCCTTACTGCTTAGCCCTAAAGTAGAATTATCTTCTTTCTTTTCATCAACTATAATAGCTGTAGAAATCATAGTTAAAAGATATTGTATTCTATTATCATTTTCTCTATAATTTCTACAAGCTTCTTTATACTCTGCATTTTCAGATCTATCTCCATGGGCTGCTGCCTCTAACTTTTCCTTTGCAATTTTTGCCCTTACAACAGACATTCTATAATCTAATTCTTCTCTTAACTTTTTAACATTTTCCTCTGTTAAATAATTATTCATAACAAAGCCTCCCAAAAACTTATTTAACTCTTTATTTTTTTATTATACATCATTTCAATAAATTTAAAAGGAGAGAAGATAAATTCTATATACAAATTTTATTCATAATTTATGTCGCACCTTTTTATTTAATGACTGCTTTATGCCAGAGTTATTTCCAAAGATTTCTTGATGCCTAAAGGCTTTAGCCATACTTGCCAAAGTTTTACTATTTTTTATATAGAGGAAAAAATAAAAAAAATAATTATTAGTATATTTTTTTTTATAAAATAATATAAAAAGTATGGAAAAGTAGTCATAAAAGCCTTTAAAGCTAGTTATATCAAGGTTTTAGCCTATGACTGCTTTGAAAAAACTCTGGCATATTTTTTCTAAACTCTGGCACAAAGAATTTTTATAAAGAATTTATAGCTATACTTAAACTTTTTTATTATTTAAATTTTGATGTTATAATATTATAATAAATATAAAAAAATACATTAGAGAATAAATTTAACATAATAAATGACTAATAAGTATTAATTTATTGTAATATAATTTTGAGTTAATAGTAAATTTTAAAAAATAATATACCTTTTAAAAGTTTATAATAAAAAAATTAGACAAGCTTATACTTACATTTATTATTTATAGGGTTTATAAAGGAGAAGGTTTATAATGAATTTTATGAAGGATTTGCCAAAATCTTTTAAGGTAGAAAGTGCATATCTTGAGCAAATGCTTGATATGAAAAACTTTTCTGCTAGTTATAAAATGTTATGGCTATATGCTATTTATAAGGAGATTATTAAGGGGAAAAGTGAAGCTAGTGTAAAGAGGTTAGTTTCTAGAATGGTTGGTACAGTTTGGTATCCAATTATGTATTATAAGCTTAATTTAGGGGTACAGGATAAACTAAGTGATATAGTTTTTTATTTGCATGATGAATTAAATGTATCAAGAGAAGAAAATGAAGATTATATATCTGATTTTATTTTTAATAGTGAGGATAAAGAATTAAATAAAAAGGTAAATAATATAAGTCTATATGTTCAATATAGGCTTATTCGTCCACTTTATAATGAAAAAATAAGTATGAGAGAAAACATTTTATGTAGAAAACTTAAAGATAGTGAAATGCATTCTTATATTGTAGAGTTGTCAAATTCTGATAAAAAACCTTTTTATAGAATTGATAAAGAGAATAAAATAATAATATTTGGTTCTGATTGGGCTAATTATATTAAAGAAAATCAAGCAATTATTGAAGGGTGGATAAACTATAAATTTATATGTTATTTGCAGATAAAAAATCCTAATGTACCTGCAATACCTTTTAAAATATATCCACCTTTAAAACGTAACTTAGCACAGGCAAAAAAATATTGGAATTTAGTTAGTGAAGAATTGAAGATTACTGATATATATACAAGAAAGTTATTAGAAAAAAGTAACTTTGATATTTATGGTGATGTAAGTATTGACCATTTTATACCTTGGAGTTTTGTTTTGCATGATGAACTTTGGAATTTAATACCTACTTTTAAAAACATAAATAGTTCAAAGGGAAATAATCTTCCAAACCTAGAGAGATATTATGATGATTTTTGTGATTTGCAATATAAAGCCTTTAAAGTAGCAAGAAAAAGTAAGAAAATACCTTCTAAGTATTTAGAGGATTATTTTAATGTAAATAAAAATCTTTATTCTTTAGATTTAAGCGAGGGAAAATCTAAGGAAATTTTTGTAGATTCCTTAAAAAATACTATAACGCCTCTTTATCAAATTGCTTTTAATCAAGGATATGGTACTTGGAATTGTAATTTAATTAATAGTAAGGAAATCTTAAAAGAACAAAATCTTAAAAATAAAGATATTATAAATGAAAATATTATTAAAAATTTTTAATAATATTTTCATTTAAAAAAATAATTAAATAAAAACTATGAATTTTATAAAGCTTAAATAAAAGGAGGAGAGTATAATGAAAGCTAATAGAATGTGGCTATTTTCAGACGTACTTGAAAAAAATAAAAGAGTATTTAAAGTTCCAGTATATCAAAGAAATTATGATTGGACTAATATACAATGTGAAAAATTATTTTCAGATATTATAAGAGCAAATGATGAGAATTCTCAACATTTTACAGGAACTCTTGTATATATAGATGATATTCAAGGAGGAAGTGGCTTAAATGAAGTTCTTATTATAGATGGTCAACAAAGAATTACCACTATGTATATTCTTTTAAAAGCATTATATGATTCAGCTAAAGGAATTTCTGTTCGTATTGAAAGTGAAGTTGAAGAAGTAATGTTTAATAGACATTGTGATGAAAAATACAAAGTTAAATTAAAACCTGTTAAATCAGATAATGAACAGTTACTATATCTTATTAAAGATAATATTGATAAGATGGATAGAAATTCAAATGTATATAAAAATTATATTACTTTTAAAAATCTTATAAATAAGGCATTAGAAAAAGAAACAGAATTAAATGATATTTTAAATGGAATAAAAAAGTTAGAGGTTGTTGAAATAATTTTAGATAAAAATCAAGGGGATAAGCCTCAGAAAATTTTTGAGTCTATAAATTCTACAGGGCTTGAATTAAGCTTAGCAGATTTAATTAGAAATTATTTATTAATGGATGATTCTAAGCAGGATGAACTTTATGAAAATTACTGGTTAGATATAGAAAAAAATGTAGGATATAAGAATTTAGGGGATTTTGTAATAAATTTTTTAAATTCTCAAATATCAAAATCAGTTAAGTCTAATAATGCATATAGTTTATTTAAAAGTCATTTTGAAGAAAATAATTTCACCCATGAAGATATACTTATTTCTTTAAAGCGTATGTCTAAATATTATGCAGCTTTTATAGGTGAACATATATTTTATAATAATAAAATTACAAATTATTTAATTACTTTTAATAGTATAAAACAAACAACAGTTTTACCATTTATTTTTAGAATTTTTAATGATTATGAAAATAATAAAATAGATGAAGATACCTTATGTAAGGTTCTTGATTATTTACTTACATATTCAATTAGAATTATAGTATGTGATAGGGGAAGAAATTTATCTAAATTCTTTAAAACTATTTACGATAAAATATTTAACAATAATGATTATGATAATTATTATAATAAATTTGTTGCCTTTTTAAATGATTTAAGAACTAATGAACGTATGCCAAATGATGAAAATTTTAGAGAAGCTTTAATTTATAAACCTCTTTACAAAAAGCCCTTGTGTAAATTTATTCTAGCAGATATTGAAAATTCAACAAATGAAAGAATTGATATTAGTAATCTTACTATTGAGCATATTTTACCACAAAAAGAAAATGCAGCTGTTTGGAAAAAAGAAGTTGGTAAAAATTATAGTAGTGTTTATGAAGTTTATCTACATACTTTAGGTAATTTAACTATTACTGGATATAATAAAGAATTAGGAACTAAGTCATTTGCAGATAAAAAAGATATAATAAGAGAAAAGTCAAGAGCAATTATTTTAAACAAGGATGTATTATCTGCTAATACTTGGAATGAAGATACTATTTTAAATCGTGCAAAAAATCTTGCAAATATTTTAATTAATAAATTCAAATATATAGACATACATTATAACAAAAATGAAGATAAAAGTTTACATTACAGAGTTTGTGATGAATTAGATTTTTCACATAAAAAACCAAGTTGTTTTTATTTCGAAGGAGAATCTATAAAGGTTAATAGTTGGACAGATTTATTGAATAAATTTATTAATATTTCCTATGATTTATATTCAGAATTATTTAAAGAATTAGCTAAAAAAAATTATTCTATAAATAATGCAAGTAGGATTTACATTACAAATGATTATAGAAACCTTACAAGAAAAAAAGAAATAGAAGCAACTGGTATATACTATGAAACTAATTTATCTGCTAATAATATTATAAATTTTATTAAAAATTTATTGGAGAAAATGGAATTAGATTTTGATGATTTTACTTTTGATTTAAATGATTAAAGCTTTGATATAAACAATGAAAATAATTGTAGTGAAGAATTTATAAAACCATCAGAATTATTTTTTAATTTAATTGAAAGTCTAATTGAAAAGAATAAAATTTCTTCACAAGAGGTGAGATATTTAAAAACACAACAATATACAAATTTTTTATTTAAAGATATAAATTATCCATCAGAGTTTTCAGAATTAGATAGAGATGCTATTATAAAGTGGTATAAAGAACATTTTGAGTAAAAATTTAATTTTAGTTTTTATAATACTATAACTTAGAGAATGATTTTATAAAAAATATACATTTATTATTAATTTTGTGTTTTATTTTTAAATAGTTAAATTCTTATAGCATAAATTAAAAGGCTAAAAATTAAAAAGAGAAAGAATAATAAAAAAGTAAATTTTTAATATTATTATGTATTATAGTATTAAATTAAAATATTTGTTAAAAACAGGTTTATATAGTAAGATTTCAATATAAATTATTTTTATAGGGGATTATAAAGTTTTAAAAGCTATTCCCTTTAAAATTTTATAGTAAAAAATAAATTTATAATTGATTAGGTGTTAAAATGGGAATAAAAGAAATGCAAGGAACACCAGCTTATCTTGAATACATAGGACCTAAAGGACGGAAGCATAGAAAAAAATGTATTTATAATGAGGGTGGAATTTGTAAATGTGGTAAAAGTAATTGTTATATACTAAAGTGTGTAGGAAGAATGTATTGCAAATATTATGATGATAATTGTGATAATTCTTCAAAAAGTGATTTAACCTTTGCAGAGCAGATTAAATTACTGTCAAAGCTTTCCTGTGAAAGTGAAGCACAAGGATATAACAATGGAAAAAACAAAAGAAAAAATAATATTAAGAGAAATAAACTCTAACCTTTGCTGTCTTAATAAAACCTTTTGAACTTTTAAGTTTGAAGGGTTTTTTTTATTATATAAATTTATTTTAACAACAAATTTAATTAAGTTTATTGATATAAAAAATTTAACATATTATTTCTTTTGTAAATTTTATACTAATAATAATAAATATATGAAAAATTACTATATTTTATATTATTATTAAAATTAAGCTATGAATTTAACATATAAAGTCAATTTAAAAGTTTTTGAATATATACTTTACATAAAATTTCAATAGGAGTTGATTTTTTGAGAGAAATATTAGAGAAGTACAAAGAAAGGTTAATAAATATTAGTGGAAAAAACAGAAGTTTAGTTATAAAGAAGTTATATAAAAAAAGAGCCTTTGATATTTATAATTTAATTGAATTTAATAATTCAATTTATGAAGAAATGATAAATTTTTTCAATGATTCTGAGGAGGAGAAAATTAAAATTCTAGAGGACTATTCTTTAGTTAATTCTATAGAAATAAAAAGATTAAAAAGAGGTTATGAGGAGTATTTATCAGAAATAGAAAACTTAAGAAATAGTGATAATATTGATAAATACAAGAAGGAAAAAGAAAAAATAAATAATAATTTTAAAGTTTTATATGAAAAGTTACAGAAAAAAATTAAAAGGATGCAAGACTATAGTTATTCCTTAAAAGATTTAAATAAAGAGTATATTTTGTTAGAAAAAGAGACTGGTAAAAGAGAATTATATTTAGCTTATCCTTTTATTGAAGGATACTTTAAGAACGGGAAATTTTTTAAAGCACCTCTTTTACTTATACAAGTTTATCTGAAAAAAGAGAGAGATAATTGGTATATATATAAAGGAGCCGAGAAAAAAATTATTTTAAATAAAGTTTTAATGCTAGCTATAGAGAAGTTTAACGAGGTAAAAGTTGAAGATTTTGATGAGTTTTATGAAGATGTTAGTGAAAAAACTATAAAATCTATATTAAATAAGCTTAATAATCTTGGATTATATATATCCTGTGTTAAAGATGACTTTTCTAAGTTTAAAGAATATACTAATAAAAATATGCCTAAATATTTATTTGGTAATGGAGAATTATTTAAAAATATTATAGTTGGACAATTTTCATTATCTAACTCAATTTATAATGATTATAAATCTCTTATATATTTAGGAGAAGAAAATCCTCTATTAAGGTCTTTATTAAAAACTAATGAGGAGTTAAGTAATAGTTTACCTTATGATTATGAAGAAAAAGAAGAATATGGAAAGTTATCTTTTAAAGAAAAGGATTTATCTTTAATCTCTCCTATAGATTATAGTCAAGAGATGGCAGTTAAATATTCTAATGATTTTAAAAGTCTAGTTATTTATGGGCCTCCTGGAACTGGAAAATCTCAAACAATAACTAATATAATATCAGATGCTCTTTCAAAAGAGAAGAGAATATTAATGGTTTCTCAAAAAAGAGCAGCTTTAGATGTAATATATAACAGGCTTGGAGATTTAAATTCTAAGGCTATTATAATACATAATGTAAATGAAGATAAAAAAGCCTTTTATAATAAAATTTCAAGTGTTATAAATAATAATGTTATTTCTGATTTTGACTTTAAGGAAGAAATAGAGAGTTTATCAGATAAAGTTGATAATAAATTAATTGAGTTAGAGGACTTATCTAAAACTTTATGTGAGAAAAATAAAAATGGTTTAAGTTTACAAGAGATGTATAGTAAAACTAAGAGAATATCATCCCATAAAGATGAAAGATATAGTGGTTTTATGAAATACAGACAGTTAATAAAAGATGAAGGTTTTAAGGAATATAGTTATGAAGAATTAAACTCAAATCTTCTTAACATAAGAGAGGAAAGCATAGAGGCTTTTGAAGTTTATTATAATATTTTAAAGGAAAACAACTATTTATATTTTATAAATTTAAATATAAATAGCATAGATATAGATGAAGCTATATTAAACTTTAATAACTTAATTACTTTTAATAAGAATATTTTAGATAATATTTCTCAAAATGAGGATGTTTTTAAAAGTTTAAAAGAATTTATTATAAAAAATCAAGGTAGTATAAATAAAGAGGAAATAGAAATTTTAGCTCTTGAATTAAATGAAGAAAAAAATGGTTATTTAAAGGAAGAGTTAAATAAGGGTAAATGGTGGATATTAAAAGAGGGAGATACAGAATATTATAATTTAGTAAAAAATAATATTGAGAAGAATGATTTTAATGTTAATAAAGAAAGCATAAAAAAATTAAGTGAACAGGTAAACAAAAATAAAAATAAAAATCTAATTATACCAATTAATACAGTAGATTTTTGGAAAGGTAGAGAGGGAGAATTTGAAGATTTAATTTTTAATATATTAAAAGAGGATAAAGTAGGACAAGATTTATTCCATGAAACCTCTAAAGAAGGAATCTTATGTTATTCACCTAAATATGTTAAAGAAAGTCTAGAGTCAGATGTTAATAGTATTAAAGTAAGAACAGAGGATAAGTTAAACTTTATTGCAGAAGAATTTAATATGAAAAAAAATGGAGCTCTTTTAGAAAAGATAAATAAAGGAGAATGGTGGAAAATTAAAGGGGTTGACCCTTATTTAAATAAATTAATTTATGAAGCTTTTAATGAAGAGACTAAAGAAATAAATAATTATCAAATAGATAAATTAGCAGATAAAGTAAATAATGAACTAAATGGAGATTTAAATAAAGAGTTTAATGAGGATTTCTGGCTAAAGGATGTTGATTTTTCTAAAAATTATTTTAAGGAAGTATTAGATTTATTTAAAAATCAAGATTTTAATGTAGATAAAGAATTATTAAAAGAATTAGCAATAGAAAAGAATAATGAAAAAAATATAGATTTAACTAAAAGCTTAACAGCGGGTAAATGGTTTGATGTTTTAAAATGGGTAAAATATCCTTATAATAAAAAGAAAGAAAAAGAATTTTTAGAGGAGTTTGAAAGAAGATATAATAAGATATTAGATGAAATTATTGATATTAATAATGATTTAAAAATTTCCTATGAAAAGTATAAGAAAATTCATTCAGAAAATGTAGAAGAATTTAAAAGAAGAAAAGAAATCATAAAGAAAGATTTACTTAATATATATGAGGAAGTTAGAAAAATATTTATAAACAATGAGAAAAAGGAAAATGAAAATATAAAATTATTTAAGGAAGATTTAAATTTATTAAAAGAAAAAATAATGAAAATTAGAGACTCTATTTTTTCTGATTATTTAAATAATTATAAGTTAGAAGTATCAAATAAGAAAAGCTTTTGTAATATGCAAGAAAAATTAAATAAAGATTTATTAGATATTGCTTATAGCATAAGCAAGAAATATAAAGAAAATGCAGAAAAAGAAAAGAATAATTTAGCTGAATTTCATAAAAGATTTGATAATATATTTGAGGTTTTAAATTTATTTAGTGAAAATTTAATAGAGGGAATGCATAGTTTAAGTTTATTAGAATCAACTTTAAAATTTGAAAAATATTTTTATCTAAAAGATATGTTCTTAAAGGGTGATAATATTATAAAAGATTGCGAAAAATTTATCGAGGTCTTAGATTTATTATTTGAAGATATTGATACTATAAGTAAGGTTATATACTTAAATGAATTGCAGGGAAAAGCTTTAAAGTTTACTAAGGATAACTATAATATAATTTCAAAAGAAAATATTAAATATATAATTGATTTTTACATTATACAAAGCATAATGGATTTAGAAAAAACAGTAGAAGTTAAAGATATGATTAAATATATTGATGAATTTGATTCTATAGTTTATGAGGTAAATTCTTATATGGCTTCTAAAAGAAAAGATGTAAAAGAAGAAATATTAAATATGTATAATGATAAAATTAAAAATTTATATAGGAGATTTGAATATAAGGAATTTAAAAGACAAGCTGAGAAAAAGAGGTCTTTATTGTCTATAAGAAATTATATAGAAAAGTACTCTGACTTAATATTTGATGTATTTCCTTGTTTCCTTTTAGGTCCTGAAACAGTTTCTGATATTTTACCTTTAGTAGATGAACTTTTTGATATAGTAATCTTTGATGAGGCTTCTCAAATGTATATAGAAAATGCTATACCAAGTATATATAGGGCTAAAAAAGTTATAATAGCTGGTGATGACAAGCAGTTAAAACCAAGTAGTATTTTTAAAACTTCCATTAATAATGAAATTGAGGAAGAAGATATGGAAGAGGAATTTGAGGATTTAGCTGCAATTGAAGAGGAAAGTTTATTAGATTTAGCTAAAGTAAATTATAAAAGTGTATGTCTAAATTATCATTATAGATCTAAGTATGAAGAACTTATAAACTTTTCAAATTATGCCTTTTATGATGGTAAATTAAAGATTTCTCCAAATTTAGTAGGTAAAGAGTCAAATATTAGACCTATTGAAAGAGTTTTTTGTAAAGAGGGTAGTTGGATTAACACAGAAAATTTAGAAGAAGGTAATAAGGTTGTTGAATTACTACATAAGATATTAAAAGGAAGAAGAAATAAGGAAAGTGTAGGAATAATTACCTTTAATATAAAACAAAAAAACTTAATAGAAAATCTACTTGAAAAGAAAGCACAGGAGGATAAGGAGTTTAGAAATTTATATATAAATGAAATTGACCGTATTGAAAATAATGAGGATATAAGTTTATTTGTTAAGAATATAGAAAATGTACAAGGAGATGAAAGAGATATAATTATCTTTTCTATAGGATATGCTAAAAATGAAAAGGGAAGAGTATCAGTAAACTTTGGTTCTTTATCTCAAGAAGGAGGAGAAAATAGGTTAAATGTTGCAATAAGTAGAGCTAAGAAGAAAATATATGTAGTCACATCAATTGAACCTGAAGAACTTAATGTAGAAAATGTTAAAAATAAAGGAGCTATATTGTTTAAAAAATATCTTCAATATGTAAGAGCAGTTCATAATGATAATAAGGAAGAACAAGAATCTATACTAAATTCATTACTAAATTCTGAAAATAATAGTTCAAAGGAAGCAACCTTTGATAGTGATTTTGAAATGGAAGTATATGATAGGTTAGTAGAAAAAGGTTATGCTGTGCATACTCAAGTTGGAGTTTCAGGGTATAGAATAGATATGGCAATATATGATGAAAATGAGGATAAATATGTTCTTGGCATTGAATGCGATGGTTCTGCTTATCATAGTTCAAAATCAGCAAGAGAAAGAGATATACATAGACAAAGATATCTTGAGTCAAGAGGATGGAATATAATAAGAATTTGGAGTAAACATTGGTGGGATAATCCAAAGAAAGAAATTGAAAGAATTGAAAGCAAATTAAATAAAATAAAAAGAAATAAAAAGAATATTTCTTAGAAAAAATAAAAATATACCTCTATATTAAACATAGAGGTATATTTTTTAAAAAGAGAAAAGTTAAAATTTATTAAGATACAAATCTTTTAGCACACCAGCCTATATTACCATTATAATTAACTTTTAAGTAATCTCCACTTTCTTCTAAGATTAAAACCTTATTTCCTTTACTCATTACAGTTAATCTAGAGGAGGCCTTTGAATCCTTAGAAGAATGTAGCCACAAACCACTATGGGCTATGATGCTTCCTTCCCTTAAAGCTTCTTTCTTGTTTTCCTTTTCTTTATTACTTACTAAGGAAGAATCCTTTGAATTTACTGGGTTAGTTAAATATTTTAAAGAACACCAACCAGTTTCTCCATCTTGAGAAATTTTAGCAAAGTCATTACTTTCTTCTAATATAGTAACCTTTGTTCCCTTAGGCATAATTTTTATTCTAGAAGAAGAACTTGAATCTTTAGAAGAGTGTAGCCATAAGCCACCATTAGCCTTTACATAAGAGACCTTATTTAAGGTTTCTTCTTTCTTTTCAGGAGAAGGAGCGTTTTCCTCTTTTTTATTATCCTTAGGACTTTCCTTTTTATATTCCTTTTTTATATCCTCTTTAATTTCCATTTTATAAGTGATTGGTTTACTTAAATATTCCTTTGCACAGTAGCCAACTTCTTCATTATATTGAACCTTAAACCATTCTCCTTTATCTTCTAAGATTTTAACCTTAGAACCTTCTTCCATAAGGGTTAATCTAGAGGAAGCATAAGAATTTTTAGAAGAGTGAAGCCATAGACCACCATTGGCTTTTACAGTAGCACTTTTAACATCCTCTACTATAACTTTTTTATTTTCTTCTATAGGTTTATTACTATTCTTATTTTCTTCAATAGTTTTTTTAGGTTCTTCCTTTTTAGCTTCTTCTTTCTTAGGAGTTTCCTTAGGGGATTCTTCTTTAAGGGTAACAATATCTTTTACATAGTCCTTTGAACAGTAACCAGTAATTCCACTATAATCTACCTTAAACCAAGAACCCTCCTCCTTTAAAATTTTAACCTTAGAACCATTATCCATTAAAGAAATTCTAGAGGAGATGTAAGTATTTTTAGAGGAGTGAAGCCATAGACCACCATTAGCTTTTATAGTGGCAATTTTTAAAGGAGCTTCCTCTAAAAGCTTATTTTCTTCCTTAGGTTTAGAGTTTTCCTCTTTATTTAAAGAAGAATTTTCCTCCTTAGGAGTGCTTTTTAAAAGTTCTAAAGAGGAATCATCCTTAGTATTTGGAGAGTTTTCCTCTAAAAAATCAGTATATTTATTGCTTATATAAGCCTTTTCTCCATTATAAAGAACTTGAAACCATCCATTAGAAGCCTTTCCAATTACAGTAAAGTCATCTCCCTTTGAGGCAAGTCCAAGAGCTTTTACACCAGAAGTTGTAGGAAAAGGTTTTTCATTAACATATACATCCTGTCTAGCAGTTACCTTTCCCTTTAAAGGAGTAACCTTAAAATCTCCTATAACTAAATTTGTTTTAGTAATATTAGAGTTTTCTTTTTTATTTTCTCCCTTATATTTATAATATCTGGTAGCCTTATACTGTCTATTATATCCATTTTCCTTACTAGGAACTTGTCCATTTAAATTACGTTGAGAATAGGCCTTGCCATAAAGATAGGCTTCATTTCCCATTACATAGGCAATTCCCTTTTCTTTATCCTTCCAGCCCATAAAACACATTGTATGATGTTCTCCACAAAAGATAATATCTCCCTTTTGTATATTTGAAAAATCTCTATGAAGTTCCCAGTTATTATTTTCAAGCCAGTTCCAAAAGTTTGAGGTATAGGCAATATGCTTTGGCACAGGAACTCCAATAGCTCTTAAAGAGGCCCCTTGAAAATAAACACAGGTATTACTTCTATCTCCATTATGAAGGTCAATAGCTTCTTTCATTGCCTTGCTTTGATTTTCCTTAGAGCTTTCATATTCATAAAGTCTTTTATTAATTTCTGAGGCAAAGTCTGAAGATGTAGACTCCTTTTTAAAATCCTTATTATTATCCTTATTAACAGGTAAGATTACTTCTTCCATAGTAGGTTTTTCTAAAACCATATTATCTTTTTTATTAATAGTGTCATTATCCTTAGGAGCTTCTTTTTCTTTAGAAGGAACTTCCTCCTTTTTCTCATTTTTTAGAGGTTTAATATCCTCTTCCTTTTTATTCTTTGGAGTTTCCTTCTTTTTTTCTTCCTCCTTTTTAGGAGGAGCTTCTTTACTTTTTGTATTATTACTTTTAACTACAGCAACCTTATCATCAGATAAATCAACATTTATTTTATCCTTTTGTTGTTCTTGAGGTTGTTGCTGAACTACTGCTACAGCCATAAAATCATCTCCTATTTTCTTAAGTTTAAAATAGTTGTATAGTACTTAAATTTTCCATGTAATTATAACATAATTAAGAATGTTAATAAATGGTTTATTTTAAGTAAATAAAATTAAATATTTATTTAAAATTTATTAAATAAACTTTTCTTTAAGAGTTTTCACCTTAGAAAATACCTTTAAGAAAGAAATATGATTATTTAAAAAGAAAAAAGTAAAAAAATATTACTTTATAGGCTTGTAAACGTTTTGTTAATTGTGGTTTTTGTAAGAATAAGGGAGAGAAATTTTAAATATATATATAATGTGGACATGTTTACTTTTTAGTATAAGGGGGAATAGAGAAAATGCTTAAAAACAAAAAAATAATTGCTTTACTATTAGGAGGAGTTATTGGAGCATCATCTATTTTAGCAGGTTGTGGAAATTCTTCAGGAGGAGGAGCTTCTGCTGGGGGAGAGGGTGAAGAACCTGTTAATTTAGTTTGGTATGTTATAGGTAAACCTCAAACAGATGGTGAATTAGTAGAGGAGGAAGTTAATAAGTATATTAAAGACAAAATAAACGTAACTGTAGACATAAAACATATTGACTTTGGTGATTATAGTCAAAAAATGAATGTAATTGCAAACTCAGGGGAAGAATATGATTTAGCCTTTACTTGTTCATGGGCCTTCCCATATTTAGAAAATGCAAGAAAAGGAGCTTTCTTAGAATTAAATGACCTTATAGAAAGTAATGGGGCAGACCTTAAAGAAGTTATAGATGAAAGACTTTGGAAGGGTGCTGAAGTTGATGGAAAGATTTATGGAATTCCAAACCAAAAGGAAATAGCCCTAGCACCTATGTGGGTTTTTGATAAGGAGCTTGTAGAGAAGTATGATATTCCATATCAAGATATTCATACTGTAGATGACTTAGAGCCATGGTTAAAGGTAATAAAAGAAAATGAGCCAGACTTTGTTCCATTTTATACTCAAGGAGATGGTATTCCTATAGAAGGAATTGAGGATATTACTTCAGGTTTAGGAATATTTGTAGATGATGAAACTTTAACTGTTCAAAATATGTATGAAACAGAGGAAGTTAAGCATTTATTTAAGAAATTAAGAGAATTTTATGAAAAAGGATATATAAATCAAGATGCAGCAGTTAGTAATATGAAAAATGAGGTTAAGAGATTTGTATGGAAAGCAGATGGACAACCTTATGCTGAAAATATATGGGGACAATCTTTAGGAAGAGAAGTTGTTACATCTCCAATAGTTTCTTCAGCAGTTACTAATGCTTCAACTACAGGAGCTATGACTGCTATATCTTCAACTTCTAAACATCCAGAAAAAGCTATGGAGCTTATAAACTTAGTAAATACAGATGTTACTTTAAGAAATATGTTAATGTATGGTTTAGAGGGAACTCACTATGAAAAGGTTAGTGATAATCAAATTAAGAGAGATCCAAATGGACCATATAGTGTTACAAACTGGGCTTATGGAAACTTATTTGACACTTATGTTTTAGATAATGACCCAATAGATAAGTGGGATGCTTTTGAAGAATTTAACCAATCTGCAAAAACTTCTCCAATTTTAGGCTTTAAGTTTGATTCAGAGCCAGTTACAACTCAAATGTCTGCTGTAGGAAATGTATTTAAAGAGTTCTTAAAGGCATTATATACAGGTTCTGTAGATACTGAAGAAACTTTAGAGAAGTTAAATAAGAAGTTATATGATTCAGGCTTAGAGGAAATAAAGGTTGAATTACAAAAACAATTAGACCAATGGAAAGCAGAGAATAAATAAAAAGGGGCTTAAAATAGAGATTTAAATATTAGGGGGCTTTAGGAATAAAATTAAATAGAAAAAAATAAAATGTGTAAAGGGAGAGTGTATTAAAATATAATAAAATTTATCTTAATACATTCCCTTTATTTTTTAATATTATAAGGGAGGATTTTAATAACATGGCAAGATTTACTTTACCAAGAGATATATATTACGGAAAAGATTCCTTAGAGATTTTAAAAAGTTTAGAGGGAGAGAGAGCCTTTATTGTAATTGGGGGAGGCTCAATGAAAAGATTTGGATTTTTAGATAAAATTTTAGATTACTTAAAAGAAGGTGGTTTAGAAACAAAGGTTTTTGAAGGCGTAGAACCAGACCCTTCTGTAGAAACTGTTATGAAGGGTGCAAAGGAGATGGAAGAATTTAAGCCAGACTGGATAATTGCCTTAGGGGGAGGTTCACCTATAGATGCTGCAAAGGCTATGTGGATTTTTTATGAGTATCCTGATTTTACCTTTGAAGAAGCTACTGTTCCTTTCTCCTTACCTAAGCTTAGAAAAAAGGCGAGATTTGTGGCTATTCCATCAACTTCAGGTACTGCAACAGAGGTAACTGCCTTTTCAGTAATAACTGATTATAAAGCTAAAATAAAATATCCTTTAGCAGATTTTGAAATAACTCCAGATATAGCAATTTTAGATTCTTCTTTAGCAGAAACTATGCCAGAGAAGTTAGTTGCACACACAGGAATGGATGCCTTAACTCATGCTATTGAAGCTTATACAGCAAGTTTAAGGTCTAATTTTTCAGACCCATTAGCTCTAAAGGCAATTGAACTTATAAATCTAAACTTAATAGATTCTTATAAAGGAGATAAAAAATGTAGAGAGGAGATGCATGAGGCTCAATGCTTAGCTGGAATGGCCTTTTCAAATGCACTTTTAGGAATAGTTCACTCTATGGCACATAAGGTAGGGGCAGTTTTCCATATTCCTCATGGCTGTGCAAATGCAATATTCTTACCTTATGTAATTAAATATAATAGAAAAGCTTGTGAAGATAGATATGCAAATATTGCAAGACATATTGGCTTAAAGGGAGAAGAGGATAAGAGTTTTACAGAGGCTTTAATTAACTTAATAAATGATTTTAATAAACAGCTTAATATACCATCTTCCATGAAGGAATATGGCATAGAAGAGGAGGACTTTAAAAATAATCTTAAGTTTATAGCTCATAATGCTGTTTTAGACCCATGCACAGGTTCAAATCCAAGAGAAATTGATGATGAAACTATGGAAAAATTATATACTTGTGCCTATTACGGAGAAGAAGTTGACTTTTAAAGGAAGTTGACTTTTAAAGAGGGAAATTTTTAGTTATATAGTAGTTAAAAATAGAGAAAGGATTGGATTGTATTAAACTCAAAGCTTTATAAAACCTTAGGAGGATTTAATACAATCCTATTTTTAATTTTATACTTTAACTTTGAGAGGGGTAATTTATGTTTAAAATTTTAGAGAAAAGATATTTAAATGATTTTGTGTACTTAATGAAAATTGAGGCTAAGAGAGTTGCTAAAAAAGCTAAGCCTGGTCAGTTTATTATACTTAAAACAGATAAAAAGGGAGAGAGGATTCCTTTAACAATTGCAGATTATAATAATGAAGAAAACAGCGTTACAATTGTTGTTCAAGCCTTAGGTGCAAGTACTATAGACCTTGGTCATTATAATGAGGGAGATTATATAGAAGATTTTTTAGGTCCTTTAGGAAGAGAAAGTGATTTTATATATGAGGATTTAGAAGAATTAAAAAAAGAAAATATTATTTTTATTGCAGGAGGAGTAGGAGCAGCTCCTGTTTATCCACAGGTAAAGTGGTTATATAATCATGGGATTTTAGCAGATGTTATAGTTGGAGCAAGAAGCAAAGAACTACTTATTTTTAAGGAGGAACTTGAAAAGGTTTCTAGGAATTTATATATAGCTACAGAGGACGGAAGTTATGGTTTTAAGGGAAGGGTAACCAATCTTTTAGAGAATTTAGTTAAGGAAAAGGGCATAAATTATAATAGAGCAATTGTAATTGGTCCCATGGTAATGATGAAGTTTACCTCTCTTCTTACAAAGGAGCTTAATATTAAAACTACAGTTAGCTTAAATCCTATAATGGTAGATGGTACAGGAATGTGTGGTGCTTGTAGGGTTACTGTTGGAGGAGAAGTTAAGTTTGCCTGTGTGCATGGACCAGAATTTGATGGGCATTTAGTAGATTTTGATGAATCAATTAGAAGACAAGCTCTTTATAAAACAGAGGAAGGAAGAGCTTTTTTAAAGATTAAAGAGGGTGAAAGTCATAGTCATGGAGGCTGTGGCTGTAGAGGAGATGTGGAAAATGAGTAGTTTAAAGGGTAAAAGAATAAAACAAGGAGAGCAAGATTCTATAGAGAGAAGAAGTAACTTTAAGGAGGTTTCCTTAGGATATAAGGAAGAAGAGGCTATTTGTGAAGCTAAGAGATGCTTAAACTGTAAGAAGCCAAACTGTGTTTTAGGATGTCCTGTTTCTGTAGATATACCTTCTTTTCTTTCTTATGTAAAGGAAGGAGATTTTGCTTCTGCCTTTTATGAGGTTTCAAAATATAATTCTCTTCCTGCTATTTGTGGAAGAGTTTGTCCACAAGAATCTCAATGTGAGGGGAATTGTGTTTTAGGAATAAAGGGAGAGGCTGTAGCTATTGGAAATCTAGAAAGATTTGTAGCTGATTTTGCAAGAAAAAATAAAATAAGTCCTAACAAAAAGGAAGGGGAAAAGAGTTTTAAGGAAAAGGTTGCAGTAATTGGAAGTGGTCCTGCTGGTTTAAGTTGTGCTGGAGAGTTAGCAAAAAGAGGATATGAGGTTACAATCTTTGAAGCACTTCATGAGGCAGGGGGAGTTTTACTTTATGGTATTCCAGAATTTAGGCTTCCAAAGGAAGAGGTACTTAAATATGAAATAGAGGAAATAGAAAGTTTAGGAGTTAAAATAGAGAAAAATGTAGTAGTTGGAAAAACTATAGACCTTTCTGATTTAATAGAGGAGGAAGGATTTAAAGCAATATTTATAGGTTCTGGTGCAGGACTTCCTAAGTTTATGGGAATAAAGGGAGAAAATTCTAATGGAGTTTTTTCTGCTAATGAACTTTTAACTAGAGTAAATCTTATGCAAGCTTTTAAGGAAGAAAGTTTTACTCCTATAAATCTAGGAAAAGAGGTTGCAGTAGTTGGTGGAGGAAATGTAGCTATGGATGCAGCAAGAACAGCCTTAAGATTAGGAGCAAAAACTCATATAATTTATAGAAGAAGTGAAAAGGAGTTACCAGCTAGATTAGAGGAGGTTCATCATGCAAAGGAGGAAGGAGTTATTTTTGATGTACTAACAAATCCTAAGGAAATTTTATGTGATGAGAAGGGTTGGGTAACTGGAATTAAGTGTGTAAAGATGGAATTAGGAGAAGAAGATTCCTCAGGAAGAAGAAGACCTATTGAAGTTGAAAACTCAGAGTTTTTACTTAAGGTAGATAGTGTAATTATGTCCCTTGGAACATCACCAAATCCTCTTCTTTTACAAAGTACTAAGGGATTAAAGGGAGATAAGAGAGGATGTCTTTTAGTAGAGGAGGAAACTTTAAAAACTTCCTTAGAGGGAGTTTATGCAGGGGGAGATGCTGTTACAGGAGCAGCTACAGTAATTTTAGCTATGGGTGCTGGGAAAAAGGCAGCAAAAGCTATAGATGAATACTTAAGAGAAAAAGAGGAGTTAAAAAAGGGTTTAGAGGAAAATAAATAATATTTTATGAGAAAGAAAAAAAGCATACTACTTCCTTTAATATTATTTATTATAGCCTTATCTCCCCTTTTAGTTTTTTATATTTTACTTCCCTTAAGTGCTATAAAAATTCTTTTACTTTTAGTTTATTTAGTTTTTTCTTATGGTATTTTAACACTTATATACAAAATAAATTATGAATATTTTTGCAGAGATTGTTTTGAAAGTTTTCATGTAAATCCCTTTAAAAAAGAGGAAATAAGATGCAAAAGATGTAAGGGAATAAATGTTATTAAGGAGGTTTTTGTATCTAAGGAAGAACTTTGTGATTTTAATGAGGATTAATATTTATTAATTTGTAAAGAATGTTTTTGTGAAACAAAATTGACACAGTTTTAGGGTATAATTCTAAAGAAAAATTTATGTGATTTTTAATAGGAGGTAGAAAAATGCGAAGAGGAACAAATCCTGCCTTAGAAGCTGGTTTTGAAAAGGCTGTAAGTACAGATAAAAGTATTATGACTGTAAAAGGAACCATAGTAAAGATATTAATACTAACAGCTATTTTAGGAGTTGCCTTTGTCTATAGCTATATGGCTTTTCAAAATCCAAGTATAAACTATAAAAGTGCTTTAATAGTTTCTTCTATAGGTGCCTTGATTTTAGGAATATTAACATCCTTTATGCCTAAAATTGCTCAATATACAGCAGTTTTTTATGCAGCCTTTGAGGGAGTTTTATTAGGTTCTATTTCAAGAGCTTTTGAAAATATCTTTGGAGGAATAGTATTTCCAGCTATACTTTTAACTATCTGCTGCTTAGTTGTTACTCTATTTATATATAGAAGATCTCAAAGTTTAGCTGACAGAATGCGTAAGGGAGTATTTATAGCCATATTATCTATAGGTCTTGTTTACCTTTTAGGTATGGTACTTAGTTTATTTAATATAACTTTACCTATATACAATTCAGGAATTATAGGTATTGCCTTTAGTTTATTTGTTGTAATAATAGCTACTATAAGCTTAATTATGGATTATGACTTTATATTAAAGGCTTCAACTTATAAATATCCAAAGTATATGGAGTGGTATGGAGCCTTTGGCTTAATGGTAACTTTAATATGGTTATATACTGAAATATTAAATTTATTCTCTAAAATTTCAGACAATCAATAAATAAAAAAGTCTTTTAGGAGTTTTTCTAAGAGACTTTTTTTATTTTAAAGTAAAATTTATGTCTTTTAAGATTTTTTAAGGGAAACTTTGCTATTTCTTTTAAATTTAATAATAAAAACTAAGTAAAGGGTAATTTTTAAAGGATTTTTTTTAAGAATATAAAAAAGTTTTCTTAAAAATAAGGGGATAAAAAGTAAAATATTTGAAATAAATCAAAAGGGGCTATTTACATATATAGTAAATAAAGTATAATTATTATAAAGACTTCTTAAAAACTATGGCTATATATGAGGAATTTTAGAGATATTTATATAAAAATTATATTAAGTAGTAGATTATGGGAGGATTTTATGGAGAATAAAAAGGAAGATACCCTGATAGAAGAATTTAATGACTTAGTTTCAGAAATAAGCAAATCAGTTTTTGATAAATCTATTTATAGGGATTTAAAACTTACAGAAGAGAATTTAATAAAGACCCTTACAAGTACTTCAGAGAAGACTGCTACAATAAATAGAAATAACTTAATTAGTCTACAAAACAATATAAAGGTTATATTAGATAAAGCTATAGAGGATTTTAATTTAGGGGTTAAAGAGGGAGAAGAAAACTTTGAAAAAAAGGCCTCTAAATTTTTAAATAGCTTAGAGGAGTTAACCTATAAGTCTAAGGAAAATCTTTTTATTCTAAGAGAGAAGGCAGAAGATACCTCTAAGGATATAGAGAAGATTAAAGGCAATTTAGATGAAATAAATAGAAATATTTTTGACTTATCTAAAGAGGAAGGAATTCAAAATATAAATCTTTTAAAGCATATGTCTCTAGAGCTAAAGGAAAAAATAAATAAAAACAATACTGTTTTAAAAGAGCATATTGACACTTTAGATGAAATAGATAAAATGTTAAAGGGTGAATGCTTAAAAATAATGAATTCTGTAAATAAGCTAGAAAATAGGCTAAAGGTTAACAAAATAGAAAACAAAGAAAACTTTTTAGGCCTTAAAGAATACTTAGGAGAGGGCTTTGAGGACATAAACACAACCTTTGAAAAGGATTTTAAAGAGATTGAAAATCTTTTTGAAATTGGCAATTCTGAATTAAATAATTCCCTAGAAATTTTAAATAACAATATAGAAAAATACAACCTAGACTTAATAGATTCCACAAGAAGACTTAGTGAAAGGGTAAATCTTTTAGAAAAGAAGATAAATAATATAAAAAAAGAAGATAATACAGAAAGTTTTTTTAAGGAAGAGTTAAAAAAAGATATGGATAGAAAATACTACTTTTTACTTTTTCTTATAGCTTTTATAGGATTTTTAGTTTTATTTTTTTAGGAGAAAAATATGGTTTTAAAGGATTTAGAAGAAAAGCTTTTTAAGGAGGAAATTTTAAATAAAAAGAAAAGAGAAGATATGTTTTTATCTCTTTATAAAAATTTAGAAGAATATAAAAAAGAACATAAGGTTTCTATTATAACCTTAAGACTTAGAGAATATATTTCCTCTTTAAAAAGTTATAATTTAAAGTTAAAAGAAATAAAGGGTGATTTAAAAGAAGGAGACCTTGCACTTTTGGCAAAACATATAGATTTTTATTTAAAGGAGAATGATTTTAAGTTACTTTCCTTAAAAAAAGAAAAGCTTACTTCTTTAGAGGAGAGCCTTTTAGAAGAAGTAATAGTTAGCTTAAAGTATAATATTTTAGAGCCTATTAAAGAATATAGAGAAAATCTTAAGGAAGAATATTTAAAGCATAATAAATGTCGATTAGACTTTGGACTTTCTACAAAAAAGATAAGGGAAGATTTTTTAAAGGATTTAAAATCTTATATGGAAGAGGCAAATAAGAAGGTAAAGGAAGAATTAAGTTTAAAATATAAGAATCTTTTAAGAGAAATTAAAATAAACTTAAAGGAGGAATTTAATTTAGATTTATTAAAAATAATAAGAGATGATTTTTTACAGCTAAAGCTTATAAACTCTAAAATTTTTTCTCTTTATAAAGTTTATGAAGAAAAAATTTATGAAAGCTTTTTTGAGGCTTTAAGTTCTTTTTCCTTAAGTGAAGATAAAGGAGAGAAAGATTATAAAGAGGAAGAGGGTTATTATAAGTTATTAAACAAAAGATTTTTAAAATTAATAGAAGGCTTTAATAAGGGCTTTATGAAAAACAGGCTTTTATTTGATATAGAAAATTTTATAAATCATGAAAGTTTAGAGAGAAAGATGGAAATTGAGCTTTTATATTCTTTAGATTTTTTTAAGGATAAATATCTAAAGCTTATAGATGAGATGATTTTTAATTTAAAGGAGGATTTAGAGGAAAAATTATATTTTGATTTTCAAAAAGACTTTGGGGATATATATTCCTTAGAGGAGCAAAAGCTTCTTTTAGATAAGATTTATTTAAGTTTAAAAGAAGTAAGCCTTTCAGACTTTAGTTACGTAAAATTAATTCACTATTTAAACTTTAGCAAGGAAAATAATATTTAGCATATTTTTAGAAATTTATAAATTTATCTTAGGGATTACAGATAAAAATATCCATATATTAATAAAAACTTTAAATTTGTAAAAATATGTAGTATTATAAAGGTGTCTATAAGAAAAGAGTAGGGGGTAATATTGTGAAGAAAAAGGTAGTGTTCCCTATGGTTATTATAATACTTATTCTAGGAGTTTTTCTTTCTGTTTATGTTAAAAATTGTACCTCTTTAAATATGAAAGAGGGAGAAGTTGTTGCTATGAAATATTATATGAATAAAGAAAGAAGTGAAAATTATCACAATGTATCTAAGCATTTAGAAAAGGAGAGCCTTGAGGAATTAAAAGAGGTATTAAGAGAGTGTGAAAACACAGAGAAAAAGAACTTTGAACCTATAATAGATAGTGATAGAAAATTATACATCTTTTTAAAAAATAGTGATGTAATTGTTATAACAAACAATAGTATAGATGAAGAAAAATACATAGTTGAGTATCCTAATTACTCAATTTTAGGAGGAAGTAATAAGTCTAAATACCTTGTAATAAATTCAGATAGGTTAAAAAAATTATTTTTAAACATAGAAAACTCTCTTGAAGGTGTAAACGATTTTGGGGACAGGGTGAAAATTTAGAATATTTATGGTAAAATTAAGAAAGTATTAAAAGCGATTTAAGGTTTTTAAATCGCTTTTTATTATTTTTATTAAACTAAGGTTAAAATAACATAAGAAACAATATTTCATAAGATAAAAAAGGAGAGAACAAAAGTGAATGAAAAATTAAAAGATAGACTGAAGCTTACCTTAAAAGTTGCTTTTATAGGAATAGTTTTAGTTTTAGTTATCCTTGGATTTAAAAATATGTTTAAAGAATTTAATATGAAATACTTTAATATGTACAGAGATAGACTTCATTTTTTTAAACTTATCTTAATTTCTTTACTTGGCATTTTTGCCTATTTACCCCTATCAATTTATGATTTTTTCTTAAAGGAAAATGTAGGAATAAAATTAAAAAACACAAGGCTTTATAAATATTCTTTTATAGCAAGTTCTATTGCAAGTTTTTTAGGTTTTGGTGGTGCAACCTCCCTAGCCTTTAAGCAGTATTTTTATGGAGGATATGTAGAGGATAAAAAAAAGCTTTTAAAGGAAATTGGAAAGATTGTCTTTTTAAATTTAACAGGTCTTTCTATTCTTTGCATAATTTATCTTTTTTTAGAGTTTAAGAGCATAAAAGCTTTAGGAATAATAAAATATGTAGTTTATATAGTTTCTCTTTATGCTCCTTTAGTTCTTTTAAAATCTTTATATAATTATAAGAAAAATAAGGAAGAAGCTAAATTTACCATAAGAGTTGTATTAATATCCTTTTTAGAGTGGACTTTAAATATGCTTCTTATATACATAATTCTTAGAATTACAGGTGCTTTAGTAGATATTAAGGAGTTTTTTTATGTATATGTAAGAGCAACTTCAATTGGAATAGTTAGTATGGTACCAGGAGGACTTGGAACCTTTGATTTAACTTTTATAGAGGGCTTTAAGAATCTAGGAGTTCCCATAGAGCAAAGTTTTTTAGTTTTGATTTTATATAGAATAAGTTATTTTGTATTACCAGCTTTAATAGGACTTATTTTATATATTCACGAATTTGGTATGAATTTTAGAAATCTTATAAATAATAGAAAAAATCTTAAATAGATTTTTAAAAATTCTAGACTTTTCCTAGTATTTTTTTATTTTAAAATTTAAGGTAAAAATAAGGTTTGTGAAACTTTAAATTAATATTTTAGAAGTAAAATAAGAAAATAAAGCCATTTATTCTTACAATAATGTAAGTGAAAAGAAAGATTAAAAAATGGATATTGAGAATAGGAGGGTGTATAATAAATTTTGACTTTGAATATTGGGAGGACAACAGGTGAAGGTAAATGTAAAAGTAAATGAAAAGGTAAAGCTATTTTTAAAAATAGCCTTCGTTTCTGTAGTAATACTTTTTATAGTTAAGGAGTTTACTTCAGTTTTTAGAAATTTTAATTCATCTTATTTCTTTATGTATAGAAATAAGTTAAACTTTTTAAACTTATTAATAATTGCAATTTTAGGCATAATATCTTATATTCCTTTATCTTTTTATGATTTTATTTTAAAGAAAAAGGTTGGAATTAGGTTAAAAAACAGAAAGCTTTATAAGTATTCATGGATTGCAAGCTCCCTTGCAAGTTTACTAGGCTTTGGAGGAGCAAGTTCTTTAGCCTTTAAGCAGTATTTTTATGGAGATTATGTAGAGGATAAAAGAAAGCTATTAAAAGAAATTGGTAAGATAGTAGCTTTAAATTTAACAGGCTTATCAATAGTTTGTCTTACCTATATGCTTCTTAGAATATCCTCATGGAATAATATTGGCATAATAAAATATGCTATAGGAATAATTGCTCTATATGCACCAGGATACATAATTTATTCTGCTTACAAATATAGAAAAACAAAGGATAAGTTAGAGTTTTTAAGCACTTTAGGAATTATATTCATATCTTTTTTAGAATGGCTTACAACCATAATTTTAATTTATGCAACCTTAATCATAACAGGCGCAACTATAAGTTTCTTTAATTTTTTACCAATATATATTGAGGCTGCTGTCGTTGGAATTTTAAGTTTAATTCCTGGGGGAATTGGTACCTTTGATTTAACCTTTATGAGTGGTTTAGAGGTTTTAGGTATTCCTATAGAACAGAGCTTGTTAGTTATAATATTATATAGAATTAGTTATTACATAATACCAGCTATTATAGGTATATTACTTTTTGTCCATGATTTTGGAGGAAAGATAAATGAAAAGTTTAATGGCTTACCTTATGAAATAGTATCTAAGGTAGCATATAAAATAGTTATTCTTTTAGTTTTCATATCTGGATGCATTATAGTTTTATCTAATATAGTGCCAGAATATCTTTTAAGAATAAAGTTTTTAAAAGCAATTTTAGGAAATCAAATTTTAGGATTATCTATTGGTATGAGTGTTATTTTAGGATTTTTAATAATATTAATGTCTCTTATGCTAAAATATAGAGCTAAAAGCATATACAAGGTAAGTATTATTTTATTTATCTTAGGAATAATTTTATCCTTAACTAAGGGAATTAACATATATGAGTTAATATTTTTAGTTTTAGTTGCTTATCTTTTATATTTAAGTAGAGGAATGTTTTATAGAGAAAGCTTTGTAGTTAGCTTAAAAAATACCCTAATAGATTCATCAATACTTTTTATATCTTTTATATCCTACTTTTTTATTTTATCAACCTTTGGAAAACACTTAAAATATGTAGGAATAGTTCGTAAGATGCCTTATAAAATGGCTTATAAGTTTGGTTTTATAGCTTTTGTTTTAATAACTGTAATATATGTTGCTATTTACTTTTTAAATAGAAGAAGAAAAATCCCTGTAAATACCTTTGATTCTTGCAAAAGTTATGTAGAGGAAATAATTAAATCTTACAAGGGAGATTCCCTAACTCATTTAGTCTTTTTAAAGGATAAATATATTTATTTAAATGAGAAAAAGGATTTATTTATTCAATATGAAGTTTATGGAGATAAACTTTTTGTCTTAGGAAATCCTGTAGGAAATAAGGAAAACCTATTTAGAGAAATAGAAAACTTTTGTGAATATGCAGATAAATATGGATACACTCCAGTTTTTTATCAAATAGATGAGGATATGATAAGTTATTTACACTCAAATGGATATGACTTTATGAAAATAGGAGAAGAAGCTAAGGTTTCCGTAGAGGATTTTAAAGTTGTTGGAAACAAGATGAAAAGTTTAAAAACTTCAAGAAGTAAGGTAACTAAGGAAGGATACACTTTTCATATGGTTAATCCACCTTTTTCAGAGGAATTTTTATCTTCCTTAAGAAAGATTTCAGATGAATGGTTAGATGGAAGAAAAGAAAAAGGCTTCTCTGTAGGGTTTTTTGATGAAGACTATTTAAATAAAGCACCTATTGCTATTTTAAAGGATAAAGAGGGAGAGATAAAAGCCTTTGCAAATATAATGCCAATGTATGATTTAGAAAGTTTTTCTGTAGATTTAATGAGGTTTAGTAAAAACACCCCAAGAGGAGTTATGGATTTTATGTTTATAAACTTAATTGAATATGGAAAAGAAGAAGGTTATAAAGTTTTCAATATGGGAATGGCACCTTTAGCTAATGTTGGCTTATCTAAATATGCCTTTTGGAATGAGAAATTAGCTCTTCAATTTTATGAAAACGGACAAGCGCTTTACTCCTTTAAAGGATTAAGAAGATTTAAGGAGAAGTTTAGTCATACTTGGGAATATAAATATATAGCCTATAGAAGAAATACCTCTATACTTATAACTGTAATACAGGCAGCTTTAGTTTGCTCAAGAAGTAGAGACGTAGAGGAGAGCATAATTTTTAGAAGCTTAAAAAGTGCTTTTAAGTAAGAAAATAAATTAATTAAATATTATAATATTTTAAGGGGATAAATATTTATCCCCTTATTTTTTGATTTAAAATAATTCTTAGTTTAAAATAAGTTTAATAAACTTATTTTAAAAGGAGATGAGAATATGAAAAAAATTAACTGGGGAATATTAGGCCCTGGAAGTATTGCCTGTGATTTCGCTAAGGCTTTAAATAGAGTAAATGGAGAAGTTTATGCTGTAGCTTCTAGAAACAAGGAGAGAGCTAATGATTTTGCTAAAGAATATAAGGTTCAAAAAGCTTATGGAAGTTATGAGGAGCTTATAGAGGATGAGAAAGTAGATGTAATTTATATATCAACTCCTCATAGTAATCATTATGAGTATATTATAAAAAGCTTAAAAAATAATAAGAATGTTTTATGTGAAAAAGCAATAACAGTAAATAAAAAAGAGCTAGAAGAGGCTATAAAAATAGCTAATGAAAAAAATCTAATTTTAGAAGAAGCAATGACTTTATTTCATATGCCTTTATATGAAAAACTTTTAGAAAAAATAAATAATAAGGATTTAGGAAAGGTAAATATGATTCAAGTTTCCTTTGGAAGTTTTAAGGAGTATGATGAAAGCAATAGATTTTTTAATCTTTCTTTAGCAGGAGGAGCTCTTTTAGATATTGGAACATATGCGTTATCCTTTGCAAGATATTTTTTATCTAGTATGCCAGAGGAGATTTTAAGTACAGTTAAAAAGGCTAAAACTAAGGTAGATGAAGAATCAGGTATAATTTTAAAAACAAGAGAAGAGGAAATTGCAACTATAGCTTTAGCCTTTAGGTCTAAAATGCCTAAAAGAGGTGTGGTTTCCTGTGATAATGGTTTTATAACTGTTGATAATTTCCCAAGGGCTAATAAGGCTCAAATAAATTACTTAGATGGAAAAGTGGAAGTTTTGCAGTATGGAGAAGAAGAAAAAGCTTTAGATTATGAAGTTTTATTTATGGAAGAAAGAATAAAAGAGAAAAAAGCTTCTAATACCTTAAATTTAACTTATGATGTTATTAAGATTATGGATAAATTAAGAAAAGATTGGGAAATTAAATATCCCTTTGAAAAATAAAGAGTATAAAATTATAGGGTGAAGAACAAATGTTCTATACCCTGTATTTTAGCATTTTTATTTATAAAAAAGTAAAGGTTAAAGAAAAAACTAGGTGAATAAATCACCTAGTTTTTCTTTTAAAGTTTTTCAACCTCTGTAGCCATAGGGCCTTTTTCCCCATCCTTTATTTCAAAAGAAACAGTATCTCCTTCTTTTAAACTTTTCATAGGTCCTTTATCCTTTAGCTGAGATATATGTACAAATATATCCTCTCCTTCTTTATAGGAAATAAAGCCATATCCCTTTTCTTCATTAAACCATTTTATTACTCCAGTTTTACTGTTCATAATACATCTCCTTAAATAAAAAATTAAACAGTAATAGTATTTCATATAAAAATAAAATTAAACATATTTTTTTAGTTTTTAAATAAAAAATAAGCAGATTAATTTTAATCTGCTTATTTTTATTGCTACCTATGTTAAGTGAAGGAAAAGGAGAATCATAAACAGGGAATGTTATATTTCACTAAACATTGTAGCCTTGTAGGTAAAAGAAAAGTGAGGTTTTATTAATTCTATTACTTCTTTATATATCTATGATTTATCTTTTTTAAATATTACAAAAAGATAAGGAAAGAATTTAAATTTTTATTTACAAATTATTTAAAAGTTATTAATATAATATATATCAAATATTTTGAAAGTTTTATTGCATTTTGGAGGTGGTATAGATGGAAAGTCTTCCCCCTAGTAGGGATTTAGAAATTAACATAAGAGGAAGAAACCTTTTATATGCCTTTATAAAAAGATATTTATAGAAATCTTCCTCTTATTTATAGAAAAGAGGAAAGTATATGAAAAAGAGAATAACAAAAGAAGAATTAAAAGAACTTTTAAAAAATTTTAAGAAAGAGAAATTAAATATTTTAGAGGAAATTCATCCAGCAGATATTTTAGATTTATTAAGAGAAGATTTTGAAAATATTTATCTTATAGAGAATTTACCAGAATACACTATTGCAAAGATTATAGATTTAGCAAAGGATGAGGAAAAACTTAAGATTTTAAAGAGTTTAAAGGAAGAAAAGAAAAAGAAGATTTTTTCTTTAATAGCCTCTGATGAACTTGCAGATTTATTAGGAAACTTAAACTGTGAAGAAAGTTATAAAATACTCTCAAGCATTCCACTTAAAGAAGCTAAGGATTTAAAAAATCTTTTAGCTTACAGTAAGGATACAGCTGGGGGAATAATGGCTAAGGAATTTATTTCTGTAAAAGAATTTATAACTGTAGAGGAGACTTTAAAGGAAATTCAAAAAAGAGCAAAAGAAGTTGAAAATATTTATTATATTTATATTGTAGATGATTTTAATAATTTAAAGGGAGTTATTTCCTTAAGAGATCTTGTAGGCTTTGACTTTAAAGATAATATATTAAAGGTTTCAAAGAAAAATGTAATTACAGTACCCTTTGATTTAGATCAGGAAGAAGTTGCTAATATTTTTGATAAATATGGTTTTTTTAGCTTACCTGTAGTAGACTATGAAGATAGGCTTTTAGGTATAATAACTATAGACGACGTTATTGAAGTTATAAAAGAGGAGTCCACAGAAGATATACATCTTTTAGGGGGAGTAGATGGAGAAGAAAAGGTTAATAACACTTTAATAGAATCTGTAAAGAAAAGATTGCCTTGGCTTTTTGTAAATCTAGTAACAGCTTTTTTAGCTTCTGCTACTGTTGGAGCTTTTGAAAGCACCATAAGTAAGGTTGTTATTTTAGCTACCTTTATGCCTATTGTAGCTGGAATGGGAGGAAATGGAGGAACTCAAACCTTAACTATTATAGTAAGAGGAATAGCCTTAGGTGAGTTAAACTTTAAAAATGCAAAAAGGATTTTTCTAAAGGAAATAGGCGTTGGGGTTTTTATAGGAATTGCTACAGGAAGTGTAACAGCTATAGTTGCCATAATTTTTACTGGTAAACTTGCCCTTGGTATAGTAATTGGACTAGCAATGATTTTAAATATGACTGCAGCTACTATGGCAGGATATTTAGTACCTGTTATTTTAAAAAAATTAAAGGTAGACCCAGCTTTAGCCTCATCTGTTTTTGTAACTACTGTTACAGATGTTTGTGGATTTTTCTTCTTTTTAGGATTAGGAACTTTATTTTTACCCTATTTAACATAATACTATATTAAAGAAGGTGTAATAAATGAAAAAGAAAAAAAACTTTAGACTAAAAAACATTTTACTAATACTTTGTTTGGCTTTTTTAGTTTTTTTAGGAGGAAAGATATACTTTAGCAATAGCGAAAACCTATCTAACTTAGAAGTTATTGAAAATCCTCAAGGAATAATAAATATACAAGAAACTAGATAAAGGTAAAATAACCCTTAGAAAAGTATAAGCTTTTCTAAGGGTTATTTTATTTATTATTTTTCTTAAAGAAAATATTTAAGCATAAAAAAAGTAAGAAGCATAAAAAACAAGCTAAGGCAACTATAATATAGACAAATCTCATTCCAGATATGAAAATATCAGGTCTTTCTTTTATAGAACCTAAAACTCTAAAACCTGCTAAAGAACTCATCTTTCCATATAAAAGAGAAGTTGAGGCAGAAACTCCAAAGGCAAGACCTAAGTTTCTTATTAAAGCATTAGTACCACCAGCTATACCTAATTTATCCTTTGGCACAGAGGACATTATAAGATTTGTATTAGGAGATTGAAAAATACCATTTGAAAAACCTAATAAGGAAAGCATTATAAAAAGACTTATTTCCTTAGAAGTTTCATTTAGAGAAGAAAGTAGTATCATTGAAACTCCTGTTAAAAATAGACCTATTAAAATAAGTATTTTGCTTCCTATTTTATCTGATAAGCTTCCACTAAGAGGAGCTATTATAAATAAAACTAAGGGATAAGCCATCATTATAAAGGATATTTTTCCAGGATTATAGGATAAAATATCATTTAAATAAAAAGGTTGTATAACATTTATTGTATTTATAGCCATAAAGGATATAAAGGCACATATTAAACTTACAGAAAATATAGGGTTTTTAAACAAGTTTAAATTAAGCATAGGATTTTTAACTTTATTTTCATAAATTAAAAATACAATAAGTATAATAAGGCCTAAGATAATTCCTAAAATAACATAAATATTATTAAAACCTAAGTGTTGACTTAAAAGTATAAAGGTAAAAATAAAAATTGTAGAGGTGAAAAATAATATTGCACCTACTTTATCCATAGATTCTTTACTTTTAGTCTTTCTAATAGGTAAGTATTTTTTAGCAAATATGTAACAAATAATTCCTATAGGAAGGTTAATTAAAAAAATATAATGCCATGTAAAGTATGTAACTATAATTCCTCCTAAAGCAGGACCTAAAATTGACCCTAAGGCAACAAAGGAACCAGATATACCTAAAGCTTTTCCTCTTTCCTTAGGAGGAAACACATCAGTTATAATTCCTTGATTTGTAGCCATTAGCATAGAGGCTCCTATTGCTTGAACAATTCTAGATAAAACTAAAAAGAAAAGTGAATTTGATATTCCGCAAAGAAAAGAACCTAAAACGAAGATTAAAATTCCTTTTATAAAAACAGAACTTTTAGATTTTATATCTCCTAATCTACCAAAAATTAAAATAGAAGCTGAAATCATTATTAAATAAGAACTTACAATCCATTCTGTTCCTGCCATAGTTGCCTTAAGTTCCTTTTGAAGTATAGGAAGAGCTACATTTACTATACTGCTATCTAAACAGGCCATAAAAGGTTGCATAACTAATACTGCTAAAATAAACCATCTATTTTTATGGATTATTTCTTCTGGATTTTTTAAGTTTTCACCATCTTTACTCAAATAATCATCTCCTTTATTTAAAATATTAATATTTTGTAAAGTAACTATACAATTATAAAACGGCAGAATTTTATTGTCAAAAACAAGACTTTAAAAAGCGTGTCTTTCTTATTATTTTTAAAATATGAAAAAAATTAAATAATTTAAAATTTATCTTTATTAAAAAAACAATTAAACTTAATAAAAAGTAAGGCTTTTAGAAAATTAATATAAGTTTTTTGTTATATATTCATAAGATAATTGATATTTTTTATTCTTTAATATTTGAAAAAAGGAAAGAAGTAGTAAAAGTGATAAAATATTAAAAAGGACTTATTTAAACTTAAAAAATTATTTAAATAAAAATAAGAAGGGGTTAAAGGTATGAATTTATTTGTAATATTAAAGAAACATTTTATAGAAAAGAAACTCCTAACTCTCTCTGTAGTTTTATCTCTTTTCATGGCTAGTATATTGCAGTGGAGTTTTTTTAGGTATATAGTAGGGGTTTTAGTTGCTTGTATGATTGTTATAGATTACAAGGATAAATTAGAAGAGATTAAAGAGGGCAGGAATGTCTTTAAAAAAATATATTTAGATAATTTCATATTTTTTTTAGAAAGTTTTATTATTGGGTATTTAATAAATGAATTATTTTTTATTTTTACAAAAGATAAAATTTTTAAGATAAGTACAAATGATTTTAAAAGTACTTTTATAACTACAGTATGTATAATACTTCTTTTAAATTTGATTTATAGAAAGTTTATTTTAAAAATAGATTTTAAGGATATAGAGGAATTAAGTATTGTTATTACTCTTTTTATAATGAATAGTAATGCTATAAATGGAACTATAGGAAGCTTATACATTATACAAAGAAAGGATGGCATACACTTAATTATAAGCTTAATTTTGATTTTAGGCATAATAATTTTTCTTTACCTACTTTTAAGAAGGTTCATAATAAATGATTCTAAGAAGAATACTCTTAAAAATTAAAAGTAATTTTTAAAATATATAAATATATAAGCTTTTTCTTGGAAAGAATAAGTTAAAAGAAAAAAATAGGAGGATTTAAAAATATGAAAAATATTTTTAATAAAAAAATAGAACCTTTAAAAGATAAAGAATGTGGAGGAGCTTGTAAGGGAAATTGTGAATTTAACTTAAAGCCTTTAGACTTTGCTTATGATGCTTTAGAACCTTACATAGATAAGGAAACTGTAGAAATTCATCATGATAGACATCAAAAAGCTTATGTTGATAATTTAAATAAAGCTTTAAGTAACCATAAGGAACTTTACAAAAAGAGCTTAGAGGAGATATTAAGTGATTTAGACAATACTCCTAGTGATATAAGAGGAGCTTTAGTAAATCAAGGGGGAGGAGTTTATAATCATGAGTTTTATTGGAGTATATTAGGAAAGGATAAAAACATCCCTTCTCTAGAAATGAAAAAAATTATAGAAAGAGATTTTGCTTCCTTTGAAAAATTTAAAGAGGAATTTAAAAAGTGTGCTCTTTCTACTTTTGGTTCAGGATGGGCATGGTTAGTATGTAATAAAGAAGGAAAATTAGAAATTATATCTACAAAGGACCAAGCAACTCCAATTTCCTTAGGATTAAAGCCTATACTTACAATAGATGTTTGGGAACATGCTTACTATTTAAAATATCAAAATAAAAGAGCAGATTATATAGATAATTTCTTTAATATAATCAATTGGGAAAAATGTGAGGAATATTATAAAAATAGATAGAATTTTTATATAAATTATACTAATAGCAATAAATAACCTTTATTTTAAGCAAAAAAATATATATATAGCTTAAAATAAAGGTTATTTTGTTTAAAAGAGTAATATTTATAATAATTATGTAATATACATATTATATTAAGAATAATTACATAATAAAGAAGTTGTTTCAATAAATTGGTAAAATATATGAGAATAATTATCAAATATTCTAATAAAATAAAAAAATATTTAGATTTTTTAGAAAAAATTTTAGAAATATATTGTTACATGGCCATTGTTTTGTTAAAATAGACATTGAGGGTAATTAAATATCCCATAGGGACATAAAAAGTCCCAAGTTGTTAAGAGGAATAGATATAGTAAATTCTTACTATAAGTTATTTTTTAGGGAGGAGAAATGAATATGATGTATTCAAGCGAAGTTCAAGAAATGTGTGTAATTGCTAAAGGTCCAAACCACGGTCCAGCACCAATCCCTGTAGAAGGTAGATGGGTTCAATCAAGAGAAATAAAAGATGTTTCAGGTTTAACTCATGGAGTTGGCTGGTGTGCACCACAACAAGGAGCATGTAAATTAACTTTAAACGTTAAAGATGGTATCATAGAAGAAGCTTTAATAGAAACTATAGGATGTTCAGGTATGACTCATTCAGCTGCTATGGCTTCAGAAATATTACCAGGAAAAACTATATTAGAGGCTTTAAACACAGACTTAGTTTGTGATGCTATAAATACTGCAATGAGAGAATTATTCCTTCAAATAGTTTATGGTAGAAGCCAAACTGCTTTCTCAGAAGGTGGACTACCAATAGGAGCAGGTCTTGAGGACTTAGGAAAAGGATTAAGATCACAAGTAGGTACTATGTACGGAACTTTAGCTAAAGGACCAAGATACCTTGAAATGGCTGAAGGATATGTAACAAAAGTAGCTTTAGATGCTGATGATCAAATTATAGGATACAGATTCGTTCACTTAGGTAGAATGATGGAAATGGTAGCTAAAGGAATGAACGCTAACGAAGCTATGGAAAAAGCTACTGGCCAATACGGAAGATTTGACGAGGCTGTTAGAACTATAGATCCAAGACACGAATAATCTATATATTCATTATTGAAGGAGGATAATAAAATGGCATTATTTGAAAGTTATGAAAGAAGAATTAACCAAATACAACCTGTATTAGAAAAGTACGGAATGGAAACAATAGAAGATGCTAAAGTAGTTTGCGAAAATTTAGGAATAGATCCTTATACAATCGTTAAAGAAACTCAACCAATAGCATTCGAAAATGCTGGATGGGCTTACACTTTAGGTGCTGCTATAGCAATAAAGAAAGGATGTAAAACTGCTGCTGATGCTGCTGAAGCTATCGGAGAAGGATTACAAGCTTTCTGTATTCCAGGATCTGTTGCAGATGACAGAAAGGTTGGATTAGGACACGGAAACTTAGGAGCTATGCTTTTAAGAGATGAAACTAAATGTTTCGCATTCTTAGCAGGACACGAATCATTCGCAGCTGCTGAAGGTGCAATCAAAATAGCTGAAAAAGCTAACAAGGTTAGAAAAGAGCCTTTAAGAGTTATATTAAACGGTCTTGGAAAAGATGCTGCATTCATAATTTCAAGAATTAACGGATTTACATATGTTGAAACTAAATTTGACTATGTAACTGGTAAATTAAACATCGTTAAAGAAACTCCATACTCAAATGGTCCAAGAGCTAAGGTTAAATGCTACGGTTCAGACGACGTTAGAGAAGGTGTTGCTATAATGCATCATGAAGGTGTTGATGTATCTATAACTGGTAACTCAACTAACCCAACAAGATTCCAACATCCAGTTGCTGGAACATACAAAAAAGAATGTGTTGAACAAGGTAAGAAATACTTCTCAGTAGCATCAGGTGGTGGTACAGGAAGAACTCTTCACCCAGATAACATGGCTGCAGGTCCAGCTTCTTATGGTATGACTGATACTATGGGAAGAATGCACTCAGATGCACAATTTGCAGGTTCATCATCAGTTCCAGCTCACGTTGAAATGATGGGTCTTATCGGTATGGGTAACAACCCAATGGTAGGAGCTACTGTTGCTGTAGCTGTTGCTGTAGAAGAAGCAATGAACAAATAATAGAACTTAACTTTTAGTTGATTCTATTTTAAAAGAAATAAAAGTACACGCTATGTAGATTTATGTCTTATAGTGTGTGCTTTTTTTATTATAAATTTAATTACTTACTAGTTTTTTAAAAATAAAAATTAAAAATTCATATATATATTTTAATTTAGTAAACAAAATAGATAGATTTTTAAAAAGATTTAGGTTATAATATTGGATTATTTTATTTTAGGAAGTATAATAATAGTAGAAATACTAATAAAAATAATTAGGGAAATTCATTACCTTCTTAAAGTTAAATTAAGTTAGAATGGGTTTTTTATTGTTTATTATAAGATTTCAAATTTTTTTATTAAGGGAGTGTAATATGAAGAGAAATAGATTAAGTTGTCTAATAGTTGGTGCTGCAATAGGTGCTAGTGCTTTAATTTGCACAACAACCACTAAAGTTGATGCAAAACCCCTTGACTCTTTACAAAATATAAAAGCCACAGAAGGAACTTCTTTTGGAGAAGTTGTTTCATTTGAAGATTTAGCTTTAAGAAATAGTCAAGGCTCGGAATATAATGTAATAACTTTAATACCAAGTGGTTCAAGGGTTAAAATATTAGATAAAACTTCAGAAAAGTTTTATAAGGTTTCTTATAAAGATTTTGTAGGTTATGTAGAAAGCAGTAATATTAAAGTTTTGGGAGATGGATTAAAAGAAGATAATATTGGTTTAATTTCTACAAAAGAGTTAAATGTTAGAACCAGTCCAAATGCAAATGGCAAGGTAATAGGAACATTACATAAAAATGATAGGATAAACGTATTAGATAAGTCTAATGATGGTTGGTATAAAATTGATTTTAATGGAAGAAGAGCCTATGTAAGCAGTAAGTATGTAAATTTACTTTCATATAATGATGAAGAAGAAATTAATGCTACTAAGAAGGACTTATTTGAGGGAAATGGCTTTGTTAATGTAAATACCTCTTTAAATGTGAGACAAGCCCCTACTAATAATAGTAGAATAATTGGAAGCTTAAAAGCAGGAGATAAGGTAGATATAATAAATAAAGAAAAGGATTTTTATAAAATAAAATTTAATAATTCCTATGGATATGTTTACGCAGACTATATTTCAAAAAGTGAAATAAATAAAAAGGTAAAAGAAGTTAAGGAGGAGTCAAATCCTAAGAAAGAAACTTCAAAGGAGTTAGAAAGCAACTCTTTAAATAAAATTGGAATAATAGAGGTTAGTAGTTCCTTAAATGTAAGAGAAAAGGCAACTGTAAATAGTAAGTCTATAGGAAGTTTAAATAAAGGAAGTAAGGTAACTATTATAGGAGAAGAAGGAGATTTCTATAAGATAGAATTTAAAGGTTCTAGTGCTTATATATCAAAGGAATATGTTAAAATAGAGGGTTCTTCAGCTAAGGCTAAAAATGCTAGTAATATAGAAGAAAAACAAAATAATATAGAGGAAGAATCAAATAAAGCAGAAGATACAAATAAAGTACAAGCAGTAGAAGCTTCAAAGAAAAATGGAGTAGTAAATGTTAATAGTTCCTTAAATGTAAGAGCGAAAGCTAGTACAAGTAGTGAAATAATAGGAAGCTTAGGTGGCGGAAATAGAGTAACTATTATAGGAGAAGAAGGAGAGTTTTATAAAATATATTTTAAAGATTCCTATGGATATGTATCAAAGGAATATGTAAAAATAAGTGAAGCTTCAGGAAATGAAGAACAAGAAAATAAACCAAGTAGTCCAGAGAATAATACAAATACTTCAAAGAAAAATGGAGTAGTAGAAGTTAGCAGTTCTTTAAATGTAAGAGCGAAAGCTAGTACAAGTAGTGAAATAATAGGAAGCTTAAGTGGCGGAAATAGAGTAACTATTATAGGAGAAGAAGGAGATTTCTATAAAATAGAATTTAAAGGCTCTTATGGATATGTATCAAAGGAATATGTAAAAATAAGTGAAGCTTCAGGAAATGAAGAACAAGAAAATAAACCAAGTAGTCCAGAGAATAATAATACAAATACTTCAAAGAAAAATGGAGTAGTAGAAGTTAGCAGTTCTTTAAATGTAAGAGCGAAAGCTAGTACAAGTAGTGAAATAATAGGAAGCTTAAGTGGCGGAAATAGAGTAACTATTATAGGAGAAGAAGGAGATTTCTATAAAATAGAATTTAAAGGCTCTTATGGATATGTATCAAAGGAATATGTAAAAATAAGTGAAGCTTCAGGAAATGAAGAACAAGAAAATAAACCAAGTAGTCCAGAGAATAATAATGCAAATACTTCAAAGAAAAATGGAGTAGTAGAAGTTAGTAGTTCTTTAAATGTAAGAAAAGGAGCTAGTACAAGTAGTGAAATAATAGGAAGCTTAAGTGGTGGAAATAGAGTAACTATTATAGGAGAAGAAGGAGATTTCTATAAAATAGAATTTAAAGGTTCTAGTGCTTACGTATCAAAGGAATATGTAAGAATAGTAGAGGACACAGAGGGAGAAGAAAGACCAGAAAGTCCAGAAACTACTGTAGGAATAGGTGTGGTTACAGCTACAAAAGGATTAAATATAAGAAGTGAAGCAAATACTTCCTCTCAAATTATAGGAGTATTAGGTAATGGAGAAAGAATTGAAGTAATAGGAGAAAAAGGCGATTTCTATAAGGTTATTTATAGAGGAGAAGATGGATATGCTTATAAATCTTATATAGAAATAGTAAAGGAAGAAGGGGGATTAAACCCTAACTTAGATATACAAAATTCATCTAAAACAAATTATAATGTAACTTTAGATAAGTATGTTAGACTTCAACAAAAGAATAATCCTGTTAGCTATTCTTATTCAGACCTTGAAAAGTATATAAACCCAGCAAAATCTACTAACACTTTACAATTTTTAAGAGTAGATAAATTTAGAGATGTAAATGTTTCTGCTTTAAGTAGTAGACTTAATAATAAAGGAGTATTAAGTGGTCAAGGAGAAGCTTTTGTAAATGCTGCTAAGGCCTTTAACATGGATCCTATATTCTTAGTTGCTCAATGTCTTCATGAGACTGGAAATGGTACAAGCAAATTAGCAAAGGGTGTAACAATTACAGAAATAGCAGATGAAAGTAGTCCTATATATAATGGAGCAGGACAATTAGTTGGATATAAAATGATTAAATTAAAAAATCCTGTTACTGTATATAATCTTTTTGGAATAGGAGCAAAGGATAATTCATCAGTATTTCCTAATAGAGCTTTAATTTTAGGAACTACTTATGCTTATAATAGAGGATGGACAAGTGTTGATAGTGCTATAAAAGGTGCTGCAGAGTTTCTTTCTCTAAACTATGTTCATAGTTCAAAGTATGAACAAAACACTTTGTATAAGATGAGATATAATCAAAATATAGATAATATATGGCATCAATATGCTACAACTCCTTGGTACGCTTCAAGTATTGCAGATATTATGTCCTCTTATAAGGATTTATATATAGATAATAATTTTACCTTTGATTTGCCTAGATTTTTAGGATAAGAAATTTATAAAAAGTCTAAATAGTTTTTACTATTTTAGGCTTTTTATTTTTTTATTTATTATAGGAAATAAGAATAATTAAATACTTTATAAAGTAATATATTAAGAAAATATTTTTAGGAGTAACCTTTTGGATATTTTAAATTGGAAATTTATCTTTGCTATAATAGTCTTTGCTTTAATAGGGGTTATATGCCTTTTTAAAAGGTCTAAAGCTGGAGTTACGGCAAGTTCTGTAGGAATACTATTTACCATAGTCTTATGGGGGCTATTTAAGGCTACAATAAAGCTTAAAAATTTTCTAGGTAATTTCGGTTTAGATTTTAAGGACCTTTTTAATTTTATAGTTTTAGGAATCATTATAATAATAAGCTTCTTTCTTATTTTTATCTTATTAAATGGATTTAAGAGAGGAAAAAAGAGTTATAAAAAAAGCAGGAGGGGTAAAAAAAGATAGGGAATAAATATTCCTTATCTTTTTTATTTTAAGCTTGTCTACTTTTTACCATTCGCCAGGATAAGCTACAATATGAACTGTAACTTGACGTCTACCCCAAGCTATACATTCTTCATGAGAGTTCATATAAAGGTCTATTATATTTCCCTTTATAACTCCACCAGTATCAGAAGCAATGGCATATCCATATCCTGGTATAAAAACTTTTGAACCTAAAGGTATTACATTAGGGTCAACTGCTATTGTACTTATGCCATTTGGATCTCTAACAGGTCTAAGCCCCATAGCAGTTAAAGTACCACCACTATAAGCTGTAGCTTCCATAGACATGGTCTTTTTATATTTTCCATCACTACTTTCACTACTGCTAGATTGATTTGAGCTAACATTATTTAAATTTCCTAAGCTAGAGGAAGTGCTTTTAGCTTTTTCAGCCTCTTTTTTCTTAGCTTCCTCTTCCTTTATAGATTGAATTTTTTTATTTGCAACCTCTAAAGATTTGTTAGCTACATCCTTTACAGAATCAATGTTAAGTTGTGGGATTAATTGGTTTAATGTGCTTACAGCACTTTCAAGTTCCGAAAGGGACGAAGAAGAATCTATAATAGATACAGAATGAGAAATTAATGACATTTCATTATCTTTAATAACTCCTAAAACAGCATCTTTTTGTTTATTTAATTCTTCTATTTTCTTTTGTTCTTCAGATTTTTTACTGTCTAAAGTTTTAAGAGAGGTTTCTGTTGAAGCCTTAAGTTCTTTAAGTTCTTTTTTATCACTCTCTAGTTTTTCTATATCATTATTTAGAGAATCTTTTTGCGTATCTAAACTATTTATAAGGTTTCTATCTAAGGCAGACACTCTTGCAAGAGCATCAACTCTAGTTAGTAAATCAGAAAAATCTTCTGATTTAAGTAAAAATACTATAGGGTTCATAGTATCTTGCCCCTTATACATAGCACGCATTCTTTTCCCTAAAAGTTCTTGCTTATCTTCTATTTCAGCTTTTAAAGTGTCTACTTTCTCTTCAGTCTCTTTTAAATTCTCCTCAGTACTTTTCATTTTAGCTTTATTTTCTTCTAATTTAGAATTAAGTTCTTCAATCTCATTATTAAGCTTTGATACTTCAGAGTTTAGGGAAATAACTTGGTTATCTAACTGTGAATATTTTACCTTATTCTCCTCTATTGTAGATTTTTTGTCATTTACTGTATCAGCAAAAACCACACTACTAGTTGATAAAGTAATTGACGCAGCGATTAACGCTGATAAAAGTCTTTTTTGCATAAACTACACTCCTTTAGTTAAATTTTCCACAACTTAAGTGTATTTCATAACGTTTTACTGAATTATAACACAAAAGGTAATTGTAACACAAATTTAACCTTTAAAGATTTAAAATATGGTAAGAAAAAGTTAACAATTACATTATACTACAAAGATAAAAAATAAGAAATTCACCTTATATTGAAATAATTAAAATTATATATTATAATTAAAAAAAATAATATTTTGTATTTTTAGGTTTGATTTGATTAAAAGGGAAAGTGGTTAAAATCCACTACAGCCCCCGCTACTGTAAGAGGATACGAGTTTCTATAAGCCACTAATTTTAAAAAATTGGGAAGGGTGAAATAAGGATAAGCCTCAAGTCAGGATACCTGCCTAAAATTTATAAACTAAGCTTCGGAGGGAAGAGATTAGTATTTATTGTTCATAATTTTGGAAAATAATTACTTTGATTCAAAAGCATCTGTTCTTTGTAGCACAGATGCTTTTTATTTTTAATGTTTTTAGAGGTGAAAAATGAAAAAAGCTATATTAGTAGTAAGTTTTGGAACAAGTCATATAGAGGCAATAAATAACTCTATAAAAAAAATTGAAGATTCTATAGAAGAGAGCTTTAAAGATTATGATGTTTTTAGAAGTTTTACTTCACATATGATAGTTAGAAAGTTAAAAGAAAAATATGATATGGAGGTATTATTTCCAGAAGATGCTCTTAAAAAGTTAGGAGAAGAAGGGTATGAAGAAGTTATAGTTCAGCCACTTCATATTATTCCTGGGGAAGAATTTGATTACATAAAACATATGGTAGATATTAATAGACCTATGTTTAAAAAAATAGAAATAGGAAGACCTATTTTTTATTATGAAGGCTTTGAAGGAGGTCCTGATGATTATTCTTGTTTTATAGACACTATGAAGAATTTAATTGAAGAAAATTCTCCTTGTGTTTTTGTAGGACATGGTAGTGCAAATCCATCTAATGCTGTTTATGGATGCTTACAATCTGTTTTAGAAGATAAGGATTATAATGATGTCTTTGTAGGAACAGTAGAGGGATATCCTAATTTTTCAAATGTTTTAAAAAGAGTTAAGAAAAACAATATTAATAAAATAACTATAATTCCTTTAATGGTTGTAGCAGGAGACCATGCTAAAAATGATATGGCTTCAGAGGAAGAGGATTCATGGAAAAGTAGGTTTGAAGCTTCAGGAGTTTCTGCTAAGGTAATCTTAAAGGGATTAGGAGAATATGATGAGTTTTGCAACTTATATATACAAAGGATAAATGATGTTATAAAGGAAACCTACAAAGGTCTTGGAGAAACTAAAAAGAAACACAAGAGAGGAAGAAAATAATAATGGATTATATGAAAAGTCCTATGGGAATTGAAGAAAAAAGTTTTGAAATTATAGGTTCAGAAATGAAAAATGAAAGGAACTTTTCAGAGGAAGAACTAAATATAGTAAAGAGAGTAATACATACTACGGCAGATTTTGAGTATGAAGATTTAATAGATATAAGCAAAGATGCTATCGAAGCTGGAATATCTGCTTTAAAAAACGGAGCTAAAATATATACAGACACAACTATGGCTTTATCTGGAATTAATAAAAGAGCTTTAAAGGTATTAAATTCATCAGTTCAATGTTATGTTGGATTAGAAGAAGTATTTAAAATGGCAAAGGAAAATAATATTACAAGGTCAATGGCAGGAGTTGAACTTGCAGCAAAGGAAAATGTAGATATATTTGTTTTTGGTAATGCACCAACTGCTTTATTTAAGCTTAGAGAACTTATAAAAGAAGGAAAAGCTAAGCCAAAACTTATAATTGCAGTACCAGTAGGTTTTGTAGGAGCAAGTGAAAGTAAGGAAGATTTAGAGAGTATTAATACTCCTTATATAAGAGTTAGAGGAAGAAAAGGTGGAAGTACTGTAGCAGCAGCTATAATGAATGCTTTACTTTATATGAATTACAAAAGAGAAATGTAAATTAAAGAAGGTATAACAAATGTTTGATATGTATGTAGAAAGTGGAGGCAAAAAACTAAGGTGTGGCTATACAACAGGTTCCTGTGCAGCAGCAGCTTCTAAGGCAGCAACCTATATGCTTTTTAATAAAAACAACATAAGCTCTATAGATATAACTACTCCTAAAAATATAAAACTTAATTTAGAGATACATAATATAAATTTTTGTAAAGATAAAGTTTCCTGTTCTGTTATAAAGGATGGAGGAGACGACATAGATGCAACTTCTGGACTTGAAATTTTTGCAAAGGCAGAAGAAATAGAAGAGGGTTTTATTCTTTGTGGAGGAGAAGGTGTTGGAGTTGTTACAAAAGAAGGTCTTTTTGTAAAAAAGGGAGAAAGTGCTATAAATCCTGTTCCAAGAGAAATGATAAAAAAAGAGGTCTTAAGTGTTCTGCCTAAGGGAAAGGGAGTTAAGATAACAATTTTTGTTCCAAGAGGGAGAGAGATTGCTAAGAAAACATTTAACCCTAGACTTGGAATAGTAGATGGCATATCAATTCTTGGTACAACAGGAATAGTTTATCCAATGTCAGAGGAAGCTTTAAAAGAATCTATACGTATTGAAATAAGACAAAAAGCTTTAAAAAATAATAAATTATTTTTTGTTTTTGGAAATATGGGAGAAAGATTTTTAAAAGAAAGAGGGCATAAAGAGGATAATATAGTTGTTATATCTAACTTTGTAGGCTTTTCTATAGAGTGTGCCTTAGCCATTGGAATAAAGGATATAACTATAGTTGGTCATATAGGAAAATTAAGTAAGATTGCCTTTGGTTGTTTTAATACCCATAGTAGAGTATCTGATGTAAGGCTAGAAGTCATAGCTTTAGAGCTTACCTTAATGGGGTATGATTTATCTCTTGTAGAAAAAGTTTTAGAAGAAAAAACTAGTGAAGGTGTTGTAAGGCTTCTTGGAGATGATTTTAAAAATCTTTATGAAAGAATAGGAGAAAAAATATTAAAAAGATTAGATATATACGCTTATGGAGAAGCTAATTTTAATATTTTAATGTACTATGGGGCTAAGGATATGAAGCTTTTATATAAGTCTTAAAGCTTTAAAGGTACTTATTAATTAGGAAAGGTTGAAGGATGCTTTGGTTAAAATACTCGGTTTAGGACCAGGACATGAAGATTATATAATTCCTAAGGTTTTTAAAGAAATTGAAAATAGTGATTATATAATTGGATTTGAAAGAGCAATTTCTAGCTTAAAGTTTTTAAGTTTTATAGAAAAAAATAAATTAAAAAAAGTAAAAAGCCTAAAAGGGATTATAGATTTTTTAAATAATAATAAGGGAGAAAAAATATCTGTAGTGGCATCAGGGGATCCAACCTTTTATGGCATTACAAACTATATATGTGAAAATTATAAGGGAGAAGTTTCTGTTTTACCTGGAATAAGTTCTTTTCAGTATTTAACATGTAAACTTAAAAAGCCTTGGAATAATGCTTTTGTAGGAAGTATGCATGGAAGGGAAGAGAATTTTATAAAAATTGTTAGGGAAAACAAATTATCTATTTGGTTAACAGATAAAAAAAACACTCCAATTACCTTAAGTAAAAAGCTAATAGAAAATTCTATTGATGCTACTTTATATGTAGGAGAAAATTTGTCTTATAAAGAGGAGAGAATAACCTTTGGTAAGGCAGAAGATATATTAAATAAAGAGTATGGGGATTTATCTGTAATAATAATAGAAAGATAGGTTTTCCTTTGGAGGAAAATTAAATGAAATTTTTAAAAGACTCAGATTTTATACGAGGAAAGTGTCCTATGACAAAGGAAGAAGTTAGAATACTTACTATTAGCAAACTAGAGTTAAGTGAAGATTCTACCTTTTTAGATATTGGAAGCGGAACAGGAAGCATTACTGTGCAAGGCTCAAAGCTTTTAAAAAAAGGAGTAGTTTTTTCTATAGAAAGAGATGAAGAAGCTATAAGAATAACTAAGGAGAATATAAAAAAATTCTCTTGTAAAAATGTAACTCTTTTAGAAGGCGATGCTATAGAAAAAATGGAATTTATCTTAAAGGAGATAAATTTAGGGAAAATTTCGAAGTTTGATTCAATATTTATAGGAGGTTCTGGTGGGGGACTTGAAAAAATTATAAATATATCAGATAAAATTCTAAAGATAAAGGGAGTTTTAGTATTAAACTTTATAACTTTAAACAATTTATATAAAGCAATAGAATTTTTAAAGGAGTTAGGTTATAAAACTGAAATTTCTTTAGTTAACATAAGCAAAAATAAAGAAAATACATATATGATGATTAGCAATAATCCAATTTTTATTGTTAAAGCATTTAAGGAGGAAAATTAAGTGGCAATATTATACGGAATAGGTGTAGGTCCAGGAGATAGTGAGTTATTAACTGTAAAGGCAGTAAAGGCTATAGAAGACAGTAGTGTTATAGTTGCACCAAGTGCAGAGGAAAATGGAGAAAGTATAGCCTTATTAGCGGCTAATGAGTATATAAAAGAAGGAACAGAAACTTTTATTAAGCATTTTCCTATGGGAAAAAAAGATAGAGAGTTAAAAGTTAAGGAAGCTTATGAGCTTATTTTAGAAAAATTAAAAGAGGGTAAGAATGTAAGTTTTTTAACTATAGGAGACCCTTATGTTTATAGTACATATATTCATTTATTAAATTATGTAGAAGAACATGGTTTTTCTGTTAAAACTATTCCGGGAATAACTTCTTTCTGTGCAGCAGCTAGCATAGTTGACAGAACTTTAGTTGTTGGTAATGAGCCCTTACTTGTACTTCCAGCAGGAAGAGTTAAAGATATAAAAGATGAAAAATTTGTTGTTGTTATGAAGGTTTACAAAAAGGAAGAAGAGGTTTTAAATGTCTTAGAAGATAAGGGATTTAATTATGTGTTAGTTAGTAGAGCAGGAAGAGAAGGAGAAAAGATTTTAAAAACTAGAGAAGAAATATTACGTCATAGAGATTATATGTCTTTAATATTAGCTAGTAAGTAGACTATTTAAAAATCGTAATTATTTAGGAGGCAAAGGATAAAATGTTATATTTCATAGGTGCAGGTCCAGGAGCTGTGGACTTAATAACAGTTAGAGGAAGAGAATTATTAGAAAGAGCAGACCTTGTAATATATGCAGGGTCATTAGTTAGTGAAAAACATCTAGAATTTTGCAAAAAAGATTGTAAAATATATAATTCAGCTTCAATGACTTTAGAGGAGGTCTTATCTGTTATAAAAGAAAATGATGGTGAAGGTAAAATCATAGTAAGACTTCATACAGGAGACCCATCAATTTACGGTGCTATTAAAGAGCAAATGGATGAATTAGATAAATTTAATATAAGTTATGAAGTTGTACCAGGTGTAAGTTCCTTTACAGCAGCAGCTTCAGCAATAAAAAAAGAATTTACATTACCTTCTGTAACTCAAACTGTTATCTTAACTAGAGTAGAAGGAAGAACACCAGTTCCAGAAACAGAAGATTTAGAGAAGTTAGCTAAAATAGGAGCTTCCATGGCTTTATTTTTATCAATATCAATGATTGATAAGGTTGTTGAGAAATTAAAAAATGGATATGGAAGAGAAGATGTTCCTATAGCTGTAATTTCTAGAGCTACATGGGATGACCAAGAGGTAATAGTAGGGAATTTAAAAAATATATCTGAAAAAGTTAAGGAAGCTGGAATAAATAAATGTGCTCAAATATTAGTTGGGGATTTTATTGATTGTGATTATGAGAAAAGTCTTCTTTATGATAAGCATTTTACTCATATGTTTAGAAAAGGAATAGAATAAAATGATTGGAATAATAAGTGTTACTCATAGAGGCGATTTTATAGGAGATAAACTTAAAGACTTTTTAAAAAAAAACAGTATTAACTTTAAAAGTGCCTATAAAAGTAAACTTAAAGATTTTTCCTTAAAAGCTATAATTGAAGATTTTTTTAAAGAATGTACAAATATTATCTTTATAAGCTCAACAGGCATTGCAGTTAGAGCTATAAGTCCTTTTATAGTAAAAAAGGATAAGGACCCAGGGGTTGTTGTTATTGATGTAAATAATAACTTTACCATAAGCTTAATAGGAGGGCATATTGGAGGAGCTAATGAATTAACATTAAAATTAAGCAAACTTTTAAATAATACTCCAGTTATAACAACGGCTACAGATAATCAAAATAAAATTGCACCAGATATGGTTGCTAAAAGTAACAATCTTATTATAGATGATTTAAAAAAAGCAAAGGATATGGCCTCTAGACTTGTAAATGATAAAAAGGTCTATTTTTTAGATGAAGATGGACTTATAGAAACTCCTTTAGGCTATGAAAAAAGTGAAATTTTAAGAGATAACACCTTAGTTGTAAGCAATAAAGATTCTTTTTTAGGAGAGAAAACTTTAAAAGGAGTTTTAAAGTTAGTTAGAAGAAATATACTTTTAGGTATAGGCTGTAGAAAAAACACCCCTTCTAATAATTTAATATCTTTTATAGAAGAAGAACTTAAGAATTTAAATATAGACAAAAGAGCGGTATTAAAGATAGGTTCTATAGATATAAAAAAAGATGAAAAGGCTATTTTAGATTTAAGCTCATATTTAAACTGTTCCTTTGAAACTTTTTCTAAAGAGCAAATTAAAGTTTTTCAAAATGAATTTGAGGGTAGTGATTTTGTTGAAAAATCTATTGGGGTAAGAGCAGTATCAGAGCCTGTAATTCTTTTGATGAATGGAAAAATAACAATAAATAAGCTAAAGAAAAATGGAATGACCTTAAGCATTGGAATACTTAAGGAGTAAAGGTTAAACCTAATAAACATAAGAAGGAGATATATAGATGGGAAAATTATATGTAATTGGAATTGGCCCTGGTGGATTAGATGAAATGACTTTAAGAGCTGTTAAGGCTATTGAAGAAAGTGAAGTAATAGTTGGATACACTAAGTATATAGAGATGATAAAAGATTTAATAAAGGATAAAAAAGTTTTTAAAACTGGTATGCGTGGAGAGGAAGAAAGATGCAGGGAAGCTTTAATCCTTAGCAGAGAACAAAAGGTTGCTTTAATAAGTACTGGAGATTCAGGGATTTATGGAATGGCAGGACTTATATTAGAAATGAGAAAAGATGAAGAGGTTGAAATAATACCAGGTATTACAGCTTCTAGTGCAGCAGGTTCAGTATTAGGGGCTCCTTTAATGCATGATAATTGTAATATAAGTTTAAGTGATTTAATGACACCTTATGACGAGATTAAAAAAAGAGTTCGATTAGCTGCAGAAGGAGATTTTGTAATTTCTCTATACAATCCTAAAAGTAAAGGAAGACCATATTATTTAAAAGAGTGTGTTGAAATAGTAAAGAAATTTAGAAAAGAGAATACTCCTATAGCTGTTGTAAAGAATGCTTTAAGAGAAGGAGAAAGTAAGGAAATATTTACTCTAAAAAACTTTAATGATGAAGTTGTAGATATGTTTTCTATAGTTATTATAGGTAATTCAAAAAGTTATGTAAAAGATGGTTATTTCATAACTCCAAGAGGTTATAAAATAAAAAAATAAACTAATGAGGATTAAAATATGATTGCACTTATATTAGGCACTTCTGAAGGAAGAGAGTTTTTAAAAGCTTTAAAGGGCTTTGAAGATAATATAGTTATATCTACAGCTACAGAGTATGGAAGTAATCTTTTAAAGGACTTTAATGTTAAGTTTAAAAATCATAAACCTTTAAATGAAGTTGAACTTTTAAATTTTGCTAAGAAATTTAATTTAAAAGCAATAGTAGATGTATCTCATCCTTATGCTAAAAATGTTAGTAAAAATACAATGAAAATTTGTGAAAGTTTAGATATAGAATATATAAGATACGAGAGAAGTGGCGTATTAGAAGAATTAAAGGATGAAAATATTATAAGAATTACTTCTTTAGAAAAGCTTAAGCATATAGATTCTATAATTGATGGTCCTATTTTAAATACTACAGGCAGTAATGGCGTAGAGGAAATAGTAAAGCTTTCTCTTAAAAATAGAATTATTCATAGAGTATTACCTTCTAAGAAGGTAATGAATGATTTAATAGCTTTAGGTATTAATATAGAGGATATAATTGCTATAAAAGGTCCTATTGGATATGAACTTAATAAAGCCTTTATAAAGGAATATAAAGCAAAGGCTCTTTTAACTAAAGATAGTGGATTAAGAGGAGGAGCTTTAGAAAAAGCAAAGGCTTCACTAGATTCTAATATTAAATTAATAATATTAGAAAAACCTACTATAGATTATGGAAGAACCTTTTCTAATATAGAAGAATGTATAGAATTTATTAAGGGATTCTTTTAAATAAAAACCTCTTTAAGTTTTCTTAAAGAGGTTTTTTGTTATTTTTTAAAATAATTAAAAAATAAATTAAAGTAAGTTATTAAAAAAGTGTAAAAAACTAAAACTATAGGTTGAAAAATAATTAAAATTTAAATATAATCTAATAAAATAAAAAATTCTTTAAGATAGTCCAAGAGAGGCTACAAGAATTAATAATTTATATCATAAATAAAGTCTATTTATTAAAATTAACTTCTTGTTTTCTTAAGGTTTATCTTTTTTAACAAGAAGTTTTTTATTTTACCTTTTTAATTAAGTCCTGTGAGGCTAAAAAAGGGAGAAGCAAATTTGTTTTCTCCTTAAAAAGAATAAGGAGGCATAAGTTTTTATGGCACAACAAGTAATAAATGAAGAAAAAGAAAATATTAAAAAAGTAGGACTTTTGGCATATTTAAAAAATGCTCTTTTAGGATTTCAACATTTAGTTGCTATGTTTGGAGCAACTGTTTTAGTACCTATAGTAACTGGATTAGATCCTTCAGTAGCTTTATTTACAGCAGGAGTAGGTACGCTTATATTTCATTTATGTACAAAGGGTAAGGTACCTGTCTTTTTAGGTTCTTCCTTTGCTTTTATACCTGTAATTCAGGCTGTTGCAGCTAAATATGGAGATTTAAGATATGCTCAAGGAGGTATTTTCTTTGCAGGTTTAACTTACATACTAATAGCTCTTTTAGTAAAAAGAATAGGTATGGATAAGATAAAAAGCATACTACCTGCAAGAGTAGTTGGACCTATGATAATGGTTATAGGATTAAATCTTATACCAAATGCTTTAAGTATGGCAGGAGTAACTTCTTTAATATTAGGAGAGAGTGGTGCCTTTTCTACAGTTTTAGTTGCCCTTGTAACTTTAGCTTTAGCTTTAAGTATAAGCAAACTTGGAAAAGGATTCTTTTCACAATTAGCAATAATAATCGCAGTTTTTGTAGGATATACCTTAAGTTTAATTTTAGGACAAGTAGATACTACTTTAATTCATGAAAGTACTATGATAGCTGTTCCACACTTTACACTACCAAAATTTGATTTTGGTGCAGTAATGATAACTTTACCTGTTATTTTAGCAGTATCTATGGAACATATAGGAGATATTACTACTAATGGTCAAGTTGTAGGTAAAAACTTTATAGAAGACCCAGGATTAAATAGAACCTTTTTAGGAGATGGACTAGCTACTGTAGTGGCTTCTCTTTTAGGAGGACCTGCTAATACAACTTATGGTGAAAATACAGGAGTATTAGCTATAACAAAAAATTATAATCCTGCAATTTTAAGAATAACAGCACTTTTTGCAATAGTACTAAGCTTTATTGCAAAGTTTGGAGCTTTCATAAGAACAATTCCACAATCCGTAATGGGAGGAATAAGTTTAATGCTTTTCTCTATGATAGCTTTAGTTGGAGTTAAGACAATTAAAAATGAAAAAGTTAAGCTAAATAAAACTAATGTAATTTTAATGGCTATTATAATCTTTATAGGGTTATCTGGAATATTCTTAGAAAATCCAATAGGAATTAAAATAACTGATTCAGTAAGTATATCAGGCTTAAGTTTAGCAGCCTTAGTTGGTATTATATTAAATTTAATTATAAGTTTTTTTGAAAAGAAAAAATTAGTAAATAGATAAAAAGCAAAGATTTATTCTTTGCTTTTTTTATTTATTTTGAATATTTTTAATAAATTATTTATTTTATTAATTATTTTCCTAAATAAATTTAATAAAAATGAATTAGAAAACTTTGTAGAAATGTGGTAAAATGTATAGTAATATATATTAAAATTTTGTTAACTTGAAGTTGATGAGAGGAAGTGTCAAAAATGAATTTAATAAGTAGCAAAATTGACGAAATGAAAGATGATTTAATTGAGTCAGTACAAGATATTATTAGAATCAAAAGTGTTGAAGGAGAACCAAAGGAAGGAATGCCTTTTGGAGAGGGTGTATCTAAAGCTTTACAATGCGCATTAGACATATCTGAAAAATTAGGATTTAAAGTAGTTAATTTAGATGGTAATGTTGGTTATGCAGAGTATGGTGAAGGAGAAGAATATGTAGCTGCTTTAGGACATTTAGATGTAGTTCCTGAAGGAGATGATTGGATATATCCACCTTATGGAGCAGAAATACATGATGGAAAAATATATGGAAGAGGAACAACTGATGACAAAGGACCTATAATGGCTTCTTTATATGGTTTAAAAGCTATAAAAGAATTAGGATTACCTTTATCTAAAAGGATAAGAATAATATTTGGTACTAATGAAGAAACAGGAAGTAAAGACATGGAATACTATGTTGAACATGAAAAAGCACCTGTAGCTGGTTTTACTCCTGATGCTGAATTTCCTATAATAAATGGAGAAAAGGGAATAACTATTTTTGACATTGTAAAAAACTTTGGAGATGAAAAAAATAATGGAGATGTTTTAGTTTGTAGCATAAAAGGAGGAATTGCATCTAATGTAGTTGCTAGTTTATGTGAAACAAAGTTAAAAGCAAAAGATCCAGTTAAAACTTGTGAAGAAATAACTAATATTGCAAAAGAAAATAATATAAAATTTGAAGTATCACATAATGGTGATGAAGTAGAGTTAAAAGTATTTGGGGTTTCAGCTCATGGTAGTACTCCAGAAAAGGGTATAAATGCTATAATGCAAAGTATTAAAATTTTAGCTAATTTAGATTTAGCACAAGAAGATATAAAATCTTTTGTTAAATTCTTAAATGATAATATAGGCGAAGATGTTTATGGAGAAAAGTTTGGAATAAACTTAATGGATGAAGCTTCAGGCAAAGTAAGCTTTAATGTTGGAGTTATAGATTTAAATGATAAAGTAGGAAGACTTACTTTAAACTTAAGATATCCTGTAACAAAAACTTTAGAAGATATGATGAATCCATTTAATGAAAGAATAAAAGGTACAGGCATAGTAATTGAAAACTTTGAGCATCAAAAACCTTTATACTTCTCACCAGACCATCCTTTAATAAAGACTTTACAAAGAGTTTATAAGGAAGAAACAGGAGAAGAAGGAAAATTAATTTCAATAGGTGGAGGAACATATGCTAAAGAGATGCCTAATATAGTAGCTTTTGGGCCAATATTCCCAGGAGAAGCAGATGTTATTCATAAACCAAATGAATATATAAAAATAGATGATTTAGTTTTAATAAGTAAGATATATGCAAAGGCTTTATATGAATTAGCTAAATAAAAAAAGAAAATAAAAAAGGGGGGTTAATTACCTCCCTTTTTTATTCATGTTTATTTTGACAATCTTCACAAATTCCGTAAAAATACATTTTGTTTGAAAGTATTCTGTAGTTAGAAGTTTTTTGAGCTTCTTCATTTAGATGTGCATAATCTAAATTTTCAATATCATCAACTCTACCACAAGCTAAACATTGAACATGACAATGGTCATTAGAGTTACCATCGTATCTAAAATTACCTTCTCCTACGTTTATTTCTTGTATTAGTTCTACTTCTACAAGAGTTTTTAAGGCTTTATATACTGTAGCTAAAGACATTGTAGGGTAGTCCTCTTGCAAAGCCTTATAAATTGTCTCAGCAGATGGATGTTCTTTTGTACCTTTTAAGTATTTATAAACAGCAATCCTTTGAGGAGTTAATTTTAATTTTTTCTCTTTAAAAATAGTAGTTATATTGTCCATTTCCACCATCCCTATCATATATAAGAATTAAATATATTATATAATAATAATTATTATATGTCAAAGATTATCTTTTAATACTGCCTAAAGCGAAATAATCTTTATATTGTTTAAAATATTTTAATAAAAAGGTTAAAAAAACTTGTAAAAATAACCTTTTTATGATAAAATCTATTTAAAATCTTGTTAATTTATTAACAAAGTTTTTCCATGTTCATTTCATTTTCCTTTAAGAACAGTTTTTACTGTTCTTTTTTTATGTTTTTAGAAAATAATTAAATTTAAATTAAAGTTTTTTAAACGCTATTAACTATTTTACTTGTATAAAAAGAGAATTGCAAGTAAAGTGTTAAAAAATAATATTAATATGTTATAAATTTATAAGATTTTTTATAAATTTTTTTATTAATAATGGGGAAAAATTATAAATATAAAATAATTATAATAGTTTGAAAATTATGTATTTTATCCTTAAAATTTTTATAATTATTTAAATAATTACCATACTTTACTTAATGTTAAAGTAGTGGTAAAATTTTCTATATAAATAAATTGCTTAGGAGGTTAATTATGTCAAAGTATAAAGTAGGCGACGAATTGATTATTGTTACTGATCCTAATAAAGAAACTCAAAAGTTAAAAGATTTAAGCTTTTTAAAGAAAGAAGGAGATTTTGCTTGTTTGTCATGGGGTATAAAAATTGTAGATATACTTTATGAAAAGCCCTATGTTACATTAACTTATAAAAATGTTATGGGAGAAATTAATAAGGTTTTTGCAGTTTGTAAAAATGTTCAAAATTTTGATCAAGAAAAGGTTTTAGAAAAAGCTTTGCTTAAGGCTTTTCAAAATGAGCTTACAACTATTACAGTTATCAAAAATTCAGGTTTAAAAACTATGTTATAAATATTTTAGAGGGGATTGAGATTATAAGATGGCATATTGTCCATTCTGGTCAAATGAAAGTGAGAAAATAAAGTGTCAAAAAGATTGTCCTATGAATGAAAGGATAACTGGTGAAGAATGTGTCTTTTTATTATATTTAGATAAGAACTTTTTGATAGAAGAAAAAGGTAAAAATAATAATTTAGTATTGGTTTAAAAATAAAGGAGCTTTAAAATTAAAGCTCCTTTATTTTTTATTTGTATATACTAGAATATTTATGAAGTAGATTATGTTTTAAATTCCATAAGCCATTTGATAAATCAACATAATAAGTATGAGGATTTTCAAATCTTAAAACTTCAGGCCAAAGTTTTTCGCATTCTTTTTTTGCATAGTCTCTAATTTCCATTACTGTAGGATTTTTATAGCATATTTTACCTTTATCAAATATTTTAACAAGAAGGTCTTTAACATAATAATTAGTTAAAGTTTTTCTTTTCCAAACATGTATAGGGTCAAATATTTCTAAAGGCTTAGTAATATCTAATTCTTCATCATTTAAAAGAATTAAATCAGCTAAAGCTGTATGAGTATTTTTGTCAAAAATTCTTACTATTTTCTTAAAGCCAGGATTTGTTATTTTTTCTTCGTTTTCACTTATTTTTATTCTAGGAATTATATTTCCTTCATCATCTTCCACAGCAACTAATTTATAAACACCTCCAAAGACTGGTTCTGACCTTGCAGTTATAAGTCTTTCTCCAACTCCAAAGGCATCAATATAAGCACCTTGACTTAAAACATCTCTTATTATATATTCATCTAAAGAATTTGAAACTATTATTTTACAATCTTCGTAACCTGCTTCATCTAACATTTCTCTACATTTTTTAGATAAATAAGTTATATCTCCACTATCTATTCTAATTCCTTGAGGCCTTTTTCCTAAAGGTTTTAATACCTCGTCAAAAACTTTAATAGCATTAGGAACACCAGATTTTAATACATTATAAGTATCTATTAGTAAAGTACAGTTATCAGGATAGGCAACTGCCCAGGCTTTAAAGGCTTCATATTCATCGCCAAAAAGTTGAATCCAACTATGAGCCATAGTTCCAATTGCAGGAATATCAAACATCTGGTCTGCTATTGTACAAGCTGTTGAATGACATCCACCTATGGCAGCAGCTCTAGCACCATAAATCGCTCCATCATAGCCTTGAGCTCTTCTAGAACCAAATTCCATTACAGTTTTGTCCTTAGCAGCTCTACATATTCTATTTGCTTTAGTAGCTATAAGCGTTTGGTGATTTATAGTTAAAAGTATCATAGTTTCTATAAATTGAGCTTGTATTACAGGCCCTTTAACTATTACTAAAGGCTCATTTGGAAATACTGGATTTCCTTCTGGAATTGCCCAAACATCACAGGTAAATTTGAAATTTATTAAAAAATCTAAAAATTCATTGCAAAATAAATTCTTTGACTTTAAATAAGCTATATCATCTTCTGAAAAGTTTAGATTTGATAAGTATTCAATAAGCTGTTCAACACCAGCCATTATACAATAGCCACCACCATCTGGAACCCTTCTAAAATACATATCAAAATAGGCAATTTTATTTTCTATACCATTTTTAAAATATCCATTTGCCATAGTAAGTTCATAGAAATCAACTAGCATTGTAAGATTTCTAGGATTTTTTACATCAAACTTATAATCCATATAAAATTTATCTCCTTTTCATAAGTTGTCAATAACTATTGTAACCAGTACTTAGAATTATTACAATATATATGTTATTAAATATTATGTTTTACTATAGGATTTTTAGTCAAGAATTAAAATAAATTTTAATATAAAAATTTATTTTAATTCTTGACTAAAGGTAAGAGCATGGGAGAGATTAAATGAATAATTTAGATAAATATCAAAAAAAAGCAATTGAAGCAAAAAGTGAAAAGACTCTTATAATAGCGCCGCCAGGAGCGGGTAAGACAACGGTAATATTAAATAGAGTAAAATATCTTTTAGACTATAAAAATGTTAAAGGGATAAATGTTATAGTAATTACTTTTACAAAGTCTGCAGCAGAAAATATGAAAAGTAGATTTAAAGAAATGCATAAAGAAGGATCTATTCCTTTCTTTGGAACTTTTCATGGATTATTTTATAAAATTTTACTTAGAAATAAGGAAGATATAAAAATCATAGATAATAGAGAAGCTTATAATCTTATACGAAAGGTTTTAAGCTCTTATATGGAGGAGGTAAGTGATGAAAAAATAAAAGAAGTTTTAAACAATATCTCTAGGAAAAAGGTATCTTCTAAAGAGTTAAATTTATCTATAACAGAAAATATATTTAATAATTGTTATAAGGCTTATGAAGTATTTAAAAATGAGAGAGGACTTTTAGATTTTGATGATTTACAAATAAAAGCAGTAAAGCTTTTGAAAAATAATCCCAATATATTAGGATATTATAAAAATTTAATAAGATATATTTTAGTAGATGAATTTCAAGATTGTGATGAAATTCAGTTAGAGTTTTTAAAGCTTATAGATAATAATATTTTTTGTGTTGGAGATGAAGATCAAAGTATATATTCTTTTAGGGGAGCTACTCCTAAGTGTATGATAAAATTTAATGAGTATTTTAAAGCAGGAGAAAGTATATACTTAAAATATAATTATAGAAGTTTAAAAAATATTGTAGAACTATCTAAAGAGGTTATAAAAAATAATAGAGATAGATATAAAAAAGAAATATTATCCTTTAATGAGAATGAAGGTATTTTAGAGTTTAAAAGACCCTTTAATGAAGCAGAAGAAGCAAATTTAATTGCTTTAAAAATAGAAGAAAGTAAAAATTTTGGAGATAAATACTGTGATAGTGCTATTTTATATAGAACTAATATGGAAAGCAGAAGTTTTATTGAGGCTTTTATAAGAAAAAAAATACCTTTTAAACTTTTAGATAAAGAATATAATTTTTTTAATCACTTTATATGTAAAGATTTAATTTCATATTTAAGACTTTCTATAGACCCTTATAGTAAAGAGGATTTTAATAAAATAATAAATAAACCTTTTAGATATTTTTCAAAAAGTGCTATTTATAAAGTTATGAATTCTAAGGTTAAAGAAAATGTTTTTGATATATTAATTAACTCTGAAGATGTACATCCTTTTCAAATAAGAAAAATTGAAGAGTTAAAAAATGATATAGCCTACTTAAATAAAATTTCTCTAAATAGTGCTATTGATTTTATATTAAGTGATTTAGAATATAGTCAGTATATAAGAGAGTATTCAAATAAATTCAATCAAAATCAAGAGGAATTATTAGAGATTGTAGAAGAATTTAAAAGTTCTGCTACAGAATTTAAATCCATAGTTAGTTTTCTTTCTCATATAGAAAATGTACAAGAAAATTTAGAAAAAATAAATTCTAAAGGGAATATTGATTCTGTTATATTAAGTACTATTCATGGAGTTAAAGGAATGCAATTTAAAAATGTTCATATTGTAAATATAGTAGATGAAGTAATTCCACATAAAAATAGTATGGATAATTTAGAAGAGGAGAGAAGACTTCTTTATGTAGGAATAACAAGGGCTATAAATAATTTATACCTTTATTCTCCAAAAACTTTAAGAGGCAAATTTAAAGATAAATCTATTTTCTTAAATAATATAGAAATTAAGGATGAAGTAAAAAATTATGGTTTTTTAAAGGGAGATATTATAAGGCATAATTATTTTGGAGTGGGAGAAATTATTGAAATAAATAAGGATAATTTAGTTATTGAATTTCTTAAAGGAGATAAGAAAAAATTTTCTTTAAGAACTTTAATTGAAAATAATCTAATAGATAAAATAATATTAAATAATTAAAATAAAAAGCATAATAAAATAACTTTATTATGCTTTTTATTTAGTAATAATACTCTTATATAATATACTCGTAAATGATGATAAAATACAATTGAAGAAAAAAAGAGAGTAATATATAATCAAAAATATATAAAATATAATATAATAAAAATTATACAAAAAAGAAGGTGTTAAAAAATGGATATAAATTTCAAAAAAGAAGCAGAAGAAATTAAAGATTTACTTATTGAATTAAGAAGAGATTTTCATGAAAATCCAGAATTAGGCTTTGAAGAATGGAGAACTTCAGGAATAATAAAGGAATTTTTAAAAAATGAAAATATTGAATATATAGAAACTGCTAAAACAGGAGTATGTGGAATAATAAAAGGAACCTTAAAAGATGATACTAAAAAAAATAGATGTATAGCCTTAAGAGCAGATATTGATGGGCTTCCAATGGAAGATAAAAAAACATGTTCATATTCATCAAAAGTTAAGGGAAGAATGCATGCTTGTGGACATGATGCACATACTACTATACTTTTAGGTGCAGCAAAATTACTTGGAAAACATAGAGATAAATTTAGTGGAACTATTAAGTTACTTTTTGAACCAGCAGAGGAAGCTACAGGGGGAGCTCCTATAATGATAAAAGAAGGAGTTTTAGAAAATCCTAAAGTAGATAAAATAATAGGACTTCATGTTGAAGAAACTTTAGAGGCAGGAAAAATAATGATAAAAAAAGGTGTTGTTAATGCAGCCTCCAATCCTTTTACAATAAAGGTGAAAGGAAGGGGAGGACATGGTGCTTATCCACATATGGCTATAGACCCTATAGTTATGGCTTCTCAAGTTGTTTTAGGATTACAAAGTATAGTAAGTAGAGAAATTAAACCAGTTAATCCAGCAGTTGTTACAGTAGGAAGTATAAACGGAGGAACTGCTCAAAATATAATACCAGATGAGGTAGTATTAAAAGGTGTTATAAGAACAATGACTTTAGAAGATAGAGCTTATGCTAAGGAAAGATTAAGAGAAATATCCACATCTATTTGTAAAGCTATGAGAGGAGACTGTGAAGTGGATATAGAAGAAAGTTATCCTTGTCTTTATAATAATAGTGATGTTGTAGATTTAGTAATTAAATCAGCAAAGGAAATTATAGGAGAAGATAATGTAAAAGAACAAGAAGCTCCAAAACTTGGTGTTGAAAGTTTTGCTTATTTTGCTCTTGAAAGAGATTCAGCCTTTTACTTTTTAGGTGCTAGAAATGAAGAAAAAAATATTATTTATTCAGCACACAACAGTAGATTTGATATAGATGAGAATTTATTACCAATTGGTGTTTCAATTCAATGTAAAGCAGCATTAAATTATTTGACAATGGAGTAAATTAATATTAATCTATAAAAAGTAATTATAAAAAATGATTTAAATTTAGGAGTGAAGCAATTTGAAAATAGAGATAGGCACAAATGAAGCAGGACAGAGGTTAGATAAGTTCTTAAGAAAATATTTAAAGGACGTACCTTTAAGTGCAATATTTAAAGCGCTTAGAAAAGGGGATATAAGAGTAAATGGTAAAAAACAAAAAGAAAAATATTCTCTTTTAGAAGGAGATGTTATAGAGATTAAATATCTTCAAAGTGTTGTAACTAAAGAGAAAAAGAAGCCTAATTTCCAAATGGTTGATTCAGGTTCTCTTCAAGTAGTTTATGAAGATGAAAATATGCTTTTAGTTGAAAAATGGCCAGGAGTATTAGTTCATTCAGATAAGAAAAATGGAGCACCTACTTTAACTGATTATGTATTATCATATTTATTTAGAAAAGGAGATTATGTTCCAGAGAATGAATTAACTTTTACTCCTGCATCTTGTAATAGATTAGATAGAAATACATCAGGAATAGTATTCTTTGGCAAAAATTTTGAAGGATTAAAAGCACTTAACGAAATGATAAGAGATAGAAAAGTAAAAAAATATTATTGTGCTTTAGTAAAGGGAAAAATAAATCCAGGAAAATATGAAGCTTATATATCAAAAGATGATGAGCTAAATAAATCAACAGTATATGATACTGAAAGACCTGATACTAAAAAAATAAAAATGGATGTTAAAGTTATACAAACAAATGGAGCCTTTTCCTTATTAGAAATAGAGCTTATAACAGGAAGAAGTCATCAATTAAGGGCTCATTTAGCTCATTTAGGAAATCCTATTGTTGGAGATTTTAAATATGGTGATAATAAAATGAACTCCTTTTTTGAAAACAAGTTTGGATTAACATACCAATTCCTTTATGCATATAAAGTTACATTTAAAGAGGTGCCTGAAAAGTTTAGTTATTTAAAAAATAAAACAATAGCTCAAAGCTTACCTCCAATGTTTAAGAAAATAAAGAAAGATGTATTTAAATTTAGAATTTAGTTTTTAAGATAGGAGATTTATATGAAGGAGCAGTCTATAACTAAAGGCTTTGCAATATTATCTATTGCAAGCATAGTTGCTAAATTATTATCTTTAATTTACGTACCTTTTCTTACAAGAATTGTAGGAGATGTAGGTATGGGTATATATGGTAAGACCTATGATATCTTTGTTTTTGTATATGCTTTAACAAATGTAGGACTGCAAACTGCCATATCAAAATATGTTTCAGAATTAGATGCAGTAGGAAATTATAAAGATGCTTTAAGAGCATTTAAAATATCTAGATCTTTTCTACTTATAGTTGGAACAATATTTACTGTAGTTTTAATGCTTAGTGCTAATTTTATAGCAACAGTTAGTGAAACACCACAGATGGTTTATCCAATTATTTTTCTAGCACCAACTATTATGATTACAACTGTATTAGTTACATATAAGGGATACTTCCAAGGAAGGTCTCAAGCAACACCAATAGCTATAGCTACTGTAATTGAGCAATTTGTAAATGTATTTTTAAGCTTATTATGTGCATATTTCTTAATAAAGCAAAGTACCTCTTTAGGGGTTGCTGGTGGAACTATAGGTTCTTCAGCTGGTGCTTTAATGGCTGTATTATATTTAATATACATATATAACATTTATGGTGTTGAGAAGGAGGCTAGAAAAAAGCAAGATCCAGATGCTAAAAGAATTACTGGTAAGCAAATAGCAAGAACTTTATTTAAATATGGTCTTCCTATAACCTTAAGTACAGGACTTCAAAACTTAGGAAATATCATAGATATGTTAACTGTAAGTAATAGACTTGTTGATGCAGCAAACTTTTCTCAAAGTGATGCAAATGCCCTATATGGATATTTTTCAACAAGATATAAAATCTTATTAAATGTTCCTATGGTTTTCATAACTTCTTTAGGTTACATGGCTTTACCAGCAATATCTAGAGCCTATGCCTTAAAAGATAGAAAAGAAATTAAAAATAAAATTAATTTCTCTTTAAGAGTTACTTATCTTTTATCTATACCAGCAGCTTTTGGTTTAGCCTTGTTAAGTGAAAATATATATAAATATATTTTTGCAGATTCTAATGGATACTTAATGATGGTAATTGGTGCTGCTATGATACCATTAACAGCTATAGTACTTATGCAAAATGTTATACTGCAAAGTGTAAGTCAGTTTTATTATGTATTATTTACTTTAGCACTTAGCATAGTTGTTAAATTTACCTTGAATATGACTTTAGTTGGAAATCCAAAGATAAATATTTATGGAGCTGTAATTTCGGGAATGGTAGCTTTCATAATTTCTTTAGTGCTTAATCACTTTAGAATGAAGAAAACTTTAAAGATGAAAATATCAATGTTAAAATATGCTCTTAAACCTTTATTAGCTTCAGTATATATGGGAATAGGCATACTTATTAGCAAATATGTAATAACTTTATTTATAGATTTAAATAAACTTAACTTATTACTTGGTATATTAGTTTTACTTGTAATTATAGCTATAGGAGGCTTTATGTATCTTCATGCTATTATAGTTTTAGGAGGAATTAATAAAAGTGATATAGAAGAAATTTCCCCTAAACTTTTGAAATTTATGCCAAGATTTTTAAGAAAAAATATAAAATAAAAAAAGGACATCTATTATATTAGATGTCTTTTTTTATTTCAAAATAATATATAAGCTTTAACAATTACTTAAATTTTTATGAAGTTACAGAAATGTAAAGGAAAATTTAGTAAAATTAATTTATATATTAAATACTTTTAAACTAAGGAAAATTATTAATAAAAGAACTTTATAAGGAGGATAATTTAATCAAGCTAAAAAATTATTTGGGAAAGGTTTATGAAAATAACTTTTGGGAGGAACTAAATAAATGAATAAGGTTTATGACTTAGAAGCTATAGCTAGAAATTTTAATTTAACAGGGGAACTTAAGGAATGTGAAAATAATCTTTGTGGACATATAAATGACACCTTTATATTAAATTGTGAAGATTATAATAAAGAAAATAAAAAATATGTTTTACAAAGAATTAATTCTAATATTTTTGAAAAGCCTGAAGAAGTTATGGAGAATATTTATAATATAACTTCTCACTTAAAGGACAAAATAATAAAAGAAAATGGAAATCCCTTAAGGGAAACATTAAATATAGTTAAAACAAAGGATAACAAAAATTTTTATAAAGATGAAAAAGGAAATTACTTTAGGGTTTTTGATTTTATAGATGGAGCTAGTACTTATCAATTAGTAGAAAAGCCTGAACATTTGTATACAGCAGGAAAAGCTTTAGGTAAATTTCAAAAACAATTATCAGATTTTGATGCCTCTAAACTTTATGAAACTATTGTTGATTTTCATAATACAGAAAAAAGATTTGAAGCTTTTTTAGAAGCTCTTAAAAAGGATGAGGTAGGAAGAGCTAAGGATATTAAAGATGAAATAAAGTTTATTTTAGATAGAGAAGATGAAACTAGAATTTTAGTAAATATGATAAAAGAAGGAAAATTGCCTATAAGAGTAACTAATAATGATACTAAATTTAACAATATTATGATAGATGATGAAACAGAAGAAGGAATTGCTCTTATTGATTTAGATACAGTTATGCCAGGTTTATCCTTATATGATTTTGGAGACTCTATACGTTCAGGAGCTACAAAGGCTTTAGAAGATGAAAAGGATTTATCAAAGGTTAATTTTGATTTAGAGCTTTATGAAAATTTCACAAAAGGATTTTTAGAAAATGCTAAGGACTTTTTAACTAAGGAAGAAATTGAATATTTACCTTTTTCAGCTAAGCTTATTACCTTTGAATGTGGTATGAGATTTTTAACGGATTATTTAATGGGAGATGTTTATTTTAAAACACAAAGAGATAATCATAATTTAGACAGAGCTAGAAATCAATTTAAACTTGTTTCAGACATGGAAAAGGAAATGGATAATATGAAAAAAATTGTTTATTCTTGCATTGAAAAGTAATAGGAGAAAAGGGGCATGAAAAATAAAAGTACAGATTTGGGAAATGATAGTGTTTGGAAATTACTTTTTAAGTTAGGTATGCCAGCTATAATAGCTCAATTAGTAAATGTTTTATATAACATAGTAGATAGAATTTTTATAGGAAGATTAGATTCTGGAGAAATAGCAATTGCAGGAATTGGGGTAGCTTTTCCAATTATAATGATTATTTCAGCTTTTAGTGGATTAGTTGGTATGGGTGGTGCGCCTTTAGCGGCTATAAAAATGGGACAAGATAAAAAAGAGGAAGCTGAAGAAATAATGTCAAATAGTTTCTCTTCTCTTATAATTTTATCTTTAATATTAACTATATTCTTTTTTATATTTAAAGAGCCTATTTTATGGGCTTTTGGAGCTAGTAATGCTACAATAGGCTATGCTTTAGAATATTTAAGTATATACTTAATAGGAACAATATTTGTTCAAATAGCCTTAGGAATGAATTCATTTATAAATACACAAGGTTTTGCTAAGGTTGGTATGATAACCGTTATGGTTGGGGCAGTAATCAATATTTTATTAGATCCTATTTTAATATTTGGCTTTAATATGGGAGTTAAAGGTGCTGCTTTAGCTACAATAATTGCTCAAGGTGCTTCTGCTATATGGGTTTTATGCTTTTTATTTGGAAAGAAAAGTACTCTTAAAATAAGAAAAGAATTTTTAAAGCCTAAATTAAAAATAATTTTACCTATAGTTGCACTTGGAGTATCTCCATTTATAATGCAATCTACTGAAAGTTTAGTAATAATAAGTATGAATAATAACTTATTAAAATATGGTGGAGATTTAGCTGTTGGTGCTATGACAATTATGAGTAGTATAATGCAAATAATTTTACTTCCTCTAATGGGATTATCTCAAGGAGCACAGCCTATTATGAGCTATAATTATGGTGCTAATAAAATAGATAGGGTTAAAAAGACTTTTAAATTACTTTTAATAATATCTATGGTATTTACCTCAACTATGTGGCTTTTATTAATGTTTACTCCAGAGATGTTTGTAAGAATTTTTAATAAAGATGCTAACTTAATAAATATAACTTCTTGGAGTATTAGAATATATTTTGCAGGAGTAATTCTTTTTGGGGCGCAAGTGTCTTGTCAACAAACTTTTTTATCCTTAGGGAAAGCAAAAATTTCTTTATTTTTAGCACTACTTAGAAAAATTGTTCTTTTAATACCTTTTATTTATTTACTTCCAATATTCTTTGATAATAAACTTAAAGGAGTTTTAATGGCAGAGCCCTTTGCAGATATAATAGCTGCTTTATCAACAATAGTATGTTTTACTATTTTTTATAGAAAATCTTTATCAAATAAAGAAGAACAGTCTTTATCAAAAAGTTTATAAAATAAAAAAATACAAAGAGTTAACTCTTTGTATTTTTTTATTTTAATTAAATGTTATATTATTTAAATTTTATGTGATAAAGTTTATATATGAATATAATTTATGAAAAAGGTGATTTAATGGCAAAAAAACTTATACGAATTTCTGTAAGAAAATTAGTTGAGTTTGTTTTAAGAAAAGGAAACATAGATAGTAGTATTAAAGCCTCGTCAAGAGCCTTAGAGGGAATAAAAGCACATAAAAAAATTCAAAGTGCCTATTCTAAGGAAGATATGTCAGAGGTTAATTTAAAAGAAGATATAGAGTTTGATAATTTTATTTTAAGAATAGAGGGTAGAGCAGATGGAATCTTAAAAAAAGATAATAAAATAATAATAGATGAAATAAAAACAACCATGAAAAATGTTATGGATATAGATTATGATTATAACGAATTGCACTGGGCACAGGCTAAGGTATATGCATATATTTATAGCAAAAACAAAGGGTTAGATTATATAGAGGTACAGTTAACTTATTATAACATTGAAGACTTTACAATGAAATTTTTAAGAAAAGAATTTGAATTTATCACTTTAGAAGAATTTTTCTATAATTTAATAAAAGAATATAAGGACTTAATAATTTTAAATGAAAATTGGATAAATATTAGAAATACTTCAATAGAAAATCTTTCATTTCCCTTTAATTCATATAGAAAAGGACAAAGAGAATTAGCAATTAGAGTTTACAAAGCTATAGTAGAAAATAAAAAGTGTTTTGCACAAGCACCTACAGGAACAGGCAAAACAATTTCTACTTTATTTCCATCTTTAAAGGCTTTAGGTTTAAATAAAACAAGTAAAATTTACTATATAACTGCTAAAACAACCACAAGAGAAATTTCTAGTAATACTTTAAAGATTATGAGAAAAAAAGGATTAAAAATAAGAAGTCTAATCCTAAAGGCTAAAGAAAAATCTTGTAAAATGGAAGAAAAAAACTGTGTTCCTGATTATTGCCCTTATGCTAAGGGATATTTTGATAGGATTAATATAGCTTTAAAAGAAGCCTTAGAAAGTGAAGAAGATTATAATATAAATTATATAAATAAGTTATGTGATAAATATACTTTATGCCCTTTTGAATTTTCTCTTGATATAAGTGAATTTTGTGATGTAGTTATATGTGATTATAATTATATCTTTGACCCTAAAGCTTCATTAAAAGAAATTCTAGATAATAAAACTAAAGATTTCACCCTTTTAATAGATGAAGGGCATAATCTTTTAGATAGGGGAAGAAATATGTATTCTTCTAATCTATCAAGAGAAGATTTTTTAAAAATAAAAAGAGAGTTTAAGAAAAAAGATAAGAGTATTTATAATTCCTTAGAAAAAATCAATAAGTTTTTCGTAGAAAAGAAAAAGATTTTAGAAGGATTAGAAACTAATACTCTTATAGAAAAAGAAGAACCTTATAAATTATATGGAATTTTAAGAGATTTTTTAGATAAGGTAGATGTTTATGAAGATAAATCTAAAGAAGAAAATATAACTTTAACAGAATTATATTTTAAGGTTTATGATTTTTTAAATATTTCTAAATATTATAAAGAGGATTTTTCTACTTTATATAAACTACAAAGAAAAAATTTGACCCTAGAAATATACTGCTTAGACCCTTCTAGAATATTAAAATCTATAATAGAAAGGTTTAAATCTACTATAATTTTTTCAGCTACTTTAATGCCAATAGAATATTTTAAAGAAGCTTATGGTGCTTTAGAAGAAGATTATTTTATAAATTTGCCCTCTCCCTTTAATTATAAAAATAAGCTAACTTTACTTGGGAAAGAAGTATCTACAGTTTATAAAGATAGAAAAAAAACTATACCTAAAATTATTAATTATATATTAAATTGTGCTAGTGCAAAAAAGGGAAATTATCTTGTATTTTTTCCTTCATATGAATATATGAATATGGTTTATGAAGAAATAAGAAAAAGAAAGCTTAATTTTACTATTTCTATTCAAGATAATAATATGACTGAAGAGGATAAAAATAATTTTTTAGCTTTATTTAAAGAGGAAAATAAAGAAAAAAATAAAACTCATATTGGTTTTGCTGTTTTAGGAGGACATTTTTCAGAAGGAATAGATTTAACTTTAGATAAGTTAATTGGAGTTATAGTAATTGGAGTTGGTATGCCTAAAATATCCTTAGAAAGAGAAAGTATAAAAGACTATTATAATTCAATAGGTAAAAATGGTTTTGATTATGCTTATGTTTATCCTGGAATAACTAAAGTTCTTCAAGCTGCTGGAAGATGTATAAGAACTGAAAAGGATAAAGGTATTATCCTTTTATTAGATAAAAGATATTTTTCAAAAAAATATATAGAACTACTTCCTAAAGACTGGTTTTTTAATATGATAGATACAGAGGAGAATAAAGTAGAAGCGGTATGTAAAAGGTTCTGGGAGGAAAATTTTATTAAATAATAAATAGTATTAATAAGGTTTACTAAAAATTATTTTGATACATATAACTTTTAATGTTATAATCATATGAAGATTTATTTAGAGTAATTTTAAATAAGCTTAAGAAGAGACAAGTAGGTGAAGAAATGAGCGAAAATAAATTTTTGCCAATTTGCAAAGAAGATATGATAGAAAGAGGATGGGAACAATGTGATTTTGTACTGGTTACAGCAGATGCATACATTGACCATCATAGTTTTGGTACAGCTATTATATCTAGAGTTTTAGAAGATGCTGGATATAAGGTTGGTATAATAGCTCAACCAGATTGGAAAAGTGTTGATGACTTTAAAAAGTTAGGTAAACCAAGATTAGGTTTTTTAGTTAATGGTGGTAACATGGACCCTATGGTAAACCACTATACAGTAAGTAAAAGGTTAAGAAATAAAGATTTATATACTCCTAAAGGGGAAATGGGTAAAAGACCAGATAGAGCCACAATAGTTTATTGTAACAAAATAAGAGAAGCCTATAAAGATGTTAACATAGTAATTGGTGGAATAGAGGCAAGTTTAAGAAGATTTGCACACTATGATTATTGGGATAACAAGGTTAGAAAATCAATTTTAGTTGATAGTGGTGCAGACCTTTTAGTATATGGAATGAGTGAAAAACAGATTGTAGAGGTTGCAGATTATTTAAATCAAGGGTTTGATGGAAAATACATAAGACATATACCAGGAACATGTTACATAGCTGATAGTTTAGATGAAATATATGAAGAACATATAGTTTTACCTACCTTTAAGGAAGTTTCTAGTGATAAGAGAACTTATGCAGAGTGTTTTAAAATTCAGTATGAGGAACAAGACCCTGTAAGAGGAAGAACTTTAGTTCAAGAACATAATGGAAAATATGTTGTTATAAATAAGCCAGAAATGCCTCTTTCAAGAGAGGAGTTAGATAAGGTTTATGCGTTGCCATATCAAAAGACATATCATCCTATTTACGAAAAAGATGGTGGTATAGCTGCTATTGAAGAAGTTAAATTTAGCTTAGTAAGTTCAAGAGGATGTTCTGGAAACTGTTCTTTCTGTGCTATAACTTTCCATCAAGGAAGAATTGTAACTAGTAGAAGTGAAGATTCTATAGTAGAAGAAGCTAAAGAAATAACAAAATATGATGACTTTAAGGGTTATATACATGACATTGGAGGACCTACAGCTAACTTTAGAAAACCAGCTTGTAAAAAGCAGTTAACTTTAGGTGCATGTAAACATAAGAGATGTATGTCTCCTGTCATCTGTAAGAATATGGAGGTAGACCATAAAGAATATCTTCATTTATTAAGAAGAGTTAGAAAATTGCCAGGTATAAAAAAGGTATTTATACGTTCAGGTTTAAGATATGATTATATAATGGCCGATAAGGATGATACATTTTTTAAAGAGTTAGTAGAATATCATGTAAGTGGACAGTTAAAGGTTGCACCAGAACATGTATCTCCAAATGTTTTAAAATACATGGGAAAACCAGCTGGAAAAACTTATGATGAGTTTAGAAGAAAATTCTTTAAAATAACTGAGAGATTAGGCAAAAAACAATTTATAATTCCTTATTTAATGTCAAGTCATCCAGGATGTAAATTAGAAGATGCTATCATGCTTGCTGAATATTTAAGAGATATAAACTATCAACCAGAGCAGGTACAAGATTTTTACCCAACACCAGGAACCTTATCAACAACAATGTTTTATACTGGTTTAGACCCTTTAACAATGGAAGAAGTTTATATACCAAAGAGTAAAGAAGAAAAAGCTATGCAAAGGGCTTTATTACAATTTAAAAATCCTAAAAACTATAACATAGTATATGATGCCTTAGTTAAAGCAGGAAGAGAAGATTTAATAGGTAATGGACCAAAATGTTTAATTAAGGATAAAAATAGTTTTAGATTTAATAATAAAACTAGAAAAAGTAAAAATGAAGGGCATAGCAAAAGAGAATCAGAAGAAAAGAGAAAAAGTTCTCATAGCAAAAAACAAAGAGGAAATAAATCAAAAAGCTTTACTTCAAAAAAGAACCAAAGAATTTCAAAGGGTAATAAAAGAAGATAAATAAAAAAATGCTAGTTAATTTTAACTAGCATTTTTTTATTTATCTTCTTTTATTTGCTTTATTATTATATTAAATAAATTTTCAAATAAATTAAAAAATTCGTTATTATGAAAACTTTTAATTAGATGATATAATTAAATAATTATGATATAGTTAATAAAGAGTTAAGGACTGTTAAGGATTTTCTCTAAAAAAAATTAAACATATTTAATTTTTTTACTTAACATACATGAATTATCAATAAAGAGGTGACATTAACTTTGTATTATAAAATAGGAATTGATGCAGGGTCTACAACCTTAAAATGTATAGTCTTAAATGAAGAGGATAATATTATCTATTCAAACTATGAAAGACATTATTCTAAGGTAAGAGAGAAACTAATTGAAGAGTTTGAAAATATAAGAGGGTTAATAGAAAATAAAAAATTTAAAATAGCCATAACAGGTTCTGCTGGATATGGTATTTCAAAGGAATTTAACATTCCCTTTGTTCAAGAAGTCTTTGCTTCAACTTTAGCTATAAAAAAATATTATAATGATGTAGATGTAGCTATAGAACTTGGTGGAGAAGATGCTAAAATAATTTTTTTAACTGGTGGCTTTGAAGAAAGAATGAATTCAAGTTGTGCAGGTGGAACAGGAGCTTTCATAGATCAAATGGCCCATCTTATGGGGCTTACTGTAGATGAAATGGACAAGTTAAGTCTTAAAAATGAAAATATATATGAAATTGCTTCAAGATGCGGTGTTTTTGCAAAAACTGATATACAACCACTTTTAAATCAAGGTGCTAGAAAAGAAGATATTTCAGCTAGTGTTTTTCAATCAGTTGTAAATCAAACTATAGGAGGTTTAGCACAAGGGAGAAATATTGAAGGTAAAATAATGTTTTTAGGAGGGCCTTTATTTTTTTGCAAGGGTCTTAGAGAGAGATTTAAAAAAACCTTAAATTTAAAAAATGAAGAAATAGTATCTCCTAAAAATGCACAGGTTTTTGTAGCTCTTGGAAGTGCTATTTATTCAAAGGAAGAAAATAAGCTTTATGAATATAATACTTTATTAAAGAGATTTAAAGAAAATAAAAGTAATATAACTACATTAAAATTAATAGAACCCTTATTTAATTCTAAAGAAGAATATGAGGAATTTAAAGAAAGACATAGTAAAAATAAAGTTAAAATAAAGGATATAAATGATTATACTGGAGAAGGATACATAGGAATTGATGCAGGAAGTACTACTACTAAAGTTGTTTTAATAGATAAAAATGACAATATTTTATATGAATATTACGGCTCTAATAAAGGAAATCCTGTGGAAATTGTAAAGAAAGAATTAAAGAATATCTATAAGTTATGTAAAAATAAAATAAAAATTTTAGGAAGTGCTGTTACTGGATATGGAGAGGAGTTAATTAAAAATGCCTTTTCAATAGATTTCGGCATAGTAGAGACAGTAGCTCATTATATAGCAGCAAGTCATTTTAATCCAAAGGTAGATTTTATTTTAGATATAGGTGGGCAAGATATAAAGTGCTTTAAAATTAAAAATGGAATTGTAGCGAATATAATGTTAAATGAAGCCTGTTCTTCAGGCTGTGGTTCTTTTATAGAAAGTTTTGCAAATCAAATGGGCTATGATATAGAAAGTTTTTCAAAGCTTGGTTTATTTTCAAAACATGGAGCAGATTTAGGCTCTAGATGTACTGTTTTTATGAATTCTTCAGTAAAGGAAGCTCAAAAAGAAGGTGCTACAGTTAATGATTTATCAGCAGGTCTTTCTGTAAGTGTTGTTAAAAATGCACTTTATAAAGTTATAAGGGCTAAAAATTTAGAGGAACTTGGTAAAAATATAATTGTTCAAGGAGGAACAATGTATAATGATGCCATACTTAGAGCTTTTGAAAAGGAACTTTCTATAGAAGTTATAAGACCTAACATATCAGGGCTTATGGGAGCTTATGGATGTGCTCTTTATGCAAAAAGAAAAAAATTAAAAGAAAGTAAGATAATAAAAGAAGAAAACTTAGAGAACTTTATACATAACTCTAAAATTATAAAGTGTGGTTTATGTACAAATAGATGCAATTTAACTATAAATACTTTTAATGATTCAAAAAAATATATTTCAGGTAATAGATGTGAAAAACCAACAGGGAAAAAAGTTTCTGAAAATATACCAAATATGTATGAATATAAATATAGAAAATTAAGAGGATATGAATTTTTTGAAGAAGGAAGAAAAGAAACTATAGGAATTCCTATGGTGCTTAATATGTATGAGAATCTTCCAATTTGGGCTACATTTTTTAAAGAATTAGGTTTTAATGTTATTTTATCTGATGAGTCAAACAAAAAAATATATCTAAAAGGACAACATACAATTCCTTCAGATACTGTCTGTTATCCTGCTAAATTAGCTCATGGACATATAGAAAATTTATTAAGTAAAAATATAAGAAATATATTTTATCCATGTATGAGTTATAATTTTGATGAAGGCTTATCAGACAATTGTTTTAATTGTCCTGTAGTTGCTTATTATCCTGAACTTTTAAAAACAAATATAAAAGAATTAAAAAATATAAATTTTATAATGAACTATTTAAGTTTAAATAACAAAAAACTATTATATAAAGAACTTTATAAAATTTTAAAAGAAAAGTTTACATATATAAGAAAAAGAGATGTTAAAAAAGCTTTAGAAAAAGCTTTTTTAGAATATGAAAATTACACTAAAGATTTAAAGGAAAAGGGAGAAGAATTTATAAAATATGCTAAAGATAAAAATAAAAATATTATAGTCTTAGCAGGAAGACCTTATCATATAGACCCTGAAATAAATCATGGAATAGATAGAGCTTTAAGTTCCTTAGATATTGTTGTTTTAAGTGAGGATTCCTTAAACTTTACAAAGGAAAAGCCAGAGGTTAATATATTAAATCAATGGACATATCAAGCAAGATTATATAAAGCAGCTTATTATGTTGCAAATAGCAAAGATAATATTAATCTTATACAACTAGTTTCCTTTGGCTGTGGAACAGATGCTATAACTTCTGATGAAATTAAATGTATTTTAGAAAAAAATAAAAAAATATACACTCAGTTAAAGATAGATGAAACTAATAACTTAGGTGCTGCTAAGATAAGGGTAAGAAGTTTATTAGAAGCTATAATGCAGGAATAGGTGATAAAATGAATATAGAAAATAATGATTTTGCAACATTTACTAAGGAGATGAGAAAAACTCATACTATTTTAGCTCCTACAATGTTACCAATACATTTTAAACTTTTATCTGGAATAATGAAAAGTTATGGATATAATTTAGAATTTTTTGAGGGAGATACTAAAAGTGCCATTGAAGAAGGATTAAAAAGTGTACATAATGACATATGTTACCCTGCCATGATTGTAATTGGACAACTTATAGAAGCTTTAAAAAGCGGAAAGTATGATAAAGATAAAACAGCTTTAATAATTAGTCAAACTGGGGGAGGATGTCGTGCTTCTAATTATATTCATCTTTTAAGAAAAGCCTTAAAGGAAAATGGATTAGAAAATGTCCCTGTAATTTCTTTAAATCTTAGTGGATTAGAGAAACATGAAGGTTTTAAAATGTATCCAAGCTTATTAATAAAATGTATATATGCTCTTTATTATGGAGATTTACTTATGTATTTATATAATCAATGTAAATCCTATGAAATACATAAAAATAAAAGTGATGAAGTACTAGATAAATGGATTAATATATTAAAAAATAAATTTAAAAGCTTAAATTATTTAAATATAAGAAAGCTATATAAAGAAATAATTTTAGATTTTTCAAAGATAGAATTAGAAAAAGTTGAAAAAGTTAAGGTTGGAATAGTAGGAGAAATTTATTTAAAATACTCTCCTTTAGGAAATAATCACTTAGAGGAGTTTTTAAGAGAAGATAATGCAGAAGTTGTTATGTCTGGAGTTACAGACTTTTTTATGTACTGTTTATCTAATTCAGAAATAGATTATAAATTATATGGAATGAAAAAATTCTCTAGCAAATTTTCAAAGGTAGGCTCCTCATACTTAGAATATTTACAAAAAATAATGATAGATTCTATAAAAAAATATTCTAACTTTAGAGCACCAGCTCCCTTTAAAGAATTGAAAGCCTCTGTTAAAAATTATATAGGCAGAGGAGTTAAAATGGGTGAAGGCTGGCTAATGACAGCTGAAATGTTAGAACTTATACATAGTGGAGTAAATAATATAGTTTGTGCACAACCCTTTGGTTGTCTTCCAAATCACATAGTTGGAAAAGGGATGATTAGAGGAATTATGGAAAATCATCCAGAGGCTAATATAGTAGTTGTAGATTATGACCCTTCTTCAACAAAAGTAAATCAAGAAAACAGAATAAAATTAATGTTAGCTAATGCTAAATTAAGCGAATATATATTAAATAATTAAAAAAAGGTCTCCTAAAGGAGGCCTTTTTTTATAAAAACAAAATATTAAAATAAATTATAACACTTTAGAAAATATATAAATTAATATTATAATATATTTAGGAATTTAATTATAAGGAGGAGTTTATGAATATTTTAATAGCAGAGGATGAACAAGATATATTAGAGCTTTTAGAACTTCATTTACTAAAAGAAGGTTATAATGTCTTTAAGGCATCAAATGGTATGGATGCTTTAGATATTTTAAGAAAAGAAGATATAAATTTAGCTTTATTAGATGTTATGATGGATGGAATAGATGGCTTTAATCTTTTAAAAATTTTAAGACAATGGAGTAAAATACCTGTTATATTTTTAACTGCAAAAATAGAAGAAGAAGATAAGATTTTAGGGCTTAAATTAGGAGCTGATGACTATGTAATAAAACCCTTTAAACCTAATGAATTAATAGCTAGAATAAATTCTAATTTAAGAAGATGTTATAATTATTCTCTTAAAGATTATATTATAAAAATAGGAGATTTAGAGCTTAATAAGGAAGAGTGCAGCGTAAAAAAGCAAGGAAAAGAAATTATACTAAATGCTAAAGAATTTAAAATTTTAGAAATGCTTATGAGTAGTAGGGGGAGAGTTTTTACTAAAAAGCAAATATATGAAAAGGTATGGCAAGAAGAATATTTAGGAGATGATAATACAATTATGGTTCATATAAGTCATTTAAGAGAAAAAATAGAAGAGGACCCTAAAAATCCTTGTAAAATCAAAACTATAAGAGGAATAGGTTATAGGTTTGAAAAAAAGTAATTTAATAATAGGAAATAGATATAAATTATCTAATATATTACTTAGAAATTATCTTAAAGTTTTTTTGCTTATAACTTTAATTACAGGAATTATATTTTTTATTTCTATTTTTATAGGAGCTAACTTTTATTTGAAAGATGAAGAACTAGAAGATAAGATTTTCTCTGGTATAGTTAAGGGCATTGATTATAATAATATTGAAAATGAAAATTACATTTCTGAACATGGTGGATGGATTGAAATTGTAGATAAGGATTTAAAGGTAATAAAAGTTATAGGAGAACCTAAAATAATAAATAAATCTTATTCAAGTGAAGAATTTAGCAAGATTTTATTAAATGAAATGTATGGTGATATTGATGAAGATTATATTTCTTATACTGCTTATAGTAAAGATGGAAGATTCTTTATTTTAACTAGAATACCTAGTGAGAATTTTTCAAAACTCTTTGTTAAAAGTCATAAAATAAGATTTAAAATATTTTTATACATAATGATTTCTATTTATATATTTTTATTTATAATAAGCCTAATACTTTATTCTAAATTAACTTCTAAGACCTTTACAAAGCCTTTAAAAAAGCTTATGGAAGGAGTTAGAAAGCTTTCACAGGGTGATTACTCTATAAGAATTAAAATAGAGAAAAATAATGAATTTGAAGAATTAGGGGAAGCTTTTAATAATATGGCTTCTAAAATAGAAGAGGAAAAAAATCTTAAAGAAAAATCAGAAAAACTAAGAAAAGAATTTGTAAGAAATATAGCTCACGATTTAAAAACACCTTTATCTAGTATAATTGGATATTCTAATATAATAAAAAACAATTTAGATTATGATAAAGAAACTTTATATAAATATATAAGTATAATTGAAAATAATGGAGAAAGAGCCAATGAAATGATAATGGAACTTTTTGAGTTTTATACTCTTCAAAGTTCTGAATTTTTATTAAATAGACAAAAGGAAAATTTAAGTGAATTTTTAAGAAATTTAATAGCTAATTATATATATCTTTTAGAGGAAAAAGAATTTGATTTTGACTTTCAAATAGAAGAAAAGGATATTTATTTTTCCTTTGATAGCAATAGACTTGAAAGAGCCTTAGGAAATTTAATAATAAATAGTGTTAAATATAATGAAAAGGGAACTAAATTTTTAATAAGTTTAAAGGAAGAAAGTTCTAAAATAAAAATAATAATTAGTGATAATGGAATAGGATTAAATGATAATCTTAAAGAAAATATTTTTAATCCTTTTATTAGAGGAGAAAAGTCTAGAAATTCTAAAAAAGGTGGTTCAGGATTAGGATTAACCATAAGCAAGGAAATAGTAGAGAAGCATGGTGGAAAAATTTATTTAGATAATAAACCTTTAAAGGGATGTAATTTTGTTATAGAATTTAATAAATTTTAAAATAAAAAGCTTAGATAAATCTAAGCTTTTTTTATGCAACTTTTCTTGAAGTTTTTCTTTTATATTTAGTCTTATTTCTACCTCTTCTTTTTTTATAGGAAAATTTCTTTTTAAAGTAACTATATACAAGGTCTGTTATAGTATGAAGACCTGAACCTAAAAAAAGTGCTAAAAATATATTAAAAAACAGTATTTTATTTTTTATAACAAAATTAAAAGATAATTTTATCATCTCTAAGGTTGAAATATTTACTATAGAAAAAGAGTATAAAAGAGAAAAAATAATTATAGGAATAATTAAAACATAAAGTATTCTTATAATAGGACCTAAGATAAAACCATGAGTAAATATACTTCTATGTTCAAAAATCTTTTGATATGGAATCCAAATAAATTTTAAGTACCCCCACCTTTTAAACTCTCTACTTTTAATATCTAAGTCTCCAGAGAACATATATCCGCCAAACATATATACAGATACTCCAAGTATTGTAAAGGCAAGACTGCTACCTAAGTCATCTAAAAAAATCATATTTAAAAATAAAAATAAAGAAGCAATAAAAGGGGCCATAATAACTGTAATTTTGTCATGTGTTTTTCCTGCTGCCAAAACTATCACCCCACTATAATATATTTATAATAATAATATAACATATTTTGTGTTAACATCACATAATTTATTCTATTATAATAATAAAACTTTTATTTTGTATTTTTTTATCAAATTATAATATGAATTGTTTAATAAAAAAACTGTTAATTTCATAACAATATTATAATTAAGATATATATTTAACTTTATTTTAATAAAAAGTTTTCAAATAATTCAAAAAATATTTTAGAAGTTTAAATTTTATGATAACATAGTATATTGTAAAAAGAAAACTTTATAACTAAGGAGGAAAATATGAGCAAAGAAAATAAAAGTAAATTATCTTTAACAGCGCTTATATTAATGATTTTCACATCAGTATATGGTTTTGCTAATATGCCAAAGGCCTTTTATCTAATGGGCTATAGCTCTATTTTGTGGTATATATTATCAGCCATAACTTTTTCTATTCCCTATGCTTTCATGATGGCAGAGTATGGAGCAGCTTTTAGAAAGGAAAGAGGAGGAATTTATTCATGGATGGCTAAATCTGTTGGCCCTAAATATGCCTTTATAGTAACATTTATGTGGTATTCTTCTAATTTAATATGGTTAGTTAGTAACTCCTCATCTATATGGATTCCTTTTTCTAACCTTTTATATGGAAAAGATACTACAGGTTCTTGGTCATTATTTGGATTAAGTGTACCTCATACAATGGCTTTATTAGGAATAATTCTTATAATAGTTATTACATATGCTTCTTCTAAAGGGCTAAAAAGTATAACTAAGGTAACCTCTATAGGAGGAACTGTAGTTGCTTTATCTAATATAGTTCTTATATTAGGTGCTATTATTGTTTTTATAAGTAATGATTTTAAACCTGCACAAGCTATAAACAAAGCTTCTTTTATAAGTTCTCCAAATCTTTCTTATTCATCGCCTTTAGGAATATTGGGATTTTTAGTTTTTGCAATTTTTGCCTATGGTGGTTTAGAGTCAGTAAGTGGATTAGTTGATGAAACTAAAAATGCTAAAAAGACCTTTCCAAAAGGTCTTATGATAGCTTCTATAATAATAGCTTTAGGTTATGCTATAGGAATTTTATGTATTGGATTATTTACAAATTGGAATGAAGTATTATCAGGAGAAAATGTTAATTTAGCTAATGTAGCTTATATAGTTATTCAAAACTTAGGAGTAAAATTAGGTGGAGTTTTTGGAATGTCTTTAGAAAATTCTATTTTATTAGGCTCTTGGTTTGCAAGATATATAGGACTTTCAATGTTACTTGCCTTAATTGGTGCTTTCTTTACAATAAGCTATGCTCCAATAAAACAATTAATAGAAGGAACTCCTAAAGAAATATGGCCTAAAAAATGGACAATATTAAATAAAAATAATATGCCTGTTAACGCTATGTGGGTTCAATGTATTGTTGTTGTAATTTTCATATTGTTAGCTTCCTTTGGAGGAGAATCTGCAAATAAATTTTTTAGTTATTTAATACTTATGGGAAATGTAGCTATGACTATACCTTATATGTTTTTATCTGGAGCATTTCCAGCTTTTAAAAAGAAGGATTACATAGAAAAACCTTTTAAAATGTATAAAAGTTACAAATCATCTTTAGTATGGTCAGTAATAGTAACCTTTACTATAGGCTTTGCAAACTTATTTACTATTATAAAGCCAGTTATTCAAGATAAAGATTATAAGGCTATGGCCTTTCAAATAACTGGACCTATAGTCTTTGTAATAATAGCTTTTATTCTTTATAGAAATTATGAGAAAAAAAATAAAAAATAATAAAGTTAATTAAATTATAAGAAGCAGTTTTTAATTTTAGAAACTGCTTCTTAATTTTCTTATTATAGATTATTATTGAACTTATGTAGTATAATTATTTTAAAACAATAAAATGGAGAGTGTAGCATATGAAGAAAAAAAATTTAATTATTTTAGGGATCATATTAGTAGTTTTAATAGGTGCCGGGCTTTACTTTTTTAATAATAAGTCTACATATAAGGTTGTTATTAACAACAAAACCGATAAGGAAATTAGTGGGTTGCAAATAAGTTGCGGAAGTAATAGCAAAAATATAGAGGTTCCTGATATAGGTCCATCTTCTAGTAAAGAGGTTAGAGTTAAGTCAGAGGAAAATGGTTCTTTAGTTATGTATTATACAGATTATTTAGGAGATTCTCATAAAGAACTTTTAGCTGGATATTATCAAAAAGGGGCTAGTGGTAAAATAGTTGTAAATATAACTTCAATAAATGACCTTGGTATATATAGTATGGAGATAGCTTCTCCTGAAGCTGAAGAAGTTTTAGAGAATAATAATTAACAAAGGAAAAGGGGGGTGAGATAAAAGAAGATAAATCTTCTTTTATAAAATTTATGATAAAAATTATATACAGTATATTGTATATAATAGTATATAGCTTTTTAGGATGGTGTTGTGAAGTTATATATTGTTATATAATAGATAACAAGTTCACAAATAGAGGATTTTTAAATGGTCCTTTATGTCCTGTATATGGCTTTGGTGCTTTTTTTATATTATTATTTTTAAATAGGTATAAAAGTAATATAATATTAGTTTTTATTTTAGGAATAATAATAACTTCGCTTTTAGAGTATATAACTTCATTTTTATTAGAAGAAATATTTCATACTAAATGGTGGGATTATTCAAGGTATAAATTTAATATTCATGGTAGAGTATGCTTATTAAACTCTACCTTATTTGGTATATTATCTGTTATTCTTGTAGAGTTTATAAATCCAATTGTTGTTAATCTCATAAGTAAGCTACCTAAAATATTAGTTATTTCTCTTACCGTTATTTTTAGTATATCAATAATTATTGATTTTATAATAACTGTAAAAACCCTATTTAATTTAAATAAAAAATTAAATATCTTAGAAGATTTATCTAAAGATTTTGAAGGTCTTGGTATTTCCTTTGCTTATAAAGGAGAAAGAGACTTAGAAAGTATTATATCTAAATTTAAAGAAGAACCTTATGTTAAAGAAGAAATGTTAAATAAGGCTAAATATTTAAGAAAGAATAATTTTATACAAAGAAGAATATTAAAAGCTTTCCCTAATATGAGACATAAAAAATATAATGAATTATTACAAAAAATTAGAAAAGAAGAAAATTAAAAAAAAGACCATAATGAACTGATTATAATAAAGTATCATTATGGTCTTTTTTTTAATTATACTTATCTTTTGATAGCACTTCTTTTTTTACTAAAACTCCATTTTCATAAGTTTCCTTATAGGTTGTAGAGGATTTAGGGCCATGCTGGTCTACAGAAATAACAATTTCCTTTCCTTTATCCTCTTTTATGCCCCATATATTAGATTTTACTTCTCCTAAAGAGTTTATATAAGTTTGTACTATAACTGGATTTTTCATATTATTTTGAAATTTAAAATCAATAACTCCACTTGCCATAGTTGCATCTCTACCAATAGGGGCATATGTTACAGGTAGACTATGAGGTGCTCTTTCAACTATTTTCAAATCAGCATATAAAACTGAATTGTAAAGAGTTGTAACCCCTTGACATATACCACCGGCCAATATATCTACAACTTCATTACCAATATAACCTGGTGCATAAGTATATCCATTTTTTTCAGTTCTATCTTCTCCTTCTTTATCAGCTGAAAAAATATCTCCAGGCATTAATATAGTACCATTTAATTTGCTTAAATAATTGCTAATATTTTTAGTTCTACCTCCTGTTAAACTAGGTAGTTTAGTGCTATAACTTCCTAAAATAACCATATTATTAACCATATCTTGAGTTAGATTTGGTTTTATTTCTTTAACAGGTATTTCTATTGTACAATTTAAGCTTTCATGCTCATTATCTATATCCTTTATTATTTCATCATTAAGTGTTTCTAAATCGAGCTTGTACCCAATTTTTTCTTTGCTTGCTGATATAGAGTCTTCTGAAAAGTAAATAGTAGGTTCTACCTTCTCTTTGTTTATTTTATTACTTATTTCAGAAAGTTTTTCTTTTAAAACCTCTTCATTTTTTTCTGGTTTAAAAGAAAAATATTTAGGATTATACTTTAAGTTTAATCTTTCTTTAGTATTTGAAAAAATATTATTGTTTTTTCCAAACATAAAAACTTCCTTTGATAAATCATCAACATTAAAGAAAAAACCTAAATCTTTAGCAGAGAAAGTTTCCTTAAAAGAATCTTTGTAATTAAAGGTTATTTTAAAATTATCTAATAAATTAGAGTAGTGCTGATTTAATTTTTCCTTTAACTCATCTTCTTTTAAATTTGAAACGTTCATTTTTTCTACATAAAGTCCATCATAAGTAACATTTCTTTTAGAGTAAGTGTTTATTAATATTGCTGAAATTAAAATTAAGAATAAAATTATAAAGACTAGTAAAAATTTTAGTGCCATGTTTTTTGTGTTTAATCTTTTCATTTCTTTAATTCTCACCCTTATTACCTCAAATATATTTATAATAGATATTTAATTATAAACTAACAAATAAATATAAATAAAATGTGTAGATTTTACATAAATTTCTTTATTCAAATAATTTTAATTTATTGGTAAAAAGTTTTTAATTGTAAATTTTATATTAACCTTATTTAATTATAATATATTAAGTTGAAAAAATATACATCTTTGATTTATTTTTCATATTATATATTAATAAATTATAAAGTAGAGGAAAACAATGTTTAAAAACATAACTATAAAAGATAAAGATATCTATAAAAAACATTTGTTAAAAGAAAAATTTTTAAGCTGTGAATACTCCTTTGTTACCCTTATAATGTGGCAAAAATATAATAAAATAAAATATGATATATTAGATAATACTTTTATTTTGAAAAAATATGACAAGACTTTAGGAAATTTTTTTATGGAGCCTATAGATAATATTAAAGATTATAATTTAGAAAAAATAATAGAATTCTTAAGAAATATTCAGAAACAAGAAAATAATAATTGGCTTTTTGGTGATGTATCCTTTAAATTTTTAAAAAAATTAAAACTAATATACGGAGTAAACTTAATATATGAAGAAGAAAAAGATAATTTTGATTATATCTATAAATTAGATGACTTAAAGTATTTACAAGGAAAAAATTTCAATAAAAAAAGAAATAAATACAATGTATTTAAAAAACTTTATAATTATAAAATTAAGCTTTCTAAAAATTTTAATGAAAAAGAAATAAAGGAAGCTTTAGAATTTCTTTTAAAATGGTTTTCTTTAACTAAAAAAACTTCTATATCCTTTGAAGAAATAAAAGCTTGTGAAAATCTAATTTTTAACTTTAATAATTTAAATATAGAATCAATTAGAGTTTATGTAGATAATAAGCTAATTGGAATGAGTATTGGAGAAAATTTTAATAATAATATTTATATAATTCATATGGAAAAATGCTTTAGAGAGTTTAAAGGTATTTACGCATTTATTAATAAGGAATTTTTAAACACTTTAGACTTTAAAGGATTATATGTAAATAGAGAGGAGGACCTTGGATTAGTAAATCTTAGAAAATCAAAACTAGAATATAACCCTGTATTTTTAGAAAAAAAATTCTTAGTAAAAATAAAATGAGGATAATCCTCATTTTATTTTTTTTATTTCATTTAATGAATCTTTTGCTACATTTAAAGTTTTATTTAGATTATTTAAAGTATCATTTATTAATTTTTTATTTTCTTCCTTTTTTACAGTATCAATAGCGTAATTAAGGTATTCTTTAGCTTTAAGTGCGCTTTTTACTTTATTATTTACTTCTTCTTTTAAATTTTTATTTAAATTATCCAATAAAAAACCTCCTTAAAATTAAGTTGATATTATTTTATGTCATATTTTAAAAATAATAAGTGGAAATTTTAAAGAGTAAATACTTATTATAACATAATAAGTAAAATATTTAATTTAAGTAATATTCTTATATAATATACTCTTAAATGATTATTAAATAAAAAATAAAAAAGCAGAGAAAAACTCCACTTTAATATTATTTATCAGAACTATTAAGTCTATTTATCATAATCTCCTTAGCCTTTAATTCAAAATTATCATCTAAGGGCTGTAAAGATACCTTAGAATATTTATTACTAAGAGCTAAAGTTAATATTCTATCTGCTAATTCTGGATTTTTAGATAGTAATGAACCATGAAAATAAGTACAAATAGTATTTTTATAAATACATCCTTCATATCCACTTTCACCATTATTTCCATGACCATGAACACATTTACCTAAAGGCTTTAGATTACCTATAAAAGTTCTACCAGAATGATTTTCAAAACCAACATAAGTTTCCTTAAATTCTTCATTATAAATAACAGTATTACCTATAAATCTAGTATCTCCACCTTCAGTATATATATCTAAAATTCCTAATCCATCTATTTTTTCACCAGTAGGAGCAGTATAATAATTTCCTAAAAGTTGATATCCACCACAAATAGCTAAAAGAACTTTTCCTTCTTCAACAAATTCTTTTAATCCTTCTCTTTTTAAAGTTAATAAATCCTCAGAAACTATAGATTGTTCAAAATCTTGTCCGCCACCAAAAAATACTATATCATAATCATCTTTATTAAATTTATCTCCCATAGAGATGTTTATAACATTTACCTTTATTCCTCTTAATTCAGCTCTATGTTTTAATATTAAAATATTTCCTACATCTCCATAAACATTAAGCAAATCAGGATATAAATGACATATATTTAGCTCCATATAAATCTCTCCTTTAACTACCAAAGTTTATTAATATAACCTTTGGAATGTAAGTACTTTCTGTAATTAATCATAGCTGTATAAGTTGCAAGAATATAAACTTTATTTTCTTTAGAATTTTTAATTGCTTCTGTTAATCCTTCAAAATCTTCTCTTATTAAAAATTTATCAATAGGTAAGTTAGCAATTTTTAATCTTACAGCCATATCATAGGCTCTAATACCAGATATAAATATCTCATTTAATTCAATTGAATTTAATTTTTCAAAATCAACATCCCAAATCCAAGAAACATCCTTACCATCTGCATAATTATCATTTAATAAAAAGGCAGCAGAAAAACTTTCTGAATTTAATAAAAGTGTATCTAAAGCTTGATTATATCCTGCTGGATTTTTAACTAATATAATCCTAGCTTCCTTATCTCCAATTTTTATTGTTTCCTGTCTTCCAAAAGATGAACTTTGACTAGAGAATGACTTTTGTATAACTTCATCTTTAATATGTAATTCTTTCGCAACTGAATAAGCACATAATCCATTATATATATTATAAGTTCCCGGTTGAGTTATGGTAAATAGACTACCATTTATAACTACCTTAGAACTTTCAGGAGTAAGTTCTACTATTTCTTCTACCTTATATTTTAAATTTTCTCTTTTAAATCCACAATTAGGACAATAGAAACTTCCAAGATGATTATATGTTATAAAGTTGTAAGAATAAGGTTCTTTACAGAATTTACAGAACTTAGCATCAGCATTTATCTCTATATCCTTACTCTTATTTGGAGATACCTCAAATCCATAATAAACTTTAGGATTTTTAACATCTAATCCTCCTAATAAAGATTCATCACCATTTAAAAGAAGAGTAGTACTTGGAACCTTTATAACTCCCTCTAATATTTTATTTAAAGTAGTATATACCTCTCCATATCTATCTAATTGGTCTCTAAAAAGATTTGTTACAGTTATTATTTCAGGAGTTATATAATCTGTTATAAATTTTAAGTTTGCTTCATCAACCTCAATAACTGCATATCTTTCTTTACTTGAAGAGAATTTGTAATTTGCTACAAAAGTACTAACTATACCAGGGTATAGATTTGCTCCAGTAGCATTTGTTATAACATCTAATCCATTACCTTTTAGAACATTATATATCATTGAAGTAGTAGTAGTTTTTCCATTTGTTCCTGTAACTAAAATAACTTTATAATTTTTAGAAACTACCTTTAATATATCTCTATCCAATTTTAAAGCTACTTTACCTGGAAAATTAGTTCCACCCTTAAAAACTTTCTTTGAAATAACCTGTGTCATTTTAGATAAGATTATGCTTATATAAGATTTAATAGCTATTTTAAACACCACCTTATAATTAATTGCTTTTTTTAAATTTTCTTAAACTATTATAGTATAGCATAAACTATTTAAATTACCAATATAGTAATTAATTAATAGTTAATTATAATTTTCTGTTTATATAAATTTAATTAAATTTATTATAAACATACTAGAAATTTTACAATGCAATATATGTAGAAATATTGTATTATATATTAAGAAGGATATAATTAATAAGTAGCATTAATTATAAAAATAAATTAGACTAGGGGGAATACTATATGTATCCAATAAGATTTGAAAATTTATATTATGATAAAGTTTGGGGTGGAAGAGACTTTGAACTTTTTAGAGATAATATGCCAGAGGGAATGATAGGAGAAACTTGGGATGTTGCCTGTCATGAAAATGGAATGAGTATAGTTGAAAATGGTGAATATAAGGGATTAAGATTTGATGAATTAATAGATAAATTAGGAAGTGATTTAGTAGGAACTAAAATATCAAAAGAAAAATTTCCTCTTCTTATTAAATTAATAAATGCTAAGGACAAATTATCAGTTCAAGTTCATCCAAATGATGAGTACGGAATGAGAGTTGAAGGAGAGCTTGGAAAAACTGAAATTTGGTATGTAGTTGAAGCTTTTGAAGGTGCTAGTTTAATAGTAGGAACAAAAGATTGTACTAAAGAACAGTTTGTAAAAGCTATAGAAACTGGAGATTTTGATAAATATTTAAATAGAGTAAAGGTTAAAAAAGGAGATACTTTCTTTGTAAGAAGTGGACTAGTTCATGCTATATGTGAAGGAGTTATAATAGCTGAAATACAACAAAATAGTGATACAACTTACAGAGTATATGACTATAATAGAGGAAGAGAAATTCATGTAGAAAAAGCTTTAGATTGCATAGACTTTTCACTAAAAGGAGAGAAAGCTAGAGGATTAAAGGTTTCATATGATCAATATGATAAAACTTACCTTTCATTATGCGAATACTTCTCTTTAGAAAAATATGAAATAAAAGGCATATGTGAAGAAGAAAGTGATGTTGAAAGATTCTTCATATTCACTTGTGTTGAAGGCAAGGGAGTTATAACTTCAGAAAATAGTGAATTAACTATCAAAAAAGGAGATAGTATTTTTATACCAGCTACTTTAGGAAAATATTCTATTAAAGGTGATATTACTTTATTAAAAAGTTATGTTCCAAAAGAAGGCGCAGTTGAAGAAGAAATTATTTCTATAGTTAAATCTTAAATTTAATTAATTTATTTTGTTAAAAGTATGTAAAACTAGCTTAAATATAAGGGTTTTACATACTTTTTTTAATCCTATAAATATGGACAAATATATCTATTAAAATTATAATAAAAAAGTAAAACTTAAATACTAGAAAGAGAGTGTAGATATGGGAATTGATTTTTTATTTATAGTTAAGTCTTTAATAATTGCAGTTGTTGAAGGGCTTACAGAATTTGTTCCTGTTTCATCAACGGGACATATGATTCTTGTAGGAGACCTTATCCATTTTAATACACAATCAGGTGGATTTCCTGAAATGTATGAAGTTGTTATTCAATTAGGTGCAATCTTAGCTGTTGTAGTATTATATTGGAGAAAAATAAGCAGCTCAGTTGTTGAGTTTTTAAGCTACATATTTTCATTTATAGGATTAAAAGTTTCAGGAAATAAAAGAAAATATGAAAATAGACTTGCAAAATCACAAACAGGTTTTAAATTTGGTATAAATGTAATTATAGGAACTATACCAGCTGCTATTTTAGGTCTTTTATTTCATGATGAAATTAAAGAATACTTATTTTCAACAAAAACAGTAGCTGTAGGATTTATAGTAGGTGGTATATTACTTATAGTTATAGAAAACTATTTTAGAAAAAAAGCTAAAAAGAGCAAAATAGTTAAAGATATTGATAAAATGACTTTTAAACAATCTTTACTAGTTGGATGTTTTCAATGTTTATCATTATGGCCAGGTATGTCAAGAAGTGCCTCAACTATTATGGGAGGTTGGATTGCAGGATTAAGTACTACAGTTGCTACTGAATTTACATTCTTTTTAGCAATACCAGCTATGGTTGGAGCTTCTGGATTAGACTTATTTAAATTTGATTACTCTCAAATGAATTTAACAAATTGGATTTCTTTAATTTTAGGTTTTATAGTAGCTTTTATAGTTTCTTTAGTAGTTATAGATAAATTTATAAATTACTTAAAGAAAAAACCTATGAGAGTTTTTGCTATATATAGAATATGTGCTGGTATATTATTAGCCGTTTTAATATTTACTAAAGTTATAAATTAATAAGAAATAAAATTAAGACAAGGAATTTTTTCCTTGTCTTTTTGTTTATAAGAAATTTAAGATAAATTGTATTAATTTTCTAAATTTTTAAAATAAGTTTACTTTAAAATTTTTCCATTATATGATATTATTTACTTAAAGTTATTGTAAAAAACTTACAAACTATTCTTTGATTTTCTATAGGGGGAGGATTTTATATGAAGCAACCAATTAAAAAAATAGCTTTACTAACAGGTGGTGGAGATTGTCCAGGATTAAATGCAGTAATAAGAGCTGTTACTAGAGCTGCAATATTAAAATATGGATATGAAGTTATAGGGTATAAATTTGGATATAGAGGACTTTACAATAATGACTTTATAAAATTAGACCTTGATACTGTGTCAGGAATACTTCATAGAGGAGGAACTATTCTTCATAGTTCAAATAAAGATAATCTTTTTGATTACCAAGTTGAAGATGAAAATGGAAATCTAGTAAAAAAAGATGTTTCTCATGTTGGTGTAGAAAACTTAAAAAAAGAAGGTGTTGATGCTTTAGTTGTTATAGGAGGAGATGGAACACTAACCTCTGCAAGAGATTTTGCAAGAAAAGGAGTTAATGTAATAGGAGTTCCTAAAACTATTGATAATGATTTATTAGCAACTGATGTAACTTTTGGATTTAATACAGCTACTGAAATTGCTACTGAAGCTTTAGATAGACTTCATACTACAGCAGAATCCCATCATAGAGTAATGGTTTTAGAAGTTATGGGAAGAAATGCTGGTTGGATTGCTTTAGAATCAGGAATTGCTGGTTCTGCTGATGTAATATTATTACCTGAAATACCTTACGATATTAATAAAATAGTAGAAAAAGTAAAAGAAAGAGAAGCCCTTGGTAAAGAATTTACAATTATTGTAGTTGCAGAGGGAGCAAAACCTAAAGATGGAGAGGTTGTTGTATCTAAAATAGTTAAAGATAGTCCAGACCCAATAAGACTTGGAGGTATAGCTAATAAGATAGCTAATGATTTAGAAGAACTTATAAAAAATCATGAAGTTAGAAGTACTGTTCTTGGTCATATACAAAGAGGAGGAAATACCTCTACTTATGATAGAATCTTATCAACTAAATATGGAGTTAAGGCAGTAGAACTTATACATGAAAATTTATTTGGAAATATGGTTACTTTAAAAGGAAATCAAATTTCTTATGAAAGTTTAGAAAAGGTAATTGGAAACACAAAAAATGTAGACCCTGAAGGAGAATTAGTAAAAACTGCTAAGAGCATAGGAATTTCTTTTGCTGATTAGTATAATAAAAAAATAAAAAACTACCAATATTATAATTGGTGGTTTTTTTTATTTTCACTCTTAAACATAAGAATATTAACAAGAAAAAATTTACAATTAATACTTCAAAATTTTCTGAAAATATGATACACTTTAAACAAGGCAACATAAAAAGCAACATTAAAAGAAAGCTGGTGGGTATTTATGAAAGAAGTTCAAAAATATTTAGAGGGCAGAATCGGTTCGTATAGCTTTTTCTTTGAAGATTTAAAGAGTGGTTATACTTATGGTTATAATGAAAACGTTAAAATGATTTCAGCAGGTTGCATGAAATTACCTATAGCTATAGCTCTTATAAAGGAAGTTGAAGAGGGAAAAATTAATTTTCTAGATAAAATTAAAATAGAAAGTTCTGATAAAGTATATGGCACAGGAATAATTCATGAATTTTTTGAAAGAGAATATACAGTATTTGAACTTATGGTAGCTATGTTAATACAGAGTGATAATACAGCTACAAATAAAATAATAGACTTAATTGGAATGGATAAAATAAATAAAACTATTAAAGATTTAGGAATGAAAAATACTGAACTTAATAGAAAAACTGCCGATGAGAGAAATTTTAAAGCTGATATAGAAAATTATACAACATCTTATGATTTAACCTTAGCTTGGAAAAAATTAAGTGAAGGTACTTTCTTAAGTAAAGAAAACTCTCAAATGCTTATAGATATACTTACAAGACAACAAATAAAAAATAAACTAGCTTTATATATTCCTGATAATCTTAAGTTTGATATATCAAGTAAAACTGGAGATAAAAAAGGAGTTGAAAACGATACAGCCTTAATTCATACTCAAAAAGGAAATTTTGCTTTTACCGTTATGTCAAGTGGAATACCTAATTCAGTTTACGGAACAGTTACCTTAGCAAAGTCAGGTAAAATGGCGTGGGACTCTATAATGAATAATTGGCATTAATATTTTAAATAGCAATTATAAAAATATTATTGACATAAAATTTCTAATATGGTATTATAAGCACAATAAGAATAGCTAATGTTTAGCTAAATAAAATAACCTTTAAATTTGATCCAGAGAGGTCAATAAGGAAGTTATATAGTTTGAATTATAATCTAAAGAGATTTATTTATACATGAAAAGTCTTCCTTATAAATAGGAAGACTTTTTTTCATAAAATTATATAGCTTTTCTTCTTTAAATTAACACAGAGAGGTTAAAAAGGAGTGAAATTTTATGTTAAAAAACAGACATTTATTAGACCCATCAGATTTTTCAATAGAGGAATTTGATGAAATATTCAAATTAGCACATCAAATAATGACAAATCCCAAAAAATATCAAAACATATGCAATGGTAAAATTCTAGCTACTCTTTTCTATGAGCCAAGCACTAGAACAAGATTATCTTTTGAGGCTGCAATGCTTAGATTAGGTGGACAAGTTATAGGTTTTTCAGAGCCTAACTCTTCCTCTGTTGCTAAGGGAGAATCTTTAAGAGATACTATAAAAACAATTAACTGCTATGCAGATATTATAGCAATGAGACATCCTTTAGAAGGAGCTGCAAAGGTCGCTTCAATGTATTCAGATATTCCAGTTATAAATGCTGGTGATGGAGGACATCAACATCCAACTCAAACTTTAACAGACCTTCTTACTATAAAGGAATATAGAGGAAACCTAGATGGAAATACAATTGCATTATGTGGAGACTTAAAATTCGGTAGAACAGTGCATTCTCTTATAAAAGCACTTTCAAGATATAAAAACAATAAATTCATCTTAATATCTCCAATTGAACTTAGAATCCCAAATTATATTAGAGAACAAATATTAGAAAATAATAATATAGAGTTTCAAGAAATAACAAGCTTAGAAGAGGGAATTAAAGAAGCTGATATTTTATATATGACAAGAATACAAAGAGAAAGATTTGTAGATGAAAATGAGTATGAAAGACTAAAAGATGTATATATACTAAATGAAGAAAAAATGAAAAAAGCTAAAAGTGATATGATGGTTCTTCATCCTCTTCCTAGAGTAAATGAAATAACTTACGAAGTAGATGAAGATAATAGAGCCTTTTACTTTAAACAAGCTAAATGTGGTATGTATGTAAGAATGGCTTTAATGGCAAAACTTTTAGGGGAGGCTTAAAAAATGAAAAACAAGGAAATTAAAAATCATAAATGTAAAAATACAAGATGCATAACTCAATTTGAAAAATATGTTCCTCAAAGCTTTACTTTAGTGGACAAGAAAAATCATATTTATAACTGTGATTACTGCAATGCAGAAAATACTTTTAAGGCTCAATAATTTAGGAGGACACAAATTAAGATGAACTTATTAATAAAAAACGTAAATTTAATAGATGAAAACACTAATTTTTTTGGTGATATATATATAGAAAATGGTTTAATTAAAGAACTTGGAACTGAACTTAGTAAAGAGTGTGATATTTTAGAAGGTAAAGGCTTAGTTTTAATGCCCGCTTTTATAGATACTCATGCACATTTTAGAGATCCAGGATTTGAGTATAAAGAAAATATAGAAAGTGGTTCTAAAGCAGCAGTTAGAGGAGGATATACAACTGTAACTTTAATGCCAAATACAAAACCAGTATGTAGTTCTAAAGAGATTTTAGACTATGTTGTTAATAAAGGAAAAGAAGTAGGTTTAGTAGATTTATATCAAACAGTATCTATTACAAAAAATTTACTAGGAAATGAAATAGACCATCTAAAAAAATTTGAAAATGATAAAAATGTTAAAGCTATTACTGATGATGGAAAAGGGGTTTCAGATTCTAAAGTTATGTTAGATGCAATGAAAATTGCTAAAGATAATAATTGGATAGTAATGTCTCATGCTGAAAGCCCTGAATTTTCAAAGATTGATATGAGATTAGCTGAAAATATGATGACTTGGAGAGATATAGCTTTAGCTAAATTTGTAGATTGCAAACTTCATATGTCTCATGTAAGTACTAAAGAAGCTATGAAATATATAATAGAAGGTAAAAATGAGGGGGTTAAAGTTACCTGCGAGGTAACTCCTCATCACTTATCCTTAAATAATGAGAATATAAATTATAGAGTTAATCCTCCTATAAGAGAAGAAGAAGATGTAAATTTCTTAATAAAAGCAATAAAATTAAATTATGTTGATTGTATAGGAACAGACCATGCTCCCCATTCAAAGGAAGATAAGGAAAAAGGAGCTCCTGGAATGATAGGAATTGAACAAGCTTTCTCAATCTGCTATACAAAGTTAGTTAAGGAAAATAATATAAGTTTAAATAAATTAAGTGCATTAATGAGTGGAAATGCAGGAAGATTATTAAATATAAATAAAGGAAGACTTCAACCTGGATTTATTGGAGATTTAGTTCTTTTAGATTTAAATAAAAAAAGATTATTAAAAGAAGAGGATATAGTTTCTAAAAGTAAAAACACACCTTTTAATGGAATGGAGTTTTATGGAGATGTAGTAGCTACAATAAAAGAAGGTAAAATAGTTTATAAAAGCGAATTTTAGGAGGTATATATGATAGCTGATAAATTGTTTGAAAAGGTAGAAAAAAATGGAGTAGTTTGTGTTGGATTAGATACAAGCTTAGATTATATACCAAAGGAGCTTAAAGATAAATTTTCTAATGAAGGAGATATGCTATTTGCTTTCAATAAGGAAATAATAGATGCAACTTTAGATGTTTCAGCTTGTTTTAAAGTTCAAATAGCTTATTATGAAGCTTTAGGCCTTAAAGGATTAGAAGCTTATAAAAAAACCTTAAATTATTTAAGAGAAAAAAAAGCTTTAATAATAGCTGATATTAAAAGAGGAGATATAGCTGCAACAGCAAAAATGTATGCTAAAGCTCATTTTGAAGGAGATTTTGAAAGTGATTTTATAACTTTAAATCCTTATATGGGATTAGATAGTATTGAACCTTACCTACCTTATTTAGAAAAAAATGAAAAAGGACTATTTGTTTTAGTAAGAACTTCAAATAAGGGTGCTGTAGATATAGAATACTTAAAGGATTCTAAGGGAGATAGGGTTTATGAAGTAGTAGGAGAAAAAATTAATTCTCTTGGAAAAAAATATTTAGGAAAACATGGGTATAGTTCAATAGGAGCAGTTTTAGGTTGTACTCACCAAGAAGAAGCAAAGGAAATGAGAAATAAGCTAAACACAACACCATTTTTAATACCTGGATATGGAGCACAGGGGGGAACTGCTGAAGATGTAGTATCTTATTTAAAAAATGGAAATGGCGGTATTGTTAATTCCTCAAGGAAAATATTGTTAGCTTATAAAAATATGGATGATAGTAAAAATTTTGCAGAGTGTGCTAGAAAAGAAGCAATTTTAATGAGAGATAGCATAAGAGAAGCAATTTTAAAATAGTTAAAATACTTGGGAGGACAGATTATGGCTATGGAATATTTTAAAGGTAAAGTAAAAGAAAATATAAAGTTAGTAGAAGGTATATATTCATTAGTAGTAGAACATGAAGCAAAAATAAATGCAGGGCAATTTTATATGATAAAAACCCCTAAGACATTTTTAGGTAGACCTATAAGTGTCTGTGAAGTTAATGGCAAAGAGGTTCGCTTTGTATATGCTACTGTTGGTACTGGAACAAAGGAAATGAAAAAAATGATTTCTGGAGATGAAATAGAAATAATAGGTCCTTTAGGAAATGGCTTTGATGTAACAAAAGATTATGGAAAAGTTGCTTTAGTAGGTGGTGGAATAGGAGTAGCACCTCTTTTAGAACTTTCAAAATCTCTTAAAAAAAATAATAAGAATATAAAAGTAGATTTTTATGGTGGATTTAGAGAGGATATCTACTTAATAGAAGATTTTAAAAAGTATGTAGATGAAGTAAATATTTCAACAAATACTGGTAAATATGGATACAAGGGTTTTGTAACTGAAATTATTCCTCTTCAAAATTATGATACAGTATTATGCTGTGGACCGGAAATAATGATGAAGAAGGTAGTTGAAATGTGTAAAGAAGAAAATGTAAAGGTCTATGTTTCAATGGAAAAGCATATGGCTTGTGGGGTAGGAGCATGTTTAGTATGTACATGCAAAACAAAAAAAGGAAACAAAAGAACTTGTAAAGATGGTCCAGTATTTAATGGATTAGAAGTTGAATTCTAATTTTAGGAGGATTTAAAGTATGTTAAAAACAGTTATAAATGGAATAGATTTTAAAAATCCTGTTATAGCAGCATCAGGTACCTTCGGTTTTGGTGAAGAATACAATAACTTTTATGATGTTGGTATTTTAGGAGGAATAAGTTCAAAAGGACTAACTCTTAATAAAAGAGAAGGTAATGAAGGCATAAGAATATATGAAACTCCTAAAGGAATAATGAATTCAGTTGGACTTCAAAATCCTGGTGTAGAAAAATTCATAGAAGAAGAATTACCTAAAATGCTAAAGTTAGGAACAAAGATAATAGCTAATGTAGGTGGAGCTACTATAGAAGATTACGAAAAAGCAGTATCTCTTTTAAATAAAGAAAAAGTAGATATGATAGAACTAAATATTTCTTGTCCAAATGTAAAATCTGGAGGAATGGCTTTTGGAATACAATCAGATATAGCTTATGAAGTTGTTTCAAAGGTGAAGAAAATATGTAATAAACCCTTAATGGTAAAGCTATCACCAAATGCTGAAAATATATGCAATATGGCTTATAGCTGTGCAGAGGCTGGTGCAGATTCAATATCTTTAATAAATACTTTAAAAGGTATGGCAATAGATATAAGAAATAGAAAGCCTGTATTTAATAATACTTATGCAGGTCTTTCAGGACCAGCTATAAAACCAATAGCTCTTAGAATGGTTCACGAAGTTTCTAAGACTGTTAATATTCCTGTTATAGGTTTAGGAGGAATTTCTAATGCAGAGGATGCTATAGAATTTATGATGGCAGGTGCAAGTGCTATACAAATAGGAACAATAAATTTTGTAAATCCTAATGCTGGAAAAGAAATAATAGAAGGTTTAGAAAGTTTTTGTAAAAAAGAAGGATTAAAAAATATTAGTGAAATTGTAGGTTGTATAAAATAGTACTAAATAATAAAGAAAAGTTTTGGAGGAATTAAAAATGAAAAAAAATACAGATGCTATGGTTATAGATACATTAAAGGAAGTTGGAGCATTATTAGAAGGACATTTTTTATTATCATCAGGAAAACATTCAAATAGATATTGTCAATGTGCTCAATTATTAAAATATCCAGAGAAAGCTGAAAAAGTATTAAAGGTTGTAGCAGATCAAATTAAGGATATAGATTTTGATTTAGTTGTAGGACCTGCTATGGGTGGAGTTATAGTATCTTATGAATTAGGAAGACAATTAGGAAAACCTGCAATATTTACTGAAAGAGAAAATGGTGAAATGACTTTAAGAAGAGGCTTCACTATAGAAAAAGGACAAAAAGTAATAATAACAGAGGATGTTGTAACTACAGGTAAAAGTTTTAAAGAAGCAGCTAAAGTCATTGAAGAACAAGGTGGAGAAGTTGTAGCTGTAGTTTGTATAGTAGATAGAACTTCAGAGAAGGTTACTGATTTTCCAATGTTTAGTTCAATAAAGCTTGATATAGAAACCTTTGATGCAGAAAACTGCCCAATGTGTAAAGAAGGAATACCTTATGTAAAACCTGGAAGTAGAAACATTAAATAAAAAAATAAAAGCTTTAGCTTTAAATAAAGCTAAAGCTTTTATTTTTTATTACAGAATATAGACTAAAATTTTTTTGAATTTTGTCTAAAGGAATTGATTATTTCCATTTTATTACTTATAATTAATTATAATATATGTTTTTTTTATTATATTATTTTATTTGAAATTGAAGAGGTATTATGGGGTTAGATAAAGTTATTTTTAAAAAAGATTTAATTAAGGATATAAAAAGCATTTCATACTTATATGAAAGTGCAGGATGGTTTGATTATACTGAAGACTTAGAAAGATTAGAAAATGCATTTAAAAACTCATTAAGGATAATTTCTGCTTGGCATGGTGATAAGTTAATAGGCCTTATTAGAGTAATTGGCGATGGGTTAACTATTATATATATACAAGATATATTAGTTCTTCCTGAATATCAAGGAAATGGTATTGGTAAGGAACTTCTTTACTCAGCCCTTAAAGAATATAGAGATGTTAAACAAAAAATTTTAATTAGTGAAGATAAAGATTCTTCTATCGAATTTTATAAAAATATTGGATTTAAATTAATTGATGACTATAATGGAGTAGCCTTTGTAAATTATATAGAATAATTTAAATAAAAGAGTACATAAAATTTATGTGCTCTTTTATTTTTAACTTTATAAAGTCCTCTTCTTCTTAAAATTAAAGCTTTATTAAATAATATTTATTTTTAATTATAAAATGATTTATTTTATGTTTTCTATTAAAATATAATATATAATTAAATTATAAAAATATAAACTTTATTTAATTAGAATTTTATTAGAATAATTTATATATTGAATTTAGGAGGAATTTTAATGAAATTAATATCATGGAATGTTAATGGTTTAAGAGCTTGTGTTAAAAAAGGTTTTTTAGATTATTTTAACTCTGAAGATGCTGATATATTTTGCTTACAAGAAACAAAATTACAAGAAGGACAAATAGATTTAGCTTTAGAAGGATATTATCAATACTGGAACTATGCTGAAAAAAAAGGATATTCGGGAACAGCAATCTTTACAAAGAAAAAACCTCTAAATGTTTTTTATGGAATAAATATGGAAAAACATGATAAGGAAGGAAGAGTTATAACTTTAGAATTTGAGGATTTCTTTATGATAACTGTATATACTCCAAATTCTAAAAGTGAACTTGCTAGATTAGATTATAGAATGGAATGGGAAGATGATTTTAGAAACTATCTTTTAGAACTTTCCTCTAAAAAGTCTGTTATAGTTTGTGGAGATTTAAATGTAGCTCATAAAGAAATAGACTTAAAAAATCCTAAAACAAATAGAAAAAATGCTGGATTTACTGATGAGGAAAGAGATAAGTTTTCAAAATTATTAGAAAGTGGCTTTATTGATACTTTCCGTTACCTAAACCCAGACTTAGAAGGAGTTTATTCTTGGTGGTCTTATAGATTTAATGCTAGAAAAAACAATGCAGGATGGAGAATTGATTATTTCCTAGTTTCAAAGGATTTAGAAGATAAGGTTAAGGAAGCTTCAATAGATACTGAAATTTTAGGTTCTGACCATTGTCCTGTTAAATTAATATTAGAATAAAAAAATTAAACTCTCTAATCAATAAATTATTTTAACTATTGATTAGAGAGTTTTTTATAAACTTGAAATAAGACTTTATATTTAGTTAAAAAAACTTTCTTGCTTACATAAAATTTTAGAAAGTGGTATAGCTATAACTATTCCTACTCCTACTTGAATTATATTACCTATTATATCCTTAGCTGAATAAACTAAGGCTCCTATTAGAGTATTTGTATGTGAAGTAAAGAAAAGTGCAATTATTGCTCCTGAAATAAAATAAGCTATAACCATAAAAACTCCTGAAATTAAAAAAGGAACTAAATAATTTTTTCTGTGATTATGTTCTAAAATAGCTCCTGCTATATAAGCCATTAAAGCTTTTATTATAAAGGTAAAAGGTGCCCAAATTATATAACCACTATAAAGGTCTACAAGAGCCATACCTAAACCACTTGCTAAAGCACCATATTTTTTTCCTAAAAGTGCTGCAGATAATAGTACCATACAATCTCCTAAATGTACAAAACCACCTAATGTAGGTATCTTTATTAAATTTGCTGATATAAATATTATAGCAATCATTAGTGCTGTAAAAATACTTTTGTGAAATTTATTAGTAGCATTCATATTTTTATACCTCCAAAAGCAAAATATAATTATATATTAAATTACTATAATAACATTTTCAAATGTATGGGTACAATTTTCATTTTTATAAAAATTATACCTTTAAAATTTATATATTTATGATATACTGTTAAATAATACATAATATAGAAATTTTACAGAAGAGGAGTTTGAAACATGAAAGAAAAAAATATAGCAGCTTTTTTTGATATTGATGGAACTATTTACAGAGAAGGACTTATAACTGAAGTTTTTAAAAAAATAATTAAATATGAATTAGCAGATGAAACTAAATGGTATAAAGATGTTCGTCCTGCTTTTTTAAAATGGGATAAAAGACAAGGTGGATATGATGAATACTTGCTTAAGATGGTAGATATTTATACAGAGGCTATAAAAGGTATAAGTAATCACCATATAGAGTATATAGCTAAAAAAGTAATAGAGCAAAAAGGTGATAGAGTATATACCTTTACTAGAGAAAGAATTAAATGGCATAAAGAACAAGGGCATATAGTTATAGCTATTTCAGGTTCTCCTTATGAACTTGTGAAGGAAATGTCTCAAAAATATCATATGAATGATTTTAAAGGAACTATCTATAAGCTTGATGAAAATAAAACTTATAATGGAGATATAATACCTATGTGGGATTCTGAAAGTAAAGAAAAAGCTATTTTAGAACTTAAAGAAAAATATAATATAGATTTAGAAAATAGCTATGCCTATGGGGATACTTCAGGAGATTTTACAATGTTTAAAAATGTAGGAATTCCCTATGCTATTAATCCTACAAGAGAGCTTATAACAAAGGTTCTTAATAGCCAATGTATAAAAGAAAAAATTAAAGTAATAGTTGAAAGAAAAGATGTAACATATGACCTTGATATAAATAACTTAAAACTTTTATAAACTAAATTTAACATTCGTATTTTTATAGAAAAATACGAGGAAATACTTTTTATAGCTTAAAAATAGTTTGTATATTTCAGAATATTATAAAATATATATTATATTTTTATTCGTAAATATTCCTCTTCACCTTAATTTTAAAGTAATAAATTCAAAAAAATCTCTTAATAATAATGAAAACTTTATTTAAATTTATGGGAAATTCCAAGAATTTTTTCTTAGAATTTGCTATAATATGTATATAAAAAGCGAATGGTGTAAAAGGGGGAAGACTATATGAGTAATGTTAAATTTTGTTCTATTATTATAAAGGATGATTTCAATAATATTTTAATTTCAAAAAGAAAAGGAAAAAAATCAGAAGAAAATCTATGGTATGTTTTTGAGAGAAAAATTAAGGGGAAAGAAACTCCAGAAAAATGTGCAAATAGAGCAATAAAGGAAGATTTAAAGACTATAGTCTTTGATTTAAATCAACTATGTGATTTTAACCTTAATGAAGAGGAGTCTTTAAGAGTTTTTACAGGTTCTTTAAAAGAAAAAATCACTTGTGGTGCAAATATAACTGCATATAAATGGATAAACAAAGATGATTTAAATGACTATACTTTTGCAAATGGGGAATTAGAAAAGATAAATGCTTTTTTTGATACTATATAAAAACATGCTAACATTGGCATGTTTTTCTTTTGTTGTTATAATAAAACCGTGAGGTGATTATTATGACATTATTAAGAAAGAAAATTTTAGGAGAAGATTTTCATGTTACTATAAAACCTATATATAACAGAGAAGATACCTTGGCATTTACATTTTCGCCTGAGCAAAAAAAAGTAGAAATCGGTGAAGAGATTACAATCACAGTAAAACATCCTACAGAAAAGTATGATGAATTTTGTGATGAATTAGTAGAATTAATAACTAAATATCAAGAAATATAAAAAAACAGTCCTTTTGGACTGTTTTTATTTTAAGCAGCATTTTTACCTATAAATTTATGCACAATTTTTTCACATGGTGGCATAAAAAATTGTATTGCTGGACCTGTGAAAAGTACTGCTATAATTGTTCCAAGACCTACAACACCAGCTAATAAATAACCAACTACTAGAAAGCTTAAATCTAAGCCGATACGTATCCAACGGTATTGGAAATTAGTTTTATCTCTTATAATAAGAGGAACTAAATCGTTTGGTGCAACTCCTAATTCTGTACTTACTAAGAATGAAAAACCTATAGCTATTATTACACAACTTAAAGCTACAATTATACATTTTGTAAATAAATTAAAGTCACTAAGGTAAGTATCTAATCCGAACTTATGTAATATTCCCATTATAGCATCTATTGTAGGACCTACAACAACAACTAAAACGAAAGTTCCTATTTTAAGCTGTTTTCTATCTGCAATAAATATTAAAATAACTAAAGCAACAAGTATTATCATGTTAGCATTTCCAGTAGAAATATTTAAAGCTTTTGAAAGCCCTTGAGTAAATACTGTAAATGGATCTGAACCAGCTCCACTTAATAAAAATATTACAACACCTAATTGTATAATTGCCATTCCTAATAAGAAAAATATAAGTTTAGGAATAAATTTTTCTTTCTTCATTTTTAATACACTCCTTGTTTTGAGTTTTGTGAATCGTATTTTGAATGTGAATTTAAAATATTTAATGTGTATTTAAAAACTTAAAAGAAAACCAAACACAATGATTATAACCATTGTTAACTTATATGTCAAATAATTTTAACAAATCCATAAAAATATTAATCTTTAAGTAATAAAATCAATAAATTATTACTGATTTACTATAATTAAGTAGTTTGAAAAATGGTATAATTTATTTTATAATTATTAGATTAAAGTAAAGAGGTGAACATATGAATAATAATTTAAAACCTAAGGAACATATTGCTAAAATAGCAAAGGATTCAACATATTTTATTTTTAAAAATGGACCTATAAATAAACTTTGTAAAGAAAATAAAATTTCTAAAGAGGAAGTTACTGAAATTCAAGAATATATGCAAAATCATTTAGCATATCTTTATGAAGTTTTATTAGAAGAAGGAAATTTAAAAAAATATGAACTTATAATGAATACTATGAGTCAGTTTTACGTAAATGATAATACTGAGGTTTTTTTAGCTGATGAAGGATTTGATTCTTTATACAATCAATTATTTCCTAAAAGCAATATAACTTTAAAATAATGATAAAAACTATACCATAAAATTTTATGGTATAGTTTTTACTTTAGTATGGATATTCTATTAATTACAACTTACTTTTGGAATAAATTCTTCCTTAATATTTTCTTTTTTATCCTTTTTATTTTTTCTTTTAAGTATAAATTCTACTATTATAGCTATAGCACCATCTCCAGTTACATTAATAGCAGTTCCAAAACTATCTTGTGCTGCATGAAGTGCAATCATTAATGATTTTTCTATATTTCCAAAGCCTAGCATCCCCTCTAAAAGACCTAAGGCTGCCATAACCCCACCTCCAGGGACTCCTGGAGCGGCAACCATAGTTATTCCTAACATAAAAATAAAAGGAATCATAAGAGAAAAAGTAGGAGTTTGTCCTTTCATATACATTACAGCCATAGAGCAAAGCACTAAAGTAATAGTATCTCCTGCTAAATTTATAGTTGCTCCTAGAGGAATAACAAAATCTGCAACATCCTTATCTATATTATTGTTTTTAGCACAACTTAAAGTAACTGGTATTGTAGCAGCTGAAGACTGAGTTCCTAAAGCTGCCATGTATGCTGGAAACATATTTTTAATTAACTTAATTGGATTTTTTCTTTTTAAAGTACCTGCTAATAAATATTGAGTAAATAAATATATTCCTTGTATTGAAAATAAAACTAAATATACAAGACCAAAAGATTTTAGTGTAGTAAATATTTCACCACTATAACTTAATTTTGAAAAAATTGAAAGAATATAAATAGGTACTAAAGGTATTAATAGATTTTTTATAACTAATGAAATAACATGATTAAATTCCTCTGATACTTTTAAAAGATAACTATTTTTTATTCTTGATATTCCTATACCTAATAAAAATGCAAAAACTAAAGCTGACATAACACTAAACATTGGTGGAATATCTATTGAAAAGTAAGGTTTAATGCTTGAAGTATTAGTATCTAATGAAGCACTTATTATAAACATAGGAAGTAATAGCTTCCCAACTAAAAAAGCAATAAGTCCAACTAAAAAATTTGATAAATAAGATATTAAAGTTGTTATAAAAAGCCCCTTACCTGATTTACTCCCTAAGGATGCTATACCAGGTACTATAAATCCAACAATTATAAGTGGAATTAAAAAGCTAAGTAAATTTCCAAAAATAGAGTTAAAGGTCATAAGTATTCTAATTGGTATATCTAAATTAATATAGGAACAAGTAATTCCTATAATTATTCCTAAAACTATGGCAAAAATAATTCTTTTTATTAGTGATAAGTTTTTCATAATAGCCCCCTCTTTTGTATTTTATGAAAATACAAGTGTTTTCTGTATGAGTACATATTACTATAACACATATTTAAAGTCAATAATTAAAGACTAGTTTTTTAATTTTTATAGCTTATTGTTAAAAAAATATTGACTAATTGGAAATTTAATGTCATAATTGTTAATAGAAAGTGAATAACTGAGATAGAGGCGCGATGATTAAAAGTATCTTTGCAGAGGTAAGCACGTTGAAGCAAAGTGAAAGGATGATTCGCCGAAACCTTTAGAAAATGCTTTAATTCTAATAGGTTGGGGTTACATATAATATATGTAACACTGTCACAATTTATTTTGTGGTGTGCTATCATGAAAGAAGAGTATTGTATATAACTTTACGAACCCTTAAGCATGAAACACGCTTAAGGGTTTCTTTTGTTAGCGAAAACTTAGTTATCACTTATGGCTTAATTATTAAAACCATAAGGAGGACTAAAAATGAGTCAAGAACAAAATACTAATCTAAAAAGAGGTTTAAAGTCAAGACATCTTAGTATGATTGCCATGGGAGGTGCTATAGGAACAGGAATTTTCTTAGCAATGGGAGATACTCTTCATCAAGCTGGTGTTGGTGGAGCCTTTGTAGCTTATGGAATTATTGGAATCATGGTATATTTTTTATGTACAAGCTTAGGGGAAATGGCAACTTATATGCCAGAGACGGGTTCTTTTGGAGCCTATGCAACAAAATTTGTTGACCCTGCCTTAGGATTTGCCTTAGGATGGAATTACTGGTATAACTGGGCTATAACAATAGCCGCTGAAATGGTTGCAGGTTCTTTATTAATGAAGTTTTGGTTTCCTAATGTTCCAGCAATAGTTTGGAGTGCATTATTCTTAGTAATTATATTAACTCTTAATTTATTATCTGCTAAAGCTTATGGAGAATCTGAATTTTGGTTTGCTGCTGTGAAAGTAGCTACTGTTATAATATTCTTAATTGTAGGTGTACTTATGATTTTTGGAATATTAGGTGGAGAAAAAGTTGGTTTTAAAAACTTTTATGAAAATGGTGGACCATTTATAGGAGGAGCAAAATCAATTTTTATGATTTTTCTAATAGCTGGATTTTCATTTCAAGGAACAGAATTAGTTGGAGTTGCAGCTGGAGAGAGTGAAGACCCTGAAAAAAATGTACCTAAAGCAGTTAATACAATCTTTTGGAGAATATTATTATTTTATTTAGGAACAATTTTGGTAATTGGAGCTTTAGTTCCAAATGCTCAAGCTGGTGTAGAAACAAGTGCATTTACAATAGTATTTGAGAAATTAGGTTTAGCTGGTGCTGCCTCTATTATGAATGCTATAATACTTACTTCTGTTTTATCAGCAGGTAATTCAGGAATGTATGCTTCAAGCAGAATGCTTTATGCCATGGCTAAAAATAAAATGGCTCCTAAAATTTTTGAAAAAACAAATTCTAGAGGAGTTCCTGTTAATGCTATTATAGTAACAACAATAATAGCAAGTTTATGTTTCTTAACTGGAATTTATGCTGAAAATACAGTTTATGTATGGCTTGTTGCAGCATCAGGTTTATCAGGCTTTATAGCATGGCTTGGCATTGCAATATGTCATTATAGATTTAGAAAAGCCTATGTAGCACAAGGAAAAGATTTAAATAAATTAGTTTATAAAGCTAAATTATTCCCGCTAGGACCTATAATAGCTTTAATTTTATGTGGCGTTATAGTTTTAGGTCAAGGTTATGCATACTTAGATGTAAGAAACGGAGTAGACTGGGGTGGTTTAATATCATCATATATTGGCTTACCTTTATTCTTTGGATTATTTGCTTACTATAAAATAAAACATAAAACTAAAATAGTTCCTTTAGATAAAGTTGATTTAAGTGTAGAACCTATCAATAAAGAAGAAACTTTAGAAGAGGAAGAAGAAGTTTTAGTTTACTAAAAAAGAGGTACTTTTTAGTACCTCTTTTTATTTTAATATATTTGTTTTATTATATATCCTTTATCTATTAAAGCTTTTTTTATTTCTTCTATATGAGAATGACCATTTGTTTCTAAAGCTATTTCTACAACCATATTTTTAAGAGCATCTGTTGCTTTGAAATGATCTTGTTCAAGTTTTACTATATTTGCATTTATATCTGCAAGAACTTTAGCAATTTTTAGTATTTGTCCTGGTTTATGAGGAACTTCTAAGCTAAATGCAAAAAGTCTTCCTTTAGATACTAAGGCACTATTTATTAAAGAAGTTATTGTAACCATATCTATGTTACCACCACTTATTATAGAAACTACATTTTTACCTTTAAAATCTATCTTAGATGAAGCAGCTAAAGTTACAGCACCAGAAGCTTCTGCTAAAAGTTTATGTTTTTCACTTAAAGTAAAGAAAGCTTCAACAATTTCATGGTCTGATACAGTTATTATGTCATCTACATATTCTTTTATAAATTTAAAAGTTAAATCACCAGGTTTCTTTACAGCAATTCCATCTGCAATAGTATCAACAGAATCTAAAGCTATAACTTCTCCAGCTTTAAAACTCTTAACCATAGCATTAGCACCTTCAGCTTGAACACCTATTACTTTAACCTTTGGATTTAAAGCTTTAGCAGCTAAAGTAACTCCACTTATTAAGCCACCTCCACCAATTGGGCAAAGAATAACATCTACATCTTTTAAATCTTCAAATATTTCTAAGGCTACAGTGCCTTGTCCACAAATTACATCAATATCATTAAAAGGATGAATAAATAATGCTCCTTGTTCTTCTTCTATCCTTTTAGCTTCATTAAAGGCATCATCATAAACATATCCTGATAATACAACATTTCCACCTAAATCTTTTGTTGATTGAACTTTTAATAAAGGAGTAGTTTTTGGCATTACAATAGTAGCTTTAACATTAGCTTGTTTTGCTGCAAAGGCTACACCTTGAGCATGGTTTCCTGCAGAGGAGCAAACAACTCCATTTGCTTTTTCTTCCTCTGATAAAGATCTTATTTTATTTAAAGCACCTCTTATTTTGTAAGCTCCTGTTAATTGTAGATTTTCACATTTCATATAAACATTGTTACCTGATTTTCTAGAAAACACCTCACTATATATTAAAGGTGTTTTTATAACTACATCCTCTATAGTTTTTTTTGCTTTATTAATTTTTTCTAAATACAAAATAATCACCTCTTAATTCTCTTAATGTAAACCTTTTATACTTTAATTATAACAAATAACTACCATTTTTTACAGAGCATAAATTTTTAAATTTTATATAAAATAATATAAAAATAGTTCAAAAGGAGTGTAGTATTTATATGGCTAATAAAATAGTTAAAGTAAAGAAAAATAATAATGGAGAGATTACAGATTATATATTAAGTAGTGGAAAAACTGTTTCAAAAGCAGAAGGTGTTAAACTTGCAGAAGAGGGTAAAATTCAAGGGGTTATAATATCCCATTCAAAGAATGGAGAAGCTTATTTAAGAAGCATACCAGATGGAAAAGAAAATAATAATCTTTATGAATTATCATAATACTATAAAAAAATTAGAATTAATATAGAAATTATATATTAATTCTAATTTTTATTTTTATCATTAAAAGCAATATCTTAATTAAACAAAAAGTAATACACACATATGTTTACTTAAAGTATTACTTTATAACTTCGCTAAAAATATTTGAAGAGATAGAAGGGTGAATAAAAACAATTTAATTTTAAAAACAAAATTCTTTTTCGTAATATATTATTTTTTTAATATACATTCTTTTAATTTAAAAGACATATATTAAAAAAGTTAGTGTGAGATAAAAGGTATAAACTAAAGCAAAAGTTGGTTATGATTTTTATAAAATCTTTATAAGTTTTATTTGTTTTTATATATAATAAATATTTTTGGTATATTTTGTTAAAATTACCCCAAAACAACTTCGCTAAATATACATTTAGCGAAGTTGTTTTGATTTTCAACCAAAAACATGCTAAAATTTACTCATAAAATAGTTTTGAAAGGAATTTTACTATGATTAAAGAAGAAAATCATTTCAAAAATTTTCAGTATCCTAATGATATAAAAGAATTACTAAAGGTGGAATTAAGCAACTCTGATTTAGATAATTTAGATAAAATATATAATTATTACGATTCTCAAAATATAAATAGAAACTATGAAGAATTAATAGAAGATATTTATATACTGACATTTAAAAGAAATCTTTCTTTTAAGGAGCTTTCTAAAATTTACAAAGTAAATGAAAGAATTATAAAAAGATGGATAAAAGAACTTGCTTTAGATGATTTAATAAAAGAAAAAAACAACATCGATTCTGTTAAAAAAACAAATTTGAAAAATGATTCTAAAGTAGAAATTATAGATAATAAAAATTTCAAATTTGATTTTTTAGAGAAATCGAAGCATCCTAAAAGAGTTATTGAATTTCTAAATTACTTAGAAAACATAAAAGGAAAATCAATTAATACTGTAGATGCCTACTCTGTTGATTTAGGCTTATTTTTTAAATTTTTAAAAATTTATAAAGGTTTAGAAAATAATATATCCTTTGAAAATATAGAAGAAGTTGATGCCTCTAACTTAGATGATAATTTTATAAAAAATATAAGTTTATCTGATATATATTCATTCTTAGCATTTTTAGAAAAAGTTAGAAATAATAGCACTTATGCTAGAGCTAGAAAAGTAGCAACCTTAAAATCATTTTTTAAATTTTTAAGTTCAAAACTAAAGTTAATCCAGGAAAACCCTACAGAAGAATTAGAATCTCCTAAAATAAATAAAAGGCATCCTGTCTATTTAACCTTAGAACAAAGCATAGCTGTTTTAAACTCTATGGATAAAAAAAATAAAAATTATTACAGAGATTATTGCATATTAACTTTATTTTTAAATTGTGGAATGAGATTATCAGAACTTTGTAATATAGAAATAGATAAAATCAAAGGAGATACTTTAACAATTATAGGAAAAGGAGATAAAGAAAGAACCGTTTATTTAAATGAGGCTTCTATTAAATCTATAGAAAATTATTTAAATAATAGAAATGATTCTAAAGCTAGTGAGGAATCAAAAAAATATTTATTTTTATCAAGTAAATATAGACCTATAAATAAAAGAAGTGTTGAAATTTTAGTTAAAAAACATATAGAAAATGCAGGATTTAAAGATCAAAAATATACTCCTCACAAACTTAGACATACAGCAGCAACTCTTATGTATAAGTACGGAAATGTAGATATAAGAAGTTTGCAAAATATATTAGGTCATGAAAATATATCAACAACTCAAATATATACTCATGTAGATGATGAAAGATTAAGAGAGGCAGTAAAAACAAATCCACTCTCTAATTTAAAATGATAAAAACAAGGTACTAGAACATATGTTCTAGCGCCTTGTTTTTATCATTTTTTCTTTATTTATCTTTTATTTTAAGTTTTCTAACCCCTGGAAAAACTTCTTCAGTCATTTCTTCCATAGTTAAATCATCATTAAAATCTATATCTTCAAGATATTCAATATGTTCAAAAGCATCTTCATAATCTTCTTGCTTAGCTAAGTATTCTTCCCAAGTTTCCTCTGTAAGAGCTTCCTCAAAGTCTTCTTCTTCCTCTTCCCTCTCTTTTTCAACAAGTCTTTTTAGAGTTTCTTCAATTTTCTTATTCTCCTCAACTTCCTTTGCTATATCAGCTATTCTTATGGCCTTTGTATCTATTCCTTCCATTTCTAAACAATCACCACAATTATCGCAAATTCTACCTTTATATATATCGCAGTAATCATCATTGTTAAATACTTTTTTATCCATAAAGTTCACCTCTTACTTAAAAATCATCTTTTCATTATAACAAAAATATTATTCTTTATCAAATAAAAGTTAATTAAAATTAGTTTTTATAGACATGAGAACATAAGTTTGCCATACTTCTTCTACTGTGGTATAATATTACCAAAGAATCGTGAGGTGCAATTGCTATGATTATTAATGAAAATTCAGATAAACAAACTCAAATATACAACTTTTTAATTGAATTTACAAAATCAAAAGGTTATCCACCTTCAGTAAGGGAGATTTGTCAAGCTGTAAGCTTAAAATCAACTTCAACTGTACATGGTCATTTAAAAAGATTAGAAAAAAAAGGGTTAATATATAGAGATCCAACTAAGCCAAGAGCTTTAGAAATTATAGAATTATCTAAGGAAGATAAAGAGCTAATAGATATTCCTATTATAGGTAAAGTTACAGCAGGAATGCCTATTTTAGCTACAGAAAATATAGAGGATATGTTCCAAATGCCTATAAATTACGTAAAACATAATAATGATTTATTTATTTTAAAGGTTACTGGAGATAGTATGATAGAGGCAGGAATATTAGATGGAGACTTAGCAATAATAGAACAAAAGAATATAGCTTCAAATGGTGATATTGTTGTAGCTTTAATAGAAAACGAAGCTACCATAAAAAGATTTTTTAAAGAAAATGAATTTATAAGACTTCAACCTGAAAATAAAAATTATCAACCTATAATAGTTGAAAACTGCTCTATTCTTGGAAAATTAGTAGGTATTTATAGAGCTTATTAAATAAAAAAATACATGTAAGTTTTTTACAGAAAATGTAGGGAAATTTGTGAAAAAACAAATTTCCCTACATTTTTTTATATTCTTACTATTAACTTAATATTAATCCCCATTCTATTAAAAATTTATATACAAAATTATATATACTATATTTAAATAAATCATCTGAATTATTCTAATTTATATGGTTTGTTTAAATGTAAACTTAAAAGATATTCAACTAATTCATTATATTCATGTAAATCTATTTCAAAAGGCTCCCACTCAGCACTTCTTGGGCACCACCCTTTTCGAAATAAAGAATTTAATATTTTAATACTAGGAATAGTTTTATCAAATTGAGGCCTTAATAGCATTCCAGTATCAACTACTAAATCTCCTAATGTACCAATTTTATCTATGAATTCTCCATTTGAGCCATAAGCTTCTGGAGTTAAAAAATATCTTACCTTTCTCATAACTCCTCCTTTTATTTATTCTATAAATTCAAACACTTTCCTAGGAATTTCTTTAATTTAATAAATTAAGATTTTAACTTGTTTTCTAATAATTCTTTTTCATATTTTAATGTTTTTATATCTAATTCTAAGGACTTTCTTTCTAATTCTACTCTCCTTTCAAAATCTAACTTCATTTTCTCTTCTGCTTTTATTATAGCATTAGAATATTTATTTTCTAATAATTCAATTTCTTTTTTATGGTCCTTTCTTAAAGAATCTATAAAAGATTTTAAGGAGATAAGTTCCTCTTTATACTCTTTTTCTTTCTCTATATAAAAAGTTAATTTTTCTTCAAAGGCTTCTTTTTCAATTTTTAAAGATTTTATTTTATTTTCCTTATCTTTTATAACTTCTTTTTCCTCTTCAACCTGATTTTTTAATTTTTCATTTTCCTCTTTTAGTCCTTCTAATCCCTTTAAATAACTTATTTCTTCTTTATTTTTCTCGATTAAATCATAATTTCTAGAAACTAATTGAGATAAAGTACTTTTATCTTTTTCTAAAATCTTTATACTCTCTTTAAGGTTACCTATTTCCTTTTCTTTTTCCTTATTTTCTTCTTTTATTTTTTTATCCTTATCTAAAAGTTCTTCCTCTCTTCTCTGCAATCTCTCTATAGTAACATCTTTTATAGAAAGTTTTTTAACAAATTCCTCTTCCGCTCTTTTACTAGCATCTTCACTCATTTGCAAAGAAGTTAAAAACAATTGATTTATCTTATTTAAATAATCTTGAAAGGATTCTATCTCTAACTTTCTTTCAACTAAAGTAGCCTTAGAATTTTCTAACTCATAAAGAGAAATTAAAGCATCTAAACATTGTCCTTGATTCCCAAATTCATCAGAAGCTATTTTTTTAAATTTATCAAAGGTTTCCTCAGTAACTCTAAAACTTTTTACTTTTAATTCTTTATTTTTATTATCTTCCAAAACGTTCTTCCTTTCTTTTAAAGTAATACACAATGCAATACATTATATGTATTACAAATTTCAAATAATTTACCCTTTATTTAATTATATATTAAATAAATTTTTATTTCTATAAAAATAAAAAAAATAGGTTATTATTAAATTATTAATAATAACCTATTTTCTAATTTATAAATAATATTTTTTACTTAAAAATATTATTTAATGCTATTAACACTCCAATTTTCGCATGGTCAAAAGTTAATCCACCTTGTAGATAAGCTATATATGGTTCTCTAATAGGTGCATCAGCTGAAAGTTCTATAGAAGAACCTTGAATAAATGCCCCTGCCGCCATAATAACTTCATCTGAGTATCCTGGCATAGCCCATGGCTCACATTCAACAAAAGAATCTATTGGAGAAGCATACTGAACTCCTTTGCAGAACTTAATAAGCTTTTCTTTATCATTAAATTTTATAGCTTGAATTATATCACTTCTCTTTTCATTATACTTAGGAAGCACTTCAAAACCAGCAAGTTCCATTATTCTAGCACAGAATATAGCACCTTTTAAAGCTTCTATAGCAACATGAGGTGCTAAAAATAATCCTTGATAAAAATCTTTCATAACACCAAAGGTACATCCACATTCTGCTCCTATTCCAGGGACAGTAAGTCTATAAGAAGCTTGCTCTACATACTTCTCTTTTCCAACAATATATCCACCTGTTGGTGCTATACCTCCACCTATGTTTTTTATTAAAGAACCTGCCATTAAATCTGCACCAACATCTGTTGGCTCTATTATATCTATAAATTCTCCATAACAGTTATCAACAAATACTATTAAGTCTTCTCTTAATTCTTTAATTACTTTAATAGCCTCTCCTAATTCTTCAACTTGAAATGCATTTCTCCATCCATATCCTGTAGATCTTTGCATATGTATTAATTTTATAGTTTTGTCTTCTTTAATTATTTCTAAAACTTTTTCTATGTCTATCTTGCCATTTAAAAGGTCAACTTGCTTATAATTAACACCATATTCTTTTAAAGAACCTATATTTTCCTCTCCACTTATACCAATTACACTATGTAAAGTATCATAAGGACTGCCTGTTACAGCTAACATAGTATCTCCAGGTCTTAAATTTCCAAATAAAGCAGTACCTAAAGCATGAGTTCCATTAACAAAATGTGGTCTAACTAAAGCTTTTTCAGTATTAAATATTCTAGCATAAACTAAATCTAAAGTATCTCTTCCAATATCTCCATAACCATATCCTGTTGAATTTGTAAAATGACTATCTGAAATTCTTTCCTCTTGAAAAGCTTTAAGAACTTTTAATTGGTTATATTCTCTTATTTCATCATATATCTTAAATTCATTTTCTACATCAATTATAGCCTTGTTATAAAAAGTTATAGTTTCCTCTGTAAAACCATATTGTTTTTTTAGTAATTCTATAGTTGCACTAAGCATTATTATACCCCCGCATTATTAAAAATATCGTACATTTATAAATCTTAACATATAGAAAAAAAATAGGCAAACCTCTTAAAATAGGTTGCCTATTTTTTATATATTAATTGTCATAAACTTGCGCGTTATTAAATAATATTGGTTTAGCTGGTGATACTGTGCTTATAGCATGCTTATAAACTAATTGTTGTTTTCCTTCACTATCTAAAACCACAGTAAAGCTATCAAACCCTTTAACTATACCCTTTAACTGAACACCATTTACCAAAAATATTGTTACAGGAATTCTTTCCTTTCTTGCATTGTTTAAGAATATATCTTGTAGGTTATTGATTGACTTATTCATTCTATTGCCCTCCATAAATTTTTAATATAATTTAATTATAAACCTAAGCATTTGTTATGTCATTAATAATTTTGTTAGAAATAGCCTCTTCAGAAATAAATTTATCCTTATCTATAAATATAGCTCTAGGATCCTTTCTAAACCAAGTAAGTTGACGTTTTGCATAATTTCTACTACCTTGTTTTATCATATCTATACATTCTTCTTTAGAAATTTTATTATCAAGGTAATATAAAACTTCCTTATATCCAATACCTTTCATTGATTGCATTGTATCTTTTAGTCCCATATTTTTAAGCTTTTTAACTTCTTCTAAAAGTCCTTTTTCAAACATTATATCAACTCTTTTGTTTATTCTTTCATAAAGTTTCTCTCTATTCATATTAAGTACATAATAATATATATTATATGGAGTTTCATAAATACTATTCTTAGCTTTAAAAGAAGAAAAAGGCTTTCCAGTTAACTTGTAAGTTTCTAAAGCTCTAATAACTCTTTTTCTATTATTAAAATGGATTGAATTATAACTTTCTAAATCAATATCCTTTAGCATTTCATGTAAATACTCATTTCCATATTCATTAGCTATCTTTTCAAGTTCTTCTCTATACTCTTCATCTTTTTCACTTTCTGCAAAATTCATATTGCATATTATTGAATTTATATATAAACCAGTTCCTCCAACTAATATTGGAAGTTTACCTCTGCTTTGTATATCTTTAATTTTTTCCGTAGCTAACTCTTTAAATTCTGCAACTGAAAACTCCTTATTAGGGTCAACAAAATCTATTAAATAATGAGGTATTCCCATCATTTCTTCCTTAGATATTTTAGCTGAGCCTATATCCATATGTTTATATATTTGCATAGAATCAACAGATATTATTTCTCCATTTAATTTCTTAGCTAAAGCTACTGAAAGGTCACTTTTCCCTATAGCTGTTGGTCCTGCAATAATAAGTAAATCATTATTCATTTAAAATTTATCTCTCCTTAAGTTATTCTTTTAAACTTCTTATCTAATTCATAACTAGTGAATTTAATTATGGTAGGACGACCATGTGGACAGTGAAAAGGGTCATTTATATATCTTAAATCTTCTATTAAATTTTCCATTTCTAATAAATTTAAAGTATCATTTGCCTTAACTGCTGCTCTACATGACATTGAAGCTATTTTATTATACTTAACTTCTAAAGTTTGCCCACTACCCATTCTTTTTAAATTGTTTATAATAGCTATTATTAATTCCTTTGGATTTAATTTATCTAAAAAGTAAGGTACCTCTTCAACTCTTATAGAGTTATCGCCAAAATCACTTATCTTAAAGCCTGCCTTTTCAAAAATATCTTTATTTTCATCATAATAAAGATAATCATCTATAGGTAAATCTATAATTAAAGGAACCATTAAGGGTTGAATTTCAACATTTTTTTTAGCTATATCTAAGGAATATTTTTCAAACAAAATTTTTTCATGAGCTGCATGTTGATCTATTAAATAAAGTGTAGAATTATGTTCAGCAATTATATAAGTTTTATTAAATTGACCAATAACTCTAAGTTTTGGAAATTTAGCTTCCTTATTATAAGGTAAATCTTCTAAATGCTCTCTATCTTTAATTTTAACTTCTTCTAAACTTTCACTTAATCTATCTGTCAGTTCATTTTTTATAAGAATAGGTTCATAGATATTTTCTTTATTTGATAAAATTTCTTTACAAGAGGTATTATCTATAGAATTTTCTTGTAATATATTCTTATCCTTTATTAAAAAGTCAACTGGCAAAGAAACTTCCTTAACTTTTGAATCATCTTCTAGACTATCTTCTTTTAATTTATAAGCTATATTTTCCTTTAACTTTTCTAAAGTACTTATTTCCTTTTCTAAACTTTCTTGAATAGCCTCTTCTTTAATATTTTCCTTTTTCCTATCTTCTTCCTCTTCAATTATAAAGGTGTCTTTTACATATTCTCTCATAGCTAAGTGAACAGCATCAAAAACAACTTTAAATATAAATCTTTCATCTTTAAATTTAATCTCTGATTTTGTAGGATGTATATTAACATCTATAAGTTCTGGATAAGTATCTATAAATAAAACAAAAAAAGGAAACTTTCCAGTAACATTAAAAGACCTAAAAGCATTTTCAACAGCTACAGTTAAACTTTTATTTTTTACATATCTTTTATTTACAAAAATACTTTGATTATTTCTAGAGGCTCTTGCTAAAGTATCATTACCTATAAAACCATAAACTGATACTGTATCTTTATGTTCTTCAAAATATATTACATTTTCTGCAGTTGATTTTCCATAAATAGTTCTTATAACATCTATTAATTTTCCATTACCATAGGTATTTAAAACTTTTTTGTTATTATTAAATAACTTAAAAGAAACCTCAGGATTACAAAGAGCAATTCTGTTTACTAAATCATTTATTAAAGCACTTTCTCTAGCTGTTGTTTTTAAAAATTTCTTTCTAGCAGGAACATTAAAAAACAAATCTTTAACCTCTACCTTAGTTCCTCTATTCATAGAACAATCTATTAAAGCTTCCTTTTCTCCTCCATTTATTATAAGTTCTTTTCCAATATCAAAGTCATCTCTCTTACTTTTAAAGTTAACCTTTGAGATTGAAGCGATACTAGGAAGAGCTTCTCCTCTAAAACCAAGAGTATTTATACTAAAAATATCATAGGTGTCTTTTATCTTACTAGTTGCATGGGGGTTAAAAGCTTTTTCAATATCATCAGGATGTACTCCAATCCCATCATCTATTATTTTTATAAGTGTTTCTCCACCATTTTGAATTTCTATAGTTATATTTTTAGCCTCTGCATCTAATGAATTTTCTAAAAGTTCCTTAACAACAGAAGAGGGTCTTTCAACAACCTCTCCTGCTGCAATTTTATTTGCTGTATCTGCATTTAAAATATTTATTCTATTCAAAATCTATACCAGCTCCTTCCTTCTTGCTAAAGTAAATCTTTAGCTTCTTTAACTAGAGCATATAATTTATTCATAGCCTCCATAGGATTTAAAGATAAAATATCAACTTTTGAAAGTTCTTTTATTAAATTATCTTTTTCTATAGCAGAAAAATCTAATTGTAATTGATTATCTTCCTTAAGAGTATTTTTATCTAAAGCAACCTCTTTATCTAAACTTTCTAAATCAAAATTATCTTCTTCTCTATTATCTATATTATTAGAAGATTTATTTTCATTTTCTGCCTTAAAAACCTCTGCTAAGTTTTCTTTAGAAGATTCCCTCTCAAGCGTTTCTAAGATTTCCTTAGCTCTAGCTATTACTTTCTCTGGAATACCAGCAAGTTTAGCAACCTCAATTCCATAAGATTGGTCTGCTCCTCCTTCTATTATTTTTCTTAAAAATATAATATTATTATCAACTTCTTTAACAGCTACAGAATAATTCTTAACCCCTTTAATTTCTCCTTCTAATTTAGTTAATTCATGATAGTGAGTTGCAAAAAGCGTTTTACATCTTAAATTCTTATTTTTACATATATACTCTATAACAGACCAAGCTATACTTAATCCATCATAGGTACTTGTTCCTCTTCCAACTTCATCTAAAAGAACTAAACTATTTTCTGTAGCATTTTTTAAAATGTTAGAAACTTCCCACATTTCAACCATAAAAGTACTTTTTCCACCAGCTAAGTCATCAGAGGCTCCAATTCTAGTAAATATTTTATCCACTATACTTATATTAGCTTCTTTAGCTGGAACAAAGGAACCTATTTGGCACATTAAAGTTATAATTGCAACCTGTCTCATATAAGTTGATTTACCAGCCATATTAGGTCCTGTTATTATAAGCAGTTGATTATCTTCTTTATTTATAGTAGTATCATTTGGAATAAACTCTCCCTTAGGAATTACCTTCTCTACTACAGGATGTCTTCCATCTTTTATAATCGTTTCACCCTTTTCATTAATAGATGGTTTTATAAAGTCATTTTCTAAAGCTATAAAAGCTAAATTACTTAAACAATCTAATTCAGAAATTATTTTAGCTGTAGCTTTTAATCTATCTATATGATTTTCCACTTCATTTCTTATATCTATAAAAATATCATATTCTAAAGAACAAAGCTTTTCACTTGCCCCTAAAAGTTTTTCTTCTATTTCTTTAAGTTCTGAAGTTATAAACCTTTCTGCATTTGATAGAGTCTGCTTTCTTATATATCTCCCTTCTGGAATAGAACTATAATTAGCTTTAGAAATTTCTATATAATAACCAAATACTTTATTAAACCCTACCTTTAATGATTTTATACCAGTAAATTCTCTTTCTTTACTTTCTAAATTAGATATCCAATCCTTACCATTAGTTTTAGCAAGTCTTAATTCATCAACTTCATTATTAAAGCCATCTTTTATTAAATCACCTTCTTTTAAAGTTAAAGAAGGGTCTTCTTTTATTGATTTTTCTAAAAGGTCATATATATCTTTTAAATCATCTATATTTTTATAATAATCCTTTAAAAGCTTTGAATTACAATTTTCTATAATTTTTTTAACCTTAGGTATTTTCCCTATAGATGTTTTTAATGCTATTAAATCCTTAGCATTAGCATTTTTATTTGAAATTTTACCTAAAATTCTTTCTATATCATAAATATCATGTAAAGCTTCCTTTAAAGAATCATTTAAAGAAATATCATAAAATAATTCTTCAACAGAGTCTAATCTTAATTTTATTTTTTCTTTATTTACAAGAGGTTCTTCAATCCATCTTCTAAGCATTCTGCTCCCCATAGAGGTTTCTGTTTTATCTAAAACCCATAAAAGAGAACCTTTTTTACTCTTTTCTCTTAAATTTTCAGTAAGTTCTAAATTTCTTCTAGAACTTAAATCTATTGTCATAAAATCTACTAAGCTATAAACTTCAATATCATTTATATTAGTTAAACTTATTTTTTGAGTATCTAATATATATTTAACTAAAGCATTACTTGATTTTTTTATAATTAAACTTAAGGATTTTGATTTTTCTCCAAATTGAGAATTTAAATTCTCCTCAAAATTTTCCTCAAAATATTCTAAGGGTTTTCTACTTATTAATGCAGAAGTAGTTAAGGTTATATCCTTTATAAGATTATTATCTAAAGAATCTAAAAGTATTATTTCCTTTGGATTAAATTTAGACATTTCATCTAAAATAATTCCCTTCTCAAATTTGCCCTCTGTTGCTAAAAAATCTCCTGTAGAAATATCTGTTATAGCAAGAGAACATCTGTCTATTTTTGAATCTACATATATACTCATTATGTAATTATTTTTTGTTTCTTCTACAAAAGATGAATCTGTATAAGTTCCTGGAGTTATTACCTTTATAACATCTCTTTTTACAATCCCCTTAGCAACCTTAGGGTCCTCTACTTGCTCACAAATTGCAACTTTATATCCCTTAGAAACTAATCTTCCTATATATGAATTAGAGGCATGAAAGGGTATTCCACACATTGGTGCTCTTTTTTCTAAGCCACAATCTCTCCCTGTAAGAACTAGTTCTAATTCTCTTGCAGCAATTTCTGCATCTTCAAAGAACATTTCATAAAAGTCCCCAAGTCTAAAAAATAATATACAATCTTTATAATTTTCTTTTATTTCAAAATACTGACGCATCATAGGCGTTAAAGCCATTTTAAAGTACCTCCATCAAATCTATATACTAAAATTTTAAATTATATTTTTATGTCATAATAATTATTCTAGCATATTTTTTATGTAAGAAAAAACTAAAGCCTAATTTTAGGCCTTAGTTTTTATCTAAATAATTATATTAATTAAATATTTCTTTTTCAAGGTCTTTTAACCACTTTTTATCTAAAGGTGGAACTCCTTCTAATCTATAAGGAATATTTAAAACTTCATATTTATTTACACCTAAAACATGATAAGGTAAAAGTTCAACCTTTTCTACGTTATTAAGAGTATCTATAAAAGACTTAATTCTCCTTAAATCTTCTTTATTATCTGTATAGCCTGGAATAACAACATGTCTTATCCACATTTTTTTATTCATAGATTGAGCTATCTTTAAAAACTCTAAAGACTTATCTATTGGAACAGTTACTAAATTTTTATATTTTTCACTATCAGTTTCCTTTACATCAAACAATATAAGGTCAACATACTTTAAAATTTCTTCATAGTCTCCAAGTCCAACTCCTGCGGTATCTAAAGCTGTATGTATTCCTTCATTTTTACATAATTTTAAGCATTCTAATAAAAATTCAGGTTGAAGAAGTGGTTCTCCTCCTGAAAAAGTAATCCCTCCACCAGAGGCATTAAAATAAGTTTTATACCTTTTAATTTTATTTATAAGCTCCTCTGCAGTATATTCAGTACCTTTATTTTTACACCAAGTGTCTGGATTATGACAAAAGGCACATCTTATACCACATCCTTGCATAAAAACTACAAATCTTATGCCAGGTCCATCAACTAATCCCATACTTTCTAAGGAATGAATTCTTCCTTTAACCATATTCTAATACTCCTCCTTATGGAAAATTTCAAAAAGAGTGTATAGGTTAATTCTTAATTTGAACTATAGATATTATAAATTAATTATAATATCTATAGTTTTTAATAAACCTTATACACTCTTAATTGTTATATAAAATTATAGAGAGTCGTGGAATGTTCTACTTATAACTTCTAATTGTTGATTTCTAGTTAATCTATTGAAGTTAACAGCATAACCTGAAACTCTAATTGTTAATGTTGGATACTTTTCAGGGTGTTCCATAGCATCCATTAAAGTTTCTCTGTTAAACACATTAACATTTAAGTGATGTGCTCCTTGCTTAAAGTAACCATCCATAATAGCTACTAAGTTATTTATTCTAGATTCTTCCTCTTTCCCTAAAGCATCTGGAACTATAGAGAAAGTATTAGATACACCATCTTCACAAACTTCACAGTATGGAATTTTAGCAACTGAGTTTAAACTTGCTAAAGCACCACTATTATCTCTTCCATGCATTGGGTTAGCACCTGGTGCAAAAGCTTCTCCTGCTTTTCTTCCATCTGGAGTTGAGCCTGTTTTCTTACCATAAACTACATTTGAAGTAATAGTTAATATTGATAATGTATGCTTAGCTCCTCTATATAGCGGATGTTTTTTAAGTTCACTTGAGAACTTTTTAACTACTTCTACAGCTAAATCATCTGCTCTATCATCATCATTTCCATACTTAGGGAAATCTCCTTCTATTTCAAAATCTACAGCTATTCCATTTTCTCTTATTGGTTTAACCTTTGCAAATTTTACAGCACTTAAAGAATCAGTTACAACAGATAATCCTGCTACACCAAAGGCCATTAATCTTTTAACATGAGTGTCATGTAAAGCCATTTGTCCTGCTTCATAAGCGTACTTATCATGCATATAATGTATAACATTCATAGTATCTACATAAAGCTTAGCAACATATTCTAAAACTTTATCATAATTAGCTCTTAACTTATCATAATCTAAAAATTCATCTTTTATTGGCTCTAGTCCTTTTATAACTACCTTTCCTGACTTTTCATCAACTCCACCATTTATAGTGTATAGTAAAGCTTTAGCTAAGTTTGCTCTTGCACCGAAGTATTGCATTTGCTTACCAATTTGCATAGCAGATACGCAACATGCTATTGAATAATCATCACCATACATAGGTCTCATTAATTCATCATTTTCATATTGAATTGAATCTGTTTTAATTGATACCTCTGCACAGAACTTTTTAAAGCCTTCTGGTAATCTATCTGACCATAAAACAGTCATATTTGGTTCTGGAGCAGGTCCTAAATTAATTAAAGTTTGAAGATATCTAAAGGAGTTTTTAGTTACTAAAGGCTTTCCATTTACGCCCATTCCTCCAATTCCTTCAGTTACCCAAGTTGGATCTCCTGCAAATAAGTCATTATATTCAGGAGTTCTTAAATGTCTAACTAATCTTAATTTTATAATAAATTGGTCTATTAACTCTTGTGCTTCTTTTTCAGTTAATATTCCTAATTTTAAATCTCTTTCTATAAATATATCTAAGAAAGTAGAAGTTCTTCCTAAAGACATAGCTGCCCCATTATTTTCTTTAACTGCAGCTAAATATCCAAAATATAAAAATTGAACTGCTTCCTTTGCATTAGCTGCAGGCTTAGATATATCGAAACCGTATTTTAAAGCCATTGATTTCATAGCTTCTAAAGCTCTTATTTGTTCTGAAACATTTTCTCTTAACTGAATATATTCTTCAACAGAACCTTCACTTTCAAAGGAAATTTCTTTATAGTCTTTTCTCTTTTCTTCTATTAAATAATCTATACCATAAAGTGCAACTCTTCTATAGTCACCTATAATTCTTCCTCTACCATAAGCATCTGGAAGACCAGTTAAAAGACCTGCAGACCTTGCAGCTCTTGTTTCAGCTGAATATGCATCAAATACTCCTTGATTATGAGTTTTTCTATAAGCATTAAAATGATTTCTTATATCTTCATTTAACTCATATCCATATTCTTTTAATGAACTTTCAACCATTCTCATTCCACCAAAAGGATTAACTATTCTTTTAAGTGGTGCATCTGTTTGAAAACCTACAATAACCTCATTATCTTTATCTAGATATCCTGGCTCGTAGTTATCTATTCCTGATACTTTATCAGTAGCCACATCTATGATGCCTTTTTCAATTTCTTCTATAATTAATTTTTGAGCTTTTTCTAAAACTGCCTCTGTTCTTTCTGTTGCCCCTTGTAAGAAACTTTTATCACCTTCATATGCAGTATAATTTTTTTGAATGAAGTTTCTAACATCTATACCTTTTTGCCATACTCCTTCATTAAAGCCTTCCCATTGTTTAAACATACGGTCTACCCCCTATTTATTAATTGAAAATCTTTATCAATTTAAATTTAACACACTTAATCTTCCATGTAAAGTATTTGATAATCATTTTCAATACATTATAGGAATTTTTTTGTTAAATTGTTAATTTTTAAAGAGTTTCATAAAATAATCAATTAAATTATAAGGTATTTTTAAGAAAATATAAATAATAATTATTCAAAATTTTCATATACTTAATAAAATATAAATAAATTAATCATAATTTTACCAAAAAATATTTTAAATGTAATTTATGTATTTTTTTAATAATTAATTTAAAATAAAAAATATCACTAGAAAAATCTAGTGATATTTTTTTATTTTATAAATTTTCTAATTCTTCTCTTATAAAATCTACTAAGGATTTAACCTTAAATTTTCTTGAAGTAGCTATATCTTCTATTTTAAAGAAAAATATATCGCCATTTAATCTCATAAGTTCAATATCTGTTTCTTCATAAGCTTTTTTCACTAATCTTAAATCTTTTAACTCTTTATTCCACTCCTCTCTTCCTTCTACTTTATAACCTCTATCTAAATGTTCATAGCCAAAATCTTCTTTTATACTCCAATTTAATTTACATAAATCAAAATCGCTATCTATTAAAAATCTATATTCTTTATTTTGAATCTTTATATAATCATTGCAAAAGGTAATTCTTACTTCAGAAACCTCCTCATTTTCTAATCTATAAATAAGTTCTTTTCCCTTTAAATCCTTAAAAAAATTTAAATCCTCTGTTAAAAACTCATTTATTTTTTTAGTCTCCTTTTTAAAAAAATCTTCCTTTGCCTTATAAAATTTATCTCTAATTATTAGTAATTCTCTAACTGTCTTATCTATTTCTTTTCTACATTGTTCTATTTCTAGTTCCCTTATATTATTTTCTTTTAGTTTATTTAAATCCATAAATAACCCTCCCTTTATTAAACTGATTTAATATGGTAGTTTAGAATTTAATTAAATAATATAAGCTCATAACTAAATCTTCTTAACTAAAAGATAGTAAGATAAGAATTATAAATATAAAGCTTAAAAATTTAATTTTATGTTTTGCTTTTAAAACTTAAACTTTTAATTTTTATGGGTATAAATTCTTGAAACATAAATAACCACCCCACTAATACTTTATACTTTAATGTTAACAAATTATGTATATTATGTAAACCTTTAAATTAAACTTTATAAATATTAAGATTTATATCTTTTTTATTTATAAATAAATAAAAGCATCTATTATTAAGTAATAAATTAATAATAGATGCTTTCTTATTTTTTTACAATATTTATTTAGCTGTTATACTTTATAGTTTTTAACCTATACTGCCTCTTACTTTACCCATTCTTACTATCCACTCATTTAAGATTTTAAGTTCTTCTTTACTATTACGCATTACATTTTCTTCAAGTCCCATAAGATGCATAATTATTGGCTTAGTAGTTTTAAGTAAAGTATGATAAAATTCATTTTCGTTTATAAAATCATAATCTAATCCTAGATTTAATATTTCATTTACGTATTTCATATCTTCTTTATATTCTTGTCTAGCTTCTTCATCTATAATTTTTTTAGAAACTCCACCATTTGCAAATCTAGCAGCAAAAGCTAGGTCTTTTCTTAATATTGGATAAATTTCTAAAAGCTTATCTATTCCTTCTTGACCATACTTAGTCTTTATTTCATTTAAAGCTCTTCCCATACCCATAAGTTCTGGTGGCATTCCTAAAGTATACATAGCTCCTGTGAAAGAAATAGCTCTTGGAACTGCATATTCTTTTGTATTATCTATACTAAGTATTTCTGCTTTTAAAACTTCATCTTTAACTAAATTAGCTACATTATCTAAGTTTGCAACTTCTCTATTATATTCTAAGCCTGTTTTAGCTTTAGTTAATCTATCTCTGTTTTTAGGTATAAAATCAGAAACAAAAGAAACTGTATCTATTACCTTTAAGAAAGTTTTAAGATAATGCTTTGAGCAAATTCCTATAAACTCTTTCATTAAATCTCTATCTTCTTCACTAAAGTTTCTAGGTTTTGACTGTGATATTTTTGCTTTTAACTCTCTAACTGCTTCCTTAGTCGCTTCTTCGCCATGGTCATATCTTAATGCAGATTGGAATGTGAAAGTTTTAATTCCACTATATGTAGCAAGTATTTCATCTATATTTTCCTCTGAAAAATGTCCTCTAAATGGAAGAGAACCACATCCTAAAATTGGACTTATTGTTACGCCGTTCTTTTCTCCCCATTTATAAGCTCCATCAACTGCCATAAGAACTGATAAAACTCCTGAAATTAATCCATAAGACATTGCTGTGTCAGATCTTGCAATCATTATTCTAAGGTCTTTTAAAATATGCCCGTTACTTTTCTCTATTTCATAATGTTCGTCTAATATTTTATCTATATTTGCAAGGGCAGGAACATCTTCAACTAAAGGTATTATTCTAACACTATTTAAATCTAATTTAGTTTTGTAGTTCTTATTCCCCATATCAACTACAGAATTAACTCTATCTTGAAACTCTGAAATTTCTTTACCAGTTTCTATCATAGGAACAACCACTTCAGATATAGCAGGAACTCCTGTTAATTCCTTTGATTGAACATTTGTTTCAATTATAGACATTATACTCATAAGTTGTCTAAATACTGACTCTTTATTAGCATTAGGTATTCTAGGAGTTACTCTAACATCTTTTCCTGGAATTATTCCATTTGAAATTAATCCTAAAGCTATTTGTGATGTTTGATGATAAGGTGTTAACTTACCTTCAAAATCTATCATTACTTCCTCTATGCCTAAACCACCTTTTTCTTGTGGTGTTAATCCTTTTATTGCCTCTTCTGGCTCTTGTTGTATCGAAATATATGTTTCTACGTTATCCGGATGTTGTGTCATCATTGAACAAGGTATCTTCATCATAAGTCCCCCTTTTTAATTCTTCAAAATGAAATTCATAAGTTAATTATATTGCAACTTTTTATTAAAATCAAGTATTTATAAAATAAAAATGCAATTTTTTTAAAAAAGCACTTTCATTTTAAAAGTTGCAAGAAAACTTTCAATAAAAAAATAATAAACTTTAAAGCATATTTAATAACGAATTATTTTAAGCAAAATTTAAATTATAATTCGACTATATTTAAATTTTATCTTACTATTTGTCTTATTCCTAAATAGTATATATTAATTTATAAATTTTTATCCTTTATATAAAATATAATTTATATTAAGTTACCTTTTATATATTATATAAAACTTATAATAAAAAAAGATATGTCTTAAATAAGACATATCTTTTTTTATTATTCTACTATTTCTCCTATTAATGAGAAAGGTTGTGCTCTTAAAATTTTTACATTTACTAAATTACCAACTAAATTAGCATCTCCTGGGAAGTTTACTAATTTACCATTTCTAGTTCTTCCAGTTAATTTAGTTTCATCATTTTTACTTGGTCCTTCTACAAGAACTTCTACAACTTTACCTTCATATTCTTTATTTTTTAAGATAACTTTTTTATTTATAGCTTCAACTAATCTGTTAAATCTATCATGTTTTATATCATCTGGAATTTGATTTTCCATTTTATCAGCTGGTGTATGATTTCTTCTTGAATATATAAATGTAAATGCTGAATCATATCCAACTTCTTCACAAAGGCTTAAAGTATCTAAAAAGTCCTCTTCAGTTTCCCCTGGGAATCCAATTATTATATCAGTTGTTAAAGTAACATCTGGTATTTCAGCCTTAATTTTTTTAACTAAGTCTAAATAATATTCTCTATCATAGTGTCTATTCATTTCTTTTAATATTCTTGATGAACCACTTTGAACAGGAAGATGTACTTGTTCACAAAGTTTATCGCATTCTTTTATAGCCATTATAACATCATCACTTAAATCCTTAGGATGAGATGTCATAAATCTAACTCTCTCTAAACCTTCAACTTCATTAACTTTTCTTAAAAGACCTGCAAAATCTATGTCTTCTTCTAAGCCTTTTCCATATGAATTTACGTTTTGGCCTAATAAAGTTACTTCTTTATATCCCTTAGATACTAAGTCTTCTATTTCCTTTATGATATCTTCAGATTTTCTACTTCTTTCTCTTCCTCTAACATAAGGAACTATGCAGTATGTACAGAAGTTGTTACATCCATACATGATAGTAACAAAAGCTTTAACATCACTTTTTCTATCTATAGGTAATCCTTCCACAATACCTTCTTCTTTGTTTAGTATCTCCTTAACTTGAACTCCCTCTTGAAGAACTCTATTTAAGTACTCAGGAAATTTGTGAGCGTTATGTGTTCCAAATATTATGTCAACGTAAGGGAAAGTTTTTAAGACTTTGTCTGCCATACCTACTTGTTGCATCATACATCCACAAATTGCTATTACTAAATTAGGATTTTTCTTTTTTAATTGTTTAAGTTGTCCAAGATTACCAAAAACCTTGTTTTCAGCATTTTCTCTTACACAACATGTATTAAAGATTATGATAGAAGCTTCATCTTTATTTTCAGTTCTTTCATATCCTTGAGATTTTAACATCCCTGATAGTTTTTCTGAATCTTCTTCATTCATCTGACATCCGTATGTAGAAATACAGAAAAGTTTTTTATCAATGTTATTTTCTAATGTCATTTCATTTCCTCCAATTTAAATTCTTATCTGTTGTATTATAGCATAAAATTTATTTTTATTAAAAGATAGATTTTTTAAATCTTGTTATATAAACTTAAAAGATTAACTTTCTTTAAATTTTGTAATAAAAAAATAAAAAGTCTTAAAAATAAGACTTTTATATGTAAAAATTATTTTTTAAATATCATAGGTTACAATATTACCTTCTTTTAAGTTTTCTAAAGAAAATTCTCTTGTATCTACAGTATTAAAAGTACGTAAATATAATTTACCTAAATTTTGGTCATATGCACACATATAACTTGAAAAATCTGAATAATTTTTATTTTCACAAAAACGTTCAACATCTTTAGGAACCCAAACAGAATTTAAAATACTAAAAACCCTTGCTGGTGCTTCCTTATCAGTAATTTCTCCTATAAGATTTCTTAAATAAGCTACACGCACAAATCTTGATGGGGAAGTATAATCTCCTGGTAAACCTAACATTCCTGAACCGTTTGAAATAGGAGCTAGAAAAGTCTTATTATTTAGCTTATCTCCTTCACTATTAACACCTTGAACTTCAATGTAATTTGATAAATTAGTCATATGCCAATCAAAAGCTGGGTCATTAGCAAGAACTCCTACATTGTTATCAGAAACAGTAAAATGACCATTATTTGTTGGTTCTAATACAACTGAATTTCCAATTTTATCTGTAAAGGTATAATGAGCAGTAATAGGATTTCCTTTTCCAAGGTCTCCTAAGGAAGGAATATCATCAGAAGTTACTACAACCTTATTTATATTTTCCTTTATCTCCTTAACACTTTCAAAATTACTTAAAATCCAAGTAACTATTTCACCACTATTAATAGGTATAAGCCCTTCTTTTTCTATATTCTCTTTTTTATCCCATGTACATCTTTTAAAAAATAAAAGTCCTCCAGCTAAGCCTTTTTCATTAACTCCATCAAAAAATAATGTAGAACCTGATAAATTTATTCCTAAAAAAGCATATTTAGTTTTCCAAGGAGTACTTTCAGTTTCTAAAGTGAAATTTTTAGGAACAATTGTTACCTTAGAATTAACCTCAAAAGGATTAAAGGGTGCATCTAAAGTTCTTCCCCAATAAAAATTATTATTAACACTTGAAATATTTATGTGAGTACACATTTTAATCATCTCCTAAAAATAATATTAAATTTATATTTTTAGAATATATATCCAAAGATTTATTGTCAATTTATCCTAAATTTACACATCTCTATTAAAATTTAAGATTTTTTTAACTTCTCTTAGAAAAGTACTAATTATCTAAAAAACTTTTTATTAATAATATATCATTTTTTTATTTTTATAAATTTAAAGTGCTTTAAATAAATATTATTAAATTTATAAAATAATTTATTTTAAGTCTTTATGTCTTTATTATTTAATATATTCATATCCTTTTAATTTTTTATTCAATTTATGATATAATCTTATAAAAAGGAGGGGTTTTATGTACTTTCATGAATTATATGATTATAACAACTTTGGAATTATAGTTGCTTTCATATTATATTTAATAAGAATTTATCCAAGTTATGTAATGGCAAAGAGAGCTAATTTGAAAAATTCTTGGTTAATGTTTATACCTGTACTTGGAGAATTTCAAATGCTACATTTAGCTGGATTATCTTATTTATGGGGAATACTTTACTTAATTCCTGGAATAAACTTTATTTTTTGTTTTATAGTTTTTTATAAGATTCTTAGAAATTTTGGCTTTGGTATTTTAATGACAATTTTAGGAATTATATTTTCCTTTATTGCCTTTTTAACTTTCTGGTACATAGTTTTAACAAACAGAAGATTTGTAGGAAATATTCCTTATGAGTATCAAGATTATTAATCTTTAATAAATAAAAAAACCTTTGGCAATGCCAAAGGTTATTTTATTATTTCAAATATATAATTTTTAAAATCTTCAAAAGACATTTTTTCAATTGAAGCTCCCTTATTAATTTTTCCAGTTGCAAAATCATAAGAAGCTGAACCATAGTTAAAAGCAGGACTAGAAACTATAAAATTACTTCCTGGAGTTCTATAAGTAACTTTACATTTTAATATATCTTCGCAAAAGTTTAATATATCTAAATAATCATCTAAATGTTTTTCAGAAAGCATTTTTACTATAAAAGAAAATAATTGATATCCCCCTAATAAAGGTTGCATTTTTCCACCATGCATATTAAATATCTTATCTGTACTGTAAAAATACTTCATATCTTTATAAGTTAAAGTTTTAAATTCACTATTTATTTCTAAATCTTCTAAATTTAATCCTTTTAAATCTTCCTCTATATTTTCCCACTTAATAGACTTTGGTGTTGCATTATTATGTACTGTTTGAGTAAATTTTTCTAAAGCATTATCCATGTATTTATTAACTGAAACAACTTCATTATTTATATAAACAGTAAACTCTCCATTTTCATATACTAAGCTAATTTTATTTTCCATAAAAAAGCACCTCATTCTTTAATTGATAATAATTATTATATAATAATAAAATAAATTTGTCTATATAAAATATTTCATCTCCTTTAATAAGATTACAAAAAATTGATAATACTATTTAAAAAGGAGGTGAAATTTTATGTACGATTTAAAAGAGGTAGAAAAAAATAATAATACTGAAGAAGGTTCAAGCTTAGAATTAAGCGATAGAGCTTACTATAGCAATCACTTAACAGATAGTGTATTTAAAACAAAGGTTTCCTATGTTCCAACAGATACACTTTTATAAAAAAATAAAACTTACCAATCTTTTTAAGAAGATTAAATCAATCATTTTAAAATAGATTAGTAAGTTTTATTTTTAGTTTATCCTAATAGTTCAAATATGTTCGTTCTTGAATACTCCTTAAATCCTAACTTTTTATAAAGATTTAAAGCTTTTAAGTTGTCCTCTTTAACTTTAATGTAAATTTCTTGTAATCCCTTTATTTTAGCTTGATTTAATATGTGTATAAGTAAGGCTTCCCCATAACCTTTGCCTCTAAATTCCTCTAAAATTCCAAAGTTTGCAATAGTATATTTATTTTTTAAAAGTAATACCTGACCATAGCCTATTATATTACTATCTTTTAATTCAAAAAAAGCTAAATCTTTTAAAAAAGCCTTTCTATTACACTCATATACAATATCTCTAGTTTTCAAAGGAATTCTATTTTCTTCATGGAAAATTTCATTTTGAATCTTACATCTAACCTCTTCATCTTGCCCTTTAATAAAGGGAGCAAACTCAAAATTTTCTTCATTATATTTATTAAAATCACAAATATTCATTTTTAACATTATATTAGAAGACCTCTTTTCAAACCCATAATTTTTCAAAGCGAATTCCTCATTTTCCTCTAATGTTTCATATATATATTTTTTTATATTAAAGTCAGAAAATACTTCTTTATCTTCAATACAATTTCTATCATTATCAATATTGATAATTCTTTTTATATAGGCATTAAAATTTGACACATATTTTATTTCCCATAACATACAAACTTTATTCTTATAAGTTACCTTTAAAAAATAATTTAAATAAAGGCGACTTAAGGATAAATTTAAAGTTTTTGCATATTTAAAATAATCCCACAACTTAAATCTAACTATATTCATACTACTACTCCTAAACTATGTCATATATTATAAGTATAAAACAATTTCCAGTTTAATACCAGTAGTATAAAGTAATTATAAATAAATTGTAGGACTATATTTAAAATTAAAGTTCTTTAACCTTAGTAATTACTTCATTTATTATCCAATCAGGGGTAGAAGCCCCAGCAGCAATTCCTATAGTTTTAAGATTTTCATCCTTTAATAAATTTTCATCTAATTCCTTAACATTTTCTATATGATAAGTTTTAGGACATTCCTTTTTACATATTTCATATAGTTTAGTTGTGTTTGAACTATTTTTTCCACCTATAACAAAAACTAAATCTGCTTCTTGTGAAAGTTCTTGTACACTCTTTTGTCTAACATCAGTAGCAGAACAAATAGTATTAAATGCAACTATTTCCTTACTTTTATCAACTATTTCTTGTAAAACTTTATTCCATGTTGCCTTTTTCTCAGTAGTTTGAGAAACAACACAAACTTTAGGTGGAATATTTTCAAGCTCTTTCTTACCATTTGTTATTATAGCAGAATCATTACACCATCCATTTATGCCTATTACCTCAGGATGATTTTCATCTCCTATAATTATTATTTTATATCCTTTTTCATAACATTTCTTAACCTTTAATTGAATATTAGTTACATAAGGACAAGTAGCATTTTTAACTATTAATCCTTTTTCTGTTAAATCATTTATTACACTTTCTTTAACACCATGAGACCTTATAAGGACAACATCACCTTTTTGTAAGGAATCAGCCTCTGAAAGGTCAATTGCAAAAATATTATTATCCTCTAAATAAGTAACTACATCATTATTATGAATTAAAGGTCCTAAAGTATAAATTTTTTTATTAAATTCTTTTTGATATTTTATAGCTTCATCAACTGCTCTTTTTACTCCAAAACAAAATCCAGCGTTTTTAGCTAAAATTACATTTCTCTCCATATTATCTCTCCATATAGCTAGATATCTTTTCAACTACTCCCATTATATCTATTCCAGTAGTATCAATTTCAATAGCATCCTCTGCCTTTCTTAAAGGATCTACTTCTCTATTAGAATCTAGGTAATCTCTCTTTATTATATCTTGTAATATTTCATCATAGTTAACTTCTACGCCTTTTTCCATAAGTTCTTTATATCTTCTATCTGCTCTTTCTTCAGGACTTGCAGTTAAGAAAAATTTAAATGTAGCATCTTTTAATACAACTGTTCCAATATCTCTTCCATCCATTATTACGCTATATTTTAAAGCCATCTTTCTCATAAGATTAACTAATCTCTCTCTAACTTCCCTTATTGAAGCATAAGCTGAAACATTTTTACTTATATTAGGCATAGTTATTAATGAATTTATATTTTCACCATTTAATATAAGTTCATCATTTTCAAAGTGCATATCCATTCCATCTATCATAACTAATAATTTATCAACTTCTAAAGCTGAAATATTATTTTCTAAGGCCTTTAAAGTAACAGCTCTATACATAGAGCCTGTGTTTATATACATTAAATTAAATTTTTCTCCTATTATTTTAGCAATAGTACTCTTTCCAGCTCCTGCTGGACCATCAATAGCAACTGTAATTATTTCATTCATAACTTTTAAGTCCTTTCTCCTAAAAACATCTTTAAAATATATACTCTATTTTAGTTTACTACAAAGCTTATTATAAACTAATAAACCTTTTATTAACTTTATTAGATAATTATAAATTTAAATTGATTTTCCTGCTAAATATCCTGTTGATAAGGCTATTTGAACATTAAATCCTCCTGTAAAGGCATCTACATCTATAACTTCTCCAGCAAAATAAAGATTATTAATGATTTTTGATTGCATAGTTGAAGGGTCTATTTCTTTAGTTGAGACTCCCCCCGCTGTAACAATAGCTTCCTTTATATCTCTTAATCCTTTTACTTCTAAAGTTAAATTTTTTAATAAGTTTAATAATGTTTTTCTTTCCTCTTTAGTTATAGAGTTAACCTTTTTATTTTCATCTATATTAGATAATTCTATAATAATAGGTATAAGCTTCTTTGGTAAAAGTTCATCTAAAGAATTTTTAAAATCTTTATTTAAATTCTTTTTAAAATCCTTTTGAAGTCTTAAATCTAACTGCTTTTCTTCTAAAGCTGGTTTTAAATCTAAAGATATTTCAAACTTTTCTCCTTCTTTTATAAATCTGCTTCCACTTAAAACAAGAGGTCCTGATATTCCAAAATGAGTAAATAGCATTTCTCCCTGTCCACTATAAACTATTTTAGAATTTTTTTTATTTCTTATTTTAAGTTCTATATTTCTAAGAGAGAGCCCTTGTAATTTATGAGCCCATTCATCCTTTATTTCTATAGGGACTAAAGATGGCTTAGGTTCTATTATAGTGTGTCCCATCTTTTTAGCCAAATCAAAACCTATTCCTGTAGAACCAGTTAAAGGATATGATTTTCCTCCTGTTGTTATTATAAAATAGTCTCCTTTAATAATTGAACCATTCTCTAAAATAACAGCATCTATTTTATTATTATTAAAAATAACATCTTTAACTTTACTATGTAATCTTAGGTCTACTCCCTCTTCCTTTAATTTTTTTGATAAACCACTTATTATATCCGAAGATTTATCTGAATTTGGGAATACTCTAGACCCTCTCTCTACTTTTAACTTAACTCCAGCATTTTCAAAAAAATTCATTACATCAATATTTGTGTATGTATATAATGCACTATATAAAAAGTGTGGATTTCCTGGTATAAAATCAAAAAATTCACTTATATCCCTAGCATTTGTTACATTACATCTTCCTTTACCTGTAATAAATAGTTTTTTTCCTATTCTCTCGTTTCCTTCTAAAAGGATAACATCATGATTTTCTGCTGCAGATATGGCTGCCATCATTCCAGCTGGACCAGCACCTATAACTATTACTTTAGCCAATTTATCAGCTCCTTAATTTAATTGAATCAAACTAATAATAAACTTTATTAAATACATTTGTCAACAAAGGTATAAGTAAAGATAAATATAAAATTTTAGTGTTTACAAGAAGAATAAGTTAAGTATTTACAATTTAACTAGATTTTTATTTTTAAAAATTTTATAATTTAATTAAGAGTTTATTAAGAAAGAAGATGTAGTTAATGAATTTCATAATTGGAAATCCTGCTTTAGGATTATTAGTATTAATAATAATATTTTTAAGTGTCTTTTTAGTATCAATTTTTATGTTATATAGTTTAAATAAGCCTAAATTTAAATTATTAATAAAATGGTTATTTAATATAGAATAAATTATAAGAGATATGATTATAAAGCTAATTTCTTATGTTTATATAACTATAGAAACTTGTTATGTCCTTGATTTTTTATGTGATTTATAAAATTTAAGCTATACAAGAATATAACTTTATAATTTAAATTATTTAATAAAATTTATATCCTTTGTATAGCTTTTTGTTATGGTTCTATATTATTTTTATTATATGAATATACATTATAATCTTTCCATATTTTCTCTAGTTCACTAAAGGTTGATGTTATTTTTTCTTTCTCTCTTATACCAACTGCTATTATTAAAGCATTTATTACACTTAAAGGTGCTACTAAGGAATCTACAAATGAAGCCATATTACTCTGGGCTATAAGTGTATGGTCAGATTGAGATGCTAAAGGAGAAATTAAACTATCTGTAATAGAGACTATCTTAGCATTTCTTGTTTTAGCAAACTCTAAGGCATCTATTGTTTTTAGTGCATAACGAGGAAATCCTATTCCTATTACTAAATCTCCTTCTCCTAAATTAAGCATTTGTTCAAAGGTATCACTTATACCATTTGAAACAACTCTTACATTATCTAATATTAGATTTAAGTAAAAGCCTAAAAATTCTGCAAGGGCAGTAGAACTTCTAAGTCCTATTATATATATTCTTTTAGCTTTGAATATTTCATTTACAACTTCATCAAAGGTCTTATGATTTATTTTTTCTAAGGTTGCTCTTATATTTTCTATATCAGCCTTTAAAACACCCTTTAGAGCATTTTCTTCACTTATAAAGTCATTTGATAACTCTAATCTTTGAACAGAAGTTAACTTGTTTTTTATTAATTCCTGAAGTGCTTTTTGCAACTTTGGATATCCTGAAAATCCAAGCTCTGTGGCAAATCTAACAACTGTAGATTCACTAACACCAACATTATTTCCTAATTTAGCTGCTGTCATAAATGCAGCCTTATCATAATTTTTTAATATATATTCAGCTATAAGCTTTTGTCCTTTACTAAGCTTTGGAAACTTAACTTGAATTAATCTCATTAAATCTTGACTTTCCATTTTAAAAATCCTCTCTATAATTACTTAAATCTTATTTAAATTTCTTTTCAATAACAACTAAGGAAGGAGCACTTTTAGCTCTATTTATAAATTCACTATGTAAAACTCCATATTTGTTCTTAGGTAATTTACTTGTAAATTTAATAACTTCCTCTTTTTCTATCTTTCCTTCCTCATGTCCACTATAAAGGGCTATTATCATTATTCCATTATCACCTAATAAATCCAATCCTACTTCTATGCTTTTTAAGGTGCTATGTGAAACCGTAGTTATCTCCTTATTATTTCCAGGAAGATAGCCTAAATTGTAAACTATACAATTTACCTCTTCTTTTATATAATCTTTAAAATTCTCATGAGAATCTAAAATAACTTCAACATTTTCTTTATTTTTTAATTTATATGAATTTATTGCCTCTTCTTGTATATCAAAGGCATAAACTTTTTTAAAAATCTCACTTAAAAAATCACAATCATGGCCATTTCCTAAGGTAGCATCTATTGCTACACTTTTATTTTCTACGAAAGAATTTATTATATTATGATATATATTACTTACATCAGATACATATTTAAACATAATTATTATAGAGATTTTATATAATTCACCTCTGAATCACTTAAGTATCTCCATTCTCCTTTCTCTAAATTCTTTAAGGTTAATTCTCCGATGGCCTCTCTTTTTAAAGAAACTACCTCATGATTAAAACTTGAACACATTCTTCTTATTTGTCTATTTTTACCCTCATGAATAATTATCTTTACTTTACAGCTATTTGCATATTTTTCTAATAATTCTATTTCACACTCTGCTGTTTTATAATCTCCAATATCTACACCTTTTTTGAATTTATTCATTTCTTCCTCTGTAAAAATTCCTTTTACTAAAGCAATATATTCTTTATTTAAATTAACTCTTGGGTGTATTATTTTATTATAAATTTCTCCATCATTAGTTAATAAAAGTAACCCTGAACTATCGTAATCAAGTCTCCCTATAGGATATATTCTTTCATTAACTTTTACAATATCTAAAATAGTTTTTCTATTTTTTTCATCTTTGTTTGTTGTAACATACCCTTCAGGTTTGTTTAACATTATATAAAGCTTATTTTCCTCAGGGCTTATTACCTTATTATTAACCTTTACTATATCTATCTCTGGATTAATCTTACTTCCAAGAGAATCTATAATAACATCATTAACCTTTACTTTTCCACTGCAAATTATTTCTTCACACTTTCTTCTTGATGCTACTCCACACCTTGCCATGTATTTTTGCAATCTTTCTTCCATTTTTCACACTCCATATGATAGTTTCTATTAATAATTTTAAATAACTATAATATAAAATGCAATATTTATTTAGAATAATTGCATTTTTTCTGAAAAAAACTTGAAAATTTATATATAAATTAATAAATTTGATAGATTATAATTCATATTAAATAATAATTGCTCAATATTGAAGAATTCTTACTGTTTTGCTATACTTTTTAAAGAGGTGATAAAATGGAAAAACTTTTATTCGGAATTTCTGGTTTACCCCTAGGTGAAGAAGGTCAAAAATTCAACTATGCAACAGGAATTGAATATTTAAAAAAAATTGGATTAGATGCAATGGAACTTCCCTTTGTAAGATCTGTTAACGTTACAGCTAAAAATAGAGATAAAATAATAGAAGCTAAAGAAAAAAATGATTTTTATCTTTCAGCTCACGGTTCTTATTTTATAAATTTAAATGCTGAAGAAGAGGAAAAAAAAGAAAAATCTATTGAAAGAATTCTAAAGGGAGCTGAAGCACTAAAAAGTGTCGGAGGTAGAAGCTTAGTATTTCATCCTGGCTTTTATTTAAAAGCCTCAAAGGAAGATACTTTAGAAGAAATAAAAAGAAATTTAAAAAAACTTCCCTATGAAGGAGTAGATTATAGATTAGAAACTACAGGAAAAGGAACACAATTTGGAAATTTAGAAGAACTAGTCAATATATGCAAAGAAGTTCCAAGTTGTAAATTATGCATTGATTTTTCTCACCTTCATGCTAGAGGAATTGGTGCCTTAAAAGAATATAAAGATTTTGCAGAGATTTTAGAATATGTAAAAAATAATTTAGGAGAAGAAGCTTTAGAAGATTTACATATTCATATGTCTGGAATACATTATACAGCTAAAGGTGAAAGAAATCACTTGCCCTTTTTAGAAAGTGATTTTAACTTTGTTGAATGTCTAAGAGCACTTAAGGATTATAAAGTAAAAGGATGTATAATATGCGAAAGCCCACTTTTAGAAAAAGATGCCCTTTTACTAAAAGAAACTTATGAAAAATTATAAGATAGGAAAAATTCCTATCTTATAATTTAATATTTATTTAAAACCAATTTCCTCCACAACCATCAAATCCTCCACTTAATAGTAGAAGCCATAGTAATGGAAAGCTATTATAATTTCCAAAGCCACAATTATTTAAATTCCCATAATTACAACATCTATTATAATTATTATAACTATTACAATTATTTCTATAATTATAAGGGTAATAATTTCCTTGGCAATAATTACAAGAATTATAGCTACAGCATTTTCTTGACATAATATACACCTCGTTTCTTCTGTATAGTACAGTATATTCAACAAATAATAATTTGTTAATTACTTTTTATAATAAATTGAGTTATACTTATAATATAAAATGTAATTAGGAGGTGATGTTTTTTTGGACAAAAGAACCCGTATGGTTGCACCAAGAAATATTATAAATGCAAAACAATTGTATTCTTTCTATGTATTAAAGGAACTTTCAAAAGGAAATGAAATTTTTGGAAACAAAGTCTTAGAAGCTTTTAGAGATGAGTTCTCTAGTGCTCCCCTTCCCTTTCCAGTATCATCTAGCACCATATATGATACCCTTTACGATTTAGAACAAAAGGGGCTAGTTACAAGTTATTGGATTGGTGATGACTTTATAAATAAAAGAACTAAAAAAATGTATAGAATAACAGATGAAGGTAAAGAATACTACAGACTTCATGTTGCTAATTATGTAGATGCTTTAAGAAAAAATAAGTCTATAATAGATATATTAATTAAAATGCTTACAAAATAAGCTTTTAATAAAAAACACATGAGATAAATCTCATGTGTTTTTTATTTTATAAATTTTTTTCTACATTTCTATATTTATTATATCTCTCATCTAATAAGCTTTTTAAATCCTTACCTTTCATTTCAGATAAACTTTCCAAAATTACTTTTTTAATATTTTGAGCTGTTTTACTTGGATTTTTATGCGCTCCCCCTCTAGGTTCTTTTATAATTTTATCAATTATGTTAAAAGCTTTTAAATCCTGTGCAGTTATTTTCATAACATTTGCTGCTTCCTCAGCTCTTGAAGCATCTTTCCATAATATAGATGCAAATCCTTCAGGAGACAGTATAGAATATATAGAATGCTCTAGCATAAATACTTTATCTGCAACAGCTAAAGCTAAAGCACCTCCACTTCCACCTTCACCAATAATTATTGAAATTACAGGAACCTTTAATCCCATAATCTCTAATAAATTTTGAGCTATGGCTTGACCTTGTCCTCTCTCCTCAGCTCCTATACCACAAAAGGCACCTGGCGTATCTACAAAACATATTACAGGTCTTTTAAACTTTTCTGCTTGTTTCATAAGTCTTAAAGCTTTTCTATATCCTTCAGGATGAGGCATTCCAAAATTTCTTTTTATATTTTCTTTTGTGTTTTCACCTTTGCATATTCCTACTACAGTAAAACTTAAATTATTTAAAAGAGCTATTCCACCTATTACAGCTTTATCATCTCCATAGGTTCTATCACCATGAAGTTCTATAAATTCATCAAAAATTTCCTCTATATAAAATTTAGCATTAGGACGGTTAGGGTCTCTCGCAATTTTAACTTTATTCCATGCATCTAATGTTCTTATTAGTTCTCTACTCATAATTCACCTCATGCATTCTTAGAAGGGAAGTTATTATTTGTTTTAAATCTTTTCTTTGTACAATCTTATCTATAAATCCTTTTTCTAGCAAAAATTCTGCTGTTTGAAAATCATCTGGTAATTTTTCATTAATAGTCCCTTCTATTACTCTTCTTCCTGCAAAACCAACTAAACAACCTGGCTCACTTAATATAATATCACCTTCCATAGCAAAGCTTGCAGTTACTCCTCCAGTAGTTGGATTAGTTAATACAGTAATATATAATAAATTTTCACTACTATGTCTATAAATTGCTCCACTAATTTTAGCCATTTGCATAAGAGAATATATACCCTCTTGCATTCTTGCTCCACCAGAACAAGTAAATATTATTAAGGGTAATTTATTTTTAGTTGCATACTCTATAGCCCTTGTAATTTTTTCTCCTACAGCCGTTCCCATACTACCCATCATAAAATTAGAATCCATTACACAAAGAACTACTTTTCTTTGTGCAATATAAGCTTCTCCTGTTAAAACAGCTTCTTTTAAGTTACTCTTTTTTTGATATGCTCTTATTTTTTCTTCATACCCATTAAAATCTAAAGGATTTTTTCCAACTAGTTTTTTATCAAATTCTATAAAAGTATTTTCATCAACTAAATAGTTAATTCTCTCAATAGCACTTAACTTAAAATGATATCCACAACTAGGACATACATTAAAATTTTCCTTTAAATCTTCAGTATATAAAATTTCTCCACACTTTTCGCACTTACTCCACATACCAGAGGGTATATTAGGTTTATCTCCTTCTTTTAATTCTGAATCATTTAACTCAACAGAACTAACAGTTATATACTTTCTTTTGTTTAAAAAATTCTTAATCATACTTATTCACCAACTTTTCAGATAAAAATGAAGTAGTATAAGTACCCTTTTCAAACTCTTCATTTTCTAATATTAAAAAGTGATAATCTATATTAGTTGTTATACCATCTATAACAAATTCATCTAAAGCTCTCTTCATTTTAGCAATAGCTTCGTTACGGTCTTTTCCATGTACTATTAATTTCCCTATCATAGAATCATAGCAATAAGGAATTTTATATCCTGAGTAAATTGCTGTATCTAACCTAACACCAAAGCCTCCAGGAAAGTTAACATCTCTTATAAGACCTGGGCAAGGCATAAAGTTTTTACTAGGGTCCTCAGCATTTATTCTACACTCTATGGAATGACCTGTTATTTTTAAATCTTCTTGAGTTATATCTAATTTTTTGCCATAAGCGATTTTTATTTGTTCTTTAACTATGTCAACACCAGTTATCATTTCAGTTATTGGATGTTCAACCTGTATTCTTGTGTTCATTTCCATAAAATAAAATTCACCATTTTTATCACGCAAAAACTCAATAGTTCCAGCATTACTATAATTTACAGCCTTTGCTGCCTTAAGAGCTATTTCTCCTAATTTTTTTCTTTCTTCTTCAGTTAAAATAGCTGAAGGAGCCTCTTCTAAAACTTTTTGATTTTTTCTTTGAGCTGAACAATCTCTCTCAAAAAGTTGAACTGAATTTCCATACTTATCACATAATAATTGAACTTCTATATGTTTTGGACTTTCTATAAACTTTTCAATATATATTTTATCGTCTCCAAAATTTGCTAAAGCCTCTGATTTAGCAGTATTATAACTAGAAATAAAGTCTAACTCATCATAAACTATTCTAATACCTTTTCCACCACCGCCTGATGAAGCTTTTACCATTACAGGAAATCCAATTTCTTTAGCTATTTTTAAAGCAGTCTCTTGGCTATCAATTTCACCTTCATACCCAGGAACAACAGGAACACCTGCTTTTTTCATTATCTCTCTTGCCATAGCCTTATTTCCCATACGCTCTATAGCTCTCCAGTTAGGACCAATAAATTCAATGTTGCACTCTTCGCACATTTTAGCAAATCTTGGATTCTCAGATAAAAATCCAAATCCTGGATGAATAGCTTCAGCTCCTGTTAAAACACAGGCACTTAAAATATTTTGAATATTTAAATAGCTCTCTTTAGAATTCCACGGTCCTATGCAAACAGACTCATCAGCTAACTGAACATGCAGTGCATCTTTATCTATTTCTGAATAAACCGCAACAGTAAGAATACCTAATTCTCTACAAGCTCTAATTATTCTAACAGCTATTTCACCTCTATTTGCTATTAATACTTTCTTAAACATAATTAAATCACCTAACCTATTGCAAACATAATTTCTCCAGAACAAGCGATTTTTCCATCAACAGTAGCCTTCGCTTTACCAAATCCAATACTTCCTCTTAATTTAATTATTTCAACTTCAAGTTTTAAAGTATCTCCTGGTAAAACTTGTTTTTTAAATCTTACCTTATCTATTCCAGCAAAGAAAGGAGTTTTACCTTTAAATTCTTCTTTGTTTAAAAGAGCTATAGCACCAGCTTGTGCTAAGGCTTCCACAATTAAAACTCCTGGCATTACTGGATATTCAGGAAAATGTCCTTGAAAAAAAGGTTCATTTATAGTTACATTCTTATATGCAACTACCTTTGTATCTGTTATTTCCTCAACTTTATCAACTAATAAAAAAGGATATCTATGAGGTAATATTTTTTTAATTTCATTTATATTCATCATAACTAAGCTCTCCTAATCTTAAATAAAGGTTGACCATATTCAACCATATTACCATTTCTAACTAAAATGTCAACAATTTCTCCAGCTTCTTCACTTTCAATTTCGTTCATAAGTTTCATGGCTTCAATTATACATAAAGTATCTCCCTTAGAAACTTTACTTCCTATAGAGACATAACTTTCCTCTCCAACCCCTGGTGATTCATAAAATGTTCCAACCATTGGAGAAGTTACTATGTATAAGTCTTCTTCATCAATAATTTCTTCATTTGAATGTGAGCTAACTTCTTCTAACTCTGAAACAGATATAGTTTTTTCATCTAAATTTTCAAATTTCTCGATTTTTTCTATTTTATCTATTTCTTCTAGATTTGAAGCTTTATTCTCTTTAGATATACTTCTAGTTAAAGATTTATCCATTTTTATATATGAATTATCTAACTTAACTTCAAAATAAGCAATATTAGAAGAATCGATTTTATCTATAAGCTCTTTAATCTCCTTAAGATTCATAAATTCAACTCCTAATCCCACTTTTTAAATAATAATGAGGCATTATGTCCTCCAAAGCCTAAAGCATTATTAATAGCATATTTTAAATCTGCTTCTCTACCTTCATTAACAACATAATCTAAATCACAGTCTTCATCAGGAACTTTATATCCTATAGTAGGTGGAACAAATCCTTCTTCTAAAGCTTTAACACATATTACAGACTCTATAGCCCCTGCTGCACCTAGTAAGTGTCCTGTCATTGATTTAGTTGATGAAACTGGAATATCATATGCTTTTTCACCAAAACAACCCTTAATTGCTAAAGTTTCAAATTTATCATTTAAAGGAGTACTTGTTCCATGAGCGTTTATATAAGAAACTTCATTTTTATCAATTTTTCCTTCTTCTATAGCAGCTTCTATTGCTCTTCTTGCTCCATCTCCTTCTGGGTCTGGTGAAGTTATATGATATGCATCACAAGTTGCTCCATAGCCTATTATTTCTCCGTAAATTTTAGCTCCTCTTTTCTTTGCACTCTCTAAGCTCTCTAATATTAGTATACCAGCTCCTTCTCCCATTACAAAACCAGCTCTCTCCTTATCAAAAGGAATTGATGCTCTTTTTGGATTATTTCCAGTATTTAAAGCTTTAAGATTAGTAAATCCAGCAATAGCTGCTCTTGTTATAGCAGCTTCTGAACCACCTGTTATTATTATATCTGAATATCCATGTTTTATATTTCTATAGGCTGCTCCTATAGAACTAACTCCTGTAGCACAAGCAGTAACTAAAGATTCACAAATTCCCTTTGCACCATATTTAATAGCTATATTACCTGCTACTAAATTTATTATTCCAGCAGGTATTGCAAAAGGTGATACTCTATTTGGCCCTTTAGTTAATAATACATCAAACTGTGCTTCTAAAGTTCCATATCCTCCAATTCCAGAGCCAACTATAACTCCAACTCTATTAGGGTCTATATTACTATCTTTTAAGTCTAACTTAGCATCTTTCATAGCTTCTTCTGTTGCAGCTAAAGCAAAATGAGTAAATCTATCTAAACGTTTTGCTTCTTTTCTATCCATAAAATCTTCTGCTTTAAAATTTTTAACTTCTGCTGCAATTTTAACTTTATAATCACTAGCATCAAATAAAGTTATTTCATCAATTCCACAAAGACCCTTTTTTGAATTTTCCCAAAACTCCTTAACATTATTTCCAATAGGTGTTACAGCACCTAATCCAGTTATAACAACTCTGTTTTCCATATGCCTAAATCCTCCTACATTACCATTCCGCCATCTACATTTATGACTTGACCTGTTATATAATTTGCTTCATCTGAAGCTAAGAATTTTACTAAATTAGCAACATCCTCAGGATTTCCAAGTCTCTTAAGAGGAATATTTTTTGAAACCTCATCTTTAACCTTTTCTGATAAAGAAGCTGTCATATCTGTCTTTATAAATCCTGGTGCAACAGCATTTACAGTTATTCCTCTACTTCCTAATTCTCTAGCTAATGATTTAGTAAGTCCTATAACTCCAGCTTTTGATGCTGAATAATTTACTTGACCAGCATTTCCAGCAATACCTACAACTGATGTCATATTTATTATTTTACCAAACCTTTGTTTCAACATTATGGCAGAAGCATGTTTTGCACAATTAAATGTTCCTTTTAAATTAACTTCTATTACTTTATCAAAATCTTCTTCTTTCATTCTCATTATTAATGTATCTTTTGTTATACCAGCATTATTTACAAGTATATCTATTTTACCAAAAGTTTCTATACACTTCTCTATAAGATTTTTAGAATCTTCAAATTTACTTATATCTCCTTTTACAGTAAGAACCTCTACTCCCTTTTCTTCTAAAATAGTTTTTAATTCTTCTGCTTCATTATCAGAGCTTCTATAATTTATAACAACATTAGCTCCACACTCTGCTAACTTCAAGGCTATAGCTCTACCAATACCTCTTGTTCCACCAGTTATTACTGCTACCTTATCTTTTAACATAAATTAAAGTACCTCCATATCTTTTAATTTTGATAATGTTTTTTCTAAAGACTTTAAATCCTCAACATTAAGTACTGTAACATTTTTATTTATTTTTTTCACAAAGCCACTTAAAGTTTTACCAGGACCTATTTCAATAAAAGTATCTACACCACTTTCAATCATCTTTTCTATATCATTTATAAATAATACAGGTTTTTTTACTTGAGAAGTTAAAAGTTCTATTATGTCATCATCCTCTAAATAGGCATCACCCTTTACGTTAGACATAACAGTTCCCTTTATTTTTCCTATAGGAATTTTCTTTAATTCCTCTTCTAATTTTTCAGCTGCTGGCTGTAACATTGAACAATGAAATGGTGCTGAAACTGGAAGCTTTATAGCTCTTCCCCCTACTTCTTTAATAAATTCCATTGCTTTTTCTAAAGCAACTAACTCACCAGAAATTACTATTTGACCTGGTGAATTATAATTTGCACCTTCAACAACTCCATAAGATGAAGCTTTTTTTATAACTTCATCTACCTGCTCTGGTGTCATTCTTAAAACTGCTACCATGCCTCCAACACCTTCTGCAACAGCTTCTTGCATAAATTTCCCTCTTTTTTTTACTAGTTTAACTCCATCTTCAAAATTAATGGCTCCACTATGAATAAGAGCAGAATATTCTCCTAAACTTAATCCACAACTTATATCAGATTTAATTCCTAATTTATTTATTGCTTCAAGTATAGCCATATTTGTAGTTATTATTGCAGGTTGAGTAAATTCAGTTTTATTTAATAAGCCCTTAGGGTCATTAAAACAAAGTTCTTCCATATCAATGCCTAAAGCATCACTACTTTTCTTAAAAACTTCTCTACTTTCTTCAAACTCGTCAAAAAACTCTTTTCCCATACCTATGTATTGGGCTCCTTGGCCTGCAAATAAAAATCCTAGTTTAGCCATTAAAAATACCTCCCAAAAATTAACTGATTAAAAATAAATATATCTATAATTATATTCTTATTTAGTATTATTTTCTATATTTTTGTTTTTCAAATTATAATTTGATTAGAGCAGCCCCCCAAGTAAGACCTCCTCCAAAGCCTACCATTATTATATTATCACCTTTTTTTAAATTACCACCCTCTATATATTCACAAAGAGCTATTGGTATACTAGCCCCAGATGTGTTTCCATAATTTTGAAGGTTAACTATAAATTTCTCTTTTTCTATACCTAATTTCTTAGAAACGTAATCTATGATTCTTAAATTTGCTTGATGAGGAATTATAGCTTTTATATCATCTATTTTCATATTTTCTTTTTCTAAAATATCTAATATACTCTCTTCCATAACCTTTGTAGCAAACTTAAATATTTCTCTTCCATTCATACTTATATAATTTGAAGAAACATCTTTTCTTTCTTTAAAGGGACTATTTAAAGGTAATCCTTGTATCACCAAAGAATTCCCCTTAGAACCATCTGATTTTACCTCTACATGTTTTATTCCACAATCCTCCTCTGTAGCAGTTAAAACAGTTGCACCAGCACCATCACCAAAAAGAACACAGCTTCCTCTATCTTCCCAATTTAAAGCTTTTGATAAAGTTTCTGCTCCTATTATTAAGGCATTTTTAGCTTCTCCTGAAGATATTAATGATCTTCCTATTTTAAGAGCATATATAAATCCAGTACAAGCAGCATTTACATCAAAAGCCCAAGCCTTTTCAGCTCCTAATTTAGCTTGAACTATACAAGCTGTTGATGGAGTAAAATTATCTGGTGTTACAGTAGCTACTATTATTAAATCTATCTCCTCAGCTTTTAGCTTAGCATCTTTTAAAGCTCTTTTACTAGCCTCTACAGCTAAATCAGACGTATTTTCCTCTAGAGAAATGTATCTTCTTTCTATTCCAGTTCTAGTTCTAATCCACTCATCACTAGTTTCTAAAAATTCTTGTAACCTTTCATTTTCAATTAAATTTTTAGGTGTATATAGACCAAAGCCTATCATTTTAGCATTTTTCATATTAAATCTCCTTTGATTTCATAAGTTCTAGTTTCTTTTGAAAGAACTTATCTAACTTATCTAAAGAACTTATTAAAACCTCTTCTTCCCCAACACCTAGTTCCTCTAAAACATGGTCTATCATTTCTTCATGAAATTTTTCATGTACTTTATAAGCTAGAGTTCCTTTCTCAGTAAGTTCTATCATAACAACCCTTCTGTCTTCTTCTATTCTTCTTCTACTTACATAACCTTTTTTTATTAATTTGTTTATAGCAGTTGTTAAAGTACCTACAGTTATCTTAAGGTCTAAAGCTACCTCTGACATTGTCCTTGCCCTTTTTATCCCTATAGCTTCTATAGTATGCATCTCTGTTATAGATAAATCTTTAAAAGGTGAAGTTTTTAAAGCAAACTCCTCTATTCTTAAAATATTGTTAAATAATTTAACTAAAATATTATTTAATACTAATTCACTATCCTTCATGTTAAAATACTCTCCCTTACTCAAATCCTTAGATAAAAATCTAAATATTTTGAATATCAAACTAAATATTTTGATATTCAAAATATACTATATTCCCAAAAAATTGTCAACTATATATGAATTTTCTTTAAAATAAACCCCATAGTTTTAAACTATGGGGTGATATTTTAAACATCTTCTGGATTAAAGGATATTAATAAATTCTCTCTTTTACTGCCTAAGTATCTGTATTTTATATTTGCCTTATCAAACATGAATTTAGATGCCTTAACAATATCTGTATCTTTATATTTATCTGAAAGATATATAACTTCATTTATCCCTGATTGAATTATTGCTTTTGCACACTCATTACAAGGAAATAATGTAGCATATAATCTACAGCCCTTAATATTTTTCCCTATACTATTTAAAATAGCATTAAGCTCTGCATGACATGCATAAGGATATTTTGTTTCTAAAAAATCTCCTGTATTTCCCCAGGGAAGATCATCATCTGAGCACCCCTTTGGAAAACCATTATAGCCAATACCTACTATTTTATTATCATTATCAACTATACAGGCTCCAACTTGAGTGTTTGGATCCTTACTTCTTTTTGCACTAATTAAGGCAACTCCCATAAAATATTCATCCCATGAAATATAATCTTCTCTTTTGCTAATCATATTAACCTCCTAAATAGAAACTTAACATTTATTTTAAAGTTTTTTTATTTTTTTTCAAGTATTTTTAAATTTTCCTTTGATTTATTTTTTTAATATAATTGTTTTCTTAGGACATTTATTTAAGCATATTTCGCAAGAAGTACACTTTTCATAATCAATCTTTGCAAGATTATCAGAAACTTTAATTGCCTCACTAGGACAATTTTTTTCACAGATTTTACATCCTATGCATCCTACTGCACAATTTTTATTTGTAACTTTTCCTAAATCCTTAGAATTACAAGCAACTATTACTTTTTGCTCTTTACTTACTATTTCTATAAGATTTTGTGGACAAGCATTTACACAGGCTTTGCAAGAAACACATTTTGAAGAATCAATTCTTGCTATACCATTTTCAATAATTATTGCATCAAATTTACAAGCCTCTTTACAACTTCCTAAGCCAAAACAGCTAAAACTACAGCCCTCATATTCTTTATCCTTTAATAAATTTTTAGCCTCTACACAATTTTTAGCCTCTGAAAGATTAAAGTTAATCTTTTTATTTTCACAATTCCCCATACATTTTACAAAAGCTACCTTTTCCTCTTTCTTATCTAAAGGCGTAATTTCTTTTCCTAAAATTTCTCCAATTTTAATAGATACATCATTTCCACCAACACCACAAAGTGTAGCACTAGCTCCTTCTTCAACTAAAGCGTTAGCATAGGCATCACACCCTGGGTATCCACAACCTCCACAATTTGCTCCAGGAAGAATTTCTCTTATCTTTATAATTCTTTCATCTAATTTAACTTCGAATTTTTTAGAGGCAAAACCTAAAACTATCCCAAAAATTAACCCTAAAATTCCTAAAACTAAAATTGAATAAAATATACTTGAAAAATCCACTTTAAAGTCCCTCCTTAATTATATAAGCCCTTGAAAGCCTAAAAAAGCTATTGACATAAGAGCTGCTGTAAATAAAGTTATTGGCAAGCCTCTAAAGCAAGGATGTATCTTTTCATTTCCATCAATTCTTTCTCTTAAAAAAGACATTAAAACTATAGCTAACATAAAGCCACCTGCTGCCCCTAAGGCATGAACTATAGACTGAAGGAAAGTATAGCCTTCTTCTACATTAGTAACTGCCATTCCTAAAACAGCACAATTTGTAGTTATTAATGGTAAAAATATTCCTAAAGCTTTATATAAAGCAGGACTATATTTTTTTACTACCATTTCTACAAATTGTACAAGAGCTGCTATAACTAAAACAAATACTATAGTCTTTAAATATGTTATATTTAATTTGTCTAAAACTAAATTATATACAATCCAAGAAATAACACTAGCTAAAACCATTACAAAGGTAACAGCAAGTCCCATTCCTACGGCAGCACTTCTCTTTTTAGATACTCCTATAAAAGAACAAATCCCTAAAAATTGAGATAAAACAAAATTATTAACTAACATAGCACCTATAAATATAAGAAATAATTCCATAAAATTCACCTCTTTACCATTTACAAATTAAGAACTTTTGCCACATCCAGAACAAGTACTACAATTATGTTCTAAACATTTAGCTTTTTCTCCATTTTTTCTAGCCTTTTTAATATTTCTATAATTTAAAAATGTCATTAAAGAACCTAAAGTTAAGAAGGCACCAGGTGCTAATATCATAATTGTAGCTGGTTTAAAACTCTCAGGTAATACTCTCTCTCCTAAGAAACTTCCAGCTCCTAAAAGTTCTCTAAAGGTTCCTATAGAAAATAAAGCTATAGTAAATCCTATTCCCATACCAAGTGCATCAAAAATTGAAGGTAAAACTTTATTTTTAGATGCATAAGCTTCTGCACGTCCTAAGATTACACAGTTAACAACTATAAGAGGTATAAAAATACCTAAGGATTTATATAAGGATTGAACATAAGCATTCATAAGCATATCAACTATAGTTACAAAAGATGCAATTATAACTATATATGCAGGAATTCTTATTTTACTTGGTATAAATTTTCTCAAAGCTGAAATTATCATATTAGAAAAAATTAAAACTACAGTAGTTGCAATTCCCATTCCTAAAGCATTTTCTACACTAGATGTTACTGCTAAGGTAGGACACATAGCAAGAACTTGAACAAATATTGGATTTTCATTTATTATTCCATTTTTTAATCTTTCAAATAAAACTTTCACTATATTCCCCTCCTATTTTAAATTGCTATTATAAAAATTAATTATATTAGTAACACCTTTTATAACAGCCATAGAACTCTTTGTAGCTCCACTTATTGCATCAACATTAATAACTTCACCATAAGTACTTAAATCAATTTCTTGAGTATTTTCTTTAACCTCAAGCTTATCTGAAACTGAAATTCCAACAAAGGAATTTAAGAAACTTTCCTCTTCTATTAAATCTCCTAAACCGGCTGTTTCATTGTGGTCTATTATTTGCAACCCTGTTATAATGCCATTATTTGAAATTCCAAGAGCAAATTTAATAGGTTTTTCCTCATACATTCCGAAAGCATTTCCTTCAATAGCATATCCTATTTCACTTCCATCTTTAGATATAATATAAACCTTATCTATTCCCTCTTGTAATGTAATGGTAAGTTCTTTCATTTCACCTTCTAAGTTTATTTTTGATAAATCTAAAACCTTTTCTTTTGATAAGTCTTCACCTAAAATATTTTCCTTATAAAAATCAATAGCTTCTCTAACCCCACTTAAAAGTGCATTTGAAGATATAGTAGCTCCTGTTATTCCTTGTATTTCTCCTTTAGAGCTAGCTGAGTTTTTAACAATTTTTATGTCATCATCAATAGCTAGCCCCTTAAATTTTTCATAAAAAGCTTTTTCTGAAACCTTAGCCCCTAATCCTGGTGTTTCTGCCTGTGCTAAAACTTTAACACCTGTTATTTCATTTTCTTTATTTATTGCAACTACCATATCTATAGGACCATTAAATCCCTTTGGTGAAACCTTTATTATATGTCCTTTATCCTCTTTGTTTTTACTTGCTTGAAAAACTTCCTGTATGTTTGATTCTTCACTCTTTTCAAAAGTAAAATCTTTTAGCTTGTTTGCCTCTGGTAAAATTTCTTTTAAATCCTCTGGACTTAATTTTGCATTTTGAGCAATAACCTCCTTTGTAAATTCATTAGCTACCCCTAAAAGTCCCCCTGAAAAAGAAGTTATTAAACAAAGTATAATTCCTAATTTTAGATTTTCTTTCATTAAAATTCCCTCCCTATAAACAATTTAAAAATCTAAAATCTTTAGTGTATTACTTTGAATTTATTTACCCTTATAAATTCTAACTTCCTTTGAATTAATCTTTTTTACTCTATATTAAAAGGTAGTTTATTAAAGCTTAAAATATTACAAAAAAATAAAAAAACATAAGGCTATATTTGTATAGCCTTATGTTTTTAAATCTTTTAATAAATATATCTTTTTTCTATACTTGAGTCAGCTATGATAGGAGAAAGTTCTATTTTCAAAAGTGAATCTTTTGTGCAGTTTTCCATAGAAATAATAGTTACATTCATATTAACTTTTCCTAAAATTTTAACAGGAACATTCTTATTAAAGATTAGACTTCTCTCTCTAAACCTTCTATAAACCATTCTAAACATATCATAAAAAACATTATTTTTTATTTCTCTGCTTACACCTAAGCCATGAACATTTCCACACTCTATAATTCCAATTTCCATATCTTTATCAGCCTTAAAAAGACAACCATAACCTACTGTTTGTCCTTTAGATATCCTATAAGTATTTACAGGCTTTGCATAATACTCATAACTTTTTTTAATACCTTTATTAAAACCTATATATCCATATAATACATTACCTGCTCTAGCCCCTGTAGTAAAATCACAAGCTTTTCTTAAATCATCATTTACAATAGCACTTGATGCCATACAATGTATAACTCTAACCTTATCTTTATACTTCTCAACAGTTGATTTAAAAAGTGCTATTTGCTTTAAAGTATAATCAACATCTTTAGCATTATGTAAATGTGTATATATACCATCTATTTTAATGTTCTTAAAATCCTTTTGTATTTTTTCTATAAAGGAATCTAGTCTATCAGGTTTTATTCCCATTCTATTCATTCCTGTATCTACATATATATGTACTCTTTTATTTATATTTTTATCTAACTCACTTAAAATTTCTTCATTATCTAAAGTTAAAATTAAGTTTTCTCTCTCATCATAAAAATCTTCCTTTGTGCATAAAGGAGACAAAATAAGAATATCTTTTTTTATTTCCTTTAAAGCTAGGCTTTCCTCTATATTTCCAACAGCTATTATATTTACCTTATTTTCTATAAATTTAGCAATATCTTTAAGACCTAATCCATAGGCATCTCCCTTTATAACTGCAATTAAATTTTTATCTCCAATTAAATCTTGTATTACCTTTATATTGTTTTCTATATTTTTTAAATTTACATCACACCAAAAATAATTACTCATTTTAAAATCCTCTTTCTAAATTGAAATTATCTTTTTATATAATAACATTTTTTTTAAAATATATAAATTATTAATTTTATTATAAAAAAAGACCTCTTACCTTATTAAAAGTAAGAGGACAAGTTAAATGCCTACGTAAGCCCTTTTGAAGGCTCATATATATTATATACTATATAAAATTTATTTATTCTCTTTATTATCTTTTAACATATCAGCAATAGCAGCTATACTACCTAAAGAGGAAACTGCTTCACTAGGCAATATAAGCTTATTAGCTGGGTTAGTTGCCATTTCTTTTAAAGCTTCAATTTGTTTTAAAGCAATTACAACTTCATTTGTTCCTGATTCTATAATTGAAGAGTTTATTCTTTCAATAGCTAAAGCTTCTGCCTTTGAAACTTCTTCAATAGCTCTTGCCTTACCTTCAGCTTCAAGTAATTGAGATTCCTTTAAGCCTTCAGCGTGTCTAATATTCGCTTCCTTTTCAGCTTCTGCTCTTAAAATTTTAGCTTGTTTTTCTGCTTCTGCTCTTGCTATTTCACTTTGTTTTAATCCTTCAGCTTGTAAAATAGTAGCTCTTTTATCTCTTTCTGCTTTCATTTGTTTCTCCATAGCATCTTGAATCTCAGCTGGTGGAATTATATTTTTAATTTCTACAGAAAGTATTTTTATTCCGTATGCATCAGTTATGGAATCTATTATAGTTAAAAGTTCTAGATTTATCTTATCTCTTCCTGATAAAACTTCGTCTAAAGACATATTACCAACTATATTTCTCATATTTGTTATAGTTGAATAAATTATACCTGACTTAAAATCCTCTATGTTATAAACTGCATCCTTAGCATTTAAAACCTTATAAAATATAACATTATCAATTTCAATTTTTACATTGTCTTTAGTTATAACATATTGAGGTGGTATATCTAAGATTTGTTGTTTTGTTGAGATTTTTTTTCTTACGAAGTCAGCAAAAGGAATAACTATATGCCAACCTGGTTCTAAAATTTTACTGAATTGTCCAAAACGCTCTAGTACATAAACATATCCTGTATTTACAACTTTAATAGATGAAATAGCTGCAAATAACACTATTAATAATAAAATTATAACAATTATAGTAGTTACCATAAATAAGCCCTCCTAATTTTTATTTTTTACCAAAATTTTATTTCCTTCTATTCCTACTATTTCTACCTTTGTTCCCTTTTTCAAAGGACCACTTACACTTTTAAAAGTCCAGTATATTCCTTCAAATTTTATTAAGGCTGATTCTTCTAAGTTTTTATCTAAAACTACTTCTTTACCTATATAAGATTGTTCCATAGTTTTTGTTCCTATATTATCTACCTTTATCATCTTTTTAATTTTAGGAGAAACATAGAATAAAAATAGAATTGTTATTGCTGAAAATACTATAAATTGCAAAATAACACTTACACTAAAAAATGCTAGTATTAATGCAAAAAAAGCCCCAAAAGAAAAACCTACAAACAAAACATCAGAACTTAAGTAATCAATAATTATCCCAAGTAAAATCACTACTACCCAAAGCCATAACAAAAATTTCACCTCCTCCTTTTAAAAAATTATTAACTCTTTATTAATATTTACTTTATTATACAATTTATATACTCTTATTTCAAGGGCTATAATAAACTTTTTAAAAAGTTATTTGTAACATTTATAAGAGTTATTTATAACTATTTATATTTAGTTGCTTTTATAATAAATTAACATTAATATTTAATATATATACTTTTATTTAGTAAAAGTTTCTACTTATAAATAATATATTTAAGTTTACCTTTATTTATAGGATATTCTTTTACTATTAAAGAAATAATAAAGATAAAAATATACTGGAGAGATGATATTATGGATTTCATAAAAGTAGGTGCAGCTTCACCTAAAGTAAAAGTAAGCGATACTAAGTACAACCTTAAAGAAATTAAAGATATTATTTTAAAGGCTATAGATAAAGAGGTTAAGGTTTTAGTCTTCCCAGAATTAAGCATACCAGCTTATTCTTGTGGAGATTTATTTACTAGTCAAAAACTACTTGAAAACTGCAATATAGCTTTAAAAAATTTAGTTGATTTTTCAAAGGATAAAGATATATTAATTGCAGTTGGTGCTCCCCTTTTATATAACTACTCTTTATATAACTGTGCATATGTAATATTAAATGGAGATATCTTAGGAATAGTTCCTAAAAGTTACATACCAAACTACTCAGAATTTTATGAAAAAAGATGGTTTACAGAGGGATTTAATATAAAAAATTTAAAGGTTAATCTTCCTTTTCAAAATGATGTTCCTTTTGGAACTGATTTAATATTCTCTTTTGATAATTTAAAGATTGGTTTTGAAATTTGTGAAGACCTTTGGGTTACTATACCTCCAAGTTCTAATTTAGCCTTAATGGGAGCTAATCTTATTTGTAATCTTTCAGCTTCTAACGAACTTGTATCAAAAAGTTCTTATAGAAAATCTTTAGTGGCAAATCAAAGTGCTAGAGCTATGTGTTCTTATATATATTCCTCTGCTGGTGTTTTTGAATCTACTACAGATTTATTATTTAGTGGTCATATGCTAATAGCTGAAAATGGTAGCATATTAAAGGAAAATAATAGATTTAAAAGAGAAAATGATTTGTTAATAGGCATAGTTGATTTATTTAAATTAGATTCTGAAAGACTTAAAAATATAAGTTTTAGAAACTCATGCTTTAATGAAGTAAGCTCTCCTAGATTTATACCCTTTAAATTAAAGGATATAAAAATTAAAAATTTTGATAGAAAAATTGATAAACATCCATTTTTACCAAAATCTAAAGTTGATATGGAAGAACGTTGTGAAGAAATATTAAATATTCAAGCTTCTGCTCTTGCAAAAAGATTAGAACACACTAATCTAAAAAAAGCAGTAATAGGTATTTCAGGGGGATTAGATTCTACACTTGCTTTATTAGTTGTAGTAAAAACCTTTGATATGTTAAATATAAAAAGAGAAAATATAATAACTATAACTATGCCAGGTTTTGGTACTACAGATAGAACTTACAATAATGCAGTAACTTTATGCAAAGAACTTCATTGTGATTTTAGAGAAATAAATATAGTAAAAGCTTCCCTTCAACACTTTGAAGATATTGGCCATGATAAGGAAATTCATGATGTAACTTATGAAAATGTTCAAGCAAGAGAAAGAACTCAAATTCTTATGGATTTAGCAAATAAAGAAGGAGGACTATTAATAGGTACTGGAGATTTATCAGAACTTGCTTTAGGATGGTGTACTTATAATGGAGACCATATGTCTATGTATTCTGTTAATTGTTCTATTCCTAAAACTCTAGTTAAGTTTTTAGTTAGATATTTTGCAAATAATGAAATATCTGAAAATGCTAAAGAGGCTTTAATAGATATTTTAGATACTCCTGTAAGTCCTGAACTTCTTCCAAAAGATAAAGAAGGAAAAATATCACAAAAAACAGAAGATATTGTTGGTCCATATGAACTTCATGACTTCTTTTTATATAACTTTATAAAAAATGGCTCAAGTCCAGAGAGAATATTATTTTTAGCTAAAATAGCCTTTAAGGATGATTATGATGAAGAAACCATAAAAAAATGGTTAGATAAATTTTTAAGAAGATTTTTCACACAACAGTTTAAACGTTCTGCTTTACCTGATGGACCAAAGGTTGGTTCAATATCATTATCTCCTAGAGGAGATTGGAGAATGCCTTCTGATGCTTCATATAATGACTTTTTAATTTAATACTTTAAATACCCTAGAAATATTTCTATTTCTAGGGTATTTTTATGTCTTTTTTAAAAAATGATGAACTCTAAAAATATATTATTTATGCAATTTCTAGGGCTTTTTCAATAAAAATATCTTATTTTGTTAAAAAAATAAGAACATTGACATAGTTTTGCCAAAAATATATTGTAAACTTTTATATATATAAGGTATAATTAGAATTTAGACAGATACTTATTATTTTATCGAAACCTATTTGATAAAAATTATAAAAAAAGGAGGAGCTATAAAGCTATGAGTAAACATGATAAAAAACTTAAAAAGGCATTAGCTCAATTTGAAAACGGAAATTATGAAGAAGCATTAGATATATGTGAAAAAGTACTTGATAAAGATTACAATAATGAAGAAGCACTTACTTTAGAAGCAAGATCACTTGAAAAGCTTAACAGAATAAGCGATGCTATTGTATCTTGGAAAATAAATGCTGAATATAACAATAATGAGGAAGCTAGAACTAAATTAGATAAATTTAATAATTTAGATGAAAAAAAATTAGCTATGAGCACAATATTTAGTGAAACTATGAAGGATGAAATAAAAGCTAGACTTCAAGAGGAAGCTCAAAAAGAATATAATAAACAATTAGAAAAGAGAGATTCTGAAATAAAATCTCCTAAAGAAGAAGTTAAAAAAGAGATTGTTGAAGATATAGTAATAGAAGACATAAAACCTGTTGCACCTATTAAAGAAGAAAAGAAAACTGATGAACCTAAAATAAAGGTAGATAATAAAGAAGTAAACATTGAAAATCCTAAGGTTAAAGAAATTAAGCTAGAAGAAATCAAAATTGAAAGACCTTTAGAGGAAGAAAAAAAATCTAATAATGAAAGCTTTGGAAATGTAACAATTGATAATGTAACTAAGGTTGATTTTCAAAAGAAACATAGTAGTAAAAAAAATAAAGGTAAAAATATAAATACTTCTAATACTGAAGAAGAACCAAGAGTTATTAGCACACCTAATTTTAAGAATGAAAAAAACAATGCTAAAAATTCTAACAAAAAGAAACCTGTTAAATATATAGCTATAGCAGTTTCAGGTGCAATAGTTTTATTACTTGCCTATGGCGTAGCTAAAAATATAAAACACACAAATGCTAGTAAAGCCCCAACTGAAACAGCAGAACAAGCTAATCCTAATGGTTCTACAACAAGTTCAACTGAAAATAAACCTGAAGACAAGAAAGAAGCTTCTAAAAATTTAACTTCAGAAGAATTAAATAAGGCTATGGAAAATAATGATTTAAATTCTCTTTATACCCTATTAACATCAACTGACAAAGAAAATGTTCCAAAGGATGTTTTAGATACTTATAATAAAGCAGAAGACTTTATGAAAAATGAAGGTGTTAAAGACTTCTATCTAAAAGGTTCTGACCTTTTTAAAGCAGGAAAATACGAAGATGCTATTAAAGATTTCGAAAAAGCCTATACCTTTGCATCAAATTCTTATCTAAGACCTCATTTAATATACTTTATGGGAACTTCCTATGAAAACTTAGATAAAAATGATGAAGCAATTAAATATTTTAAAGAGTATTTAGATGATTATAAAGCTAAGCCAGATGCTGAAGACCTTATGTATACACCACAATGCTTATATAATTTAGCTATTATATATGATAAAGAAGGTAAAACAGCCGATGCTAGAAAATATGCTCAAGAAATCGAAGATGATTATCCAAACACAATGTTTTATAACGATGTTACTAAAAAAATTATATACGGTAAATAATAAAAAAGCACAGAGAAGAATTCTTCTCTGTGCTTTTTTAAATTGCTTTAGAATCTAGAAAAAGATTTTTTGCTACCTCTTCAAATTCAGCACCTACGTATTTTGAACTATGAGAGTCTGAACCAAAAACCATAGGAATATCATATTTTAAACATAAATCTAAAAAAATTCCTTCAGGATGAATTTCTCCACACTTTTCTCTTCTAAGTCCTGATGTATTTAAATCAATTTCATACTTACCTTTTTTCATTTCTTTCAAAATATTATCTAGAAGCTTTAAATTATATTTCCCTTTAGGAAAATCTTTTTTATACTTTCTAACTAAGGTAGGATGTCCTATTCTTTTAGGTTTAAATTTACCTAAATCACATTTAATTGATTTTAACATAGTTTCATAGTATAAATCATAAAGTTTGTCCATTCCTCCTATTTTATGAAGAAGCTCTGAAATCATATCAGCACCATTTCCTATTTGATAATAATTCCCTTCAAATTTTACTATATGTACAGAAAGAATTGCATCATCTAAATATTTTCCATACTTATCTAAAATAGCTTTAGTTTCTTTTTCATACCCTTCTATGTAATCTACCTCTAAACCAACATTTACTTTTATCTTATCCTTTACCTTTTCTTTTAATAAAGTTATTCCTTTTAAATAAGCTTCTAAATTCTCTAAAGGTAGAGCACTATTTTTCCTTGGTGAAGGGTCTTCTATTGGTAATGGCATATGTTCTGTAAAAGTTATTTCCTCAATTCCATTTTTTATAGCTGTATCAATATACATCTCTAAGGTATCATTGCTCCCATGAGGACAGTAAGGGCTATGAACATGTCCATCTCTTTTTGTGTTTAAAATCATTTTATCCTCCGTATAATATAAATTTTTTAAATAATATTAAACTAATTTTTTTAATCTATCTTATATTATACATGATTAATTAAATAAGAGAAAATATATCTATTTTAAAGTTAAAACACAAGTAACAGGATAATGGTCTGAAGGATATCCCCCATCTATTTTTCTATCATCTATATTTAAAGATTTTATAAAAAAATCATCTGAATAAATTATATAATCTATTATTCTACCCTCATATCCTCCTTTAAAATAATGAAAAGTTCCTTTTATATTATGTTCTATATTTTCGTAGCATAAATTTAAAACTAATTTCTCTTTATTATCTTTTATTATATTAAATAAATTATCTTCTAAATAACAATTAAAATCTCCCATAATTATAAAAGGCAATTTATCTTTAACATAAGAAGAGGCTACTTTTTTTAAAATTATTTTAATTCCTTCTTCTCTTGCTGATAAACTTTCATGGTCTAAATGAGTATTATATATATTAAATAAAATTCCACTTTCCCTATCTTTTAATTTAACCTTTGTACATATTCTAGGAAGACTACTATTAAAATCTTTGCTTCCCTTAATATTAGGAGTTTTAGATAGCCAAAATTGTTCTCCTTCTATAAATTCAAATTTATCTTTAAGAAAAAATATAGCATTATACTCATCTTCTCCATATCCACTTCTATCTTCTCCAAACCAAGAATAAGTTTTTAAAGAGTTTTCAATATCTTCTAGCATATGAATAAGACCTTCTTGAGTTCCTATTATATGAGGAGAATTTTCTTCTATTATTTTTTTAATTCTTAAAACTCTTTTTTTCCAATTATTATTATCTTCACATTTAAAATCATATTTTAAATTAAAGGTCATAACTTTTAAATCTCTCATAAATTAAATATCATAATTAAGTATAAAACTTAATTAATTTCCTCCCTTTAAATTAATTATAATATTTAATTAATGATTTTTTATAGTGCAAAATTCCAATTTCTTTGAACTTATTTTAATATTAAATGGAATTTTTAAAATTTTAAATTTGAAACTTGCTTAAACATATTTATTTCCTTTTCTGATTCTACTGAATCTAAAGTTTCATTCCAATTTTTATCAAAGTTAATTTTAAAAAGTTCAATATCTTCCTTATGATTTTTAGGAGCCATAGCTACATATTCAGAACCACATATTAATTTTTGTTCTAAAATTAAATATTCAATTGTTTCACCTTTTTCATTTTTAAAACTAACTATATTATTGTTATTCATTTTTTTTTCTCCTTTTCTTTTTTATTATATATTATTTATTTTATTTTTTTATTTATACTATCATCATTTACGAGTATATTATTTAAGAGTTAATGTGATAAAAAATAAGGTCTATTTTAAGACCTTATTTTTTATAAATCAATATTTTAAATAATATAAATAAAATTTGTAATATTAACACTATTAATTGTATTAATATGAAATAATAATAAGCTAAAAGACCTTTAAAAAAATTTAAATTTATTACAAAAAATAAAATTAATGAAAATATACTAGTAATAATACTTTCTTTACTTAGATTATATTTATTTATTTTTTTTAAGTGCAGAAATATAATAAAAAATAGTATAAATATTAAAATAGCTATTAAACTTAATATATTAAGTTTAAAATTACTAATAATATTTCCATACTCATACTTTTTATAACATACATGATGCATTACACCAGCTTTTTTATGAGTTAAATATTCAATAAGAATACCAAATATCCATAATAAAATCTGAACTGTTCTTAATAAAAAAACTGCTACTCTTTCTTTTTTATTCATATATTACTTTTAGGCTCTCCTGTAACTGATGGATTATTTCCATTACTCCAACCTATCCATCCATCACTATATATAGATATATTTTTAAGCCCCATTACCTTTGCATAAGAATAAACCTCTGCTGCTCTCCATCCACTTCCACACATAAAAGCAAGATGATTATTTAAATTTATTCCTTGACCTTCTAACAATTTTTCTATTTCATATCCATTTCTCATTGTATTATCAACATTTCTATAATATTCTAAAGAGGTTGGACCATTTACTCCTGCATAAGCAAAAACAGCTCCATCTATACGACCTTTTTTGTCATGATAACTATATCCCGAACTTTTTCCTATATACTCATCCCAAGTTCTATTATCAACTAATGTAAAATCTTTTTTATTTAAACTTTCTTTAAGTTCATTTATTGTCATAATAACCCTTGGATTACCAGGAATTACAGAACCAAAATCATCTCCTTTAACCTTCTGATTAACTTTAGTTTCTAATTCATAGCCTTCATTTTTCCAAGAACTATCTCCACCATTTAAAACTCTTACATCCTTAACTCCTATATAACTTAAAACACTTGCTAATCTATAAGAAGCCATTTGCTCAGCTCCTGTAAGAATTACAGTATCATCTTTTTTAAGCCCATAGCTTAAGGCAAAATCTTTTAAAGCTTCATCATCTGCAAGCATCCATGTTGGTGGTGGTTCTATTGTATCTGTATTTATGTGAACACTACCTGGAATATGCCCTTTTCCATAAGTTTGATTTTCATCTCCCCAACTAGCTTCAAGTATTTTTATATTTTTACAATTTTCAAAGCTTTCTGGTCTTTTCCCCTCAACAACTTCTTTCAATATTTTAGCTGGAACTAATAAATCATATCCTTCATATTTTTCTAAAGGAAGGCTTTTATCCTTAGCCCAATTTTTAATATCATAAAAGTATATATTGTTATATCCCTTTGAAGAAAGATAATCATAAACTACTTTTGAATCTTCTCCATTAGCATCATAAAGGATAATATTTTTATCCTTAGTTATGCCTTTAACCTTTAAAGCTTCATTAAGTCTATTTTCCTTGTCCTTAGCCTCTACTTTTATCCAATTTGCAGAGAAATCCTTAGAATTTGGAATATGCCCTCCCCTTTCTTCATTATATAGAATCCAACCATTATAAGAATCACTTAATCTTGTGTCTACTAAAACCCAAGAATCATCCTTTAAATTTTCTTCTACTTCCTTTGTACTTAAAGATTTAATAGAAATATTTTTAGCTTCATTGTTATTTTCTTTAGAACAACCTATAAAAGTTATTGGTAAAGAAGCTATTACTATTCCTATTGTTAGTTTTTTTAATAAACTCATCTTTTCCTCCTTAGTTTTATTAAGTTTTGTTACTCTAATATCCTTTAAATAATATCAAATTTATATTATTTAGTAAATAAGCAGTATTTTTTATTAAATTAATATTTTTACGCTATTATAGATGAATATTTTATTAATTTTTCCATAAAATATATTTATTTTATTATTTTATATTTTTTTCTTAATATTCTCATATGTATTTTAAAGTATTTTATAATTAATTTCCTAGATTCACTAAATTTAAGCTATAAAAGAGTATTTTCAAAAAGATTTTTCAAAAAATATAATGTATCATAAAAATATAAAATTAAATGACGAGGTGATTTTTTATGGAAATTAACAAAAGCATAGTAAAGGCACTAGCTGAAAATCTTTCAGATAAAACCTTTGATTTACAATATTGGGATGGAGAAACTATAAAATATGGGGAAGGCGAACCTGAATTTAAGGTTATAATAAAAAATTTTCCAAGTAAAAAAGAACTTTTAGCAGACCCTAGCGTAGCTATAGGTGAAGCTTATATGAGAGGAGATATAGATGTAGAGGGAGATCTTCAAAAGTTTTTTGAAAGCATAATTCGTAATAAAAATAGCTTCATGAATAAGAGCTCAGTACTTAAGATTGCATCTAAAATAAAGGCTCCTTCTTTAATGAAGTCTAAAAAAGATATAGCACATCATTATGATATAGGTAATGATTTTTATAGCTTATGGTTAGATAAAACTATGAGTTACTCTTGTGGATACTTCAAAAATCCAACAGATACTCTTTATGATGCACAAATGAATAAAATACATTACATACTAAAAAAACTTAATTTAAAAGAAGGCCAAAGCTTACTTGATATAGGTTGTGGTTGGGGATATTTAATAATAGAAGCTGCAAAACTTTATAAAGTTAAAGCTTTAGGTATAACACTAAGTGAAGAACAATTTAAAAAAGCTACTGAAAGAATTAAAGAAGAAGGTCTTGAAGATTTAGTTGAAGTTAAATTAATGGACTACAGAAATTTAGAAAAATCAAATCTTCAATTTGATAGAGTTGTTAGTGTTGGAATGGCAGAACATGTTGGTCATGCTAACTTACCATTATTCTTCCAAAATGTAAATTCAGTTCTTAAAGAAAGTGGATTATTCCTATTACATAACATAACTAATTTAATTGAAACTGAAGGAAATAAATGGATAACAAAATACATATTCCCTGGTGGATACCTTCCAACTTTAAGAGAAGAATTAAATATAGCAGCAGATATGAACTTCCGTACTATAGATGTTGAAAGTTTAAGACTTCACTATATGAGAACTTTAGAAGAATGGTGCAAAAACTATATGAACCATTTAGATGAAGTAAGAAAAATGTTTGATGAAGAATTTGTAAGAATGTGGCATTTATATCTAGCTACTTGTGCAGCAGCTTTCCATTACTGGGATATAGATTTACATCAAATACTTTTCTCAAAAGGAATAAACAATACTCTTCCAATGACAAGAAAATATTTATATGAAGATTAATAAAATAAAAAACAGCAAATTATTTATATTTGCTGTTTTTTAATAAATATAATTATTACATATTATTAAACATTTCTTTTAAAATAGCTGTTGAATTTTTAACTCCTATAGGAATAAATTCTTTATAATCCATATGAGCTCCATTATTAGCATTATCTGATATAGAACGAATAATAACAAAAGGTATTTTATTAAGATATGCCACTTGTGCTATAGCTGCACTTTCCATTTCAACAGCTTTAGCGTTAAAGTCTTTCTCTAAAGATTCAACCTTTTTACTATCTGCAATAAACTGATCTCCAGATACTATTCTTCCCACATAAGTCTTAACTCCTTCAATATTTTTTGAAGCTTCTACTGCTAAATTTAATAATTTTTCATCTGCTTTAAAATCATATACATCCATTCTAGGAATTTGTCCTAATTTATCTCCAAAAACAGAAGCATCTACATCATGTTGTACATATGTATCTCCTATAACTATATCTCCAGGATATATATCTTTTGATACTCCTCCAGCAACACCTATATTTATTAAAGAACCTACATTAAAATTACTTGCTAATATTTGAGTACATGAAGCTGCATTAACTTTTCCAACTCCTGAAACTACAGCTACAACATGCTGTCCCCATAAATCACCTTCATAAAAAGTTAAATCATTTATTTTAACTTCCTTTTTATTGCTCATATCCTTAAGAAGAACTTCAAGTTCTTCATTCATAGCTCCTATAATTCCTATTGTATTTTTACCCTTACTTTCTTCTTTTAAATTATTACTTTCTCCACAAGAAATTAAAGTGAAGCTTAAAATAATTGTAACTAATAATACACTTCCTAGTTTTTTTAATATATTCAATTTTATCCTCCTTATTCGAACTATATAGTATAAATAGAATTAATAGTTCGTTATTACACAAATAATTATACATAACATTTTAATAATTTCAAGTATTTTTTAATTTATTTTTAATAAAATTTTAAAAATAAAAACAAATAAAAAAACAGAGAAAATATATATTTTCTCTGTTTTTTGACTATATTAAATTATCCTTCTTTAAAAGATTATATAATGTAGGACTTAAATTAAATTCTTCTAAAAGATTATTAACCTCTTTTAAAGCCCTTTCTTTTTTTGTTTTAGAAACATTTCCTTTTACTGCTCTTATTAATATATTTTTAGGAGAATGTGCTATGTCTATAAATTCTAAAAGTTGAGTTTTATATCCTAAAACCTCAAGAAGATTTGCTCTAACAGAATCTGTCATAAGAGCAGATACTCTTTCTTTTATTATGCCATAATTAGTAAGTATAGAAAATTTTTCACTTTCTATTTGACTATTAAATTCATGTTGACAACATGGAACTGAAAATATCATTTTACTATTCCATTTTATTGCATTATATAAAGCATAGTCAGTAGCTGTATCACAGGCATGTAAAGTTATTACCATATCAACTTTATCATTATACTTAAATCCATTTATATCTCCTAGCTCAAAAGATAAATTTTCATAATTATACTTTTTAGCTATTTCATTGCATTTCTTAATTACATCTGCTTTTAAGTCTAATCCTATCATTTTAACATTTATTTCTTTTATCTTAGTAAAATAATAATATAATATAAATGTTAAATAAGATTTACCACAACCAAAGTCTAAAATTGTAAGTTCTTTTTTATCTATCTTTTTTATTTCATCATCAATTATCTCTATAAATCTGTTTATTTGTTTATATTTATCATACTTAGAATTTATGATTTTACCTTCCTTAGTAAAAATCCCTAGGTCTATAAGAGGTTCTATTATCATTCCCTCTTCTAATATGTAATTTTTCTTTCTATTATGTTCTTTTTTTATTTCTTTTAAAGGCTCTTTATTTTGTTTAACCCCTAAGAAAACCTTTCCTTTTTTAGAAACTTTAAGGTCAAAGCACTTATCCTTTGAGAAAGCATTTAATTGCTTATAATCATTAATAAAAAGCTCCTTAGCTCTTTTATTAAGCTCTTTTTTTTCTATATTTTCATGAAAAACTTGTTTTTCAGTATATTTTTCTATTTGATAAAATTCTTCTTTATTTTTTTCTTTAAGTTGAAAAACTATTTTTTTATATTCATTATCCTTCTTTACCTTATTACTAATAACTAGTTTTATGATTTCTTCCCTTGTAATTTCATCAATTGCTTTTATTAAATCATCCATTAAAACTCACCTTATAAATATTATTAAAGTTAAGCTTAAATTTATCTTTGTTTAAATACTACTTAAACTTAACTTGATATATATATAATACATAAGATTTAGGTATATATCAAATAGGAAAATATAATTAATAAAAAAGAGTATTAAGTAATTTTACTTAATACTCTTTTTAAAGCTAATTTTTTATTAAATTTTCAACATACTTCATATCTATATTTTCTTCTAAAAGTTCACAAAGCTTATTATATTGGCTAAGTTTATATTCCTTATAATCTATTTCTTCGCTTTTTTCTAGATTCAAATCTTTTTTCAACTTATTTATAAGTTCTTCTCCAAAACTTCCATAGTCAAAAACTCCATGAATATAAGTACCAAAAACATTTCCTTCAGTATTTTTCATACCTAAAACATTTCCACATTTTTCTTTTAACCATATATTTTCTTCAACAGTAGGAATACTCTCGCCATTATGAATTTCATAACCAGTAAATATATTTCCTTCTAAGTCAAAGGCAGTAACTTGTTTTGTTGTTTTTTCTTTGTTAAATGAAGTTGTTATATCTAAAAGGCCTAAACCTTCTTCTTCTCTAATATCTCCTTCAACTCCAATTGAATCAATTATCCTCTCACCTAATATTTGATATCCTCCACATATACCTAATATTAACTTACCTTTATTTTTTTCATTTATTATAGCATCTTTAAAACCATTTTCCTTTAAATAAATTAAATCATCTATGGTATTTTTACTTCCTGGAATTATTATCATATTTGCTTTTTCTAAATCTTTAGGATTTTCAGCATACCTTATTCCTACATCCTTTATTCTTCCTAAAGCATTAAAGTCAGTAAAATTTGACATATGTGGCAACTTAACTATTGCTATGTCTATACTACTATTTTCATATTTTTTCAATTTAATAGAAGCACTATCTTCCTCTTCTATATCCAAATCAAAATAAGGCATAACTCCTAAAACAGGTATTTTTATTATTTCTTCAATCTGCTTCATGGCAGGTTTGAAAAATTCTTTTTTACCTCTAAATTTATTTATTATAACCCCTTTAACTCTTTTTCTTTCTTCTTCAGTTAAAAGCATTATAGTTCCAACAATAGAAGCAAAAACTCCTCCTCTATTTATATCAGCCACTAAAATAACATCAGCATCTACCATTTTAGCAGTATGCATATTTGCAATATCAGTTTCTCTTAAATTTATTTCAGCACAACTTCCTGAACCTTCTAAAATTATTAAGTCATAGTCCTTTGAAATATCAAAATAAGCTTCCTTTGCTTTCTCCTTAAGATACTTATTTAAATCCTTATATTTATAAGCATCCATAGTACAATAAACTTTTCCTCTAACTATTACTTGAGTTTTAAAACCTGCACTTGGTTTCATAAGAATAGGATTCATATATTCTTTAGGCTCAATTTCACAAGCTTCAGCTTGTACAACTTGAGCTCTTCCAATTTCATCCCCATCTCTCGTAACAAAGGAATTTAAAGAAATATTTAAAGCCTTATAGGGAGCAACACTATATCCTCTTTTTTTAAAATATCTACAAAAGGCTGCTGCAACAGTACTTTTTCCTACAGAAGATGCTGTTCCAAGAAGCATTATACTTTTATACTTCATAAAAACACCTACTTAATATCTAAAAATCCATGAGTTTCAGTTAATATATTATCTCCAGTTTCAAAGCTTATTTTTTCCTTAAATAAAGGACCGTCAAAAACAAAGGTATGATATTCTCCATTTTCACCACAAGCATCTGAACCTGCAGCTTTTAATCTTTCAACTACTTCTTTAGTTAAAACTTCTCCTAAGAACTCTTCTCCTAGAATACTTAATTTTACATTTTTAATTACAGTTTTAAATCCACTATCTATAAATTCATAAGTTAATTTTTCTCTATCTTCTTCCCAAAGTGGAAAAATAGCTTCAAGTCCAGCCTTCTCACATTTATCTTCACACCAAGTTCTGTGAGCCATTAAATCAATATCTCCAAAAACACAAGCTTCAGCACCTTTTTCTTCTTTTATTTTCTTTAAAGCTTCAATAAAAGTTTCACCATAATTTTCTTTTCCATTACTTGCAACTAAAACTAAAGGTATATCTAAAGATTTTGATACATCTTTTAATAATTTATCTGGTATTCCATGAAACCAACTTCTTAAAACCTTCTTATCTACAGTAACTAATAAAGCTACAGGAACATGTCCTTCCTTTATCATTCTATATAAAGATAATGTGCTATCCTTTCCACAACTATATGATACTACAAACTTCTTTTTCATTTGTTTACACCTACTTCCATCTTTCTAATGCTTCTAGCATGAATTTTCTTATGTCTATCTTATATACATCTTTAATCTTAGGACTATTTAATATGTCCTGTGCTTTTCCACTACTATAGATTTTGCCTTCTTTTATCAAAAGTGCATCTTCACTAAACATCTGAACTAAATTCAAATCATGCAAAACACCTATAACAGTTTTATTTTTCTCTTTTGTCCATTTATTTATATGACTTAAAATTTCTATTTGACATTTTAAGTCTAAATGATTTGTGGGCTCATCTAAAAGTAATATCTCTGGGTCTTGAGCAAAAACCCTAGCTAAATAAACCCTTTGAAGTTGCCCACCTGAAAGTTCATTTATTAATCTATCCTTTTCATTTAAAAGCCCAACACTTTCAATACATCTTAAAACTATATCTCTATCATGATTTGTAAGGCTAGCAAACATACCCTCCATATGAGCATATCTACCTAAAGAAACAGTTTCAAAAACAGTGTAAGAAAAATAAACTTCAGAATTTTGACTCATTAAAGCAACTTTCTTAGCTAAATCTTTTCTTTTTATATTCTTAATCTCTACACCATCTAACTTTATTTCTCCACTATACTCTATTAGGTTAGCTAAAGCTTTTAAGACTGTGGATTTTCCACAACCATTAGGTCCTATTATAGAGATATTTTCTCCTCTTTCTACGCTAAAGGATATATTATGAATTACTTCATTTCCATCATATCCACAACATAAATTTTTAACTTCTAACAAAAATATCACCTACTTCTTTTTCCAAAGTATAGATAAGCAAAAAATGGTGCTCCAATTAAAGCTGTAATTGCTCCAACAGGTAACTCAGAAGGGGCAATTAGTGTTCTTGAAACTAAGTCTGTTAAAACCATAAGCGTTCCCCCAAGGGCTATGCACATAGGAATTACAACTTTATGACTTGCTCCAAATACTTTTCTAACTATATGAGGAGTTATAAGGTCTATAAATCCTATAACACCACTTAAAGCAACAGCACTTCCTGTTAAAATTGCTACAGCTATAAGTAAAGACTTTTTAACCTTTTTAGTTTCAACTCCTATAGCCTTAGCACCTTCTTCTCCAAAACTTAGTATGTCCATTTCTTTTGTATATTTTACGGCCATAAAAATACCTATTATTAAAAAGGGAACTCCTGCAATTACATATGACCAACTTTTCATAGCAAAGGAACCCATTTGCCACATTGTAATAGCCTTTAAATCTTCACTACATAAGGATGTTACTGTAGTTAACACAGCGCTAGTAAAAAGTGATAAAACCATACCAGCTAATATTACTGTGTTATTTGAAAGCCCTTTATCTACCTTATTTGAAAAAATTATAACTGCAAAAACAGTTAAAACCCCACATAAAAATCCTATAACAGGCATTGCAAAGTTTCCTATAAAAGGAATTGAAATTCCAAGAACTATATATACTCCAACACCTAAAGAAGCACCTGAAGATACTCCTAAGGTATAAGGTGAGGCTAAAGGATTTTTTAATATTGATTGAATTATAGCTCCACTAACCGCAAGAGAAGCTCCAACTCCAAAAGCTAATAATACTCTTGGTAGTCTAATTACCCAAATAATTGCTACGTCCTCTGGTTTTATCCCTGCTCTAAGAGGAATATTTAAAATCTTATTTCCTACTATAGAGATAGTATCCCATATATTAATATCGGAACTTCCAAAGGAAGTTCCGATACATAATACTAATATAACTAATGGAATAGATAGTAATATTAGCAATTTTCTTTTTTTAGATTCCTGCATACTCTTCTGGATAAATATCCTTTGCCATTTGTTTTAATACAGTTACCACATTTTGACTTCCACGTGATGATGCATTATTATCTACTAAGAATATCTTATTATCCTTAACAGCAGTTATTGAATTCCAACCTGGACGTTTAGCAATTAATTCTGTAGCATTTTCAATATAACTTTCATTTGTTAATATAACATCTGGATTAGCTTTTATTACAGCTTCCTCACTTGGAGATATCCATCCTTTTTCATCCTTAAATATGTTTTCTGCACCTACTATATCTAATAAGTTATTTAAGAAAGTATCATTTCCAAAACTATAAAGTTTTGAGCCAGAGCCAATTTCAAAATAAACAGTTTTCTTGTCTTTTATTTTTTCGCCTATAGATTTTATTTTATCTACTTCGCTCTTCATAGAATCAACCATTTTCTTTCCTTCAGCTTCTGTTCCTGTTAACTTAGCTAAGAAATCAATATCTTCATATATTCCATCAATGCTTTCGCTAGTTGGAATATATACAACTGGTATTCCTGCTTCTTTTAAAGCCTTAAATGGATCTTCTTTTCCTGTTCTATTATGTCCTGAAGCTATTATTACATCTGGTTTAAGTGCTACTATAGCCTCTGCATCTGGATTTCTAAAGTCTATTTTAGGAATATCAGGATTTAATCCCTTAACATCAGCAGAATACGTATCAACAGCAACTATTTTATCAGCAAGACCTAAACCAACTAATATTTCAGTATTAGATGGAGCCGTTGAAACTATCCTTTCAATTTTTTTAGGTACTGTAAATTCAGTTCCCTCCATGTCTTTCATGGTTACTGTCTTGCTTCCACAGCCAGTAAAGATTAGTAATGCCATCATACTTATCATTAATAATGACAATACTTTTTTAAAGTTTTTCATACTATTCCTCCAATTTTACTTTATAGTTTTTTAAGCTTATGAAGGAAATTTCTTTAACCTATGAAACTTATATTATTTAATTTTTCCTAAGTCTCAACAAATCAAATATTTGTTCATAAAACTTAAAAACTAAAATATTTTTTTGAGGCTTAGATTACTACGTAGAAAATAAAAAAACATACCACTAAAGAAGGTATGTTAGGCATATTTAGGTACTACGCACCCTACTATCCTACCCTCAGAAGACAGTAGTACTTAAATAAAAGGCAGGTATCCCGACTTTGCTTCATCCTCCATCTCGTCTTCCCACAACAAGCTTGCAGTGACATATTGAGATTTTGTCTGCTTCACGGTTACTGAGGTAGTTGAAGACTTTAACTTCATTCCCTATTAAGCGAAAATCGCACCAATTATTAGTTAATCATTTTGATTATATTATTATATTTTATCCTTGTCAAACACTCTTTATAAGCTTTAATATTAAAATTTTTTAATATATAAATGATTTATATTTCAATCTGTGCAAGCGCTTCTAAAAGCCTTTTATTTTCCTCTCTAGTTCTAACAGCTACTCTATAAAAACTATCATCTAGTCCCTTATAGTTATTGCAACTTCTTATTATAATACCTCTCTTAATTAATTGTTCTCTTAAATTTATATTTTTATGCACCTTAAAAAATATAAAATTTACAGCCCCTTTAAAAGGAGTTATATATTTAATCTCTTTAAGACCCTTATATAAAAAATCATTTTCTTTCTTTACATAATTTACAGTTCTTTTTATATAACTTCTATCTTTTAAGGCTTCTCTTCCTGCATAATCTGCTAAGGTGTTTACACTCCAGGGAACCTCTACTTCCTTAATTTTGTCTAAAAAAACTTTATTAGAACATAATCCATATCCTAATCTTATTCCTGGAAAAGCAAAGAGCTTAGTTAAAGATTTAACAATAATTAGATTATTGAACTTATCTAATTCTTTAACAAGTGAATATTTAAAATTATCCTCAACAAAATCTAAAAAAGATTCATCAAAAACTACAGTAATATTAAATTTTCTAGCTTTCTCTAAAACCTTTAAGGAAAAATCTTTAGAAATTAAAGCACCTGTTGGATTGTTTGGATTACATAAAAATATAATATCTAAACCTTCTTTAATTTCACCTAAGAAGTCTTCATCTAATGAATACTTATCTTTTAAAAGATAATAATTCACTTTACAATTAATAGAATTTAATGCATCTTCATATTCTGAAAAAGTTGGTGCTATTATAAGAGCTTCCTTAGGTTTTATTCCTCTTACTATATTAAAAATAACCTCTGCTGCTCCATTTCCTAATACTATATTTTCTAAAGAAACTTCCTCAAAGTTAGAGATTTCACTTTTTAAATTATAGTAAGTTATATCTGGATATCTTTCTATGTGATTTATTCCTTTAATTATAGCTTCTTTTACTTTTTCAGCTATGCCTAAAGGATTTATATTAGCAGAAAAATCAATAATTTCTTCTTCCTTTAAATTATAAAGCCTTTTTATTTCCTCAACATTACCACCATGACCTAAATTCATATAATCACCTCTAAAATAAATCTAATAATAAGGGCTAAAACCATTCCTAAAAAAGAAACCATACTTAATATTTTATTAGTTTTATAAACATCTAAAATTTCTATCTTCTTTTTAAAATCTCCTATAGTTGGCTTTTTAACAAGTTTTCCAAAGTAATAATTTTCTCCTCCAAGTTTTATTCCTAATGCCCCAGCTACAGCAGCTTCTGGATGAGCACTATTAGGACTTGAATGGTTATATCTATCTCTTTTATATATTTTAAAGCTATCTTTCCAATTAAATCTTAAAATAAAAGATGAAATAATTATAAGATAGGCTGTTATTCTAGCTGGGATATAATTAAATAAATCATCTAACTTAGCTGAAAAAAATCCAAAATCTTTATATTTATCATTTTTATATCCAAACATTGAATCACAAGTATTTACTGCTTTATATAAAAAAGCTAAAGGTGCCCCACCAATTCCTGCAAAAAATAAAGGTGCTATAATACCATCTGACATATTTTCTGCTATAGTTTCAATTACTGCTCTAACTATAGCTTCTTCATCTAAGTTCTTAGTATCTCTGCCTACAATAAAAGATAATTGCTCCCTTGCCTTATTTATATCACCTCTTTTTAAAATCTTAATAACTTTAAGTCCTTCAACTTTAAGTCCCTTAGCAGAAATACAAAAATAAATAAGTATTCCTGATACTAACACTCCTAAAATAGGATTAATCTTATTTGCAATATGTACAATTCCTAAAGTAATTATAAAGGTTATAAAAACTATGAAAAGCCATGCAAAAAAACCTGCAACCTTAAGATTTTTTTTAAAAATTTTTCTAAAAATCTTCTCCATACTAGAAGCTAATTTTCCTATATACCTAATAGGATGGTAGGGATTATTAGGATCTCCTATTATCAAATCTAAAACATATCCTATTATAATCTTTATCATTTCTAAAACCTTTCTATTATTTCTAGTTTTAAGTTATCTAATATATCTTTTTCAAATTCTAAATTTGAAAAGTCCTTGTTTAAGTTATCCTTATTATATTCAACCTTTATTTTATATCCACATCCACATTTAGGTTGATAAGAATAAAAATCTAATTTACTTTTTTCAAAAAGCTCTAAAATACAAGCTATACTTCCTCCATGACAAAGAACTAAAGCTTCCTTTTCCTTTTCTTTATAAAGCTTTGAAATTAAATTTAAAAGTGCTTTTTTCATTCTTTTTTCAAAGTCTTTTCTTGATTCTCCTCTAGGACAAGAAACCTCTTTTTTATCATCTAAAATCCAATCTAAATAATCCTTATTATTTTTTAACATTTCATAAGACTTTAACTCAAAATCTCCAAAATTATATTCTGAAAAATCTTTCATAACTTCATAATCTTTATTTGGATATAAAATATTAAAGCTTTCATTAGCTCTTTTTTTACCACTTGTAAAGTTTATTTTGCACTGTGGTAAAATACTATTTTCTCTTTTATCTCTTAATTCTTTTTTTCCTTCTTCACTTAAAGGGATATCACTTACTCCACAATAAAGTTTATTTTCGTTGCAATAAGTCTTGCCATGCCTAATTAAATAAATTATCATTTTTATCATCCTTTAATTTTTGTTCCTATTCCAAAAAATATTCTATAAACTTCCTCACTTTCCTTAGAAAGAAACTGTAAAACTTTTCCTGTTTCTTCTCTCCATAATCGTTCCTCTTTTTTCAAAGGAACTATTCCCGAGGATATTTCATCACAAATTAATATTTTATCCTTTAATAAATCCTTGTTATCTACAAAAAAACTTAAGGATTTCTTTCCTTTTAATGAATTAAAATAAATAAATTTATCAATACCACTAATAACAGTTTTAGAAAAGTCTATATAATCTTCCTTGCAATAAAAAATATCCTTTTCCTCTATTCCTAAATTTTCTTTCACATATCTTAATTTCCCATTATAAGAACCACCAAAAAAAAGTTTCAAAAGCTTCTCCTCCTTAAATAATTCCTAAGACTAATATTCCTGTAAACTCCATAAGTACAAGAATATATCCAGCAACATCACCATTTATCCCACCTAATTCTTTTTTCACCTTTAAAAGTAGCATAAAGGCAACAAGTCCCATTAACAAAATAGAAATTAAATACTTTAAACCTAATGTAAAAAAGGCTACAATAGCAACTAATAAATAAATGCCTAATAAAATTATTTTATCTATACTTCCTGTTCCTTCCTTAAAAAATTTAGCTAAGGAGCTTTGTCCTATCATTTCTTGACTTACAATAAAATATCCATTTATTGCTCTTGAGGCTATAGGAATTAATATTAATATTTTCATATCTAAACTTTTATTTAATACTGAAACCATAGCTGCAAATTCTACTAAAAGTAATAAAACTACAGAAATAACTGAAAAGGCTCCAACTGTTGAATCTTTTAAAATTCTAAGCTTTGTCTCCTTATCTCTTCTTGATAAAAGTGCATCAGAAACATCCATAAAACCATCTAAATGTAAAAATCCAGTTAAAATATAGGGTACTGTTAAAATAAGAGCTGCCATAAGAATAACTTGAATATTTAATTTACTTAAAATAAAAAAGCTTAAATACCAAATAAGTCCAATAACTAATCCTATAAAAGGATAAAGTTTCATTATATGCTTTGCCGCTTTATCATCCCATTCATACTTAGGAAGAGGTATTATGGTAAACATACTTAAAGTCATATTTATCGCCTTATAAAATATTTTCACCCTCTAAAACCTCCTTTCCCTTATGAAATATTAAATTTCCAAAGGAAGCTTCTATAACTACATCTGCAAAGGAAACTAAACCACAATTTATTTTACCTAATTCTCTTTTAAAGGATTCAGTATAATAATCATATTTAATTCCGTCGCTAAACACATAATCTGATACTATTATCAAATTTAAAACACTATTTCCTAAAACTTTAAGTTCTTCTAAAATAGTCTTATGCACACTTTTATTAAAGTCTTTTCCAACAAACATATAGTTTGTAACTAAAGATGTTAAGCTATCTAACAATATAGTATCTCTTTTAGAAAACTTTAAAAATATTTCATTTAAATCTCTATGCTTTTCAATTGTTTTAAAATTATACTTTTCTCTACTTTTTAAATGATTTTCAATTCTTTCCAAATCCTCTAAATCATATGGTTTCATAGTTGCTAAATAATAAAGACTTCCTTTTTCCTTTTTTGAAAGATTACTGCTATAAAATTCAGCATAAGAAGATTTACTACTTTTAGCCCCTCCAATAATTAAAACTATCATAAATTAACTCCTTTAATATTAAAAGAATTATTAAACAATATAACATTCTTCATCTTTTACTTCTTCTAAATAACTATTATCAATATCTCCTTCTTCAAAGGTTGCCATATTATTAATCATTGCTACTGCAAAATCAATTACAGAAAAAGCTATAGGACATCCACTTCCTTCCCCTAATCTCATATTTAAATCTAACATAGGCTCTAACCCTAATTCTTTAATAGCTAAATCATATCCTATTTCTTGTGATTTATGAGATGTAAAACAAAAGTCTTTAACTAAAGGATTTAATCTATTAGCTAAAAGAGCTGCTACAACAGATATAAATCCATCTATTACTACAGGAATTCTATAAAAAGCTGCTCCTATAAATACTCCTGTCATAGCTCCAATATCATAGCCTCCAACCTTTGATATAATATCAATTGGGTCTTTAAAGTTTATATTATGTTTTTTAATAACCTCTTCTACAATTCTTTTTTTCTTTTCAAAGGATTTATTATTAATTCCACCACCCTTTCCTACTACATCCTTTGTTTCACAATTAATAAGAGCTTTTAAAACAGCTGCTGAAGTAGTGGTATTTCCAATTCCCATTTCACCTACTCCAAGTATTTTATATCCTTTTTCCTTAGCTATCTTTACAGCCTCTATTCCAATTTCTAAGGATTTTTTAGCTTCTTCATAGGTCATAGCTGGTTCTTTATAAATATTTTTAGTTCCCTTTGATATTTTTCTATTTAAAACACCAGTTATAATCTCCTCTGAATTAATTCCAACATCAAAAACCATTAAATCTGTTCCATTAACCTTTGAAAGTGTAGCAACACCTGTTGTACCCTTTATAAAATTTTTTGTTTGAAGTAAAGTTACACATTGAGGTGCTGATGCTACACCTTCTTCCTCAACTCCATTATCAGAAGACATTATAATTACACATTTTTTATCAATATCATTGAAAATATTTCCAGTTATTCCAGCTAACTTAATAGCTATATCTTCTAATTTTCCTAAACTTCCTAAAGGCTTAGCTAAAGAATCAACTCTTTTTTTAGCTTTAGTTAAAGCGTCCTCATCTAAAGCTTTTATATTTTTTAATGTCTCATTTAACATTACCTATTTCCATCCCTTCTTTTTTTGATATAATATTTTCATCAGAATATAAGGAGATTAAGATGATTAATAAAATGAAAAAGCATAAGATAACTAAACTAGGTGGACTTAATAATTCAAACTATTTATTAGAGAATGAAGATAACAAGTATGTCTTAAGAATACCTAGTAAAGATAATAAAAATAATTTTTTAGAGGAAAATTTTGTTTTAACTCTTGCTTCCTTAAACAAGTTATCCCCCCCTATTATATATCATAATAGAGATAATGGAATACTAATTAGTAAATTTTTAGAGAACTCAAAGGTAAATATGAGTACCTTTACATCTCTAGAATTTATCGAAAAATTAAGCTTTTCTTTAAAAAAATTACATAAACTTAATACAAATTACATCTTTGACCCCTTTTACCACATATTAAATAATTTTAACATTTTAAAGAAAAGAAACTACAAACTTCCTAAGGAAATAAATCTTCTTTTAGAGAAACTACTATATCTTAAAGAAGATTTAAATAAAGATAAAATAATAGGCTTATGTCATAATGACTTAAATTCCTCTAATGTACTTTATTACAAAAATAAGGTTTTCTTCATAGATTTTGAATTTTCTGCTATGGGAGATATATTTTTTGATTTAGCTACAATTTCTTGGATGTTAGAAAAAGAAAAAAGATACTTTCTATTAAAAAGTTACTTTGGTTATTATTCCTATGCTTTAAATGAAAGACTAGAAAAATATTTATTTGTGGTAAAACTTTGGAATGCCTCTTGGAGTCTTTTAAAATCCTTAGATTACAAATCAGATTATGATTATGAATTAGGTGGAAATATGATAATTGATGACCTTTTATCTACTTTATAATCTTTTAATTATCTTATAAATCCATAATTTATAAATAATAATTTCCCTTTATTGATTAAACATTTTTATTTAATCAATAAATATTTTGTTTACTATTTAAATTCTTATAAATAAAAAGGTATTACTAAATTTAGTAATACCTTTTCTATATTAATGACTACAACCATGATGATTGCAAGTATGTGTACTTGAAAATTCAACTAATTCTCCCTTTTGTAAAGCAGATATATTATCCTCTATATTTCCTTCTATAGCTTTATATACTTTAATTCCCATAGAATTTAACTTACTTATAGCACCTGCACCTATGCCACCAACAACTACAGCATCTACTACTTCACCTGATAAAGCTTTTATAGGTTGACACTTTCCATGTTCATGACCTAAATCACCATTTCCTACTGCTTTTAACTCTTTACTTTCTAAATCATATATAAGAAAATTTGGAGCTGTTCCAAAATGACCATAAGGAACACTTTTAACCCCTTCATTATTTTTTACTGGAAAACAAACTTTCATTTCTTTTTCCTCCTTCACTTTTTTTTCATTTAATAAGTTGTTATTTTTACATTTCATGTTACATCTTTTATATTTATTTTCTTTTATATTATTATCATCATTTACGATATAATCAATTAAGATGTTTATACTTTCTAAACTTTCTAAATTTAAATCATAAAGGATGTTATAACCTATTTTATAGCCAATAACAAGATTAGCTTCTTTTAAAATTTTTATCTGTTGTGAAATTGCTGATTCTGAAATACCAAGTTCTAGAGCTATTTTTTTTGCACATAAAGCTCTTTTGTTTATAAGATGTAGAATTTTTATTCTAGTCTCATCTCCTAAAGCTTTAAATATCTTTATTTTATCCTCCATAAATCACCTCAAATTTAATTAAGTATTTCCTTAATTAAATTTTACTACTTTAAAATAAATAATTCAAGCTTTAATTAAGTATTTCCTTAATTAGATTTTAAAGCAAAAAAATATATGTAGCTTATTTTAAGCTACATATATTTTTTATTTATACTATTTATTATTTGCTACCCACTCATCTAATTGTTTTTGCATTTCAGCTTTTATTTCATCTATTCCTGAAGCTTTTAATTTTTCATTTAATTGATTTAATCCTTCTACTGGGTCTACAGAACCTGTATATAAAGATCTTTCAAACTCTTGTAATACATTGTTAACTGCTGATATTTGAGTTGTAACTGGCTCTGTATTAAATTTAAATCCTAAGATTGATGAAGTTTTAGCATTTTTATTAAATTCTTCAAAAGCATCCCATTTATCTGCTGGGTCACTGTCTAAAACATAAGTATCAAATAAGTTTCCATAAGCCCAGCTAGTAACACTGTATGGTCCATTTGGATCTCTCTTAATTTGATTATCACTAACCTTTTCATAGTGAGTTCCTTCTAAACCAAACATTAACATATTTCTTAAAGTTGAATCAGTATTTATTAAGTTTATAAGCTCCATAGCTTTTTCAGGATGCTCAGAAGTTGCTGATATAGCTGTCATTGCTCCTGTTGTTGAGTTGTTTGTTACATATGAAGGAATTATTGATGAAGTAACAACTTCTCTTCCTAAAGCTTGTCCCCAACCATTTTCAGCATAAGGTTGTCCATCTGCTTTCCATACAAATCTCTTAACCTCATTTTTCATATTACTAACTGCTGCATCTTGATTTATATATCCTTTTTCATAGAACTCTCTTAATTTTACCATCATATTTTTCATTTCTTCAGTTTCATACATATTTTGAACTGTTAAAGTTTCATCATTAAAGAATACTCCTAATGGTCTCATTATTTCGTCAAATTCTAAAGGAATTGAATCTCCTTGAGTATAGAATGGAACAAAATCTGGCTCATTTTCTTTTATTACCTTTAACCATGGTTCTAAATCTTCTACTGAATGTATGTCTTGATATGGAATATCATACTTTTCTACAAGCTCCTTATCAAAAACCCACATAGGTGCTAGAGCTATTTCTTTTTGGTTTGGAACTCCATAAATCTTTCCATCAACTTCTGCACCCTTCCAAAGTCTTTCATCTATAACTTCCTTAAGGTCTGCCCCATTACTTTCTATAAGGTCATTTAATTCTAAGAAAGCACCTTTTCTTGCATTTTCTAAATATGGGAAGGCCCATGAACAAGTAAAGGCTAAATCATAAGGCTCTCCTGAGTTTGCAATTACATTCATTTTTTGGCTATAATCACCAAAGTCAATATGTTTTATATCTACAGTTACGTTTATCTTATCTTTGATATACTTATTAACCTCTTCTTCAACTAATTCTCCATCTGTTTGTGGTTTACCTATAACATACCAAACTAAATTTACTGGTTCTTCACTAGCTGCTCCTCCTTCTGCACTTTGCTCACCAGCTCCGCCACATCCTGCTAGTGCTAAGGATGTAGTCATTAAACCTCCTAAAATTAATGCTAATAATTTTTTACGTCTAAGCATTTTTTCTCCCCCTCATACTTCTCTTATACCAAACTAGAAACTTTAACCTTACAAGAAACGTTTACAAAGATATAATCTCAATCATAATCCCTTTTTTATTCATAAAAATAATTACCATTGTAAGAAATTTAAGTAAATTAAAGTTTCTATAGTTAATTTATACCATTTAAATAAAAAAGTCAAATTATAGAAAAATATATAAAAAATATAAAAAACGGCTTTATTACTAAGTTATAGCTTCTAATTTTAAAGATAATAATATATATATATTATGTTAATATTTTAAATATTTTAAAAACTTTAAAATATTTGTAATATTTATATGAAATAAATGTTTTTTATTTTTTATTTTGCTTACAAATAATAAAAAATCTTATTATTATTTATTTTTACTTAATAATAAAATTCTGTTAAGATTATAAAGTAAAATTTAAAATTTAAGGAGATGAAATTTATATGCAAAATTTTTCCTTAGCTTTAATAGTTGGTTTAGGTGGTTTTTTAGGAGCATTTTTTAGATATATAATTTCAAATTTTTTCTCAAAAATTTTTCAAGGAAACTTTCCTTATGGAACCTTAATAGTAAATATTATAGGAGCACTTTTAATAGGATTTATTATGGAATTTAGTTTAAATAGTAATTTACTCTCTCCTAATGCAAGACTTTTTCTCACAACAGGAGTTTTAGGAGGATTAACAACCTTTTCTACTTTTTCCTATGAAACTATAAAACTTTTAAATAACGGTAATATACTTCTTTCCCTTCAAAATATAGTTTTAAATCTAGGATGTAGCTTATTATTTGTTATTATAGGACAAAAATTTGCTAAGTTTTTCTTTTAAAATAAAAAAGCAGACTTTTTATTAGTCTGCTCCCTTTATTCTCCATTCATTTAATTGTTTTTCTAATTGAACCTTAACTTTATCAACTCCTGCATCTTTAAGTTTCTTTAAAAATTTCTCTAAATAATCTTCTATATCAATTACTCCTGTATAAAGACTTTTTGTAAATTCTTCTAAAACTAAATTAATATCATTTACCTCTTTCTTTACTAAAGTATTATCAAATCTAAAACCTAAAGCCTTAGAAGCTTTACATTCCTTATTTATTTTTTTAAACTCTTCCCATTTATTACTTGGCTCACCTTCTAAAGTATAAGTTATAAATAAATTTCCTAAAGTGTAATAATCAACCATATAATTTTTAGAGTCTTTTAATAACCTTATTTTATTATCTGAAATTTTTTCATAATGTACTCCCTCAATTCCATAATTCACAAGATTTCTTAAGTATTTGTCTGTATTTAAAAGATTTAAAAATTCCATTGCCTTTTTAGGATTTTTTGAATTTTTAGATATAGCAATCATAGAACCATTTAAGGAATCATTTGTAATATAACTATCTAAAATTGGATTAACCAAAACCTCTTCCCCATTTTTAACAGACCATATTTTCTCTGCATAAGGCTGACCATCTGCTTTAGTAACAAACTTCTTTGTAGAAAAATCTCCTGAATTTCCAATTTTCTTATTTGTGTAACCTAATTTATAGTATCTATTCATAGTCTTTAAATTTTTTAACATTTCTTCTGTTTTAAAGATATTTACTACATTAAAGTTGTTACTTTCTAAGTTAATGCCTAAGGCCTTGCTTAACTCATCCCAAATCATAGGTACAGAATAACTATCATCTATATAAAAAGGAATTACGTCTTTTTCCTTTTCTTTTATTAATTTTAACCATGGTTCTAAATCTTGTAATGTTTTTATCTCCTTATAAGGAATATTGTATTTATCTACATATTCTTTTGAAAAAACAAACATTGGAATAGTTGCTATCTCCTTTTGATTAGGTATAGCATATATTTCTCCTTCTATTTTAGCTCCCTCTAAAAACCTTTCATCAATGGCTTTATATAAATCTTTTCCATATTCATAAATTAAATCATTTAACTTTAAAAAATGTCCTTCTTTTGCATTAGGATAATAATCATTAGCCCAAGAGGATGTAAAAACAAGGTCAAACTCTTCCCCTTTATTAGTCTTATTTTCCATAACCTTAGTAAAATCTGCATATCCTACAAATCTAATATCAATTGTAGAATTTATAGAATTAATAAGATATTTATTAATTTCTTTCTCAACCATATCCATATGTGGAGGTTCTATTCCTATGGTATACCATATAAGTTCAGTTTTATTATTTACTAACTTATTAATATATCCTCCTTCTTTTAAAAAATTAAATATAATAAAAAAAATAATTACTATTACAATAATAATTATGAAAAGAGTTTTTTCTAATTTCCGCAAACATTAGACCTCCTTTTTACTGCTACAAATACATTATATTTCCTTTTAATAACTCTTTAAATGAATAATTTTCATATAATCTTACTTTTTTTTATAAACATATTTCCTTATTTTTAGTAGACTTATAAAAAGATTAGTAATACAATATACTTATTATTTTTAGGAGGTGAAAATATGCACTTTATTCAAAATATAGATATAAATATACTATATTTTATACAAAATCATATTCAAAATAAATTTCTAGACCCTATAATGATTTTTATAACTTCCTTAGGAAATCTAGGATTTATATGGATTTTAATAAGCATACTTCTTATTATTTCAAAAAAATATAGAAAAATAGGAATTCTTACCTTAAGTGCCTTAATTTTAGATACAATTTTAGGAGAAGGCATACTTAAACATATTATTCAAAGACCTAGACCCTTTACTACATACCCAGATTTACATATAATTATTACTAAACCTCTTAGTTATTCTATGCCATCTGGACATGCTTCAGCATCCTTTGCAGCAGCCTTTATGTTAGCTTATTTCTTTAAAAACATTAGGGTTTATATCTTTGCTTTAGCAGGATTAATAGCCTTTTCTAGATTATATTTACTTGTCCATTATCCAAGTGATGTTTTATGTGGAATAATCTTAGGATATATAAGTTATGTAATAGTAATTAATGTTTATAAAAAAATAATATGTAAAAAACTCAAAAGAAAAGTATAAAGATAAGTTACCTATAAATTTTATTTATAGGTAACTTATCTTTTTAAATAAGCTTTACTTCATAACCTTTTTCTTAAACTTAATAAACAAACTCTCATAATAATCTATTATATTTTTAAGAGTTTTAACTATATACTCTTCATTTTCTCCAGTACTTGTTTCCCCTGTTAACATAAATCCCTTAATTCCTAATTTAATAAATCCATATATATCACTTAACTCTCCTATAGTAGGATTATTACTCTTATTTTTTATAGAAGAAAGTAAATTTGTTGCAACAGTTATATCTACCTTTTCTTCTTTTAAGGAATATATTATTTTTTCCTGAACTATAGGTACGTTTAACCTTCCAATTTCTGCTGTTAAATCTCCCCTAGCTATAACAAGGCCATCTAATTCCTTTGCTATGTCTTTTATATTTTTAACGCCTTCTTTTGTTTCTATTTTCCCCCAAAGCTTTGGAATAATTTGTTTCTCTTCTAAATTTTCAAAAACTATACTTTTAAACTCCTTACATTCTTCTACATAAGAACAATAGGAATAATCTATAATATCAACTTTATTTTTTAAAGCAAATTTTATATCACATAAATCAGCCTCATTAACCCCCCAATTTTTTCTATCTAAATTTGGTAGATTACACCCCTTTTCAGCTCTAACAACTCCTCCTAATTTAACTTTGCTTTTTATTAGTCCTAATTCATTTTTAATTACTAAAAATTCCATAGTAGCATCTTTCATATATATTTTTTTAAAACTACTTTTCTTAAGGAAATCATTTTTTAAATTTAAGGGAATTAAACTATATTCTTTTATTTTATCTTTATAAAAGTCATACGTATCCTCTGCACAAAAATAAACTATTTCTCCACTACTAACTTTAAAAATTTCTTGAAAATTTTTAGAAACTCTAACTTTATTTCCTTGAAGGTCTATTAAAACTTTTACATCTTTATACTTTCTTTTTATGTAATTTATACAAAGTTCAACATCCTCATGATTTCCATGAGACAAATTTATTCTAATAGTATTTGCTCCTCCTAATACTATTTTATCTATTTTATTAAATATTCTTTCTTTACTCTCTGTACTTTTACTAATAAACTTTGTATTTATACTTCCTATAATATACATATATTCCCCCATTAAATATTGATATTTATTTGATTTATATGCAAATAAAAATATAAATATTATTTATATTTTTATTATTAATTAAATATTCTTAACATAAGATATTACATTTTAAATAAAATAAAAGAAGTTATATTAAATAAAAGCTTTATATAACTTCTTAAAGGGAAAATTTTAACTTTTAATGTATTTTAACTAACTTCTTTAATTATTTTATATAAAGATTCAATTAATTTATAATTGTTTATCTTCTCTTTCTCTCCATCACTTATATTTATAATTAAGCATAAAGATTCTAAATTTTTTACTAAATAAAGTCCCTTACCACTTTTTATGCTCATCTGAGAAAGTCCCATATAATCTACTAAATCCTCTAAGTTTAAAGAAACAACTCTTCTAAGAATTAAATCATCACCTAATATTTCTATCTTTTTTTCTTCTCCTACTTCTCTTCTTATTCTTATAAATATATCAACGTTCATATTATTAGATAATAATACCTTTTTAAAAAAGTTTTCTCCTAAACATCCCTCTTCTGAAAAACAATCTATAATAATATCCTCTTCTTTTTTTATTTTGTTTATTAAAGACTCCTTTAACATAGAATCTTCTATATCTAAAGCATATTTCATTATAAATCACCTCCAAAGAAATAAAGATAATCGTACTATATATTATTCATTTTCTTAAAAAAAGTTCTACTAAAAACATAAGTTTCATAAATTAAACTAAAAGAGGTGATAAATGATATGAAAAAACTAACTAAAATATTTTTAATAATCCTATGTTTTTCTCTTCTATTAATTTCATGTTCTAAAATTAATATTCCTTCTAAAAACAAAAGTTCCTTAAGTTATCACACTAAAAATTTAAGTGAAGAAATTTCCCATAATATAAAAATTAGATTATTAGATATGAATATATATAGTGAAACTATTGTTGATAATGAAGATATAAGAATTATTTATGATTTATTAAACAATTTAAAAGATTCTAACTTTATAGAAGAAGAAGCTTTGCCTGATAAACCTTTATATAAAGCATTTATTGACTTAGAAAAGGAAAGATATGTAATAGATATTTATGGAGATGATTTAATAACACTCTATCCTTGGAATAGTGATATAAATAAGGATTACTTAAGCTTAAAAAACATTCCTAATGCCTTTAAACTAGAACCCTTTTGTAGATATGTCTTTAATAAAAAACATTAAAAAATATGAAGTTTAGAAATTTTATTCTAAACTTCATATCCTTTTTAAAAGTTTATTTATTTCAAAAATTTTTTCACCAAAATAATCTTATTTCTTTCTATTTAACTCCTCTAGAAGCTCAAAAACACGCTTTTTATATAAAGAATGAATTTTATATGGTGCAATTTCATTTAAGGGTTCTAAAACAAAACTTCTCTCATGCATTCTTGGATGTGGAAGTATAACCTTATCATCTTCACTTACTAAGTCATTAAAAAATATTATATCTAAATCTATAGTTCTAGGCCCCCACTTAATCTTTCTTTCCCTTTTTAATTTCTTTTCTATATCTAATAAAAAGTTCATTAATTCCCTTGGATTTAAAAGGGTCTTTATTTTACAAACTCCATTTAAAAATTCTTCTTGCTCTAAATATCCCCAAGGTTCTGTTTCTATTAAAGTTGATTTTTTTATAATCTTAGTATGATAAAAGCTATCCATTTCCTTTAAGGCCTCTTCTATATAAAACTTCTTATCTCCTATATTAGAACCATATGAAATATAAGCTTCATTCCATTCTCTTTCAATTTCTATTTTTACCGTATCTAAAGTTCTTAATATAGGAGCCCAAGGTTTCTTCAAAGAAATTTTAACCTTTTTAATAATTGGATATTCTATTAAGATAAACTCACATAATTTTTCAGCTACTGTTTCTATTAAATCATAGCTTTCTCTTTTAAATTCCTCTTCAATCTTATGTGTAAGCTCTCCATAATGAACAGATTTGCTTAAATCTCCAGTAATTCCTGCTTCTCTAGTATTTAAAAAAAGTTCTATACTTAAAATAAATTTTTGTCCAAGCTTCTTTTCCTCTTCAAAAACTCCATGATTCCCAAAAACCTCAAAATCCTTAATAATAATCTTATCCATTAACGCTCTAACTCCTATCTTTTTATAATAGCATCAGTCATAAGGGCATTTCTTTTATTCTCTAAAACATCATGAACTCTTACAAAATCACAGCCTTTAATTATTCCAAGAGTAGTTGTAGCTAAAGTTCCTTCAAGTCTTTCATCTGTTTTAAGATTTAAAGTATTTCCTATTACTGATTTTCTTGATGTTCCTAGTAAAACAGGATAACCCATATTACAAAACTCATCTAGTCTATCTAAAACCTCTAAATTTTGATTATAATCCTTAGCAAAGCCTATGCCCGGGTCTAAAATTATATTCTCCTTCTTAACTCCAGCTTCTAAAGCTATATTTATGCACTCTTCCATATCCTTTTTCATTGTTTCTATTATGTCATTTCCATAATCTTTATCATTTCTATTGTGCATTATACAGCAAGGAACTTCATATTTAGAAGCTACCTTTGCCATATTTTTATCCTTTTTAAATCCCCAAACATCATTTATTAAATTAGCACCAGCCTTTATAGCCTCCTCTGCAACTTTACTCTTATAGGTATCAATTGATATAGGAATATCAAATTTTTCTCTTAAAGCTTTTATTATAGGCACTACTCTCTTTAATTCTTCCTCTTCTTCAACAGGTGTATGAGTTGGTCTTGTTGACTCTCCTCCAATATCTATTATGTCAACACCATCTTCAATCATCTTCTCTGCTCTTTTTATTGCTAAATCAATATCATTATATTGTCCTCCATCTGAAAATGAATCTGGAGTAACATTTAAAATTCCCATTATATATGTTCTTTTTCCTATTTCAAAATCTTTATTTCCTATTTTCATAAAAGTTCCCCCTAAATAATTATGTCTAAATTTTTCTTTTCCTTCTCCCACTTGCAAAGTTTTTCTCCTTTGCATAAAAAACAAGCTCTAGACTCTTTATCTGCTAAATAAATAATCTTATCTAAGCCCTTAGAATCCTTATTTCTATGATTTAATATTCCACTTAAAATAATTTCTATCTCCTCTTCTTTAAAAGCACATTCTTTTAAGATAGGTAAACTTAACCTAAAGGAAGCTTTATTATGTTTTTCTCCTCCTTCATACTGAACCCATCTTCCTATATCATGAAGAAGGGCTATTGCATATATTATCTCCTTAGAAACCTTTATATCTTCTTCTAAAACCTTTATATATGCAATCCTTGCCACATCTAAAAAATGTTCCAAATTATGCTTGCAAAAAATCCTATCTTTTTCATAAAAAGAATTTTTATCTAAATATTCTTTATACTTATTGTTATTAAGTATATTATTTACTCTCTTCATAAATAAACACCTCAAAGAATAATATCTACATAGAAATCATTCTAAATACATCATTTTTTAAATTTTCATCCTCTAAAAACTTACCTCTATAAGTTGTTGTAACTGTTTTTGTACCAGGCTTTTTAACACCTCTCATAGTCATACACATATGCTCTCCCTCTACAACTACCATTACTCCCTCAGGCTTTAAAGATTCCATTATAGAATCAGCTATTTCACTTGTAAGTCTCTCTTGAAGTTGTGGCTTCTTTGAATAAACCTCAACACATCTTGCAAGTTTAGATAAACCAACTACTCTCCCTTTTGGTATATAGGCTATATGCACCTTTCCATAGAAAGGAACTAAATGGTGTTCACACATTGAATAAAAAGTTATATCCTTTTCTAAAACAAGGTCATTACTATTTACCTCAAAGGTTTTATTTAAATGTTTCTTAGCATCCTTACCTATTCCTGAAAAAATCTCTTCATACATTCTTGCAACCCTATCTGGAGTTTCTAATAGCCCTTCTCTATTAACATCTTCTCCTATGGCTTCAAGTATTAATTTCATTCCTTCTCTTATTTTATCTTTATCCATTATTTCCCTCCATCATTAAAAGATTTTAATAGAATTTTCGTACTTCTCCTTTACTTTTTCTATTAAATCTTGTTCTAAAAAATTTTTCTCTTCTAAATTTCTTACTTTCATTATGCCAAGAAGAGAATTACTTATAAAAATCCCTTCACTATTTTTTAAATCCTCTAAAGTATAAAATCCCTCTTGAACTTCAAAATTTTTAATTATCCATTTTCTAATTATTCCATCTAAAAGCCCACATTTAACACAAGGAGTATATATCTTATTATTTTTAATAAAAAATATATTACTTGTAGCCCCTTCTGCTACATTTCCCTTTTCATTTAAAAATATTACCTCATGAAAGCCTTTATTTTTAGCCTTTTCTTTCTCTAAAATATTTTCAATATAACAAGTACTTTTTAAATAAGTTAGCATAGATGTACTATTTCTTCTTACCTTACTAAGTCTTAAAGAAAATCCTCTTTTATAATCTTCTTTATTATATGGAATTTCTCTAATTGAATAAATTATATTATTTTCAGTAAGAGTTATTTTTAAGACTTTATTCCTTATATTATTTTTCTTAATAAATTCTGTAACATCTTTTTTTGTAATGTTAAAAGGAATATCTAATTTTAAACACCCTAACTTTAATCTTTCTAAATGTTCCTTTAAAAAAACTCCTTTATTTAGTACAAGTATAGTTTCAAAAACTCCTCTTCCAAAAAACACAGAAGAATCCACTTTAAAATTTTCTTCACTACAACTTATAAAAGAATCTTTTATATTTTCTCCTATATAAATCAATTTATATCACAACCTAAATCATAATACTCTCATTAAGGCTTTAGCCTTATCTAAGGTTTCTTCATATTCCATCTCTTCTTCTGATTCAATAGTTATTCCTCCACCTACTCCAAAGTAAGCTTTATTATCCTTTGTAAGTATAGTTCTTATTACTATATTAAAATCACAATTACCTCTAAAGTCAAAATATCCTATAGCTCCAGTATAAATCCCTCTTCTAATTCCTTCTAACTCCTCAATAATTTCCATACTTCTTATTTTAGGCGCTCCTGTTATAGAACCTCCAGGAAAACATTCTCTTATACATTTTACAGAGCTTACATCCTCTTTTAATTCTCCTATAACAGTTGAAACTAGGTGAAATACTGTTGAATACTCCTCTAATTTAAAAAGTTCTGTAACTTTAACTGAAAAAGGCTTACAAACTTTGCTTAAATCATTCCTCTCTAAATCAACAATCATTAAAAGTTCTGATTTATCCTTTTCACTATTTAAAAGTTCTTTTTTATTTTTTTCATCTTCAAAAGAATCTTTTCCTCTTGGTCTTGTGCCCTTAATAGGTCTTGTTTCAACTTCCCTATTAAATACTTTTAAAAATCTCTCAGGAGAAGAACTTATAATTTGAAATCCTTCTAAATTTAAATAGGCAGAAAAAGGTGCTTTATTTATACTCCTTAAATTCATATATGTATTAAAAGGATTAGAATTAAAATCACAAGAAAACCTTTGTGTTAAATTTGCAATATATGTATGTCCTTCTTCTATATAATTTTTAACCTTTTTCACAGCCTCTATATATTCTTCCTTTGAAAAATTAGATGAAAATTTAGTATCTTTATCTAAGTCCTTATTGAAATTAAAATTATAACTTCTTATTTTTTCATAAATCCTATCTATACTTTTATCTGAATTTTCATTAATTCCTAAAGCTGTTATATAAGTTTTTTTATTTTTCAAATCAAATATAATTAAATTATCATAAAATAAAAAATAACTATCAGGAATAGAAACATCTTCTAATGCACTTTCAGGTAATTTTTCAATAACCCTTCCAATATCATAAGAAAAATACCCAATAGCCCCTCCTAAAAAAGGTATATTACTTTTGTAATCTATTTTATATTTTGAAATGAGCTCCTCTAATTTTAAGAAAGGTTCTCCTAAAACTAATTTATCATCAATTAAAATCTTTCTTCCTTTAGAAACAAACTTTTTAAAAGGATTTAAGCCTATAAAAGAATATAAGGAAAACTCACTATCTTCCTTTGAACTATCTAAAAAAATACTATTTATCTCTTCACTAAATAAAGAATATACTTCCTCTGCTTTAAATTTATTTTCTATTTCTCTAATTTTAAAATCCAAATCAATCACCTATCTAAAAAATTATTTTTTGATTGGTCTATAAAATTTTTAAGCATTTCATGACCATACTCTGTTAAGACAGCTTCAGGATGAAATTGTACTCCTTCTATAAAGTATTTTTTATGTCTTATTCCCATAACTACTCCATCATCACTTAAAGCACTTACTTCTAAATCTTCTCCTAATAACTCTTTATCAACTATTAATGAATGATATCTAGTTACATTTATATTATTTTTAATTCCTTTAAAAATCCCCTTGTTATCATGCTTTATTTTGCTTATCTTTCCATGAATAGGAAATTTACCCTTTTTAACTTCACTATTAAATAAATAAGCTATACATTGATGCCCAAGACATACACCTAAAATAGGTATTTTCCCTTTAAAATAATCTATTATCTCTAAACACTCTTTCATATCCTTTGGTGCTTTAGGCCCTGGAGATATAATTATCCCTGTAGGATTTAGCCTTTCTATTTCTTCTATACTTATTTTATTATTTCTCCTTATCTTTACCTCTTCATTTAATTCTTTAAAATATCTATATAAATTAAATACAAAGGAGTCATAATTGTCTATAATTAAAAACATTAATTCACCTCTAAAAATTAGTTTAAAATAATTATATCAAAAACCCCTAAAAAAAAATATTAAAATTAATCTCTTTAAATTTATTAAGATTTTAAATTATTGTATAAAATTAAAGATAAAAATTAATTATTTTATTTCATTGTTATGTGTTAAAATATTAATACTACAAATATTTTTTAAAATTAACAATATTATAAAAATACTATATATTATTACATTAATTAAAGGAGGTTTTATTATTAAGATTCATGCAGAATTTCATTGTCATTCCTTAGCATCTGATGGAACTTTATCGCCAAAGGAAGTAATAAGAGAAGCTAAAAAAGCTAACATTTCTTTAATAGCCTTAACAGACCATGATATAACATCTGGTCTTGATGAAGCTATGGAAGAAGCTAAAAAATTAGATATAAAATTTATTCCTGGAATAGAATTAAGCTGTGAGCATAAAGGAGCTACAGTTCATATTCTTGGATACTTTAAAGATGATACTTATAAAGGAGAAAAGTTTCAAAGTTTTTTAAGAGAACTTAAAGACTCTAGAATAAATAGAGCAAAAAAAATTGTTGAAAACCTAGATAAGTATTTTGACATAAAATTAGATTATAAGGATGTGTTAGCTAAAGGAAAAGGTGTAGTAGCTAGACCCCATATAGCACAATGCATAGTAGATGCTGGTTATCCTTATGACTGGGAATACATATTTGATAATTTTATAGGAAATGATAGCAAAGCTTATGTTCCTAACAAAAAAGTTTCTGTAGAAGAAGGTATAAATATTTTAAAAGAAAATAATGCCATTACAGTTCTTGCTCATCCAAAACTTATAAAAAAAGTTCCTGTAGAGGAAGTAATGTCCTTTCCCTTTGATGGCATAGAGGCTATTTATTATCAAAATACTAAAAAAGATACTGATTTCTTTATATCTTATGCAGTTCATCATGACCTTCTTATAACCTGTGGTTCTGACTTTCATGGAGACCATGAAGGAGATGAAAGACATGGTCATATTGGATGTATGAGCATTCCTGTTGAATATGTTGAAAAATTTCTAGAAAAATACAATTCACAATAATTTAATTAATAATTAAAATAATGGTAATATGGTTTAAATGCCAAATTACCATTATTTTTTTAAATTTTTAGAGAATATAATATTTTATTAAAAAAACTATTTACATTTCATTGAAAAAGAATATAATTTAATTGTAGGTATTAATTAATAATTAATATCCATTAATGGCGATTGTTATAATTTTAACATATATTAGGTGGTGTTTTTAATGAATTATTTAGAAGTAAAAAAAGATATTTACTGGGTTGGTTCTTTAGACCCAGAATTAAGAGTTTTTGATATTATTATGTACACTCCTTATGGAACTACATATAACTCTTATGTAGTTAAAGGTAGTGAAAAAATAGCTGTTTTTGAAACAGTAAAAGAAAAATGTTTTGAAGATTATTTATCAAAACTTACTAGTTTAGGAGTAGACCCTAAGATGATAGATTACATAGTAGTAGATCATACAGAACCTGACCATGCTGGCTCTGTTGAGAAATTACTTGAATTATCTCCTCAAGCTAAAGTTATTGGTACAATGCAAGCTATAGAATTCTTAAGAGATATAGTTAATAAAGACTTTGAATATATAATAGTTGGAGATAACGACACTATTTCATTAGGAAACAAAACTTTACAATTTATCTCTGCGCCATTTTTACATTGGCCAGATTCAATGTATACTTATATTCCTGAAGATAAAACATTAATAACTTGCGACTCTTTCGGAAGCCACTATTCTTGTGAAGAGGTATTTAATGACTTAGTACCTAATGAAGAAGAATATTTAGATGCCTTAAGATATTACTATGATTGTATCTTCGGACCATATAAGCCATATGTTTTAAAAGCTATTGATAAAATTAAAGATTTAAATATAGATTTAGTTTGTCCAGGTCATGGTCCTGTACTTAGACAAGACCCTTGGAAAGTAATAAACACTTACAAAGAGTGGAGTACTCCTGTAAAACCTCAAATAAACGGAGATAAAAAAGTTACAATTCCTTATGTATCAGCTTATGGATATACTAAAGAATTAGCTGAAGAAATTGCAAAAGGAATTCAATCTGAACATAACGTAGAAGTTAAATTATATGATTTAACTTATAGCAAACAAGAAGATGCTTTAGCTGATATTGTAGATTCTGATGGTATCTTATTTGGTTCACCAACAATAGTTGGAGAATTATTACCTCCTATTAGAATTTTATTAGCTAACTTAAACCCTGTAATTCACGGTGGAAAATATGCTGCTGCCTTTGGTTCTTATGGTTGGAGTGGAGAAGCTGTTCCTAGAATAGAAGCTAGATTAAAAGAATTAAAAATGAATATATTTGGACCTGGCTTAAGAATTAAATTCAAACCATCAGTAACTGAATTAAAAGAAGCCTTTGAATTCGGTAGAGATTTTGCAAGAACTATGTTTGGAGAAAAAGAACTTGATTATTCACCAAACCATGCAACTGAAACTAAGGAAATATTAACTGGAAACGGAAAAACTAGATATTGGAAGTGCTTAGTTTGTGGTGAAATCTTCGAAAGTCCTGTTTGTCCTGAGGTTTGTCCTGTTTGTGGTGCTGGAAAAGAGCAATTCATTGAAGTAGAAATGGATGTATTTGAAAAGAATGATACAGATGATAACTTCGTTATAGTTGGTAATGGTGCTGCTGGTTTCTATGCTGCTAAAACTATAAGAGACATAAATAAAAAAGCTACAATTAAATTACTTTCAAGTGAAGAAGTATCATCTTATTCAAGACCTAACCTTTCAGATCTTTTAAATGAAGAAATGAATATAGATACTTTCTACTTAGAAAAAGCTTCTTGGTATAAAGAAAATAATATAGAAGAATTATTAGGTGTTACTGTAAAATCTATAGATAAAGAGGCTAAAAAAGTAATCTTAACAGATGGTACTGAAATACCATATACTAAACTTATCTTAGCAAATGGTAGTCATAACTTTATACCACCATTTAAAGTTAAAAATAATTCTGAAGAAATAACTTTAAATAGTGAAAATATCCATACATTAAAAGGAATCTACTCAATCAAAGACTTAAAAGATACTTTTGATGTAAAAGAAGATATGAAAGAAGCTAAGAAGGTTGTAATAATAGGTGCTGGTCCTTTAGGCTTAGAAGCTGCTTGGGAAATGAAACTAGCTGGCTTAGATGTTACAGTAGTTGAATTCTTACCAAACCTTATGAACAATCAATTAGACCAAGAAGGTGCTGATATCTTTAGAAAACAAGTTTCAGACTGTGGAATAAACTTTATAACATCAGAAGAATGTAGTGAAATAATAACTACTGATGGTAAATTAACAGCTGTAAACTTAAAGAGCGGAAAAACTCTAGATGCTGATATACTTTTAGTTTCAACAGGTATTAGAAGCAATATATCTTTAGCTAAAGAAGCTGGTATAGAATGTAACAGAGGAGTTATTGTTAACGAAAAGATGGAAACAAGCATTAAAGATATCTATGCTTGTGGAGATGTAGCTGAATTTAGTGGAGTTGTTTATGGTAACTGGCCTGCTGCTATAGAAATGGGTAAAACTGCTGGTGCTAATGCAACTGGAGCTGAAAAAACCTTTGAAGACTTTACACCATCTATAATATTAGATGCTTTAGGAACTCATGTATTCTCAGCTGGATTAATTAGATTTAATGACCCATCTTATGAAAAAATAAGTTCTAAAGATGAAGCTAAAGGAAATTACACTAAGTTATTCTTCAAAGATAACATCTTAGTTGGAGGAATTATAGTTGGTGATACTGCTAAGGCAGGACAAATTATAATTGCAATAGATAGTAAATTATCTAAAACTGCAGCTTTAGCAAGTAATCTTCTATAAAAAATAAAAAATAAAAAAAGTGACTAAAATAGTCACTTTTTTTATTTTTAATCTTTACAAACTTTCCTTATAAGCTTCTAAAGCTTTTGCAAGTTGATCTGGACAAGAAGTTCCCTTGCCACCACAATCTATTCCTTTTAATCTTAAAATAGCTTCTTCAATATTCATTCCTTCTACAAGCTTTGAAAGGCCAATCAAATTTCCAGGACAACCATTTAAAAAAGTAACATTTTTTACTTTGTCATCCTCAATATCAAAGTTGATTTCCTTAGCACAAACTCCTTTAGTCTTATAATTCATAAGTAAAACCTTCTCCTATCCATTTTAACTTACAAGGATAAAACTATTTTTATAATAAAGCTATAACTTCAATTTCAACCTTAGCATCCTTTGGTAATTTAGCAACCTCTACAGCACTTCTTGCTGGTTGATTTTCTTTAAAATAAGTTGCATAAACTTCATTCATTTTTGTAAAATCATTCATATCACTTAAAAATACAGTAGTTTTTATTACTTTATCCATTGAAGTTCCAGCTTCTTCTAATATAGCTTTTACATTTTTTAAAGATTGAGCTGTTTGTTCTTCAATTGTTTCAGCCATTAAACCAGTTTCTGGGTCTAGTGGAATTTGTCCTGAAGTATAAACTAACTCTCCTATTTTTACTCCTTGTGAATAAGGACCTATTGCACCAGGTGCCTTATTTGTTTTTATGATTTCTTTTTCCATATAAAACATCTCCTCTTCTTCAATACAAAAGTTTAATCTCACAATTTAATTTTAATACAGTAGCACCCTAAATTCAACGTATTATCTACTTATCTTTCTCATTTTCTAAATTGTTTATATTTTGTTCTAAAGTTTTTAACTCATTGTTCTCTTTTAAATTATTTCCCTCTATATTATTATTTAAAATTCCTCCCATAACTAATATAGATAATATTAATGTAACTATTTCATTATAATTTTTCGGCAAAATACTTATATTAAATCCCTCTAATATTAAAGGAATAAGTGCAAAAATAGCTAACCATAATCTATAATTTTTAAAAACACTATAATTTTTCATAAAACTCTACCATTTTATTATTACACTTTATAATATTCCATTTAAGATTTTATTGTTATTTAAATTAAAAACTCATTTTCTAAAATTATTTCAATAATAATTTTAAGAAAATGAGTTAACAACTAACTTTTACTATATATCTGCCATTATAAGTTTAGCACTTTCAGTATTTGTAGCTAAAGGTACTTTATAAACATCACAAAGTCTAAGTAATGCACTAACATCAGGTTCATGAGGTTGAGCTGTTAGTGGGTCTCTTAAAAAAATTACCATATCAACATCATGATTTGCTACCATAGCTCCTATTTCTTGGTCTCCACCTAATGGGCCACTTTTACATCTTTTAACTTCTAAAGATGTATTTTGCATAATTTTAAGACCAGTAGTTCCTGTTGCAACTAGTATATGTTTACTTAACTTATTTTCGAATTTTTTTGTAAGCTCTATCATTTCTTCTTTTTTCTTATCGTGTGCAATTAATGCTATTTTCATCTTACTCTCCCCTTTTTTCCAAAGCAAAATAAATTTATAATATTTATTGCTTTTTTAAAAATTTACTTCTGTTTTTAAACATTTACATAAATAATTATATAATAAATAACTATATTTTAAAATATAAACTAAGTTAAAAATAGATAAATTATATTATTAAAATTTAAAATAAAAAAGCACTATATAAAATATAGTGCTTTTTTTATTTTATGCTTCTTCAAAGAAAGCTCTATAGCATTTTTTAGTTTCATATAAATCAGCTTTAGAAGCAACTTCTAAAGGTGCATGCATATTTTGTAATGCTACTCCACAATCTATAACTTGCATATTGTATTGAGCTAAAATATAAGCGATTGTACCACCGCCTCCTTGGTCAACCTTTCCAAGTTCTCCTGTTTGCCATACAACATTATTCTTATCCATTATTTTTCTTAAATGAGCTATATATTCTGCATTAGCATCATTGCATCCCGCCTTACCTCTAGCACCTGTATACTTGCTAAATACTACTCCATGGCCAAAGTATGCAGTATTTTTCTTTTCACATACAGATGGATAATTAGGGTCAAAAGCAGCTGTAACATCTGCTGATAACATCATTGAGTTTTGAAGACATCTTCTAAGCTTTAACTCAGAGTATTCTTCTTTTCTATCCATAAGTTCTGCAATTACATTTTCAAAAAATCTAGATTGCATTCCTGTAGCCCCTACACTACCTATTTCTTCTTTATCCACTAATAAAGCAACACAAGTTTTATCAACTTCACCTAATTCCATTAAAGCTTCAGCTGAAGTATAAGAACAAATTTTATCATCATGTCCATATGCTAAAATCATACTTCTATCTAAACCATAATCTCTAGCTCTACCAGCTGGAACAACTTCTAGTTCAGCAGATACAAAATCCTCTTCAGTTATACCATATTTTTCATTTAATAAAAGAAGAATATTAGCCTTAACAGCTTCTTTTTCCTCTCCTTCTTTTAAAGGCATACTTCCAACTAAAACGTTTAAATCTTCGCCTTCTACTACTTTAGCACCTTTTTTCTCTAATTGGTCTGCTGATAAATGTACTAAAAGATCTGAAACTCCTAAAACAGGGTCCTTTTCATCTTCACCTATATTAATACAAACCTTACTTCCATCTTTTTTAACAACAACTCCATATATAGCAAGAGGTGTAGTTACCCATTGATATTTTTTTATTCCACCATAATAATGAGTGTCTAAAAAGGCTAATTCTGAATCCTCATATAAAGGATTTTGTTTAACATCTAATCTTGGTGAATCTATATGTGCACCTATTATTCTTAAACCTTTTTCTAAAGATTCATGTCCTACTTTTATTAATGTTATAGTTTTATCCATATTTACAGAGTAAAGCTTATCCCCAGATTTAACCTTTTCTCCCTTTTCAATAACATCACATAAATTTTTGAATCCCTTTTCTTCAGCTTCTTTTCTTAAAACCTTTACGCATTCTCTTTCAGTTTTTGCAATAGACATAAAGTTTTTGTATCTTTCTCCTAAAGAAAATACTTCTTCTAAATCTTTTTTGTCATATTTTGTCCAAGCATTTTCATATTCTTTTTTTAACTCTTCTATACTTTTCATATTATAGCCCTCCTAATTATTTTATTTTATAACTTAATTCTATATTTTTGGCAATATTTTGTCAAACTATAGAAACTTTCTTAATTTAAAAATTAAGATTAAAAATAAGGCTGTAAAAAAAAGCATACCAATTAAGGTGTAGAATCCATATGGTGAGCTTTTAAATGGTATAAAGTCAAAACTCATAGAAAATATAGCTGTTATTAATTCTAAGGGTAAAAATATAGCTGTTATTATGGTGAAAACTTTCATAAGGTCATTGGTCTTATTAGCTAACTCAGATTCATAAGCTTCTCTTACAATAGCTAACTCTTGAGATAAATTATCTAAAGAAAGTATTAGCTTTTCTATTTTACTATTTATATTTTTAAAATATGCCTTATTATTCTCTCCTATAACTTTATTTTCATCTATTATAAGAGTATCACCTATATACCTTAAAGGTTTTATAATCTTTCTAAGCTTAAAAACCTCTCGTCTTATAAATAATAAGGAATTTAACTGCTTATTTTCAGTACTTTTAAGAATTTCTAATTCAATTTTATCCCCTTCAATTTCTAAATTTGATATTATATTATAGTTATTTATTATTATCCTATCTAAGATATAGTAAAGAATTATAGATGCTTTTTTATTTTCCTTAAATAGTTGACAATTTTTCCCTTCTTTTATATCCTCTATTAATTCATATAAAAGAGAAATTTTACTTTTATAAAGAGTAATAATAAAGTCTTTTCCTAAAAATATATCTAATTCTTTAGAGATTATTTGCCTTTCTATTTGTTCTATTATATTTATTAAAATAAAATTATAGTCCTTAAAAGAATCTATTCTCTGCTCTTGTTTATAATCAATACATTCCTTTATACATTCATAAGAGAAATTTTTTTCTAAAAAGCTAACTTCATCTTCCTCCATTAGTATCCATACATTATACTCTCCCCTTTTCCACTCCTTAAGTATTTTAAAATTTTCCTCAATATTAAATATAACCATATCATCACCTTTATTTTTGATATGGTTATATTCTTTGTTTTTTTATTAAATTTTACTCTCATTTTCCATGCTATCTAGCATTCTTTTTTCTATAATATCAACAGGAGAAACATCTGACATTCTTTGATATCTATAATTTGCAGCAGCTGCTTCTATAATTACAGCTATATTTCTACCTGGTCTTATAGGAACCCTTAACTTTTTAACCTTAACACCTAAAATGTCTTGATATTCATCGTTTACTCCTAATCTATCATAATCTCCATCATCTTTCCAATGTTCAAAATGAATGATTATTTTTATTTTTTTAGAAGTTAAAATTGAACTTAGTCCATATAAAGCTGATACATCTATTATACCCATACCTCTAACTTCAAGCATTCCAAAAGTTATCTCTGGAGACCTACCTATTAAATCCCCATCAATTTCTTTTATATCTACAGCATCATCAGTTACTAGTCTATGACCTCTTTTTATAAGTTCAAGGGCTGTTTCACTTTTACCAATTCCACTTTCCCCTGTAATTAACATACCTATACCATATACATCAACAAGAACCCCATGAAGTCTTGTTTCAGGCGCCATTTTATCTGATAAATACATTGTAATTTTACTTATAAATTTAGTTGTTACCATGTTACTTCTAAGAATCCATAAGTTTCTTTTCCTTGCTGCCTTTAAAAGTTCTTCATGTATTTCTAATTCTCTAGTTATAATAAGACAAGAAATATCAAAGGAAAAAAATTTATTCAATCTTTTTTTTCTAAGGTCTGGAGACATATCTTCTAAAAAGCTCCATTCAGCTTTCCCTATAACTTGAATTCTCTCAGGAGCAAAATAGTTATAAAATCCTGCTAATTGAAGTCCTGGTCTGTTTACATCACAAACATTTATAGGAACATTTTCTTCTCCAACTTGTACTACCTCTAATTTAAAATCCTTTATTAATTTCTCTATTGTAACACCCACAAAAATCACCCTTAATTTTTCTTATTTTTCGGCTCAATTCCCTTTAATTGTTCTCTTAAATTACTTTTAAATCTATTTATATATTCTCTTCTAAGTTCTTCTCTTTCTTTGTGTTCTTCTTCTGATAATCCTTCTTCTTTATGTTTTTTATGTAGTTCATTTATTCTTTTTGTTAATTCATCTATGTTCATCTTTAATCTCCTTTTTAACTTTAATTTATTTATAATATTATTTTACATTTGTATCTATTTTTTAGCAACAATCTTTCTTACTAAATTAACATTTTAAATCATAATATATTAAAACTATATATATTATGTTAATTTCTTTGAAATTTTTATCTTTTTAAATTGTAATATATTTCAAATTATTTTTTTTTATCTTATAATATTTTATATACTTTTTTTAATAAAGAAAGAACTTAATATTCTAATTAATATTTTTTATTAAAGGTGATGAATTATGAATAAAATAGCTTTAAATTTTAAAAACATGACAAATTCAGATAAAGTTAAATTTATAAATAATTCCTTAGTTTTAGATGGCATTAACCTAAATGAACTTTCAAAAAATCTAAATCTATCCCAAACAGATATAGTTATTTTTATGAAAAAAGAAGGTTTTTTCTTTGATAATACTGAAGGATATTTTAAAAAAGATAAAGATATTCCAACCTTAATAAATATGGAACCTTTAAATTTATATAATACAGATAGTTCTATAAATAAAAATTATAAAAAGAGAGAAGATGTACAATCTATTATAGATTCAATAAATGAAAAATTAAATATAAAAGAAGAAGATCCTAAATCTTTATTACCAGAGATAAAAGATATTGAAATTAATACTTCTCTTAAAGAAGAAAATACTATAAAATCTTATGAAAACATTAAAATTCCTAGAATTTCAAGAAGTGAAAGATTAAGAAAAAAAAGAAATAAAAATATATTTCTTAAGTTTATTTATTTTTTCAAAAATAAATTTAAGAAAAAAAACTCTAAAAAAGAAAATCTTATAAATGATAAAAAAAATAATAACTCCATCTTAAAAGAAGTAGCCTTAGATAATAATTTAAATAATCAACCTTCTTTAGATAAAATAAATCAAAGTAAAATTCCTAAAGAAAAAAACAATTATTCACAGTTTAATCCTAAAAAAATTAATTCTATAAAATTACCCAAAAACTTAAAAGGAAAAATTAAAAATTTAAGGAAAAGCTATAATAATAGCGACACCTTTATTTATAATAGTGATTTATATTTTAAAGAACTAAAAAAAGAATTTTTAAATTTAAAAGAAGAAAATAACAATTCTCCTAAGGAGGAAACTAAAGTATCTTTAGAAGAAAGAGTTAGTAAACTTGAAAAGAAAGTTCAAGAATTAGAGGATTTTTTCTTAGAGATATTTCAAGAAATGTCCAAAAAATAGTATAATAGTCTGTGTCTTTTTCTTTTAATATGCTATACTAAAGTGTATTTCTTTTAAAAGGTTCACAGACTATTCTTTGTTATATGATTATAAAACTAAACTTATACTTAATTAAAATAGCTTAAAATTTGAGGAGATTTGTTATGAATAAAATTAAGCTTTTTTTAACTGAAAAAAAATTTGGTGCAATATTCTCTTTAATCACCTTTATAGCCTCTATAACTATGATTTATGTAGCCCTTAAATCAAAGCTTTTATTTGTAAATATAGTAGGATTAATTTCTAGCTTTTTCTTTATGCTAAGCTCTATAAATACAATATATTTCAATTTAAAAAATTTATAAAATAAATTAAAAATAACATTAGCTAAAGTTTTTCCATTCTATATCCAATTTCCTTATTAGCTAATTCATATCCTTCTTTTATCATTTCATCTTCACTTTTTTCTTTCCCCATAATAGAATCTATAGTAATTTGTCCTCTATCTTTAAAATACTTTTCTAATAGCATATTTTCAATCTCTTTTTGATTGCATAAAGAATAATCATGGAGTATATGCTTTACATTAAAGCCAAGTTTATCTAATTCTCGCCCTACTAATATACTTCTATGGCACCTAATAGGTTCTTGCATAGCCCCTAAAAGAGCTATTCTATACCCTTTATCTATTCCATCTTTAAGCCTTTCTACTCCTTTTTTAAAAGAATCTTCCTTTATAACCTTGTTAAAATCAGCATATCCTAGAGAATTATATGAAACCTTGCTTTCTCTTTTAGCTGCAAATTCTTTAGCCATATAAACATAAGTAAAACCTAATTTATTTAAAGTATTCTTAATAGTTTCTTTATTATACTGCACATTATATTTAGAATAAGGAATTCCCCTTATATCAACTACACAGTTAATATTATATTTTCTTAGCATTTCTACAAGTCTCTTTACTTCATAATTAGAATGTCCTATAGTATATATTTCCATATTAAAAATCCTCCAAAATAATTATAAAATATAATTACAATAAAAATTTTACCATGAAATTAAAAAAGGTTGTAAGAATAATCTTACAACCTATAATAAACAAATTATTATCTATTATTTCTTTGAGCTTTTCTTGCTCTTCTGCAATCTAAGCATCTTACTGGATCATTTTCAAATCCTTTTTCTTTGTAGAAAGCTTGTTCTCCCTCAGTGAATATGAAATCTGCTCCACAGTCTTTACATTTTAATGTTCTATCTGCCATTTTGACATCCTCCTTAAATTTAAAGATTTAAATGGATTAATAAAAATTTTCTTTATTCTTTAAGTTTAAGGAAAATTTTATTCATCTTTTAAAGCTTTGTATCTTATGTTTAAATTATATCATTAAAATTTTAAAATAGCAAGTTTTTATTCACTATTTTTTAACTTTTACTTTAGTGTGATAAAATTTTTAAATCTTTCTCTTACAGCTTCCTCACCCATAATTTGCATTATTGTATATAGGTCTGGAGTATTCGCTCTATGTGTTAAAGCAGCTCTTACAGCTCCTGCAACATCTGATACCATTCCTTTATATTCCTCTGGATTCTTCTTATATTTCTTTCTATCAGTAGCATATCCTAAACTTACAGCAACCTCTTTTAAATCAGAGAACCAAGTATCTTTATCTGTATTAAAATTATATGCTTTTTCATAAGCTTCTATTATTCTCTTAGCTTCTTCTAATTCTAAAGTTTTTGGAAGTTCCACATTTTCTGCTGTTTCTTTATCAAATAATTCATCAAAGAAATAAAATACCTTCTCTCTAACTTCATCCCACTTAGCAAAATCTTTTCTTGGCTTTGGCCCTTCCTTATCTATATTAAATACTTCCTTCATCATTTCTTCTTTTGCTGTAACTAAATTATACATTTCTTCATCATAATCTTTTGCCCACTTTGTATATAAATCATATACTTCCTCTGGCTTCATTTTACAGATTACATCTTTACTTACATCATTTAATTTAATTAAGTCAAATAAGGCTCCACTTTTACTCATTTTGTCTAATTCAACTTTATATTCATGATAATCCTTATCTGGATTTTCAGCTCTCCACTCTTCAAAAGCTGAATTTATAATATTTAAAAGATATTCAATAACTGATTTAGATGGATATCCTTTTTCTCTATAGTAACTTACTGCACTTTCTGCATCTTTTCTTTTTGATAATTTTCTTTTTGAGCTTCCATCCATTTTCATTATTGTTGGAATATGAGCATACTTAGGTGCTTCAACTCCTATAACATCAAAAAGTTGAAGATGTATTGGAAGAGATGATAACCATTCTTCTCCTCTTATAACATGAGTAGTTCTCATTAAAGTATCATCTACTACATGAGCAAAATGATAAGTTGGAAGTCCATCTCCCTTTATTATTACTACATCTTGAAGGTTTTCAGGAAATGAAACCTCTCCCTTTATCATATCTTGAGCAACAACTCTTTTTTCAGGATTTCCTGGTGATTTCATTCTTATAACATAACTTTCACCATTTTCTATTTTCTTTATAGCTTCTTCAGGAGATAAATCTCTATACTTAGCAAACTCACCATAACAACCTGGTGTTAATTTTTCAGCAATTTGCTTTTCTCTTAAAGCTTCTAACTCTTCAGAAGTCATAAAACAAGGATAAGCTAATCCTTTTCTTAAAAGGTCTTTAACAAAGGCTCTGTATATCTCTGCTCTTTCACTTTGCTTATAAGGCGCATAAGCTCCTTTTTCTGAATTTTCTCCTGTTATTCCTTCATCAAAGTCCATACCAAAACTATGCATAGTTTTTATAGTATCATCTATAGCACCTTCAACTTCTCTCTTTTGGTCAGTATCCTCTATTCTTAAATAGAATATTCCACCACTTTGATGAGCTAATCTTTCATTTATTAATGAAGCAAAAACTCCTCCTATATGTTGAAATCCTGTTGGACTTGGTGCATATCTTAATACCTTAGCACCTTCTTTTAATTCTCTCTTTGGATACTTTTCAAAATAATATTCCGGTGTTTTATCTACCTCTGGAAATATTAAATTAGCTAAATTTTCATAACTCATTTTTTCACTTTCCTTTCTAAATTTATGTAATAAAAAAATCTCTCGTCCTAAAAATTAGGACGAAAGACTTAACTTCCGCGTTACCACCTAAATTAGTTAGATATAAAACTAACTCACTTAAAATATTTAAGGGAATTATCCCTAGACCTACTCCTTAAAGATTAAGATTTTCAGCCTAAGCTCCGAAGCTTCTTTCTATAAAATTATCTTTTAGGCTTACACCCTCCCTAAATCGCTTTAAAATAATTATTTATATACTCTTCTTCATCATAGCAATAAAATATATAATTTTAAATAACAAATTATATTATATCAGATTATATAAAGTTGTAAATATAAATATTGACTATTTAAAGCTTTCATTCTTTTAATTTACTTTAAATATTTATATTATATTTTTACAAAGCCTAATTAATAAAATCATTCCATATTTTAAGATTTTCTTCTTTAAATAAAATTTTATATCTAACATATTCATCATTATACGAAACAGAACATAAATCACATCTAATAAACCATGCTTTTATTAAATAACTTAAACTTTTAGAATATTCCTCTAAAACTTCTATGATTTTAGGATTAAAAAGGTACTTATTATAGCTTAAAATTTTATTATGGTTTTCATTATAACCCTTAAGATTATCTTTAATATAATTATTATCCTCTACTTTAAACCATGTCCATAAAATATATTCATATTCTTCTAAAATAGATATAACATCTTTTTCTATTAAATATTCTTTTAAATGCCATAAAGGAATTATGTTATTTCTAAATAAATAATTATTTGCGAAAAAATCGCATTTATTTTTTAATAAGCTATAAAAAAACTCTTCCATAGAAAAATTATTATGCTTATTTTTAATTAAAAGCTTTATTATTTTATCTTTTTCACTTAAATTACTTATTCTTTCTAAGAAATAAACTAGTAAAGGAGCCTTTGTATAATGTAAAAACTCTATTTTACCATGACTTCTTATACTTCCTTCCTCCATTGGAATAATACTAAACCTAAGTGGTTCTTTTAATGTCATATATAAGTATCTAGTATATAAGTTAGCTATTTCCCTATTAAAACTTATATTTAAATTTTCCTTAAGTCCTTTTTCTAAAGATTCTAAAGATAAATTTTCATAATATGTAGCTAAGCCTTCTGTTAACCAAAGATTAGGAGGAAGATGATAGGCTCTTTCTTTTAAAATACTATCCATAAAGCTATGAAATAATCTATGAGATAACAACTGCCAGTCCCTTTTTTTATAAGGATTAAAGGTAGCACTTATAATATTTTTCCCACTTCCTCCTAAAATATATGAATTATTTTCTTCATTCTCTCTAAGTAAAACTATATTAATATTTTTTTTATTAAAACAATTTATATTAAATAAATCACAATAATATTTATAAATATTATTTATATTTTTTAAAACTATTTCTTTTTCTTCCATACTTTTCACTAAATTATTTTTAATGTCATAGTATAATTTAAGATTTCCTTCTTCATTTTCTAAAATATATTCAGAAAAAAATCCAAAGGTATAGGAAGATTTCATTATTTCATAAAAATCACTCCAAGTACCCTTTAAAAGTTTTAATTTAAAATCAGTTTCTTTAAAAGGTATAATATTTTTATAATTATCTTCCTTAAAATTCTTGTTATTTAAAAACCTTATAAAAGACATAAAATCTACCTCTAAAGTAAAAGGTGATTTTTCCTTATCTTTAATTGTAAGAATTTCAACTGGAAGTAAAAATACTTGCTCTCCTAAAAAACTTATCAAATCTTCTTTTATTACTCCTATTTTTCCATGCTTTCCTAAATATCCTATGGAAACTTCATACTCTAAATTAAGTTCTTTATTTTTATTATTTATATATATAAAATTTGAATCTGAATAAAACTCTTCATTACAATTAAATTTAACTATTCTTATCTTTCCTTTATAAAACTGAAGGATACCTAAATAAGCATTTTTAATATTAAGTTTTACCCTTAAAACATCTTTTTTATCTAAAGCTATATCTATTATAAATTTTATACTCTTAGCCCCACACATCTTAAATCTCCCCATTTTAAACATCAATATTTTTAATAACTTCTCCAAGCTTATTTATATAAAGTTTTTCTAAAGGCTCAAAAATACCTTTATTTTCTAAACTTTTAGAAAGTATGTAAACCTCATAATAAGTTTTATTTTTTAAAACCTTATCTCCTAATACATAAGCTTCTAAATCTTTAATATTTAACTCAGCTTCATACAATCTTGCAAACTTTTCTATTTCTAAAACTTCCTCATTACTCATATTTAAGTTAGTTATAAGGTCATAAATTCCACTTAAAGCTTCTCCATTTTCTCCTTTTAAAACCTCTCCTCTTTTGTTTATAATAATTCTATCTACTATCCCTGTTAACGCCTCTCCCTTTACGCTTTTAGAGTATAAAGTTACTTGATAATATCTATCCTTTCCAATGTCCTTAAATCCGTCTATATTAGCTCCTAAGTCCATAAAATAAATCTTTTTCATATAATCTAGTGCATACTCTTTTACTAAATTTTTTTCCTTATCTTTTATATAAAAATCATCATATTTATTTAAACTCTTATTTAAATTAAATTTGCTGTTTAACGTATCCTCTTTTAATAAATTATCTTTGTAAATTATACCTTCACTAAAAAACAAAGTAGAAACTAAAATATTTGCTATTAAAAATCCTTTCACTTTCTAAACTTCAATCAAATTCATTTTAATTATATTATTTACAAATTTACATTTATTATATTAATTTAATATAAAATGTGGTTTACTCTATTAAGCTATAAATAATGTTATTTATAGCTTAATAGAGTATCATTTCTATACTATACTAAACATTTTTACTCCAACTACTACAATAGCAACTCTAAAACTATTTCTCACTTTAAGTAATTAACAAACATCAGAACTACCATAATTTAAATATATATCTACTACATAATTTAATCAACTATATTTAAATAAATTTATAAGTTTTGATTTAATATAATAATCACATATCTCTCTTGAATAATTTTCACAATAATCAATATATATCATTAAAAAAATATTCAAAACTAATATTTCAACTAACTCTTAACATGCTCTATCAAAGTCTTTTTTACAACCTCATCTACATTCAAAATTTTATTACTAACATAAAAAATCATTATTCTCATGAATCAATACCCATTATGATAAATAAAGTTTTATCTAAACCATATAAATGAGACATACAATATTTTTATTCAAATTTTAATCTAGCTGTAATTTCTTCAAATTCATAAATTAAATTTGATTTTAAATGTTTACTTACTAAAAGTAAACATTTAAAATCTCCTAAAATACTTTAAATACTTTTTAATTATCTATAATGATATATTATTAATCTTATAAATTAATTCTTCAAACTTACTATCATCTGAAAATCAATAGCATATATATCTAAAATAATATTGGGAATTCATTAGTATATACCTTTTATTTCTTATTAAAAATAATAACTTATTCATATTATTTTTAATGTCTGTAATAGTTAGCATAGTTTCAAACACAACTTGACCTTAAAAACACTCTAATTTTTAGCATATTCTTCAATTAAAACAACAATTGCATAATCACTTTCTTTTATATTTTTTATCATAAATTAGTTGTCTCTTGTTAAGTTTCAAATAAATTCTACAATCCATTTATTTATTAATAATCTATTAAACTAATCACATATTGTTGATATTATATTGCACCAAATTTAACTAATAAATGTACTATTTAGTGTATTTTCTAAATTAGATATGCTAATAATAACTTAATTGTATTTTCTAGCGCTTTATAATGTGTTCTCTCCATACCATGAGATGCGTGTACCCCTGGTCCTATAAGAGCTCCCCTTACATCATTACCAGCTTTTAACGCAGCACTTACATCCGATCCATACATAGGATATATATCAACTGCATAATCTATACTATTATTTTTTGCGAGATTTATTAATTCTGTTGTTATTCCAAAATCATATGGTCCACTTGAATCTTTAGGACAAATACTTACCATATATTCTGTACAAGATAAATCATCACCTATACACCCCATATCAACTGCTATTAATTCAGTAATATCACTTGGTATATACGATGATCCATGTCCAACTTCTTCATATATAGAAATTAATATCTTTGTTGTAAATTTAGGTTTTATATTTTCTCTACTCATAATTTCTAGCATCGCTATTAAAGCCGCTATGCTTCCTTTATCGTCAATAAATCTTGACTTTATAAATCCACTTTCTGTGATAGTAGTCTTTGGATCAATAAATATAAAGTCTCCTGGAAAAATTCCTAATGCTAAAACATCTTCTTTACTTTTTACTACTTCATCAATTCTAATCTCCATATTCTTTTCATCTCTAGTTTTAGTTTTACTATCCTCAAAAACATGTGCTGCTGGACTAGTACTTAAAAAAGTCCCAGTATAAATTTTTCCGTCTCTTGTTCTTATTTTACAATATTCACTATCCAACGTTGGTACTATAGGTCCTCCTAATATTGTAAACTTTAAAGTCCCACATTTTGTTATAGATCGTACCATTGCACCTAATGTATCTACATGAGCGCAAAGTCCAATTGTTTTATCATTACTATTTCCTCCAATAGTAATTATTCCACATCCTTTATTAGTTCTTTCAAACTTATATCCATAACACTTTGTCATTTCCTCTATTTTATTAATTATTTCAAAACAAAATCCAGTAGGACTATCAAACTCTAATATTTCTTTTGCTATTTTCAATACTAATTCCTTATTAATCTTAAAATTATTGCTCATTTTTCCTCCTAAAATATATAATATTATTAATAATTCATAATTAAATTATTATTTATTTAAAGCACCTAAATATTGTTTAAAATAAAGTTCAAATGACTCTTTATTTAAATAGTATATTACATATATAAAAATAATGTATTATATAATAAAACTAAATTCTTAATAACTATTTAAAGATTAAACATAAATTGAGGATTATCTTCAATTTATTGTCCAATTTCACCAAATAAAAATAAAATATTATGATTTTCCCATTTAAATTGAAATATTCAATTACATTAGTAGCAAAATTATCTATACTTAATTACAATATATTACCAATAATTCACTTATACAAATCTTTTAACCTATCAGTAATTATTTATTAAATGTCTTTATCTCTAGCTTCAATTTTTAATTGAAAAATATTATCTTGCTATTACTTTTCATTAAAATTATCAATATATAAAACTTCAATCACAAGAGTTGAAATCTTATTGGTTTCATTTTATAAATATAGCCTAGACTAAATTGTAGATTTATACTCCATAAATAACTTTACCTCAGTAATTCAAGTTTTCATTATTTATTATAACATCTATTTTTTTAAAATATAGTAAAAATTTTATACACAAGATATATTAATATAAAGAATATTCCTAAGCATATAGCTAATTGGCATAAAGAAAATACTATAGCAAAACTTCCTAAAAATACTGAAACAATCCTCTCTATATTCCTTAATAAAATCTTAAATTTAGAAGGTTTTCCCCCATAATATCCACTACTTGAACTATCATTGCAATCTGAAGAAGAACTTCCATAACTATATTCATCACAATCATCGGAAATATAAATATCCTCTAAATCATCCATATCATCAATATCTAAGTCATCTAAATCGTCAATATCATAATCATATCTATCTCTTAAACTTTCATAATCTATAGACTCTCTTGTACTTGGCTTTTTAGATTTATAACTCATCCTTATCCCTCCATTTATAAGTCTATTTTAAAATACTAACAATTTATCTCTTTAAATTTATTTTATCATTTTATTTATTTTATTATATCTAAATAATTGTATTATATAACATTTTATTACATATTCATATTAAACAACTATTAAATTTAAATAAAATACTTATTACTAAATTTATAAAAATTCTAGTTCTCTTTAAACTTCTTGTTACTTAATATTTTAAAATATATAATTAATATTGAATATAGATTAGAGGTGTTTTAATGGAAAATAAAGAGCTATTAGAAGAGTGTACTCTTTGTACTAGAAAGTGCAAAGTTAATAGATTTAAATCTCTTGGAGTTTGCATGGCTAATGAAAAAATTAAGGTAGCTAGGGCAGAACTTCATAAATGGGAAGAACCACCTATTACTTTTAAAAAAGGTTCTGGTACTGTATTTTTTTCTCACTGTAATTTAAAATGTGTTTTTTGCCAAAATCATGAAATAAGTCAAGAATTTAAGGGAATTGAAATTTCAATTGAACGACTAGCTGAAATATTTTTAGAACTTCAAGAAAAAGGTGCTGAAAACATAAATCTAGTTACCCCAACTCATTATGCAGTTCAAATATTAGAAGCATTAAAAATAGCAAAAAGAAAGGGCTTAAACATTCCTATTCTTTATAATACAAATGGCTATGATACCTTAGAAACAATAAAATTACTAGATGGATACATAGATGTTTATCTTCCTGACTTTAAATATTTTAAAGATGAATATGCCCTTAAATATTCAAAGGTTAAAAATTATAAAGACAATCTTCTTATAATTTTAGAAGAAATGTTTAAACAAGTAGGTCCTCCTAAGTTTTCAGAAGAAGGAAAACTTTTAAAGGGTCTTATAATTAGGCATTTGATGCTTCCAGGACTTTTATTCGATTCAAAAAAGATTATAGATACAATATACTCTAAATTTAAAAACAATGTATATATAAGCATTATGAATCAATATACTCCTATGCATAAATCCTGTAACTACAAAGAAATAGATAAACCTTTAAACCCTAAGCATTACGATTCTCTTATAGATTATGCACTTTCCTTAGGAGTAGAAAATGCTTTTATTCAAGAAAATGGAACTAATTCAAAATCTTATGTTCCTTCCTTTGAGTTTCAAGGGGTTTTAAAAAATAAATAAAAAAATAATTTCGTAGGAATTGTTTTTCCTACGAAATTATTTTATTTAGCTTATCTATATCCTTTATTATCAAGGATTTATTACCTCTTATTTCAATTAATCCTTCCTGTTCAAAAATTGAAAGTTTTCTACTCATTGTTTCTCTGGTTATTCCACAATAGTTAGCCATATCCTCTCTATTTATAGGCAAATCTATAAATATATCTCCACTCTCTACTTTTCCATACTTCTTTTTAAATTCTTTTAGCATATAAGCTATTCTTACCTTAACATCATTAGTTACTAATTTATGAGCAAATTCCTCTGTATCTCTTAAACGATTAGTCAATGATTTTAAAACTATCATTGCAATTATTGGATTTTCTTCTAAAATCCCTTGAACCTTCTCTTTATCTATAGCACAGACTATAACTTCATTTAAAGCAATAGCATTAAATGAAATCTCCTCTTCCTTGTTAAAAAGACTTGTTTCCCCAAAATAATCTCCTAAGGAAAATATATGTATTATCTGTTCTTTTCCTCCTTTAGTAAGCTTAGATATTTTTACACTTCCTTTACTTATTAAAAATAATTTTGAAAGCTTTTCCCCTTCATAACAGATATACTCTCCCTTATTAAAATGAAAACATGTCATTCCAGCAGCTAACTTGTCAAATTCTTCTTCTGTTAAATCCTTAAATATAGTAAGTTCCTTATTGCTAATACAATTTTTATAGCCCTTGCAATCACATTTTTTCATAAATTCTCTCCTAACTTATATTAAAACTTATAAACCTTTAATCTTTAGTATTTATTATAATATATTTATAAACTTTTTTTTACCCTTATTTTTAAGCTTTTATAATATGTAAAAAGACTTATAAAAAATATATTATTTATATTTTTTATAAGTCTTTATTTTAATACTCTAATTCTACAAGGTATAACCCCTTAGAAGGAGCTTTTTCTTTAGCCTTTTCTCTTTTTTTAGCCTCTAATATTAAAGACACCTCTTTAGGTGAAATCTCTTTAAGACCAACAGAAACTAAAGTTCCAACTATTATTCTAACCATATTTAATAAAAATCCATTTCCATTTATTCTAATTCTCAATATATTATTATTTTCTTGAAAACTTATATTGTTTATTGTTCTTAAAGTTGATTTATTTTTTGATTTTAAACTTGTAAAACTTTTAAAATCATGTGTTCCTAATAAATACTTAGCTCCTTCTTCCATACTTTTTAAATCTAATTCTTCGCTTATATGCCAAGAATATTTTCTTAAAAATACATCATGAAATTTATTATTGTCTATAACATATTCATATGTTTTTGATTTAACATTAAATCTTGAATGAAATCTAAGACTAGCTTCTCTTATATCTTTTACTCTTATATCCTCAGGTAAATATTCATTTATATATGTAATCATAAAATCTAAATCTTTATTTGAATTTGTTTTAAAATTTGCTACATAATTTTTTGCATGAACTCCCGAATCCGTTCTTCCACAACCTATTAATTGAATATCCTCCTCAAGCATCTTACTTATTAACTTTTCTAATTTATCTTGAATAGTGCTAACACTATTTCCCTTTTGATTTTGCTTTTGCCATCCCTTATACTTACTACCATCATAATCTAATATAATTTTTATATTTCTCATTCTAAAGTCCTCTCAAAGTTTTTAATTTTAGCCTTATTACTTATTCTATTTTATTTCTATGAATATATAGAGTCAACAATAAAAAAATTCTATATCTACGTTAATAATAAATTAATTTTTACATAAAATATTCCTCTTTAAAAATCTTCTCTTTTATTATAAGATAATTAAATAAATATTAAGAGGTGATTTAATGAATACTATGCAAAAACTACTAAGTAAATCTAGACAAGCCATAAATGAATATAAACTTATTGAAGAGGGCGATAAAATAGCTGTAGGTTTATCTGGTGGTAAGGATAGCTTAACTCTTTTACATATATTAAAAAACTATCAAAAATTTTCTCCAGAAAAATTTGAATTAATAGCCATAACTTTAAATCCAGGTGGCGTTGATAATTCCCCTTTACATAAACTTTGCAAGGAAATTAATGTTCCCTTTTATGAAATACAAACAGATATTCAAGAAATAGTCTTTAATGTAAAAAAAGAAAAAAATCCTTGCTCTTTATGTGCAAATCTAAGAAGAGGAGCTTTAAATGACAATGCTAAAAAATTAGGATGTAATAAAGTAGCCTTAGGTCATCACAAAGATGATGCTATAGAAACGCTTATGTTATCTATAAGTTATGAAGGAAGAATAAATTGTTTTTCTCCTAAAAGTTTTATGGATAAAAATGATTTAACTCTTATTCGTCCTATGGTATTTATAGATGAAAGCCAAATTAAAAAGGCTTCTAGGGAATATGATTTTCCTGTAATAAAAAATCCTTGTCCTGCTGATGGAAATACTAAACGAGAAGAAATTAAAAGAATTATTAGAGATTTAGATAAAAAAATACCTGGCTTTAAGAAGAATTTATTTAAATCTTTAAGAAACTCAGAACAACTTTTTATTTGGGATAAGGATGTTGTAAGAGAAATGTAAAAAAGTGTACAAGTAAATACTTGTACACTTTTATTTAAATTACTTACCAAAAACTTTTTCTTTTAACATAAGTCCAGTCTTAGTAATAGCAACTCCTCCTAGAGCTGTTTCTCTTAAAGATTCAGGAAGTGCTTTTCCTACTTGAGCCATAGCAATTACTGTATCATCAAATGGTATCTTTGATTTTATTCCAGCCATTACAAGGTCAGCTGCACAAATAGCACTTACAGCCCCTGATGCATTTCTCTTTGCACAAGGAATTTCTACAAGTCCAGCTACAGGGTCACAAACTAATCCTAAAATATTCTTAATTACTATAGCTGCTGCATTTAAAGACATTTCAGGTGTTCCTCCCATAAGTTCTACAAGAGCTCCAGCTGCCATTGCTGCTGCTGAACCACACTCTGCTTGACATCCACCTTCAGCCCCTGCAAAAGTAGCATTTCTTCCTATTATAAGTCCTATAGCTGATGCTGCTAAAAGTCCATCTAGTAATTTTTCATCATCTAAGTTTAATCTTTCCTTAGCAGTAAACATTACAGCAGGAACTATTCCACAAGAACCAGCAGTTGGACATGCAATTATTTTACCCATTGATGCATTTACTTCCGATGAAGAAATAGCCATAGCCATAGCTAAAATAGCTCCATCTCCTGTAAAGGACTTTCCTGATTCTAAATATTTTTGTAATTTATAAGCGTCTCCACCTATTAAACCACTTAAAGAATAAACTTCTTCTTTTCTTCCCTTTGAAGAAGATTCTTTCATAACTTCTAAAGTTTTTCTAAGTTTTGCATAAACTTGCTCTCTAGTTAAGTTTTTATTTTCCATTTCAGATACTAAGGCATATTCACTAAGTTTAATACCTTCTTCTTTACATATTTCTAAAAGTTCTTCTCCAGTTTTTGCAACTTTCATCGGTTACTCACCATCCTCCTCTAGATTTATAAATATAACTTTCTTTATTCCGTCAATTTCTTCTATATGCTTTATTAGACTTTCATCAATTTCATTATCTATCTCTAAAGTCATTGTAGCATCCATTCCCTTTTGAGTTCTTGAAACATTCATAAATGCTATGTTTATTTCTTTTTCAGAAAGAAGCTCTGTAACCTTACTTACAGTTCCAAATTTATCATCATGACATGTAATAAGAGTTGGATAAGCTCCACTAAAGCTAGCTTCTTTTCCATTAACTTCTACGATTTCTATACTTCCTCCACCTATTGAAGAACCTAAAACCTCGCAGTGTTTACCAGATTCACATTCAATTATGAATTTAACTGTATTTGGATGGTAATCTCCTAAATCACATTCTACAAATTCATAATCTAAACCTTGTTCTTTAGCAATTTCTAAAGATCTTTTAAGTCTTTCATCATCTGGATTCATTCCTAATATTCCAGCAAGTAAAGCCTTATCAGTTCCATGACCTTTATAAGTCTTTGCAAAAGAACCATGAAGTAAGAATTTAACACTTGCTATTTTTTCTCCTGCTACAGCTCTTGCTACTTTTCCAAGTCTTGCTGCTCCTGCTGTGTGTGAGGAAGAAGGCCCAATCATTATAGGGCCTAGTATATCAAAAACACAAAGATTATTCATAAGTACACCTTCCTTTTTTTAATCATAAACTAGACGACAACATAATCATCTTTTTCTTTGTCTGCATCAACTTCTTGTACTTTGTTGTTTCTAACTTGATCTGCTGTCATTATCTTGTAATTTCTAAATAATAGATATCCTATCATACCAGCAATAACGTTTAGCACTATGATTATTGCAGCTGCAAGTAATACTTTAAGTGCTGGGTTATAAGCAAACATTACTGCGAAACCAGCTATTGGTGTTGCAGTTCCTGGAGTATTGTTAACAAGACCCATTAAAGCAACAACTATACCTGATAATGCTCCACCTATAAAGTTAGTTACATAGACCGGTATAGGGTTTGCAGAAATAATATCCGCCTGCGTAAGTGGTTCTATGGCAACGGCAATGGTATCTTTTTTACTACCAAATTTCATTTTTCCAAAGAATACGAAGTTCATGAAAGATGAACCAAATACTGCTAAAGCTCCAATTGCCATTGGAAGACCAGTTAATCCTAACATAGCTGTTAAAGCCATTGAACTTAATGGTGCTGTAGCAACTACAGTGATTATTCCACCTAGAATAATTCCCATGATTATTGGGCTAGCTGTTGATGTAGCTGTTATAACGCTTCCTATATTTTGTAGAGTTGTTTCTACAAGTGGGTTTGATATTGTAGCTATACCTCTTACAAGTGGTGCTCCTACAATGATAATAACTATTAAATCAAGTCCTGCAGGTATTTTTCTTTCTAAAAACTTAATAACAAATGATCCAAGATATCCCGCTATAAATCCTGGTAATATTCCAAACCCTGAACAAGCAAGTCCAGTTAAAACTGCATATACTGGAGATACGCCAAGAGCTAATGGTACTAAAATTGCAGCAGCAACTCCGCCTAAGCTACCGTTAGCAGCTCCAACTTCTGCTAAAAAAGGTATTTGTAAAACGTCTCCAAAGAAAGCCAGATGAAAGGCTTCAACTAGAAAGCTGGCACAAGCAGCATTTGCTAGTCCACCCATGGCTTTCATTCCATGAGGTGCTTTGTAACTAAATAAAGTAAATCCTCCTAAAACCAATAGTAACAATAATGTTCCAAATAAAATTTGCATGAAAAAATCCCCCTATGTATTTTTTTGTCTAATCTAATATTAAAATACTTTTATTAGCAAAATCATTTTACAACACAAAGTTATTTCAGAAAAGGTTTTCATACCATTATTTACAATTTATTTTATTTATTAAATATTTATCAAAAAAATATAATAAAAGTTTATATTTAAAAGTTAAGGTTTACACCAAATAGATGTAAACCTTAACTTTTAAATATTATATATATCTGATAATTCTATTTTATAAAACTCTTCTCTATTTTCTTTTTCAGAAAAGTTTATATATTGACTAAATTCGCCTTCATTTTCAATCCTTTTAACTGGAAGTTTAACTAAAACCTCAGTGCCTTCTCCTAATTCACTTTTAATCTCCATTTCTCCACCATTTATTTTAACTAGCTCATTAGCTATATAAAGACCTACACCACTACCTTCATTAATTTTTGTAAGCCTATTGCTAATTTTTTTAAACCTATTAAATAAGATATTCATTTTATCCTTAGGAATACCTATTCCCGTATCTTTAATGCTTATTATAACTTCTTTATCATTAAAACTCATATTAACATCTATATTTCCATTTTCTTTATTAAACTTTATTGAGTTAGATAATACATTTAATAAAACTCTCTCTAAATGACTTAAATCAAAAGCAATTATTTTTTCTTCTTCTTCAGTATCAAAGGTTATATTTATCTTATTATTTTTAGCAAATTCACATATCCATAAAGTTATATCCTCAACACAACTTACTATATCATGATTTTTAATATTAATATTAAAAAATCCTGCTTCTAATTTAGTACTATCTATTAAATTGTTTATAAGCTTTAATAATCTAAATATATTTTGTTGAGCCATCTTAATGTAATTTATATATCCTTCTGAATCCGAATCTATGCTTTTTTTAAACTTCAACTCTAAAAGCTGAAGGGCACTATAAATTAAATTAACTGGAGTTTTAAATTCATGAGATATATTTGCAAAAAACTCCATTCTTAACTTATCCATTTCATGACTTTGTTCTATACTATCTGTAATATCATTAATAACTATAATTCTCCTAACTGATTTGCCAGTTTCATCCTTTACTGAATTTGCTCTAAATAAAACATTTCTAATTTCATTATCGCTTCTTATTATTCTTGCACTTTCCATAAAAAAATTGCTAAAATCAATATTATTAAACTTATGTCTATCCTCTGGATGTATCATATCTAATTTTACTATCATACTTTTTTCTTTATATAACTCTTTACAATTAATTCCATATAATTTTTCAAAAGCATTATTTACATAAATAGTTTTTTCTCCTTCTTTTATAATTACAACATCTTCTAAATAATTCAAAACCTCAAAAAACATTCTATTACTTTTTTCACTTCTATAACAATTATGATTATCACAAGGAAAACTACTACTTATTATGCCTTTATTTTCTAAATATAGATTTTCCTTATTAAAAAGACACTTATTATTTGCACACTCCTTAATTAAAGACTTTTTTATATGTAATTTTAAATTCTTTTTATCTACATATTCTTTTAAAATATTTAAAAGACTTATAACTAAATCCTTTATTTTATCTAGTGAATTTTCTTTAGTTGTTTCTTCCTTCAGTAAACCTTTACTAAACCAAAAAACAACTAAATTATCCTCAATTAATTTTACACTTATTTTTCCACAGACCATATCTTCTAAAAAGTAATTCTTATTCTTAAATAAATATTTAAAGTCCATATTAATATTTAAAAACTCATTTAAAAACCTATTGTTGAATTCCTTTATACTAGAATTAACAACAAAAAAATCCTCCTCTTTTACTGTTCCGTAAATATACTCCATAGGACATAATTCTAATATTTGTTTAAAATTTAAATCTGTCATAATAGTATAACTCCCCTTTAAGTTATGTAAAATATTAAAAACCAAAGCAATCTTTCCCTTTATTTACTCTCTATTATAGGCATTTTTACACTTTAAAACAATATATTAAATTTATTTTAATTATGTAAAAATATGATAATTAATAAATTTATATATTAAATTTTATATTAAGTCAAGCTTAAATAAATTCATTTTGTACTAAATAATAATTATATTTATTTCATTAATAATTCATTACTTTAATAATATTTACTCTTTACCCCAAAATTACAAAAGAGTATAATTAAGACAATACAAGTATTTAATCAATAAAGTTTATTTACTGATTTTTATTTGTAAAATAAATAATAAAAATTTTTAAAGAGGAGGTAAAAAAATGAGTAAGAAGACTAAGAAGAAAAAGTTTTCATTTCCGACGGCCTTTACTGTGCTATTTATTGTTTTGATATTTTCAGCTGTTTTAACTTACTTAATTCCTGCAGGGTCATATTCTAAATTGTCCTACAATGAAGAAGAACATACTTTTATTGTTACTAATCCCCAAGGAGAAAGTACTAAAGAAGCTGTAAGTCAGGATACCTTAGACAAGCTTGGTGTAAAAATAGACTTAGATAAATTTACTGATGGAAGTATAAATAAGCCTATTGCTATACCAAATACTTACGAAAGGGTTACACAAAATCCTCAAGGTATTGCTGAAATAATTGAGGCTCCAATACAAGGAACCTACGATACAATAGATATCATAATGTTCGTTTTAATAATTGGTGGAGTAATAGGTGTTTTAAATGCAACTGGTGCATTTAACGCTGGTATAGCTAGCCTTTCAAAGCTAACTAAGGGTAAGGAATATATCCTTATAATACTACTATCAATTATAGTAGCACTTGGTGGTACTACATTTGGTTTAGCAGAAGAAACCATTGCCCTGTACCCGATTTTACTACCCATATTCCTAGCCTCTGGCTATGATGCCATTGTTTGTATAGCTACCATATATATGGGTTCCTCAATAGGTACAATGTTTTCAACTGTCAACCCATTCTCATCAGTAATAGCATCAACTGCTGCTGGAATAAGCTTTAAAGAAGGTCTTAACTTTAGAACTATAGGATTAGTTTTAGCTACAGCTATTGTTATAATTTATATCCTTAGATATGCTAAAAAAGTTAAAAACGATCCTACTAAATCACTTGTTTATGACCAAAAAGAAGAAATCGAAAAGAAATTCCTTCATGATGCTAACACAGAGGCTCCTAAATTTACTTGGAGACTTAAGCTTATGTTATTAATATTTGCTTGTTCTTTCCTAGTACTAGTTTACGGAGTTTCATCTAAGGGTTGGGGCTTCATACAAATGACTGCTCTATTCTTAGTAGTTGGAATAATCCTAGGTGTTATATCTGGAATGGGAGAAAAGAAATTTGTAAATACCTTTATAGCAGGTGCAGCTGACTTAGTTGGTGTTGCTCTTGTAATAGGTGTTGCAAGATCTATAAACTTAATACTTGAAAATGGTAAGATTTCAGATACATTACTTTATGTTTTCTCAAACGGAATACAAGGTATGGATAAAAACATCTTTATAATCTTAATGCTTGTTATATTCATAATCTTAGGATTCTTTATACCATCATCTTCAGGTCTTGCAGTTTTAGCAATCCCAATTATGGCACCTCTTGCAGATACTGTTGGATTATCTAGAGATGTTATAGTTAGTTCATATCAATTTGGACAAGGTTTAATATCCTTCATAACACCGACCGGATTGATTTTGGCAACTCTGGCCATGGTAAATATAACCTACAACAAGTGGTTGAAGTTTATTATGCCTCTAATGGGAATAATAGCTGCCTTCGCAGCAGTATTACTATTAATACAAGCGAACTTTTAAAATTATATTAAACATTTAAAAATTAAGTCCTATAAGATAATTTTATCTTATAGGACTTTCTTTATATATCTTGATTTTTAATTATATACTTTATTTTTAATTTAAAATTATAAATTAAAAATAAAAAAGGAATTTCTAGAAACCTTTCTAGAAATTCCTTTTAAAAATAATTTTTAAATAAATTAAAATTATCTATAACTAATTTTCTTCTTTTAATTCACTCATAAACTCTTGAGCTTTTATCTTTAGTGGACTATCATCTTTAAGCTTTTGTAGTCCTATACTTAAGCCTTCCTTGTCAATTACTAATCCATCAGTAGGAATATACCATTTTACTCTTCTACAATGTTGCATAGGTAATTCATCTAATCCTACTTTATTAAATATAGGTTCAAATCTATACGGGCTTGTTACTTTTCCAGCTGCTACAATAGTAAAACTTCCATCTCTTGAATTTATTTGTTTTAAGATAAGCACATCTCCAACCTTAACTTCCTCTGCAAATCTTTTTATAACAGCTCCATCCTTTTCTAAAAGTTCATATTCTTCCTTATTATCAAAGTAATCACCTATATTTCCAGGACCAACAATTGCTACTCCTAAATCAAAGAATATATCTATTAAATTTGTATTTCCTATCTCTGCTGATATTTGCCAATAATTCATAATTATTACCTTCTTTCATTTTATTAATTATACATAATAAATAAAGTTATCAACAAAGTTAATATTTCTTCCTATTTAATTATACTCCTTTAATTTATTTTTGTTTAGTCCTTATATTCCCCTACGCTCTTAAATAATCACAGGTATATTTTATAACTTCCATTATTCTATTTAATTCACTCTCTTTATTTGATTTTCTCCAAACTGATTTATAATCATAAAACCAAAGCTCTAATTCCTTAGCTAAATTATTTTTATTAATTTCTATTAAGCTTTTTTTATTAAATTCTCTTTCAAGAATTACCATGAAAATTTTATTTAAAATTTCTAAGCCCTTTGAAGATAAGATAAATCTTTGAATAGCTTCCTTGTTTTCTACCTCTTTAAGCATTCTTATAAAATCTTTTCTTACCTCTATAGAAGTATTATATCCTTCTAAAAGCTTTAAAGTATCTATATTTTTAATTTCTTCTCTTGTTTCCTCTCTCTTATTAAATTTTTCTTTCCATCTAACAAGTTCTCCCCATCCTGCAACTTGATTTTTAGATAACTTATTCATTAAAGAAACTACATTTATAGCCTTATCTCCAAACTCCATAATTGATATTGATTTAAAGACTTCATTAAAATCTTCTTCCCTTGGATTCCATGAAAGACTAGCTCCATAAATCATAGATGGAATTGAATTTTCTAATAAATTTATATTTCCATAATCGCCCCAGTTTGTATTTAAAACTCCTATAGCTCCATATTTTATTCCATGGTTAACCATTCTTCTTATATTACTAAAGGAACCTTCTATAAGATTCATAAGCATATTCCATCCGCAAACGCCAGGACAAACATATTGAACCTTATTATTTTCAGCTATAATTCTTGGTGCTACATCATTAGCTTGAGGATGATAATTCCAAGTTAAACAAGTTAAATCCTCTGGTATATATTCTAAAAGTTCAGGATATCCAACTATAATATCTCCCCAAAACATAACCTTTTTATTAAATCTCTTTGCAATGTTATAAACCTTATTTAAAAATTCAGTATATATTCTTCCAACACCTAATTCTTCTGCTTTATTCTTACTTTTTCCTCTTCCTAAATCAAAGGTTTCATCACAACAAATATTAAATTTATCTGAAGTAAATAAAGGAATAAATTCTAAAAGCATTGATTCAACTAGCTCTAAACTCTTAGGATTTGTAACATCTAAGGTGTGATGAGCCATTCTATCTACAAAGGAATACTCACAATCTATCTCCTCTAATTCACAAAGTTCTTTAAAGGACTTACTTCTTAAAACTTCATATAAATGTCCAAAGGTAGATAAAGACGGTACAAGCTCTATGTACCTTTCTAAACAATATTTATCTAATATTAATATTTCTTCTGAAGTTAAAGGGTCCTTATCCATCCAAACTTCACTCATTCCCTTAAAAGCAAAGGTATGTTCTATATATAATTGAAGTTGGTTTATTTTATAAAAAGCTGCTTTATCTACTAATTCTTTTAAAGTCTCTAAAGTTGGTACCATACCTCTTGTTACATCATGATAAAAACCACGATATTTAAAATATGGAGAATCTTCTATTATCATACTTGGAATACAAGCACCAAACTCTCTTATAAGTTGTCTTAAACTTTGACATCCATAAAAAAGTCCCTTATCCATTCCCTTTATTATTATTTTATCTTTATTTATTTCAATCTTATACTCTTCCTCTTCTTCAAATTGAACCTTTTGAAAAATTATTGAATTATTATAATCCTTTTCAATAAATAATTTATTTATATTAAGGTTATATCCTAAGGAATTTTCTATTTCCTCTTTAAGTATTAATGCAGAGTTTAAATTTTCAAAGGATAACTCACTACTTAAAATAATTTCTGTATCTCTTTCTATGAAGAACTCTCCTTCTTTATTTAAAATGTTTTTTGGTCTCGGTATTAAATGCATATATTATTCCCCCTAATAAACCCTTTACTTTAAAAAAGATTTTTATATAATAATTATAAAGAATTTAAATGTTTACTATTATTATATAAAATTACTTTTTATCTTTAAGTAATAATTTTGCCATTTTTTAATACAATATTGCTTTCAATTAAGGAGGTTTTATGAAAAATTATATATACGAAAATCATTGTCATAAGGACTTAAAATTCCCTATAATATTTCATTGTGATATTTTAGATGATAATAGACCTAGCTATTTTATGCATTATCATGAAGGTTTAGAAATATTATTTTTTTTATCTGGTGAGGCCTTAGTTTACTGCAACAATAAAAAAATAAATATTAAACCCTTTAATACAGTTATTGTAAACTCAAAAGAACTACATTCTATAGAAAAAAAATCCTCTTTTTGTAAGTATTATTGTCTTATTATAGACAATAATTTTCTTAAAGAGAATTTAAAAAACTTTACTGATTTTAAGCTTGAAAACTTAATTGATGATTTATACATAAAAGAAAATTTTGAAAAAATAAAAGAAGAGTTTACCAATCAAGACCTTTACTTTAAAGAATCCATAAAAATAAAAATTTTAGAAATGCTAATATATCTTAAAAGAAAGTATTCAAATAATAATATAAACTTCTTACCTCTTAAGGAAAACAATAAAATTTTAATGGTAAAAAATATAATAAGTTATTTAAATGATAATTTTAAAGAGGATATTTCTATAGAGGATATCTCTAGACATGTATCCTTTAGTAAATATTATACCTGTCGTGTCTTTAAAGAATTAACAGGTAAAACTATCTTAGATTATACAAATAATTTAAGATGCCTTAATGCAAGAAATTTAATAATTTATAATGGATATACAATTTCTGAAAGTGCCTATAAAAGTGGCTTTAATAATTTATCATATTTTTCTAAAACCTATAAAAAACACTTGGGAAAATTACCTTCTGAAGAAAAATTTACATAAATTAAGCATTATAAAGTAAATTCAAGATACTGCAATCTATTATTAATAGACTACTAATTTCTATTAATAATTTTTATAAATTAGTTTGATTAATTTTCCTTTTAATAATACAATTATTTTATAGAAATAATTAAAAGAAGGTGTACATATATGTTAAGTGAAAATTTATTAAAAAAACTTAATGACCAAGTTAATTTTGAATTCTATTCCTCATATACTTATTTAGCTATGGCAGCTTATGCTGAATCAGTAGATTTAAGTGGTTTTGCTAACTTTTTTAGAGTTCAAGCTCAAGAGGAATTATTCCATGCAATGAAGTTTTATGACTATATATTCCAAAAAAATGGTGTTGTTGAATTAGAGCAAGTAAATAAACCTAGAGTTGAATTTGCTAATATTATTGAAGCCTTTGAAAAGGGATATGAGCATGAACAATTAGTAACAAGCAGAATTTATGCTCTTGCTGATATAGCTTTTGAAGAAAAAGAACATGCTACTATGAGCTTATTAAAATGGTTTATAGATGAGCAAGTTGAAGAAGAAAATAACTTCCATTCATTATTAAAGAAAGTTAGAAGATCAGAAGGCAACCCTGCAGCTTTATATATGATGGATGAAGAATTAGCTTCTAGAGTGTTTACTCCTCCTGTAGCTACTAAATAATAAAGAGAAGCAAACTTGCTTCTCTTTATTATTTTAAAATAACTTCATTCTTTCTTCTCTAGCTCTTTTATTTATATAATTTACAAATCTCATTTTAAACCTTTCAAACTCTTTTAACTTAAAAAAGTTATTTAAGTCAAAGGTTAAAAATAAAGTATCTACAATTAAATATCTTAAATCATTTAAATTATCCTTGTCCTTTTCATCTACTTCTAAAGTATCAGTTTTAATCTTTAAATCCTCTATAGATTTTTGAAAACTTTCTAATTTACTAAGTATAAAATCATGACTAAAGCCTTCAAAATTTTTATTTATTATCTCCTCTATAAAATTTACGTAATTTTTATTTATTTCTTTATAGTCGTCATAAATATTTATTAATTCCATCTCTCCACCTCATAGAAAACTAATTCATCTTAAACAGTTTAAAACTTTCTTTATAAATTATAACTAAGCTAAATATTTTTGTCTAATTATATAACTTTTTAAAATTATCTTCTTAATTAAACTAAACAATGCATATAATTTTTTGCTTCTTCCCCTTTAACTAAATAAGATTGTCCTTTTGAACAAAAAATAGAAGTTGATGTATAATCCATATCTGCATTTTTATCATAAGCTATTTTCTCAATAACCTCTTCTTCATTATGACAAAGCCCATATCCATAAAACTTAAGAGAAAGTCCCCCTTTTCCCTTAGTAAAGGATTGAAATTCTAAACCATAATTTATAAAAGTAGATACAGGTCCTATTCCTTCAATTATAGCTCTTTCTTCTCCTATAATAGGCTCCTTAAAATTTCCATGCATTTTTTGAATATCAGTCATTACTCTTCCTATTAAGTTTATATCAACCTCTATTTTAAATTTGTAATAAGGTTCTAAAAGTTTGTTTTTAACACTTTCTAAGCCTTGTCTTAAAGCCCTCTTTGTAGCTTCTCTAAAATCTCCTCCAGAGGTGTGTTTATTATGAGCTCTCCCTGTTAATAAAGTTATTTTAATATCAGTAATAGGAGAGCCTGTTAATATACCTTTGTGCTCACATTCAAATATATGTGTCTTTACTAAATTTTGATTTCCAATTGTTAAATCATCTGTATGACACTTATTTTCAAATATTATTCCTGAATTTCTTTTTAAAGGCTCCATTTTTAAATGAACTTCTCCATAATGTCCTAAGGGTTCAAAATGACCATATCCTACTACCACTTCTTCTATTGTTTCCTTATACAAAATCTCTGGTGTTCCAAAATCTATCTCTTCATTAAATCTATCTTTTATAACTTCCTTTAAAACCTCTAGTTGAACCTTACCCATAATATTTACATGAATTTCCTTTAATCTTTCATCATAAGAAAGGCTTAGAGTATTATCTTCACTTTCTAAAATTTTAAACCAAGAAAGAACTTCCTTTTGATTTAACCCTTCCCTATATATCACCTTAGCCTTTAAAGTTGGCACCATATCATAAGCTTTAATATCCTCTATTGAAATTCCATTTCCAGCTTCTAAAGACTTTATTCCTACAATAGAAAATACATCTCCTGCATAAACTTCCTTTACAAGGTCATATTTACTTCCATTATATATTCTAATTTCATTTATTTTTTCTAAAACTTCTTTAGTTTCTTTTAAATATGCAATTTCTTCTTTAGTTTTTAACTTTCCTTCTAAAGCTTTTATAAAGGTTAATCTGTTTCCTTTTTCATCATGCTTTATTTTAAAAACTCTTCCCTTAAATTTTCCTTTCTTATCTTCATAATTAGTAAAAGTTAATTTATGAAAACACTTTATAAATTCTTCTATACCCTCATCAATTAAAGCTGAGCCACATAAGCAAGGAAACACTTTATTTTCCTTTATTAATTTTTTTAAATTATGTAATAATTTTTTCTTTTCTAAATTTCCTTCTAAGTATAAAGTTAATAATTCTTCATCTCTTTCTACTATTTCTTCAATTACTTCTTCTTCTATTTTATTTGAAAAAAATATAACATCCTCTGTAAGTTTCTTTTTGACTTCATCTAAAACTCTACTTATATCTGCTCCTTCTCTATCCATCTTATTTATAAAGATAAAGGTTGGTATTTTGTACTTTTTTAACAATTCCCATATTGTTTCACTATGCCCCTGAACCCCTTCTACTGCACTTACAATTAAAATTGCATAATCCAAAACACTAATAGCTCTCTCCATTTCTTGTGAAAAATCTATATGACCTGGAGTATCTATAAGATAATACTCATCCTCCTCTATAAAAAATCTTCCAACCTCAGAATAAATGGTTATCCCTCTTTCTTTTTCAATTTTATTATTATCTAAATAAGAATTTTTATGGTCTACTCTACCTCTATTTTTTATACTTTTTGTATGATATAAAAGTTGCTCTGAAAAGGTTGTTTTTCCACAATCTACATGAGCTAATATCCCTATAGTCTTTTTCATATTAATCCTCCATTAAAAATAAAGAATAAAACTTTATACACTTTTATCTATTATAATCTTTACTATTTTTATTTTATATGGTATAACAAATAATATTTAATATTATTTATAAAATTTGTTAATATATCTTATATAATACAAATAAATTTATAATTTAACAATATAATAAACCTAAAGGGGGCTTTTAATAATGAATAAATCTATTGCATATATAGGTACTTACACAAATGGGGCTAGTGAAGGAATATATAAGCTATCTTTAGATACAGATAATGGAAAACTTTATGAGCTGTGTCCAGTTGCTAGATTTGGAAATCCAACCTATCTATGCATTCATAAAAACAAACTATATGCTGTTGGAAATCCTTTTTCCTTAGATACCTTAGGTGGAGTTGCTTCTTATAATATAGAAGAAGATTATTCCTTAAAATTAACAGGTGCTAGTTTACTTCAAGGAAAAAAACCATGTCATATAAATATAATTCCACATAAATCTTTAATAATCTCTAGTAATTACCATGAAAAATCAATAAATACATATTCTTTAAATGAAAATTTTGACATAGATAAATCCTTAAGTTCCTTTTATCATAAAGATAATTCAAAAATGCATTATGCATCCTTAACTCCTGATAAAAAATTTATTTGTGCTATAAATTTAGGAATGGATAGAATTGAACTTTTTAAATTAAATTCTAATAAAATCTTAACATACATTGAAAACTTAAGCTTTATTTGCAAAAAAGGTTGTGGACCTAGACATATAGTATTTTCAAAGGATGGAAAATTTGCTTATGTAATTTGTGAATATAGCTCAGAAATTATAATTTTAAAATACCTAGGTGAAAAGGGCTTTAAACTTATTCAGTATCTCCATGTACTTCCTAATGGTTTTGGTGGACAAAATTTTGGTTCTGCTATAAAAATAAGCCCTTGCAATAAGTTTTTATATGTTTCAAATAGAGGCTTTAATGGAATATCTGCCTTTAAAATAAATGAAGAAAGTGGTTTATTGTCACTTATAAATCACTATAGTTCTCATGGAGATTTCCCTAGAGATTTTGAAATAAGCCCTTGTAATAACTTTTTAATAATAGCTAATGAAAGGTCTAATAATTTAACTATATATTTTAAAAATAGTGATGGAACTTTAAAACTTATAAATAATGATTTTTCTATTCCCTCTCCTACTTGCATAAAATTTTTAAATAAAAGGTAGAAGCTTTTAAGCTTCTACCTTTTATTTAAAAGTTTAATTTATCTATAACACATAAATCATTTTCTTTCGCAAAAGCTAAACCTCTATCTAAATCTTTCATTTCTATAGGATTATGTGCATCTATGCCTACTATTCTTTTAACATTATACTCTTTAGATAACTCCCAAAATTCTTTTATAGGATATTGATACCTTTCTCCATTATTGTATTTTATTCTTTTTCTTCTCATCCCATTTATATTTATTTCTAGAACTACACCAAAATCTTGTGCAGCTTTTAAAATTTTTCTAGAGGCTTCAATTGAATATTTATCCCAATTTCTATAACTAATTCCAAACAAATCAGGATGAGCTAAATAAGAAAAATACCCACTTTTAATAGCTTCAACTACAAAATCTGCATAAATATTTAATATTTCAGGGGTTAAATCTATAGCTCCTATATAAACCCATTGCCCATTATAAGGAAAAAAGTGAACTCCTAAGGCTAAATAATCTACTTTATATTTATCCTTTAATTCTTCATAAAGCCAATGAAAATCAGGAAAATATTCACATTCTATAGAAGCTCTTATGGATATTTTATCTCCATATATTTTTTTTGCTTCTTCTATCTTTTTAAAATAATCTTCTAAGTCCTCATAAGCCATTCTATGATAGTTATCTATATTTTTTCCTGGATGAGGCATATGGTCAGAAATTCCAATCTCATCTATATTAGCCTCTATTGCTTCTTTAACATAATCTAAAACCTCTCCTTTAGCATGATTACATCTATATGTATGGGTATGATAATTGCTCCTCATAATTAGTCCTCCTAAATATCTTTTGTATTTTAATCATTCCTTTTTATTTTATCTAATTATAAAATTTTAACCAAGAACACCTATAGGGCATATTCTTAGCTTTTTTCACTTTTTACTAAGGGTATTTTATATTAACTAAGTATTTCTTAAAAATTACCTTGCCCAATTTAAAGTAACATAATATACTGATACATATAAATTTAAATAATTGATTAAGGAAAGAAAAATGGAAGAACAATATTTTGAAAAATTACTAAAGATAAAAACCTCTGGTGAGCAGAAAAACTTTAATGATTCTCTTCACTATAACAGGTATGAACCTACCTCTTATTCTATATTAGAACTTCTTTCTAAAGAAGAAGAATTTTCAATAAAAGATTCTATAGTAGATTTTGGTTGTGGAAAAGGAAGACTTAATTTTTACTTTAATTATTTTTTTAACCTTAATGTTACAGGAATAGAAATGAACTCCTATTACTTTAATAAATGTTTAGAAAATAAAAAAAGTTATTTGTCGCAAAATAAAATAAGAGAGGATAAAATAAATTTTTTAAATATTTTTGCTGAAGATTATAAAATCTCTCCTAAGGATAATAAATTTTATTTTTTTAATCCCTTTTCAGAACAAATTTTTATGAAGGTTCTTAAAAATATTTTAGAATCCATTTCCGAATTTGAAAGACAGGTAAACATAATACTTTATTATCCCTCTGAAGACTATATATTCTATTTAGAAAACTATACTCCTTTCTCTTTAAAAAGAGAAATAAAAATTCCTGAAAAATACGAATATAATTCAAGAGAAAAAATCCTTATATATGAACTTAAATATTTAAATTTAATATAAACTAAAGAAAAAGAGAGGATTTATTTTATGAGCGGAACTATAAATTATGATTCACTATTAATTCTATCTATAGTTGCTTTCTTTACACCCTTTTTAGTTTCTAAATTAAAAAGGGTTAATATTCCCTATCAAGTTGGTGAAATTTTTATAGGAATACTTCTAGGAAAAAGCTTTTTAAATATAATAAAACCAGACATTTGGATTTTATTTTTATCAAATCTAGGCTTAGCTTATTTAATGTTTTTAAGTGGTCTTGCTATAGACTTTGATGAACTTAAATTAAAGGAAGGAGAAAAACTAAAAGACTCTAAACTTTTTACAAGTATAAAAATGTTTATTGTTTCTATATTAATAGCTATAATTTTATCCTTTTCCTTAAAATTTCTTGGAATATCAAAGGGTTATATATTTTTTGCATTGCTTTTTACCTCTGCAGCACCAGGACTTCTTGTACCTATATTAAAGGGTAAGAATATAATAAGCACTTCCTATGGGCAAACATTACTTGTTTTTGGAATAATAACTCAACTAGTAAGTTTAATAGGTATTACTTTTGTATCTTCCATTTATATAAATGGATTAAACTTTAAAAGCTTTACTTTTTTAATAATATTTTTAGTTGCAGTAATAGTATATTTTTTATCAAAAATTATTTTTAAAGTACACGACTTTTCAACAATTACCTTTAAAAACCTTCACCTTAGTGTAAGAGGTGCTTTTGTTCTTGTACTAGTTTTAGTAGCAGTAGCAGAAAAGGTAGACTCTGAAATAATTTTAGGCTCCTTTTTAGCTGGAATGGTCTTCTCCTTATTGGTAGGAAAGGCAAAGGAAGAAATATCTCACCAATTAGATGTTGTTGGATATGGATTTTTAATTCCTATATTTTTCATAATGGTTGGAGTTAATGTAAATTTAAAAGATGTTTTTGAAAATCCAAAGGCTTTTCTTAAAATCCCTATATTTATTTTAATATTTTTCTTAGTAAAATTAATTCCTTCTCTTTTATTAAAAAATAAATATGGAACTAAAAACTCTTTAGCTGCTTCTATGATTTTAACAGCACAACTTAGCTTAGTTATAGTAGGAGCTCAAATAGCCTTAAATCTAGGTTATATAAATTTAGCTGATTATTCAGCCTTTGTAGTTACAACTGTAATTACTTGTATTTGTTTCCCTATCCTTTTTGAAAAGTTAATAAACTTAAAAATAGAAAATAATCCTTTAGAAGAAAAGGAAGAAAAAATTATAATTCGTGAAGTTTTCATAAGTAGCACTTGGTATATAGGAAAAGCTTTAAAGGATTGTAAATTGCCTACAGGATGCAGAATTTTTTCAATTATTAGAGATAATAATGAATTTATGCCTAAGGCTAATACTATTTTAAAAGAAAAGGATTTAGTTATTTTAGCAGGAGTAAAAAAAGATGTAAACAAAACTATTGACATGTTATCAACTTGTAATTTAGCTTTACCAGAATAAAAAGAATAAAAGCTCTTATAAATATTTATAAGAGCTTTTATTTTATCAAAATTTTTATTTTAAAAATTTCTCTTCTAAGATAAGCTTTTATAAAAATCTAAAATTAGCTTATCATTTTTGCTATACTCTCTTAATAAAAAATCTAGTACCCCCTCTTCTCTCCATTTAAATGATAAATCCTTAAAAAGATTTTCCTTAGAAAGCCAAATATATAATTCTTCTAAAAAGCTATCAAACTCTTTTTTTAAAGAATCTATTGAGAAATTATTATATTTTCTACTCTCATACTTTTTAAATATCTCTTTTAATATTTCTTCTTTTAAAGTTTCTATTTTCTTTAAGATTTTCTTATTTCTATTTATTAAAATAAAAAACTCCTTACTCGAAAAATCATAAATATCAGAGCCCTTTAAAATCTCCTCTTCTATACTTTCTAAAAGATTTAATAAATACCTATATTTTTCCTGTTTCTTAAATAAAGAAGAAAAATCTTTTAAAATAAAATCCTTTAAATTTTCTTTTTCTTTTTCTAAGTTATTATTTATTGCTATTTTTTCTTCATAGCTTTTATAACTTAATAAAGAATTTTTAAGAAATAAAAGAATTTCCTCTTTCCATAAAATATAATTAGAATCTTTTGAATTAATAACCTCAAATAAAACATTATTATTTGAAGAATTTTCAAATAAACCTTTAGAACTTAAATAAATTATTTTATCAGTTAATATAAAATTACTGTCATTTAAGGAATTTAATAATACAGCAGTATTTTCTTTATTTAATAACTTAATAAGTTTTATACTATTTAAGGCTTCTTTTTGATTTTTAAATTTATAATTAAATTTAGTTATTAAAATTTTAGGACAATTTAAATCCCCTAAAGCCCTTAATATTTTTTCATTTAAGGAAATAGAATTACTTCCTAAAACAACATACCTCGGATTACATTTTAATGTTCTTTCAATAAAAAAATCTAAATTTTCTTCTAAATCCTTTAACCCTAAAATAGCTGTTTTTTTACTATTTAAACTATTTACTCTATATTTCATACTTTTTAGATAACTTCCTTTATAAAGCTAACCTCAACTTCCCCCCTTTCTAAAAAATTAATACTATTAAGTAAAAAAATCTAAAACCTAATTTTTAATAATTAAAGGACTTATGTTTTTTTAAGGAATTTTTAACCTTTAAAGAACTAAACCATAAGATTATAAAGGTTATAATGGTAAACCAGCCTAGCTTTGAACCTTTTATTAAAAAAATAAAACTTAAAAATAAAAAATAAAAAGCACCTAAAATCCATAAATATCTTTGATTTTCTAAGGTCATTTAATCACCTAAAAATAAATATATATAAATTATATGTTTTTTTAAATTAAGTTGTACCTTATTTATTTTTAAGTTCTTTTCTAAAATAAAAAGAATATAATATATAATAAGAAAGGCCTTTCTTTAATTTTTAACTCTTTAATTTTTAGTTCATATTATAAATAAAAATTAATTTTATAAATTTTGGTAAATTTATTATTTTTATATAAAATCCATTAAATATTTATTTATTTTATAAAAATATATACTTTTACGACTATTTTTATTTACTTTTTGTTAACAAATCATTAATTTATTAAGATACTTTACTTTAATTTAATCTTTATTATTTGTATACTTAAGAAAAATAAGATTTTAAAAGTATATATGAGAGGTGATTTTATATGGAATCAAAAGAAAAAAGCAAATTAACACTGACAGCCTTAATTCTTATGATTTTCACATCAGTTTATGGCTTTACTAACATGCCAAGAACTTTCTATCTTATGGGTTATAGTGGAATCATATGGTATATTTTATCAGCTATTTTATTCTTTATTCCTTATGCTTTCATGATGGCTGAATATGGCGCAGCTTTCAGAAAAGAAAAGGGTGGTATTTATTCATGGATGGCTAGATCAGTTAACCCTAAATTTGCTTTTATAGTAACCTTTATGTGGTTTTCTTCAAACTTAATATGGATGGTATCAGTTTCTTCATCTATTTGGATTCCTTTATCTAATGTATTCTTTGGAAAAGATACAACTTCAACTTGGAATATCTTTGGATTAACAGGACCTCGTGCAATGGCTGTTTTAGCTATAATATTATTAATTACAATAACATTTGTTTCTTCTAGAGGATTAAATAAAATATCAAAAATTACTTCTATAGGTGGAACTGTTGTTGCTTTAGCTAATATAGTTTTAATAGCTGGTGGATTCTTTGTACTTGCAAGTAACGGTTTCCAAGCTGCACAAGGATTTAATATTGAACAATTTATTCATTCTCCAAATCCAGCCTATCAGTCTCCTATAGGGGTTCTGGGATTTGTAGTTTTTGCTATTTTTGCTTATGGTGGTATTGAGGTTGTAGGTGGATTAGTTGACCAAACAGAAAATCCTAAAAAGAACTTCCCTAAGGGTATAAAAATATCAGCTTTTGTAATCGTTATTGGTTATGCTATAGGTATTTTATGTATTGGTTTCTTTGTAAACTGGAATAGAGATTTAACTGGTCCTGATGTAAACATGGCTAATATAGCTTATATTATTGTAAATAACCTTGGTTTTTATATAGGTGAAGCACTTGGACTAAGCATAGAAGCTTGTACAATGCTTGGTAACTTCTTTGCTAGATTTATAGGACTTTCAATGTTCCTAGCACTTATAGGTGCATTCTTTGCTTTAAGTTACTCTCCATTAAAACAATTAATAGAAGGTACACCTAAAGATATATGGCCAGAAAAATGGACAAGATTAAATAAAGAAAATATGCCAGCTACAGCTATGTGGATTCAATGTATAACAGTTATTATATTTGTTTTATGTTGTTCAATGGGTGGAGAAGATTCATCTAAATTCTTCGACTACTTAATTCTTATGGGAAATGTTGCTATGACTTTACCTTATATGTTCTTATCCTTTGCATTCCCATTCTTTAAAAAGAAAAAAGATATTGCAAAACCATTTGAAGTTTATAAAAACTATAAGAGTGCTTTAATCTGGTCTGTAATAGTAACCTTAACAGTTGGATTTGCTAATGTATTTACAATTATACAACCTCTTACAGCAGAAACTAAAGACTATGTAGCTGTAATGTTCCAAGTATCTGGTCCTATAGTATTTGGACTATTAGCTTGGATAATCTATAGAAGATATGAAAAAAATGTTTTATCAAAAAAAGTTCTATCTTCTGAAGGAACAGTTACAGAAGTAGAAGAAATAAGCTCAAATGGAGATTCTGTAGATGTAATAGACGTAGAAGTTAATAATAACAAAGATGATGATAAAAAGTAATAATTTAATATAAAATAAAAGGATGTATTTTTATACATCCTTTTATTTTATTGCTTCTAATAATATGTCTAAATCTTTTTTAAGTTCTAAAATTTGATTTTCATCCATTCCTAAAGTACAAAATACTTTCTTTGGAACTTCTATCATTTTATCTTTTAATTCTCTTCCCTTCTCTGTTAATTCAACTATAACAACCCTATCATCTTTTTTTGACCTATATTTTATTACAAGGTCCATTTTTTCTAACTTTTTTATAAGTGGTGTTAAAGTTCCAGAATCTAGATGTAACTTTTCACCAATATTTTTAACAGTAATTTTCTCATTTTCCCATAGAACAATCATAGTTAAATATTGAGTATAAGTTAAATTATACTTATCTAATATAGGCTTGTACTTTTTTATAACTTCTCTTGAAGCTGCATATAACCTAAAACATATTTGATTTTCCAATTTTAAAACATCATATTTATTCATAGTTACTCCCTTTAACTCTTTAAATATACTCCATTCCATTTTGTGCAATAATCATAAAATTAAGGATATTACTTTTTTTACTCATTGTCAATTTTTTAATTTATTACTAATACTTTATATATAATCCTATTTAATCATATAAATATTATTAAAATAACTTCCTTATAATATTATTAAATATAATTATAATAAATTTCCCTATTATAAAGATTACAAAAGTTATAATATGACCAGTTTTGCATGTTTTTTGACCAGTTATGCAAAGTGTATTTTCTAGGAGTTAAATTACTGATAAAATACATTTATGGTATTGCTAATGTAAATATTTATTTATAAAAGCTGTTAAATTACTAAAACAATATTTTATTTTTAAAATAAAATTAATTATTACAAACTCTTTTTCTCCCTTATAATTTAAATTTATATTTTTATATAAATTGATTAAAGAGATTGATATTTTACTTAAATAGATTTTGTTTTATTAATTTTCACCTTTAATGTTTAATTATTAATCCCACAGTTAAAAGTTAGATATAAATAATTATTTACTTAGTTTATTATTTTAATTTAGTAATAACCTTACATAAAATTACCACCATAACTATTAATCCTAAAAATAGAACTGTCCACTCTATTTTTTAGGATTTTTATTTTTTTCTTTATGAACTTTGCATATTATGATAATATCTTTAATATAAACTAAGGAAAACTAAATTAAAAGGAGTTTTTATGACAAAAGAAACACATAAAACAGGCGGGGTTTGCATTTCCTTGTTAATGCTAAATACTCTTTTAAGTTTATTTCTATTTCCTTATGAAATAGCTTATAAAATATTACTTATAGCTTTGTTTTTTCATTTTTCTTACATAGGCTCAATCTTTCCTGATATAGACCAAAGAAAATCATCAATTAGTCAAATGTATCCTTTCTTATCAAAACATATTGGAAGTAAATGTAGACATAGAGGTTTTACTCATAGCTTATTTTGTCTTTCTTTAATAATCTTATTTTGCTATGTAATATTAAATGTAAGCAATTATAATATTATATTTTTAGTAATTTCCATAGGCTTTGTCTTAGGATATATATCTCATTTATTCTTAGATTTTCTTACCTCTGAAGGAATAGAACTTTTATATCCTTGTAAGGCTAATTTTAAAATAGCTAAAATCAAAACAGGTTCAAAAAGTGAAAAAATAATAAATAAACTAATAAAGCTATTCAACTTTTTATTAGTTATATATAATATAATACTTATTTTATCGGATTTTTTAGGAATAAATATAATTAGAGCATTAAAAAATATAATTCCTCTTTAAGATGCTTTAATTTAAATCATAAAGAAGCTAAAAAATACCTATGCTAAAAAGCATAGGTATTTTTTTATTCTTCTAGTAATTCTTCTATAATTTTTTCTAAATCTTTAGGTTCAAAGGTAGGTGCAAATCTTGCTACTACATCTCCTTTTTTATCAATTAAAAACTTAGTAAAATTCCACTTTATCTCTTCTCCCTCTGTTTCAAAGCCTAAAGATTTTAATTTATCATAAAACTCTAAGGACTTTGTATCTTCCTTTGCCATAGGTGCTTCCTTTTTTAAATACTTATAAAGTTCACAAGCATCTTCTCCATTAACAGAGACTTTTGAAAAAGTTTTAAAGGTTGTTCCAAAGTTAACTTTACAAAAGTTTTGAATTTCTTCATCACTTCCAGGAGCCTGCTCAAAAAATTGATTACAAGGAAAATCTAAAATTTCAAATCCTCTATCTTTATATTTTTTATAAAGTGCTTCTAAGGCCTCATATTGTGGAGTAAATCCACATCCTGTAGCTGTATTAACTATTAAAAGAACCTTTCCTTTATAATTTTTTAAAGGAATCTCCTCACCTAAGACATCTTTAACTTTAAAGTCATATAGCATAATTACTTCTCTCCTTTTAAAGGTATTTTATTTCTCTTTTTAATTTATCCTATAAAAAATTTTTAATACTAAAACTTATTAAATTTAATATGATAAATTTAAATTTAATCCCCTTAAAAATCACTTCCTGCTAAATAGCCTGTAGAAAAAGCCATTTGAAGATTATATCCTCCTGTTTCTGCATCTATATCTATAACTTCTCCTGCAAAATAAAGATTTTTTATAAGCTTAGACTCCATTGTAGAAGAATTTATCTCCTTTGTTTTAACTCCTCCTGAAGTTACTTGTGCAGCCTTTATAGTTAAAGTTTCAAATACAGTAAGCTTCATATCTTTAATATAACTTATTATTTTATTTTCATCTTCTTTTTTTAAATCACTAGCCTTAACTTCACTTAAAGATAAAAGTTCAAAAATTTCCTTTAAAAAATTTTGAGGAAGAATTCCCTTTAAATTATTTAATACAGTCTTATTTTTATTCTCTCTCATTATTTTTGAAATATCCTCTTTAGATTTATCCCTTAAAAAATCTAAACTTAAAGATACTTCCCCATTTTCTAAGGCCTTAGTAATATATGATGATAATTTCAGTATAGCAGGACCTGATACACCAAAATGAGTAAAAATCATATCACCAAACTTTTCATATTTTCTTTTATTTATCTTAGCTGAAACAACAACATCCTTCATAGCTACCCCTTGAAGATTTTTCACAAAACTCTCCTTAGTTACAAGAGGTATTAAGGCTGCATGTATTTTAGTTATTGTATGACCATGTTTTTTTAACACATCATACATAAAACCATCAGAACCTGTATTAGGAAAGCTTTTTCCACCTGTAGTTACTATAACCTTATCTCCTAAAATTTTTTCTCCTTTCTCTGTTATTACTCCCTTTATTTCATTATCCTCTATTAAAAAATCACAAACCTTTGTATTATATAAAGTCTTTACTCCACTTTCTTTTAATTCTTTTTTAAAAATACCTATTACTTCTTCAGCAGTATCACTTTTTGTATAAACTTTTTGGTCTAATTCAACCTTATATTCTAATCCTCTTTCACTTAAATACTCTAAAAGATTAATATTCGAAAAATTATATAAAGCACTATATAAAAACTTATTATTTGTAACTATTTTATCAAAGAAATCCTCAATATCTCTATTATTAGTTATATTGCATCTTCCGCCTCCTGTAAGTTTAAGCTTTTTTCCAATATCATCATTTCTTTCTATAAGTAAAACTTCATTATTTTTAGAAGCTTTTAAAGCTGCCATTATTCCAGCTGGTCCACCACCAATTACTATTACTCTTTTTTTGCTCATTAGTTTCCTCCAATATTTAATTTAAATATATAATTAAAATTCTTTAAATTACACTATTAAAATTTTATTTAGTTTATTAAAAATATATAAGTTATTATACACTAAATAAAGCTATTTAAACTATACTAATTTACTCTCCTTAACTTCTTCTTAAATTTAATTTAATCCTTATTAAAAATATAAGTTCTAAAAAATATAATGAATCATATAATATATTTAGTAATTAAAATTTTAAGGGGGAGTTCTTATGAATGCAATATTGCCACAAGCAGTTAATCTATTAAGCTATATAAATTCTGGAGAAAAATTCATAGTAAAGGATCTTTTCCCTAAAATAATATGGGATAAGCTATCAAATACAGAAAAGAAAACTTTAGAATCAGCTTTTTTAAAGCATATAAGAAAAAAATCTGAACTTAAAATAGAGGCTCTTGAAGAAATAAGAGAGGGTCTTAAGGTTTATAAAAAGCTTTAAAACTAAATTTTTCTTGACAAAATTACACCTTAAATGTTATCCTTATTAAGCAGTTGGTACGTATAGTGCTAATTCTTGTAGAGCTTGGTTTAGTCCTTCGCCGGATTCCAAGCTCTACTTTTTTAACATTAAAAATCTTATAAAGTTAATTAAAGAAGCTCCTTTTATAAACAAATCTTTATTTTTATGCATATAATAATATGAATATTTGCTTTAATATTAGAAAGGAGGAGCACTCAATAGGTAGATATTATCTAATGATTTTATAATCTATTGAAGGACTTTATGGAAAAAAATTTATTTAATAATGAAGCCTTAGATGATATTATTTTTAGATTATCAAATAATAATATTTCCACCTTTTTTTATGAAAAATTAGGTGAAAAAAATATGATACTAGAAGGATTAAACACTGATTTTTCAGGGGTTGCTTCTACCACCTTAAGTGGTTGTTCCTTTAAACTTCAACAATTAACTCTTTTTAAAAGACTTTTAAATGAAGTAGAATTAATCTTAGAATTTATTCTAAATAATAAAGAGGATTTTAGAACCTGGTTTAACAATAACCCTAATTCCTATTTTAAACACTGTTCTATATTTAAAAACTCAACTTTAAAAAAAGATTACTATAAAGATTTTAAAGCATCTTATAAAGAACTCTTATCTAAGTACAATCTAAATCTATTAAATTTTATATCTTCACTTATATTCTTATCTTCTTATAACTGTTGTCTAAAGAAAAATTCAAATTGTGAAATTGCTTTTATTAAGGCATACTTAGAAAAACATTTAGATAAAGTCTATGAAAACAAGGAAAATATAGATGATTTTGTAGAGAACTTAAACATTAAACCTTTAGAGTTTAAAGATGAGCTAAGGAATATTCTTTCCTTAATAGCCTCTGAAGCACTATACTTTGAAGATATCCCTCTTAGGTTATTAGAGTATTTAAATGCAAGTGATGTTTTAAGAATAATAATATTAACTGTAAATGTAAAAGAATATATATCAGAAAGTAAGGTAATTCCTTTAAATCTTTCAAAAAAATCCTTTATGAATATAGATGAATATAAAAAATTTATGCATTCTATAAGCGAATCTTACATCAGAATATATGATTTTGATGAAGAGGTTAGAAAAAAAATAGAAGAAGACCTTAAGCTTTAGAAAAAAAGGCAACTAAATTTTTATTTAAGTTGCCTTTTAAATAAAAGACTAAAGTATTTAATATATATTTTAAAATAAATATTATATAATAAAATAAAAATCCTAGAAAGGTGGTGCATTTGTTACTATTAATAATTTAGTAACCTATATTTATGACACAAGATAAAAAAAATACAAATATTTTCAAATACAATAAAGCAGAAAAAAGAAATAAAAACTTTATGTATATGGACTTTAAAAGAGCAAATTGTTATAACTGTGATTTTTCCTCTTCTAATTTTAGTTATGCAAGTTTTAGAGGAGCTCATTTTAAGTCTTGTGATTTTTTCCAATGTAAATTTGACTCTACAGAGTTTATAGGAAGTAACCTTAAAAAAAGTAAATTTAAAAAAGCTAAATTTAAAAATGTAGTTTTTGAAGGAGTTAATTTAGAAGGTACAGACTTTTTAGGTGCAACCTTTGAAAATGTAATTTTTATTGATACAAAGCTAGATAAAGCTAATAATTTAAAATTTAATAAGGAAGAGGTTACAATTTATGAAAGTATACCTAAAATAGCTATAAGCACTTCTCTTAAAGAAGCTTTAGAAAAAGCTTTAGAAAATAAATATATAAAAAACTCTAGAGTTCTAGATACAAAAGAAGGAAAATTAAATACTATAAGTGTTATAAGACTACTTAAAAATCATAAGGAAAGTTTACTTATAGAAGGTCTTAATCTTTCTTCAAAAACAATAGATAGAGATTTTTGCACATTAAGTTACATAGATAAAAATATAAATAAACTTAAGGATTCTGGTTTATTATAAAAAGTACTTTTTAAAGTACTTTTTTTATTTTAAAATCTCTTATAAATATTTAAAAAAACATTAAAAGTATTATATAATTTATCCTCTTAAATCCTCATAAAATTTAATAAAAAATATTTTTTATTAAATTTTAAAAGGAGGAATTTGTTTATGTTTAGACACATTTTAGAAGTTGCTATATGGATTATAAATATTGTATCTATAGTTGTTCTTTTATTAGGAGTTATCTTAACTGTAAAGGATTTTATAATCTATGAAATTAAAGCTAAAAACAGAATAGAAGCAGTAAAAAAAATTACCATAGTAAAAAACTGTTTAGGAACTTATATTCTTCTTGGCTTAGAAATTTTAATTTGTGCAGATATAATAGAATCTATCTTAAATCCTACATTTCACGACATTATAGTTTTAGCCTCTATAGTTGTTATAAGAACTGTAATATCTTATTTCCTTAATAAAGAAATTGAATCTGATAAAAAACACCTTGAATGTTAAAATATTTAAAGACTAATAAAACTTAAAATTTATAAGTGATATTAATAATTCTAAAAATTTATAAATATTTATTTAGTAAATACTTTTTGAGGTTAATTTAATGAATTTAAAGTATATTTTATCTATATTTGTTTTATATAGCAAAGATTTGCTTTCTCTTAAGGTTACTAAAATTATTTTTACATTACTCTTTTGTCAACTACTACTTATAATTAAAGAAAATAATACTAATGCTGATTCCCCTTTAAATATCAAAACTATAGAAAAGGAAGAAAAAATAACCAAATCTCAAAATAGGGGTCAAATCAAAACATCATTATCTCACTTAAAGGCTTCTACATACTCTTTAAGTGTAGAAAATGTTTCCTTAGAAAATTATGAAAGCTTAATTTATAATAAAGCTTTGCCTAAATTCCCTATTTTTTTATCTTCTTTTTCCTTAGTTGATATATTTAAAGGTGATTTAGAATTTATAAAACCTGCTATTTTTATAAACTCTATTGAAAACAATCTTTCTATAAAATCAATTTCACTAATTTTAGACTCTCTAAATAGAAATGTGGCCTCATTATATATTGAGGGTTTATTAGAAGTTAAACTTTTCTATAATATAACTAAAGACAATTCACTCCCACTTATTTCTAAGGAAATGAACTCTTTAATTTTTATTCCCTTTAAAAGTTCTTTAAGAGTGAATTTTAAAAGTCCTTTAAAAGGAGAAAAAATTTACTTTGATGAAAACAATATTAAATTAAAAAAAGTAAACTTTACTAAAGATATTAAATATACAAAAAAAGAGTCATCAAAAAACTCTCTCTCTTTAATAAAAGAGTTAAGAATGTCTTTAATAGTCAATTATATTCTAGAATTGTATGATTTTGTATAAATTTATTTATAAAAATATCACTTTTTATAATGGCCTTGAATAGTATATAACATAAGATTAATAATAAAAATTTTATGTTATGAGGTGAAATTTAATGAGTTCTTGCTGTGAGAAAAATTTTCCTGTATGCTCTAATGATATAGAAGTTAATGTTGATAACTTTACTACAACTTTAGGTACAAACCCTACTAATGTAGGAAATGCTAAAGCTTTAGTTAGAGTATCTTCTGTTAATATAAATCATCCATTAACTAATTCAATAACTATTCCTGAAGGCTTTTATAGCATAAAAGGCATATCTAGAAGATTAGTTTTAACTCAATGCTATGTTGTTCCTATTTCAGCAACACCTAAAAATACTGGACAATTATTTGTAGAAGGATATATATTAAAAAATGTTCAATATGCTACTCCAATTTCTGAAGAAGATTCTAAAGAACCTTGTGAAGAATGTATTGTAATGAGAAATGATTATAAGGATTTAACAGCTAAAGTTAATTTCAGTTTTTCAGTTCCTTTAACTTTAACTAACGCAAACATAGTTGCGCCTACAACTGATACTGAAAGAGCGATATTGAAAAACTGTATGGGTCCTTGTGATAATGGAACTATGAGTGAATCTGATTGTGAAAGATTATTTTCTGAAACTGTAGTTTTACAAGAGCCATTTTCTTGTGAATTAGATAGATACACTATTAATGAAGCTGTTATAAGCAAAACTAACTGTTCTCTTACTAATAAGGACTTATTTGATACTGTAGTTGAAAAATTAAATTTAAATCTAGTTATATCTGTTTTCCAACTTAGACCAGTAACTGTAACAGTTCCAAATATACCAGCTCCTTAAAAACAAATTATAAAAAAATAGATAGCTTTTAAAGCTATCTATTTTTTTAACAATTTTTCAAAAGCTACTCTTTCACTTCCATCTTCTAAAAAGATTATTCCGCATCTTTCAAAATTATTCTTTAAAAGAGCTTTTTGCATTATACTATTATCTCTGTGAGTATCTATCTTTATACTATATATATCATTTTTAATAGCTAATTCTTCAGCTTTATTTATTAAAAACTTAAAAACATTTTTCCCTCTATATTTAGATGAAATAGCTACCCTATGCAGTACTATATAATTTTTATCACTTAACCATTTTCCATCTTTAATAAAATTGTAAGTACTTTCCCCTTCTAAAGATATTAAAAAGGTTGCAACTATCTCTCCTTCCTTAAGTAAAACATAACTATCCCCACTTTCTATATCCTCTTTTAATATTTCCTTATTAGGATATCCATCTTGCCACTGGTCTACCTTGTTTTCTTTTAAATATAATTTACCTTCTTCTATTATGCCTGTAATATATTCTAAGTCAGTAAGCTTTGCTTTTCTAAATTCCAATATAATTCCTCCTAATTATTATAATTAAAATAAAAACTTCCTTTATAATAAACTTAATTATTACTATAAAGGAAGTATGAAAATATTACAATTATGCTTTATATGTTTTTTTATTATTTAATAATTTTAATATAAAATAACTTAAAAATATAACAGAGTATAATATGACAGAGTTTAAGTTAAATGTCTTTTTATTAAATAAAATAAGAATTATATGTATATATATTAAAATATAAAATATGTAAGCTCCTTTTTGAACCTTCTTCCATTTGCTTGGTATCATAAGTTTTCTTATCTTCGTAAAAGAAGTTATGCATAAAGGTATCATTATTAAAAATGCTATTAACCCAACTATTATAAAAGCTATGTATAAAGGAGTTAATACCTTACCTTGAATAATTTTTTGAATGAATTTATATGTATAAATTATAAAGTGAGGTAAAATTAATATAGATGCTAAGATTGCCATTTCTCCTCTTACTCTTAGAAGTCTTTTTGTAATTTCATATCTTTTATTTAAAACTCCTGCAAACATCACTAGTATAAATAATGAGGTAGAAACAAAGCCTTTCATAAAACTTCTTTCTAGTACAAAGCCTATCCCTGTTAATTTAAAGCCTGTACATAGTTTGTAAAACTCATAAGATATAACAACTATACTTATTAACAGAGCTACTGAATATAAATATTTGCTGTTCTTTTTAAAAAAATTATTTAGTCCTATAGCTAAAATTATTACTGCTATTAATGAATAAATTAAGTATTCCATTGATTTCTCCTTTTATGTGTTATTGAAATTCATTTTCATTTATATATTACTATAATTATTATTAAAAATCAATTAATTTTATTAATTTATTTAATAATTTATTATTATTTTTAATAAAACATTAATTTTTACACTAAAAATATTTAGCATAAAAAAGAACTCTCTTAAATTTTAAGAGAGTTCTTTATATATTATGAAAAATCACTTTAAGTATTATAATCTATAGGTATAATATCTTAATTTAATTAATTTTATTGTTGTTTTATAAGTTTATATAAAGTTTATTGCATCTATGTCTTTTATTTTACTTAGACTATTAAAAATTTATTTTAATTAGAATGCAGCTTTAAATATTTCAACTATTTCTCTTTCGTTACCTTTTCTTGGGTTACTAAATGCATTACCATCTTTAAGAGCCATTTCAGCCATGTATTGGAAGTCTTCCTCTTTAACGCCCATATCTCTTAATCTAGCAGGAATTCCTATATCAGTTGATAATCTGAACATTGCATCAATAGCTTTTTGAGCAGCATCCATTACTGATAATCCTTCTATATTTTCTCCCATGAACTCTGCTATATCAGCGAATTTTTGTGGGTTTGAAATTAAGTTATATTTACATACATGTGGTAATAACATAGCATTAGCTACTCCGTGAGGCATGTCATATAATCCACCTAATTGGTGAGCCATTGCATGAACATATCCTAAGTTAGCATTGTTAAAGGCCATACCAGCTAATAATGAACCATAAGCCATATTTTCTCTAGCTACTAAGTTTTCTCCTAAAGCAACCGCTTGTCTTAGGTTATTTGATATTAATTTTATTGCTTGAATTGCAGCAGCATCTGTTACAGGGTTAGCATCTTTTGAAACATATGCTTCTACAGCATGAGTTAATGCATCCATTCCTGTTGCAGCTGTTAATCCTGCTGGTTTTCCAACCATTAACATTGGGTCATTGATTGATACTAAAGGTAAGTTTCTCCAGCTTACTATAACAAATTTAACTTTAGTTTTAGTGTTTGTTATAACACAGTGTCTAGTTACTTCACTTGCAGTACCAGCTGTAGTATTTACTGCTACGATTGGAGGAAGTGGATTTGATAAAGTTTCTATTCCTGCATAATCGTAAAGATCTCCTTCGTGAGTTGCAGCTATACCTATACCTTTACCACAGTCATGTGAGCTTCCGCCACCAACTGTAACTATCATATCACAGTTTTCATCTTTAAATATTTTTAAACCATCTCTAACATTTGTATCTTTTGGGTTTGGTTCAACACCATCATAGTAAGCTACTTCTATACCAGCTTCTTTTAGGTATTTTTCTGTTAATTCAACTGCTCCACCTTTTAATCCTCTTAAGAATTTATCTGTAACTATTAAAGCTTTTTTTCCACCTAATATCTTACATCTTTCACCAACTACTGATATTGAGTTAGCTCCCATAAAGTTTACACTTGGTACTAAATAATCGTACATTCTCATTTCATTTTCCTCCATTTTTAAACATTTTATATGTATTAAAATATATTTTAATATTTAAACTTTATTAAGTATTAAATATTATTACCTCTTTTTAAATAATTATTTATTGTTGAAACAATCAACAGCTGCTTGTGCTATAGCCATATCTTCTTCAACTGTTCCACCACTTACTCCAACAGCACCTACAACTTTTCCATCAACTATAATTGGGAATCCACCACCAAATGGAACTATTCTACAATTATTAGTTAATTGAAGTCCATAAAGGCTTTCTCCTGGTTGAACACATTGTGCAATTTCATGACTGCCTTGTTTTAAACAAGCTGCAGTATAAGCTTTATTTATAGCTATGTCTATACTTGTTAAAAAAGCATCTTCCATTCTGTGCATAAGCATTAAATTAGCTCCTGAATCAACAGCTGCAAAGATAACTGGAACATTTAATTCTAAAGCTTTAGCTTCTGAAGCTTTAGCCATTTCTTTAACTATTTCTAAGCTTAACTCTTTTTTATCATTTAATTTTTTCATAATTTTCTCCTCCTTTAAAATTTAATTATTTTTCTTCGTAATATCTTGCTATAGCAAATAAACAATCTGATAATCTGTTTATATACTTTTTAATCTCTTCTCTTAAAGGTTGAACCTCATTTAAAGAAATCATTATTCTCTCTCCTCTTCTAGCTACAGTTCTAGCTACATGAAGATTAGCTGAAGGTTTATTCTTACCTGGTATAACAAATTCTGTTAAAGGTCCTGCAATTGTCATATATTTATCTATTAGCTTTTCTAAATATTCTATATGTTCAAATTGAATTTTATCCTTTAAAAGTTCAAGACCTTTTTCATCACTAGCAAGCTCGGCTCCTAACATGAACAATTCCTTTTGTATTTTTTTAAGTTCCTTCTTCTCCTCTTCATCAGGTAGTTCAGCATAAGCTACACCTATAAATGATATTAATTCATCTATAGTTCCATAAGCATTTACTCTTAAATCATTTTTATCTACTCTACTTCCTCCAAAAAGAGAAGTTGTTCCTTTATCTCCAGTTTTAGTATAAATATTCATGTTAACACCTCTCATTTAAATATTTTTTAAAGGCATTCCTTTAACTAATCTTGCTGCATTAGCTCCTAAACTTCTTAAACAAACCTTTCCCTCTTCTATATTTATATAAAATAGTGGTTCTTCTAGCTTTAGCTTGTTAATAGTTAAGGCTACATTTCCCTCTTTATTAACTCCTATACCTACTGAAAGTTTTGAATCATCAGAAGCTAATTTAGCAAGCTCCTTAGCACTTTTTAAATCTTTATTTTTTATAGTAAAAGGAATTCCTTCTTCTTCTATTCCCCATAGAATTTCTTCTATATAATCTTCTTTTATATCTAAAGAAGTATATATAAATATACTTGGATGATTATAATCTTTAATCATTTTCCTTGACACCCTTTCTGTCAAAGGCTAAAACTAATCCTGTTGCCACAGCATTTCTTGGTCCTTCACAACCTCTTATATTTCCTCTTCCTGCAACTACTCCATAATGAGATAAAGCATCTGTTACTAATTCAGGAACTTCAAAATCTAAAGAAGAACCTCCAACTAAAACAACAAATTCTATATCTCTTATATTTCCTGTAGGAGAAACACTTTTTAAAGCTCTTAAACAGTTTGTTACAAAAACTCTTTCCTTAGCTGTTTTTCTAACATTCTTTATTTTTTCTATAGAAGTTTGACCATCTACAGGAATAAGCATTCCTTCCTTAAGGATTACTATTTTAGCAAAAACTGAAGAATCTAAAGGTTTTTCAAAGAATTCTACACTTCCATCTTCATGTCTTATATGGAATAAACTTTCAACCTTAGCTAAAGGATATTTCTTTATATCTTCTGCAAGACTAAAGTCTTCTATACCTAATTCTGATTTAATAAGCATAGTTACCATATTACCTGCACCAGCTAAATGTATTGAAGTTATATTTCCTTCTTTATTTATAATAGAAGCATCTGTTGACCCTGCACCCATGTCTAAAATAGCTAAAGGTGTATTAGTACCTGGTGTTGTTAAAGCTCCTCTTATTGCCATGTCAGCTTCTACTCCACCAACTTCTACAGGAACGCCTAACTTTTCTTCAAGTTTATTGGCTATTATTTGCATTTGAAGTTTATGTGCTTTAACCATAGCAGCTATTCCTACAGCATTTTCCATAGAAAACTCCTTAGCAAGACCACCTTTTACCTTTTGAGGTATAAATGTGTCTACAGCTAATAAATCTTGAATTTTTATGTCAGAAATATTTTGATTTGTTAAATCAGCCATAACCTGTCTAACCTTCTCAAGCATACCTCCAACATTAGAGCCAGCCTCTCCTCTTAAATCTTCTATAGGAGTACAAAGACTAACAGCCTCCATTATTTTATCTGCTCCCTCTTCAACATCAACAGACTCTTTTCTTCTAATTCCTGTTATATTTATTTTACCTGCTGGTATCTTCTTCTCTTTAACATCCCCTTGAGGAGTTTTAATTACAACAGCTGATCTATTTCCTATTAAAGCTCTAGATATAGGAACTATCATTTTAGTTTCCTCAGGATTTAAATCAAATACAGTAGCTATTCCATAAGGATTAGATAACTGTTTTATTACAGAACCTTGAGGTGCAACTTCTACAGCTGCCTTCATATTTACAGGAACCTTTTCTAAAAGCGAAACCTCATCAACTATAGGTATCTTTTTATTTAATCTATTATTTATTAAGACACCATCATCTTTTTGTATAATAGCAGCAGTTATATTTATTCCTCTTTTAGTAGCTTGATTCATCTTAAAAACAGCTTCTAAAAAGCTTATGTTTTTTAAAACTAATGGAATAAAAGCATTTTCATCTTTTATTTCCTCAAGATTTAACTTTTCTAAGTCTTCTAATCTTATAGTTTTTCCAATTCCTACTCCTAATCCTCCAGGTGTTGATGGATTGTGTCCTATCATAGTTGATTCTGTAATTATAGTTTCTGTTATAGTCTCCATAGCAACATCACCAATAACTGGTGCTGCTTCATTAATTCTTACTAAATCTAAATCCTCTAAAGTTAGGTTAGCTTTTCTTAAAGCTTGGTTTAAAGAAGAAATTACTCCGCTTATATTTTCTTCAGTTCCTTTAATTCCTGTAGTGGGAATTATCCCACTAGACAGAAATTCAACTTTATCTTTATAAACCTTACCTAAAGCAGTTTCAGTAGAAGAGTTTCCTATATCAATTCCTGCTATGATTTTCATCTTTTCACCTCTTGATTTTACTCTTCTATTCTTAATTTATTTCTAGTTTCATAAACTTCAGCAGCTTCTCTAACAAAATCAGCATTAACTTTAGCTTCATATTTTGTTTCAAGCTCATCAGCTATTTTATATAGTTCTTCTTTAGTTGAACGATATGGTCTTAAAGCATTATACATCTCTAATATTCTATCGTCTGGTACTCTTATAAGTTCTGCAGCTCTTCTAAAGTTTCTAGCTATAGCATCTCTATTCATACTTTCAGCTATTTGAGCTTGCATCTCTAAAGTTTCTGGTGAAATTCTTATATCCTCTGCATTGATTTCTCCACTTAAAACTTTTTCTAAAGTTATATCTTCTAAGGCTTTTCCTGTAGGAGTTTTTATATCTTCTTTTCTCTTAGAAGTTAAAGGATAATCTGCCGCAGTCATCTTCTTATTTTCCATGATTTCAATCCTTTCTAACTAAAACTCAACTTCTAATTGAACTGGTTTTTTACCTAATTCAACATGTTTTGTTTCTTTTATGTGTAATAAAGCTGCCTTTGCCATAAACTTAGGTCTAACCATTTGGTCATTTTTTACTGGTACTGGTGTTGGTGATTCACCTTTTGCATATTTAGCAGCATTTTTTCCGATTAATCTATAAGTTTCTGGTGTTAAAAGTGGGGCTTGTGAAAATAATTCTAAGTTGTTTAAAGGTAATAAATCTTTTTGATGTATTACAGTAGTTCCTTTAGATTGTATTCCTATACCTATACCTGACCCACTTAAACAAGCAGCATCATGAGCTATAAAAGATACATCTGAAGTTCTTAATATTCTAACAACTCTAGCATGTAATCCTTCCTCTTCTATTCCTGCTATAATTTCAAGTAAAGTTTCAGTATGAGGAACATCTACTATAGTTTTGTTTTGGTATTTTAAAAATGCAGGTGCTAATCCAATAACAACCTCATCTGATCTTAAACCAACCTTAGCTTCTCCAACTTCTTCAACTGTTATTTCTGGTATAAAAGTTCTTTCTTCCATTGACATTCTCCCCCTACTCTATATCCTCTGGTCTCATTACTGTAGGAACTTTTTTAATTTCTTCCCATCTTTCACCATCTAGTCTATATCCTGTTCCAGGTCCCATATAGTCATTTACATCATTAACAGCACTTATAACATTAAAGTCTTTATCTAAAATTGCTGAAGTTTGAAGATAATCTCCAGTAACTCTTTGCTTAAGCATATTTAACAGGTTGTTTGCTATATCTTCCATACCATTTTTGCTTAAAGCTTTTATTATATCTAATCCTGTTATTCTTCTCTCTAACATTTCTTCTGCAGCTTTTAAATCTTCAACTACATTTCTATTTGGCATCTCTTTACTTCCATGACAGTAAGTTGCAGCTTCTACTTCTTCATCTGTAACCTCTGGGAAGCCTAACTCTCTAAAGATTATTTGTATGCACTTAGCTGCTTTATTTCTAACCTTTATAGTTTCTTCTTCTGTAACTGGTCTTAATCCACCGTCAACCTTTAAGTCTCTTTGAAGTATGTTATAATCATCAAAGTCTTCTGCATCAAAGTTTGAACCTGCAAACATGTTATCATAGTTTGGAACTGCACTATATCCTGAGAATATAAAGTCTGTTCCTGGAAGCATTTGCATTAACATTCTTGCTGTTCTTCTTATATCTGAATGTGAGAATGTTTGGTCATTTGCTGAAGCAACCTCTATATCAAGCATTGCTGCTATTAAGTTTTCTCCAAGAACTGCTCTTATTCCTGATGGAACCGCACCTGTCATACCTATACAGCTAACTGCACCATTTTGTAATCCTTGAACTCCTGCACCCTTAGTTATATATATACATCTTGACTCTAAGTAAAGCATTGATCTTCCTTCTGAATATCCCATTAAGGCTTCTGAACCTGAACCTGATGTAAATCTCATTTTAAGTCCTCTTGAAGCATAAGCTGATGCTAAAAAGGCTTTTGACCATGGAGTATCATCTCCATCTGTAAATACTGACTCTGTTCCGTAAACTGAAACTGTCTCTGCATAACTTGTAAGTCCTCTCATACCAAGGTCAAGTTCTGTAGCTTCCTCAACTGCACATTGAGTTAAAACTCCGCCTCTACCTACTTGTGAACCTACTAATATAGCTAAAGCATTAAAAGGTGCATATCTTACAATACCTACTGTAGTTTCTTGTTCTGCAAATCCTCTTAAAGCAGCTTCTGCCGCATCTGCTGCTATTTGAACTGGATTGTCCTTTACATTAGTTACATGGCATTGATTAGCAGGTGTTCTTCTAGCTCTCATTTTTTGAAGAGCCATCATCATCTCAACAACGTTCATTTCTTGAATTACTTCTACAGCCTTCATAGGTGTTATTGAAGTTGTAATTTTAACTATCTCATCTCTACTAACATTTATATCAACTAATCTTCTTGCTATTTCTTTAGATGAAAGTTTCATAGATGCTTCCGCGTCTTCTATGTTTATAGCATACTCAGCTATAAATTTATCTATCATATCAAACTCATCTCTAGATCTTCCGTCTAATTCAGTAATTATTCCATTTTCTATTTTTATTGATGATTTTGGATCATTTGGACTATCTAAAGCTATTAAGCCCTCATCAGCCCACTCTCCTATAAGTCCATCTTGATTTACAGGACGTTCTGATAATACTTGGAATCTTTTAGATTTCACTTTAACGTCTCCTCACTTTCAAATTAAAATTCATTTGTTAATTTTTTGTCTATGTCTAGATTTTAATATAATTCTAATTAAATTCCATTGAAAAATTTTAATCTGTTATGTCAAATTCTTGTCGTATTTTGAATAAAAAATAGGATTATTTTGATTTTAATTTCTTAAAAATCAAAATAATCCTACCTAAATATAATTTTTTTAACACCTTTACTAAAACTTTAACTATATTTTCCTATTAATAACTATATTTTTATATGATGTATTCCTCAAAATATGGCTTTTCTCTAAAATAAACCTTAATAAAAACACTTCTTTGTTAATTTAATAATTAATTATTTTTCCCTAAAAGCCTTTGGAGTTATACCAGTTATCTTTTTAAAAACTCTTATAAAATATCCACAATCATCAAAGCCTAAATCTAAGGATATATTTATTATAGGCTCTTTACTTCTTTTTAAAAGTTTCTTTGCCTTTTCAACCTTTCTTTCATTTATGTATGTTATTACAGTTTTTCCTGTTTCCTTTTTAAAAACTCTGCTAAAATATCCAGGACTTAAATTACAAAGAGATGCTAATTCTTCTAATTTAATAGTTTTATCCATATTAGCATCTATATACTTAGTTACCTTATCTATTAAATTATTCTCACTTGTTAAAGTTTTTTCTAAATAACTATCATATGTATTATTTTTATTTTCAATCTCTATATTCTTATTTTCAATTTTATCCATTATGTTATTTACAATTTCCATTAACTTATCTGGTTTTACTGGCTTTATTATATAATCTGAACCACCTAAAACTAAAACCTTATGTATAAAATCAAAATCATCATAAGCTGTAAGCATTATTATTTCTTTATTAGAATTTTCATTTTTTATAAGCTCTAAGGCTTTAATGCCATTTATTCCTGGCATCTTTATATCCATAATTATTATATCTGGATTAAATTCTCTGTTTAATTCTAAAGCCTCTTTTCCATTTTTAGCTTGAATTATATCCTTAACTCTTGAATTTTTCTTCAATATAGAGGTTAAAACATTTCTTTCTAATTGCTCATCATCAGAAATCATTATACTAAACACAAAATACACTTCCTTTTTTAAAGTTTTCTAGGTATTATAATTTCTACTTTAGTACCATTTTTAACTTTACTATCTATATTTATACTATAATCTTCTCCATAATAGTGAAACATTCTTTTATTTACATTGTTTATTCCAACCTTATCTAAATCTAATTTATCCTTATTTTTTATTTCTTCTCTAATTTCACATAATTTTTCTAAGGAAATACCTACGCCATCATCAGAAATTATAATTATTAACTTATCTTCTTTGCTCTTAACTGATAAATTTATAGTTCCTCCTTGTTCTTTCTCTTCTATTCCATGTAAAACTGCATTTTCTACAAAAACTTGAAGAGCCATAAAAGGAATTTGAACATTAGAATCTTCTTCATCAAAACTTATATTATAGTGTATTCTGTCTCCAAAACGTACCTTTTGTATTTCTAAATAAGACTTAACATGATTTATTTCTTCGCTAAGTCTTACAAGTTTATTAGCTTTTTTCAAAGTATATCTTAATATATAAGATAAGTTGTAAATTACCTCTTGAGTTTTAGGGGCTTCTTCTATAATTGCTAAGGAAGCTATACTATTTAAAACATTAAATAAAAAATGTGGATTTATTTGAGATTGTAATGCCTTTAATTGACAATCCTTATATTCTTCCTCAAGTTCTAATTTACTTCTTTCAGCCATTGCAATTTCTATATTCTTTGTATATATTTCATTTTGAGTTCTCTTAAGCAATGCCTCTTCTACAATGTAATTGCTTACATGAGACATCATTTCAGATACAGCTTTTATTTTATCGAAACTAAGAACAGGTATCTTTTCATAAGCTTTCATAATTTTATCTTTAACATCACTTTTATATTCTAATTCTTTAGTTAACACAGCTTCTAATTCATGTTCATCTTCATCTGTAACTAAAACCTGCCCAACCATTACAGCTCCTAGATACTGACCATCAATTATTATAGGAACGGCTACATCTACAAGCCCTCTATGACATTTATATATATAAAAACTTCCTTCTCTAGCAGCTTCTAAGCCTCCTCTTGAATCACACTTTTCACAGAGCTTAGAAAACTCCTTTTGTTCTCTTATTAATCGGCAAAACTCACTACAACTACTGTGATTAGTTACAGGTACCCCTTTATAATCAACTGTAATCATAGCAAATTCTGTAGCTTTAGAAATGTCATCTTGTATTTTTTGAAAAGTATTTAAATCTAAAATTTCTCTAATATCTAATAACTTTGCCATATTTCCTCCCTTTCTTAAGAGCTTTAATAGTATTAATTTTATGGATTTTTTAAAAAATAATACTATTTAAGTTGAAAATATATTCATAAGTAAAAAAAATTATTATCTATATACTTATATAGATAATAATTTTAAATTTATTTACCTAGCTTATTAAAATATATTTACATAAACTAAGGCTCCACAAATTGCTCCTATTATTGGTGCAACTATAGGAATCCATGCATACTCCCACTTTGAGCTTCCCTTTCTAGGTATTGGAAGTAAAAAGTGTGCTAATCTTGGTCCAAAGTCTCTAGCTGGATTTATTGCATAACCAGTTGGTCCACCTAAACTTAAACCTATGGCCCATATTAAGCATCCTACAATAATTACCTTAACTCCATAATCTATTTCTTGAGCTCCTATTCCTAAAACAGCAAAAGTTAAAACAAAAGTTCCTATAAATTCTGTTAAAAAGTTTATTTTGTGGTCTTCTATTTCTGGAATGGTACAAAAAACTCCAAGTTTAGAATTTTGGTCCTCTGTTTCTTCAAAATGATTATAATAAGTTATGTAGACAATGACAGCTCCTAAGAAAGCTCCTAAAAGTTGTGCAATTATGTATGGAATAACTTGTTGCCATGTAAATTGACCAATTATTGCTAAAGCTATTGTAAGTGCAGGATTAAATAAAGCTCCACTTACACTTGTAAACATTGCAGCTGGAATAGCTACTGCTAGGGCCCATCCTGTAGTTATAACTATCCATCCTGAACTATGTCCTTTTGTCTTTTTTAAGACTACATTTGCAACAACACCATCACCAAGTATGATAAGTAGCATTGTTCCTATTAATTCTGCTAATAATGATGCCATAAATTAAACTCCCTTTAAACTTTATGACATAAATGCAATTATTTTAAATAAAACTTTAATATTCTTTAAACAACAATTATACTATAATACACATGTTAAAAAATAGTCAAGATTATTATTAAAAAATTCTTTTTTTATTAATAATTTTAAGAAATTAACTAAATATTCTTGATTTATAATGAATTTTTTTTCCATGTAAATCTTTTTATTTAGTTAAATTTTCAACATTTATTTTATATATTTAAAATCTCTCCTGAAGAAATATAATAAATTTTATCTTTTAATATCTCTTTTAACATATAAAAAGCTTTAAGTCCTGTACAATGGCATGTATAAAAATTACTATTTCTTTTCTTTAAATCCTCTCCTAAAGTATTTATAAAAGAATCACTTTCTATCTCTCCTGTACTAGGATTAAAAACATGAAAACCGCTTATTACATAATCTATATTTTTTCCTGCGATTTCTTCTGCCCTATCTAAAATATTTCTTATATCATTATGGGCACAGCCACCCATTAAAACCTTTAAATTATTCTCTGAAATAATAAGATTTTGTTCATGAATAAAATCATCTTCTAAATAAATTCCATTTTCTTTTTTATATAAAACTCTGTTAAAATCAGATGATTTATGAACTTTTTTAACTGTAGAAAAAATATATAATTCCTCATCTATTTTCAAATCACCTTCAGTTAATATTAATCTAGGATTGTTTTTTAAACTTTTATCTAACCCTATATATTTTTTAACATCACCAAAGATATGATAGTATTCATTAAAAGCCTCTTTATTTATATAAATTTTCGCCTTATCATTTATTTTTAGAAACTCCTCTAAGCCACCACCATGGTCATAATGTCCATGAGATATTATAACTGTATCTATCTCTTTTAAATCTACTCCTAATTTTCTAGCATTCTCTATAAAAACCTTTTTAGGTCCTAAGTCAAAAAGTAAATTATGCTTATCTGTTTTTATATGAAAGCATAAGCCATGTTTATTTTCATATTCCTCTGATATTTTAGTATTTTCAACTAATGTAGTTATTTTCAAAATCTCTCACTCCTCTTTTATGTAAAAAAACTCTTTATATTATAAATTTATAAAGGAAATATCTTTATACTTTTAGAAAGGGCCTCCTCCTCTTTGCTTAAATCTCTCGATACATACTTATAACAATTTAAAATCAAATTAGAATAAGTATTGAAAGCCTCTTGATTTTCAAAACCTTTTCCTTCAAACATTCTATCCATAATTTCAACAAGATTATTTATGTATAAATAAGGATTTATAAAGGTAACTAAATCTCTAAAACCATTTCCTTCTGATTCCTTAATATTATCTTGCAAAATTCTATCACACTCTCCCTTGCAACAAGGAATTACCCTAACTATCTTATCACTTTCATCTGTAATTATTTGAACCATAGACATTTCAACATCTTCCAGTAAATCTTTTCCACAAACTCTACATCTTATTTTCTCTTCATTAGAAAATACATTTGACTTTTCCATAATATTTACTTCTCCTTCTCTATAATAAATTCCTATAAGATAAAAGCTCTTTTATTTTTAAAATAGTTTTATCTTCATCTAAATTATCTTCATAATAGGTTACATAAATACTTCTGCCAGACTCTAAATGTAAAAACCAATTGTCTAATAGATTTAAATAAACATAGTCAATATAAGATTTGCTATATTCCTTTCCTACAAATCCATTTCCACTATTATAAACCTCATTGCTTACAGCATAATTAGAATGATATATTATATCTTCTTTATTATTCTGAATTAATTTTAACTTTCCAGAAAAATCTACAATTAAAGAATTATTATATCTGTCATCTCCTTCTATTAATACCCTTTTTAAATCTTCCTTTGTAAAAATATTAGGTTTTGTCTTTCTATGAACTATTATTTCAACCTTAAAATCCTTATCTTCATAAGGATTTTTACAGGTTTCTGAAACATTAACTTTCTCCTCACTTATTAAAAGAATACTGTTCTTAGATAGCCATTTTTCAGCTTCCTCATGAGTGTTAAATATCATATCCTTTTCAAAGTCAATAGCTAAAAAGTGTTCCTGTGGCTCCCAATTACTATCTTTTTTCAGTCTATAAACTGATTCTAACGGTATTTTATAAGCATTAATTGTAAAAACCATATCCTCACCCCTAGTCATTAAATATGAGAACAAAACCAAATAATTACATTTAAATTATAACATTTTATTAACTCTTTGTACACATTTACAAAAAGTTAAGATTATTATTTAATAAAGAAAAAAACAAACTAAAAGTTAAAGTTTAGTTTGTTTTTTAATAGACTAATATTAATTTTTTATATATCTTTTAAATTTAAAAAAGCCTTAACAATTTTAGGGTCAAACTGAGTACCTGAATTTCGTTTAATTTCAAGTTTTGCTTCCTCTACTGTAAGCCTCTTTTTATAAACTCTTTTATTTATCATTGCATCATATGCATCTACAACACTTATAATTCTAGCTAAAAAAGGTATCTTATCTCCCTTTAATCCTAAGGGATATCCTAAACCATCATATCTTTCGTGATGAGCTAAGATATAAGGTGCTATTACTTCATAATCTGGATTAAAAAGAGCAATCCTATATCCCTTTTCAGAGTGAGTTTGTATTATCTCATATTCTTCCTTTGTTAAAGTTCCTGGTTTTCTTAATATATCCTCAGATATTCCAACCTTTCCTATATCATGAAGTTTAGCTAAAAGCTTTAATTTATCTAAATCTTCATCAGATAGATTAAGAGCTTTTCCAAGCTTTAAAGCATATACCTCCACTCTCGATATATGTTCTTTTATATCCTCATGCTTTAAAAAAAGTTCCTTGTTTAAAGTATTTATTATGTTCTTTTTTATTTTATTTTCCTCAATTAACTTTTCTCTATAAACCTTATCCTCAGCTTCAACTAATATTTCAGCTATAGATTTATTCATTTCATTTTTACTAGAAACACCTAAGGCTATACTAAGAGGCAGAGCTGTTTTATTATTTATCTTACAGTTTTTCTTAATTCTTTCACAAACTAAATTAGCTTCCTTTTCAGTTGTTTTAGGAAGTAAGATACAAAATTCATCTCCTCCCCACCTAAATATAAGGTCTTCTCTCCTACAAGAACCCTTTATTACCTTAGAAATTTCCTTTAAAATTTTATCTCCTTCTAAATGTCCTAAAGCATCATTTATTACCTTAAGACCATTTAAATCTCCCATGATAAAACTTAAAGGTAAATATTCTTCACTATCTAACTCTCTTAACTTTTCGTCAAAGTAAGCTCTATTATATAATCCTGTAAGCTTATCTCTATAACTCATATTTTTTAATCTATTTTCTAGAATAGAGTTTTCAGTAATATCCCTAATAACTCCTACAATCCCTGTTACTTCTCCCTCTTTATCTATTACAGGAACCTTTATTGATTCAATATACTTTACTTTATCATCTAATTTAACCTTAATTTTCTCTGTTATCTTTTCCTTGTTTTTTATAACATAATTATCTTTATCAAGAAAACTCTTTAAAATCTTTTCATCTTTAAATATACTATTTCCTTCTAAATCATTTTTAGAAAGACAATTTAAATCTTTTCCTATAATTTCCCCTTTATTTTTCTTGTAATATTCCTTTACTAAGGCATCATTACATTTTAAATATTTGCCCTTATTATCTTTATGATATACTCCATCAGGAATTGAATCTACAATTACATTTAAAAGGTCCTTTTGACTTATAAGTTCTTCTTCATATTTCTTTCTTTCACTTTGGTCTTGTAAAATCCCTAAAAAACAGGTTACTTCACCATTTTCTTTAATAGGTGCTAAATAACATTCTAAAAAAGCCCCCTTTGGATAATCTAACTTTTTTTCATATCCTGAAAAAAGCTTTGGCTTTCCTTCTTTAAGAACTAATTTATAATTTTCAATATACTCCTTAGCTATATCTTTAGAATATATTTCCTCTATGCTTTTTCCTATGATATCCTCTTTTTTTAAATTAAGCATATCTGCATAATATTTATTTGCAAAAATAAATCTATTATCTAATCCTATTAACCAAACTGAATAAGGTATGTTATCTAATAATAACTCTAATAAATTTGAATTCATATATTTCATCCTCTTTACTTCCATACTATTAGACTTTAATTTTATCACAAAAAACTGTTCATGATAATTTTTTAAATTTTACATTTTTTTAAAAATAAAATAACCTCACCTAAATTTTTAACTTTAGATGAGGTTATTTTCTTATCTACTTACTATTTATCCTTTTTTTCATCTCTTTTAAGCTTTCTGCTAAATTATAATAAGTATCCTTTTTAAGAAGATATTTAATTATATAAATAGCCTTATGATATTCTTTTACTTTTTCATAAGTTAAGGCTAAATAATAAAGATATATATCTTCTTCTTTTAAACTTATAATATCTTCATAGTATTTTATAAGCTTTTTATAATAATGTTTTTCTAAATTTTCTTCTTTCTTAAGAGATTTATCACTTAAAGAGTATATTTCTATTTTATAACATTTATATACTTCCTCTAGAAAAAATATAATATTTAAATTTTCTTTCTTTTTTATATTCTCTAAAAACATTTCGCTATAATAATGTTCACACTCTTTAAAGGCTCTAATAAACTTATCTTCTTTTAACTTTAAAATATATAATTTATTTAAAGAATCTTCTATTTTAAATCCTACCAATATAAAAATTTCTTTTTTTACATTTAAAAGAACTATCTCCTTAAAGCATAATCCTTCTCCTTTAAATTCATCCTTAATAACATAATGATTTTCCCCTTCTTTTTTTAATAATACTAAAGAAGGTGTTTCTAAAGAAGATTTTAATATAATAAACTCTTCATTTTTATCCCTTAACCTAATAATATTCTTTTTTATTAGTTCTTCTAAAGTAAAAAAATCTTTCCTAAAAAAGTCCTTATTTAAACTTTCAATATCATTCCCCTCTTTTTTAAGAGAGTTTCTACTTAAATTATTTAAACTTACATTAGGTTTTATAAAATCATTATTATCTTCTAAAGAATAAAGACCTATAAAAGAAGATTCCATAGTTTTTATACATCTTAAATTACTACTATCTTCATAAGAAAATTCATAAAGAAGCTCTTTATCTTCTTTATTTAAAATATCTAATTCTTTATTTAAGTTACTCATTAAGATTCTTCCTTAAATTATTAATTAATATATTCTATTTTCTTACTTTTAAAAAGGTTATATAAATATTTTTAATTCTTTTTTCTTATTATTTTATACCAAAGTCTATTACTCTTAGGAAATTCTTTTTTTTGAAGATATTTCAAAGTTCTCTTTAAATCTTTTTCATCTAAATTTAAAAATACATCTCTTTTAAATCCATTTTCATGCACTTTATATAAATCTTTATCTATTTTTTCTATTTCAATTTCTCTATCTTTTTTAAAGCTTTTAAAATTAACCTTTTCATTTATTTCTATTCTCTTTGCTGTATATAAAGCAACATCTATAAAATCTGCTATATTTACCACTCTAAATACATCCCCCTAAGCTTTATTTACATTTTTTAATTTAGAAACAAGTTTTGTAAATTCCTTTTTTATAACTACATTAGAAATAAAAAATACACTTATCTCTTCATCCTCAAAAATATATGCAACTCTACAATCTAAAGAAGGCTCTAGAGGAATTTTATACTCATATATAGTTTTTCCCTTATACTTATATCCTCTAACCTTCTTAATCTTATGAGGATTATTATTTATTAAATCTAAAGTAGAGTTATAGATTTTATCTTTTATATATTCTTCATGCTTTTTATTATGTTCAAAAAATTTTTCTAAATATATATTATCCTCAATAACTATTTTCTTTTCAATCAAAGATATCATCTCTTTTCAAAAATTATTTTTTATGAAGCAAACCTATTTAAAAGTTTTTCTTCAAAATTATCATATCCCATTCTCTCAATAACTTCTGCAAGTCTTTCTTTCCCTTGTGCAGTTTCTTTATAACATTCTATAACAGTTTCTAAAAGAGGAATAATTTCTTCTTCCTTAAATAATCTTTTCATAGGTTCTGCTTTTCTTGATTTTCTTCCTGCTCTTCCTCCTAAAAAAACTAAAAACTCTATCTTCTTACTTTCACTATTTAAAGAAGGTAAGATAGAAAAATCATTACTTTGAGCCTTTCCATAACTATTTGAACAACCAAAAACTCCTATTTTAAATTTAGAGGGAACCTCTCTACCTAAAAATCTATCCTCTAAAATTTCTGCAATTCTTCTAGTATCACAAAGTCCATGCTTACAAACAGTTCCCTTACAAGATAAAACTGCTCTAACAGTTTTTCCTGCTCCTCCTATTCTAAGATTATTTTCCTCAGCTCTTTCAATAACCTTATATATATTCTCCTCTTTTATATAAGGTATCTCAATAGTAAGCCTACTAGTTAAACTTATTTCTCCATTTCCATAATCCTTTGCTATTTTAGAAATAGCATCTATTTCCTCTGCTTTAAAATATCCTGCTTTACTTAAAAATCTTATAGCATAAAAATCTTCTTGCTTTTGATTTAAAATTCCTTTAGCTTTTAACTCTTGCTTTTCTTTTAAAGTTAATTTACTCATTTGTATACTCCCTATTTAATAAAAATATATTTTATAAATATATTATAATATGTAATTATATATAACTACTATATTTATTTAATAGAATTAACATAATTATATACCTATATATTTTCCCTTAATTTGTTTATTAATTTAAAAAATAATGTACTTTTTTAACATTTTATCCTTATTATTAATGAATATTTATTATTTACGTAATATAATTAAAGATAGATTTATTAATATGTTAGGAGATTTTTATGAACTTAATTATGAATTTTTTTGATTTAATACTACATTTAGACAAGTATTTAAGTGTTTTTATTCTCAATTATGGAACATTTACCTACTTACTTTTATTCTTAATAATTCTTGCCGAAACTGGTTTAGTAGTTACTCCTTTTTTACCTGGAGATTCAGTAATATTTGCAGCCTCTGCCTTTTGTGCTTTAAAGATGATGAATATTTTTATATTAGTTCCTTTACTTTTAATAGCTGCAATTCTTGGAGATAGCTTAAACTATAGCATTGGTAAGTTTTTAGGTGGTAAGTTAATTTCTAAATCTAATATTATAAAAAAAGAATATATAGATAAAACTAATGGCTATTACAACAAGTATGGTGGAAAAACCTTAGTTATAGCTAGATTTATTCCAATAATAAGAACCTTTGCGCCTTTTGTTGCAGGCATTGGAGAAATGAACTATAGAAATTTTTTATTTTTTAATGCAGCAGGAGGATTTATCTGGGTTATAATTGTTTCCTTTTTAGGATACTTTTTTGGAAACATAAAAATAGTTTCAGAAAACTTTTCAATAGTTATTATAGGTATAATAATTATTTCTATATTACCTGCTATAATAGGAGTTTTTAAAGCTAAATTATCCCCTAAATCAACTACATAAAAAAATAAACAGCAAATTTGCTGTTTATTTTTTTATTATAAAGTTTTATCCTTTAAAACTTATACTTTACTTTACATATTTATTTAAAAAATCATCTATTGTTTCCCAATAAAGCTTTGGATTAACCTTACTTGCCTTAGCATGTCCTGCCCCTTCTATTATTAACTTTTCCTTTTCAGCAGAAGATGCCTCATAAAGCTCATCTACCATAAAAGAAGGAACAAAGGTATCTTCATCTCCTTGAATAAATAAAGTAGGTGTTTTTGATTTTGCAGTTTGAGAAATTGGAGAAGATTCATTTATCCAATATCCCGCTCTAACCTTAGTTATTAAATTTGCAACATGCATCATTGGAAAAGCTGGAAGACCAAAAAGCTTGTCTAATTGGTATGCAAACTCGTCCCATGCACTAGTATATCCACAGTCTGCTACAATAGCCTTAACATTACTTGGAAGATTTTCTCCTGAAGTATTAAGTACTGTAGCTGCTCCCATTGATATTCCATATAAAACAATTTCTGCATTTTTATCTTCTTTAACTATATAGTTAATTAAATCTATAATATCTAAACGCTCGTCCCATCCCATTCCGATATAATCACCTTCACTACTTCCATGACCTCTTAAATCTGGAATTATAACATTATAACCCATGTCATAAAAGTTTTTTGCATAATATGAAGTTAACTTTCCTTGTGAAGTATATCCATGCACTGTAATAACCCATTTATTAGAATTTGGATTTTTTATAAGATAATTGTGTAACTTTAATCCATCTTTTGAAGTCATATATAAATCTTCATAACCACTTTGATTTAAAAGCCACTCTTCACTTGAAATACTAACAGGACCACTAGTACTATCTACTGTAACAACATCTTTGCTACTTTCTGTTGAATCAAAAACTATGTCCTTTGGTGTATCTGGGTTTATAGCTAAATTATATAAATAATTTCCTCCAAATCCTAAAGCTAAAATAATAACTATTACTACTGCTATTAATATTCCACAAATCCACTTTTTTCCCTTTCCCCACTTTTTCTTAGTTTTAATATCTTGTGTTTTATTTGCTGTACTCATATAGCTCTCCTTAAAAAAGACTTTTTGTAAGTCATAATTATATCACGAATTATTTTGATTATCAAATATTTATTGTTTAAAACAATTCTAGTAGCAAAATATTAAATAGATTTATTTATTTTTATAATTTTACTTTCTAAAAAAATTACTAACTATTTATAGAGCTAAGTGATAAAATATTAAGGCAGTATAATTTTACACGAAAGATGGTGTTGTTTTGAAAACAAATTTTTTTATTCCAAAATACATGAAAAACTTTAAATGTATAGGTCCTAATTGTAATGATACTTGCTGTGCTGGTTGGGACATTAACATAGATGAAACAACTTTTAAAAAATATAAAAAGGATAAAGGAACTTTAAAAAAATTAACAGAAGGAAAATATATAAAAAATTCTCCCTCAAAGGATTATTTTAATTTTGGATTTATGAAAATAACAGAGGAAAATAGATGTCCTTTCTTAAATGAAAACTTACTTTGTGAAATTCATCAAAAATGTGGTGAAGAAAACCTTTCTATAACCTGTAAAAGATACCCTAGAGTTTTTAATATTATAGACAATATATATGAAAAAAGTGGTCTTCCTTCCTGTGAAGAAATATGTAATATAGCTTTTTTAAATAAAGAAAAAATGGAATTTATTGAAACAGTAGAAAATATTAATCCTAATAATTTAGAAATAAGAAGAGTTATAGATACTGAAGCCTTTTTAGATTCAAATAACCTGCTTCAATACTTTTGGGATATAAGAATAATTTCTATAAATATTATGCAAAATAGAGATTTCTCTATTGAAGAAAGACTTTCCATTTTAAAATTATTCTATTCCAAATTAGAAACTTTAAAAGAAAAAGAAAAATTCTATGAAATAGAAATGCTCTTAGAAAATTTAAATAATAGTTATCTAGAACTTAATAAAATTTTTTCCCTTACTACTCCTCCTTTAATAAAAATACATAAGGATTTTTATTTTACTATTCTAGAAGAAAATCTTTCAAATAAAATAATAGGAAAAAGACTAAAAGAATTTATAATATCTTTGAAAAACAATAAAAACATTTTTTCTAAATTAAAAAACTCTAATGTAGAAAATTTAGAAGCTCCTTTAAAAAACTACTCTTATATTTTTGAAAATTATCTAGTTAATCAAATTTTTAAGGATATTATTCCCTTTAATAAAGGTGAAAAACTAAGTCTTAGTGGAAAAAAACTTATAAATACCTATAACTTAATAAAAGCCTATTTAATCTTATACTCTCTTTCTCTAGAAAAAGACATTTCAGAAAAGGATATAATATATTTAATTCAAATTTTAAGTAAAGATATAGAGCATAATAAAGTTTTTGAAGAAATTCTAAATTTATAAAATAAAGGGAGAATATTTCTCCCTTTATTTTTACATTCCAAAACCTATCTTTTTTACCTTATTTATATTTTCATTAATTATAAGTCCACTTACTATTTCATTTATACTAACAAATTGAGGAGCCTCTATTCTGTATTCGTATACATTCCCCTCCTTAGTTTCAATATTACTTATTTTTATTTGATACTCCTCAAAAAAATCATTTATCTCATTTAAAGCCTTAATATCATTGCACTTTATTTCCATATTTACATTCCTAGTTCTTATAATAAATCTATCTTCAAATTTTTTTAAAGAAATTAAAACTAACAAAATACTAGCTCCACTAAAAATACTTATAGCATAAAATCCCATACCAATTGCAATTCCAACTCCAGCTACTGCCCACATAGAAGCCGCTGTTGTTAAACCTTTTACAGTTCCCTTAGTCTGTATTATTGCACCAGCACCTAAAAAACCAACTCCTGAGATAACCTGACATACAATTCTTCCTACATCAACATGCAAAATACCATTAATAGCTTGATTTTGAACTATTTCTTCAATAACAAAATGTCCTACTTGAACTTGTATAAGACCTGCAATGGTAGCTCCTAAACAAACTAGCATATGTGTTCTAAAACCAGCTGGTCTATTTCTATATTCTCTATTGCACCCAACTAAGCCCCCTATTACTATAGATAAAACTATTCTTATAATAACTTGTCCTATATCCATTTTATCCCCAACTTTCTTTAATATATTTTATCCAATAAATAATGTTTATTATGTAAAAACTTGTAATATATTTTTAGTTTATACCTTTGCAAGATAAAAATCAAATTTTTACCATATAACTATTAAAATAAAAGTAGGAATTCTTAAAATTAAGAATTCCTACTTTTATTTTAAACTATATAACTACTGCACCATCTACAGATAAAATTTCTCCGCTTATGTAACTTGCCATATCGGAAGCTAAGAATAAAAAGGCATTTGCTATATCATCAGCTTGTCCAACTCTTCCTAAAGGTATATTACTAGCTATTCTTTTAACTAAATTTTCATCTAGGCTTGAAACCATGTCAGTTGCAATCACTCCTGGTGCTACCGCATTAACTCTTATACCATCTTGTCCAAGTTCCCTTGCTAAAGATTTAGTTAATCCATTTACTGCAAATTTTGATGTTGGGTAACCAACTCCTGTTTTTTGTCCATATATACTTACAACAGAACTAGTATTTAAAACAACACCAAATTTTTTCTCCTTCATTATTTCTGCACAGGCCTTAGTACAATTAAATATAGCATTTACATTAATATCAATTATCTTAGAAAAGTCCTCATCACTTTGGTCATATATAGCCTTGCTATCACTAACCCCAGCATTGTTTATAAGTATATCTACAGTTCCAAATTTCTCTAAAACCTTAGAAACCATATGATTAACTTCTTTTAAATTTAATAAGTTAGGATGAAATCCTATAACCTTAAAGCTTGGGTCTATATCCTTTAATTTTTCTAATGCTTCATTAACAGTTTTTTCTCTTGAACCGCATAAAGCAACTTTAGCACCACATTCTAAAAATTTTCTAACTGTTGCAAAGCCAATTCCTCTTGTTCCACCAGTTACTATAACAACTTTATCTTTAATACTTTTTGATAACATATCCATTTATCTCACCTCTTATACATATATTTAATCTTTCTCTTACTTAATATAATAATACAAGGTGATTAATTATAGTTGTAAATAATTAAATAATTTTAAATCAATATCTTTTTAATTTAAAACTTAAGAATTTAATAATTTTTTTAACTTTAAAATTTCTTCTTCATTTATATATTTCCATTTTCCATATTCTATATCATCAATAGTTATATTAACTATTCTAATTCTTTCTAATTTAACTACATTAAATCCAAAAACTTTACTCATCCTTCTTATCTGTCTATTTAAACCTTGAGTTAATATTATTGAATATGTATTTTCATTTATTCTTTTAACTTTACAAGGCTTTGTTAACTTACCTAAGATAAAAACACCCTTTTCCATCTTCTCAATAAAATCTTCGTAAAAAGGATTATCTAAAGTTACTATATATTCCTTTTCATGATTATTTTCAGCTGCTAAAACTTGATTTGCTAAATCACCATCATTAGTTAAAATAATTAAACCTTGAGAATCCTTATCTAATCTACCTATAGGAAAAACATAGTCCTCTATGCCTAAATAATCTATTATATTATTTTCTACCTCCTCTGAAGCTGTGCATACAACCCCTACAGGTTTATTAAGAGCTATATAAATTTTCTCCTTCTTAGCTAAGGGTTTTCCATCTAAAAGTATTTCATCACTTAACTCAACCCATTGTCCTTCTATACATGGTTTACCATTAACAGTAACCCTTCCTTCTCTAATAATTTTATTAGTTTCTTTTCTAGAGCATATACCAAAGTTACTAAAAAGCTTATTTATTCTCATTATAAAATCTAATATCTCCTTTCAAAAGTTACTTTCTAATTTTACTAAATCTAATTAAATAAATATATAATTATTAAACTTAGAAAATATATTTATTTTAACCAAATTTTAAAATTTAGTTTATATATTACAAATAGTAGTTTATAATGTAAATGTAGTATATTTAAAGAACATACTTAGGAACGTATGGTTATACTATAAACTTTCGGATTTTCTGTTAGCCTGTTTTTTATATTGTATTTTTAAAAGTAAAAACCTTCTTTACTTTTAAGATAACTTGGATGATTTTTATGTATAATAAGATTTATTAATCTTATTTCTTAAACTCTCTAACTTGGTTTGCCACCAACTAACTACAAATACAGATAATGGTTAAATTATAAAAAGCTAAGGTATTAAAATATCTTAGCTTTTTATAATTTTATTCAAATAACTGAATTATTTCTTCTTCTGTAAGACGTCTTAATCCCTTTCCATCCATAGCTTTTCCATCTATTAAGGACTTTATAAGTTCTCTTTTATCTTCTTGCATTAATAATATTTTTTCTTCAATAGTATCCTTTGCAACTAACTTTATAACTTCAACCTTATTTATTTGTCCAAATCTATGAGCCCTATCTGTAGCTTGATCTTCTATAGCTGGATTCCACCAAGGGTCAAAATGTATAACTAAACTTGCAGAGGTTAAGTTCAATCCAACACCTCCTGCTTTTAAAGAAATCAAAAATACTTTTATATTATCATCTTCATTAAATCCTTTAACCCTGTTTAATCTTTCTTTAGCTGAAACTGCCCCATCTAAATACATATAGGAAATACCCTCTTTTTTTAAGGATTCTTTTATTTTTTCAAGTACTGAAGTAAACTGTGAAAATAATAAAATCTTTTTATTATTACAAATAGCTTCCTTTACAATCTCCTTAACAACAATAAGCTTACTACTCTCTCCACTATAGTTTTCCATAACTAAGGAAGGGTCTAAACATATTTCTCTTAACTTTGTCAAATAAGAAAATAAATTTATTTTATTTTTACTATTTTTATCTTTTAATTTATCTTTTAAATTTTTCACATAGGTATTATAAATCTGCTTTTGTTTTCCTCTAATCTCTACTAAGTATTTTTTCTCTATCTTTTCTGGAAGCTCTTTTAAAACCTCCTCTTTAAATCTTCTTAAAATAAAAGGAGCTATTAAATTTTTTAATTCTTCTAAATTGCCTTCATCTAAAATAAATCTTTCTCTAAATCTTTCTCTAGTAAACAAATATCCTGGCATAACAAAATCAAAAATTGACCAAAGTTCCATTAAATTATTTTCTATAGGTGTTCCTGTTAAAGCTATATTGCATCTTGATTTAATACTTTTAACAGCTAAGGTTACTTGAGCCTCTGGATTTTTTATATTTTGCCCTTCATCTATAATACAATAATCAAAGTCCAATTCTTCATATAACTTTTCATCATTTTTAATAGTTCCATAAGTTGTTAATAAAACATCATATCTTTCATAGGAATTTTTCTTTCCTTTAGAGGAAGTATTTTTTTTAGAGTTAATTCCATTTTTAAATTCTTCTAAAAGTTTTTCCCTTTTAGATTTACTACCATGAACCATTAAAACCTTTATATCTTTAGCAAATTTTTCAAACTCCTCCTTCCAGTTATATATAACTGAAGTTGGAACTATAACTATACTTTTACTCTTTTTTTGGGATAATAAAAAAGCTATGATTTGAATAGTTTTACCAAGCCCCATATCATCTGCTAAAATACCTCCAAAGCCTAAATGAGTAATTTCATTAAGCCATTTAAAGCCTTCTTTTTGATAAGGTCTAAGCTCTGCATTTAAGTTTTTTGGAACAAGTTTTCTTTTAAAATCCTTGTTTATAAGTTTTTCCACTATGTCTTTAAGAACTCTTCCTCCTTTTATAAAAGAAAGATTTTTATCCTTTAATTTTTCTTCTATATACAAGACCTTATTTTTATCTATATAAACCTCATTATTTTTTATATTTTCTAAGCCTAAATCCTCTAAAAGATTTAAAAATCCAACTATAGCTTCATCTTCTAAATTTAAATATCCCTTAGAACTTTTATAAAACTTATTCCCACTTTTCATAGCTTCTATGCTCTCTTTAAAATTCTCTAAAGTAAAATCTAAAAAATCAAATTTAAGCTTATAAAAATTATTAAAATCTATAAGTTCTGAGGTAATAAAAGAAGAATCTATAATTTTAAACTCCTTAAATTCTTCCCCTATTAAAACCTCGCCAAAGTCCTTTAGTTTTTTAATTCCAACTAAAAAAAGTTCATATAAGTCTTCTTCATTTCCTATAAATAAAAAATCCTCTTCTTTTTTTATAAATTTAAATTTTTCAAGTTGAAATTCAATAAGTTTTTCTATTTTTAAATCTCTTAAAAAACTATTATTTTTTTCATCTCTTATTAAGTCAATTATGTATCCACAATAATCTATTTTTACATTAAAATATATTTTTTCTTCTTTTTTATAAAGAAAAAATCTTGCCTTCATAAGTTTTTTCTTTAAAATTTTAATATTTTCATCTAAAACAATATTATTACTTATATTTTTAAGAGTTTCTAATAAGTTTCTTAAAGTATATAAATCATTTTTATAAATAATTTCATTGTTTTTCAAAAACAATTTATGAATTGGAATATAATATTTTAACTGTTGTTTTCTTGGAAGATATAAATTCCTATCAAAAAACATTACATCTCCTAAAGTATTTAAAAGGACAGGAAACTTTTTATGATGGCTTAAAATTAATCCTTCTTTCCCCTCCTTTAAGGTTAGGTATACAGGCACCTTTTCCTTTTTAACATTAACTTTATAATTTATAGAATTAATATTAAAGTTTATTTTCTTTTTTTCACTTATTAATTTTAAAAAGTCCCTTAAATTATTCTGTTTTATTTTTAAATACCTTCCACTTATATCTTCCCTATTATCTACTAAAAATCTAAGAATTTTTTTATCTTCTTCTAAAAACTCATCTTTTAAGGGATTATATGTAAACCCATTAGGAAATTCTAAAGGTTTTTTCAAAGTATTTTTATATAAAAAATCCTTTAGGTCTAAAATTAAGCTTGTATTTACTATACCTATTTTAAATTCACAGTTATATATGCTTACACCCTCATTTAAAACCTGCTTAATATCTATATCTAAAGATAAAAATCTTTTTTCTTCCTTTTTCTTTTCCTCTCTTTTTACAAATTCATTATTTATCTTTGATTTTTTTCTTACCTTTTTTCTAACTAAGGAACAGAAAGCTTCACTACTTGCAAAAATATGTTTACACACATAATTTTTTATATGTTTACTATTTTCTTTAAAAATTTCACAGCTACAATTAGTACTTATTATCTCACTACTTGTAATTTCTATTTTTATGTGAGTATTAACTTCTCTATTTCTATCCTCATTAAATAAACTTCCATAAATATGATAAGTAGCACCTATCCTTTTCCCTTTAACTTCTTTTAAATATGCTTCCTTAATTAATTTTTTTCCTTGTTCTTTAGTAAAACTAGAAGTTTTTCTAACTAAGTTCTTATTAAAAGTATCTAAATTCAAAGGCCTCCCTCCTTTAACAACTTTCATAAAATATAATTTTATCATAAATAAGCTTTATAAATAAAAAATTACTTAATATTATTTAATTTTACTCTTTAAAATTATCAGGATAACCATAAAAGACCTCAAAGCTATTTTTACTTTCTTCCATCATAGGAAGTAAAGAATCTCCGTACTCTCTTGGAAATTCGTAAATAAAATAACTTATTCTTCCCTTTTCTAAGGAAATCACCTTATAATATGAAATATTTCCTCTTCTAACATAATACTGAAGTTTATTATTATCCTTACTACAGCTAACTACCTCTCTTCCTTCAACTTCCTCTTTGTAAAAATCATCAATAGTCATTTCCGTTGTATTTTCTTGACTATTTAAAACAAATCTCAATTTTTCGTCCTTACTTCTAAGACATATAGCTGATTTATCCTCTAAACCATAGGAAATATCTAGCTTAAATATATTTGGATACTTAACTTTAGCTCCTAAAAGCATAACATAGTTATAATTATAATCTCCATTTAAATCTCCTATATCTCCAAGATTTGTTCCAATTAAATATCCATAGGTATCCTCATAATTTTTACTTTCTTTATAGTTACAATTTTCTAAATATAATTCTTCGTTCCATCTTTCAGGATATCTATCTTTAACTATTCTTAAAATATTCTCATCTATATAACTTTGATTTTTAGCTTCTCCTTCTTTACCATAGCTATAATCTTCATTAAAATTATTTTCGTCACTAAAATTATCCTCTTGTCCCTGCTGTTCGTTTTCTTTATATTCTTCATTAAAATCCTCTTCACCAAGGCTATTTTCTTCTTTATTCTCCTCCTTGTTATCAGAAATTTCATAGCCATAGTTAAAATTATTTTCATCTTTATTAGTACCTTCTATACCTTCTCCAATATCATATAGAAAATCATAAAAATCAAAGCTATTTTCAAAGTCTTTTTGTAAAATAAATCTTTCTAGATTAAAAGTATTATATAGCCTACTTTTTTCCAAAACTTCCCTTGTATAAGTCATAATCCCATTATGTTCTCCCATAGCAGTATTTAATCCACTACTTAACAAAACGCTTATACTTAATAAAACATCTAATAACATTAAAATTCCCCCTACTTTTTGAAAACTTTTAATTAATTGTATCATAAATTTACAATTTATTTTAAAATAATATGAAAAAAGAATAAAAAATAAGTGAAGACCTTAAAATTAAAATCTCCACTTATTCTATTTAAACAAAAGGTTCTACATGAACTGTAATTCCTTTTATAAAATTCATATTTTTAAATATAATACTTTCTAAATTACTAGCTATTTTATGTCCTTCAAAAACAGAAATATCCTTATCTACACAGATTATTAAGTCTACATAGGCCATTGGTCCATATTTCCTAGTTCTTATTTCTCTTAAAGCTTTTATCTCCTCAATACTTTCAACAATAGTACATATCTCTCTTTCCTTCTCTTCATCAATTGAAATATCCATAAGTTCATTACAGGATGAAATTAAAATTTCAACTCCAACTTTTAATATAAAAATGGCCACAACTATAGATGCCATAGAATCTAAAGCTTTAAAACCTAAAATAGCTCCTAAAATACCTATAAAAGCTGCAATAGATGACAATGCATCTGACCTGTGATGCCAAGCATCTGCTTTTAAAGAAGGTGAATTTGTTTTTTTAGCTACCTTAATAGTAATTCTATATTGATATTCTTTTATAATAATAGATAAAAGAGAAACAATTAAAGGAAGAGTAGTTGGAATTTCAACTTCATTTAAATGAAAAAGAGAATAAAAACCATTATAACCAATTTTTAAAGATACAATCACTAGTAAAATAGCTAATAAAAAAGAAACTAATGTTTCTGCCTTTTCATGACCATAATTATGCCCCTTATCCTTTGGTCTACTAGAAATCTTATTTCCAATTAAAACCCCAAGAGAACTTAAAATATCTGAGGCAGAATGAATACCATCTGCTATCATAGCATTTGATTTTCCAACTATACCAGATATTATTTTTACTAAAGTTAAAAATATATTCCAAAGTATAGCTATAATTGTAACCTTATTAGCCTCACCATATCTTGATTCCATAAAATTCTCCTTCTAAATTATCAATTAATATAAAAAATATATTAATACCTTAAATTTACTATATAATTTATTATCAATTGATAATATTATTCCTTAAAAATACTTTACTTAGTATAATATTCTAAAGTTTTATTTATTGTTACTAAAATGCCTAGACAAAAAAATAAAGGGGATTTTAAATCCCCCTTATTTTTATAAAAATATCATAATTTAATTCTATTAAAATACTAAAGAACCTTTTCTAAAAGTTCTAATAAATAAAAAGCTTCCTTTTTCTTTGCAAGTTTAATTAAAAATTCCTTGTCATTACTATCTAAATTATAATGATTTTTAAGATGACTTAGAGAATTTTTTGCAGAACTTTTATATAAATATTCTAAATCAAACTTTTCTTTACTTATTTTCTTTAAAATAAAATCATTTTTCAAATCTTTTATTATTCCATCTAAAACACACTCTAAAGAACAATAGGGCTCATCTACTATGAAATATCCTCCCTCATTTCCACTAAAACCTTTTTCGCAATTAAAGCAAAAAGCATTCATAGTTAAATCTTCTAAATTAGATTCTCTTAAAACACTTATATCCTCTTTAGAATTAACATTTAAATTTGATGCCATTTTGCTCACCCCTCTCTAATTCTATTTATAAAAGAAAAATTAAATGCTCTATTATTTATATATGCTTTATCTTTAATAAATATGTTAACATTAAAAAAATTTAATATTTTCTTAATTTATTACTTCTTTTAACTCATTTAAGCTTTTCTCTAAAGTATAAACCCTGTCAACACATTTTATTAAGCAATAATTTTTATAGTTATCCTCATGCTTTATAAGTTGTATATTTTTGCAATAGTTTCCTAAATAATTAGGTTCTTTAAAAAATTCCTCCTTAAAAGAATTTAATTTATTATAAATCAAATCAACTGCAGAAATTACATAATCATAATCTAAGGCTCCTTTTTCTGCATTGCTTAAAACCACAGCATAATTTATTATAGATGTTGTAAATTCACTATTTGAAAGCATGAACTTTTTTATATATACCCCTTCTTTTTCATCCTTTGGATTAGTATGCATTTGTATTCTTCCACTTATAAGATAAGATGAATATATTATTCTTCTTAATTCCATTTCATCAAAATTACCTTTTAAAGCCCCCTTAACTTTTTCAATCATAATTTTATCTAAATCTATAAGCCGTTCAATCATATTAATAAGTTCAACATGATTTTTATTAGGGAGTATAAATTTATTTGCAAAAAGAACTATAAGTGCAGCTATTGCAGTATAAGATAATCTTAAAAAAACAGCCTCTCCATCTTTCATATATATAGTTGTTATAGCTAAAGCATAACAAGTTACATATATACTCATGGTTGCATAATCTTTAAAAGCGTACATGAAAAATGTTGTAATTACTATTATAATAAAATGCATTTCCTTTCCTTTAAATATAGAGAATAGTAAAAAAGCTAAAATAACCCCTAAAAAAGTTCCTCTAAATCTAGCATATACTCTTTTTTTACTATCTTCATAAAAAGGAAGTGCTAAAATAAATACAGTCATAGGAAGCCAATACCCCTTAGGAAGAGAAAATACTCTAATTGCTAAAAAAGATAAAGTTACTATAATTGCCATTCTTATTGCAAACCTAAATTTAAATTGATTAAGCTTAAAATTATATTTACTATAAACTTGAAAATAGTCCTTATTTTTTTTAAACTCTAAAAACTTCCCTAAATTAAATCTATGATAATTTAAATGTTTTATAGCTTCATTTAAATATTTTAATACTAAGTCTATGTAGTAATTTAAGTTATTATTTTTAAATTTAATTTCCTTTTCAAATTCATATAACTTATGTTTACAAAAGTTAAAATCCTTAAAATTATTTTCTAAAGAATGAAAAAGCTTATAAAACTTCTTAAGTTCCTTTCTACTTTCAACAATAACCTCCTTTGATTCTCTCAAATCATGAAGTATGTTATTTATGTGTTGAAAAGATATAATTATTTGATAATATTTTCTTCTTCCACCTGAATAAACAAACCTATTTAACTCTCTGCATATATCAAAAAGCTCTATCTGTTCCTCTTTTATATTATCAACCTTTCCATAATAAAGATTTTTAAATTGAGAAGTTATATTTTCAAAGCCTCTTTTTATAAGAGATTCAATCTTACTATCCTCTCCACTAGGAGATACTATAATAAGAGCTATATAAACTATTATATATGACAGAAAAATTCCTAAAAGTCTTCCTGATATTTCAGAAACTTTAACAGGAAACATCTGTAAAAGTACAAAAGCCATTAAATATGGGAAATAACTATCAGGATTATATTCATCTGTTAAAAGATATACTAAGGTTATTATTCCAAAAAAGTTTATAATAACTTCTAATATCCCTCCCATACTAGCAATAGATGCTAGTACTCCTATAAATAAATGAATAAATAAAGGCTTAAAAATATTATTTTCTATTATTAAATAAGTTCTCATCCTTATAAAGGTCAAGGTCATATAAGTTGCTATAATTATATTACTTGCTCCGAAAAATCTTAAATTCATCTGAAGTAAAATAATAGATAATATGGTAGGTGGTAAGGCTTTTTTAAAAATTTCTCTTATGTTTTTTACTTCCAAGTTTTTCTCCTTCCTTAAGCATATATTTTACTTAAAAAAATATTCTACCATACAAATTTTTATTTTTATTTAAAAATCTATAAATATAAGTTTTAAAAAAAGGGAGTTTTAATATTCAAAACTTAGAATATTAAAACTCCCTTATATAAATTTAATTAAAAATTTTCTTATATTACATTGTTACAGCCATTTCTTCTAAAGTAACGCTACCTGATGATGCAATTGCAAATATTGCATCTAAAGATTTTCCTGACATTTCTTTTACAAGATTTTGTTTTTGACTATCGTCTAAGTTGCTTAAGTAAGACTTAACTACTAATATTATAGCCATAGCATTTCTTACTTTTTCATCTACAGTTGCAGATTTAAATCCTTTAGTTTCTTTTAAAGTACTTGCAACATCTAAAGCATTTTTGCTTAACTTGTTGTAATCATCAGTTACGAAAGCAGCTATACCTAATATTGGAAGTGCTGATTTTTTAAGCTCAACTTTATTTTCTTTTAAATTAGTAGATAAATCTCTAACCTCTGCACATTTTCTATCAACAGGCATATTTATAACTGTTAAAACACAGCTTAATAATTCTAAATCATTATTTTTTGAAAAACCACAGTTTGTTAAAACTTCATAACATTCTCTAACTTCATCTAATGTTTTGTTTATATCCTCTGAAGTCATTGAAAGCATAGCAGCTGTGCAAACATCTTCTCTCTTAGTTTCAAATCTATGGTCTTTTTTCATTTCTTTATATATAGCTTTTGTATTTTTTACTGTTTCATCAATATCTATGTTATCTTTTGCAAAGAATATTTCTTCAGCTGCTAACATTAAGTATCTGCTTGAAGATAATTCATCTTTAAGTTTATTATAGATTTCTTCTATTGAACTTAAAGCCTTGTCCATATCATCTTCTAATGATAAGTTTACAGCTAAGTTTAATAGATTTCTTCTTCTATACTCAGAAAACATTGAAGTTTTTTCCTTTATAAGTTTTATTGCATTTTCTATTTTATCTATATTAGCATTTTCATTTTTTAAAGTTAAATTTAAGGCACAGTATTTTCTGTCAATATTTTTCTCAGAAGTCCCTTCTACTTTATCTAAAACTTCCCCATTGCTAATTAATAGATTTACTAATTCGTTAAGCATAAAAATCATCCTTTCCTTTGAAAAAATATTGTAAACCTTGCAAACTAACCCTTGTAAATATAATTAAAATAAAATAAAACCCTATGTAAAAATCACAAAAATTAACTCGCTTAGTCCTATTAATAAAATTATACTATTTTTTTTAAAAAGCACTAAAAAAGCTACTGAACTAAATTTAATAAAAGGTACTTATTTTTGTGCTATTATTAAAATATATACTCTTAATATGATTTTCTTTTAATTTAAAGCATATATTATCTAAATACTTATATTTTTTGCAAAATAACCTACAAAAATCCTTTTATTTTATCATTTATTGTATAATTAAGGTATTAAATGGTATAAAAGGGGTGTTATTTTTATGAATATTTATACTTATATTAGAAATATGACTTTAGTTTTATCCTACCTTATATTTGGCCTTCTTGTAGCTATGTTTTATGACCAACTTTTATTAGATAATATATATACCTTAAGCATATTAAGTGTTTTTGTAATATTCATAATTTTTTTCTTAATAATTAAGGTAGTTATTAAGCTTCAAGAAAAATTTAATATAAAATAAAAAAAGAGAGATTTTGAAAAATCAAAATCTCTCTTTTTTTAATTTTAAGGCTCTTTATGTAAATTTAAAGTTATCTTAATTCACCATCTACCATAAGAACTTGTGATTGCTGAACTCTATTTACTTTTCTAATAGATATTTTATTTCTCTCAAGCTCCTTTAAAATAGGATATTCCTTAGTTAAAACATTAAATGCATCAACCTCATCTAATCCTAATACCATAGCAGATTTAAAAGGAATTATTTTGCTATCATTAAAGTTTAAAACTATATTATATAATTCTTTAGGAGTTGATATTATTCTTTTATGTTCAGCAAGTAATCTACTAACTCCTGCAAAATCATTAGACTGTATAAGCTCATTTAATCTCATCTTTTGCTCCTCTGATAGAGTAAGAACATAATCTAACATATTCTCCTCTTGTTTTATAGGTGTTGGTATAGGATTTAAAAGTTCACCCTCTTCTCCATCCATATTCTCCTCTTTTTCCTCTTTTTCTAAATCAATTCCATAGGCTACAGCCTTACTTTTATCAAAAGTAACGTTTTCTACAGAACCCTCTTCATTTACAACAACTTCTACAGCACTTTTTTCTTCTAAATCATCTTTTTCATCTTCATTTCTATTAAAAAGATTCATTTTAAACTCCTCCTAATTCTAAATTCCATCAACTAAATAAAATAAAACTTTAATTTATTATATCATTTTTTTATTTATTTTTCTTTAAAAAGAAATAAAAAGACAAGTAATAAATTACTTGTCCTTTTACAAAAATTATATTCTTTTATTTTATATGCCTATTTTTTACAAACTCTTATTTTTTCAAAAACCAATAAGAATTAAATCCTGAAATTTGAATCATTGCTTTTTTTGGAACTTGTCTTATAGCATTATAAACATTCATAAAATCACCTGTCCCCATGATTAAGCTTATAAAACCAAATGTAAACAAAATTCCTGATAAAAAACTCATATTCTTAGGTACAAAAATCCATATTACAAGGGGTAAAAACCCAAATACTATGTTTGGTAAAAGATTTAAAAATATGAATCTTCTTTTTGTTATAGCTCTATCCGAAATAATAACTGCTAACCTCTGTTTAAAAGAATACCACATCTTAACTTCTGCCCCTTTAGGAAAAGCTAAAGCATGTAAGTATTCATGAGGAACTATACTAAACGGAACTAAAATAACTCCAAATATATTTAAAACATCATTAACCTTGAAGCTTCCATTTATTTTCATTCTAAGAAAGATAACTATAAGCAAAAATATTATAACTGGAATTAAGGATTTCCTAGTTTCCCTAGCTAAGTCTGAAGCTGTCTCTGGTTCTTCAAATCTTCTCGCATCCTTAGGTACTTCTTCAACTGGAAGATCCTCTACCCCATTAAACTTCCCTTTCCAAATTAATTTCAAAAATTCAGCCACTAACTTTATTAAAACCTTTAACTAACATTTTAACTTCTAAATAAAACTTTACTCGCTGTTACAATTCTTTAGCACTTATATAATAATTAGTGACCTTCACCTCCCCCATTTATTGTGAATTAAGAAAAAGTTTAATATTAATTGTAATATTTAACTTTAATATAAACTTTTCACTTTTATTAACTATTAATTTTTAGGCACATAATATAAAGCCTTATATAAATATAAGGCTTTTAACTTAAATTCTCCCTTATTACCTTATTATACCATAATATTATTTATTTTCATCCTGGAAAATCGAACCAAATTAAATTTATTTTTATAATGTAGTAATATTTTCAAATTTTAAGCATATAAATATTAAAACTGAACTTTTTAAGGGACTTACTTTAAAATCTCCTTTTTCTTAAAGTCCCTTATTTTTTTATTTTTAAAATAAAAGGAGGATAGTTTGGGTTATTTTAACCTTTTTTATTATATGAATATTAAAATTTATGAAATTGAAAGTTTTGAAGATTTAAATATTTTTTGGAATATGTTTTATAAATACATAAATCATATTTCTGAAAATAGTAATAGTTCTAAGGAGAAGATTAATTATTTTTTATCTAAAGAATATAAACTATCTTTTTTAGAAGCATTAGAAAGAGATTTTAACCCTTTAAAATTAGTATTTTTTAAAAATAATGAAGAGTTATTAGGCTTTGCTACCTATATAACTTACATTGATAAAAAAGGTAAAGCCTTAATTTTAGAATTTTGTATAAATGAAGATTATAGAAATAAAGGAATAGGAAAATTAGCCTTTAAAGAACTTGAAAAAAAATTAAAAAAAGAATGTGCTAAAACTATAGAATTAACCCCTACTAATCCTAAAAACAAATTATTTTGGTTAAATTTAAACTTCTCCAACTCTGGTATCTTTTACTATGATAATAGAGAAATATTAATAAAAAAAATAACCTAATAAAAATTTAATTATTAATGTATAGAAAATAAAATTCATGTCTACAATCTTAATGACTATAAAAAATACTATATTTAAGTTCAAACCTAAAACTTATGTTTTAAAATTATAAAACCATTAAAAATTTAAATGTGTATCTTAAAGCTCTCCTCTATTTTTAGTTACACATTTAAATTTTAACTTAAAGCAAAAATTCAAATTTACATAATTATACGAGATTTATATTAGAATAAATCATAAAATTTAAAGAAACTAAAGACTAACTTAAAATAAAAACATACAAACTAAAGAATTAAAAAACAAAAGAATCCTATAAATCACCCTAAATCTCCTTTAAACTAATCTTATATTAAATTTAAAAGCAAATATTTCTTTGTTTTTAAACTCCTTTTAGATATAAGGAAAGGCTTATTTAGCCTTTCCTTATATTTTTTTATTAAATAAAAAAATTAAAGAACATAAAAGTATTTTTTAAATATTTTTATGTTCTTTAATTTATATATAAAAACTCTAATCATCTATAGGAATTAAAATTGCATTTTGAATACATTTTGCTCCTTCAGGAGTTAAATTTTGATCTCTTAAATAATATTTTTTGTCATCTACTATTAAATGATAAAAATCTATTATTTTACAATCTCTATCATTTTTAATTAAGTATCTAACAACAGCTCTCATAAAATCGACTCTACTTAAAAAATCTTCATTAAAAGTTATTTTTATTTTGTCATTGCCTTTGTATAACATATTACAACACCCCTTTTAATAATAAAATCCTTTATAAAATGAATCATATTAATGTAAAGTCCTAAAAGATATTTTAAAAGCTATATTTTAAAAAGAGATAAATTATTTTGATAATTAAAAGCAAAATTCAAAACGCAGGACTTTATAAACGTTTACACAAGATAAAATAATTCACTTCAACTTATTTTGAATAATTATATAAATTTTCCTAAATAAGTCTATTTCTCTTTACACCTTTATTATACTACTCTAATTTCTTAATGTAAACATTTTCTGTAGAATATTTATAAATTTTATTAACTATTTATCATTATTTTTAATAAAAAGTATATACTTTTAAAGTAATTATTTTTTTCATAATAAAATTACTCATAATAGAAAAAAATAAAAGGCTATTTTAAATAAATAGCCTTTTAACTAAAAATCCCTTAAACTTCTATAAATTATTTATCTTTATTCTTTTTCTTTGTAAAAACAGCTCCTAAAGTAGCCATAATAACACCTAAAATTGATAAATAAGACCCTCCAAGAACTTGTCCTGTATTAGGTAAATTCCCTAATTTATCTAACATACTTTCTTCCTTACTTGCCTTTGAGTTATTCTCATCTTTAGAAATTTCAATTTCTTCCTTTGAATCATTTTTAGCCTCTGGTTTTTCTCCTATTAATTCCTCCTTAGGCTCATTATACTTTTTATCCTCCTCCTTATTTTCTTCATCTTTTAAGGAACTTCTATCTATAGAGAAATTAATTGTCTTTTCTAATTTATTTCCTGCTTTATCTAAGGAAACAATTGTTAAAACATACTGGCCTTCTTTCTCTATTCTATCTTTTCCATTATAAGTTTCACCATTTAAAGTATATTCTAAAGTTGCATCCTTATCATCAGTTTCAATAATTGGTGTAACTGCTTCTTTATAAACTTCTCCATCTTTTACACCTTCTACTAATATATTAGCTGGTGTTTTATCTATAGAAAATTTAATTTTTTTGCTAGATACATTCTTAGCCTTATCAGTTGCAGTAATATTTAAAAGATATTCTCCTTCATCCTTTATAAGAGATTTTCCATCATACTCTTTTCCATTTAAAGTATATTCTAAGGTTGCCTCTTCATTGGTATCTACCTCTAAAGAAACATCATTATTATAAACTTTTCCCTCTTCAATATTTTTAACTTGAATATTTGCTGGTGTTTTATCTATTATAAAATTACTTTTAACCTCTGTTTTATTTCCAGCTTTATCTAATGCTGTAACTATTAATTCATAATTACCTTCTTCTTTAATAGGAGTTTTTCCATCATATTCTTTTCCATTTAATAAATAAGTAATAGTAGCTTCTTCATTAGATGTAACCTTTGGTAAAACATCATAGTTATATATTCCTTTATCAGATACCCCTTCTAAGGTTACCTTTGGAGCATTTTTATCCACTTTAACAGTAAGCTTTCTTATGGTTTCATGCCCTAAAACATCAACAGCTCTTAATACTAAAACATCCCCATCTTTTACAGGCACATCATAAGAGAAATTTCTTCTTGTACTATCATTTCCTGGTTTAGCTCTATCTTCTACATCTAATTCCATAGTTCCATTTTTATAGAATTTATATCCTATAGTATTATCTTCAACAGTACCTTCAACCTTTATGCTATCTTCATTTGTTATAACAATTCCATCTTCTTTAACCTTTGGAGAAACTAAATTTATTATAGGAGCCTTAGTATCACATAATATACAACTTGCATAATTATAAATTTCTTTTCCATTTTTATCTTTAGCATAAATATTTACTTTATTCATACCTTCTTTTAATGAAATTTTATGAGCAAATGTTCCATCTTCATTAACTGAAACTTCTTCATTATTTATTTTAAATTCCTCTACAGGTCCTAATGAAATTCCTTTAACTACATATTCTGAAGAATTATCAACACTTAATGTAGTTTTTCCAAAGTTATCAGCAAAATTAATAATAGCTTCTGAAGACTCAACCTTTATATTCTTTGTAACTTCTCCTAAGTTAAAGGCTGTATCATTCATGTCAACCTTAACTTCATTTAAAGAATTATTTTTAAGTTTGACTTCACAACTATAAAGCCCCTTTTCCTCTTTAATAGGTGCTTGTACACTTTTTCCATTAACTGAAACAGAAGCTACTCCTGGAATAACAGAAACATTATCCTTCGCTGTCCATTGAAGAGTATAGTCAACTTCTTCTTCATCTTTATTTCCTAAAACTTTATCTTTAGAAGTTATTTCTATATTTGGCGCTGTAAGGTCTACCTTTACTGGAACAATAACTTCCTGCTCCTTAGCCCCATCATAGTCAACTTTAGATTTTATATTTAAATAATATTGACCTTCTTCTACAACTTCTTTTTCTCCTGTACTTTCGTTATATAATTTTCCATCCCAATTTAAATTTTCAAATAAATTAGGTGCTTTTCCACTTCCACTTGGTTCATTAAATTCTTCTTTTCTTATATAATCTTCATGTCCTATAAGACCTAAAGATTTTTTATCCTTATCTAAAAGTTCAACCTCTGTAACTCTAGCATTTCTTAAATAGTATAGGTATGGTGCTATTAAATCTCCATTACCATCACCATTTGGAGAAATTGCTATTTTATTTTCATCAACTACAAAATTTCCTTTTTCATCCTTATTTCCTAGACCTAACTTGTATCCCATTGCTCCATTTAAGTTAGTTAGAACCTCTGAAGGCACTATAAACTTTTGATTTTCTTTGTCCCAATTCATAGTCTCTATTATTTGGTCTTTACCCCAATCACCATAATATCCTATAAAAGGAACGGATAATGAAGGAACATCCTGTCCTTTTAATTTAATAAATCCTTCAACAAATCTATCCTCTGAAACAGCTTTTGGTATAGTTAATTTAACCTTTAGGGTTTCAGTACTATTAGGCTTAACTACTACCTTTTCTTTATCAAATTTAAGATTTGCCCCTTCAATATTTACATCATGAGACATAGTATTTAAGGTGTCGCTAGTTTCAGTTAATATTCCACCTAAATTTTCAACCTCATATATTGCATCTTTATCACCATAATTTTTTAAAGTTAAGATAAATTCCTTTTCATTTCCTATTTCTTTTAATGCTACAGTAGGACTTCCATTTTCATCTAAAACAACAACTTTATTTTTAAGAGCCTCTTCTATCTGCATAAGACCTGCTCCTTGTCTTCTTGGTGAGTATGGTATCTTAGGATTATTTTTATCCATCTCTATTTTAGAAGTACTTATAGCTGTATTTTTAGCTAAATCAACTAAATCTCTTCCCTTAAGATTTGGATTTTCTTTTTTAAGTCCTTCAACAATTAAAGCCTCTCCCCCTGCAACATGAGGTGATGCCATTGATGTACCTGTTTTTATTCCATACTTATTATCATTTAAAGTTGAATAGATATTTCCTCCTGGTGCAGAAATTTGAGGTTTAAAATCCAAACTAGGAGTAGGTCCCCAAGAAGAAGATTCAACAAAGTCTCCAGCATCATTACTATTTACTAAAATTTTCTCCTTAGTAAATTTCACCTTTGAATTTTCATCTATTACTTCTTTTAATTTTTCTCCATCAGAATTTTTAATAAAAACTGAAGGTATTGTTACCTTTTCATCTGTTGCCATGTTTATAAAAGATTCATCATTATCACCATTATAAACTATAACGCCTTCTGCTCCCGCTTCCTGTGCATTTAAATTTTTATCTATAAAGGTAATTTCTCCTCTTTTTATTAAAGCAATCTTTCCACTTAAGTCCTTATCCTTAAAATCTTCCTTTTTACCAAGTCCACAATCTACAATTTCAAAGTCCTTGTCTAAATTTAAAGTGCTTTCATCAGCTGACATCATAAATGGAACCTTATAATTTTCACCTTTAAGATTAAAAGATATTGTAGGTAATGGCATTTTACTATTATGATAATTTGCAACAGTTAAAGCATCCTTTGCAGTTCCTGGTGCCCCTACTAAACCAGTATCTTTTACATCAGGAACCTTATATGGTGCTGTAGAATATTGAGAATTTCCCGCTGCAACAACAACTACAACGCCTGCATCTACTGCTTTTTTAACTGCTATTTGCTCTGGGTCATCTTCCTTTTGAAAACCAGCTGATGAACCTAAACTCATATTTATTATATCTGCTCCTTGATTAACAGATTCCTCAATAGCTGCAACTATATCATCCTCTGAAGCCCCTTGTCTATTTGGATTATTAGAAAAAACTTTCATAGCAAGTAATTGTGCTTCAGGTGCTACTCCCTTTACAGCTTCGCTTTTTGAAACTTCTTCATCGCTACCATTAGCAGCAACTATTCCTGCAACATGCATTCCATGCATATCAACCTTAGGATGAGAATCTACTATATTTTCATTTTCATCTGCAAAGTTATATCCATAAGGCACCTTCTCAGTAAAATATTTACCTGGACCTTCTTTTAAGTCTTCCTTTTTAAGCTTAACCTTTGAAGAATCTGATACTCTCATATCCTTATGACTTGGGTCTATTCCTGAATCTATAATAGAAACAACCATACCTTCTCCATTTAAACCTAAGTCTTTCCATGTTTCAACAGCTTCTGTTAAATCCTTAGCTGAATTCATAGCTGGATAATATGTTTTAACCACCTTAACACTTTTTACACCATCTATTTTCTTTAATTCATCTATATCCTTTATTTTAGCATCAATACTAAAACCATTTATTAATGTTCCAAAGCTTTTATTTATCTTTTCTCCTGTAATTTCTTCTGCCTCATCCTTAGCATCCTTTTGTTCTTCTTTTACCTCTTGAATTTTTTCTTCAGAAGGCTTTTTATCTCCCTCTTTATTAGCTTCCTCAATAGCAGAAGGTTTTTCAAGTTCAACTATAACTCTTACAACTTCTTCAGGATTTTCATGCTTAAAATAAGCTTCATCTCTTGCAATACTTTCTAAATTTTTAACGGTATGACTTGTACCATTATTTACTTCCTTTGCTATAACCTTTGTTCCTACACTATTTGGCATAATAATTGATAATGCAACTAAGCCTGTAAGTGTTGAGGATAAAAATTTTTTCATATGTTTCTTTTCTTCTTTCATTAGAATTAGTCCCCCTTTTTAGTACTTTAAAATTTATATAAATCTTTAAATAATAAATTACTTAACTTGCCCCAAAAGTAATTTATTATAAAAAAATTTTAAGCTTTTAAATATAAGAAGTTTTTCTTTAGATTTACAAATTTATTCCTAAAGAGTATTTTTCTTAACAATTTGTTTATTTTTTTAATAGATTATACAATATTAGTTATTTTTTTAAAAGAATTCTTTTTGTTAATTTTTTATGAACAAATTTATAAAATTAGTCTTTAATAGGCATTATTACTTTAATTTACCTTAAAAATTATTTTTGAATTTTTTTCAATTTTATTTAAATTATCCTATTTTAAAAAACCCCTTATCATTATTAATAATTTATTAATAAATTATTAATAATGATAATAAAAATAAGCAAGAGTATAAATTTATATAATATAAATCTATAAACTTGCTTTTAATTAAAATCCCTTTCTAAAAGGTGGAAATAAATAATCATCCTTTTTCTTCAAAGATATTAAAACTTCCTCTCCTAAAATATCCTTACAGACAACAGTTCCTCTAAAAACCTTTAAATTATCATAAGCACCCATTTTTAAAAATCCCATAATAGCTTCCACTTTAGTGTCATAATAAGCTATAGGAACTTCTCTTTCTAATTCATCAATTTCCACTAAAATATATTTCTCTGAAATATATTTACACCAAGCATTTTCTCTATTCCAGTCTTCTCCAAACTTTTCCATTCTACTTTCGTAAAAATTTTCAACAATTTTTTTTATTTCAAAATCATTTTTTCTTCCTACTAATTCTTCCTTAAGTTTCATAACAGCATATCTAAGATAAAAAACCTTATCTACCTCATCTTCAAATTCATATAAATTAAGGTCAAAACCATAAATTTTATAAACTTCAGTAACTTTCTCATTTAACTTTTTAGAATCAATCTTAAAATTGCCATTTTTAGTTCTATATGTAGTAACACTCATTCTTGTTCTCCTTGTCTAGAAATAATACTTTCTAAAATATGTTTATTTCCTTTTTTAACTTTTTAAATCCTTTAATTAAATCTATTTTGTAAATAATATTCTTTTTTATTAACATTTTATTATTATATTTTATATGATAACATACTAAGTAAAACTTTACCAACTATCCATTTTTTCACCTTTTTAATATAAAAGCTTATTAAAGATACTAAACCTTATTATATAAATACCTTAACTCTCTTTATTTTTACTTTATATAAACTTTATAAAAAATATAAAGTTTATTATTGAAAAATCTCATAAAAAGAGGTATGCTTTTACTCAAATATAGTTTAAAAAGGAGTAGTAGAATTTGAAAAAATCTAAAGTTTCTAAGGATAAAATTAAAGATAATAAAACTTTTGAAATTTGTGAAATCTGTGGTGAAGAAATGATTGAATATCCCTTTGCCTACGACTATGATGCTGAAAAAAAACTTATTTTTAAATGTACTGTTTGTGGACATAAAAAAATAAAAAATATATAAATACATTTTTTATCTTTAATACATAAATATAAAAGGGCTTTAATCTTTTAAGATATAGCCCTAATTTTAATTATTTATTCTTTTCACTTTCAATAGCTAATATAGAAATAAGCTTTAATTTTAACTGTTCAAGCTTTTCCTTCTGCTCTCTTGTTCTAACTCTTCCATCTAAACTTTTAATTAAAATTATGGACTCCTCATAATTTTTATCTTCTATTAAAGACTCTAACTTATCCATATCATCCTTTATTTCTTTATCATACTTAGAATCTTCATCAATATTTTTCTCTAAAGTGTCTACACACTCCTTAAACTTTGGAAAATCCTTAGACCTATCCCCAATGTTTTGAAACTTAACCTCAGCTTTTCTTATCTGCCCCTCTTCTAAAGCCTTTCTAGATTCTAAATAATTTTCAACCATATTTTTTAATTCTTCTGCTTCTTCATTTTTAGGGTCTTCATCTAAAGCTAGTTCTAAGGAAACAATAGCCTTATCACATTGATTATCTTCAATTAAGTCCTTCCCCTTGCTTAAAGCCTTATTAGATTCTCTACTACAGGACATAATACTTAAAGATAAAATTGAAACAAAAAATCCTAAAACTAAATATTTAATACTTCTTTTCACCTAAAATAACCTCCAGAGTTAAAATAATATGACCTACTCTCATATAACCATAAAACATAGCTTATTAGTCCATTTTTTATAATACACCCATTTCCTTTTTATCCCATTTAAATATTATCATAATTTAAATAATAAGTAAATATTCTTAAGTAATAAAAAATAATAGTTAATAATAAGTAAATTTTAAAAATTTAAGAAAATCCCCCTTTAAAAATAAAAAAAATTAAAAAGAGTGATTTAAATTATTAAATCACTCTTTAAATATGTAAATTTATATGCTTTTAATATTTTAAAAATCATATCAATTTTATGTAAGAATTTAACTTAGATAATTCTATTTCACTTTTTATCTTGTAAACTCCATATATTCCTTCTACTGCTTTTCCTCCTAATTTATTAACCTTAAGCTGTATGCTTATTCTATCTTGTAATCCTTCTAAATCTTCATAGCCTTCACTTTTTATCTTTAAATAACATTCTCTAATTATTTTACAAAATTCTTTTGGTATATGTATCTTTCTAATAGCCTTAACTACTCCCTCTTTACCTTCTATTAAAATTATATAGAAAGTATATTCTAAATCCTTAGATAAGTAAAAACCCTTAGAAGAAAAATTTAAATCTACAGGAAAAGCACTACACTCTAAAAGTCCTTCTATAGAAAGAGTAAAACCTATAAAATCCCTAAATAGCCCAAATTCTTTTTTCGGATAAATTTGAAAACCTAAGCCAATTTTTCCATAAGTAATTGCCCTATAGTCTTCTATATTTGAATTATCCCATCTTAAAAAAAGGTTAAACTGATCCTTTTTTTCAAGAATCATAGCACTATCCCCTTTAATATCAATATAAAGCTTATCCCCTAAAGAAATTTCCTCCTCTTTATAATCTTCCTCATTGCAATAATTATTTAACTCCTCCTTAGCTCTTTCAAAGGAATTTAAAAATATTTCATCTTCAAAATCTTCAAATCTAATAAGTTCTCTGACGAAATCTTTTACATCTTTAAGCTTCTCATTCATCATAAAAACCTCCCCATTTATTACATATCATTCCATATCCATTATATACCATAATACCTTTTTGGTATAGATAGTAAAAGACCTTATAAAATATAAATAAATTTTAAACTTAAATAAATAAGCTTATTTTAATTTATATTAAATAAGGTCTAGTCTTTTCAAGCTTCTATATATTTATCTAAAATAGATTCCTCTGGTTCATCTGTAAAAGTATATAAACTAAAATTATCCTTAACATCCTTTGAACTTATACACTCAAATAATATAGAATTTAAATTTTCTAAATCTTCTAAAGCAGTTTCTCTATTATACTCTTTACTTTTAAAATCAACATAGTATTTTCTAATGATTTCACAAAGCTCCCTTGGAAAGCTAATATGTCTAATAGCTCTAATTATAGAATTATCATCTATTGCTATTATATTTAAAGAATAGTTTAAACTCTTTGAAAACTCAAATTCCTTAGGAGTAAAATTAAGGTCTAATCTCATATCACTATATTCAACGGCACCTTTTATAGACAGAGTAAACCCTACAAAATCATATTTAGTATTAAAGTCCTCTTTCCTAAAAAGTTGAAATCCAAAATCAACCTTTCCTTTACGCACTCCCTTAAAGCTTTTTTTAGACTCATTTTGAAATCTTAGGATAACTAGGAGACTATCCCTGTTAGTTAAAAGGCTAATCATATCCTCTGAAATTTCTATAGGAAACTTACACCCAACTTCTAAGTATGATTCATTTTCCTCTTTTGAATTTACTTCTTTAATAATATCCTTACCTAAAACCTGATATAAATAGTTTTTAAATTCAATATCAAATTCCTTTTCCATTCCTTAAGCGTCTCCTTTTATTTTAAATAATCTTCACCTATTATATATCAACCCTTAATTACTTACAAACCATATTTTATCCATTTTTACTTTAAAGGGCTCCTTTATTTAAAGAAAAAAACATTTAAGTTAATAATTACTTTTCTTAAATTTAACATATATTATTATTTTATTTTTTCCTTAATAAGTAAAAGTGTTTCTCTAAGCTTTTTAACCTCCTCTTCAGTAAAATTTTCAAAGACTTTATCAAAACTATTATTTATTTCTTCCTTAAAATTTCTTGCAAAGGCTAATCCTTTTTCAGAAAAAATTATATAAGTATTTCTCTTATCCTTTTCCTCTTTAATTTTCTTTACATAGCCCATATTCTCAAGCCTTGAAATAATTCCAGAAACAGTTCCCTTAGATAAAGACATTTCTTCACAAAGTTCCTTAACTGTAACTTTTCCCTTATGTGCAATCAATTTAATAACTGTTATCTGTTGATGAGTTAAACCACTTTTTCTAATTCCATCATTTACCTTACCCATAGTATTTGAATAAATTTCTTTTATTAATAAGGCTATCTCAAACGAATCAAAATTCATAATAAATTCCTCTTTTCTTAAAATTTTATATTCAATTATCCTCTCTATAAAATTAATGGCACATAAAGTTTTAAACCCTATGCACCATTAGTTTTTTATATTATATTAACTGATTTTATATTTTATTTTTATATTTTCAAAAGTGAAAAATCCTATAAAGAAATAAACTCCTGCTAAAAATAAAGCAGCTCCTAATCCCATATAGAAATCCCCTAAATATACGGGATTAAATATCTTAATATTTCTAACTGTTATACCAAAAAATATCATGAATCCCATTATTACATAGCTTTTAAAGTCAAAGAAAGAAAATACACAATGCTTTTCTAACTCACTATTTACTATTCTCTTAGTATGTTTTTTAAACATCTTACTAAAAATAAATTTAAAAAATATAAAAAATACTATAGCTGCAATAATTATAGCTACAATATAATTACCATGATTTGAAACAACATCGCTAAAACCTAAAGTAAAAACTCTAAATCCAGCAAAACACCAAACTAAACCTGCAACAAGAAATAAAATTTTTTTACTAACCCTTGGAGTAAACTTTTTTATTCCGTCCATAAATATCATCTCCTAAACTTTATATTAAATTCTATGAGAAATTAGTTCGCATAGAAACTATATTTTCCGTTTTTTATTTTACTACTAATAATAATTGTTGTCAAATATATATTATCTCTAAAAAATTTTATTTTTAAAGATTATAAATTATATTACTTAAAAAAAATATCTATAAAGACTTTAAGTCTTTATAGATATTTTAAAATTAATTAAAATCTTTTTCTAAGGAAGTATACTCCTAAACCAATTATACCTAAAGCACCAACTAATAAAGAATCTTTTCCAAGTGCTTGTCCTGTATTAGGTAAAGAACCTTGGTTGTTTTCTTCTTCTGATGGTTTTTCAACTGGCTTATCTTGTGAATCTCCTCCATTTTGTGGAGTTTCATTATCTGCTTCAGGTTTTTCCTCATCTCCAACTGGTGGTTGTGGTTTTTCTGTACCTTCATTTGTTGGTGGTTGAGGTTTTTGTGTATTATCCTCAGCTGGTGGTTGTGGCTTTTCTGTATCTTCACCAACTGGTGGTTGTGGTTTATCAGTATTATTATCTTCAACTGGTGGTTGTGGAGTTTCTGGTTTTTCAACTGGTGGTTGTGGTTTTACATCCTCACTAGCTAAAATAGGTAAACTTTCTTGAGAAGTTGTACTATTTCCAGTTAAAACATTCTTATATAATAAGTAGTAAGCTGAAGCTGACCAGCTAAAGTTTTTAGTGTGTAATCCTTCCCCTGTTTCTGGGTTGTAGTTTTCTCTAATAGAGCCATCTCCTAATAAGCCCTCTGCATTGTTAAATAATTTTTTAGTTAATGTTTCAGCATCATCTGTGTATCCATAGTTTTGAAGAGACTCAACTCCATATAAAGCTTGGTCCATCCAAACTGGTCCACGCCAGTATTTGCTTGGCTCATACTTAGGATTGTCCTTTGAAGCTGTAGGTAATGGCATGAAAGTATTAAACTTACCTGGGTCCATCATATTGTCTTTAACTAATAATGCTTCATCCTCTGTTGCAACTTTAGCCCAAAGTGGCATCCATCCTTCTGTACCTTTACCTCTGTTTACTAATAATTTCTTTTCGCTTCCATCTTCATTTATTTGTAAATCATAGAAGAAACCAGTTTCTTTATCAAACATATTATCTCTAATGTATTGTCCAACTTCCTTAGCTTCTTCTTCATATTTCTTAGAATCTTCTTCATTTCCTAAAACATCAGCCATAGATTTTAAGAAACCTTTTTCAGCATATAAATAAGAGTTTAAGTCTACAGATTCTTGGTTTATAGAGTAACCTACAGTTTGTCCATTGTCATTCTTGTTTTCAAATACATGAACTCCAACGTCTCCATCTCCATATCCTTCTTTATCAAATCTAGTAGCATTATCCATACCACTTTCCCAAGCAGCTGCTAGAATTATTTCATCTTCACTATTATTAGCTGGATGAACCATTCCACCATATTCTGCTATACCATTTTTATCATGGTCTCTGTTTGTGTACCACCAGTTATGGTATGCAACTAATTTAGGATACATTTCTCTTAAGAAGTCTACATCTTGAGTTTCTTTGTAAACATTCCATACAGCCCAAGCTGATAGAGGTGGTTTAGAGTTTCTTTCATTCCAGTTTCCTCCGTCTCCTCCTCTTTGTTCATCCTTATTATAGAAGATTGCATCTATTATAGCACCCTTGTCATATGGTCTAATAGGGTCATCTCCTTGTATTTGATAATCAAATAAAGCTCTAATGTTATCCTCTGCTAATTCTCCATCAAAGTTTGCAGTTGCAACAGCTTGTTTCCATGAGTCCCAAGCCCACATACCTACAAACCACTTGTAAGATAAAGATGGAACTATTCCATCGTGTTTAATAGCACCTGCTGCACTTCTCCAGTTAGTTGTTAATGTAACTATAGATTTTACTGCAGCCTCTTTATATTGTGGGTCAGTTTGTTTTTGTTCTTTTGAAAATGCCTTGTCTAAGTAACCTTGCCAACGATTATGATTATCCTCAAAATATTTATCTCCATTTTGAAGTAAATCTTCTACCTTTCCTTGCTCTTTATTAAACTCATCTTGAGTGAAAGTGTAACTTTGAGTTGAGAAAGTCTTATATGTATTATTAGGTTTTATGTTTACTGTATTATCTAACTTAGTTACGTAAGTATTTCCGTCTACTTTAGTAGTAGTATCACCTTCGTAATTTACGTCAAATTTAGTTTCTTCAGTAGAGAAGAATGACCATGTAGATCTTATATTAGAGAAGTTAACTTGAACACCATCTTTAGTTGCTTCTAATCTTTGTCCTAAGTCAAAATTCTTTTCTCCAGCCTCATCATAGCTTATTGTGTAAGGTGATTTATTAAATATATCTCCTGTCCACTCTATGTCTAAGTTTAAGTCTTTGTCAGTTTTGTTCTCTATTTCTGTCTTTATTAAGGCACTTCTGTTAGTTGCAAAAATAAGCTCTAATTTTAAGTTAAAATCTTTTAAGTCATAATTTTGAACTAACCTTCCAGGATAAAAATCAAAACTTACATCTTGAGCCTTTGATAAATCATAAGTTTCATTAGTATCCTTATTTGTTATTACTATTTTACTTATAGTCTCTGATAAGTTTATAGGATATTCCTCTCCAACTATTAAAGGTCCTGCAAAGCCACCATATAAATTTGTTGCTCCTTCTTTAGGTAAGTAGTAAGCATGCCATGCTCCCATATCTGAAAAAGGATTATCAACGTTAGTTGAATAAGAATCGTTTAAATCTACCTTTGGATCACCCTGTACGTTTAAAACGTTTTTAAAGTTCTCTACAGAATTCTTTTGTTCCGCACCAAAGGCATTAAAACTACAAAGTCCTGTAAGTAAAGTTGTAGTTAAAGCTGTTGTAACTACAGCTTTTCCTTTTAAAGTTAACTTCATTAAAAAATACCCCCTAAAAAATTAATATGTAAAATACTTAAATTAAAACCAGTAAAATTCAGTTATTTAATCTAGTAAAATTAGGTTATTTATTAAGTAAAATTCAACAAAATCATAACACTTTATGATAACATTTACAACACCCTAAATTAAATTTAACAGAATATTCAATTATTTTCGTGAATATTAGTTGACTTACAATCATATAATATATAATTTATGAATTTATAAATCCTTAAAAATATTTAATTTTGAATAAAAAACTTTTTTATGGGAAAGATAGGTGTGTATCCTTATAAAAGAGGTTAAGGCTTCTTTTTGTGATTGATGTTCATCACCTCCTAAAAGTCTTAATTTCTTAAATTTTCTATATGCCTTTTAAATTTTAAAGGCTATACCTATTATCTCTCTCTTCTAGAAATTTTAGGTATAGCCTACTATTTTCTGCTAAAATTTTCTTTTAAATACTTATAAAATTTTACCAACTCAAAATATTCTGAGTTGCTATATTTTTATATTCATTGCAACATATAAGTTTGCAATCTTCTTCAAAATCATAAGAAAAGTAAAGTCTCTCTTCCTCTAATTCCTCTATTTTATCAATTTCTCCCTTAAGATATTTACTTATTCTATAAATAGCAGAATCACATCTTGCCATAACTCCACCAAGTCTAATATCTATAACTTCAAAACCTTGTCCTTTACATTCCTTATACCAAAGACTTCTAAAACTTTTATGAAAGATTTTAAGCTTTTCTTTTATTTCAGGTATAAAACTATAAGCTATAAGTCTTAAAGCATCTTTATCCTTTTCTAAATAAGCTTTTCTTATCTCTAAACCAATTTCACTTTTACAAGAAAGATAATCTGCAAACTTAGAGTACATACTAAACATTTCCTTAAATCTTCCTGCTTTCTCTGCTATATTTTCATATTCTTTTGAAAGTTTTCTATAATGTTCTTCTAAATTTAAACCTTCTAAATGCTTGTCAAAGGCACCTAAAAGCAAATCTTGATAAGCAATATATTTTGAAGGATTACAAACATTCATATTAGGAACTTTAACAGTTTTAACAAGGTCTAATTTTTCTAATAATATAAAATCACCCATATTAAGTCCTGTCAAAGCCTTACATCTTTTATCTATCCATTCTTCCTTAACCTTTTCATAATATCCATGCTCTGCAAAAAGTATAAGTCCAACCATTATTGAATATATAGGTGTTTCAGACCCATCATCTCCCCAAGAAGTTGCAAAGACTTCATCTATTTCCTTATCCTTGCAAGCTTTTAAAGAAGCCTTTGTTGTTTCAAAGGTCTTTGAATAATTTGGAGCAAATCCACTCCATCGCCAACAACCTCCTGCAAAAATAATCTTATTATGAAAACTATCTCTAATATCTAAAAGCTTTTTATACTTATCTAAACTAGAATTATAGTAATCCCAATAAACTAGGGAAACTTCTCTAGGAATACTATTAGCTATTTCAGGAGTTATTTTTATATCTAAATCATAATATCCTCCTTCTTTTGCTCCTAGTCTTAAAAACATATCATCCCATATCATAGGTTTAAAATCATATTTTTTTGCTATTTCATTAACTTTATTTAAATGATTAATCATAAGAATTTTATTAGAAGAATATCCATTTTTATTTAAATAAACTCCTCTTCCTAAATTAAAAGCTTCATCCATACCTATATGAATATTTTTGCTTCTAAAAACTTCCCTTAAAGAAGAAAACATACTTTCTATAAAATTATAAGTCTTTTCTTCTCCTACTAAAAGAATATCTTCAGTATCCTTTATAGAAGAAGCATATGGCCATTTTAAAGTTCCTTTTAAGTGAGCTAAGGTTTGTATACAAGGTATAACCTCTATTCCTAAAGAATAGGCATATTCATCAATTTCCTTTAATTCTTCCTTACTATATCTTCCTCTCATATATCCAAAGTAAGGATACTCCTTAATTTCATAAGTGTCCTCTGTATATAGCATAAATTTTTTATATCCCATTAAAGCCATATACCCTAATATATTTTTCAATTCTGAAACTCTATAAACGGCATTTCTTGAAGCATCAATCATTAAACCTAAAGATTTTATATAAACCTTTTCATTTTTCTTAAAAACTTTCTCTCCACTTTTAAGATAATGAATATATAAGCTAAAAGCTCTAAAAAAATGGTGCATTTCTTTATATCTTATTTCTTTAAGTTTTCCTTCTCTAATAATCTCTATAACATTTTCACAATCACAGGATAATTTAGAGACACTTATAACTTCTACTTCTTTTTCTTTAAGTTCTTTTCCATTATAAAGCTGAAAATCAACTAGTTTTTCTAATCCCTTTACAGCTTCTAACGTTTTCTCACTTAATCCAACTAATTTAATCTTCATCTTTATTCTCCTCTCACAAATAGACCTTTAATATATAATTCAACAGAAAGATGAAATATCCTACTAAAAAATAACTTTTATCATAAATAAGTTAAATTATTTTAAAATATAACTTTTTTATTGACTAAATCTTTTCCTAAATATATAATCTAATTGAAATTGATTATCATTAACAAGAAAGGGAAATTTATAAATGCTTTTTTTAATTCTACTATCATTAACAATATTTTTATGTATTTATTTTTACAAAGAAATAAAAACTCACAGTTATTATTTTTATTTTTTATCTGTAATTCTTAGTATATTGTCTTTATTTTTAATTAAAAATGAAGCTTTCACAAACTATCCTAAAATTTTACAGTACTTTTTATCTTTAATTCCAACTGGAACCTTATCCTTAATAATATTCACTATAGTAATGTTTACTGGTGTATTAAAAAACAACTTTAAATACTCAAAAAATTTAAGAGCAATAAGAGGAGAATTATCTATTTTAGGTTGTATATTCTTATTATTTCACAGTAGCTTTTATGGAAAAATATTTTTCCCTATATTTTTTAGAAACTCTTATAAATTAGATGAACTTAATTTTTTATCTATATTTATCAGCTTTATAATATTTTTACTTGTAATTCCACTAGGAATAACTTCTCTTAATATTTTTAAAAATAGAATAAGTCATAAACTTTGGAAGAAAATACAGAAGTTATCCTATTTATTTTATTTATTAATGTATATCCATGTAATTTTGATTTACATATCAAATTTTAATAGTAAATTTATAGATGCAATAATTTATATAACTTTATTAATATCCTATATATTTTTAAGAGTAAAAAAATATATAATTGAAAATACAAAATCACCTTTAATAGCCTAAAGAAAAAAACTTATAGATAAAAATTATCTATAAGTTTTTCTTTTAAAATAATCTTAATTTTATAATTTTAAAATTGCATTTTTATTTAAATTCATTTTCATGTCTCTTTTTAAGTTCTGTAATAGCACATCCTCTTCCTGTTTCTTCTAACCTTTTACAATACTCTTTTAAATGCCCCTTAGCGTGATAAGGTCCTCCTTCTTTAATTACAGTCCATAAAGGGTCTATATCACTTTCACTACTTAACATCATTTCATCATGCCAATTTTGTAGAAGATAAGCTCCCTCCATACATATCTCTTTTCTAACTTCTGCTATATTCCTTATTTCATGAGGGTCATTTTCAACATTAAAAAGCATTTCCTTTGGAAATAAATGATACCCATCATGATAAGTTCTAATATACATATAATCCTTAAATCTAACAGCTCTTTGACAAACATGAGCACATTGTCCTAAAACTAAATAATCTCTACCTGTATCTTCTCCCTTTAAAATACTCTTAGCATAGCTTCTTCCATCCCAATAGTCCTTCTTTTCCTTATTAAATAATTCCGCTAAGGTAGGTGCTAAATCTAGATTATAATGAAATCCATCATCTCTATAATTTTTCATAGCCTTTGGCCATTTTATTATCATAGGTATTTTAGTAGTTGTATAATCTGCAGTTCCATGTTCTGCATATATACCAAATTCGCCCATAGCTTCTCCATGGTCTGAGGTTATTATAATAGCAGTATCATCATATATTCCTTTTTCCTCTAGAAAATTAAGTATTTTCCCAATATGAAAGTCCATATAACTTATTCCACAATCATACTTATTGAAAAACTCCAAAAGTTCATCATAAGTTTTTATCTCTCCTGGATGCTTTGGAAAATTTAAAGGCTGTTCATTATTATACATACTAATTTCTCTTGCTCCATGAGGACCAATCTTATTTTCTCTATGTTCCTTAAATCTTTCTTTACTTATCCATAAATTCAAATCCTCTTTTGAAAAAGGATTTTCATATGTATCTGGCGTTCTATATGGAGTGTGTGCATCCCAATAATTCACATGAAGAAACCAATTATCTCTATCTCCTTTATCCTCTATCCACTTTAAAACTTCTGGTGTTATATCCTCTGCTATTTCTGCACCACATCCTCCTACATTGTGTATTTCATTAAAACCTGCATTAAACCAAAAGGCACTATGTCTTTCAGAAAAGGTACTTATAGAGGCAGTATAAAATCCCTCTTCTCTTAAAAACATTGGCAAACTGTTTAAGGTCATTTTATCTCTAAAATCTCTATCTTTTCCCTCTATTCTAAAATCAGCACAACTTCCTCCATGATTTACAACCCCTGTGTGTATTCCAAATCTTCCTGACATAAGAGAAGCCCTAGAAGGAAGACAAGGTGCATCTGAACAGTAATAATTATCAAAGGTTATTCCCTCTTTAGAAACTCTATCTATGTTAGGGGATGTATTTCTATAATATCCATAACAACCTAAATGGTCTGCTCTTAAGGTGTCTAAATCTAACATTAATATTCTCATGTTTTAAACTCCTCTCTAAAAGATAAAATTTAATCTCTTTAAATATATAATTCAACAAAAAAAATAAAATTCCTATACCTTTAGATTTTTATTATAAAAAAGTTAAATAATTGTTTAATTTATAAAAAAATAAAATGACTAAAAGAAAAAATATTTTTTCTTTTAGTCATTTTATTCTTATATCTTTATATTAAATATTTTATTTTTTATTAAACCTTCTTATATGTATTTCTGTACAAAGTACAGGTAAAGACAAAATTAAAATGCAAATTAGTATGTAAATATTACTTGAAAGCTTTAAATTAAAAATTCTTATAATTAAAGTAAATATTATTGAAAATATTAAAGCTATAGTGCTAGGTTTTAATATGTAATTATTTGCTTCTTCCCAAAGTTCCTTACTTCTCATTACATGTCTTAACTTGTATCCAACAAAAAGATTAGGATACCTTTCATAATCATCATGCAGTCTTCTACAAATAAGCCCAACAATAAATATAATTATTCCCATGAAAACTATAACCAAAAATCTTCCCCCTCTTTTACTATTTTAAATAATTAATATAAAAATTTCACGGCCTTTATATAATACCACTATTTACCACAATTTTCATTTAATAAAAATCCCTAAATTCATTCATTATATTTCAAATCCATTCATTTCCATTATATTTTTTTATATTTCTTCTTTTTTTACAATTATTGCTTATAAATAATTGTATATAAATTATCATTAAGTAAATAATATTTATGAAAAGGAATTCACTATTCTTTTTAATTTTAGCTTATAGATTTAAGGTTTAATAGCCTATCTCTTACTATTATAAAAGTGTAATTACTAAATCAAAACTTTAACTCTCTCAAAATTGTTGTCACTTCATCTAATTAAGAGAATATCTCGCACCTAAAAGATAACTTAAATCTATAAGCTTTTATAAAAAAAAGAAAAGCTATCCCTCCCACTGAATAGCTTTTCATTCACTCACTCAACAACATATACAATATAAATTAATACTTTATTTTACTTATAAATGTTACCACTAGACATACAATTTAACAATCTCTTAAAACTCACAAATTATTACGTATATTACATTCACAAATTATTTTTTGATATTATTCGCTTCTAACTTTTAATTTCGTTAAAATGTTCCCATTATTTACTCACTCTATTATCTTATTCGATTACGCCAATTGAAATTGGTCATACCACCTTTCAAATAGCCATTTTTAAGGTATATAGAAATCTAAAAATCACTACTTTTATAAGACAAAAATGTAAAAGAAAAAGGGATATATAGAAAGTTAAATTTTTTCTTTCTATATATCCCTAATAAGTTTTAATTGCTAATTTATGATAAATATAACTAACTCCCTTGTTAGAAATAAAAGCTATTAGCAATTTATTTTGATTCTCCTTTGAACCTTAGCATAGAAATGCCTACTCATCTTTGAGAAATTTACCTGTTTTAGATTTTTTTCTACTGTTATTTTTTAAATCCTAGCTAAATTAAAAAATAAAAGATAGATACTCACTTTGAATACCTATCTAGGAAAATCTCTACAAGTTAATTGATATTTCTCTATATTTTAATCATGCAAAAGACCACCTCATTGTAGACACAGAATAAAATAAAGCTTCTTTTATAAAAAGCCTCTATAATTTAAGCATGATAAAATTTCAATTACTTGCCTCTTTCCCCAGAAAGATAAACGTATTTTTGAATTAGGCAGGTCTCCTGGCTCATAGCTATGTCTTTAAAACTCCTTCCCATGAAAAATCACAGTGGACTAATGTTTTAAAGAAGATACTTACAGTTGCTGGGGGCAGCTTTAGTTTTACACTAAATTCCCTATTAAGCATTACTGCACCTATTTCAAAGGTAAGTTTAAATACTTACCTAAATACATTATATAAATAAAAATTAAACTTATCAACACCTTTTGCCTTACTTAAAGTTTCTTAATAGAAAATATTTCTTAAAATTCGTTTTTTATTTCTTAAATAATGGATTAAAATCCATATAAATACTTTATTAACCCTAAAAATATTTCCAATATTTGTAATTTGATTATTTTTACTGTATAATAATTATGTAAACTTTTATAGGGAGGGTTTGTTATTTTATATTTGCTTTTTTTAATAATTATATCCTTAAGTATATTTTTAGGAAAAGGAAAAACTCTAATAAAACAAAAATTATTTTTAACCTTTTCCTCCTTTTTAATTTTCTTAGGTCTTATAACTTCAATTTTTATTAAAAACATTTTCTTAAAAAACTTAATAAACCATAAAGAAATTTATGAATATGTAACCTTAGATTACATCTCTTGGGCTACAGATAAATTTAACTCTTATTTCTTTTTATCCTATTTATATATTTTAATAATCTTAGGCATATTATTATATAACTTATATAAAGATACCTCTATTAGAAGCAAGAAGGGATTAAAGGAACTAACACATCTTACATTATTATCTATGGCTATTATAATAATTTCCTCTTTAATATATTCCCTTAGCTCTTTTAACAAAATTTTTGATATTCCTATGTATATATCAATAACTTCCTTTTGCCAAGTATTTATACTTTTCTTGCCTCTAGTGGCTACAAGGCTTTTTATAGGAAATCCAGAAGTTGAAAATACTGTTTTCCCTATAGAAAAATAGGAGGCTAAAAGCCTCCTATTTAAATATTTTTCCTAAAACTAAATATATATTTATCCTATTAAAACTAAAAGATTAGAAACCATATGTATTAAAGTTAAAATCCAAAAGGATGATAAAACTTTACTTTTGTAATAACTATAAGAAAATATTAATAAAAAGGAACTTGGAAAAACCATAATTATATAAAGTAGAGAATAATTATGAAAAAGTGAAAATATTAAAGCTACAAGTAATGTGCATATAAATTTTCTTTTTATAAATTTTCCTATAAAATTATACATAAAAATAATAAAAAAAGATTCTATAATAGGTCCTATAATAACACCTAAAATAATCTTTTCATTTAAACTTTCACGAAGTAAAGGTGCTCCTAAAAAATTTCTATTTAAAACATCAAAAGTATTTACAACATATTCTAAAATAAATTCTACACCCATTATAATAAAAACAATAAAAGCAATATAAAATATATCTGTAATCAATCCCCTTATATTAAACTTATTGCTATTTTTTATATACTCCATATGCATGCCCCCATAAAAATATTTTACTATATAGTTACTTTTTTGTAAATTTAAAGTTAATAAAACTTATCTAACTTAGAAAGTTCTTTAAATAAAACTAAGGAAGACATAAAAAAATTAGAAAAAAGTAAATAATTACATAATAAAAAGGAAGAGTTTACTCTTCCTTTTTATTATGTAATTATTTTTAATCTTATATAGAATACTTATTTATTTAATAAACTTTTTTTATTATATATTGACACTTTGCTTAAAAGAACTCATAAAAAATAAACTTTTTTACATAAAAATAAGAAAAATTTAATTTTCTTATAGAAAAAATATTATTTAAAAAATAAGTTATATTTATATATATAAGTAATTCATTTAAAATTAAATTTATTCTATTATAATATATGTTATTATTATATTGATAAATTTAATTTAAAAGACATTTTATTATAAAATTTAATTTTATTAAAAATAGAAAGAAACTTTGAAATTAAGAAAGCTTTGATAAGGGGGACACACTTAAGATGAAGAATTTAATTAGCTTTATTCCAATGATTATTTCGCTAATAGTTTCTGCTTTTATTTTCATACCAGTAAATAAAAGATTAAATATTTCTGAAAAAATAGCAAAAATTATACCTACAACACCTAAATTTAAACCTTTGTTTTTTATAGTATGTGTATTTTTGCTTTTACTTATAATAGGACTTTTAGGTTTATATGTATTACCTATAAGCGATTTAACTTATTACATAATAACAGGAGTTGTTGCAGGAATTGGTCTTAGCATAACTGTTGAAATATCTCCAAAACATCAACATAAACATCATAAATAAATATATAAAAACTTATTTCCATTTATGCTAAGAATTTTAAGAATATTTTAAGTTACATTCTTAAAATAAAATTTCTGCTTATAACTTAAAAGGGAAGCACCTAAAATTTAGGTACTTCCCTTTTTTATTTGCAATGAAAATAAAATTTAATCTATTTTCCTAAATCTTCACTTCTATCAAAATAGACAGTATGTAGCATTTTCTCTGCAATATCACTTAAAGGCTTTTGATAAAAATCTTCATATAAAGCTTTAAGTTCTTTATTTTCATAACTTGATTTTATATTTAAACTTTTATCTCTTTTATATAAAGCTTCTATACGCTTCTCTCTTAATTTATCTCCCTCATAAAGCTTTCTCTTAGGTTGTCCACCACCACCTATGCATCCTCCAGGACAAGTCATGACCTCAACAAAATCATATTTTTTATTATTATCTTTAAGAGATTCTAAAAATTTCGCAGCATTTTCTGTACCATAAATTGCTGCAACATTAAGATTTAAATCACCTATGCTTATAGTTGCTTCTCTTACTCCTTTTAAACCTCTAACTTCTTCTAAATCATAAAATTTATCTGGTGGGTCAAGATTAGTAATAAACTTATAAGCTGTTCTTAAAGCAGCCTCCATAACTCCTCCTGTATTTGCAAAAATAACTCCTGCACCAGAAGATTCTCCCATTAATCCATCAAAGCTTAAATCTTCAAGAGAATTAAAATCAATGCCCTTTTCTCTTGCCCATATAGCAACTTCTCTAGTTGTTATTACATAATCCATATCTCTCATAGAATCTATTCCATAATATCTTCCTGAGGCATTCATTTCTTTTCTCTTTATTTCAAATTTTTTTGCAGTACAAGGTGTTAAGGCTACATTTATAATATTCTTTGGATCTATTCCCATCTTTTTTGCAAAATAAGTCTTTATAGTAGGTCCTTGCATACCTATAGGACTTTTTGTTGTTGATAAATTATCTAAAAATTCAGGATAAAAAGTTTCTAAATATTTTACCCAAGCAGGACAACAACTAGTAAATTGTGGAAGAGGTTTATTCTTATTTTTCATACGCTCTATAAGTTCACTAGCTTCTTCTAAAACAGTCATATCAGCAGCAAAATTTGTATCTAAAACATAATTAGCACCTAACTTTTTTAAAAGACTTACCATTTTCCCTTGAACAAAAGTCCCTTCCTCCATATTAAACTCCTCTCCTAAAGAAACTCTAAGAGCTGGAGAAGTAGAAAATATAACTATCTTGTCTCCATTTTCTATTTCCTTTTCTACCTTTTTGTAATCAAAAACCTCTGTAATACTATATGTTGGACATACATTTGCACATTGACCACAATTAATACATATGGCTACATCCTTTGTCTTTTCTAAAGAATAATGACCATTTACGCCTATATATTCTGTGCATATATTTTTGCATGAACCACATTTTATACAAAGTTCTTCTCTTCTAGTAATAGAGGGATTATCCTCTTCAATAGCTACTCTAATATCAGTAGATAAATGCTTACTCAAAACTCTTCCCCCTTTTTAAGTCTATTCCATATAATGTTAACTCTTACCTCTTATTTTTTCAATAAACTTAAATTAAAGCTTATTAAAGCATTTATACTTAAACTTAATAATTTGTATGTTTTTATTTAATCTCTTAAACAAAATCACAGAAAATCTTCTTTTTTTATAAGTATTTTTAATTTATATAAATATATTTCTTTAATATTAAAAATTAATTATTTCTAAAGTCATAACTTCCCTATATACTTTCACAAAAGAAATTATTAAAAATATACATAAAATTAGTATTAAAATACCTTTAAAAAACTTATTTTTCTCTGAACTATAATACTTTTTCATATTTTTCTCCTAAACTTCATGATTTATTTTTATAAAATTACTTACTAAATATGAACTAAAGAAAAATTTTATTTTAAATTAAATTAACATAACTTCTCATTTATTACTTTTTATGTATAATTTAATTGGGTATAATTTACAAACAATATTTAAATGGAGGTATAATGAGCATATATAACTTAAAAAACTACGATTATAAAAACTATAAATATTCTGAGAAAGCCTTAGAAGAAATAAAAAAATTAAATAAAGTAAGCAAAATAATAAGGCTATTTTCAATAATCTCTTTACTTGTTTTTCTTGTTAAATATTTAAAAACAGATGACTTTTCCTATATAATTTTATTATTTTTATTTGTAGCTATATTAAGATTTATAGAATATAAATTTCTTAATAAATCAAAAATCTACTTATCTAAAGAAAGTTTAGATGACCTTCATGACTTTATATATTACTTTTATTGCAAAAAGCGAACAAAAGGGACTCATACCATGCACTTATTAGATTTAGTATATTGCAATTTTGAAAAAAAGAATTATGAAAATGTCTTAGAACTTTTAAATTATATTGAAACACCAAATAATTTATTTGAAAGCCAACTATTCTTATATTACTATTATTACACAAAATCATACAATGAAATAAATAATAAAGAAAAAGCTAAAGAGTACCTAATTTCATTAAATGACTTAGTTAAAAGAAAAGGACTTAATAAAAAATCAGCTAAGGTTCGTGGTGTTAAAATCATTATTGAATAAAACAAGACTCCAGAAGATTTGTATCTACTGGAGTCTCTTTTGGTAAAATAATATTATAAATTTTAAATACTATGCTCTACTTTTTTCTTTGCAAAGCTTTTTAAATTCATCAGCTACAAATTGTACTTGTGTTCCCACTATAACTTGAACACTTGTTTTTCCTGGTCTTATAACTCCTGATACACCAGAAGATTTTATCTTTTTCTCATTAACTAAGGTACTATCTTTAACTTCTAATCTTAATCTAGTTATACAGTTATCAATTGAAGAAATATTAGAAACTCCACCTAATCCCTCTAAGATTATTTTTGCAACTTCAGTATAGTTATTATTAGCTAAAACTGCTTTTGAATCTTCTTCTCCATCATCTTCTCTACCTGGAGTTTTTAAATCAAATTTCTTAATCATAACCATAAATACTACATAGTATATAAGTGCAAATATTAAACCTATTCCTAGTAAGTATAATGGATTTAATGCCATAGGTGCTTTAAAGCTTAATATCCAGTCTACTAAACCTGCACTAAAGTTAAATCCTGCCCTTACAGGGAGTGCTGCAACTACAGCTACAGATATACCAGTTAATAATGCATGAGCTACATATAAAACTGGTGCTAAGAACATAAAGGCAAATTCTAATGGTTCAGTTACCCCTGTAACAAAAGAGGATAAAGCAGCAGCTAATAATATACCTGCAGCAGCCTTCTTTTTGCTACTCTTTGCACAACGATACATTGCATAAGCAGCAGCTGGTAAACCAAACATCATAACTGGGAAGAAACCTGACATATACATACCTGTTTCTCCTAAAACTCCTGTACCACCCCAGAATTTTGCAATATCATCTATACCTGCAACATCAAACCAGAATACTGAGTTTAAAGCATGGTGTAATCCAAATGGTATTAATAATCTGTTGAAGAATGCATAAATACCTGCTCCTATTGGACCCATAGCTATTATAGATTCACCAAAGGAAACTAATCCATTATAAATTAAAGGATATACAAAGAATAAGATTATAGCAGCTACTATGGAAACAAGAGCTGTAACTATAGCAACACATCTCTTACCACTAAAGAATCCTAAGAAATCTGGTAACTTAGTATTTTTAAACCTATTATAACAACTAGCCCCTATCAAACCGGCCACAATACCTATAAATTGGTTTTGAATTTTTACAAAGGCTGGGTTAACAGCTTCAACTTCTACTCCTTGTATCATAGCAACAACTGAAGTAGATAATAAAGTAGTTATCATAAGCCATGATACTAAACCTGCTAAACCTGCTGCACCATCATTATCATCTGACATACCAACTGCTACCCCTATAGCAAATAGTATTGCCATGTTATCTATAATAGCTCCACCAGCTTTTAATAAAAATGCAGCAATAACATTATTAGCTCCCCAACCACTTGGGTCTATCCAGTATCCAATACCCATTAATATACCAGCAACAGGAAGTGCTGCAACTGGTAACATTAAGGATTTACCTAGTCGTTGTAAATATTTCATCATATTAATTATCCCCCCATAAATTCTATAAACTATTAATTATTTTAAAACCCCTTTTAAAATAAAATTTATAATTAATAATTTATAAATTTCGCTATTTATCTAATATTGCTAAAACCTTTTCTTAAGCTACAAAACTGATGTATTTTTTAATTTATAATATATTTCACCTCCTAAAATAGAATTTTAAAACTCTTAAGGAATAAAAAATAAAATAAATATAAATATGCCTAAATATAGAAGAAATTTAATTCCCCATTAAAATATCCCTTAATTGTTTTTTAGAATATCAAGTTTTTAAAGACTTCAAATTTTAAATTTACAATTTAAAACTTAATATCCTTTTATTTACTTTATTTACATTATTATTTTAACATGGTTATTTATTACAATTAGTGGACTATAGGTAAATATTGTGTTAAAACTATTTAATTTCAGTAACATTTCTTGTATTTTTTGTAAAAATATAATTTAATAATATTTATCTATTTTTAAATAAGTTTATATTTTTCACATAAAAATAGGCCTATATAAATATTTATATAGGCCTTACTACTATTTTTTATATTTCATTTTTTCCTGAACATCCATCAAAGCCTCTCCAAATCTTTGATAATGAACAATTTCTCTTTCTCTTAAATATCTTAAAATCTCTTTTATATCCTGGTCATCAGTTAAATTTATAAGCCATTCATAAGTTGTTCTAGCCTTTTGTTCTGCTGCCATATCTTCATGTAAATCAGCTATAACATCTCCCTTTGCTTGAATATAGGTTGCAGTCCAAGGATTTCCTTGAGCATCTGCATAATACAAAGCTTTTCCATGGTCTGTATAATGTCCTGCTAAACCAGCCTTTTTTAAATCCTCAATAGATGCATTATCCACTAATTGATAAATCATAGTAGCAATCATTTCTACATGTGCCATTTCTTCTGTTCCTATGTCAGTTAATAACCCCTTTGATTTATTAGTTGGCATAGTGTATCTTTGGTTTAAATATCTAAGTGCTGCACTTAGTTCTCCATCAGGTCCCCCATATTGAGACATTAAAAATTTAGCTATATTTAAATCATTACTTTTTAAATTTATTGGATATTCTAAAGTTTTTACATAATACCACATAATTAAATCCTCCTACTCTGTAATTTCCCAAGGCCAAGGTTGTTCAATCCATGCCATTGGATTTTCCACATAAGCATCCCCAAAGTTTCTAATAGGTCCATATTCACATTCAAAGCTAGAAATTAATTGATTTAATTTTGAAGCTATTTCTCTAAAATCCTCTGTAGCTTTTTTGTTCTCTGGGAAATTATCTAAATAAAGATTTAATTCTACTGCATAAAACTGTAATTTTCTTATATCATTTAATAATTCTTGTGCCTTCATAACATTCACCTCTAAAATTATCTTTTTTCTTTATAAGGCTTATCTAGGTCTTTAAATATAGTTCCCTTTTCAAAAGCCTTATTTATAGAATATAAATTTTCATATTTTTGAGGTAATATATACGCACGAGCATATTCTAATTTAAACTTATCTTCTGTATGATTATACATGCCTTTCACCCTTTAAATATATAATATAAATAACTTATAGTAATATAATATGTCTCCTTTTAAAGGTGTGTGATAAAACTTTAATAATTAAATAAAAAAACATCTTAAATGAATTTCTCACTCATTTAAGATGTTTTTTATCTAATTATCTAATTATTGTAACCCATATTTACCTTTAAAACTTTCTAAAGCAAAGCTATAACTTTTCTTATCATCCTCTGTAAAATCTCTTATATGGATAAAATTGTTAATATCAGAGCAAATGTCAAAACCACATTCTTCGCTCATCATATATTCTAAAAATCTTTCATATTTTTTGCTTATAATATCTTTTCCAAAACGCTTAAAAATTTCATAATAAAATTTTTCAAAACCTTCTCCCGTTAAAGGATTTACAACCATAAACTTATCTTGTATATTTAAGTCTTTTAGTATAAACTCAATTCCAATTAAACTTTTAAAAGCATCCTTTGCATCCTCTCCAACTATTCCTATCTTCACCCTTTTTACCTCCTAAATTTTAAGAATACTTAATTACTTCTATTTTTAAAGCTTATTTCCTTTATTATTCTCAATATTTACTAGTTATATTCTTAAAATTCTCTTAAAAGGTATAGCTTTTTAATTCTTTTATATCTAAAGGTTTTGAAAAATAATACCCTTGTATATAAATTTTCTCATAAAGAAAGGTTTTTATTATATCGACCTGTGCTTTTTCCTCTATGCCCTCAATAACAATAGATTTATTTGAAAGTCTACAAATATCTAAGATAAAATTTATAACCTTAAGGCTTATTTCAGAATCCTTAATACCATCAGAAAAAAACTTATCTAGCTTTATTATATTAGAGTCTATCTTTTTTAATAAATCTAAGTTTGAATATTCCACTCCAAAGTCATCTATAGCAATTAAAATTCCATTGCTTTTTAAAAACCTTATATTTTCTCTTATATTTTCAATTTCTTCAAGGCCAAATTTTTCTATTATCTCTAGGCATATACAACCTTTAAGAGTATTATTTTCCTTAACTATATCTACAATTTTTTTTAAAAACTCTCTATCCTTTATTTCATTAAAGGATACATTTAAAGATATATAAAAATTATTCTTATCTATATTTTTATAGTATTTTATTGTATCATAATCTCTTATTACTCTTTTTAATACCCAAAGAGTAATTTCTTTCATCATATCAGCACTTTCTATATCCTTCATAAAATAATATGGAGTTAATATTTTCCCGCCTTTTTTAAGTCTTAACAAGGCTTCAACACTTCTTACTTTGCTATTTTTAAAATCAACTATAGGTTGATAATAAAGCGTATAATTTTCTTTTTTCAAATTAGCCCTTATATTTCTTCTTTTAAATACTTTTAAAATATTCTTTTTAATTTTAAATAAAAATAAAACTAAAAGACTAAAAATCACTAGAAGAATTAAATGTCTATTAGAGGTATCCTTAATGAAATTATCTATCCTAACTTTATATGAAGTATTTCCAATATAATCATTAAGATTCATATTTTTTAATTCTCTATCAATGCTATTTATTAAATCTTTATGATTTTTATTTGCAACAATATATTTAGGTCCAGAAGAAAACTCAAAAATAGCCTTAATATTTTCTCCTTTATTTTTTATATCACTATCAGGATTATCTACAATAAAATCCACCTTATTATCAAGTAGCAAAGTTTTTACAGCCTTATAGGAAGAGGCCTTAACTAAATTTACCTTTATATCATTTTCCTTAAGATATTGCAAAATCCATTCATTATCTAATTCTCCTTCTATATAGCCCATAGTCTTATTATTTAAATCTTCTATATGACCATACTCTATATTTTGATTAGTGTATAAGATGTTTAATTCATCATTTATAGATTTATCAGTAAATTCAAAGTCTTTTTCTCTTTCGCTTAATTTATTTATACCAAATATTAAATCTATTTCTCCATTTTTAAGTTCTTGCAAAAGATCTGGTACTCTTCCATTTACATATTCAATTTTAAAATTAAGCTTTTCTGCTAATTTCTCACTTATATCTTTATAATACCCACATACATTTGCTCTGTTATTAATATAAAAATGTGGATAATCATCATAAAATCCTATTTTTAATAAGGTCTTTTCTTTTTCTTTATTTATAACTGCCCCATGAAATAGAGTAAAAGTTATAAAGGCAATAAAAAAGAGGACAATAACTATAAACCTCCTATGTTTTTTCATAAATTAACTCCCATTATAAAATTTAAATCTATACAGTATTCTACAAATTATAGCATATTTAATAATTTTTTTGAAACAAGTTTTTAAAGTTTTAATATTTATAAATCTCTAAATTTTTAATTTATATATGTTTATATAGTATTTACTGTTTAAGTAAAGCTTTTCTCTCTATTTTTCAAAAGAAAACAAGTTTAAATTTAATTAACATTTTCATTAAAAAATAAAACAAAAAAATCAATTTAAAGTTAATTATCTTTCTATATAAATCTTTCCCAAATCTCCCATATTGTATAACTTAGCTTTATAAAATAAGTCAATTTTAAAATATAAATTCTTTTATCTTCTCTTTATAAAAATAAAAAGGAGAAAAACTAAAAAGCTTTTCTCCTTTTATACTTTTAAAATACTATTCTCTATGTAAAATATTTTTATACTAAACTATTTATTATCTAAAATATCATCAATTACTTCATAAACATAGTCAACAGTATGATTAGCTTTTTCCTTTATAAAGCTATCAGCTCTATTAAAGGTATAACTATTCTCTGTTATTTCAAACATAGATATGTCATTAAAGGAATCTCCTATTACATACAAATCCTTAAAATCCTTATTCTCTAAAGCTAGTACTTCTTTAAGCCCTTCTCCCTTTGAGGAACCCTTTGAAGATACATCTACAAAAAATTGATTTCTAAAAATAGAAAGTTCCTCTCCAAAAAGTTCAATTAATCTTTTCTCAATCTGTTCTCCTCTTTTTAAAGAAGCATCTGAAGTACATAAACTTAAAATAACTGCTCCACTTTTTAAGCTTAATATTTCTTCCTTTGTTTCAATTTGAAAATCTAATTCTTCTGAGAAGGCAAGATTATTCATATCAACCTTTTCATTTTTTAATAACTTCATTCCACTTCCATTATCAAAATAAATCATAACCTTGTCCTCTTTTAAAAACTCATCTAAAATTATTTTAACCTCTTCAAAGGAAACAAGATTGCTTTTTATAACCTTTTTATCTTTATCAAGTATTACTGCCCCATTACAAAGAACTAAATAATCAAACTCTAAATCATATTTTTCAATTACTCCTTCCATGGTAAGAAGAGTTCTTCCTGTAGAGATTATAAACTTATTTCCCGCTCTACGAAAGGCTTTAATTCTTTCCACATCTCTTTTATCAATATTTTTATCTACTAATAATGTTCCATCAAAATCACTTGCTAATAACTTCATACTTTCTCCTTAAGTTTATACCTTTAAATTTATTGTAGAGTATCTTTAAATAACTTTATAACTAAATATTTTCTTAAAATAATTTAATAAAATACCTAGTAAAGTTTTTAATCTACAATCCTATAATTTTATTATACATATTTTAGAGATTTTAAATTTAATAAAGTGTAAAATTTACATATTATATTAAATATAAACCTTTAATTAAAATAAAAAGAGATGGATTTATAAATCCATCTTTTCTAAAATAAAATATTAAAATTAAATTTAAACTTTAAAAATAAACTTTTAAAATAAACTTTCTTTTAAAAACATCCTATGTTATGGTTAAATTATTACTGTTCTAATTAGAATAGACAATAATTTCAAATTTAAATACATCCTATATTAAGGTTAAACAAATTAATTTTTTAAAAAGCTCATTAATTTCAAATTATATATTAATACTAAAATAAAGTAAATAAATAACGTAAATTTTAAGCTTAAAATTTAATTAATTTACGGTTTATTTATATTTTATATTTTATATTTATATTATATATTAAACTCAAAAAATTAAAGGCTAAAATAAGCCTTCAATTCCTTTTATGAAGTAATCCTTACCTAAATATATGTCCTTTAAAACTTTAAGTTTATTTTTCTTTTTTACTACATTTAAATCTTCTATACTACCCATAACACCGTTTTCTTTCAAAACCCTTTTTAATTCTAACTGATTTATATCTATACCATCATTTTTCTTGTATTCTAATAAAACTAAGTCATAAATAAGTTTTGAATTTTTTATTGATACTGGAGTAATTTTTTTATGTAAATGTTTTGAATATGTCTCAAACCTCTTCTTTAAGGTTGCTGAAGGTAAAATAAGGGCTCCACCCTTTCTTAATCTACTCTTTATTAAATAAGGAGAATCTAAATTTAAAGGATAATGAGTTGAAATTCCCTCTTGTATGCTTTCCATATACTTTTCAATTTCAGTTTCTTTTTTTGCACCTTCTAATATAGAATTACAATACTCATTTAACTTTATTTCTTTTCCTTCTTCTAATATTAATTTACCATCTTTTAATTGCTCTGACTTTAAATTTCTTATAGTGTCAAAATTATTATCATAAAGTCCCATGTATATCATAAGAATTAAAGCCTTATCTTGATAATTTAGCAAATTATCTATTATATTAAATATCTCACTTGGAGAAAAAATATCTGCCTCTTTAACGTTTAACATATCCCTAACATAAAATAAATTTAGATGTTCTGTAGCACTTGGATTACCATAAAATTTAAACATGTCTTTTAATCTACTTATACAAGTTGATAAAGTTGTGTTTGATTTCCCATTATACTCTTGCTTTAAAAATGAATCTACATCCTTAGAGGTTATATTAACTATAGAATCTATCCCACAGTTATTCATATAGTTATTTAATTTATTACAAATAACCAATATAGTTTTTTTTGTATTTTCACTAGTAATGCTTTCTATATATCTGTCGAACTTTTCCACTGTAAACACTCCATAACTAATAAATTTACCTTACATTTTGACTATATAATATATAGCTATCTTTTTCAACTTAAATCCATAAAATTTATAATTTATATAAATTTTCCTATTATATTTCATATTTTTTACATCTATTGTAAAATAAATCAGAAAATATGGAATGTATTTTCTTTTAAAAGCTACTAATTTATAAATTATCTCTAACTTCCATTAAGGCAAAATCTAATAAATTTTCTCCATTCCAAATACCTATGTTAAAATTCTTAACTTGCCTACCTAAACTTTTAATCTCACTTTTGCTTAGATGTTGATAATTTTTTAGATAAAATAGCAAAATCATTAAATAATCTAGCCTTTTCAGCCATCATATACTGTTCAGCACAACAATATAAAATTCCATCAATACTAAATTCAGAGTAATACCCTTGACTTAAACAAGCTTTTGTAATTTCTTTATTACCCTTTTTTGTATATCCCCAAAAAAATAAAAAATCCATATCTTTATTTTTATTAAACTCCTTGCAAAGTAATTCTAATGTGTATTTAATAATATTCTCCCCCTATTTTAATAAAGCTTATATAAAAATTTAAATATATTTCCTTTAAAAACTCTTAAGATATTCATATCTTATTTTATATAAATTGAATAATTTTATCCTTTACTTTATAAGTTAAACTTTCCTTTTCCCCCTTCTCTAAAGGACTATTTGTATAAATTAAACTTTCTGTTTTATACATACTTGTCTCCTCATCAAGAGATATAGGTAAAAATTCTTCATACTTATAAAGACTTTCATAATTATCATAACTAGTCTTTGATAACTTATATGTTCCTTTTTTAAAGAAACTATCTATAAAATCAGCTTCTAAAACTTCATTGCAACTACATATTTCACAATTTAATATATCTGCTCTATGGTCATTTTTCCCAAGGTAAGGAAGATATATAGCCTTTTTATTTAAAATAAATTCTGAAATTTTTTTAGCTTCCTTATTATCTAAAAGAAGATAAATATCCCAAGAAGGCTTTTCAAGCCATTGTTCTTTTACAATTAAATTTCCTCCCTGTTCTTGAGAGGCATATCCTACAGAATTATTAAATACATTAACCTTTTTTTCTATAAAACCCTTTTTATTTCTTGGAACTATAGAAATTCTTAAATTCTTTAGTTTTTCATAAAACTCTGGTAAAGTTACCTCCTCCTTAGAAAACTTTTCATAACTTGTAGTAAATTTTTTTTTATTATACCCTCCATAACCTACTATAGCTCCAAAAATTCCAAGCAAGGCAACTTTATGAATATGACCATAGGTAAAATAAAGCTTAGAGTTCACATCAGGCCTTTTAAAAAAACCATTTCTTCCTTCTAAAGTAAACTTTAAAATTTCCATATACTACACCTCTTTTTTACTAAAGATGCTATAATACTTAACTCCTTCAAAGTTAGCTTTAACATCTATTGTTAAAGGATTATAATAAACCTCTATACTCTTTATTCTTTCTTCTAGCCCTTCTAAAATTTCTTTAAAATTTAACTCAAAGGTATTTTTTTCTTCTCCCTTTATAAAATTTACATATCTATCTAGATTTGGTAAGTATAAAGTACCTTCAGTTTCTATAAAGACTCCTAACTCATTTTCACAACCAAGCTTTGAATTTGTTGCAAAAGCTGTTACTGAGGAGAGAGCCTTCTCTTTAAAATCTTTATAATCCTCTTCTGTATATCCTTCTGTAACCCCAAGTTCTATAAACTCCTTATATGCAAGGGGATTTATAACAAAAGGATAACAGTAATGAGCCTCTGGTGTTACTATTTTAATTCCTAAAGTTGAATTTTTTGCTTCTTCTTCCTTGTTTGATTTTACAGAACTATCTCTAAAAGGTGATAATATAGTTTGTTCTTCAGCCTCAGCCTCTTCATAAATATTATAACCTTGTCCAATTTGAACTGCGCCAGTTATGGATATATTGTTTTTAGACTCTGCAAAGGTAGCTCCAAAATTTTTAACATCCTTAGCTTTAAATAAATTTTTTAAAAGCTCTCTAGAATTATTTTCTTCCTTTGAATATTCTCCAAAAAGACTTTCATATCTTTCCTTTAAAGATTTTGGAACTAATGAAACCTCACCTTTTTTTCCCTCAGAAAATTTCATAGATTTTATATATAAAACCTTCTCTCCTGAATTGTCCCAAGCTTTTTTCATAGGATACTTTAAGGCCTTATCACTTCCAAAAATATCTCCATCAGAAGTTGTTTTTGGGAATCCTGTAAAATCAGCATTCCAGTTTGCCATTCTAGATGAAATACATATTAATCCATAAACTCTTTTGTTCATAATCTAACTCTCCTTCTTTTCATAAATAATATTGCTACTTAAATATCCAGCAGTTATTATATCTCCCTGTATTTTTCCTTCAACTTCATAAGCTAAAATCATGGTATACATTCTTTTAAACCTTAAATCTTTATTTAGGTCTAAAGCATAGTTAAATTTTTTATAAAGTCTAAATAAATTTGATTTTATTATTTTATCATTTTTTGCATTTATTATAGGATTACCTAAGGATAAAGCCTTGTTTTTCCCCTTGCTTTTTCCTACTAAATAAGAAGTTAACTGACCAACTGCATAAAAGTATTCTCTATCACAGCTTATAGAGTCCTCTTTTTGCTTTAAGACCTTTTCTCTTAAAGTATTCTTTATTTTTAAAAGAACCTCTGCCATGCTTTCCTCTCCTTCCTCAAAATACTCTTTTAATGAGTAAATTAAATTAAACTGATTAATTGCCTTTTTGTAATATCCATTATTTAAAGAATGTTTAAGCATTAATTTTGATGCCTTATTTAAGCTTTTCCAAATATTTTTTGAATTTCCTTTATAGAAAAAGTTAAACAACTGCTCCTTACTTATTGATAAAGCTCTCTTAACCTCTCCTTCTTTAATAATAGGCTCCTCTAAAAAATAATTATTTTTTAAAAGCTTATTAAAAAGTATTATGTTAATTAATTCATGCATTTCATCTCTATTTTCAATTATTCCATAATGCCAAGTATCTTTTTTCTTATTATATAAATTTTCTAAAGATTCACCTATAATATTTTGGAAATTAAATTTCTTATGAAGCTTAAAAGAGTAGGAAGAAATTATATCAAAGTCAATTATTTCACATTCAGTAGTTCTTTGTATTTTAAGATAAATCCCAGAGAAATTATTATTTTTTATAAATTCTCCATTTTTAATAGCATAAAATTCTTCTTCATTCATATATATGTTAGTTTCACCTTTACAGGCCTTATTAAATAATAAGTCAAATACTTTTTTATGCTTTAATATATCTTCTTCACTAACTAGGAAAGGAATTGTATTGTTTCTAGTTCTATTTTCTAAAAAAGGCTTTTTGCTATTTAAGGTTGAATTATTATTTGGAAAACCTAAAATTCCCTCTTTAGTTTTTATATTATAATTATTGCTATTATAAATATTAGGAATTAAATAACGTTTACCTTCCTTTATAAAATCCTCTTCCTCATATAAGAAAAATATCTTTAAGTAATTTTTATTTGTTACATCTATATCTAGCTTAAAAATATTATCACAAATCCAAGACTTTATTTTAGAAAGCCTTTCTAAATTAACCTGCCCAATTTCTTCTTCTACCTTCTTGTAAATTTCTAAGGACTTTTTACCCTTTTTTGCATACTTTTCTTCTAAATTTGATAAAACTCCATAGTAATCCTCTATACGTTCTTTATTTAACTTTGCTTTTCCCGTCTTTTCATCTTTCTTTAAGCTTTCCTTTTTAAGAAAAAAACTTAAATAATTGTTACTATGTATAACTTTCTTGTTATCAATTGGCTTATTCATATCAATTAATTTACTATTATAATCCATTTTACATAATAATTTAAAATTTTCTATACTAAAATCTACTTCTTTAGTATTTTTATTAAATGAAATCTCTGTTCTATAGCTTTCTTTTAAATTTCCCTCTTTATCTTCCTTAACTATAATATAAGTTCCCTCTGAAAGTGTGTATTCCTCTAAAATTTTATCCTCTAAGGTACTTCCATAATTATTATAAATATAGTTTATAATCTGATTTAACAACTTCTCCCCTCCCCTCTTTATATTGTTTTGTAATTTACATATCCAAAGCCTCTAGGATTTCCTTCTCCTAAGCCAACTCCTAAAAGCATATAAGCTATTTTCTGTGATAAATCATCCTGACTTATATGAAGTTTTAATTTATCTGAAAGAAGTTTTACTCCCTTACAACTTATAGCTATAGGTTTTTTATTCTTAAACTCTAAGGAGCTAAATAGTGGAAAATCTTCTCTTATTTTTTCTCCTGTAAATTCATTATACTTTTTTATACTATTAATCTTTAGTCTATCTTCATATTCCTCTAAAGACATATTGTTTCTCCAATACCCAAAATCATTTTTTACAAGAACTGGGCTTATAGAGTATAATTTATCTATAAAGCATTTTTTTATTAACTTTATATTAACCTTTATACCTTTTATTGAATTATTGTAACTTTTATGAATCTCATTTAAAAGATATTTTGCCAATTTGTTATTTATAGTTCTTAGCTGAAAGGTATAAATCTTATCTTTTTTATAAAGCTTATCCTTCTCTAAGGGGTAAAAAGAATTAAAACAATACATTTTATAACAGTTCTCTCTATGTAACTTTAAAAAGTTTTCTTTTCTGCCTAAGGTAATATCTATAAAATTACTTATTTCTTTTAAAGCTTCCTCACTTTTTATATCTTCTAAAAGGTATACCTTTACATCAAGCTGATAAACCTGCACCTTTATTCCCTCCCATAAAATATCATAAGATTTTATTCTTAAACTATTATATCAAGCCTAAAATATATATTAAACCTATTATACAATATAAACATTTATTTTAAATTGTATGTTTTACTAAAAATCAATTTATTTTATTAATCTAATTGCAAATTATTACAATATTTAAGTTAATATTATTATTAATTTACTTTAATTGTAAAAATAATAACAATATATAAATTATTGTTATTTTTTTAATATACAAAAAATTATTAAATAATATATAATTTATATAAATAGTAATATTATTGAAGGTTTATAGATTTATATGTCTAATATAATAATTAGGTATAAAATCTTTTTTTGGGGGGGGTATTTTAGTGTTTAGCATAGATGAAGTAGCAAATAAATTAAATGTTAGTAAGCAAAGTATATACAAAAAGATTAACAATAAAGATTTTGAAGATTTTGTAGTAACTGAAAAAAGAAAAAAGTACTTAACTTTAGAGGGGGTAAATAAATTACAACTTATGATAGAGAAAAAAGCAACTGAAGAAAATCTTAAAGAAGAACTTAAAAATCTCAAATCTATAATTGAAAGACAAAAAATTGAAAATGGAAGTCTTAAAGTAGAAAATGAAAGAGTTAAAAAGGAAAATAAAGCTTTATGTAATGAGATAGAAAGCTTAAATGGAAAAATAAGAACTAAAAATATAGAAAATGAATGCTTTAAGGTAGAAAATCAAAGAGTTAAAAAGGAAAGTGAAAGACTACTTGGTTTAATAGAGGATGAAATATCAAAACAAAACCTTATGATAAAGGAAACTTTTGATAATACAGAAAACTTGTTAAGATATAGACAGGAAAATTATGTGAGAAGAAGTGATAAATATAAAAAGAAATCTTTTCTTAGAAAGCTTGGAATATTTTAATATAAAAATATAAAAAGAGGTTTAATTAACTTCTTTTTTTATTAATGTTATCATTATAATTATTTAAAGCCCTAAAGCACACATCTAATGTTACGGTTTAATTAAAGTTTAAGGTGTGCACACCTTTATACCCTTTATACTTAAATACATCTATGTTTTGGTTTAATAAATAATTAATAATGATAACACATTAAGAATTATATCATACTCTATTTTTAATTTAAACTTGCATATAAGAAAAATCCTATAACAATGTTAAAAATACCATATTAATATATTTATTAAAAATATTGACAAAGTAAAGGTTTTAATAGTAGAATAATTAAGGTCATTAGATACTAATGACTTTTTTCATGTTCACTCATATATTATGTTGTAATGTTTTTTGAATAAAAATAGCACCATAAATTTATGGTGCTATTTTTATTTATATAATATTCTTAAAAATACCATATTTATTAAAATTATATAAATATACTGTATATTAGTTCAATCTTAAACTCATAAAGGGTATAATAACTTAATAAAAATGGATAAATATTTTTTTAATTAGCGGTGAAGTTTATATAAAATATTATATTATAATAATAACTAATTTTACTTATACAAATATAACATGTACTGTTTCTAATATTTATTTAGTAATAAATCACCAAATTATTTCTATTAAATATTATATTAACTTTTATATTTATTTACTTTAAATACATCTTGTTTTTTTATAATTTATAAAGAATATTTCCATATTTAAATATAAACATAAACTAATCTTAATTTTTCTTTATTTATTATTTTAATTAATCTAATATATAATATCAATAAATTCTATATTTCCTGTTTTAAATTCATTATTATTGTTACTAAATAAATAAACTTTATAAATTTACTTGTATTTATTATTATAAAATATTAAATAAATAATTATCTTTTAACTATTTTTTCTTTTATATTCTTTAATTAATCTATCCAAAGTTGGTCTACTTATATTTAATTGACTTGCCATTTCAATTTTATTAATCTTTCTACAAATATATTTTTTGTATAAATTTATAAATTTTTCATCTATTTGCTTTGATTTTCTCCCCTTGTACTTACCTTCTTTTTTAGCTATTGCTATACCTTCTTTCTGCCTTTCTAATAAGTTTGATCTTTCAAATTCATTTATAGCTCCAATCATTGTTAACATTAATTTTCCAGTTGCTGTACTTGTATCTAAATTTTCTTTAATACTTTTTAAATTAATATTTTTATTTTGCAACAACTCAACTATTGATAATAAATCCTTTGTACTCCTTGCTAACCTGCTAAAATCCCATACATAAATAGTATCACCTTCTCTAGCAAAATCTAATAGTTCTTTTAATTTCTGTCTATTTGTATCCTTGGCACTTGCTTTCTCTATAAACCATTTTTCTATATTATAAGCTTTTAAACCCTCCTCTTGCATTTTCTCATTTTGCTCTATTGTACTAACTCTTACATATGCTAAATTCATTTGCTTATCACCTCTCTTTATTAATTTGCTTTTTATACTTATATGATATCATTACGTAAAATTAAAATAAATATTTAATATGAAATTTACTTAATGTAAATTTTATATTAAATATTTATTTACAAAAAAGTATATAAAAAATATGGGAAAGAAAACTTCAAAGTTGAAGTTCTTGAAGAATATGAAGATCAAAAGCAGTTAAATGAAAGAGAAATTTACTGGATAGAATATTATCAATCAAGAAATCCTTCTATAGGATATAATCTTTCAAAAGGTGGAGAACAAGTTCATATTGGTTGTACAGAACATGAAATACAACTTATCTCAGAAGCACTTATTAATTATACAAAGGATAATATATATGACCTAATTTCTATATTAGAAAAATTCGGATTAAAGGTTTATAAAAAAATGAAGAATGGAAACCAACTAGTTATAATTCAGATGATAGTAAAAAAATACTTATAAATGATGATTCTATAGTTGTAAGTTTTTATACTAAAAACCAATGTTCTATAACTAAAGAATATGCAAAGACATTTGATTGCAATTATTGGAAATATAATTTAATAGTTGAAATTGATAAAATTCCAAAATTATTTAAAAAACTAGCTGAGGACTATACATCAAAAAAAATAATTCCTGAATCATTTTCAGGACCTGCAAAAGGAACTTCTGGAATTTTCTTAGAAACTCAAAAATATCCTAATACTAAAAGTATAAGAATGCCAATAAATTTTAGTATGCAAAAGAAAATTTATTAATAATTAAATACTTTAAATATAATTATTAAATAATATAGAAAGGACAAGCCTCTCTTTTTTTAATTACTTAATAATTATATAAAAAATAAAAGCATCTAAATTTTAGATGCTTTTATTTTTTAATTTATTATGCTTCTATTTTCTTATCAATATCTTCTATAGAAGATTCCTCATATTCTCCGAACCATTTTTTTAGTCTACCTTTTGCTTTTTCCTTTACTTCATCATCAATATAGAAGGCTACTGCTGCTAGGGCTGCAAGTAAAAGACCTAAGTCATCTGTATATCCTGCTATAGGTGCAATATCTGGAAGAATATCTAAAGGAAGTATGAAATATCCTAAGGCTCCTATAATAATACTTTTTGCCCATTTAGGAGTTGTGTCCTTTTTTAAGGTATAGAAAAGTAAAAGACATATGTAAACAACCTTTATTCCTGCCTTTTTAGCAAACCTTTTTAATTTTTCAAAAAAATCCTTATCTGAGAAATACTTTGAATACTTGCTTAAATCTATTTTATGCTTTTTCCCCTTAAGAATAAATTCCTTAAGAGATTTTTTGCTATTATTATCCTTCATTTTAAAATACACCTCCTTATTGATATTTATTAAATCATATTTTCTATGAAATAATCTATAAAAGCTTTATAACAATCTATAAAATAAATTTAGAGTTTTTTATTACTTTCCCAAAAATCCCTTAGTTTTTTTCTCTCTCCTTAATTAGTATTTCTTCACTCCCTAAATATTATTAATTTTCTTTTTAAAAAATCATAATCTGTAATCTGCTTAAAAATTTCTTATGTTTACCATTTATTAAAAATTTGGTAAAATATACATAGGTTTAGTAATTAAAAAAGGGGGGGAATATTTATGATAGTTGTTCATAGAAATAATCTACTAGACATTATGAGGTCTTATAATGTAGTTATAGATGGTGATTACTGTGGAAAGATTAAGTGTGGGGAAACAAAGCACTTTGACTTAGAAGAAGGAGAACACACCATTTATTTAAAAATAGACTGGTGCAAAAGTGCTAAATTAAATTTTTCCCTTAAAGATGATGAAACTATATTTTTTGATTGTGGAAATTACCCAAGTGGTTGGAAACACTTCTTATTTCCTATCTATGTAAACTTCTTTGGGAATAAATATTTATTCTTAAAAAGAAATAGTACTTTATCTTAAAATTTAACTTTTAAATTAAGTCTTATAAAAAGCTTTTAAAACTTATTTTTTTATAAAGCCATAAACTAAAAGGGCTACAAGATTTTTACCTTGTAGCCCTTTAACTTTATCTTAAGGGTAGCCCCCTTTTTAAGACTTTAAGCTCTTTAAATATAAGACTTTTAAAGACTTATTTTTAGAGCCTATATTTTATATTATATCCTTATTTTTTGATTTTTATGTACAAAAATAAACTTAAAATTAAAGTTTAAAAAGCTTTGCAAAGTATTTTTTACTTCTTTTTCCCTCTATTTTTATTCTAAAAGGACTTTTATCATAGCCTTCTAAGATTACATTTCCCTCTTTGTCCTTATAGCTATTATTTATATTTTTATAATAAAATATATAATATCCAAGGATTATTCCCTCCTTAAAAGAACCAGTAGCTCTACTTATTGCTTCACTTCCTAAAGCAGCAGAACTATTTTTTAATTCATATAATCTTCTTCCTCTTTCCTTGCTTTCTGTTACAATTACCCCTGATATATTTGTTATAAAAGCCCATATAAAAAAGATTGCAAAGGCAGTATATAAAAAAGGTTTACTTGCATAATTTAAAGCCTCTATATTGTCAGTTAAACTAAAAATTCCTAAGGCTTCTAATAAAAGTACTGCATAAGATGAAAGGGCAAAAACTATGCCTAAAACTATCATAGACATATCTTTAAACTTTGGAAAATCAACCTCTTGTAATTTTTTTAACCTGCTTAATAAATCTATAGAATAATTAACCCTGTTTAAAAAGGCTATGTTTAAAGCACCTATTAAAACTAAATTAAGAAAAAATATAAAAGAAATATTATCCTTAAGGAAACTTAAAACTAAAATTGCTAAGCTTATTACTACGTTTGATATTATATTTACCCTCATTTTTGAATTTTCCATGAAAATCCTCCCTTCTTTTATGATTTTAATTTTATATTCTAAATCAAATTTACCTAGATAAAATCATTTTCAATGAAATTTTATAGTATAATTGAAATACTATAACAAATAATTTTATTTAGGAGAAAGATTTTATGTTTAAAAAAGGCTTTCTAATCGATTTAGATGATATACCTAAAAATGACTATGATATCTCTTTAGAAATTGCAAAATATTGTGGAAAGAACAATTTAACTTTTGAATTTATAAAAAGAACCTACCCACTTATAGTCTTAATTGATGGAAAAAAGTATAAAGTTACTAAGGTTCATATCCCTGGTAAATTTATAAACTGTGTATGTTTAAGTTGTAAAGAAATAGCTTAGATTTTTTAAAATCCTCATACAAAAAACAAAACAAAGATACTTATCTTTGTTTTGTTTTTATGTTATAAATCTAAATACTTTATAATATTTAACACTTATACTTTCCTTTAATACTATATTAATATTATATAACTTTTTTGTTAAAATGTAAAAATATTAACATAAATGCTTTTTTAAGGTTTTATATTCCTTTATTTAAACTTTAAAAAGTAACCTCTATGAGATAATAAAAAGAATAGTTTTAAAAATAAAAAAGTAAGACATTAAAGAATGTCTTACTTTTTAAGTTAAAAATTATTAAAACAATTATAAGGGTTTACTGGTAGAGAAGAGAAAATAAAGCTTAAATGGAAATTTAAAATCTTAAAGCTTTATATAAAATATTATTTCCTTAATGATTTTTTTTATACATATAAAATAAAAAATTTTTTCTTTATAAACTTTTATTTTAAAATCTTTATTTTATAAGAAATTTCTTTAATTTCAGGTTATTTTATTTCTTATTTTAAATTATTTTATAAAGCCTTCTCTTTCTATAACCTCATTTATTTCCTTATTTAACTCCTCTTTTACAAGGTCTAAATTTTTCTGTGGTTTAAATTTTAAAAATTTTATATTATAGTCCTCTACATCCTCTAGATTGCTATTTTCATCCTTATCCTTTGGATAAAAAACCATAACCTTGCTTACAGGAAATATAGGTAATACCTTCTTACACTCCTCTCCCCTTTCTCTTAAAATAAATTTACTTGCACACCCTATACCATAGGAAATTAACTGTTTGCAAACTCCCTGTTCTAGATGTCTATAATAATCTCTGCTGTCCCAAAGCATTTCTTTTCTTCTATACTTAAATTCAAAAAGTACACTTCCTAAGTAAAAGTTCCCTTTATATATATCCATTCTTCCATCTGGCTTATTGTTACTTGCTCTTATAAAAAGTGGATTTTTTTCAAAGTCTGTTCTTTCACTACTTTTTGGTATTTTTGTGTCATAATAAAACTTTATTTTTATATCCTCTTTTTTAAAGATTTTAAAGGTGTTTTCTTCTAGAAGGTAAATATCCTTTTCTCCCTCCTTAGAGATTAACTCATATCCTAAATCCTTTAATATATTGCATAGCTTTATATAACACCACATTTCATAAAGTATATCTGTTTTTTTCCATTGAAGAGTAAATCTTTCTTTTTTGCTAAAGTTAAAGTCCTTAGAGTGAAGTCTTTCATAAACTTTATATAAAATATTGTATCTTGAATCCTGTATTAATACATGGGGAAGAGTATAGGTTTCTACAGATTTTATGCTATTATACCACTCTGTAGATTTTAATACATTTATGGAATTTCTCATTTTAAAAGCCTTGTTTCTAAGTTCTATTATATAGTCTAAGGTGTTTTTCTCCTTGTTTAGTAGTATATTGTTACTTCCTTCACTTGAATATCTTTTTATTTCCTCTAAGGCTTTACTTTTCTTTTTAGAAACTATTTCTATTTCCCTTATAAAGCCCTTTAAAAGATTTGATATTTCTAAGACTATTTTCTTAACCCATCTATTCTCTGGCAAGTCATATTCCATAGTTTTTGTTGGCACCTTCATAAAGCCCATTTTTTCTGAATTACTTAAATGGTTTCTAATGGTTACATTGTCTATATACCTAACCTTTTCCCTTCTTACCTCTTTATAATTTGTTCTTATCTTATAGTTTGGTCTTACTCTAAGCTCCATTAGAGAATGCATTATATTTTTAAACTCATTTGCAATTACAAAGAATTTATAAAGTCCCTTTGGTAAGTCTAAAAGAAGTTCTTTTTCATAAAGGTTAAATTTTCTCTTTACAAAATCAAAGCTTATTCCCTCTATTTCCTCCTCTAACTCCCTTCTTATTTCCTTTGCCTCATCCTTTGTAATTATTTTATTTATAACCTTAAAGGCAGAGAAAAATATTATGTCCTTATAAACAACTCTAATTAAGTATATTCCTGGTATAAAAGGGGAAACCCCATCTTTACATAGAGGGATTTTCTCCTCTGAAGGTCCTAAAAATAAACCTCCTCTTTTTGTGGTTCTTATATTATATTCCTCCTGCTTTTTTTCTAAAAGCTCTAGTAAGATTAAATCAAGCTCCTCCATGTAAAGCCTAGCCTCTTTATCCCCTTGAAATCTTAAATGAATTAAGCTATTTTCCTCAACCTCTGCTATGTTTTCATAATCTATATCCTTTAAAGCCTCATAAAATTTTAAATTTATTATTTCTTTTGTGTAGTTTTTCTCAAAGCTTACATTAAAATTATAAGGTGTATCCATATATGCTAAGCTCTCTTGCCTTGTTTAAAATTTGTTTTTTTGAGGTTTTAAAGTCTGAAATATCCTTATAATTTTCTAGTATGTCTAAAAGTTCTCCCTTTACTTCCTTATTATAATGGCTTTCTCCATCATAAATATCATATTCCCCTATAAAGCTACCCCATTGTTCCTTAGTTCCTCTGATTTTTGGAAGTATTCTTTGGGCAAGTTGAATATCTAGGCCTTCTTCTCTACTTATTATGGAGTTTTTAGGAATATTTCTTATATAATCATCTATTTGACTTACTATTCTAAAGCCAATACCTACATTCTTATTTAAAAAGTTCATCTTTTCATTTATTTCTGATAAAAATTGAAGTTCTCTATCCTTTAATTCTATAAAATCCTCATGTTTTATCATATCCTCATATTCCTTAAAGGTGATTTTACAATGCTTTTCCTTAATTTCTTCTCTTTCTCTATTTTTTAAACCCTTAAGGGCTAAAAAATTTCCTTGCTTTAAGGTTATTACATTGGCTCTATCTAAAACCTTATCTGAAAAATGATAGGTAGATTCATCTAGATTTACTGTTCCCACTAAAAGAATATTTTCTCCTATTTTTATTTTTGACTTATATTTTTTTGAATTTTTTAGTCCTTCTTCTAATTCTTCATTATATAGCTTTAATACTCTTTCCTCTTTATCTAGTTCTAAAACAGAAAGTATTTGAGAAAAATAATGCTCAACTCTTGCTAAGTTCATTTCATCTAAGCATATTATATAAAGTTCTTCTTTATTTTTTGATGCCTCTATTAAGGTGTCTATAAAGCCTGAATCTCCTGGTCTATAAATATTGTTTATACTATCTACATATCCTAAAAGATCACTATCATCTCCCCAAGAAGGTCTTACTGAAATTAAGTTTAATCTATTTTCTGAAAGGCCTAAGGCCTTTCCATAGGCTTGAACAATTTTTGACTTTCCTGTTCCACTCATGCCAGATAAAATTACAAGCTTTGAGGATTTCATAGCTGTATGAAAGTTTATTAAGTCCTTTTCATCATATAGAAGTTTCATAGCTATGCAAGTTTCTTTAAAGTTTTCTAAAAAGAAATCTTCCCCTGTTTTCTCATAGCTTTCCTCTCGTCTTTCTATTTCCTTCTCTAAAAGACTTTCCGTAGAAATCTCTTCTTTTATTTTAAGTTTTAAGTTTCCTAAGTCCTCCTCTAAGGTAAGGCTTTCTTCTTTTATTTCTTCTTTATCCTCTTTATTTTCTTCCTTTATAAAGGTAATATCCTCTTTTATTTCTTCCTCCCTTTTTTCAAGGTTTGAAATTAAATTGCTTTCCCTTGAAAGAGCTTCTATGTAAGAGGCTGTATTATTTTCTACAAAGATTATATTTGAAATCTCTGCACTTCTAATAAAATTATCATACCAAGCTTCACTTTCTTCTATGGCGTAAAGCTTGTCATAATCATATCTAACCTTACCATATTTAAAATGCTGTTTTGTAAATCCTGAAAGGGCGTAAAGCTTTTTCTTATCCTCAAAGAATATAAGTCTTGGAAAATTCTCCTCTTCCTTTGAAAGACCTAAAACCTCCTCTATCCATTCTCTATTTTTTAGCTTTTCTACAAAAGCTTTAAAATCTATCTTTAGGTTTTTCTCTGAGTATACAGGTACTGCTCTATATTTAAACTCCTCACTAAAATTCTCTGGCTTTTTTACTATTATTTCCTTTAAGGCAGAAGGATTTGTGCTTATAAAGGGAGTGAATATAAGAAGCTTGTCCTTTAAATAATCATAGAATGTATCTTCCTTACTTTCTCCTTCCCTTTCAATTAATCCATATTTATATATAGATTCAATAAAACAGTTAAATCTCTCTTCCTTTATATTTTCTAAGGAATCCTCTATTATATTTTTTACACTAAATTGCAAAAATCCCCTAGAGTTTTCAAAAACATTACTATCTAATTTTCCTAAAAGATACATATTTATATTTTCCATAGTTAATAACTCCCCTTATCCATATGATTTTTTACCTCTTGAAAGCTCTTAAACTTTAACACCCTATAGCTATTTTCCTCCCTAATTGCTCTACTTTGCTCTAGGGCATTTAGGTCATATAATAAAACCCAAACCTCTAAATATTCTTCTTTTAAAAGCTCCTCTAAGGAATGAACCCTTTTTATGTCTATATTGTCGAACTCATAGCTACTTCCCTTTAAATGAATTTTATCTATATGTCCAATTAAGGCTACTCTATCCCTTGAAACCTTGTCTAATTCATTTTTTATGTTTTCAATTTCATTAGTAAGTTCCTTATTTTTTACCTTTAACCCCTCTTCTCTGTTTTTTATCTTTTGCCCTTCTTTAAGAAGATTTAAGTTTTCCTCTATTAATTCCTTTTCTCTTTTTATTGTAAGGTCATATTTTCCCTTTAAACTATTATAATTTTCTGTGCTTTTTATAACCTTTCCTTCACTTGTTTCTAATTTCTTCTTTAAGGTTATAATATCTTGATTTAAAATGTTTATTTGCTTTTTCAAGGCATTTTTCTCATTATTTAAGGTCTTTTTTTGCTCCTTTGACTTGTCTAAATCCTCCTTTAATCTTTGACTATTTCTCTCAAGCTTTTCAACCCTTTTTATAAGTTCTTCTAAATCCTTATTTTCTACTACCTTTTCTACTTCTTCTTTTTCTTCTTTAATCTTATCCTCATCCATAAGTTTCTCCTCATTATCCCCTTTTAAAGTTTCTTCCTCTTCTGAATCTAAATTTAAGGTTTTATTTTTTATCTCATTTATATAAAACTTTTTTTCATCTAAATACTCATCCTCATTACTCCCAATTAAAAATTTTAAAATAGGCTCCTTTTCCTTCCCTTCTTTAATAAGATTCATAATCTTACTTTTATCCTTAACAGATATAAGCTCAATTAAAGACTCTGACAGAAGATATTCCCTAACATTTTTATAGTTTTTTGTGTTTGATAGAATATTCTGCTTTGCAATTAAAGCAGGAATAGAGGTTTTATTTTTTGTGGTAAAACCATTTATACTTACAGGGGCTTTTTCTATTATTTCATTTAGTCTTTGTCTATTTATATAATTTAAATACCATTTTAAAATCTCTTTATTCATGCTCTTTCCCTCTCTTTATTTATTTTTTAAATACCCTTATTTTCTTTTTATTTATATATTTTTAAGGCAGGAATTTTTTCTATAATTGCCTTAATTTAATTATACTCTAAAATAATAAGTTTAACTCCTAATATCTGTAATTATACACAAAATTACTTCATAAGAAAATCATAGCTAAAATACTATAAAATTCTCTATTTTAAGAGGAGATTTTTTTATTGTTTAATAAGTAATTTTAAAAATATTTCACTATTTAATTTTAAAATTTCCCCTAGAAAATAATTGTGATAAAATAGTTTTCGAGGTGAGATAAACATTATGAAAAAAACAGTAAAAGTAGTTGGAGCTATAATTGAAAATAGTAAGGGAGAAATTCTTTGTGCTTTAAGAGCAGAGAATATGACTCTTCCTAAAAAGTGGGAGTTTCCTGGTGGGAAGATTGAAAAGGGAGAAAGCTTAGAAGAGGCTATACTTAGAGAAATTAGAGAAGAATTAGACTGTACTGTAGAATATATATGTCCTTTTAATGATAATACTCATGAGTATGAAAAGGTCATAGTTAATTTAATAACTGTAAAATGCAGACTTTTAGAGGGAGAACCAAAGGCTAAGGAACATGCAAAGCTTATATGGCTTCCTGTAAATTATCTTGAAACTTTATCTTGGGCTCCTGCTGATATTCCTGCTCTTAAAGAATTAATAAAGGAAAGCTTAAAAAATTAAAAGGGAAATTTTATAAAGAAGGTTAAAATAAAAAGGTCAGAAATTTTCTGACCTTTTCTTTTTCTTTAAATATTATAATTTAAATATTTTCATTCTTTAATAGGGAGTTTATTTTTTCATTATTGAAGATGCTATCTTTACATTCTTTTTTTAACTTTTCTCCATAGAATCTGCTCTCTTTTTCCTCTTCTCTTTTATCTAGAATAAGGGCTAACCTATAAAGAGAATCATCATAATACCATTGATTTTTAAAATTCTCTACATAAGCTTTATATTTTTCTATAGCTAATTCTTCTTCTCCTAGCTTCTCATAGCTCTGCCCTTGCCAAAAAATAGCCTCTCCCTTTATATAGTTTTCATAATTTCCCTTTTCTATTTCTGAAAAGCCCTGTAAGGCCTCCTTGTACTCTCCCTTTTCATATTTTTTTAGGGACATATTTAAAGAGGACAAGGGATAAAATTCTTTATACTCTTTTTTTATCTTCTCTTTTTCCCTTTCTTCTACTTTGATTTTTTCCTTTAAGCTTTCTATATCCTTATTTAACCTTACTTCTCTTTCCTTTACTTCCTCTTTCATACTTAGTATTTCTTCCTTTAAAGAGTATTTCTCCCCTTGAAGCTTTTTTATTTCTTCCTTCTCCGTACTTAAAAAAAGTCCGCCTAAAAGTATAACTACAGATATTGTGCTAAAAGAAATAATATTTTTTCTTTTCTCCCTTTTGTTTTCCCTTAATTTTTCTAAGAAATCCTTTGAAAGTATATTTCCCTTATCTTTATTTAATGCTCCTTCTAAGTATTTAAGAGCATTTTTTTCTGACTTTTTCTTAAGGTAAATCATGCCTATGAAAAAATCTATATCTGCCCACTCATAAGGCAAGTGCTTTAAGCTTAAAAGAATTTCCAAGGCCTTATTATATTTTTTCTCCTCTATACAATCTAAGGCTTCTTCATATTTTCCTAAGCTTTCCCTAAACTCCTTTGAGTTTAAAAAACTTATATATCTTAAAGCCCTCTCCTCTTCCTTATTAATTAAAAGACTTTTTTCAAAAAGCATTTTAGCCTTATTAAAGTATCCTTTTTTAAAGTAAGAAAGTCCTAGTAAATTTAAAATATCAATATCAGAGGAATTTAATAAATAGGCCTTCTCTAAAAGATAAATTCCCTCTGATATATTATTTTCTGAAAGCTTTAATAAGGCTTTATTATAATAATCTATATAGGAAAACTCTTTATTATTCATATTAAAGCTCCAATCACTTTATAAGTTATAAAACATATCTGTTAACTTTTCATCTAGTTCTTCTAAGCGTTTCTTATCATTATCTAAAAGAGCCTCTTTTATTTCTTTTAATATATTATTAAGCTTATTTTTATCCTCTTCCTTTAAGCTACTTGCCTTTCTTTCTGCTATGGAAAGAGACATTTTTACAACTTCATATAAAGGAGATTTTTTTAAAGCATCGCTATATAAACTGCTAATAGAAGTTATGGAATTATTTTTAACTTCTTCATACTCCACATCCTTAAAGGTGCTTTCAGCTAGTAGTTGCACTTCATTTTTACTTAGTCTGTTAATAGCCATAACTCTCTTTTCTACTTTTCCTGTACTTTTAATTCTAGCAGAAACATCAAGCATTCCATTTAAATTGTAGGTAAAGGTAACTACTACAACTTCAACGCCTACCCTTGCTGAAGGAATATCTGTTAATAAAAATTCTCCAATTAAGGTGTTTTCACTTGCAACTTCACTTTCTCCTTGATAAACCTTAATAGCCATACGAGTTTGCCAATCCTCAACAGTTATATAATCTCCAGAATTACTGCAAGGTATCTTTGTATCCCTATAAATTATAGGAGAGAATATATTTCCTATAACCTCAATACCTAAAGTATGGCTACAAGCATCTGTTACTATTATTCCATTAGCAGAGGTTATTTCACTATTTTTTATTCCTGCTTGAACCGCTGCTCCTAGGGCTACAGCCTCATCTTTATTAACACCTTTTTTTATTTTTTCCTCTCCAAATTTTCTAATTAAAAGATTTTTTACCATGCTCATTTTACTAGAACCACCAACTGATAAAACCACATCTATATCCTTAGGCTCTAGATTACTAGCCTTTAAGGTTTCATCAACTATGTCCTCACTTCTCTTAAGCAAGTCATAGGACATTTTTTCAAAGTCTTCCCTTGTAAGCTCTAGTTCTATATCAATACAATTTCCTTCCTTATCAATATGAAAGTTATTCATTAAAATTTCTGTACTATCATAGGCAGATAAATCCTTTTTAGCTCTTTCAGCAGCACTTTTTATTTCACTTAGTTTTCTAATGCCTAAGTTGTCAGTATCTATATCATAATTTTTCTTAATATGCTCAATTATATAGTCCTCAATTTTCTTGTCAAAGTCCTTTCCTCCAAGAAGATTGTCCCCTCTACTAGCTCTAACATCCATAATTCCAGAAAACATATCTAAAACAGTACAGTCAAAGGTTCCTCCCCCTAGGTCATAAACTAAGATATTACTCTCTTCCTTTAAATTTTCTAAGCCATAGCCTAAAGCTGCTGCTGTTGGCTCATTTATTATTCTCTCAACCTTAATTCCTGCTATAGTAGCTGCATTTTTTGTAGCATTTCTTTGAAGATCATTAAAGTTTGCAGGTACTGTTATAACTGCCTCTGAAACTTCCCCTATTTCCTCTGTTGCAACCTCTACAAGACTTTTTATTATCATAGCTGATATTTGCTCTGGTAAATACTCCTTCCCTCCTACTAAAATCTTTTCAGTAGAACCCATTTTTCTCTTTACCTCTGCTATTGTACTCTCTGGCTTTAAAATCAATTGTCTTTTTGCCTTTTTCCCAACTATAATTTCATTATCCTTAATAGTTACAACAGATGGAATTACAGAACCATCTCCAAATTTATCACTTTTTATTATTACTGGCTTACCATTTTTAATGTAGGCTACCTCTGAGGTTGTTGTACCTAAATCTATTCCTATAATTTTACCCATAAAAAATCTCCTCCTAATTTCTTATAACCACTACATGGGCAGGTCTTATAACCTTTCCCTCTAAAATAATACAAAGCTTTAATTCCTCAATAATAGTGAAATCTTCCTTTTCTAAATCCTTTCTAACCTCTTTGCAATAGTGAAAATCCTCATTAAATTTTTCTCCTAGGGAGGATTTTATCTCTAAATTTAAATCCTTAAGCTCCCTTTTTATAAAGTTTATATACTTTGTAACCCTCTCTACTAAATTTTTATCTCCACTATAATCTGCATAATATTTTAGCCTGTATATTTCATCTATTATACTTATTAAAGCCTTTAAGATTTTTTCTTCATATTTATTGCACCTTGAAAGTTTTTCATTTAAACAAGTATTTTCCCCTTTTAATCTTTCAATTTCTAAATAAAGCTTACTTATTTCATTTTCCTTTAAAAGCTTCTGTTGAATAAAATCTAACTGCTCTGCTGTATATAATGTGTTTTTAGCTATTTTTTTTTGAAATTTAAAAACCTCTTTCATTATTACCTTTGTTTCTTCCCCTTCTAAAAGAAAGCCTTCCTTTATATCTTCCTTTTTCTTCTTGCAGTAAGTGTTTATTTCATCATCTATATTTATAAAGTTATGCATAAACCCTCCCATTTTTTATATAAATAAAGCTAGAAAAATCCCTATAACAGCTCCTGCTTTTCCTCCAAAAATAGCTCCTATTAATCCCCATAAAATAACCCTTTTAATTCTCTTCTTTAAACTTACTCCTCCCTGTAGCTTAACCATGCTATCTGAGGATTTATTTATTTTAAATTCTTCTTCCTCTTCTTTGTTATTTTCCTCTTTATGTAATTTTTCCTTATTTTCCTCCTGTACCCTTGTGATTTCTTCTATTTCATATAAAATATTTGTTCTCTTTAAGCCTTCATAAAGTTTATAAAAATCTCTTTCAATTCCCTCTAGTTCTCTAAGTATAAATTCTCTACTTATCTCCTTTGAAAGTTCCTTATAAATATTCTCCTTATCCCTTGAAAAGCCTTCCATAGCCCTCTCTCCAAAGTAGTTTTTAAAGCTATTTTCAAATAAAACAAAGGATACTCCTATGTAGTCTCCTATAATGTTAAAGTTTCTATATTTTAAATAATTTAAATAGTCTCTATAAAAATAAAATTCCTCAAAATATTTAGTGCAGTCATATCTAGAAAAATAGTCAAGTAAATCCTTCATTAAATAAAAAGCCTTCTCTTGATTATTTCTCTGTCCTAAAAAATAAAAGGAAAAGAACATATATTTTATATAATTAAAATTTTCTTCAAAGCTTGAAAAGGTGGCTATATCCATAAAAATCTTTTTATATTTATTTTCATAAGTTGTATTTTTAAAGAAGAGATTTTCATAATAAAGGTATAAAACTAAACTTTCCTCTGCATCTCTAAGCTTAAATAATACATTTACCTTCTCATTTAAAATAGTACAGGCTTCCTCCTCCCTATTTTCATTTAAATATAATAAAAATAATCTATAACTTGTTTTAAAGCTATTAAATTTATTAAGGGAAATTTTAAGATAGTCCTCTCCCTCTTTAAAATACCTTAGCCTGTAGCAAATCTCCTGCATATATAAAAAGTCCTTCTCTTGTAAATCCCTTGATAATCTTAAAACCTCTCTTTGAATATCATAGGCCTTTTCATACTCTCCTAATTCATAATAATTTTTACTTAAAAGATTTTTTGCAAAATTATTATCTTTTTCTAAAATTAAAAACTTCTTTAAAAATTTTATAGATTCTAAATAATTATTCTCATAATAGAAATTCTCAGCAGAACTTAAAAGCTTTTGAGTTTCATAATTAAAGCCATACTGCTCCCTATATTTCTCCCTAAATCCCTCATCTTTTAAGGCTTCATAGGCCTTTGCAATATTATCAAATTCCTCTGGGAATTTTTCAGGAGGATATTTTTTTACAAGCTTACCATAAGCTACTTTAATCTCTTTTATGTCTGCATCCCTAGAAACTCCTAATATTTCATAATAAGACTTATCCATTTAATACCCCACTATTTTAGGTGAAATATAATTTCTTTATTTAGCATATATTTCCCTTACCTATGATATAATAATGTTAATATAGTAAAAGTATATTAATAATTTATATTTTTAGAATATTTTAGGAGATGATTTTTTTGTTTAATTTTATTGCTTTAGGTGCTTTTGGTATTCTCTTAATTTTTTTAGCATACCTACTTATAGTTAAGAAAAAAGTAAACTTAATACATTCCTATCAATTAAGAGGGGTTAAAGATATAAAAAACTACTGCACAGCTATGGGGCTATGTATTCTCTTTTTAGGAGGAGTATTTTTATTTTTCTCCCTTTTAGGCTTGTTAAAAATCATGACTTTTAATAATATGGAATTTTCAATAGTTTCCCTATGCCTTTTAGATGTTTTAGGAATTTTATTTGTGCAAAAAAAGTTTTCAGGACGTATAATTTAATAAATTTTTAAACAAAAAAATAAGATTGCCTTAAAGCAATCTTATTTTTATTTTAAGACAGTATATCCTCTAAAGTGCAGGTATTAATTCCCTCAGCCTTAGCCTTAATATTAAAGGCAATATCATTTGTTATTAATATAGGATTAAACTCCTTAAACTGCATTGCCACAGATAGTATTAAATTATCTCCCTTTAAGCTATATCCCTTTGGTATTAAACTTTCATTAGCTTGAGAAAATACTATATTTCCCTTTTTATAGCAGTCTATTCTTCTAATAGCCTCCCTTGCCTTAAAGGCAACATCCTCTTTAAAGTTAGTCTTGTTACGGTCTAGCTCCTCAATAACAGTTTTAGATATAACAATTAAATTATCTACGGTAATGCAATCTAATATTCTAGGGTCTTCAATAAATATATTTGTATCTATTATATATACCTTTTTATATTTTTTATTTACAAGGTCAAAATACATCTCCTTTGTAATAGGATTTTTTTCCTTTTTCCCAATGTATTTTTTAAGGTATAACAAATACTTTGCATTAAGCAAGACTTCTAAAATATTATCTTTATTTCCATTAATGCCAATACCTTTTACCTTTGAAATAACCTTTAAAATATCTTTCTCATACTTTTCTAAATTTCCCTCAAGCTTTAACTTTCTCTTTTCTATAAGCTTTATTTCCTTCTCTAAAACATCCTTGTTTTCCTTTAACCTATGCATCTCTTTATTTGTAAGACTTTCTCCATGACTTTCAATAACAAGGTCTAATTCCTCTTTAAGCTTCTTTTTTCTATAAAACTTATGATAAACAGCTTCTAGCCTTTCATTATTCTTTTGTATAAAGTTTCTTATTTCCTTAATAGATACTATGCTTTTTTCTAAAATATCTTCAAAATTCTTTTGCATAACTTTTTGTAAAATATTTATTCCTTTAAAATTCTTTCTATATTACTATTGTTAAAAATGCTATCTCCACATTGATTTTTTAATTTCTCTGCATAGATTTTAGCATCCTTCTTATCTCCTAATTCTTCTAAAAGCATTGAAATTCTATATAAGGAATCGTCATAGTAACATTGATTTTTAAAGTTATTTATATAATCTTTGTAATCTTCTATGGCTAAATCATATTCTTTAAGCTTTTCATGACATTGTGCCTGCCAAAAAACTGCCTCATTTTTTAGATAGTTTTCATAATCGCCCATTTCTATATTTTTTAAGGAATTTATAGCCTCCTTATAAGAGGAGTTTTTATAGGCACTTAAAGCTCCTCCTAGTAAGCTAATTCCCTCTTTATCACTTTTTTCTCCCTTATCCTTATCATAGGTAAAGTCTTGTATCTTTTTTTCTAACTTTTTTATATAGTCCTCCTTCTCCTTAAGCTCCCCCTCTTTATAGGCAAGTTCCTTTTCCTTCTCCATTAAACTATTATTTAAGGAAGAAGTTTCCTTTGTAAACTCAATTTTATCTTCTCTATTCTTGTTAAAAAGGAAAATTAGGGAGGTAGTAAAGACTATTATTATAAAAATTAATAAGCTAAAGAACCATATTCTTCTTCTTTTGTATATTCTGTTTTGTCTTAATTTCTCAATATAATTTTTTGATAGGACATTTCCACAGTCCTTCTCCTGTGCCTTTTTAAAATAAATCTCTGCCTTTTTATACTGCTTTTTCTTTATTAAGATTAATCCTATTAGTAAATCTACATCAGCCCAGCAATAATCCTTATCTGATAAACTTTTTAAATCCTCTAAGGCCTCTTTATATCTTTTTTGCTCAATTAAAGATAGGGCTTTTTTGTAAACTTCTTTATCAGAGGATACCTCCTTTGAATTAAAAAATTCTAGATAAATATTTGCCTTGTTTTCTTCCTTCTTATTTATCTCTTTACTTCTAGTCCAAAGGCTTAAAGTTCTTTTAAAATTGCATAAGGCAAAGTAGCAAAGCCCTAAAAGATTTAAAATATCTGTATCCTTTGAGTTTAACTCATAGGCCTTTTCTAATAAAGAAACTGCCTCTGATATATTATTTTCTTTAATCTTACAAAGAGCTTTATTGTAAATATCAATATATGAATCTTCTAAATCACTCATATTTTTCCCCTTTAATTTTAAATTTCAAATAGAATGTCTGTTAATTTTTCATCTAATTTTTCAACAGAACTTTTATCATTATTTAAAATAGCAGTTTTTATTTTATCTAAAACCTCTGAAACTTCCCTCTTTTTATCCTCATTTAAGTTCTTTAACTTAACCTCTGCAAGAGAAACTGAAACACTTACAATTTCAAATAAGGGTGATTTTCTCCAATCCTCATCTGAATTTGAGTTCATATCATAAGAAGGCTCTTTTTCCTCATAAGAAGGTGCTTTTTCCTTCTTTGAAGAATTTTCTTCCTCCTTCTTAAAGGTCTTTTTAGATAAAAGAGCAATGTCCTCTTCACTTAAACTTTTTAAGGCCATAATTCTTTTTTCAACCTTTCCTGTACTTAGTATTTTTGCAAATACATCTAACATTCCATTTAAGTTGTAATTAAAGGTTATTTCTATTTTTTCTTCTCCTGCCCTTGCCTTAGGTATTCCCTCTAATCTAAAATCACCAATGAAAGTATCTTCTTCTATATTTTCACTTTCTCCTTGATATACACGCACATCTACAGCACTTTGTCCATCATAAATTGTGTAATATATTTCAGAGGACTTACAAGGAAGTTTTGAATCTCTACAAATTATTGGACTAAATTTATTTCCTATAACTTCAACACCTAGAGTATGGCTACAAGCATCTGTTATTATAATTCCTGAATCACTACTTATTTCATCACTTTTTATTCCTGCCTGAACAGCTGCCCCTAAAGCTACTGCTTCATCTGGGTTAACTCCTTTTTTTATCTTTTCTTCTCCAAATTTGCTAACTAAAAGATTTTTTACCATAGGCATTCTACTTGAACCACCAATAGCTAAAACTACATCTATATCCTTAGGTTCTAAGTTACTAGCCTTTAAGGTTTCATCAACTATATCCTCACTTTTCTTAAGTAAGTCATAAGACATTTTTTCAAAATCTTCTCTTGTAAGCTCTATTTCTATATCTACAGAATTTCCTTCTCTGTCAATATCAAAGTTGTTTAATAATATTTCTGTGCTATTTTCTACAGATAAATCCTTTTTAGCATTCTCTGCTGCATCTTTTATAGCTGTTGACTTTCTTGTGTTAAGATTTTCAACATCTACAGAGGTGTTATTTTTTATATAGTTTACTATATACTGCTCAATTTTCTTATCAAAATCTTTTCCTCCAAGGAAGTTATCTCCCCTACTAGCTCTAACATCTATAATTCCTGAGAACATATCTAAAACAGTACAATCAAAGGTTCCTCCCCCTAAATCGTAAACTAAGATTTTACATTCTTCATTTAAGTTTTCTAAGCCATAAGCTAAAGCTGCTGCTGTTGGCTCATTTATTATTCTCTCAACTTTAAGCCCTGCAATAGCAGCTGCATCTATGGTTGCTTTTCTTTGAACATCATTAAAATTTGCAGGTACTGTTATTACAGCCTCTGAAACCTCTCCAAGTTCTTCCTCTGCAATTTCCTTAATAGCACGAAGTATCATAGCAGAGATTTGCTCTGGAATATAAGTGTTTCCATTTATGTAAAACTTTTTATCAGTTCCCATATCTCTTTTTACCTCTGCTACAGTACATTCTGGTCTTAAAAGCATCTGTCTTTTAGCCTTTTTACCAACTACTATTTCATTTTCTTTTATGGCTACAATAGAAGGGATAACAGCTCCTTGTCCATATTTATCATTTTCTATTATTACTGGCTCACCCTCTTTCATGTAAGCTATTTCTGATGTTGTTGTTCCTAAATCTATTCCTATAATTTTTCCCATGTGCTTTTTCTCTCCTCTCTAGTTTTTCACAACAATTACCTCTGATGCTCTAATTACCTTTCCTTTATAAATAATTCCAGGTTTTATTTCATCAACTATAGTGTTATCTTCCTTAGAAGGATTTTTTACACTTTCTATGCAATCATGAAACTCCTCATCAAACTTTTTGTTAAGGCAGGAAATTATCTCAATATCAATCTCTTTTAATTCTCTCTTTATAAACTTTAGATTTCTCTCTAAGGTTTCTTTTAGCCTTTCATTGCCTGATTTATCTACATAATTTTTAAGTCTATAAAACTCATCTATTATGCTTATAATCTTTACCATAAAGCTATCCTTGTTTTCATAGATATTTTTTAAAATCTCTATATCCTCTTGAATTTTTTTAATAGGCTCAAGATTTTCCTGTGCTTTTCTTATTTCTTCATTTGTAGAATCTGTAATTATAAAGTTTTTCTTTAATAAATTTTTATTATCCTTTGCAGAGGTATTTATATTTTCTAACTCCCTTTTTATATCTAGTATGAATTTATTTAAAACCCCACTAGATATATCCATATTAACTTCACTCTTTTTCTTTGAGGCATATTCTTTTAACTCTTTTTCTACCCCTAAAAACTTATACATATAATCCTCCTTTAAAATCGGCTATAAATAACTAAGGCTATTATAAAGCCAACTATTGCCCCAAAAGGTCCTGCTATTATAAGCCCTATAATTGTTAATAAAGCAATAAAAAAGCACCCACAGCCTGACATATCACTTTCCTTAGTTTCAGTATTTTTAGCTTCAGTACTTTTATTTTCAACTTTAACAGGCTTTTCTTCCTCTATTTTTTCCTCTATATTTTCTTTTTTATAACTGTCCTTTAAAAGAGCTTTTTCTTCCATCTTGCTTTTTATAAAATTAATTCTAGTTTTTGAAAGCCTTAAAATTTCCTCAAAATCCTCTTGAAACTCTGAATAAAGACCTTTGTAATCATTCTTTAGTAAATTTATACTCTCATATATTTCATAAGGATTTTCTGAAGCTGATTTTAATAAGATATCCTTAGCCCTTTCAAAATCCTTCTTTACCTCTTCCTCCTTAAAGATGTATTTTAAGTACGGAAGATTTTTTAAAATCTTTTTCTTAATTCCTATTCCTAGGTATTCTAAAACCTCATCATAGGCAGTATCTTCATTTAAAAACTCTCCTATATCAAGGAAATTATTTTTAAGATTTTTATATTTATTTGGAACATCTTTTTTTAATTTTAAGTATATCTTCTCTAGTAAGTTTATATATTCTAGAGCATAGTTAAAGTCCCAGCTACTTACACAGATATAAATATAGTTATCTATCTCTCTTATAACTTCTTTAAAGTTTTCATTATTGCAGTAATCTATTGTAATTTTTGAGTATTTGTCTTTTATGTTATAAGAATTTAAATTTAAACCATGATAAACTAATTCTAAGGTGTCATAAAAATCTCCCTTATCCGTCTTAAAAAGAAGGTCTACTTTATTTTCAAGTATTTTTTTAGCAATTTCCGTTTCTTTAAAATAGTTGCTTGAATAAAGCTTGACTAAATTCATGTTAATAAGATAAGTGTCAAATTCTTCTAGAGCAGTAAGCAAATAAGCCATGCTCTCTTGATATTTTCCAAGCCTATTGCAGTAATTAGACATGTTTAAAAAATAGCTTTCCCTAGGCTCATAGGTTGAACTTATTAGCTCCTTTTGAACTTCATAAGCCTCCTTAAAATCCTCTAAATTTGCATAACATAAGGCAAGATAATTCTTTGCTAGGCTAAAATTTGGTCTTAATAAAATAAACTTTTTAAAGTATATTATGGCGTTTTCATAGTCATCATTATAGTACCTTTTCATAGCCTCACTAATTAAGCCCTCTGATACATCATTTCCCTCTTTATCTTCTAAGGTTACTTCATTTTTTTTAATCTCAATAATAGCCTCATAAGCCTTTGATATCTCATTAAACTCCTGTGGACATTTTTCAGGAGGATATTTTCTTAAAAGCTTAGCATAGGCTCTTTTTATTTCCTGCTCATTAGCCTTCTCACTTACCCCTAAAATTTCATAATAATCTTTCTTCATTTAATACCTCACTCTTTAAGTCATAATTTAAATTTAATCCCACTTAATTTATTACACTTTTACATTTAATATCAAACATATACAATTATACACAATCTAAATGAATTTTTGTACATTTAATGAATAAAAAGTTAAGAAAATAATATTTTAGCAAAAAATAATTAAAAATACCACAATTATCTATTATTTCCCAACTTATTAGCTAACTTTACCAAAGAAAAATTTTCATAAATAAAAAAGAGAGTCTAAAAAAGACTCTCTTTTTTATTTAATTTCTACTTCCTTCATTGTTTCCATATTTACTAAGTAAAACTTTAAATCCTTGCTATTTACACTTTTTGTATCATATAAAGCTTTTACTAGATAGAAATTATCATATTTAGAATTTTTGTTATAGGAACTGTCTATATTACTATAGGATTTTATGTTTCTTTCATCAAAACCACACCAACTAGTTAAATTAAAAAGTTGATTTATGTTTTCTCCACTTACTCTAACTGCATATTTATTAGCTATTTCCTCTCCAAGTTCTTCATTTATGTTTCCCACATAAATAGGAATTAAGGTTCCAAAGTCATAGTTATCTATGGCTAAAATCTTGAAGTTTATTCCATCTAAAGTAACTGTTTTATCAAGCTCTTTGTACCCCTCTTCCTTTTTTACAGAACCCTTTGTTTCTATTCTTGTATCAACTCTTTTTTCATTGTAAACATCTCTAGTACTGCCCTTTTCCCTTGCATTAACTAAAAAGTCTACATTATTTAAAACTCCATCATAGTTTTCTCTAGCTACTAAAAGACCTACATCTACACTTCTCATTTTATTTCCGTTAATTTCTGTTAAAACGTTATCTGAGGAAATAAAGACTGCTTTGTCTGGGAAACTTCCTCCCCCTGTCATGTAAAAATCTTCTCTAATTATGTCAGAGTTATCCTTTGTTGAAACTGTATAATCAAAAAGAACGTAGTGGTCTAAAAGCTTTGGTTTTTCTATTACTATATGATAATTGTCAAAATCAGTTTCATAAGGGAATTTTGCATATGTAATATTTTCACTCTCTTGCTTACTATTAATCCTCTTGTTTATTCCAACTAAAGCTATTATGGAAAGCACTACTATAAGAAGAATAAAGATACCAAAACCTAAAAAAACCTTTTTTCCTTTAGCCAAAAAATCACCTCACAAATATATTAATATAATATTACTAATACATTATATCATAATATACTTATAAAATTTATAAATTAACTATTAGTAAAATCCTCCTTTAAAGATAAATCAGTAGTTTAATTTTTTTATTTATTTTATTAAAGCTTAAAAGATAAAAATTAAAAAAATACTTCTAAGTTTTTAAATTTTATTTCATATATTTTTAGTATAATAATAAAACTACAGTTCTTAATATAAAATTGTATTTTATAGGATATTGTACCTTCTTAAAGGGCCTTCAAGTAAATAAACCTATAAGAAAAGAGCCTGTTTTATTCTTTATTAAAGTAAAATAAAGTTTTAAAACAGGCATTTTATCAATATTTTTTAGAAAGTTCATTTTGTAGTTTTCTTAGGATTTTTCTTTTTCTATGTCTTACAATATTTAAGGTTGTTTCTTTTTTATTCTCCTCATAGTATTTTTGCATATTTCCTCTTTTCTTCATTATAAAAAGGATAAAATCTTTATCCTCCTTACTTAAGGAATTTAGGGCCTTTTCTAGATTTTCTAAAAGCTCTCTTCTCTCAAAATCCTCTTCCATAGAAAAGCTATCTTTTATGTTATCTTTTAAGCTTATATCCTCTCCTATTGGTTTATCTAGGCTTGAGAGGTTTATATTATTCTCCTTTCTACTTAAGATAGAGAGATATTTATTTCTTATTAAAATAGTTAAAAAGGCAAGAAAATCTATTCCACTTTCCTTTTCATATTTTTCAACAGCCTTTATAAACTCAATCCATCCTATCTGTTCTAGGTCCTCTCTCTCATAGCCCTTTATAAAATATTTACAAGAGTATTTATAAAGAATTCCTTTGTGAATTTCAAAAAGCTTATTCATAGCCTCCTTATCTCCAGCTTTACATTTCTCTAATAAAATATTAACAATTTCACTATTCATAAATTTAAATACCCCTATAACTAAAAAAATATGCCAGAGTTTTAAAAAAAGCAGTCATAGGCTAAAGCCTTGCTACTACTAGCTTTCCTTAAAAGAATGACTAGATTTCACCTTTTTCTATATTCCCATAAAAAAATAAAAACCCCTTTAAAAATTTTTTATTTTTCCTCTATATAAAAAATAGAAAAACTATGGCAACTATGGCTAAAGCCTTTATATTCCTAGAAAAACTCTGGAAAAAACCTTGGCAAAAAGCAGTCATTTTCCTTGTAAAGCAGTCATTAATTATGAAGTAAATTTTAAGAAAAAATTTCCTTTAAAATTCTATAATATCCTCTTCCTTAAGAGCTATCCCCTTCCAAAGCCTTCTATTACTTTCTCTTCCTTTAAAGATAGTAAAATTTCTCTCTAACTCCCTGTTAAACTTAATATGAGAGAGAGCTTTTAAGCCAAGCTTTTCACAAAACTCTCTATAAGTTTCATAAAGCTCTATGCTACTACAAAGAAGTTCTGCCCTTAAATTACAGCACTCATAAACAAAGTAAATAACATTATTATTCTCTCTCCTATACTCCTCCTTTAAATTATCTGTTAAGACATTTTCACTAAACTCAAAGTTATTTTCATAAAGCCTTTTAAGTCCTTGAAGAGCCCAGTTTAAGATTCCTTCCTTCTCCTCCTTAAGCTTTTCCTTTAAATTCTTGTCAATCTTTTCTTCCTTTATAGGAGTTGTAAAGGGAATAAGAATAAGCCTTCTATAAAACCCCTCTGTTCTATCTACATAATTTTTAGGAAGCTCATTACAACTAAAAAGAAGTCTTGCAAAGGGCTTAAACTTAAAAGGATTTTTATTCTTCTTCTCCCCCATTAAATAATCCTCTCCTGTAATTCCTTTAAAAACTCCTGTATCATAAATCTCCTTGCTTGGAAGGTCTGAAAAGACATTAGCAAGTTTTCCTAAAAGCTCTGCAGTTTTAAATCTATCTCCAATTTCCTGCAAAGGTATATTGCTTACATTATTTCTGCCAAGAAGCAAGTATTCTAAAACCCATATAAGAGTACTTTTTCCCGTTCTAGCTGGTCCAAAAAATACAAAGGCCTTTTGACAGGCTGTATTTATAGTTAATAAATATCCAAAAATCTCCTGCACTAAGGGAATAATTCTCTTATCTAAAACCTCACTTAAAAACTCCCTAAACCTTTTGCACTCTTTCTCTCTTTTATACTCCACATTAAGTTGCACTGTGCTTAAATACTTAAAACTATGCTCCTTAAAGGTAAAATCTCTTATATCAATCAATCCATTTTTCACATTTACTATATAAGGATTACTATTAAAATCCTCAAAATCTCTACATATTAAAATCTCCCATTGCTCCCTGCAATCTCTTATATAAGCCATGGTACAATGCTTAGGAAGCATATACTTCATAATAATTTTACTAGCCTCCCTTTCTCCCCCTTGCTTATAAACTCCATTACTATAAATAAAAAAGGATTCTGCACAGTAATAACACTTAATCTCCTCCTTTAAATGCTTTGCAAGAATAAAAGGTAAAAATCTAAGCCCCTTTTCCTTTTCTTCATACCAAGGAAACTCCTGTAAGACCTCTCTCTCCTTTTTATTCTCCTTTTCCTTCCTCTCTCTATTAACCTTTCTAAAAAGCTCTCCATGAAAATTTATCAAGCTTTTGTAATCTTGAATATTTAAATAAGGACATAAATCTTCCTTTATAAGGCTCTTTCCTAAAGCTTGGCTTGTATTATACATATACTCCTCAATAAATTTAAGAGCAGTATCTACATTTACAGCCTTTGAATCATAATTAACCTTTAACCCTCTTATAAGTCCCCTTAATTCCTCCACAGTTAAGGGCTTTTTTGAAAGTTCTGCAGGGCTTTTTCCCTTGCATCCATTTTTATATAAACTGCAAGGATACCCTCTCTCTATAATAGTTTTGCAGGTCATTGGGTAAACTGAAGACTTTAAAAAACCCTCTATCTTTTTCTCTGTTTCCTCCCTTTTATATCCTTCATACCCTCTGCTATACTTATGAATCTTCTCCTTTCCCCCTTTAAATAAAGCTAGGTTTGTAATCATTCCATGCCATAGAGGCTCCTTTAAAGTTTTTGAATTATCAATGCAATACTTTATAAACTCACACTTTAAAGGAAGAACATTAACTCCCCATATATACTCCTTCTCAGGATTTTTCCCCTTTTTTTCTTCATTCTTCTCTTCCTTTTTTTCTTCCTCTTTACTACTACAAAGCTTTAAGGCCTTTTCTATCTCCTCCTGAGTATAGATTAAATCCTTTGAAAGCTTTAAGGTTTTTACAAGCAAAGGCTCCTCTTTACAATGATAAAAACCTGGTACTCTCATAACCCTGCTTTCATTTATGCAACTAAAATCCCCCTTAAAATGTCTTGCTAAGGCTCTTTGTATCTCTCTAAACTTATTAACCTTTCCTTCTTTTATTAAAAAATAAACATGAAGGGATTTTCTTGTTTTAACTATAAGGCTAGGTTCTAGAGGAAAGGCTTTAATATTTTCTAACTGCTCCTTTAAAGAAAGGCTATCACATTCAAAAAACTGTGCATTTATTCTTTTTATCTCTAAATCCTTATTTCCTCCAGAGTTTACAACAAAGAATATTCCCCTATTTTTACTATTTTCCCCCTTAAAAAAATTCTCTCTCTTAAAAAATTCCTCAAGGGGAAGGCTTAAATTTCTCCCCTTAAAGCCCTCTCCCTTCTTATCAGAAAAAATTCTAAAATTAACCCTCTCTAAAGGCTCCTTAAAAAAACAACTTAAAAAATCAAAACTCTCCTTTAAATCCCACCTTATCTCTCTTTCTTCCTTCATAGCTCCTCCTAATACCCTTTTACCTTTTTTCTATTTCTTCACTTTTTCCCTCTATCAAAGAGAAGATAACTATTATAAATCCTTAAAGTTTCTCCCTACAGCATACTGAACCTTTATAGGAATGTTAAAATCTTTAAAGGGACTTCTTTCCATAGAATCCTTTATAAAAGCTATTGCCTCCTTAAGCTTATCCTCTCTAACCTCAAATAAAAGTTCATCATGAATTTGAAGAATTGGTTTTATATACTCTCTGCTTGATAACTCTCTTAAAATTCTCCCCATAGATATTTTTATAATCTCTGCTGCTGTCCCTTGAATTGGAGTATTTAAGGCACACCTTTTTCCATAACTTCTAAGAGAAAAATCCTTAGAAGTTAACTCCTTTAAATAACGCCTTCTTCCAATTCTACTTCTTGCATAGCCTCTTTTAAGAGCATACTCTATTGCCTCCTTCTGCCATAAGGAAAGTCTTGGATACCCTTCCTTTATGCTTTTTATAATTCTTTCACAATCCTCTTCCTCAATATCAATTCCTCCCTTAAAGGTTAAGGTTCTCCTAAGCCCCTTTGGAAAAAGACCAAAGAAAACACCAAAATTGCAGTTTTTAGCAATAGTTCTTCTTCTTTTATACTCCTTATGCTCCTTAAAAAGTGCCTCCTCTAAGGGTATGGAATAAATAATAGAGGTTGTCATGGCATGAATATCTAAATCCTTTCTAAAGGCCTTAATCATCTTTCTATCCTTGCAATAATAAGCCCCTACCCTAAGTTCTATTTGAGAAAAATCAAAATCTAAAAAGACATGCTTTGAAGAAGGAATAAAAAGTTTTCTAATTCCTAAAGGGTCATTATCGGCCCTTGGAAGATTTTGAAGATTTGGATTTTTACTTGAAAACCTTCCTGTTTCTGTTCCCATAGAAAGAAAATCTGCATATATTCTCCCAGTTTTCTCATCCATATGTCTTTCTATAGGCTCTATATAAGTGCTTACTATTTTTGATAACCTTCTATAACTTCTAATACTCTTTATAAGAGCTTCCCCTTCCTTAAAATTATCCCTTGCCCACTTCTCCATAAGAATAAGACTCTCCTCATCTAAGGAAGGCTCTCCCTTTGATGACCTTTTAAAAATTGGAAACCCTAACTCTTTAAATAAAAAATCCTTAAACTCCTTTCTTTGAAGATTCTTTCCAAGGGCAATATTTCTTTTAGAAAAGGATAAAATCTCCCTTTTTAAAGTTTTAAGTTCTCTATAGGCCTTAGCTTTATACTCTTTTAAGAGTTTTTTATTTACAAGTATTCCATTTCTCTTCATAATCCCTGTATACACAGAAGCAGGACTTTCCACCCTTTCACAGAGAATTTTATGTTCTCTTATATTCTCAAAAAACCAGTTAATGCAAAAGTCATAAAGCCTTAAAATATAAGAAGTAGAAAGAGTAATCTGCCTTATCCTCTCCCTGTTCTCTGGCTCTATATTATCAATAAAATCTCCCTTAAAGTCCTTATAAGGATTTACTAAGTCAAAATTAAAAATTTCCTTAATAAGCCTATAAAAATTACAATCCTCATAGCCTCTATAAATTCCATACTCCTTAAAGGTAAGCATACTTCCAGCCATAGTATCAAAAAAAGGTTCCTTTAAAATAATTCCCTCCTCATATAAAAAAGAGGACTGAAAAGACAAATCATGGGAAACCTTTACAATCCCTTCGTTATGAAAAACAAAGCCCTTAAGAAAAGAAAGCATTCTCTCACAATCTTTAAGCTTCTCTCCCCTTCTATGTCTTAAAGGAATATATATTCCACTTTCTCTAGATACACTAAAGGCAATTCCAACTATATGTCCCCTTCTTGGATGAAGAAAATCCTCCCCATAATTACTTCTAAAATACTGCCCTTTAGGAGCACATTTTATGGTAAAGGAAACCACCTTATTTTTCCTAAGATTTAAATACCTCATAACCTCACTAATCTTAAAAACACTTTTATACTCTCCCATAACCTCTCCTTAAAAAGAAATACTAAAGTAAAACATCAATATCCAAAATAAACTCCCTACAAAAAAGAAAAATCTTTCCTAAAGCTTTATAACTCTTAAAATTCTTTCCCCTAAAATCTTAAGATAGCCTAAAAAAATCTCCTTTTTTAAAATTTTTAAATAAAACTATTACTGTTTAAAAATTCTTCCCCTGTCCTTCTTAATTAAAATCCAAAGAAAATGTAGGATAATACAAATACTCCTAGTATTATCCTTACTTTTTCTTACAAGGGAATTATAATACCTTTTTTTCCCAATTCCAAAATTCAAATTTCCTTCTCCTCTTAAATTATCTCTATATATTTAATGGTATCTTAAAAATTCTCCATTTTTCTTAGAAAGTCTGTATTATTTTACCTTTTTATCCAAAAAACTATTGATTGTTCGGAAATACCCTGTTAAAATAAATTTGTGATAATTTTTTACATTTAATCTATTAAAATACAATTATTTTCAAGGGAAACTAAGGAAAATTTAAAATATAAAACTAAAGGAAAAAAAGAAAACTTTCAAGAAAATATGAAAGTTTATTAAGAGAGAAAATTTTAAAGAAGGGAGTGCTACTAGTCAAAATATTCAAAAAGTACCTAGCTAAACTTATAATATTAAGATTTATATCTTTTTTAAGGTATAAAGCTTTAGTTCTAAGTTTAAATCTTATCTAAACCTTTAAGTCTTATTTAAAAGAAAAATCTTAATAGGGATATCTTTGACCATATTTTAAGTAGCAATATTTTAACTTATGTATATAGGTTATAGACTACAAAAATTACGAAAAAAAAGAAAATTAACTCAAAAGGCCTTAGCTGAAATGACAGGTATATCTCGCTCTTATCTATCGGATATAGAACATAACAGGTATAACCCAAGTTTTGATACTATTGAAGCCTTAGCTACTGCCTTAAAACTTGATTTAAAATCCTTTTTTGATGATTCTCTTTTAGAAGAGGATTATATTCTTCCTCCTTTATGTGAAGATGAAGAGGAGGAATTTAAGGAGCTTTGTGAAACATGCCAAGAGGAAATTTATAAGGAATTAAATAAGAAAAATATTGCAGATTATACTTCCCCTATAAACTGCAAAAATGCCATACTCTCTGAAAAAGAAAGCTTAAACATTAAGGAGGATTTAGAAAAAACCTTAAAAAATCTATCAAACTTTGAAAAGAATATCTTCTTTGAAGGTTTTTTACTAGACTCTGAAACAAGAGAGGCCTTTAGGGAAAGTCTAGAACATTCCATGAAAATGGCAAAGCTTATTGCAAAAAATAAGTTCTCCTCTAAGGGAAATTAAGCTTTTAATCTAAACTTTTTAGGTAAAATTAAAATCCTTATATTTTTTAAGAAAAGTAATTTTAAATTTATAAACATCAATATCCTTTCTAAAAAGAATGAAAGGAAGGTGAATAGGTTTTATATAAAACTAGGTATAAAACCAAAGGTAATATGAATATAAAGAAAATTGCAGAGGACTTAATAAAGTTATATGGATTAAATGACCCTTTAGAAATAGCCCTAGGAAAGGGAATAATAATACTTGAAGAAAACCTAAAAAACATCTCTGGCTATAGCTTAAAATATAAAAGACAGGGAATAATACACCTAAACAAAAATTCTTCCCTTATGACAAAGAGAATTGTCTGTGCCCATGAATTAGGGTATCTTCTAATTCACCCAAAGGAAGAATTACATGTTTTAGATAACAAAAATCTAAAACCAAAGGATGATTTTGAAAGGTATGCACAAATCTTTGCAGCTAATCTACTTATACCAGACAGCTTGTTAGAAAAACATAAAGGGAAAACCCCAAGCACCATAGCTAAATCCCTAAATCTCCCTTTGGATTTAGTTTTAATAAAACTAAAAGCTTAATAAAAAAGGGGACTTAATAGTCCCCTTTCTCTTTTATCCTTATAAGCATTATTAAAAGTTAATTTCAAAAATTCTATATTATAAAATTTTAAACCCCTCTTTAATTCCCATCTTATCATATAAATCAAGCTTTAAGTCTTTAAGCTTCTTATTAAGTTTTTCTATCTCTCCTAAAACTTCCTTTCTTTCCTCCTTATATTTTTCTATAAGCTTTTCATCACTTTCCTTGTAGGAAACAACAGGAATATTCTCAATATCCTTTTGATTTATAATCTTAACTACGCTTCCTTTTTTAAGGTTTTCTAATAAAAACATTCCTACAGGACTTAATAAAAACTCTTTTATATAATATGGACTAACCCCTTTTTTAAGTCTTAAACCAATAATATTTTGTGATATTAATAAATTATCACAGTCCTTTTCAACTACAGCAATCTTTGTACCAGTTCTACTTATTATTAAATCCCCAGCATAAACTTTATATGCCTCTACCCTTGGATTATTCTCTATTTTATAATTAGGAACTTTTTCTATATAAAGCTCATTATCCTTAATATCAACGGCATTTATTATTTTAAAAGCTCCCTCTTCATCTAAAACTGTGCTATTAGTTATGTTTATTCCCCTAAAACACTCTCCAATATCCTTAATTTTCTCCTTTAGATTTAAACTTTCTAAATCTACTTCCACTTCTCCAAATTCTTCAGTATATATTTTTTCCTTTAAAATATATGTACTTGGAGAAATATTTGACCCTTTTAACTTCTTAACCTCCATAGTTTTACTAAAGCCCTTTACATCCTTAAAATCTCTATATATCTTTAATATTTCCTCTATATTCTCATTACTTAAATAATTTTTTCTTAATTTATTACTTGTATAAATCTCAGAGGCTTCAATAAACCTTATTTTCCCCTTCATGTTCTCCTCTTTATTTTTATTTAAAATAATAATTGAACATGGAATTGAAGTACTCAATAATAAACAAGGAGCTAAATTTATTACTGTTTCAATATAATCAAAGGCTAAAATTCTCTCCCTAACCTTTCCTTCACTTCCCTCTCTAAAAAGAGCTCCTGGTGTAGTTATTATAAGAGCCTTTCCACTTTCCTTTAAAGCTTTTAAAGCTACTGATATAAATAGCCATTCTCCCCTTGAAATTCCTGGCATACCATAAGAAAACATTCCATTTTTATCTTCTTCAATTTTATCCTTTATATCACTCCAATTTAAAAGCATAGGTGGCTCAGAAATTATATAATCAAAGCCCTTTTCCTTAAAATTTTCCTTTAAAAAGATAGGTTCTAATAAAGAGTTATCACAAAGTATATCTATATTCTCAATGCCATTTATAAAAGCTCTAACCTTTGCAATAGCCCTTACTTTATTATTTATTTCATCTCCAAAGATGCTTAAATGCTTTCCTAATTTTCTGCTATATTCATAGGCAGCTACTGCTGTTCCTCCAATACCAAAGGATAGGTCATAAAAACTTCCTTCCTTAGGTTCTAATAAATTAACTGCTAAGCAATTTAACTCCTTAGGGGTACTAAAACAAGCTTCATATCTTGTATTGTATAACCCTTCAATAATATAATTAAATACCTCTCTTAATTCCTCTACACTATTAAAAGCATTAGTTAACTTATATAAAATGTTATTTGTTAACTTACTATCCCCTTCAAATTGACCAAAAATCTCAAAAACTTCCCTTAAAGTTTCTACCTTCTCACCTAATTCCTTCTCAACCTCTATAAATTCCTTATTTAAATCATAACTCTCAACAATTCTCTTTAAAGAATTTTCCTCTAAAACTCCAACCTTTTCACCATAAGCTAAAAGAAATACCCTGCTTACATAAATATCAAAATTTGAACTTGATAAAGTCTTTCTATCAACCCCTTTTAAAATCTCATTTGCTTTTTCTACCATTGTTTCTCTCAAAATTATCAACTCCTTAAATTTAATTTATTTATTCTAATTAATTACTTTATCCTAAAAACTTAAAAGAAAAAGCTTAATTAAAATAAATAACCCTTGCTATGTTTAAATTATAAAATACTATTTTCTATTTTTCAATAACTTTTTTCTAGTATTTCAAATACTAACTTTTAATTTTTATAAAACTTCTTTTCAGTATTGTAAATAAAACTAATATTATTAAAACTTTAAACTAAAAAAAGGAGCTTAATAGCTCCTTTTTTTATTATTTATCAAAATAACTAATCTATAAAAAACTTTTCCTAAAATCTATTTTAATTATAGATTATTTACTATATATTCTAATGCACCTTTTTCAACCATATCTAAATTAAATATTTGTCTCATATTATCAAAAGCATCTCTTAAAGGTTTCTTAGAGGTATTCCATCCTAACCCATCAGTTATCCAACAAAATTCAATTCCATTATCACTCATATATTTATCTAGTTTAGTAAATTCATTAGCAACAGTTTTTAATTTTGAACCTCCACCATTAAAATAATTTACCTCAATAAGTAATAACTTTCCATTATTTTTTATAGCAAAATCATATCTTCTAGCACTTTTATCTGTAGGAACAACAATTCCCCACTTATCATAAATTTCCTTTACTGTAACTTGAGTTTTATACTCCCAATCATTTTTATTGCATATCTTTTTTACTACAACTTCAACTATATTTTCCATAGAAGTTCCAGTTCTGTTTTTTCTAGCATTACTATCTAAACCAACCTCAACTCCAAGGACATAATCAACTAAATTTTTTATTGTCTTATCTTCAAATAATTTTAATAATTTAGTTTTCTTTAAAAATTCTATTGCATCATTTAATTCTTTTTCACTTAAATCATCTTTTCTAGTCCTTTTTTTACTAAAATCAAATTCTTTAAAATTCATTAAATCTTCTTCTGTAGGTTCTAATATTTTAAAATCTTTATCTCTACTAGCTACTAATATAGGAAATATATTTATAACTTGCGGATTTTCCCTTATTAATTCTCTAGCTTCTTGCTCTATATTTTCTTTTCCTATTAAATAATTTAATACATTTAAAGCTTTTTCAACTGACTTCATATTTCCTATTGCTTTTTCCCAGTTGACAAAATAATCCCACCCTTTTATAGTATCTTTAATATCTCCAACTAAATGCTCAAAGACTTCATCTGCATTTTTAAAATTTAATTTTTCTCTATAAACCTTTGAAATACTATCCATCTTACCATCATCTCCAATATAAATCCTATTTTCTCTTTTATAATTAGTAATTAATAACTCAGAAACTCCACCTCTACCGTTTCCTTTTGAATTTATAGAACGATTAGCATATACTCTTTGTATATAAAAATTTTCATACATTTTTTCAAAAAAATCATCATTTTCATCTAATATTCTTGGATCTGAATTACTAAGCATTAATTTAGCACCTGTTTTTGATACATCTTTATAAAAATCTGCTAACTCTTTCTGTGAATAATCATTAAAACCACCTTTATTATAAGTACTAAAACCCCCAACTGTAACTGGTCTATATGGTGGATCAAAATACACAAATGTATTTTTATTGATATATTCTTTCAAATCATTATATTTTAAATTTAAAATAGTTACAATTAAATCACCATTGTTATTTCTTTTATTTAGTAGCTTTGAAACTTCTCTTAATTCTCCTTCATCAAAAATTGCTGGATTTTTATATTTTCCCATTGGTACATTATAATTTCCTTTTGAATTTTCTCTATATAAACCATTAAAGCAAGTTTTATTTATAAATATAAAATAAGCTGCTAACTCTATTTTTCCTACCCCATTACTATTGAATTTATCTCTTATTTCATAATACATTTTTTCTCTATCTTCAGATAATTCTTCAAAAGATAAATATTTTTCCTTAATATTTTTTAAAAATTCAACTAGTAAATCAATATCATCTCTAATAACTTTATAAACATTTATTAATTTAGTATTTATATCATTTATTATATATTTTTTAAACTTATTAGAACTCAAAAAATCTAAGAATACTGCACCTGCTCCTAAGAATGGTTCTACATATGTATCTATATTTTCCATATCTTGAGGAAGTTCATTTATTATTGTATCTAGCAATTGTGTTTTACCACCAGCCCACTTTAAAAAAGGTTTCATTTTTATTCTCCTAACATTTTTCAATTAATATTGTTAAACATTTTATATTATTATCTGCTAATATAATATATTTTTGTTTAATCATAATAATATTTTAAAATTTCTCTAATATTTATTGCCCCAATTATACTAACCAAATTAATCTACTACAATTATCTCCTGTTTATCTTTCTTCTTTAAACCCTTTTTATTCCTTGATATTACTTTACATATTTTAATATATTATTAAACATAATTATACTTTATAATTTTTAAAATTAATCTCTGCCTCATTGCAAAAATTAATTATATGTCATTATTTTTTTATAGTCAATTATATTTAAATTTTTGGTGATATATAAAAATAACAATATATTAAAACTTATTTTCTACTTTTAATAAAATAAACTCTTAATCTCTTTATACGCAGACTAATAGTTTAAAGTAAAAAATCTTAAATTTTTTTTCATGCAATAATCTTATCTTTAAATATATTAAACCATTTTAGTAAACTCTATATAAAGCTCCTCTGGCACCTTATTCTCAAGTTCTATTAAAACTCTAATAGGCTTTTCACCAGAAAAATTTATAGAATTTCCTTTTCCTATATAAATATATGGTTGTACTTTTTTATCTATCTCTTTATATTTTCTTACAAAAATATGAAGCTTAATGTCCCTATCTTTATTAAATATTATATTCTTACCTCTTTCAGAATTTTGTGATGTACTATTTGGAGTTTCCCATTGAAATAAAGTTCTACTTATAAATTCATCTTTATAATTAATACTGTCCTTTATATCTTCTCCTTTATGAAGATCTATAAAAAGAAAATAATTATTTCCATTTGTAATTAATCCACTTCCTCTAAAAGAACTATGTATCTTCTCATAATTAGATAAAAGTGCAGTATCAACCATTTGATACTGTTCATAAAGCTTAAAAAATGGTATACCATAGTTTTTATTTCCAAATCTATTTTCATAATTTATAAGTCCATAGTTTAATAAATCAACTATAATATTTTTATATTTTTTATTTCCTAAAATTCTCTCAAAGTCAATTAATCTAACTAATTTATCATCAACTAAATCAAATATTTTAATAAAATTACTTTTTTCCCTTGAATCATAATAATCTTGATTTAACACTTTAAAAGCATGAAAAATAGTTTCATCATCTACGTATTTTATATATTTTTTAATTGCCTTAGAAGCTTCATTCATATTTATTTCACTCTTATAAATCAATTCTTTAACTATTGCAAAATCATGTGGCCTCTTTAAAGGAAGCTTAATAGAAAGTTCTCTTAAAATTTTATAAAATTTTTCATCTAAAAGCTCTAAAGCCTCATATTCCTTTTCTACCTTTTGAAGAAAACCTTGATATGTTTTACCATAACTTATAAATTTAATAGGATCTGGGGCACCATCAAATTTAACATAATCCATTAAATAATAAGGAATTCTTCCTCCTAAAAGAGCTTTAAATTGATTATATTCATCCTTTAAATATCTTAGGCTATTAAAATTTTCCATATTTAATTGTTTTAAAATTCTATCCTTTAAAATTCTATCCATTTGTATATTAGAGCAACCCGGAACTTCTGAAAAATCTGTAGATACAGAAACCTTTAAACTATCTTTATCATAATATCTATCCCCTTTTAATGCTATAGCAATTAAAAATGCCTTATTATGATTTCCTATAAAATCTAAAACAGTTAAAAATTCCTTATTTTTATATTTTCTTAATCCTCTACCAAGTTGTTGTATAAATATAATTGGTGAATTAGTAGGTCTAAGCATTAAAATCTGATTAATTGAAGGAATATCCACTCCCTCATTAAATATATCAACAGTAAATATAACTCTTAAATCATGATTTTCATCTTCAAGATTTTTAATTTCCTCTTCCCTTTTATCTATAGAATGTTCTCCAGTTAAAGCTATACTGTAAATTCCATTTTCGTTAAACTTCTTAGCCATATAATATGCATGTTCTTTATTTACGCAAAAACCTATAGCTTTTTGTTTGCTACCATTAAAACCATAAAAATTCATCTTTTCAATAATAAAATCAACTCTAGAATTAATCATTAACCTTTTAGAAATTTCTGAAATATTTTCTAAAGAAACTCCCTCATAATCTACGGTATCTATATCTGTTATTCCAAAATAATGAAAAGGGACTATAAGTTCATGTTCTAGTGCATCATTTAATCTGATTTCTAAAGCCAAATTATTATCAAAAACCTGAAAAATATCTCCAGAATCACATCTTTCTGGAGTTGCCGTTATTCCTAGTAAAAACTTAGGCGCAAAGTAGTTTAATATTTTTTCATAGGTTTTACTTGTACTATGATGAGCTTCATCTAAAACTATATAATCAAAATCTTTCCTTTGAAAACTTTCTAAATGCTTGCTCATAGTTTGAACAGTAGAAAATAAATAATCACAGTCCTTATCCTTTGAATTTCCAGTAAAAAATCCCATTTTAATATTTTTATTTCTACAAATACTTCTATAACTTTTCTCAGCACTTCTTAAAATATCCTCTCTATGAACTAAAAACAATAATCTTTTAGGATTAAAATTCATAGCATCAAAAGCAGACATATAAGTTTTTCCAGTACCTGTAGATGCAATAACTAAAGCCTTATTTTCTCCTAAAGCTCTCAACCTATTTAGATTTTCCATAGCTTCTTTCTGCATAAAATTAGGTTTTATAATCTCATAATCCTTTAAATCAATAACTACTTTCTCTTCACTTTTTTTGATATTATTAATAAATTCATTATATTTTTTTAAAAATTCATCATCAATAAAACCAATACTATTCCATATATCATCATATTCCTCTAAAATTTCTCTAACAAACTCAGTATCTTTTTTAGATACAATCATAACATTCCATTCAACATTACTCTTTAAAGCATTTTGAGTCATATTAGATGAACCTATTATAAATTTATAATTATCTTCATTTTCAAAAATATAAGCCTTTGTATGAAACCCCTTACTACTATCTGCAATAAATATTTTTAAATCTATATTTTCAAATTCTCTAATTTTCTCTAAAGCCTTAGGCTCAGTAAAATTTAAATACGTAGAAGTTATTATTTTCCCCTTAACCCCTCTATTTTCTAAACTTTTAAAAGTATCTAAAAGAAGTTGAAGTCCACTAAAGCTAATAAAAGCAACACTAAAATAAAAATTCTTACACTCCTCTAAACTACTTTTAATCTCTTTTAAAATATTTCCTCGTTTAGAATTTACAATAAGTTTATTTCTAAAAAGATATCCTTTATCTATAAATTCTTTAGGTTCTATATATTCAATTTCTTTTACAATCTTTTCTTCTATATCCTTTAAAACCTTCATTTTAATTAATACTCCTAAAATATATTTTAAATTCTTTATATAATGTAATTTTTTAACCTTTTAACGATAATGTACTACCAATACCATTTATCGTCAATAAAATGTTATATTATGACACCAAATCTCATAAAAATATAATTATAAACTTTAATATATAAATAATATTTTCAACTAATTTACTTAAATTAAGCAAAATAAAAAACACCTTCCTAAAATTAATTTAAGAAGGTATTTTTCAATTTATAACTTCAAAACAAATAACTAAAAAAATATTAATATTTTATTATAAAAATCTATTTTCTTTTATAGATTACCTTATCACCTTTTATTGTTTCTAGAACCTTTATATCCTTTAAATGTTCCTTATCAACTTCTAGTGGGTTTTTATCTAAAATAACAAAGTCTGCAACCTTTCCTTCCTCAATAGAACCCTTAGTATCTTCTTCAAAGTATTGGTAAGCTCCATTTATAGTAACAGCCTTAATAGCATCCATTACAGATATTCTTAAATCCTCTCCTAAAACTCTTCCTCCTAAAGTTCTTCTATTTACAGCATTGTGTATAGCTAAGATTTGATTTGGCATCTTAACAGGTGGATCTTGGTGAAGAGTAAAGTTCATACCTCTATCTAAAGCAGACTTAGCAGGGCTAATTCTATTAGCTCTTTCAGGACCTAAAACTGACTCATAGTGATAATCTCCCCAGTAATAAATATGGTCTAAGAAGAATGTTGGAATAATTCCAAGTTCCTTCATCTCATCTAATTGGTCCTCTCTAACTGTTTGACAATGAACCATAACAGGTCTTAAATCAACATAACTCTTTGAAGCCTCTAAAGCATTTCTATAACATCTTATAAATTGGTCAGAAGCAGCATCTCCATTACAATGAACATTTACCTGTATATTATTATCAATTAAAGATTTAAAATATGCAGTAACAATATCATCCTCTTGAATTGGATAACCACAATAATCCTTATCCTTTCCTTCAGGAACCTCATAATATGGCTTTGTTAACCAAGCAGTCTTTCCTTGAGGAGAACCATCTAGCCAAGCCTTTCCTCCTAATAACTTATAATGATTTACATACTCTCTCTTAGGAGTTCCCTCATCTTGAAGAAGCTTCATTGTAGTAGGTTGCATAGCAAAACCAACTATATCAATAAATAAAATTCCATTCTCAGCTGCATCTTGCAATAATTTATGTATTCCTTCATCAACACTTGCATCTTGACATGTAGTTAATCCAAGAGAAGCATAAAGTTCCTGTGCCTTTTTAAGACTATGCATAACAGTATCAAAAGATGGCTTAGGTATGCAGTTTCTCTTCTCTGGGTCTAAACAAGCATTTTCCTCTAAGATACCATTTGGCTCCTTAGTTCCTTCAACAGTTCTAACAATACCACCCTCTGGAACTTCATAATTATCTCCAACATAGCCAAAAGCCTCTAAAGCCTTTGAGTTAGCAACTGCTAAATGCCCTGATGCATGACTTATAAATATAGGAATAGTATCACTTACCTTATCTAAATCAAACTTAGTTGGATGCTCCTCATTTGGATACTTAGTATTATCATATCCAAAACCAACTAGCCATTCTCCCTCTTTTATAGGACTTTCCTCTAGTCTCTTTCTTAAAATATCAAGAAGTTCATCAATAGACTTAGCCTCACTTAAATTAGTAACAGTTAAAGTTTGAGCAACAGCAAAAATATGTCCATGAGGGTCAATAAGACCAGGTAACATAGTTTTTCCCTCTAAATCAAATAAATCCGTACTCTCATCCTTTAAAGCTAAGATTTCATCTTTTTTTCCAACCTTTTTAATCTTTCCGTCTTCAACCATAACAGCTTCAACAACTGGCATATCATCATTTACAGTTAAAATAGTACCATTATAGTAAATAGTTTTCTTCATATTACTCTGCCTCCTAATTAAAAATCTCAATAAAACCTAAATCAAATAAACTAATTCTAAAGTACTTCAAAAACTTATTCTTTCGTTAAAACAAAACACTCCTAAAAAGGCGTATTTTTCATTAAATACATTTTAGCATGGTTATTTTTCTTTTTACATTTATCAAATTTAATAAATTTTAATATTTTTCAACCTTTTATTAAAGCATATATAAGGTAAAATTAATTTTTTTAAATAATTTCCCATACTTTATTAATTAAATTTAACTTTTAAAAAATAATTATTATTCTCTTAAAACTTTTACTAATTAAAACTCTGCTTAACTCTCCTTTAAACTTTCAATCACACTAAATTCTTCTTTATCATATTTTATTATATAGCCTATAACTATAAATTTTTCTAAAAAAAGGCTATAAATCTTAGATTAAAACCTTAGGAGTGATAAAGGTGAAGTTACATGAAGCTAAAATTATGTCTAAAGTAAAGGTAATTAATATAAGTGCAAAGGGAGAACTAAGAAGAAGATTTTTTGACTTAGGAATAATAGAAGATACAGAGATAAAGGTGCTTTTTGAAAGTCCCTTTAAAGACCCTAGAGCCTACCTAATAAGAGGAACCATAATAGCCTTAAGAGAAGAAGAAGGAGATTATATAGAAGTAATTTATTTAGGAGAAGATTTATGTTAGGAAAATATTTTAATATAAAAAAGCTTTTAAAAAGGGATTTAGAAGGAGAAAAAAAAGAAGATTTTCTTGTAGCCTTAGCTGGAAATCCCAATGTAGGTAAAAGCACCTTATTTAATGCTTTAACAGGACTAAATCAGCATACTGGAAACTGGCCAGGAAAAACTGTAGCTAAGGCTGAAGGATACTTCTCCTTAAAGGATTTAAAGATAAAACTTGTAGACTTACCAGGGACCTACTCCCTTCTTTCAAACTCAGAAGAAGAAGAAATTGCAAGAGATTATTTATGTTTTGAAAATCCAGACTTAGTAATTGTAGTTGCAGATGCAACCTCCCTTGAAAGAAATTTAAATCTCTACTTACAAATATCTGAAATCACAGAAAAAACCATACTTTGTGTAAATCTAATAGATGAAGCAGAAAAAAACAATATAAAAATAGACCTAAAAGAACTCTCAAACAAACTAAATGTAGAAATTGTAAAATCCTCTGCTAGAGAAAATAAGGGAATAAAAAACCTAAAAGAAACTCTCTATAAAGAATTAATAAAAAAGAAAGAAAGAAAAAACCTCCCTCTAGTAACCTATCCTTCTTATATAGAAAAAGCCATAGAGAATCTTTCTTCCTTGCTAAAAAAAAATGAAAACATCCCAAGAGAAAAAATAAGATGGATTGCCCTAAGATTTCTAGAAGGAAATGAAAAAATAATAGACACTCTTTCAAAAAAATACTCCATAAACAAATTTATGCTTTTTAAAATAGAAAAGATACTCCTTCCCATAAGACTAGAATACAAAGAAAACCTAAAGGATGAATTAATAAAGGTCTTAATAAAAAAGGGAGAAGCTTTAGGAAAAGCTACTGTTTCCGGTGGTGGATATAAAGATTTTCAAAAAAAATTAGATAAAATTCTTGTATCAAAAACCTTTGGAATACCTATTATGATAATGACCCTTTTAATAACCCTATGGATAACAATAACCTTAGCAAACTACCCTTCTGAAATGCTCTCAAAAATATTTGCAAGGGGAGAAGTATTTCTTAGAGAATTTTTAAACTATATAAATATTCACCCCTTAATAAAAGGAATATTAGTAGATGGCATATATATAACTTTAGCTTGGGTAGTTTCTGTAATGCTACCTCCTATGGCAATATTTTTCCCACTTTTCACCCTTTTAGAAGACTTAGGCTATCTTCCTAGAATAGCCTTTAATCTAGATAAAGGCTTTAAAAAGTGCTTAACCTGTGGAAAACAGGCTCTAACAATGTGCATGGGCCTTGGCTGTAATGCCGCTGGAGTTATAGGCTGTAGAATAATTAATTCTCCTAGAGAAAGGATTATAGCTATTTTAACTAATGTATTTATGCCTTGTAATGGAAGATTTCCTTTGTTAATCTCCCTATCAACCATATTTATAGGAGGGCTTTCCTTTGGCTTAAAGGGAAGTTTTTTATCAGCCTTAGCTGTAACTTTAGTTATAATTTTAGGAGTTTTAATAACCTTTATAGTGTCTAAGATTCTTTCCATGACCTTATTAAAAGGGATTCCTTCAAATTTTATACTAGAACTACCTCCTTATAGAAAACCTCAAGTTGGAAAAGTTATAGTAAGGTCAATATTTAGTAGAACCCTTTATGTCTTAGGAAGAGCCCTTGTAGTTGCAGCTCCTGCTGGTGCTGTAATATGGCTTTTCTCAAATATAAATATTGGAGATGTTTCTCTCCTTACCTACTGTGCAAACTTTTTAAATCCTTTTGCAGAACTTATAGGTTTAGATGGCTATATTCTAATGGCCTTTATTCTTGGATTACCAGCAAATGAAATTGTTATGCCAATTATAATTATGAGTTATTTAAAATCAAAAACCATGGTAGATTTAGATAACTTAAATGACCTATATAATCTTCTAGTTTCAAATGGTTGGACACTTTTAACAGCTATAAATGTTATGCTTCTTTCCCTAATGCACTATCCATGCGGGACAACCCTTCTAACCATACAAAAGGAAACAAAAAGTATAAAATGGACAGCTTTAAGCTTCTTAATTCCCACAGTTTTAGGTCTTGGAACCTGTTTTGTAGTAACAAGAATTTGGAATATATTCCTATGAAAATAAAAAGATGTTCTCAAAAGGCAAAGAAAGAGAACATCTTTTTTAATAGCTTTTCTTTTCTAAGAGGAAAAAGTCTTTATAATAAAAGTATAAATAAAAGAAAAATTTCTTCTCTTAAAGTAAAGAGGATAAAATTTTGGAGGTATTAAGTTTATGGAGAAAAATATTAAAATAGATAAAAATATTGAAAAAGACATAAATATTTTAGGAGATTTCTGTGGAAACAGAGATATAGAAGCTTTAAAATCTTCAGAACTAAAAAAACACTATAACATTGAAAAAGCAGATGCTCTAGTGCTGTTTGGAGGAAGCATTTTATATGGTGGAGACCTTTTAGTAGAGGGCATAAAAAACAATATAGCAAAGCACTATATAATAGTTGGAGGAAATGGACACACCACAGATAAATTAAGAAAAAAGGTAGCCCCTTACCTAAAGGGAATGAATTTAAAAAACTTAAGTGAAGCTGAGATTTTTAATATGTATATAAAGGAAAAATATAATATTTCCCTTACTCTTTTAGAAAAGAAGTCAACAAACTGTGGTAATAACATAACTAACCTTCTATCCCTTTTAAAAAAGGAAAAGATAAATATAAAAAATATTATAATAATGCAAGATGCTACAATGCAAAGACGTATGGAGGCAGGTCTTAGAAAATATAGAAAGGATTTAACTATTATAAACTTTGCTACCTATAAAACAAAAGTTCAAATTAAGGAAGGAAAACTTACCTTTAAAGATAACTATCTAGGTCTATGGTCTATGGAAGAATACATAAATCTTTTAATGGGAGAAATCCCAAGACTTTCAGATAATGAAGAAGGCTATGGCCCTAAGGGTAAAAACTTTATAGCCTCTGTTAACATTCCTAATAAGGTTTTAGAAGCCTTTAATAACTTGCAAAAAACCTTTAAAGGCATGATTCGTATTGCCAATCCAAAGTATGCCTCTAAGGAATAAACTTTTAAAAGTATAACTAAAAAAGCATCAAGGCTTACCTTAAATTCTCCTTGATGCTTTTTATAATTTATCTTAAAAACTTACCTTAAGAGAATACTCCTTAAGACAAGAAGCTTTAATTCCAATTCTCTTTCCTATCTTTTCACTAATTCCAAAGGAGTTATCTAAAGTTAAAAGAAAATTCCTCTCTTTTTCTAAAAGCTCCTTATTATTAAAAATTTTAAAATCTTTTATCCAAATAAAGTCCTCTTTATCCTTATCCTTCTTTAAAGAAAAAATCATTTTCCCCTCTTCATAGGTAATAATACTTTCTTCCTCTTTAAAAAGCTTAGAAAGTCCTAAAAAGGTATCTTCCTCCCCTCCTAAAAGCTCAAAAGAAACCTTTAACACCTTAAAATTTTCCTTAAGATACCTTGAAACTTCTAAAAGTTGTTCTCTTAATATGTATTCATGAAACTTATTCCCCTCTAAAAGAAAATTCTCTCTTTCTTTCTTAGGATGATTTAAATAATATTTTTTATTTGCAATCCACTTCCCTAAGGGATTAAAAAATTTTTCTAAATCTTCTTCTTTTTCAATAAGATAAAGATTCCCTTCTAAATAAAGGTCCTCAATCCCCCTCATTAAATTTCCTAAGGAATAGAAACTCTCTCCTGTATTTCCTAGGGGAAAAGTTCTTCTGCCTTCCTCTTTAAATCTTCCTCTTTTTAAATCTGCCTTAATCTTGTATATCTTAAGTTCCATTCTCTATTCTCCCCTTAATCCTTTTCATTTTTATAAATAGTCTTTAAAAAAGTAATAAAAATTATACTTTAGGTCTTTAAAGAAAGTTTTTAAAAAAATAAAAACTTTTTTTAAACACAAAATAAATATAACATGATACTTTACTTCTTTCCATAATATTTTTATTTAAATGAAAAGATTTCCTTTATATAGCTTTAACTATTTATAAAAGAAATCTTTTCAATAATTATAATTAATTTTGACCTAAATTTTGCTTATCTATAATTTTTAAAAATGGAAACCATATTAAAGCTATTATTAACATCTGTACTAATTGTAATATACCTCCCATTATTGAATTAGTAGCCATTATACCACTTATAAATACAGGTGTAGTCCATGGTATTTCAACTCCTGTACAAAGTGGAACTATTCCCCAAGCCATTGAATAATAAGCTACTATAGTCGCAACTATTGGACCTAAAATTAGCGGAATTATACATAACGGATTTAAAACTGTAGGTAATCCAAATGTAATAGGCTCATTAACATTAAATACTCCAGGTCCTAAAGCTAATTTTCCTAAATCTCTAATTCTCTTAGATTTCATTATAAAAATCATAATAACTACAACTAACAATGTTCCACCAGTTCCTCCAAGTCCATTTCTAAACGTATCTAGAAATTGTGAATTAACTATATTGGGCAATTCACGTCCTGCTTGAAAAGCTTCTAGATTTTCTATTCTTAAAACCTCCATTATTGGCTTACTTACAGGACCAACAACGTTGTCTCCATGTATTCCAAAAAACCATAAAAATTGTATTGCTCCAGTAACTAATATTGCTGCTCCTAAAGTTGATCCTATACCTAATAATGGTTTTTGAATCCAATTTACTATAAGAGAATGTATATCATATTTAAATAAATTAATTATCACAAAATTTAACAAAGTAATGGTAAAAAGAGAAAAAATAACAGGTATTAAAGCTGAAAATGATTTAGCAACATTTGGTGGAACCATTTCTGGCATAGTTATTTTCCAACCTTTTTTAAGAACAAACATATATAACTCGGCTGATAAAAAAGAAACTAACATACATACAAACATTCCTTGTGCTCCAAGTTGAGCTATATTAAAAACGCCATCAATTTTTTCTCCATTTTCTAATAATTTCATAGCTGGAGTAACTAACAAAAATGATGCTAATGATGTTGCTCCTACATATTGAGCATCTGAATCATAATTATTAGCTTTTGCTAAATAAAATCCTATTGAAAAACACAAAAATAAAGAAACTATATTTATAGTTGCATTACCAACATTCCCAAATAAATTACTCATAAAATTAGTAAATTCTTTTGGTACAAAAGGTAAGTTCATTAATATCACTGTAAAAGAACCAAAAAGAGTTATAGGAAATGTCACCATAAAAGAATCCCGTAAAACCAACAAATATTTTAATTGTCCTATTCTAGTCATAATAGGAATTACCCTTGTTTCAAACCAACCAATTATAGAATTAAACATAAAACCCACCTTCTTATATAAATTTTATAATTTAAAAGATAATTTTTAATTCTTAAGTAACTTTAGTGATTTATCTAAAAACATCTTTACTCTCACATATACCATAATGAATCAATACTATACCATAACCTTAATATTATATTGTAAAGCAGTTTCTATAGTTTTATTTAATAAAAAAACTAACTTAAAGCTATAACAATATAATATCACCTCCATCTATTTATTTATTAATTCTAACTTTCATATATAGATAATATAATTTTCTTCATTTAAAACACCTCCTTAATATTTAAATTAAGACATTTTATTCACATTATTATATATATATTTTAAAATATTTAATAATATTACAAAAAAAAATTAATTTAAAACCAATTTTTTCTAAAATAAATTTAAAAAAAATAAATATTTTATTATCAATAATATAAAGGATTTTTTTTAATTTTATTGAAATAAATACTATATTGTATTTTTATTTGGAGGGTTTATGTTATGGATAAGATTAAAATTGTAACTATTGGTGGTGGTTCAAGTTATACGCCAGAACTAATTGAAGGATTCATTAAAAGAAAGAATGAACTTCCAATAAAAGAAATATGGTTAGTTGATATAGAAGAAGGTAAAGAAAAACTAGAGATTGTTGGAGCAATGGCTAAGAGAATGGTTAAGGCTGCTGGACTTGATTGGCAAATAAACTTAACTTTAGACAGAAGAAATGCTTTAAAAGATGCTGACTTTGTTACAACACAATTTAGAGTAGGACTTTTAGAGGCTAGAATTAAAGATGAAAGAATACCTCTAAGCCATGGTATAATTGGTCAAGAAACAAATGGAGCTGGTGGAATATTTAAAGCTTTTAGAACTATTCCTGTTATATTGGATATAATAGAGGATATGAAGGAATTATGCCCTAATGCTTGGCTAGTAAACTTTACTAATCCTTCTGGAATGGTAACAGAGGCTGCTATCAAAATAGGTGGTTGGGATAAAACTATTGGTTTATGTAATGTACCTATAAACTTAATGTACCAAGATTCACAAGCTTTAGATGTACCACTAGAAAAGCTTACATTTAAATTTGCTGGTTTAAATCACTTCCATTGGCACAGAGTATGGGATGAAACAGGAAAAGAACGTACTAAGGAATTAATAGACCTTCTTTATCACCCAACTAAGTGTAAAAAGGTTGAAGGTGGAGTAAAGAACATAGCTGATATAAAATTCAACTATGAACAAATAAATGACTTAGGCATCTTGCCTTGTTTCTACCACAAGTATTATTATATTACTGATGATATGCTAAATACTGAATTAGTTGAATTTAAAAATGGCAATACAAGAGCGGAGGTAGTAAAAAGAACGGAGACAGAATTATTTGAACTTTATAAGAATCCTAAATTAGATTATAAGCCGGAGCAATTAACTAAGCGTGGTGGTACACATTATAGTGATGCAGCTTGTGAACTTATATCTTCTATATTTAATGATAAAAAAACTACAATGGTTGTTAGCACTATTAATAATGGTTGTATAAATGACTTGCCATATGATTGTGTAGTAGAAGTTTCAAGTATAATTGGTTCACATGGAGCAGTTCCAATAAACTGGGGTAAATTTGAGGCAGAACCTAGAGGAATGATACAACTTCAAAAAGCTATGGAAGAATCAACAATTAAAGCAGCAATAGATGGTAATTATAATAAAGCTTTACACGCATTCACTATAAACCCATTAATACCCTCAGGTAATTTAGCCAAAATTATTTTAGATGAACTTTTAATAGCACATAAAAAATATTTACCACAATTTTATAAGGATATTAAATAAAAATTTATAAAAAATTTTTAAAAAGAGTGTAAAATATGTACACTCTTTTAATTTATTCTATAAGTTACTCTGAAATTCATAAAAATTTTATAATCTATAGAACTTATTATCAACAATTATTTCAATTTATTCCTTAATTCATATAATTATTTATTAAATAATAACATCTATCCTTACTTGCCTTAGCCACATAAGAATTAACCATAAGAGGACATACACTTCCTCCCTTATATTCTTCCTTTATCTTATCTATATTAGCATTCTTTTCTTTAATCCATTGAACTTCGCTTTTTTCAAGCTCTGAAAATTCTTCCTTACTTAAATTTTTCTTTAAGGAATTATATATTTCATTTAACTCATCATCACAAAGCTTTGCCTGTTTTCCACTTATATAATTTAATCCACTTTGAGTAGCACCAGCTTCTGTTTGAGCTTCCTTGTCTAAATTATCATAATCTTCCTCTAAAGTAGCCATCTTTTTAATATATGTTTTCTTAAGAGAATTACTCTTTCCCAGCTTCTCTTTACTAGAAGTCCCCTCTTTATTATCTATCTTAGCAACCTTAACCTTTTCTTCACTACTCTCCTTTTTAGAAGTATTATTACTATTATTCTCCTTACTTCCTTCTTCTTTCTTAAGTTCCTTATTCTCTCCTTTATTAGCAGAGTCAGAAGACTTTTTCTCCTCTTTTAAAGCCTTATCACTATCCTTACTCTCTTGCTTTTCATTGCTATCTTTCTTAGAAGAATCCTCTAAGGTACTTTCACTTTTACTTTGAGTACCCTCCTCACTACTTACTTCTTCTTTTCCACAACCTGATAAAGTTCCAAATAAAAGTCCTGCAACTAATAACATAGCTAAACATTTTTTCTTTTTCATCCTTAAACTCCTCAAAATACCATTTTATTCTTTTTATTCAATTATATATTAATTTTTCTAAAAATAATTATCCTTTGATTTCCAATTCACAAGAAAAATACCCCTTTTATTTACAAATTAAAAAATATTTATAAATAACTTTAAAAAAAGACTATCAATAAAATAAAGCAATTGTTAATTAATAAAAAATTAAAAGTTTTGTAATAATTTTAAAATAAGGTACATTTTCCAAAGAAAAACAATAGAATATAAAGAATATTAAAACTGTAAATGTAAGGAGAGATAAATTATGACTACTTATAAAGAAAATAGATGTAAATACTGCCACAAGGAATTAGATACTTTAGAAAGAGAGGAAAAAAACAAATTCTGTTCCCTATCCTGCAAGGAAAAATACAATAAATACATGAATTTAAGAAAAAAAACTGACCTTACTTTAAGAATAAGTTGCTCTCTTCTTTTAATTCTCTACCTATTTTCCCTTTTCTACTTCTACAAAATCCCTTTCTTTAGTACACTTTGCAGAGTAATTGAGTTTTCCATAGTATTTATTTATATGATATTTCCCTTTGGAGATGATAAGGGCTTAGAAAAAAGAGGGGTTAAAAGAACAAAAATACTTTTTAGATTAGTAAGTTTTATTTTATTGATACTTTTATTAATTCATAGATTTTAACTCCCCTTCTCCTAAAGGGGAGTTATATATTTAAAGCCTTCTATTACCAAATTTATCAAAGTTTTTCTTAAGGGCCTTTTCTATAGGAAAAACTGTAAAAATAAGCATTCCACATTGTAAAAGCATAAGTATAAAGCCTAGATTTTCAATAAAGCCCTTTCTACTATTTATAAAGCATAGCATTAAAAGGAGAGAAATAAAAAACATAACTGTTCCTATTTTAATCCAAAGCTTGCCACAATACTTATGAGCAAAAAGCCAAGTATCCTCATTTTTCATAGACATAGTTGTTCTATAGCCTACAACATTATTAATTTTTCTTGGTCTCCCCTCTTTAAAATATCTCCCAAAAAATATCATTGAAGAAGGGATAAGCAAACTAATTAGGGTCATAAAAATCCAAATACCCATAATAACTCTTTCTCCTTTATAAAGATTTAAATTAATTTAATTTAAGACTTCGCTATTTTAAAAGTTTTAAAAAGGCTTAAAAAACCTTTCCTCATCTAAAAGAGTTCCTTGATGAAAAGTCATTTTCCATCTTCCTTCTTCCTTAATCCATATAGAACTTCTAAGAGAATACTTCTTCTTTTCTAATTCATCATGCTTTATAACCTTATAAGTTGCTAAAAGACAATCCTTAGAAAGTACTCTAACCTTAAAGTCTAATATCTCCCAGTTTAGTCCTTTCTCTTCCTCTTCCCCTTGAAAGACATCACCAAACTTATAATGATATTCACTTCCTAAACTGCTAAACTCCACAAAATCCTTTGATAAAATCTTTTTTATCTCAAGTGCAGACTTTCTAACCTCTGGTTTTATTAAGGCCTTTTCTAAACTTAATATTTCTTCACAAACAGAATCCATACTATCACCTCGCCAAAAATTTTATAATATTTTCTTTAAGAGTAAGCTTTTATACTAAAACTTCTAAAAACTTTTCCTAAAGCCTTTAAAAAATTAGAAAAAATTTAAATCTTAAAAAGATTAGATATAAGTAAAAAAACTAATAGCTTTCTTATATTAATATTCTATAGACAAAATATTACAAAATTAAGACAAGGTTTCTTTTAATAAGGAAAATAAAAGTAGCTACAAGAAATAAAGTCTTGTAACTACCTAAACTCTTTTGAAAAGCTTAACTTTTAGTTAGCAAAAAATTATTGTGTCGAGTAATAATCTTATATCCTAGGCCTCTTATACCTTAAGCCTCCTAAAAATCAAATCTCTCATTAATTTTATTACACTTACATTATATACCACTTAAGCCAAGTTTTAAATAGTTATTATCTATAAAGATAAATTCTCCTTAATCTCACTTAAAAATTAAAGTAAAAAAGCCATTAATTCCTCTAAGGAAAAGACCTCTTCTCTTTCAAAAATCTCCTGTAAATCCTCTACATTCTCCTCTGAATGCTCTATATCCTTAGAGTACATATAACTTATATTTACAATATCCTCCTCACCAAAACTTTTATTATTATCTAAAAATCTAAATAAGGATAATTTCTCAATAATCAAGGTACTTACTATAGCTAACTTAACCTTAGCTGAAACATCATAATCAAAAATAGCCTTCATAAAATATCTAAAAATAAAATACACAAAGATATTCTTAAACTTATAACTATTTTCCTTATAATACTTCTTAAATTCCTCTTCTTCCCTTAAATAAAAGTCCTCTCCCTTATTAATATATTCTAAGGCCTTATTAAGCTTTAAAGGGTCCTTTTCATTTATATGCTTAATTCCCTTATAAAACTTTATATATTCTCTTAAATTTACATACCTATTTTCTTTTTTCTTCTTATACTCTTTACTTTCCTTTAAGATTGACTTTATAAAATCATAATCCTCATACTCTTTTAAAAGGGAAGTAATTTCATCCATATCTCCTAAATCTATCTTATCTTGAATATCCCTTGATAAATAAAGAGATAAAATCATAAACTCCTCTAAGGTTAAATCCTCCCTATTTGCAAAGGATAAAATAATTTCTCTTGCCTTTAAAAAGTCTAAAAGTACCTCTTTCTCAAGGCCCTCTTCTTCATACTCCTTCTCCTTAGAAATTTCCTCCTCTAAAATAAAGGTTGTATTTTTACAATCTCCTAAAATAATTCTAGCTACAGTAGGACAAGACATTGAAAGGCCAATTTCCCTTAAATCTAAAAACTCCTCAGTATATCTTGGAAACTGCCTACAAGTATAACAAAGATACTCCTCCCCAAGATTTAAATAAAGGTCACAAAGGTTACTTTCATTTAAAAAAGAACATCTTCCCTTATTTAAAAGAAATATATTATCCCCCTCACTTTTTACTATCTTGCTTTTTAATACCTTTCCAAAATCTCCTTGAACTTTTTTATAAGCTTCATAACTTTCATCATCAATTACAATTTCCCATCCTGCACAACAAGTATCTTCACATTTAGATGCTATGCACTTAAATTCTTTAAAATAATTTGGAACTCTTACTTTCATCTTTTTCCTCACTTTTTAAAATAATTATACCTACGACCTTTTAATTATATCAAAAAACTTTCTACTTTCCCTCCTTAAGTTTTTTCCTTCTCCCCTAATTAAAATATGTAAGAAACTCCAAAAAGAAATATATTCCTCTTATTTAATAGTAAATATTTCTAAATACTGTTATAATTTATTTGAAAATATTCTATAATTTTCTATATATATTATTTACTTTCAAAATTTAAAATAAAAACCTTTTATAAAGGTAACTATGAATTTATGGAGGAGATTATATTTATGTGCAATAAAAAGGATGGCTTAAAGAATATAGAGATAAATAAGGACATAAAGCCCTTAATACTTTTTAATAAAGAAGATAATATATGGAACTCTAAATACTTTAGAATACCAAATCTACAAATAGTAGATGAAAATACTATTTTAGCCTTTTCAGATATTCGCTATAAGGGTCCTGATGACCATGCTTATATAGATATAGGTTGTGCAAGAAGTACAGACTTTGGTAAAACATGGACCTATAATATTGCCATGAAAAATAATAGAATAAACCAAAAATTTTCTCGTGTAATGGACTCCACAACAGTTATTACAAAAACAGGTAGAATAATATTAATTGCAGGCTCTTGGAATACAGATGGAAATTGGGCAATGACCACTAAGGAAAGAAGAAAGGACTGGTCTGTTCAAATGGTTTATTCTGATGACAAGGGAGAAAGCTGGTCTAATAAAATAGATTTAACTAAAAACTTAAAAGTTAAAAACCAACCTGAAAATACTATAGGCTGGCTAGGAGGAGTTGGTTCTGGTATTGTTATGGAAGATGGAACTATAGTTATGCCAGCACAGATTTCCCTAAGAGAAGGGGAAGAAAACAAATACTACTCCTTAATTATATATTCAAAGGATAATGGAGAAACATGGACCATGGGAAATAAAGTTCCAAATTCAAACACCTCTGAAAATATGCTTATTGAATTAGAGGGTGCTTTAATAATGAGTACAAGATATGACTATTCAGGCTATAGAGCTTCCTATATTTCTCAGGACTTAGGAGAAACTTGGGAAATATATCCCCCTTTAAATGGCAAGATATTAACAGGAAAAGGGGCTGGTTGTCAAGGTGCCTTTGTTAAAGCAATAAGTAAAAGTGGTCATAGGCTAGGTTTTATTTCTGCTCCCAAAAATACTAAGGGAGAATATATAAGAGATAATATTACTCTTTATATGATTGACTTTGATGATTTATCTAGTGGAGTTAAGGAAATATGCACCCCTTATCCTAAGGATGGAAATAACTTAGGTGGTGGTTACTCCTCTCTTTCCTTTAAAGATTCTCATTTAGCAATTCTTTATGAGGCTGATGGAAATATAGAATATAAGGATTTATCCTCTTACTTTGCTTTAATCAATAAGGAGCTTTAAAACTCTCCTTTTGTTACCATAAAAAATTAACTCACAAATAAAAAAAGAGGAAATATAAAATAAATTAATATATTTCCTCTTATAAAAATAATAAAACATTATAATAACTTAATCTTCTAAAACATAAAAATAAAATTTACTTATTCCATTTCCTCAAAAAGACTTTACTAACCCTTTTAAACCTTCTTAATCTTAAAAGCCCTTAAAGAACTAATATCTACTGGTTTTGAATAGAAATATCCTTGAATATAAACCTTGTGGTAAGAATAATTTTTAATAAGCTTAACTTGATTTTCTTCCTCAATGCCCTCAAAAACTATGGTCTTTTTATAAAGGCTACAAATATCAGCCACAAACTTAATAGTTTTCTCACTTATAAGAGATTTATCTAAATTATCTGCAAAGTATTTATCTAGCTTTATTATGTCATAATTAATCTTGTTTAAAAGGTCTAAATTAGAATATTCAACACCAAAATCATCTATAGCAATTAAAAAGCCCCATGTTTTTATGCTATCTATAGATTTTTTAATTTCACAAATATTATCTATACAAAACTTCTCAACAATCTCTAGACATATTTTAAAATCTCCCTCTTTATTATCCATAGAAATCTTATTTAAAGCCTCTAAAAACTTAGAATTTTGAATCTCTTTAAAAGATACATTTAAAGAAATATAAAAATCCTTTCCCTTAAAGTTTTCATACTCTTTTATTATCTTATAATCTGAAATAACTTTATTTAAAATCCATAGGGAAACCTCTAAACTCATATCATTTTCTTCAATCTCTTTTAAAAATACATAAGGACTTAATACTTTACCATCTTTTTTAAGTCTTATTAGAGCCTCTAAACCCTTTACTTCCTCTTTTTTAGGGTCTATAATAGGCTGATAATATAGTACATAGTTATTTTTCTTCATATAATTTCTGATTTTTCTTCTACATATAAGCTTTAAAATTTCACCTTTTTTCTTCTTATAAATATAAAGTGAAAAAAGAATTAGTATTACGATTAATATTACAGTTTCTTCCTTGTACTTATTAGCATATTTATTGAAATATTTAGTATATACATCAATTCTCTTTTTCTCCCCTAACTCTACTAAGACATCATCAACTTCCTCTACTAACTCCTCATTATTTTTATTACTTACAATATAAACAGGACCTGTTGAAAAATCAAAAATCTTGCTTATATTCTGTACTCTTTTTGTTACACCACTTAGGGTATTTTCAACTATAAAATCTATCTTTCCATGAGATAAAAGCCTTTCTTCCTCAGCATAACTTTTAACCTTTACTAAGGTTACATTTATTCCCTTACTTTTTAAAAATTCAAAAAACCATTTATTATTTGCCTCTCCTTCTATGTATCCCATTTTAAGACCCTTTAAAGAATCTAAATCTCCAACCTTTATGTTTTTATTAGTATAAACAGAAAAGTTGTCATTATTTATGTAATGGTCTGTAAAAGCAAATTCTTCTTCTCTCTCCTTGGTTTTGGTTATACCAAAAACTAAGTCAACCTCACCCTTTTTAAGCTTGTCTAAGGCTTCCTTAGCATTATGACAATCTAAATACTTATACCCCTTGTTTAACTCATCACTTATAAGCTTTAAAAGCTCATTGTAGTATCCATCTTCTTTATTTTCTTTATCAATATAATAATAAGGATAATAATTATAAAACCCTACTGTAAGTTTCCTCTTTTTATCTCCTATATCTCCCTTATTAAAAGTAAAAACAATAGCTAAAATAGAAATAATTATTAAAAATATTGAACTTAAGAATAACAATCTCTTCTTCATAAATTAACACTTCCCTAAGATACAAAACTCTTTAAAATTTTCTCCATTTAGAAATTAAAATAAAATTCTAAAAAACCTTTAAGCAATTAATTCTTTACTCTCTAAAGATATCTTTAAATAAATTCTTAAACCTTATTTAGTTATAAATAATTTTTCAAATTTTCTTCTTATAATTAAATTTTATAATAAACTTAAGCTTTTAGTTAGTAAAATCCCTTAATTTAATTTATCATAAAGAAGAATAATTAAGCCACCCTCTTTCTTCTTTATAAAAACTAAATAAATCAAAATAAAAATAGTAAACTTTAAAAATATAGTTTTTACATAAAATTTCTTCCCTGTATTCCTTAAAAAACCTCTTAAAAATCACTTATTCAATTATATAAAAATCCTGTAATATTTTCTATGAATTTCTAAAAAAATAAAAGATTATTTATTTATTATAAAATTCTAAAAATTATACTATCTTTTATAAGATAAAAAAAGGCTTAAAGTTATAATAAGTTTTTCTAAGCTTTTCTTATAAAAACACATAAGTACTAAAATCTTAGCAAAAGGAGAAGTATCTTAACTATACTTTAAGAAGTATAATTAATGTGTAGATAGGAACACTTAAAAACTTTATGTTTTTAAAGTAGGAGGATTTAAAAATGAACCTAAAAAGAATAACAAAAGAAGATAATTCCTTTAATAAAGCAATGGAAATTTACAAAAGTAGCTTTCCAGACTTTGAAAGAAGAAGTGAAAAAGACCAAAAAGAAGCTTTAAAGGATAGTAAGTATCATTTTGATGTTATATATGATGAAGAAAAACTAATAGGCATACTTCTTTACTGGGATATGGGCTCTTACAAATATATAGAGCATTTTGCCATAGACAAAGCCCTAAGAGGAAAAAATTATGGTTCTAGAGTTTTAAAAAAGTTTTGTAGCATAAATAAAAATATAATTTTAGAAATAGACCCTCCTATAGATAATACTTCTATAAAAAGACTAAACTTTTACAAAAACCTAGGCTTTAAACTTCAAGAATATGAATATACTCATCCTTCTTATAGAAAAAGTTGCAGAAAACACAATCTAAAAATTATGACCTTTAGGGAAAACATAAATCCTAAGGATTATGAAAACTTTAATCTTTTTCTATCAAAGGATGTAATGAAATATTCTGAGATAAAGGATGCCTTCATAAATTAGCCCTTTGTAAATTTTAAATACATTAAATCTAACCTTAAGCTTTCTTCTTTAAGAAAATTTAAAGTATAAAAAATACAATGGATATAGACTTTCTCTATACCTATTGTATTTTTTGTTTTTCACTTTAATTTTCCCCTAAATATTTTTACAAATTTTAGTAATATTTTCTTTTCTCTATGCATATACATATCATAGTAGGGGAGTTTTTTGATAATGTACTAATTTATCTGCTTCTTCATAAATTATACAAAAAAAACTTCTCCCTTTATAATTCGCCAAACTCTACATCAAATAAAATCTTAATATTTACCTAACCTAATAAAAATAGAGCCTAAAATTTAGGCTCTATTTTTTCATAAAAACTAAGCTTGACTTGCCCAGTCTGCTGGATAAGTTATATAAATAAATCTAGCATAGTCAGAAACTGAAAACTTTATTTTTGAACCCTTAGGTATTAAAATAATCTCTCCTGCCTCTGCTGATACCTTTCTTCCATCTACTATTATATCTAAATGACCTTCTATTACATAATCAATTTCATCATAATTTAAAGTCCAATCAAAGGTAGTTTCCTTCATTTCCATTATTCCAGCACCTAATCTTTTGCTTTCCTCTAAAGTAAATACATCCTTAGTATAAACAACATCCTTAGAATTACCTGTATCTAATCTATTTGATTCATCTACCTTAACTGTAGGAAGCTTTACAGAAATAACTCCACTTTCATCCTTATTTCTTATAAAATCAACAGTATCCTCACTATTCTTTCCTGATAACTTTTCTTCTATTATTTGTCTTACTAGCTTTTCTAATAAATCTTTACTTATGTTTTCCATAACTATTTAGCCTCCTCTATTTTACCTAAAGTTTTCTTAGCTATAAACATTGCAAGTATAACAGCAGTTACTCCCCCTACTAATTTAGCTACTATCATAGGGAATATCATTTTTGAATTAAATCCTGCTGTAAATCCTAAGTGGTCTCCTAAAACGAAGGATGCAGATACAGCAAAGGCAACGTTTATTATTTTACCTCTATCATCCATATCCTTTAACATTCCAAACATTGGTATATTGTTAGCTAAACTTGCTATCATACCAGCTGCTGCAATTTCATTCATGCCTAATAATTTTCCAAGACCCATTAAAGGCTTTTTAAATACCTTAGTTATAATGAAAACTAATGGGAAAGCCCCTGCTAAAACTATAGCAATACTTCCAACTATTTCAATACCTTCTGATATCGGTGCCATTCCAGGTATTATAACAATTCCTGTTAAAGCTTCTATAATAGCTGCTGCTAAAGCTAAAGTTATTATTATAACAACTATCTTACCAAAAATGTTAAATCCTTTTATCATAGCCTTTTCTGCAAAAGCTAGTCCTAAAGCTATTAAAATTGCAAAGATTATAATAGGAACTAAATTTTTAAGAACCATAAGTGGTGGGAATCCTGCAACAACTCCTCCAACAAAAGCTCCTATTGGTATAGTTATTATACCTGCTAAAATACCTGTTGCTAAAAATCTATGATCTTTCTTTTCTATAATTCCTAAAGAAACTGGTATAGTAAAAACTATAGTAGCTCCCATCATAGCACCTATTATTAATCCACTAAACATACCAGCTTGTGGGTCTTGTGCTAAACTAGCTGCAAGAGGTGCTCCTCCCATATCATTTGCAAGTATTGAGCCTGCAAACATAGCAGGGTCAGCTCCTAAAAAGTTAAATACTGGTGTTACTATAGGTCCTAAAACATCTGCAAGTACTGGGGCTAAACAAATAACTCCAACCATTGCTAAGGCTAGAGAACCCATTGCCATAATACCTTCTTCAAACTGAGCTCCTATTCCAAACTTATTTCCTAAACATTTGTCAATAGCTCCTAAGGCCATACAAGCAACCATAATATATACAATAACTTCATTTATAGTCATTTCTACTCCCCCCTATTTTGAAAATATGGATTTTTTCTTTACCTTATTAAATTTTTTGCTATTTCATAATGAACAAAAGGAATTACACAAGAGTTGACAATATCCTTTTTATCTAAAATAGCCTCTCCCTCTTTAAGTCCATTTTCCACACTACTTAAATCTCCTGAAACTATATAAACAAGTTTTCCCCCAATTGCAAAGGCTAAATTAAGCTTAACTAAGGAAACCTGGCTACTTTTTAAGGTTTTATCAAGAGCTAATAGTCCACTAGAAACCTTAGTAGTTTCCATTACTCCAATTGCCTTATTATCTATATTTTTTTCAGAATACATTCCCTTAAGAGCCTTTATTATGTCTTCATGAATAGAATTTATTATAAAACTTCCAACTAAATACTTCTCACTAAGCTTTATGCCAAAATCTATAGCTTCCTTAACTTCTCCCGCATCTCCATTAATAATTAAAAGAAACTTCCCAGGACAAATTGCCTTTAAGTAAGATACCTCAACAAAAGCTTTTTTAACAACCTCATTTGAAACATAAATTCCTTTACTTATGCTTCTAAATTCTAAAGCACCTATACTCTTATTCATATTAGTCCTCTAAAATATCTATAGAATCTATAATACCTACTATGGCAGCATCTATAGGAACTTCTCTATTTCCAATGGATTGTCTTGCAGCACCACCTTTAGTTATAAGAACCTTATCACCAACTCCAGCACCTACATTATCAACAGCTACAAAAAAGCCTGACTTTTCCTCATCCTTACTTTTTAAAAGCTTAACTATTAAAAACTTTTGTCCATTTAGTTTTTCATCTTTTCTAGTTGCCCAAACATTTCCTACTACTCTTCCTATTTCCATAATAATTCACTCCTAATCCTATTAATTGCTCTTTTAAAAGTTAAAACCTAAAAATTTAAAAGTTTCATGTATAAGATAAAAGAAGGTCTCTTTAAACTTTTAAAATTTATACTAAAAATTTAATTTTACTTTTTAAATATGGATGATTAAAAGCAAAATCATCCATATCCTTAAATTTTAAGAAAGCAAAACATCTAAATGATTTATGCGTATATAGTCCTTTGCCAAAGGAGTAATTATAGCACCCTTATCTAATTTAAGGCTCTTTATGCCTTTTATATGGGGCTTTCTTAAATCACTTTCAGATATTAGTTTCTTCTTTGAAAGGTCTAAAACAAAGTCCTCTTCAAGACTTTTATTCTCTAAAGATAATTCCTCTTTAGTCTTGTCCATTTCTCTATTAGAAGACTCATAATCTAAAGATTTAATCTCCTCATTAAGATATGTTTTTTCCTCTTTTTCTTCTAATCTAATCTCTTTTAAGTCCTCTACAATCTCTACACCATAAGAGATTAGTTCCTCTTCAAACTTAATATATTTATTATATAAAACTTTAGGAGCTGTATTTTTATACCTTCTATATAGAATACCTTCCTCAAGGACGTAAACTTTCTTTCCCTTTAAAAGCATTTCTAAAACAAAGCTTTCTTCCTTAGTTGTGCAAGTTCCTTGAGAGATATTACTAAGTCCTCTTAAACAAAGCTTGGTTATTAAAACAGCATCACACTCTTTACACTCTGAAGTTAAAGACTTAACAGAAAAATCTCCTAAAGCTTTTTTATAAGAGCTAACATTGCTCTCTCCTACTATAACTAGAGATTTTTTCTCTCTTACAGGAATTTGCTTTTTATTTTCCTCTTGAATTCTTTTATAGATTTCCTCTACTAAAAACTCAACTAAATTTTCATAATTCATCTTTTCCTTTACCCTCCCTTCTTTAGGAGCTTTTAAAATAATTATTATTTTTCATCTTTTCCTACAATTAAAGCAAAGGTTCCTTTAGAAAAACCACAGGCATTTGCCTCATCATAATCTATATGCATATAGGTTTTATAATCTTTGCTAACTCTAACTATTACATCATCAAATATTAAAGGTCTTTTTCCTAAAACCTTAACCTTTACACAGTCCTTATCCTTAACTCCAAACTTTTTAGCATCTTCTAAAGACATATGTATGTGTCTTTTAGCTACCATTAGTCCTCTATTTAAGGCTATTGAAGCCCTTTTTGTAGAAATTGTTATTTCAGGAGTACCTTCTAAATCTCCACTTAACTTAACTGGAGGTAAAGTTCCTAAAACTAAGGCATCTGTAAAAGAAACCTCAACTTGCGTTTCTTTTCTTGGAGGACCTAAGACAACAACATTGTCTATACTTCCTCTAGGACCTGATATAGTAACTCTCTCTTTACAAGCATATTGACCAGGCTGTGATAAGTCCTTAACCTTAGTTAGTTCATATCCCTCTCCAAATAAAATATCTATATGCTCTCTAGTTAAATGAACATGTCTTCCTGAAGCCTCAACTTCTATAAAAGCCTCATCCTTAACTCTTCTTACTACTTCGTCTATAATCTCTTGTAATAGATTCTCCATAGCTTCCTCCCATTTCTCGTACTTTTATTTTTCGTACTTTCCTGTTCTAACTTTAAAAATCATAATCCAATATGCTGAGGATAGTCTATTTAAAGCTCTTATTAAATCTTCTCTTTCAACTTCTCCATATTGTCCTTTAAAAGCTTCATAAGCTGAAATCTCTGTTTCTCTAGTTAAGGTTCTTAAGATGTTTAAAGAAGATACAACCTCTCCCATTTCATAAGTTGGCATTTCATGTCCTATACCAAAATATTTCTTAGGGTAATGTGATTTTTCTCTAAGTTCCTTCTCTGTCATTCCCTGAAGAGTAAAGCTTCCTAGGGGCTCATCTAAAACCTCACATCTTAATATTTTTCCCATAAGAGTTAATATTTCTTGAAGGTCTAAAACTAAGCTATGCATCCCTTGCTTTTCACAAAGAATTTGTGTATCTACAATTCTAGCTTCAAGGGAATCTATTTTTCCTCTAAGTTTAATCCTTTTATGATCCTTAAATACAAGAAGATTTCCTGTTAGCTGAGTCATATGTTCTGGTTTTTCATCTAACTTAGCTCCAAAAACAGTTTCATACTTGTAATCTTTTTCTATAAAGACCTCTTTTACGATTTCTTTAGGCTCTGTTTCTCTCTTTAATCTTTCTTCTTCTGGATTAACATAAACTAAATTTATATTATGTTCAGCTAAATAAGATTTTGCAGAAGGAGTTATTATCTCTCCCTTTAAAACCCTAAATTCCTTTAAAGCTTTTAAATCTTCCCTACTTAGCCTTTTTCTTACCTCACCTTCTGTTAAAACAGCCATCTTATCACATCCCTTATTAGATGTATAAAAGGAGTGCATAAAACACTTTTATGCAACCCCTAATTACAACCTTTATTATTCAGCTTTTGGTGCCTTTGGTAATATAGCATCCACTTCAAAATGTGGTCTTGGTATTACATGTACAGATATTAAATCTCCAACTCTTTCAGCAGCTGCAGCTCCAGCATCAGTAGCAGCCTTAACAGCACCTACATCTCCTCTAACCATAACAGTTACTAATCCTCCACCAACTTGCTCTTTTCCAACTAATTGAACATTTGCAGCCTTAACCATTGCGTCAGCAGCTTCTATTGCTCCTACTAATCCTCTAGTTTCAATCATTCCTAATGCGTTTGCGTTTGCCATAATAAATTCCTCCTCAAAATATCTTATAATTATTTTTAATATTTACTCTTTAATTAATCTTTAAATTATTTACATAAAAATTTTTCATTATGTAATGAAAATTTTATAAACAAAACTCTCTTTACTTAAGACTTAACTTTATTTAAGTTCTTCAATAATCTTTTTAACTAATAAATTTATTAGCTCTTCTTTATTACCTAAGTCAAAAGAACATTTTTCTTCTTGCATAGCTTCCTTAGCTAAATCCTTAATATCTTCAAGTTCTCTAACTCCATAGGCAACATTTCTTGTATTCATTAAATCTAAAGGTCCTATATTATGTGATGTAGAACTTCCTCCAACAGCACCACAACCTAAAGTTAAAGCTGGTACTAAGTTTATTGTAGCTCCAATACCACCTAAAGCTCCTGGTGAATTTACAACTATTCTAGATACTGGTATCTCTAGTGCAAAGCGTTTTACAAGGTCCTCATTATTTGCATGAATACAGAAGGTATGTCCTGCACCTTCATTTAGTAAGATTTCCTTACATTTATTTAAAACATCCTCTACATTCTCTTCTACATAGAAAGTTAAAATAGTTGTTAACTTTTCTCTTGAGAATGGATATTTATGTCCTACATGACACTCTCTTGGAACTAAAACTCTTGCCCAAGAAGGTATTCCCTCTAAACCAGCTAAAGTAGCTATTTCTTGAGGATTTTTACCAACTATTTGTGGGTTCATAGTTCCATTTGCTCTCATTACAAACTTAGATAATTGCTCTGCTTGTTCCTTAGTTAAGAAATAAGCTCCTTGTTCCTTTAGTTCTCTAATAACTTCTTCTTCCATAGCCTTTTCAACTATTACAGATTGTTCTGAAGCACAGATTGTACCATTATCAAAAGTTTTAGAATCTAAGATTCTCTTAACTGCCAATTTAACATCTGCACTTTTATCAATAAAAGCAGGTCCATTTCCAGGTCCAACCCCTATAGCTGGAGTTCCTGAAGAATAAGCTGCTCTAACCATAGCTTCTCCACCTGTTGCTAGTATTAAGGAAGTATCCTTGTTTTTCATAAGTTCATTAGTTCCCTCAATAGAAGGTACTGTAATACATCCTATAGCACCTTCAGGACAACCAGCTCTCTCTGCTGCCTTAGCTATTATTTTTGCAGTTTCTATAATACATTTCTTTGCACTAGGATGTGGTGATAAAACAATCGCATTTCTAGCCTTTATAGAAATCATAGCTTTATATATTGCAGTAGAAGTTGGATTTGTTGATGGTATAAGTCCTGCTACAACACCTACAGGAACCATAACCTTAAAGGCTCTCTTTTCATGATTTTCTTCTACTATACCTACAGTTTTTATATCCTTTATAGATTCATATACTGTTTTAGCAGCAAAAACATTTTTTAAAACCTTATCTTCCCATTTACCAAAACCAGTTTCATCCTTAGCCATCTTAGCAAGTCTTTCAGAATTTTCATAAGCTGCATCAGATATAGCCTTAACAATTCTATCTATATCCTGTTGGCTCATACGAGATAACTTTACTTGAGCTTCTTTAGCCTTTCTTATAAGTCCCCTAGTTTCTTGAATTGAAACCAAGTCTTTATCTAAAAATTCCATTAATTTTCACCTTCTTCATTGTATTTTAGTAATATATCTACTAAATCTTTTTTCTTTAGAGACTTAAGCTTATTAGAAGTTATGTTAAGGTTTAAAGCTTTAATTTTCTTTCTCAACTCTTTAACACTCATCTTTGAGATATCTATATTTCTTTCCTTAGGTCTTTCACTATCCTTAGAAATTTCTAAAGAAATTTCATCTATCTTCTCTTCTTCCTCTAAGTTTTCTTCTTTAGTTTTATTATCTATAACTTCCTCTACTATCTCTTCCTGCTTTTCTTCTAAATAAACTACAGGCTCTCTTTCTTCCTTAGTTTCCTCTAAATCCTCTTTTATTTCTTCTCTTATGTTTTCTTTAACTTCTTCAATTTCTTCAAAAAGTTCTTCAATTTCGTCATCTATATCTTCTTTATGCTCATTTATTTTATTAACTAAAAGATTTTGAACTTCCTCATCAAGTCTTGGAATAACATGAGCACTTCTTAAACTTCCTACTCTTTTTGCATAATTTTCAGCAGATTCAACTGCAGCTTGTACAGCATCTACCTCTCCCATAAGCTCTACAGTTACAATTCCTCCTGTAACCTTCTCTATTTTAATCAAGTTAACACTTGCAGCTTTTAAAGCAGTATCTGCAGCACATATAGCTGGAACATACCCTATAAATTCTAGTAGTCCTAAAGCTTTTCCCATATCTTACTCTATTAGAATCCTAAAGGATTACTAGCTACAGATTGAACAGCCTCTGCAAAGGCATCACAAGCTGCTTTACATGCTGATTGAGAACCTGTAAGTAGGGCTCCTGCAAAGTTTGTTTCTGTTGGTGGTGCAAAAAATTCACACATCTCAACATCTGCAGCCTTTAATGCTGCATCTAAAGCATACATTGCTTCTAATGGAGGAGCTACTAAATAAGCTAGGGCTTCACCCTCTCTTATACCTGCTGTTTTTGAAAGATAGGAACCTGTTCTTGATACACATTGAGCATAGTAACAAATAGAATCATCATCATTTGCACTTATAAAACCAACTCCACTATCTATAAAATCTAAAGTAGCATTTAATCCACTTCTAACTTCAGCAGGGCTTGGTCCTGCTAAGATACCAATTATTTCTCCTGCTAATTTTGTTGAAGCATTTAAAGCTCCTGCATACATAGATCTTGCATAAACTACATCTACCTCTGCTGCCTTTGTAGCTTCATCTAAAGCAGTATAAGTTACATCGTCACAATCTGCTGTGATTAAACCTAAACTCTTATGATGAGGTTCTAATTCTAACTTTTTAGCCATCTCAGGGCTAACATTTGATATTATCTTAACGCTTAAAACATTAGGACGTATTAAATCATTTTTCATGCTTAATTCCCTCCAAACTTATTATTTAAGATCTATTCCTGAAGCTTTTTTATCTAACATTGTTTTTATAAGTTCTGCAATATGAGCTCCTGCCTCAACAGCAGTTGTTCCACCCTTATGAATGTTTGATATAACTGTTCTTTTAGCTTCTGGCATTCCAACCTTTGGCTTATAAGCTATATAAGCTGACATTGATTCTGCTGTTACAAGTCCTGGTCTTTCTCCAACTAATAAGCAAACAACATCTGCTCCTGTAGCTTCTCCTACAGCATCCATAGCTGGAACTCTACAATATTTAACAAATAATATAGGTCCAACATTTAAACCATACATTTTTAATCCTTGTTCTATAGAAGGAAGAATATCTTCTACATTTGCCTCTATAGCAGCGGAACTTAAACCATCTCCAACCATTATTTGAACCTTAGGATTTTTATCACACTTCTCTTTTATAAACTCTAAAGTTTCCTTTGAGAATTTTCTTCCAAGGTCTGGACGAGTTACATATTCATCCTTATCATTACACATTGTTTTAACTGCTATAAAATTATTTTTCTTTATAAACTCCTCAGAAACATCTGAGAATACTGAGTCTTGAGCTGCTGCATGGTCTGCTCTCATTCTTAAAGCAGATATAGTTTTATACCTTGCTCCTGCTCTTCCAGCACCTAATCTAGCTGGTGTTTTAGCTTTCATCTCTAAGTAAGCTTCTCTATCTACTGGGTCATCAACTAAAAGTTGTTTCTTTAAATCTATCTCTGTAATATCTGGGATAAATTCATCACTATTTTCTCCTTGAGATTGACTTTTAGAAACTTCCTTAACTACTTTTTCAACTGATTGCATATCAACTTGTCCAACCATTTGGCTAACTAATTGCTCAACCATTAGTTTTAAATCTTTTTCGTTCATAACTCTCTTCTCCCTCCTATCTTAAAAGTACAGATGCATCTCCTGCTTTTTTAGTAAGTTTTCCATTTTCATCTACAAATCCCATCTTAACTAACCAGTCTTGGAATTCTTTAATAGCTGTTAATCCAAACATTTCTCTTAAAGCTGCTGTTTCATGGTATCCTGTAGTTTGGTAATTAAGCATTACATCATCACCATGTGGAATTCCCATAAAATAGTTACATCCTGCTGTTGTTAATAATACAGCTAAGTTTTCTATATCATCTTGGTCTGCTTTCATATGGTTTGTATAACAAGCATCACATCCCATTGGTATTCCTGTTAATTTACCCATAAAGTGGTCCTCAAGTCCTGCTCTTATAACTTGTTTTGAATCATATAAGTATTCAGGTCCTATAAATCCAACAACAGTATTAACTAAAAATGGTTGGAACCTTTTAGCAAAACCATAACATCTAGCTTCCATAGTTACTTGGTCAACTCCATGGTGAGCATCTGAGGAAAGTTCTGAACCTTGTCCTGTTTCAAAATACATTACATTTGGTCCTGTAGCTGTTCCTTGTTTTAGAGCTAATTGTCTTGCTTCTTCTATAGTTGCAGCATTAAATCCAAAAGCTTCGTTTCCTTTTTCAGAACCTGCTATTGATTGGAATATTAAATCTGTTGGTGCTCCTTGTCTTATAGCTTCCATTTGAGTTGTTACATGGGCTAATACACAAGTTTGAGTTGGTATTTTAAATTTTCTCTTTATTTCATCAAATCTTTTTAATACCTTAGTAACACTTTCAACAGAGTCATCAACAGGATTTAATCCTAAAACAGCATCTCCAACTCCAAAAGTTAATCCTTCTAATAAAGAAGCCATTATTCCATCTGGGTCATCTGTTGGATGGTTTGGTTGAAGTCTTGCAGATAAAGTTCCCTTCTCTCCTATAGTAGTATTACAATGTGCTGTTACCTTTATCTTTCTTGCACCATATATTAAGTCCATATTAGACATTAATTTTGCTACAGCTGCTACCATTTCAGAAGTTAATCCTCTTGAAATTCTACTAATATCAGCACCTGTTGTATTTTCATCTAAAATCCACTCTCTAAATTCTGATACTGTCCAATGTTTTATTTCATCATATATTTTTTCATTTACATCATCTTGAATTATTCTAGTTACCTCATCTATTTCATAAGGAACTGCTGGATTATTTCTTAAATCCTCTAAAGTTATATTAGATAAAACAACCTTTGCAGCTACTCTTTCCTCTGAAGATTCTGCTGCTAAACCTGCTAATTTATCTCCTGATTTCTCTTCATTTGCCTTAGCCATAACCTCATTTAAAGATTTGAAATCATAAACTCTGCCAAATAATTTTGTTTTTAAAATCATTTTTTATCCTCCTTCCAATTAGTTAAAAACTAATGTTTTTATAACAACAGGTAATACCTTCCCCTCTGCAATAGGAGCACCAAGGTCTATATAATCACCATTTTCAACCTTAATTCCATCAATACATATGATTTCCTTTTTAAAATCAAGTAGGGAATATATTGCTTGTCCTAAAACTTTTGCCATATCATTTTCTACAACTACAATTAACTCTCCATTCTTTTCTATTAAATCTCTCATGCCTTCTACAAGGCCCTTTGCATATTCTTGTATATCCTTAAAGGATGGATTTTTCTTTCCATTAATTGCTATTGCTATTTTTTGAAAATCATTTTCTAACTTAAACCATTCTATTTTTTTCTTTAGAGCCTTCTCAAGTTCATAAGCTCCATTACTTTCCTCATCTATACTAAGCTTTAATATAGGTAAGTTCTTTATAGGAAAACTATCTTCAGTATATGTTATGGTGCTTCCACTTATCTCTGTAGTGTGAGAACCTGCTCCAACTACAGTTGCTCTTATAGTTTCAATTGATTTAACAACCTTAAGCTTTTTACATAAATCTGAATTTTTTATAGCTTCCCCTAAAATTATTCCAATATCTCCATATTTAAAATAATCTTCTATTTCTTCTTCCTTGTATATATAATCTGCAACTCCTCCTGAGAAAGATATGCATTTTATTTCATTTTCTAAAGCTATACTCTTATTAGTTACTATGTAATCAAAGTATTTATCTTTAGCCTTTAAACCAACACTTTCTTCAAGCCAAGAAACCATCATATCTACTATAGGTTTAATATTTTCTAAAGTTGCTATTTTGCCAACTTCTAAATTAAAATTATTTTCTTTTATTATTCTTTCTATTTTAGGTGAAATATAATTTATTTCTTTTGTAGCTTTATTAATCTTTATAAGCCTTCCACCTACATCTAAACATCCTGTTTCCTTAACCTCACCTCTTACAAAAAGTGCAAGGTTACTTGTTCCTCCACCAATGTCAATATTTACAACACTAGTTGAATGTTCTTTAGAATAAATATGAGCTCCTGCCCCTTTTCCAGCTATTATGCTCTCTAAATCAGGTCCTGCTGTTGCCACAACAAAATCCCCTGCAAATCCACTTAAACTTTGCAAAACATCATTTGCATTTTCCTTCCTTGCAGTTTCTCCTGTTATTATTACAGCGCCTGTTTTAATATCTTCCTTATTTATTCCAGCCTTTTCATATTCTTTTTCAATAATTTCTTTTATTTTCTTTCCATCTATTTCAGTATTTGAAATAAGTGGTGTAAAGTAAACATCACTTCTGTAGATAATATCCTTATCTACAATACTTATTCTTGGAACGGTAAAAGCTGATGCTTCATTTTCAACTATTAATTTTGAAAATATAAGTTGAGTTGTACTTGTGCCTATATCTATTCCAACACTTAAAAGTTCCTCTCTCATCCTTTCACCTCCTTAATATTTATTTATGATAGTATTTTTCATACTAAGTTATAATATTTTAATTAAACCTTAACTAAAATTATTATTTTAAAGAACTAAAAAGGCTTAAAGCTACAGAAATAAATAGATTTAAAATCTAAATTTATTTTCTATAACCTTAAGCCTCATTGCTCAATTCAAACCACTACTTCGCAGTTTATAGTTATTTAAATTCTTCCTCTTCAATTTTAAAATTTAATAATACCTTAGTTCCATCTTTATTAGAGTTTATACTCATATTTCCTTTTAGTTGATCTCTTATATAGCTTTTCACTATAAAAAGACCTAAGTTATTATTATTAATTATACCTAAATCAAAACCACAACCATCATCTACAATAGCTATAACCTTATCTTCTCCATTACTTTGTATAAGGATTTGTATTGTTCCTTCTTCTTTATTTTTAAAAGCATGGTCAAAACAATTTTGAATAAGTTCATTCATAATTAATAAAAGACCTGTTAATTTTTCTCCATTTATATAAAAGTTGCTTCCTGTTATATAAATATTTATATTTAAACCATAAAAACTTTTTTTAATATTTTCTGCAAGAACTTCAAGAGCTTCTTTAACTTCAACATTATTTCCTTGGGATTTAGATAATAAATCATGAGTAGTTGCAATTGCTAAAATTCTATTTACACTCTCTTGCAAGTATTCCTTAACCTCTTCATTTTTACATCTTCTACTTTGGCTTCTAAGTAAAGAGGCTGCTGTTTGCAAACTATTTTTAACTCTATGGTGAGCTTCTCTTAAGGCTACAGACTTTAAAACTATCTCTGCTTCCTTATGCTTAACCTCACTTATATCCTTTATTATCTCTATAATGCTTAAGTTTTCCTTATCTATAAAGGTTCTGCTTAATTCAAAGTAAGAATTTTTAACTTGTACTTCTTTAACCTGTTTAAACTCATCCTTATCCTTTATGATTTTAGAAAAATCACAAAACCTTGAATTATCTAAGGACAATTTATTAAAATCATCTCCACATTCTATGCTATCATATCCTAAGCTTTTATAAATATTTTCTGCTTTAGTATTTTTTATAACTAATTTTCCTCTCTTATCAAAAACAAGTATTCCATCGTGAAGATTATTAGTTATTAAAGTTCCCTCTCTTAAAAGACTTAAAAAATCTTTAGATTCAGAACTCTTTTTAGCAGAGCTTATATCAATTTTAAAATCACTTTCAAGTTCATAACTAATATCTTGCTCTACTATTACAACACCTACAACTTTTTCTCCCTTAAAAATTGGATGTATCTTCTGCTTAACAAATTTATTTTCTTGAGTTAATGCTTTTATGTCCTTGTTAACAGTTCCATTTTTTAAAGTTTCTATAACTCCTGGTTCATTTTCCTTTAGGGCTTTTTTACCCACAACTTTTTCTTTATATAAGGAAGGCTTATCCTCTGGAATAGCGTGTTCTACAACAATAGCAAAGTTCCCTTCTTTATCTAAAACATCTATAAAAGCATCACTTTCATAAAAGTCAGCCATAATCTGTAAAGATTTTGAAACTTCTCTTATTGCACTTATTTCCTCTTCATCTAAAAGAGTATATTCTTTACATAATTCATCAAGCATATTATCCCTCATAGCCAACAATAATTATTTTTGCAATTTCAGCCATGGTAGTTCTTCTATCCATGCTTAACTTTCTTATTTTATTGTAAGCTTCATTTTCATTAGAATTTAATTGCTTAACAAGTATTCCCTTTGCCTTCTCTATTAACTTTCTATCATTTAATTTGTTATTTATCTTATCAAAATCTTTTTTAAGTTCATCAAATTCCTCTGCCTTTGATAAGCACATCTCTACAGTAGGAATAAATACCTTCTCATTTACAGGCTTTATTATATATCCAAAGGCACCTACCTCTTTAGCCATTTCAATATATTTTTTATCTTCAAAGGCTGTTAATAATATTATGCCCCCAACTAACTTTTCCTTAGTCAATACCTTACTAGCTTTTATTCCATCTAATAGAGGCATGTCTATATCCATTAAAACTAAGCTAGGATTGTGAGTTTTACAAACCTCAATTGCTTCAAAACCATCAGAAGCCTCTCCTACAACATCGTATCCATTAGCCTCTAAAATCTCTCTTGTATCCATCCTTGTAATAGGCTCATCATCGACTATTACTATAGTTCTTTTCATTAACAGTTCACCTCAAAATTAAAATTCGTTTAAGTAGTTAAATAACTCTTCTACACCTATGTTGTCTACTGTATCAACTTCAAAGATTTTGCTAACTCCTGCTAATTTTAGCTTCTCCCTAGCTAAATCTATTTCAGCTTCATCCTTAGCTAAGTTTATCTTTGTAATAATACCTATAACTTCTTTGCAAAAAATACTTGCAAAGCCTGGTGCAATATATCCTTCTTCAGAGGTGCAATCATATACTAAAGCTATAATATCAGCATCTGCTGCGGTAACTATTAAAGCTGTGTAGTATCCTCTATTTTCCATATATTCTCCTGGAGTATCTATAGCATTATCATAAAGTTCTATAGCTTGAGTTTTTTTATATTTTATTTCTAAATTGTTTAAGGCTTGACAAAGGGTTGTTTTTCCACAGCCTGTCTTACCCATAAATATTACTCTTCCCATATTTCTACGTCCTTGTGATTTTAGTTGATGAGAAATTTAAAATATTACTTAATACATCTAAAACTTCATTTAATGCTGATTCTACAGAACTTACATCTCCAGTTACTACTAAAGAGCCACTAAATCTATCTATAAATCCTAAGGAAACCCCTGAAGCCTTTGTTGCTACATCTGCAGCTATAATAGAAGCTTCACTAGGTGTTATAGTTAATATCCCTATAGCATCTTTACTGTCAACTATTAGCCCTAATTTTTTATATATGTCATCATTTGGATTAGCTATTATATGTGCAAGAGTAACCTGTTTCCCTGGTACATATTCTTGTATAATCCTCTGCTTTGTTTCTTCTCCCATATACTTCTCACCTTACTTTCCCACCTAAAAATCTACTTTTTATTAAATCCTTTTCATACTTATTTAATAAAAAAGCTCCTTAAAGTTTCATTCCTATCTTTAAGTAAATGAAATACCTTTAAGAAGCTACATTGCCTAAAACTTAATCACACCTTTGTGATATTTTTATTATAAAATTTCAAAAGACAATTGTCAACATATTTACATATTTTTCACCTCCTTTTGTCATATTAATAATTTTATTGATAAAAATTTAACTATTTATTAAAGCCCTCTTTTAACATAAATAAATTAAGCTTCAAAGGTTAAAAAAATTCCCTTGAAGCTTTAAGTAAATATAAACTTTTAACTATATAATTTTATTTAAAATATCTATTATATCCTTTTCTCTTGCTTCTCTAGGATTAGTTTCTGTACAAGCATCCTTTAAGGCTAATTTAGCAATTTCTTCTTCTAAATTCTTAACCTCTTCTCTTGAAACATTACATTCTCCTAAAGTTTTAGGCATATTCATGTCTTTTTGCATCTTCTTAATCTCATTTATTAGATTTTTAACTAATCCTCTAGTATTTGACCCTTGTAATCCAACCATTTTAGCTATTTTAGCATACTTTTCAGCAGCTTTACTAAACTCCTTAGAATTATAGCTTGTTATATTAGCATTATATTCTACTATATAAGGTAATAATATTGAGTTAGTTCTTCCATGAGGAACATGAAACTTACCTCCTAAAACATGAGCAATACCATGATTTAATCCTAAAGAAGCTTCATTAAAGGCTAATCCTGCTAAACAGGAAGCATTGTGCATTTTTTCTCTTGCCTCTAAATCTTCTCCATTATTATAAGCTTTTAATAAATACTTAAATACTAAAGTTGCAGCTTTTTCTGCTAAAGCATCAGAAAAATCAGTTGCATTTTTAGAAACATATGCTTCTAAGGCATGAGTAAGTACATCCATTCCTGTATCTGCTGTTATGAAATTTGGAACTGTCTTAACAAGTTCTGGGTCTAATATTGCTACATCTGGAAGTAAATCCTCTGATACTAAAGGATATTTAACCCCTTTTTCTTTATCTGTTATTACTGAAAAAGATGTTACCTCTGACCCAGTTCCACTAGTTGTTGGTATAGCTATAAATTTAATATCCTTTAACTTAATTAATTTTTTAGAAAAATCTATTATTGCCTTAGTTGCATCTATAGCTGACCCTCCACCTAAAGCAATAACCACATTAGGATTAAAAGTCTTTATCATTTCTATTCCATTTACAACTAACTCAATAGGTGGGTCTGGAACTATTTCACTAAAAACAAAAATTTCTGATTCACTAAGATTTTCTTTTAATTTATTTATAGTGCCTGACTTTACCATAAAGGGATCTGTAACTATAAATACTTTTTTATTTTTAAATTCTTTTAAGTAATCTAAGGCTCCTTCTCCAAAAAGTATCTCTGTCTTAATTTTAAACCTTTTCATCTTAACTCCCCTCTTCTTCTTAATCTATGATAGTGTAATTTTAAATATTTTTACTCTTTATAAAAGATTATAAAAAGTAAAAAATAAAAAAATAAAAAGCTCCATAGGGATTTCCTATGGAGCTTCCTTGCTCTTTAAACACCACATTGTGTTATTTTAAATATACTCTTTTTAAAAAAGCTTGTCAATAAAACTTAAATCACTTTAAATTAAAAAGTTAAAAAGCCCTTTAATTTTATAATAATTAAAATTATTCTATTTCTGAAAACATTTTCTTGCATTTTTAAAAATATTATATTATAATCAATGTAAAGGTTTTATCGGTGAAACCCTCTTTTCTTAACTGTCATCGATAAAATAATTATTTTTTTCATTTTTAATGCACTTTTGTGTTATTTACGTATTATTGAATGTGATTAAAAAGGACAAATACTTTTAAGTATTTGTCTTTTTTATTTTTAAAGATATAAATAAAATTCTAAAAATATTTTCCTATTTATTATATTTTCTATACTCTCTTAAAAAATTCTCTAATATTCTTGCAGTTATTCCCCATATCACATAATTTTTATACTTATAAAAAATAACTCTATATTTTCCCTCTTTAAATTTATAGTCTTTTCCTCCTAATATATTATTAAAAGGAAAATCCTCTCTAGGAATATTTAAAATCTTATTATAAGTTACCTCTGTCTTATAGTTTAAGAAATAACTTAAAGGGATTATTAATACATCATAAACCTCACTTTTATTTATCTTAATAAACTCCTTTATATTAAAAGGACTTTCCTTTTGAACAGCTAAAAAAGGATAGATTAATATATTATTTGGAGAAATATAATAATCTAATTGCGTTATAATATCAAAATTAGCTTTTCCTAATCCAACCTCCTCAAAACATTCTCTAAAAGCAGCTTCCTTAGGTGTTTCATTATTTTCTATAGCTCCACCAGGAAAGCAAATCTCTCCAGGATTGCTATTTAAATTGTTATTTCTTATTTCAAAAAGTATGCATTCTTCTCCATTTACTTTTAAAATTGGAACAAGAACAGAACATCTTTTCATATCTTCTTCCCCATTTATTCCTATATTATAATTAGAAAATATTTTTCTTATCTTCTCTATATTATCCATAAAATACTCCCCCTAAATTTTAAGAAATAAAAAAATAGTCCTCCCTTTTAACCGCACAGGAAGACTAAAAATAAATTATATAACTAAATCTATACATATATAAACCAATATCTTAATACGTTTACATTATAATTCTAAATTAACACTAAAGCAATAGTTTTTTAATAAAATAGTTATTTTTATCCATAATTCCAAAGTTTTTAAAAGTAATTTTATCTTTTTAATAATAAATATATATTTATAGCTATTAATCTGATTTCTTTCTTTTTGAAATAAATATATTTATTTCAAAAATTATAATTTAAGCCCTTAAATTCCCTTAATAAAATTAATATTATTAAAATAAAAAAGCCCTAGAAATAATTATTTCTATAGGCTTATATGTAATTATTTTTCTAATTTTCTCATATATTCAGCTAATTTTTCTGATGTTTCTTTTAAAGCTTCCTCTCTATTTTCCTCATCTTCTTTTTCTTGTAGTTTTCTCATTTCCTCTGCAATAGATTTAGAAGACTCCTTAATAACTTCATTTCTAGCCTCTTTATTTTCATTTACATTACTCATAACCAATCCTCTTTTCTAAAAATCTATTTAATGTAAAACTCTCTAAAGTTTAAAATATAATTAAATCTTAAAACAAAACTTTACACTATAACATTATTTTACACTAGAGCTATTTTTCATACAATATCTATAAAAATTTGTAAAGAATATTTAAAAGTAAAGTTTTAAAAAGGAGCTTATTAATTAAGCTCCTTTTTAATTATTTTATTTTTTATATTCTAAAAATTCATTAGCATACCTTACAACACCACTTATATTTTTTAAGGCATCTTCTTCTAACTCTATAGCCATAAACTTTTCTTCTGGAACTTCAAAAGGTGCTTTCAAACCAAAATCACAAGCTTTTTTAAATCCTAACTTAGGATAATAAGTATCATGTCCTAAAACAACTATAGAATTGTAACCAAGTTCCTTAGCTATTTTCATTCCTTCTCTTACAAGCTCTCTTCCAATTCCAACGCCTTGATATTTAGGCAATACTGAAACTGGTGCTAAAGCAAGAGTTTCATATTTTTCATTTTCATTTTCTATATTAGCTTTAGTTAATAGTATGTGACCAACTATTTCCCCTTCTCTTTCAGCTACTAAAGATAATCCTTCTATAAAGTTTTCTCCTTCTCTAAGTTTACTTACTAAAATATGTTCCATATGGTCGCTATACTCAGCATCTTTAAAAGCTTCCTCTACTAAAACCTGCACATTTTTATAATCTTTTTCTAATTCTTTTCTAACAATTACTTTCATAAGAAAACTTCCTTTCTTTAGATTTATTAATTTAAACTTTAAATTAATAAAATTTCTTATCAATTATAGTATTTCAAATAAAAATAAATTTATATCTATTAACTCTTTATTCATAGTAAGTTTTATTACTATTAACAACAAATTTTTAAGAATTCGGAAAAGCTTGTAAAAATGAAGAGTTTAAAGGAAATAAGATGACCGTAAAGGCCATTTATTTATATTAAAGAATTAACTCTTTAATACTTAAAATACTTATTTAAAGTGATTTGCCCTTATTATATGCAAATAATATAATATTTATAGAAAGTAATTTACTATAAAATATAATTTAAAATTCATAATTTTATTCTACATAGTAGGCCTATAAATAAGTCTGCTATTTTCTTTATAGTTAATTACTCTAAATTTAGGAGAGTGATATTTTGGAATCGAAAAAGAAGATCTTGAAGAGCATGTTTTTAATTGCATTAGGTTCAAGTATCTTAGCCTTTGGTAGTTATAACTTCAACTATCAAAACAATGTAACAGAAGGTGGAGTTTTAGGTTTATTACTTTTAGTTAAAAACGTTTTTAACATATCTCCATCTATAACAAACTTAATAATTGACCTTTCTTTATTTGCTATAGGCTCTAAATTTTTTGGTAAGAAATTTTTAGCCTGCTCACTATTTGCAACTTTTTGTTTCTCTATCTTCTATAAGATTTGGGAAAGTATTGGTTTCTTAACACCAAACTTTTCAGACCATATGCTAATTGCTAGTATTTTAGCTGGTGTTGGTGTTGGTGTTGGTGCTGGTATAGTATTGCGTGGTGGTGGTGCCTCTGGTGGAGATGATGTTATTGCTTTATTAGGAAATAAATTTACTCCTCTTAAAGTTCAACATGTATATCTTTTAACAGATGCTATTGTTCTAATTATGTCTTTAGTTTATTTAGATTTTAAACAAATCTTCTTCTCAATAATAGCTGTTTGTATAAGTGGAAAACTTATAGGAATAATATATGAGTATAAAAACAAAGACTTAATAGACCCAGATATTAAAGATGATAAAGATAGTAAGGCCTTAGAAAAAAATGGTTCCTTTACAGTCTAATCTTAATAAAAGTAAAGAAAATTATTAAAATAAAGATACTAGAAAGTTTTAAAAACCTTCTAGTATCTTCTTTTAAACTACTCTTTTAAATTTTTTCTCATAATTGTTAGTTCTTCTGGAATTTCATATCCACCTTTTTTATAAAAACTTTCAGCTCTACTTCCTTTTAATGTCCAAAAATGAATTGTTCCTATATTATTTTCCTCTACAAGTTTCCCTTCTAAAAAATTTAAAAGTTTTTTTCCATTTCCCTTTCCATGAGAATCAGAATCTACAAAAAATTCTTTTATACAAAAATTTTCTCCATCAAACCATTGTTCTAAATTTCCTAAAATAGCTCCTCCTAATTTTCCTTGATTTTTTAAAATAGCTCCCTTAAAACCTGGAGTAAGAAATACATCCTCTAATCTTTTTTTTGCTCTTTCAAAAGTCCAAGGCTCCTTCCAAGGTTCTTCACCAAAGGTTTTTACAAAAAGCTTTGCACAACTATCTAAATCCTCTTTCTTTAATTCATATATATCGCTCATAAATAAAATTTCTCCTAAATTAAATAAGTTTTTCTTAAATTAAAGGTTATACTTTTCTAATATCTCCTTTTTTAATTCTCCATTTTCATAAAAAAGTTCTCCATCTGCATATATTCTTCCTCCATTTCTCATGTCGCAAAGCATATCCCAATGAAGTGATGAAGTATTTTTTCCTCCAGCTTCTGGCATAGAATCACCTATAGCCATATGAATTGTTCCTCCTATTTTTTCATCAAATAACATATTTCTAGTAAACTTCTTAATTCCATAGTTTGTACCTATTGCTACTTCTCCAAAATAGCTTGACCCTTCATCAGTTTCTAATAAAGCCTTTAATAATTCTTCTCCTTTTTTAGCTTTACATGAAACAACTTTTCCATCTTTAACCTCTAGTTCTATACCTTCTATTTCTTTTCCTGCATAAATTCCTGGGAAAGAGAAGGTTATATGTCCATTAATTTTATTTTCTACTGGTGAAGTAAATATCTCTCCATCTGGGAAATTAACTTTACCATCACAATTTATCCATTTTCTACCTTCTATTGAAACTTTAATGTCAGTTCCTTCTGCTATTATATGAAGCTCTTTTTTATTATTTAAATAATTAACCCATCTTTCTTGTTCTTTGCTTATCTTATTCCATTCTTCTACTGGGTCATCATAATCTAAAAGTCCAGCTCCATAGACAAAATCCTCATATTCACTAAAACTCATAGAAGCTTCCTGTGCATCTGCATAAGTTGGAAATTGAGTTCCACACCATCTTAAAGAACCATCTCCCATTCTTCCCGAATAGAACTTTCTCCATCCTTTTTCTCCCGCTCTACTATCTTTTATTTTTTCAGAATCTATATTACTAAAAGCTCTGGTATCTCTAGAAGCCCAGGCACTTAACCAAACATCTGCTCTCTTTAACATAGTTTCCATTATTAAATTACCTGATAATAATTGTTCCTTTGAAGAATATTTAAGTCTTGCCTCCTTAGCCTCTTCTGATTCTAAAACATATTCAACATGAGCACCTTTCTTTATAGCTTCCTTTACAACTTCACTAAGCCAAGGATTTGCAACCTCATTACAAGAAACAAAAACAAAATCCCCTTCCTTAACCTCTGTTGAATAGTTTACAAGTATTTTAGCTAACTTATTTAATCTTTGATCTGCCATATATATCCCTCCTATTATCTCTATTATACTCCTCTAAAATTTTTGAAACTATATAAAGAAAAAGAATATTTTTAAAAATACTTACAAGTTTATTTCTCTTAAAATTTAATAAATTAAAGATATTATATTCTTCTTGTTTCCTTTCTTAAAAACTCTCTCTCCTCCTTATTTAAGTAAGGTGATAATACTTCATAAACTTCTCTATGATAGTTATTTAGCCACTCTATTTCCTTTTTACTTAATAAAGTTACCTCTACTCCCTCTAAATCTATAGGACAATAAGATATAGTTTCAAATTTATAAAACTCTCCAAATTCTTCAGAATAAGTATCTTTTGCTACAACCATTGTATTTTCTATTCTTATACCATGTTTTCCTTCTCTATAAATTCCTGGTTCATTAGTTATAATCATACCTAATTCTAATGAAACTCTATTTGGTACTGGACTTATTCTCTGTGGTCCTTCGTGAACATTTAAGAAAAAGCCCACTCCATGCCCTGTTCCACATTTATAATCAATGCCTTCCTCCCATAAAGGTTCTCTAGCTTTTATATCTAAAGAAGAACCTGTAGCTCCTTTTAAAAATTTACTTGTAATAAGACCTATATGTCCTTTTAAGACTAATGTATAATCTCTTTTTTCTTCATAAGTTAAATCTCCTAAAACAAAGGTTCTTGTTATATCTGTTGTTCCATCTAGATATTGTCCACCTGAATCTATTAATAAAAATCCTTTTTTATCTAAAATATAATTACTTTTCTCTGTTGCAAAGTAATGCATCATAGCACCATGTTCCTTATGAGCAGATATGGTTTCAAAGCTAGCTCCCTTAAATAAATCTCCTAAAACTCTAAAATCATAAAGCTTATCAGAAGCAGATATCTCACTTATTTCAAAGTTTCCTATACCTTCTTTAAGCCATTTCATAAATCTAACCATGGCTACTCCATCTCTTATTTGACATCGCCTTAAATTTTCTAGCTCTACAGAATTTTTAATAGCCTTTAGCTTAGTTGTTATATTCATACCCTCTACAAGTTCATTTTTATTTTTAATACATTCATATAAATAAGCACTTATATTATCTGGGTCTATTAAAGTTTTTCCTTCTAATGATTTTAAATCCTCTCCTATATCCTTATAATCCTTTAATAAAATTCCCTCTTTAAAAAGTTTTTCTTTCATAATAGAATTAAACTTACTTTTATCTACATAAAGATAAGCTTCTTTATGATTTATTCTAGCATAACTTAAAACAACAGGATTACACTTTACATCATTTCCTCTTATATTATAAAGCCAAGCTATATCATCTAAAGAGGAGATAACATAATTATCAACACCTAAAATACTCATTTCTTCTCTAACTTCTCTTATTTTTTCCCTTGCACTTTTTCCACAATATTTAATTTCATGTAAAAATGCCTTTTCTTTAGGAATACTTGGTCTATCTTTCCATAAATATTCTAAAAGGTCTTCATCTATTTTTATATTTAACTTATTTTCTCTTGATAAATTTTTAAAATCTTTATATTCACTTAAAGAAAAAACCTTTCCATCAAATCCTATGGTTTCTCCTTTCTTTGAATTTTCCTTAAGCCATTGAAAAAGACTTGGCCAACCTGCTATTCCCATTTTAAACATTTTAATTTCACTATCTTTTAGTTCTTTTACGGCCTGTATAAAATATCTTCCATCAGTCCATAAAATAGCTTCCTTTAAAGTTACAAGAAGAGTTCCAAAGGAACCTGTAAATCCTGATAGATATTCTCTTCCTTTATAATAGTCGCAAACATATTCACTTTGATGAGAATCATAGCTTGGCACTATATAATAATCAATATTTTTCTCTCTCATAAGATTTCTTAAAATCTCTAACTTTTTTCTTACTTCCATAAATTATTCTCCCCCTTATTATTTACTTATGCTTTCATAAAGATTAACACAAAAGCTCTTTAATTAAAATATAATAAAAAGACTTTAACATTTAATCATAAAAGTCTATCTTAGGTTTATATAAACCACCTATTATAAAAATTACAATTATAGTGGTTCTTTCCTTTATGGCAAAATATCTTATAATATTATATGTAGCTTATTTTGTAATAATAAATTTTTTTTTATTACTTTAAAAAATTATTTTAAGCGTAAAAATGAGTTTTTAATTATTAATATGAGGTGTTTATAGATGGATATATGTGTTAGACCTGTATGGGCTGAAATAGATTTAGATAAAATAGCAAATAATATGAAAGAAATTAAAAATCTTGTAGGAGATAAAGAAATAATAGCTGTTGTAAAAGCTAATGCTTATGGCCATGGTGCCTTAGATGTAGCTTCTACTCTTTTAGAAAATGGTGCTTCTAGACTAGCTGTTGCCATAATAACTGAAGCTGAAGAACTTAGAGAAGCTAAAATAACTGCTCCAATTATGATTTTAGGATATACTCCTATAGATTTTGCTGAAAGATTAATAAATAATGATATAGAACAAACTGTTTATGACTTAGATTATGCAAATGAATTATCAGAAATAGCTTTAAAATTAGGTAAAAAAGCTAAAATCCACATAGCTTTAGATACTGGTATGGGAAGAATAGGTTTCCTTCCTAATGAAGAAGATTTTAAAAAGGTTTTAAAAATATGTTCCTTAAAAGGAATTGAAGTTGTAGGACTATTTACTCATTTTGCAACCTCTGATGAAAGAGATAAAAGATATACTTATGAACAATTTTCTAAATTAGTTTCCTTTAATAAAGCTTTAGAAAAAGAAGGAATAAAAATTCCACTAAAACATGCTTCTAATAGTGGTGCTATTATGGATTTACCTGAAACTTATTTAGATGGAGTTAGATGTGGAATAATATCTTATGGATACTATCCTTCTGAAGAAGTAAAAAAGGAAAACTTAAAACTTGAAACAGCACTTACTCTAAAAACAACTGTAGCCTTTGTTAAAGAACTTGATGAAAATATGTATGTAAGTTATGGAAGAACCTATAAAACTACTAAAAGAACTAAAATAGCAACACTTCCTATTGGTTATGCTGATGGTTATTCAAGACTTCTTAGCGGAAAAGCTAAGGTTATAATAAATGGACAATTTGCAAATGTTATAGGCAGAATATGTATGGACCAATGCATGATTGATGTAACCCATATAGAAAATGTTAAAATTGGTGATGAAGTAATTCTTTTAGGAGAGGATAAAGGATTAAGATTTGATGCAAATGACATGGCTAAAATTATGGGAACAATAAACTATGAAATACTTTGTATGATTAGTCATAGAGTTCCTAGAATTTATATTAAAAATAATAAAGTTATAAAGGTAAGAAACTATATTTAAAAAGGAAGATAATATTATCTTCCTTTTTTTATTTATTAACATCTAATTTCTTCAAGTTCGTAATTCTTAGTTACATCATTTACCCATTTTCCACTTAAAACTCTATAAACGCTAGTAAGAGATTTTAATATTTCATCACATTTTATAACTAAGAAAACTAAAGCAACTGGAAGTTCTAATAAAAATGCCACAAAAAATCCTCCTGGAATTGCCACAAGCCACATAAAAATAAGGTCATTTATTAAGACAAACTTTGCATCTCCTCCCCCTCTTAATACACCCATCATAAAGTTACTTGCAAGAGATTGAAAAACTATTACTAAAGAAGTTACTGTCATTATTTCCATTGCTATTGCCTTTGTTTCATAGGATACGTTATAAAAATCAACTATATAAGGTTTTATAAATAAAATCATAAGTCCTGATATAATTCCCATAATTATACTAAATATTCCTATACTTTTTGCATATTCTTTAGCCTTTTCTTTTTTGCCTTCACCTATGGTATTTCCTATAATAACCGCTGTAGCATTAGACATTCCAAAAATAAAAACAGTTACAAATTGATGAGCAACAGCATTTATACTATTAGCAGCAACTACATCAGTTCCCATTCTTCCAACTATTACAGATATCATAGATGCACCTATTGCCCAAAGTAATTCATTACATAATACAGGAGTACATAAAGAAATAAAATCCTTTAAAATATCTTTATCAACCTTTATAAGATAACTTAACTTTAGTGCTATTTTTCTTTCATATATAAACATAAATAAAATAACTATAGAAAACTCAGTTATTCTAGCAAATACAGTAGCTATGGCAGCTCCCTTCACCCCAAGACTAGGAAAACCTAAGTTACCAAATATAAGAACCCAATTTAATATAGAGTTAACTATTAAAGAAGCTGTATAAACAATTATTGAAATACTTACAGTCTTAACAGAGCGAAGCATCATTATTGTGCAATTAGTTACAGAATAAAAAACATATCCTATTGAGACTATTCTTAAATAACTTGCTCCAAACTCTATAACCTCTTTATCAGTTGTAAAAATCCCCATAAAATACTTTGGAAAAAACAAAGCTATTACTATAAAAATACCCGTTATTAACAAGCACACTCTATACATTATTGCTAAAATCTTATGAATTGTTTTTACATTTCCCTTCCCCCAATACTGAGAAATCATAATATTAGAACCACCAGCTAGCCCAAACATTAAAATAGTAAGAACAAAAAATAAATTATTAGCTATAGAAACTGCTGATAATTGAACTTCTCCTAAGGAACCAACCATCAATGTGTCTACCATACTTACCATAAAGGTTATTAAATTTTGTATAGCTATAGGTAAAGCAATACTAAATAATAACCTATAAAATCTTTTATCCCTAGTTATAATCATAATTAGCCCCCCTTAATGTAAATTTTAAATGCCTTGTAAATTATAGCATTCTTCCTTAATTTAATATACTTGTAAAAATTTAATAATATATTAAATATTTTCAATATAATTCTTTGTAAAAATTAATTTTAAACATGAAAAAGTTCTAAGCATAAAACTTAGAACTTTAATAACTAAATAGAATCACCTTTAACTTTATAAAAAATCCCTTTAGTTACTTCTTTATCCTTTAACTTTTCAAGATTAACATATTTTCTAGGAACATATGTGTATTCTACTATTTTGTCTTTTCCTACTTCATTAGAATATCTAGAAAAGGCTAACATATAAATTTCATCCCTCTCTGATTTATATGTTTTTTCTTTAATACATATATTTCTTTCCTTAAAAAATTCTACTACATTTTCATAAGGAGAAATTAAATAAACTTCTTCCCATTCTAAATCTACACTTTTAGTTAAAGAATCAAGATTAATTTTCTTATCCTCTTCACTCTCTATAATACTTGTAATTTTTTGATTTAATGATTGATTTTCTCCAAAATATTTATCATAATCTAAACCTATATATAGTACTAAAGCAAAAAATGCAAATAAAGTAATAATAGAGATAGCAAATTTTTTATTCATACAACCACCTCTTATATAAAAATTCTTCTAAAAAAGGTAAGATATAATAAAATACATCTTACCTTAATTCTCTTTAAAAGACTGCTTCTTTATTTACAATATATGCTTTTTTTATTTTATTTGTTACTTTATTAGTATTTAGTCAAATTACAAATTTAAATTTTTATTTTTTTGCTTTTTGTATTTTTACCTTTTTCCCCTTTATTGTAACTTCCTTAAAGTTTTTAAGTACTTTCTCTCCCTTTCCATTTAAAATATCTACATAGGAAAAGCCCTCTTGAACATCAATTATTCCAATATCTTCTCCTGTTAACCCTTGTAGATTACTAAAGCATCCAACAATATCAAAGGCTCTTATTTTCTTTTTCTTTCCTCCATTAATATGTATCTTAACTAAATCATTATGAATGTTAGCCTTAGGTTTTTTACTCTCTTTTAATTGAAGTTTTTGACTTTCCTTAAATAGTTTTCTCCCTAATTTAACTTCTTCCTCTGAAGGAAGAGATGCAATTTTTATAGAGTATCCAATATACTCTTCTATAGCTTCAAAATATTTTTTTTCATAATTATTTGAGAAGGTAATTGCTTTTCCTTCTCTTCCAGCCCTTCCTGTTCTTCCAATTCTATGAACATAACTTTCTCTCTCCATTGGAACTTCATAATTTATAACAAGTTCTATACTATCTACATGAATACCTCTTGCTGCTATATCAGTACAAACTAAAACCTTAAAATGCTTATCTCTAAAGTTTTCCATAACTTCAATACGTTTTTTTTGCTCCATATCTCCATGAAGTTCATTACAAGTTATACCTTCATCTTTAAGCATTTTATAAACATTTTTTACTTTATTTCTTGTATTACAAAAAACTATAGCACTTTCTGGGTGATATGCATAAAGACACTTCCATAAAGCTTTTTCTTTATTTTTTTCCTCTATATAAATTACACTTTCTTCTATTTTATCTCTATTAAAAATCTTTGATTTAACCTCTAAAAGAACAGGATTTCTCATATATTCTTCACATATTTCCTCTATTTCTTTAGAAAAAGTAGCAGAAAATAAAGCCGTTGTTTTATTTAATCTTAACTCACCTAATATATCCTTTATTTGGTCAATAAATCCCATTGAAAGCATCTTATCAGCTTCATCTATAACTACATAATTAATTTCACTTAAATCTAATGTTCCTCTTTCCATATGGTCAAAAACTCTTCCTGGAGTTCCAACTACAATGTGTACTCTTTGTTTAAGTTCTCTTATTTGTTCATTAAAAGGTTGTTTTCCAAATATAGCCGCACATCTAACCTTTTTTAATCTTCCTATATTAGAAAGTTCATCTTTAACTTGAATTGCTAATTCTCTCGTTGGGGTTAGAACTAAGCATTGAACCTTATTTTCATAAACATTTATTTTTTCACAAATAGGTATACCAAAACTTGCTGTTTTTCCACTTCCCGTCTGTGATTTAACTATAATATCCTGACCATTTAATAATTTTGGAATAGATTCTTCTTGAACCTCTGATGGATTTTTATATCCTAAGTTATTAAGTGCTTTTATAATATTCTCACTTAAATTTAATTCGTTAAATTTCATATATTATGTTTATCTCCTTCTTAAAACTTTATTAGTCTTCTTATAGTTATACCATATATTCATTTTTTCTACTAATTTTAATTTCAAACGGCTAAATTCTAGATTTTAATTTTAAAAGTCTAACTACGTTTTCTGTGGTTATTTCTAAATTTTCAACTCCTCTTTTTAAAGCTTCTTCTAAAGATAAAGCTCCATTTACTATACTAAATATGCTATCTATTCCTATTTTATAAAGAGACTCATACCCTACTCCAACTTTTCCTGAAAAAGCAATTACAGGAACTTTATTTTCTTTAGCTAAAATTGAAACCCCACTTGGTGTTTTACCAAATATAGTTTGATTATCTATACTTCCCTCTCCAGTAAAAAGGAAATCTGCACCTTTTATTTTTTTATCTAATTCAGTATGCTCTATAACAAGACCTACTCCTTTTTTTAATTCTCCTCCTATTAAAATTAAAGCGGCACCTAACCCTCCTGCTGCTCCTGCTCCTTCTATATAGGCTATATCTTTTCCTAAATCTCTCTTTATTATAGATGAATAATAACGTAAGTTATTTTCTAATTCACTAACCATTAAACTATCTGCCCCTTTCTGTGGTGCAAATATTTTTGATGCTCCTTTCTCTCCAATTAAAGGATTATTAACATCACAGGCCACTTCAATCTTTACATCTTTTATTCTCTTATCTAAAGAACTTAAATCAATACTTCTTATATTTTTTAATTCTCTCCCTCCAAATCCTATTTGATTTTTATTATTATCTAAAATTTTTGCACCTAAAGCCTGAAGCATTCCACTTCCACCATCATTTGTAGCACTCCCTCCTATTCCAATAACTATATGTTTTATTCCCCTATCTAGAATAATTTTTATAAGTTCTCCTGTACCAAAGGTTGTTGTTATTAAAGGATTTCTTTTTTCTTTTTTTATAAGCTGAATACCAGAAGCACTAGCCATCTCTATAACAGCAGTAGTTTTATTTCCTAAAATACCATAAAAAGCTTCAACCTTATCTCCTAAAGGACCAGTAACTACAGCCTTTTCAACTTTCCCAGAGGTAGCATAAACTAAAGCTTCCACAGTTCCTTCTCCTCCATCGGCCATTGGAACCTTTATGCACTCTGCCTCTTTAATAACCTTTTTAATTCCTCTTTCCATAGCATTGCAAGCTTCTATTGAAGTCATACTTTCCTTAAAAGAATCTGGTGCCAATACAAATTTCATTCCTATTTCTCCTTTAAATATTTTAATTTATTGAACTTAATTAAAAGGTAATGAAATTTTATAAAATTTCATTACCTTTTTTCTTAATAATTATTTACTTTTATGATTAACTTATTTTAATGCTATTTTATATATTTCTAAAATATCCTTAGAATTTAATTTCATAAATTTTCCTACGGTATGAGTATCATTATCTGTGCATTTTTTAGCCATTTCTTCTAATCTTTCCTCTCCAATTCCAAGCTCCTCTAAAGTTATAGGAAGATTTATTGATTTAAAAAATTTCTCTAGCTTATTTATCCCCTCTAAAGCAATTTCTTCCTTATTTTTCCCTTCAATTTTCACTTCAAAAACTCTAGTTGCAAATTGATTGAATCTATCTAAATCATGCTTATAAACAAACTTCATCCACGCAGGAAAAATAACTGCTAATCCTCCCCCATGAGTAACATCATATATCCCACTTAATTCATGCTCTATATCATGAGATGCCCAGTCTGTCTCTCTTCCTGTACTTAAAAGATTGTTATGTGCTATAGTACCAGACCACATTACCTCTGCAAAACTATTATAATCCTCTCTATTTTCTAAAACCTTTGGAACATTGTTTATTACAGTTTTCATTGTTCCTTCAATCAATCTATCAATAAGTTCAACATTTTTTGTATTTGTAAAATATCTTTCCATTAAATGTGCTAAAATATCAGCACTTCCAGCTGATATTTGCTTCTTAGGCAAGGTAAAACATAATTCAGGATTTAACATTGAAAATTTAGGATATAAAAGTGGCGAACCTGTTGATCTTTTATACCAACCTTCTTCATTAGTAATAACAGTTCCAGAGCTTGATTCACTTCCCGCTGCTGGTATAGTTAAAACTGTACCTATTGGAAGAGCTTTTTCTATTTTAATATCTTTAGTAAAGAAATCCCAAACATCACCAGAATAAGGAACTCCAATTGCTATAGCCTTAGCTGAATCAATTACACTTCCTCCACCTACTGCAAGTATAAAATCAACCTTGCTATTTTTACAAAGTTCTATTCCCTTTTTTACTAAGCTTAATCTAGGATTTGGTTTAACCCCTCCAAGTTCTATTACATGTAATCCTGCCTTATTTAAAGAATCTAAAATTTTATCATATAACCCACTTTTTCTAATACTTCCTCCACCATAATGAAAAAGTACCTTACTAGCTCCTAAGCTTTTAATTTCTTCTCCAACCTTACATTCAACTCCCCTACCAAAGTTAATTTTTGTAGGATTATAAAAAGTAAAATTATTCATTTAATTCACCCTTTCTTTTCCATATAATTTAAATTAATTACGTTTACAATATTATATATCACTTTTAAATTTAAGTAAAAGCTTAAAATTTTTAAAACCAAAAAAGGCAACCTTCCCTTAAAGGTTGCCTTTTCTTATATAACTAATTTCCCCCTTAGCAAAATTAATTGCTTATTACACTATTTAAGCAATATTATAAATAATTAAATTCCCCCACTCACTTTAAAATATTACCTAAACATAATTTATTTTAAAAATAAAACTTATATAAATTTTATTTTTATAACTTTATTATTTTAATACTACTTTCAAAGTATGAATTTCAAAAGGCTTAAATATAAGAGTTCTTTCTTCTTTTTCAAAGTCATATCCCTTTATTTCATCCTCAATTAAGTTAACTAATTCCACTTTTTTATATGGAATATTTATATTTACTTTAGCCCTTGCATCTTGTCCATGACACTCATATAGTCTGACTATCATATCATCACTATCTTCAGCTTTTTTTATTGTGTCTATTATTACATTTTCACAATCGACTGAAATCATATCCTTACAAATTAAATTATCTCCTAAGTTTTCACTATAGATAACTTGAATTTTAGAATTAACCTCATGAGCTTCATGAACAACATTTCCTAAAACATAATCTCCCTTATGTGGAAATAGACAATAAGTAAATTCATGCTCTCCTCTATCTGCCTCTGGGTCTGGATACCCTGGGCTTCTTAAAAGATTTAAATCTATCTTGCTTCCTAAAATATTGTGTCCATATTTAGAATCATTTATTAAAGCAACTCCGTAATCTCTCTGTGATAAATCAACCCATCTTTGAGCACATATTTCTCCCTTTGCCATATCCCATGAAGTATTTTCATGAGTAGGTCTTTTTATTGTACCAAACTGTATTTCACAATCAGCCTCTCTTGTATATACATTGGTATTAAAAGATGTTCTAAGCATTTTACCATTTTCATTCCAATTAACCTTTGTATTAAAGTCAATTCGCTTACTTCCTTGTAAAATACTTATTTCTTGAACTAAAGTAGAATCCCCATATTCATACTCTTGATTCATTATTGCTTTTGGTCCATCTATTTTAACTTCTGATTTTACTAATCTAAAGCTTTCAGATGGTCTATCTCCATAAACCCCTGAAAAGTCCCAAGCATCTCCATTATCCTCATAAACTCTAAGCTCATTTCCCTTTTCATCTTTTAAGACTTCTTTATTTAAATCTTTATCAAAAACTCTTAAAATTGTTCCATCTTCATTAAATTGAACCTTAATTAATTCATTTTCTAAGATATTATTTGAAGCTTTAATCTTTGAAAAATCTAAATTAGTCTTAATATCATCTTTTTTAATAATCTCTCCACTTAAAGGATTTAATTTAACCTTTGTCCATAAATCATAAAGCTTAATCCATTGCTCCCTACTCCATGATAATGAGTTTATTAAAATAACCCCTTCTTCTTTGCTCTCTTTATTCTCTATAATATCTCTATATAACTTTTCAGTCATTTCATTAACTTTTAAAAGCATCTTTTCATAGGCCTCAACAGACTCATCATAAACTCTCCCTATAGATGAACCTGGTAAAATATCATGGAATTGATATAAAAGAACTTCTTTCCAGATATTTTCTATTTCTTCCTTTTGATATTCTCCTTTTCCTAAAACCTTAGCTTGCATTGCTGCTAACTCTAAGTTTTTAAGAGCGATTTCCATTTTTCTATTATACTTTTTATTTTTACCATGAGTCGTATAAGTTCCTTGATGTTTTTCTAAATATAGCTCACCACTCCATACACTATACTTATCTATATCTTTTTCTATTCTTTTAAAGAAATCTGTTGAAAGTTCTTGCTTCACAGGAGCTATTCCATTTATATTTTTTTCTCTTTTTAATCTTTCTAAATGTTCTTCTCCTGGACCTCCACCTCCATCACCAATTCCAAATAACATTAAACATTCATCAGATAAACCTTTATCTAAAAAGGCTTTTTCTGATTTAGCAATAGCCCTTGGTGCAGCTGAACTATTATAAGTACCTTCAGGTGGCATATGTGATAATACTCTACTTCCATCTATTCCTTCCCAAAGGAACGTATGGTGTGGAAATTGATTATGATTATTCCATGATAATTTAATAGTCATAAAATAATCTATACCACTTTTCTTAAGTATTTGTGGAAGTGATGCTGAATACCCAAAAACATCTGGAAGCCATAGAGTATCCATTTCCTTATTAAATTCTTCTCTAAAGTATCTTTTACCATATAATAATTGTCTTACTAAAGATTCTCCAGATGGAACATTAGTATCTGGCTCAACCCACATACCTCCTTGTGCTTCCCATCTTCCTTCTTCTACTTTTTCCTTAATCCTTTTATATAAATCTGGATAATAATCTTTCATCCACTTATAAAGTTGTGGTTGACTTGCTCCAAAAATATAGTCAGGATATTTTTCCATATTTGCTAAAACAGTTGAATATGTTCTAGCACCTTTTCTTATAGTTTCTCTTATAGGCCATAACCATGCTAAATCTATATGAGCATGTCCTATAGCTGAAATTGAAAGAGATGGATCTCCTCCCCTTTTGTCTAACTCTTTTTTTAATATTTCTCTAGCTTTTTTAACTTCTTCCTCCTTAAGTATTGTAACCTCCTGTTGTGTAACAACTCCATCCTTTAAGAAATCACATCCACTCATTCCTGTTTTTATACTTAAGACCTTTGAGGCATCATAAAGGGCATTTAAAATTGTATAATACCTTGCACTATCTTCTGGTAACTGATTCATAAGTTCACATAAAACTTCCACATCATAATAAAGCCCCTTTACTTCTTCATTGCAAGTTGCAATATATGCTTCTTTTATAATGCCCTTATCTCTATACTTTCCAAACAAATCATTACATGCACAATCTGCCCATATATCTATCTTTTCTCCTCCTTCAGAATTATCAATAACTGGAACTTCTCTTTTACCTGGCATTCCTAAGCTTAAATCAAATTCTGAATTTAAAGTTGTAAGACCTCTAATTGGATTACCTTCTTTATCTACTACAAAAGCCTCTCCACTTACATCTATTAAAAGTACAATTTTTTCTCCAAGACAATCTTTAGGCACTTCGCCCTTAAAATTAAACCAAGCACAATCCCAAAGCTCTCCCCAAGATTGTCCTATAAGGCCTTTTTTATACTCTCCAGATAATCTATCCTCATAACTTACTGGTTCCTTAGTTATGTACATATCTATTTCTAAAGGTGCAACTACCTTATATATTGCTTTTTCTAGCTTCTCGCACAAACCGTTTACAATATTCTTACGTTCATTCATATGAAATAACATATTCTCACCCCTGTATAAACTTTAAAAATTAAAAATAAAGCTTTAAAACATCTAACTGATATTCTAAATTAAAAGGTTTATTCTATTTTTCTTCAAGAATTTTCTCTATTTTAAAGATATATTATAAGCAAGTAAGTGTAAAGTGGATAAATATTAGTTTTATAGTCTATATTTTTAATATTTATCTATTCCTTTTAATAAAAATACACTTATGTTTTATATAAACATATTTTTATATAAATTAATGGTTAAAGTAAATTATTCTTTTTAATACTATTCTTTTATCTTTTAAATATAAAAAAATATATTATAATTATATGTAAATAATAGCAATACTTATAAAAGAAGGTGATGTTTTATGGATTATGATGTTATTGTAATTGGAAGTGGACTTGGTGGTTTAAGCTTAGGTAGTAGATTGTCAAAGTCTGGTTATAAGGTTTGTGTATTTGAAAAACATTTTATACCTGGTGGATATGCAACAAATTTTAAAAGAAAAGGATATAATTTTGATGTTTCTCTCCATGGAATAGGTGGATTAGATGAAAAAGGTACCTTAAGATATATTTTTAAAGGTTGTGGAATACTTGATAAAATAACTCCTTTAAAAAATGAAGATGCCTATTGTATTTATTTAGATGGAGAAATAATATACATACCTAATAATAAAGATGGATATCTAAACCTTCTAATTAATAAATTTCCTTCAGAAGAAAAAGGAATAAAAAATCTTTTTAATGCTATAGATAGTTTTGAAATTGGTTTTCAAAAATTTATAATAGAAAAAGACTCTGGATTATTTAATAAACTTAATAAACATGTAGCTTTATTTATAAGTTGGTCAAGTAAAAGCACCTATGAAGTTATAAGTAAATATGTTAAAGATGAAAAACTAATAAAATTATTTACAACTTTATGGATGTATTATGGCTTACCTCCTAAAAAGTTAAGTGCACTTTACTTTTTCATACCTTGGATTTCTTATCATAAGTATGGAAAATATTATATAAAGGGCGGCGCTCAAGAACTATCTAATGCCTTCGTTGATGTTATAAAAGAAAATAATGGAGAGGTAAAACTTAAAAGTGAAGTAAGTAAGATTCTCTATAATAATGGACAAGCATATGGAATTGAATTAAAAAATGGAGAAATATTTAAAGCAAAAAGAATAGTTTCAGATATAAATCCTATAAGTACATATAATATGCTTCCTGAAAATGCTTTAAGTGAAAAGGAAAGAAAAAAAATATTTACTGATGAAATAGGTTGTACTCTTACTCAACTTTATATAGGCTTAGATTGTTCTCCTTGTAAACTAAATATACCTAAAGATGAAGTTTTCATTCTTGGAGAAGGAAGTCATGAACATAATTATGAAATCTCATTAAAAAGTGATTATGAAAATGCAAGTTTTCTTCTTACAAACTATAACGGAATGGATAAAAGCTTTAATGAAGAAAGCAAGGGCGTTTTAACAATAACTTATATGGATAATTATGATAATTGGACTAAGAATAATATATCTGACTATAAAAAACAAAAGAAAATTGTTACAGAAAAAATTATAGCTAGAGTAGAAAAATATTATCCTGGAATAAAGAATCATATAGTTTTAACAGAACTTGGAACACCTAAAACCATGGAAAGATATACTAATAACCCTAAGGGGGCTGTATATGGTTATGCACAGACAGTAAAACAAGCAGGGAAATATAGAATTCAAAGTAAAACATCAATTGAAAATTTAAGCTTAGTTGGTGCATGGGTAAGTCCTGGTGGTGGATATGAAGGAACTATATCAGGTGGTATTAGTGAAGCTAATAGAATATTAAAACTTGATAAATAGCTTATAAAAATAAGACTAAGAACGTTTTTATTTTTTTCTTAGTCTTAATTTATTTAAAAAGGATTAATTTTGTAATGTGCTAAAATGTGCGGAAGAAGTTATTTCTATAAAATAGGTTTAATCCTTCTTAAATACATAATTTTATATGCTTTTTTTAGTTTTTCCTTTTTTCAATCTTTATATTCTAGTTTTAAAAATAAAATTTTCAGCTAATTTTAAACAAAGTTCTACTTAAAATAAATAATTTAAATATATTTATATAAGTTTTAGTAGTATATAATAAAGCTATAAATATAATTTAAAGGGGTGCATGATTTTATGATAAAACATATAGTAATGTGGAAATTAAAAGATAAATCTGAAGGCTTTGATAAGGATTTAAATGCTAAAAAAATAAAGGAAGATTTAGAAAAACTAAAATCTATAATAAGTGAACCTATTTCTCTTGAGGTTGGAATAGATATAAATAAATCTAGTCAAGCTTATGATGTAGTTTTATATTCAACCTTTGAATCTCTAGAAAAATTAAATTCTTACCAAGAAAATCCTAATCACCTTAAAATAGCTTCTTTTATTAAAAGTGTAGCTTCTTCAAGAGTAGTTGTAGATTATGAGATTTAAAAAATTATAAAAGTATATAAATAAATTCTAATAAAAAATATTACTTAAAGCTATTTAAATAGCTTTAAGTAATATTTTATAAATTAAAGTTTTAATCTTATTTTATTTTTTCAAAAATAAGTATTTCATCTAAAGGTGAATTCATATCTATTTCCTTTGGTCCTAAAATTAATTCTTCTTTATACTTCCACTTCCCTCTTGGGAAAATAACCTTTCTTTTTCTGTCTCCTTTTTTTATATTAGGAGCTATCATATATTTTTCTCCTAACATAAATTGGTCTTTAATACTTTCAAGGCCCTCCTTAGGAAATTCATATTCCATATATCTTACAATAGGTTCACAGTTAACACTTGATTTTTTTGCTAACTCATAAATATACTCTGAATATTTTAAATGTTCTAAAGCAGAATTTTTACAAATTTCAAAATTTTCCTCACTTAAAACTCTCCAAGGTGCTGCGGAAAATTGCATCATAGGCATAAAGGTTGCACATTGTGCATATCTTACAAATAATTCCTCATCTAAATTTGAACTATTTTCTAAAAAGTTAAGATACTCCCCTCCTCCAATCATATCTGGACAAGTATATGAATATCCTAAAAGTCCTTGTAATAGTTGATTAGGTATAAGAGAAGAAACCCCATTTAATTCCCAACTATGATTTTTATCTGCTAATCTTTGAACTAGGGGAAGTCCTGCACATTGAAAACAAGCTCTAAATTCATTATATCTATAATTTTCTCCTAGCCTTGCCCATAACTTACTTTGAGTGTTTGGATCTATTTTTTTATAAGTTATATCATCATTACTATAAAAACAAGCATCTCCAGCATCAAATTTAAATCCATCAATACCGTATTCTTCAATCAAAAAATTATTTTGATTTAAATACCACTTAACAGCTTCAGGATTTGTTAAATCTAAAACTGCTGAATAACCATTCCACCATTCCTTTATAGAAACAGAACCCTCTTTATTTTTTACTAAATATCCCTTATCTCTTAAATATCTAAACTCTTGTGTATCAGGAGTTATAAAGGGGCATGTCCATAGCATTACCTTAAAGCCTAATTCATGAAGTTTATCTATCATCCTCTTAGGATTTTTAAACTTTTCACCATTAAATCTCCATTTTCCATAGTAATCACTCCACCCATCATCAATCATTATTATTCCACTAGGCATACCATTTTTTATTATAGACTTTGCATACTCTAAGATTTTTTCTTCTCTTTGGTCATATAAAAGTTCAATCCATGTGTTATACTGTGGTTTAGTAAAGAAAATCTTAGGTGGTACCTTTCCCTTTGACTTAAAAAATTTTTTTGATGCGTCTAAAAAAGCATCTCTTAAGGTTTCTCCAGCACTATACATTTTAGGAATAGAACTCTTACAAGAAATTTCAATTATTCCATTATTAATTTTCAAATTAAATCCTGCATCACACCATATATATCTTCCCTTATTAGAAAATAATATTGTATTTACTTGATTTGGACTTTTATTTATCTCTATGTTAACTTCATAGTTTGAACTACTGTTTAATGGATACTTAGCTCCATCATTAACAACAGGTCCATACCAATACTCATTTTCTATCATTTTAAAAATATATCTTTTAATTCTATCCATCTTAATACCTCATAAAAACTCATATTATTTTCCACCAGTTAAAGCTATTCCTTCAACAAAATGCTTTTGAAATAACAAATATATAATCATCATTGGCCACATAGCTATAAAAGCCCCAGCCATCATAACTGGATAATCAGTACTAAACTGTCCACTTAAAGAAGCTAATCCTGAAGCTAAAGTCATTTTATCCATAGACATATTTACTATTAAAGGCCACATTAAATCGCTCCAAGCAAAAACTGCTGTAAATATTGAAAGAGCCATTATAGGTGTTTTAGTAAGTGGCAACATTATTTTACTAAATATTTGCCACTGATTACATCCATCTATTTTAGCAGCCTCTGATAATTCATTGGGTAACCCCATATAAAATTGTCTTAGAAAAAAAACTCCAAAAGCACTTACTATTCCAGGAAAAACTAAAGCTTTTATACTATTTAACCAGCCTAATTCAGCAACCATTGAATATTGAGGAATTATAAATATTTGTGCTGGTAGCATAAGTTGTATCACTACTAAAGCAAATAACATCTTTTTCCCTGGAAAATTTAATTTAGCAAAAGCATATCCTGCCATAGAACTAAATACTATAGCAAAAATTATTCTAAATAACATCATAACTATAGTGTTGAAAAAAAGAGTAGCAAAAGGTAAAGTATTCCATGCATTTATATAATTTCCCCACTGAAAGTTCTCTGGAACAAATGTAATAGGAATTTTTATAGCTTCAGAAAAAGTTTTTAAAGAAGTTAATATCATCCATAAAAAAGGAAATATCATTGATATACTTCCTAGTATTAAAATTAAATGTATCAATACTTTTTTATTATTTATTTTTTTCCCATTATTAATAGTATATTTATTTACTATATCATTTTTAACCTTAGAAATATTCACTATGTTTCACCTCTTTTATTCATAATTTACCCATTTCTTCTGAACTTTAAATTGAATAGCTGTAATAATAGCAATGATTAAAAAAGTCCATAACACTATTACTGAAGCATATCCTTTATCCCCTATTTCAAAAGCATGTCTATAAAATAAATATGTTAAAGTTTGCGTTCCTTCTAATGCTGGATTTCCTTCTCCTATAAGCATATACATAAAATCAAATTGCTTAAGAGCTGACATTACCCTCAAAACTAATACAAAAAATAAGGTTGGTGATACAAGAGGTACTGTTATCTTAAAAAATTGCACTATGCTTGAAGCACCATCTACTTTAGCTGCTTCATAATATGTTTTTGGTATTCCTTGTAATCCTGCTAAAATTAAAATTATGTCATATCCAATGCTACTCCATATAGTAACTATAGATATAGATATCATAGCTATTTTTGGATCTGTTAACCAAGATGGCCCTTCTATTCCAAATATACTTAAAAAATAATTTATTAATCCATAATCTGTATTAAATAACCATTTCCATACCATCGCTATTGCAGCTGGTGCAACAACTATAGGCAAAAAGTAAATAGCCCTATAAATACTCTTTCCCTTTATTTTAGAATTTAATAAAGATGCAAAAATAAGAGCTAATATTATGCCTGCAGGTACTGATAAAATCATATATACTATTGTATTTTTTGTAGCTTGCCAAACAACAGGATCATTAAAAAATCTAATATAGTTCTCAATTCCTGACCATGACATCTTACCAAAAGCTCCCGTTTTATTAAATGATAAAAATATAGTCTGAAAAAAAGGAATTATATTTATAATAATTAATCCTATTATAGTCGGTGCTATAAATAAATATCCCCATAAACTTTCTGAAAATTTATATTTTTCTTTAATTCTTGCTTTACTTCTCATAAATATCTACCCCTATACACTTATATTTAAGAGTTGATTTTATTTATAATAAATAATAAAATCAACTCTTAAAAAACAAAGCTATTTCTTTTTACTCAGTTGCTAAATTCTTAGTCATTTCATCATAAATAACCTTTGAACCTTCTTCAACTGTTATTTCTCCCATCATCATTTTTTTAACCATTTCTCTTTCTGTTTTTCCCCAATTAGCTTTTGTTAATGATGTTGAAACTGGAACTGAATAATCCTTCATATCTAAAAATACTTGAACATTATGGTTAGGATAAGTCTTTACCCATTCATCTGCTGAACCATTTCTAGCTGAAATAGCTGTTCCATTTGTAGCCTGTAAGTCTTGTGCTTCTTCTGATGCTAAAAATGATAAAAATTTCTTAACCTCATCTGGATGTTCAGTATTTGCATTTCCAACAAAACTTAAACCATTTATTATACTAGCTCTTTCTTTTCCCTTAGGTAAAACTGCAATATCAAATTTATTAGCTATATCTTCATTAGCTACATATGAACTCATTCTCCAACTTCCTAAATAACTCATAGCAACTTTTCCTGATTGAAATAAAGTATCCACATTTGTATCTGCAAGTTGAGCTAAAGTAGGAGAAACATCATGTTTATTTGCTAAATCAATATAAAATTGTAGTCCTTCTAATGTATTTGGATCTGTGTAACCTGATTTACCATCTTTAAGAACATATCCTCCTGCTTGAGCTATAGGTGGTAAATATCCTTGTTGATCTTCAAGGGCTGCTGCAAAGCCGTATATACCCTTTTCTTTGTTAGTAAGTTTCTTAGACACCTCAACTAGCTTATTCCAATCCCAAGTATCATCAGGATATGGTATATTTGCTTCGTCAAATATTTCTTTATTATATACAAGGGCTATTGTGTCAAAATCTTTAGGCACTCCATATACAGCACCATTATAACTTGCTAAACTTACTAAACTTTCTGGATAATCTTTATAACCATTTGTACCTTCTAAATCACTTAAATCCATTAGCATATCATTACTTGCATATTTTAAAAACTCATTTGTATGCATCCAAAATACATCTGGTAGCTCTCCTCCCGTAGCTGCAGCCTCCATTTTTGTCCAATATTCTTCCCATGGAGTTACTTGAACTTCTATTTCTATATTTGGATTTTCTTCATTAAATTTTTCTACCAATGATTTCATTCCATTTTCTTGTATTTTATCCCATATTCCAAAAGTTAATTTTACTTTTTCTCCACTTTCATTTGTATTATTATTGCTGCTTGTATTACTACCACAACCTATCATTCCTATTGTTAAAATACCTGCTAATACCATCAAAGAAAACCTTTTCTTAGTCATAATTAATCTCCTTCCACTTTTTCTTTATTATAACATTTTTTACAAATAATTCTATTGGATATTTTTTAGATTATCTTTGAATTTTTTTCACATTATTTCTACACATCATAGGAGTTTCATTTGTAATCTTTTTAAATACTCTATAAAAATATTGTAAGTCATTATATCCTACACTTTCAGCTATAGTGCTTATATCAGAATTCGTACTTTCTAAAAGTTTTTTTGCTTTTAATATTCTTGTTCTTGTTATATATGAAATTACACTCTCTCCTATTTCTTTGGTGAAAATTGATGATAGATATGAATAATTTAAATTAAATAATTTTGATAACTTTTTTACACTAAGATCTTCAAAATAATTTTTATCTATATAATTTTTCACTTGAATTGGTATGTTTTTATCAGATTTTTTTATATTATTTAGTTCATATATATTTTCTATAACTTCTAATATAAATTTAATTATCTCATTTTTATTTTTAGCTTTGTAAATATAAGATTTTATTTCTAGATTTGAATTTACAAAATTATATGAATTATAACCATATAATTTAATAATAATTTCTATAATTTTGTCTAAAATATAATTTATATAAAAACAAGAATTTATTTTGTCAACCTCTATGTTAAATAAACTGTTTATTATAATTCTAATATTAAATAAATCTCCTTTTTTTAAATAACTTCCAATTAGGTTAATCTTTTCTTCAAAATCTTTTTCTACAACTGATTTTGTATTACTTTTGTATTTAAAAATAAACTTATTTTCTACAAAAAATCTATTTTTCAATGCTTCTTCTGCTTGTTTATATAATCTTTTTTCTATTATTGAACTTATTTCACTTATCCCTATATATAATTCTAAATTCATAGAATTTTTTAAAATTCCATTTATATTTTTACATATAATGTAAGAATTTTTTTCTAAATTTTCTTCTAATTCATCTAAAAAAATTATTATAAACTGATTTGCGAAAGTTAAACTTTCTATTATATAAAATTTAACTTTTATATTCAAACTATATATTATTTTATTTATATAATATTTAAATAAATTTATATTATTGTAATCTAATTTTTCTTCTTTATTTTCTTTAAAGTTAATATTTAGTATAGATACCAAACACTTCAATCCTTTCAGATTACTATTTTTATAAAAATTCATTATATTAATATCCTTAAAAATAGCATCTTTAATTAACTCTTTAATTTTAAATTCATTGATAACTTCTTTAGCATCTGAATATTCATTTATAATATTTTTCTGCTCATTATTAACTTCTATTTTTTTTAATATTTTTTCTATAGTTTCATAAAAAATATCATCTTCTATAGGTTTAAGTAAATAACCACTAACCCCCATATTTATTGCTTTTTTTGCATATTCAAATTCTCCATATCCACTAATAATAACAATATTAACATCCAAATTTTCTTCTCTAATTTTTTCAATTAATTCTATTCCACTACATTTTGGCATCTTAATATCAGTTATTACCAAATCAATTTTAATTTTTTTTAAAATATTAATAGCCTCTATCCCATTGTTAGCTTCTAATATATCAAATTCATACCTTTGATTTAATAAAGAAATTATACCATTTCTTATAATAATCATATCTTCAACTATCAAAACTCTTATCATAAAATTCTCCCTCCAAATGAATAAAACTATATAATATATGGTAAAGAGACTATTACTTTAGTTCCCTCTCCTTCAAATGAATTAATAGCTATTCCGTAGCTTTCTCCAAAACTCAATTTTATTCTTTCTTGTATATTTTTAAGGCCTATTCCACCACTAGTAAATTTATTCAAATTATTATTTTCACTATTTTTATAATATAATTTTTCATTAATTAAATTTAATATATCTTTTTTAATCCCTATTCCATCATCTTGAATAATTATTTCAATATTTTTAGAAAAATTTTTTTCTACAATATTTACTCTTATTTCTATACAGGAGTCTGATTTTTTATATTTAAAAGCATGTTTTATTATATTTTCTATAATAGGTTGAAGTATAAATCTAATTATTTTAATATTATATAAAACTTCTTCAATATCATAAAAAACAATTACTTTATATGATAAATGTAATTGTTGCAAATAAATATAATCCTTTATATGTTCAATTTCTTCACCTAATGTAGTTAACTCCATATCTTCTATATTTATATTGTATCTAAACATTCTACCTAGTCTTTGTGTTATCTCTCTTATTTCTATAGCTTTGTATAAAACTGCTATTGAATTTATAACCTCCAAAGTGTTATATAAAAAATGAGGATTAATCTGATATTGTAATGACTTAATTTTAGCTTCCTTTGTTTCTAATTTACATAAATAATTTTCCTTTATTTTAATATTTAACTCCTTTACTGTGTTATTAAATTTATTCTCTAAAATTCCAAATTCATCTTCAGAATTTATTTGCTTATCAATAGTAAAATCTTCTTTTTCTAATCTTTCAAACTTATTTAATATTTTATAAATTTTATTACTAGTATTTTTTGAAATAATCCATGCTGCCAAAACAGATAAACTACTACCTATTAACATAAATATAATTATATTTCTTCTAGCCTTATTAACTATACTAAAAATATCTTTTTCTAATATTTCATTTATTAAAATCCAATTATTTTCTAAAATAATATATGATATAACTTTTTTATTATAAGTAGTGGTTTGTACAAATTTATTATTTATATTTTCAAATAATTCATTTTTATTATTTGTATTATACAAATCTCCATTTATAATATTTTTATATTTATTATCAATGATTGTATAAACATCTTTATTTCCTTTGTTTTTATTTATATAATCCTTAATTATTTTTTTATCTACTACAAAAGTTATTACTCCCATTTCTTTAGCATACATAAAATATTTAAATTCTTTAAAAATATATATATTTTCATCATTTTCATATACATTAGAAATCCAAATTGGATTTTCTAAAAGTTTCTTATTTTTTAAACTATAAAAAAAATCTATATAATTATTTGAAGTTTTTATAATGCTATCTTTACCATAAACTAACTTTTCAGAATTATATAAATCTATAATTATTGAATCTAAATAAGGAGTATTATAAATTATTGTATTAAAATATTTACTTAATTTCTCTTTTTCAAAAGTAATTTCTATTGAATCATAATTGTTCATATTCATTAATATATCTAATATATTTTGATTATTAACTGACATATGCAAATCTTTTTCTAACATATTAATCATATAATTTATACCTAAACTTGTCTGTTCAACTATTTTATTAGATAATATTTCAACATTATTTTTCATATTTCTATAGGAACTATAATCATAATATATTGCTATTATAATCATAGGAATAACCCCTATAAGAATAAAACTTATCATTATCTTATTTCGAATACTTTTAAAAATATTTTTAACTCCCAAACTTTTCCCCCTTTATATGTATTATTATATAATATTTTACATTTTACCCAATTTTAAGTCAAAACTATATGCTAACATTAACATTTTTTTAATAAATAAAAAGCTTAAGTAATATTACTTAAGCTTTTTATTTATTAAATTTAAAAATAATTATTCCTTTGATTTTTCTATTAATTTTTCTATATTCTTATTTAATCTGCTTAATTGTCTTATTATCATCCAATTTTGTTCAGTTAATGCACTTAAATATGTAACTTTAGCTTGCTCTTCTGCTTTTGAAAAACTCAAGGCCATTCCAACTTTAAAAAAAGAATTACCTATCAAATCATCAGCAATTCTATTAAGTACAATTAAATCTTTTTCATCTAAATCTTCTAATTGATATTTATCCATAAACTTCTTAATTTGTTTAGCTTGCTTATCTTCTTTACTTTTTTTATTAAATAAAGCCATTTAAATCACCTCTTTTATTAAATATAATAATAAAAAAATAATTAAAAATTTCTATTTAATATCTATATCTATTATATCCACCAAAGGATGTATTATCTCTATCAAACCAAGAATCTAAAAGTTCAAACCAGTTACCAACTTTATTTATTTTAGGATTTAAGCCATCTTTACACCAAGCTAATTTTCCGTATCCAGTTCCTAAATTATAAGCATTTGTATCTAAAGGACTATACCATCTTTGAATATACCAATGAGGTATTGATTGGCCTGAATATTGGTCATAGTAATATCTATTACCATCAGGAAGAAAAATACTTATACCATTTTTTCCTTCTTTAAAGCCTTTAAAATCTTTACCTGCAAAGGAATATAAAATTAATTGGTCTACATTTTTCATAACATTTTTTGATAATTTTTTAGTAGTATCATTAAAATCATCACTTAAACTAATTTTTTCACATAAATCATATAAGTCAAAGTATGGATATTCAATCCATTCATACTGATCTCTTTCCTTGAAATAATGCATAGTTTCTACATTTTTACCTGTACCTCTTAATTTTTCAATAGCCTCTTTCTTATTATTTTTACTTAAATTTCTTGCTAAAGCATCAACTGATTTTTTAACTTTTTCTATTTTTGTAAGGTCATAGCAACTTAATTGTTGACTACTTGCACCATAACTATTTACTGAATCTCTTTGCTCCTCTACAAATAAAGCACCAAGCTCATTGTTAGTTACTGTAGAAGGGTCATATATTTTCTCTTTTCCTCCTAAAGTAGAATCAACTTCCCCATTATCACCCTTTGTAGATTTTAATCTTGAAAATATTTTATCATAAGGATAACCAAATCCCCAAACAACTGGTGCTGATGCTACAAGGGTTTTAGCTTCAAAACTTCCGTTGTTAGGTCTATATTGATAAGCTACCTCTGAATTTCCCATTAAACATGCATCAAATACTAAGACATCAACAGATTCTTCCTTACTTAATACATCTGAAATTTCTCCAGTATAAAGACAATCCTTATCATTACTATCATCCCAACAAATTGCCTTATTTATAGTACTAGCTTTGTCATTCTCATCCTTAGCACCACCACCATGATTAGACATTATTAGCATATACTTATCAGCTTCATAATTTTTTTTACAGAAATTAATAAATTTTTTTAAAGTATTTGCATCTCCCATATTAGCTTCATAATTGCTTGTAGTTGTTATTTCAGGAAACTCCTTTTCTCCACTAATTCTCTCAGCAGAATTTTCACCTATTTTATAAAGTCTTGTATCTTCAAAGTTAGAGCCTAATATCTTTGAATCATTAGAATATCCTGGTATTCTATCAACTAATACTATAATATTTAAATTAGGATTATTTTTATATCCCTCTTTCATTTCTTCAATATCATTAAGTATATATTCTTCTAAATTATTGTCACAATCGGCATAAACCATAACAGTTAACTTTTTATCACCTTCAGTTTTTTCAACATCTTTAATTTTTTCAGATACTGTTTTTTGTTTATGTCTTGGAGCTGCATTTACATTTAAAGTTTTAGTAAAAATTAAGCTTCCCATTGTAATAGTAGCCATAAGTAAGGCTAATTTTTTCTTAAACATATGAATCCCCCATTTAATTTAATATTTTATTAACAATAATTTAATATTAAATTAACATTAGGATTTTTCAATAGAATTTGCTTAACTGGTCAAAATTCATACATAACTGGATAAAATTATTAAGCTATTTCTTACCATTCATACTGTTTTAATTTAGTATCATACTCTAAGAAAATATCATCTCCATCTTCTCCAACAAGAGTCATTTCGTATTTTAAAATTTCAACATCATCAATATTTCCAGTACTTGGTCCAAATGTATCTGTTTTAGCACTTGTTTCTCCTGGCATTATTGTATCTGTAAAAGTTAAATAACTCTTTTCATTAACGTCCTTATTTAAAATTGTAACTTGACAATATTTTATTGGTAATTTTGAGTTATTAGTTAAAGTTGCCTCTACATATACCTTACCAATAGAATCTGGTTCTCTAACTTTAATATCTAATTTTATATCGTCAATATTTATAGGTGCTTCGTTCTTTTCCTCTTTTTTCCCCTTTGATTCATCTTTTGATACAGAAACATTTTCCTCACTACTTTCATTAGTAGCTGTATTTCCACATCCAATTAATCCTAAGGATAAAGTTAAAGCACACCCTAATGCTATTATTTTATTTTTTTTCATTACTATATCCCTCCTAAACCTATTTCACATTTTTATATTAATATATATCAATTTTTTGTCAATAAATTATAATAATTCCATATAAAAATTTAATCATTATACAAATTTTAATAATAAAATTCATATATTAGTTTCCTTTTTATAAATTTGTTAACTTTAATTTCTAAATAAAAAAGCTTAAATTTTATTAAAAATAAAAAAAATGTATTAGAATAATATTAATTTTTTATTCTAATACAATAATTTTTTATAAAACGTAATTTCTATATATTCGTAACCTATATATAGTAAATGAAATAGTACCTTTTAATATATTAGATATTGCAATACTAAACCATACTCCCTTTACCCCTAAAAACTTAACTAAAAATAAAGCCATAGGAATTCTAAATAATGTAAATATAATACTTATATAAGAAGGTATTTTAGGAAGTCCTAATCCTGAAAAAACACCATTTGATATCATCTCAATGGTACTAAATATTTGAACAAAACCAAGTACCTTTAAATAACCACTTCCAATTATTATTGTAGCTCTATCCTTAACAAATAATCCAACTAATATACCTGGAATAAATATAAATAAGGCTGATATTATTAAAGAGTAAACTCCTCCTAAAATCAAAGCTTTATTATATCCTTCATTTATTCTTTTTAATTTCTTAGCTCCATAATTTTGCCCTGTAAAACCTGCTATAGCACCATTTAATCCTCCAATTATCATAAAACTTACAGATTCTATCTGAAGTCCTATTTTTTGAGCTGCTATAGCATCTGCTCCAAAACTTGCTATAATCCTAGCTAAAATAATGTTTACTAAGGTAAAAAGCACTCTTTGAGATGCCATTGGAAAACCTAATCTAGCTATCTCTTTAACTTTTTCATAATTTAATTTCCTCTTAAAGTTTATTTTACATATATCTTTTCCATAATGTATATACATTAAAAACATAAGCAAATTAGAAATCAAGGTTGCAATAGCTGCTCCAAAAACACCAAGTTTAAATATATATATAAATAATGGGTCTAATAAAATATTTAAAACAATACCTGTAGCACTAATTTTTAAAGCTAATTTGTTATTTCCAAAACTAGCTAATATTCTAGTAAAAAGATAATTAAAAAAGCTAAAAAATAATACTGGTGCACTTACAAGTAAATATATATACGAGTCTCTCTCCACTATTAAATCCTTTAAATTTAAGAATCCTATAAATGCTTTTCCAAAAAACACTAATATTAAGGAATATATTATACCTATAAAAAGATTCATTATAAGACCTGTCTTTATATATTCCTCTGTTTCTAGTTCATTTTTTCTTCCTACCTCATGAGAAACTTTAATACCAGTTCCTGTAACTACTAATGCATTTATAGAGTATCCAAGACCTATAAAAAAACTTGAGGACCCAATACTAGCTACAGCACTACTTCCAAGTCCTCCTACCCAAAACATATCTATAATTCCATAAGCAAACTGAAGAAATGAACTTCCCATAATAGGAATTGCTAATGATATTAAAACTTTTAAAACTTTACCCTTTGTTAAATCTACTTTTTGCATTCTTATATTTTTTCTTCCCCCTTTTTAATAATCTGTTCAATTATTATTAACTTTTTCTTAAAATATCACAAAATTTATTATTAAGTCAATTAATTAAATTAATTAATAAGTCCTTTGTTTTTCATATTAAATAAAATAAAAAACAAGCTAAACTTTAAGCTTGTTTTTATATTTTAATACTAAAAATAATATTTAGCTTGAGCACTATACATTATTTCATACTCTTTTCCTCTATCTTTTATAAGATTTTCATGGGTTCCATATTGTATAAGTCTTCCTTCTTTAAAAACAGCTATTTTATCACAAAACTTACAACTAGATAATCTATGAGAAATATATATTGTTGTCTTATTACCTATAAGTTCATTAAACTTGCTATATATTTCATATTCAGATTTTGGGTCTAATGCTGCAGTTGGTTCATCTAAAATAACTATTTTTCCATCTTTATATAAAGCCCTTGCCATAGCTAATTTCTGTGCCTGTCCTCCTGAAAACTCAGTTCCTCCTTCATCAAAATTTTTATATACAGGAGTATTTATTCCTTTTTCTAATCTCTTTAAATCCTCAAAAAAACCACTTTTTCTTAATACTTCTTCTATTTGATAATCACTAACTTTATCAATATCATTTAAGGCTATATTCTCCTTAATAGAAAAGGCTAATAACTTGAAATCTTGAAAAACTACTGATAAGAGCTTCATATACTCATTATAATCATATTTATTTATATTAATTCCATTTAACAAAATTTCTCCCTCAGTTGGTTCATAAAGCCTTGCTAAAAGTTTTATAAAAGTTGTTTTTCCTGCACCATTTAATCCAACTACAGATAGTTTCTCCCCTTGATTTATCTTTATAGAAATATTCTTTAAAGTAAAATTCTTACTTCTTGGATATTTAAAAGATACATTTTTAAATTCAATATTAATTTCTTCTATATTATCTATTTTTTTATCTCCCTTTGTATTTTTAGGTTCTATACTTTCAAATTCTATAAAAGGTTTAAGGTATCTACACATTTGTCTTATCATTACATAATTTCTAAAAAGATTAGATATAGAGGTACTAAAATTTATAGCTGCTGTTGTATACATTGTAAAATCTCCAATTCCTATGCTATTTACTAAAACTTTATAAGATATATATCCATAAACTAATAGCATTTGAATTTGTAAAGATATTTCATTAATTCCTTCATAATTTCCTACCTTTTTAAAACTTTTTATAAAAGCCTTTGTACTATTTATATTAAAATCATCTAACTTTTTAACAAATAAAGGAGCCATATTATAAAGTCTTATATCTTTTCCAGAAGAAAAATCATTTATTACATTAAGATAATATATAAATTCTCTATTTAAAGGAATTAAGGAATCAAAAAATTTATGCTTTGCTTTTTCAGACTTTTTATATATAAAGGAATTTAAAATAACTATGAAAATTATAACAAGTATAATTGCTAAATCTAAAGTTGAAATAAGGCCAATTAACCCTATAACTTTAATAATTTCTGTTAATCCCTTAGATATATTACTTGTAAGTTGCCAAAGAGCTCCTTGATTTCTTATAGGAAATATTGCTCTTTCCTTTAAATTTAAAATTTCTGGGTCCTCAATATTTTCAAAATCTAAATCCATAACCTTTTTTCCTATAAGAAGGTCAAAACCAGCAACTACCTCTTCATTTTTTAAATTACATTTCTTTTCTAAAAAAATATTTATTAAATTTAATATTCCGTTTCCTAAAACAGTTAATACTACTAATATAACAAGTGTTTTTATCCTTCTTTCTCCTAAAAGTTCATCTATAATATACTTTGACATTATTATATTTAAAAAAGGTACTGCTGCTGAAAATAATGAAGATATAAAAAGTATCGGTATATAAGTTTTTGATATACCATTAGCTAATTTAAAAAAGTGTTTTATTATATAAAAATCACTTGCAGATTTATCTTTATTTTTCATTATTACATCCTTCCCCCTCTTCTTTATAATATTGTGCTTGTATATTAAACATCTTATTATATTTTCCTTGCTTATTTAAAAGTTCCTCATGAGTTCCATACTCTACAATTTCTCCATTTTCAAAGAAAGCTATTTTATCACAAAATTTTGTACTTGCAAGTCTATGAGATATATAAATTGCTGTTTTTTTACCAATTAAATCATTAAACCCTTTATATATTTTATATTCAGCTACTGCATCTAAAGCTGAGGTTGGTTCATCTAACACAACTATCTTTCCCTCTTTATACAAAGCTCTAGCTAAAGCCAACTTTTGATTTTCTCCTCCTGATAATTCAATACCCTCTCCATCTAAAATTTTTAAAAGTGAAGTATCTATTCCCTTTTCAAGAGAATTAATTTTTTCTAACATTCCAGCTTTTTCTATACACTTTAAAATCTTCTCTCTATTAGTATCCTTAGAATTTTTTAAGGATATATTTTCTGAAATAGTAAATGCAAAGGTCTTAATATCTTGAAATACTACAGATATAATTTTATAGTATTCTTCTCTTGAAAAATTTTTTATATCTATTCCATTTAATAAAATTTCACCACTACTTGGCTCATATAACCTACATAAAAGTTTAACAAAAGTTGTCTTTCCTGCTCCATTAACTCCAACTATAGCAAGTCTTTCTCCTTCTTTTATTTTTAAAGAAAGATTCTTAAATATATATTTATTTCCCTTTGGGTACTTAAAAGATACATTTTTAAATTCTATTTCATAGGTATCTTTCCTTGGAATTTCCTTATTATTTTTATCACCTTCACTTTGCATATTTAAAAAATCCATAAGGTCATCTAAATACATATTTTGAGATTTAATAAAAGCTAAATCCTCTAGTAATTCCTTCATCCAATTTCCAAATCCATTTATAGCTGAAAAATACATTGTAAAATTACCTATGGTCATTTTCATAAAAAGTACCTTATATATTAAATATCCATAAACAATTCCTTCTCTTATTATTAAAAGAAATATATCAATCTCTTTAACCCTTGACTGCTTATCTTGAACATCCTTAGATATTTCTATTCTTTCCCCTCTAAACTTCTTAAATTTTTCTATAAGTATATTTTTTAAATTATATATTCTAATATCCTTACCATAAGCAAAGTCATACATTGTATCAAAAATATAAAAGCTTCTTCTATCCTTATCTGCTGCCTTTTCTCTTTGGCTATATTCATATCTTTTTACTTTTATAGATAAAAAATAACTTATTAAAACATTTATTATTAAAAATATTAAAATTAAAGGACTTAAAAATAAAATTATAGAGATATAACCTAAAAATGCCACTAACCTTCCTATTAGTTCAAATATTCTTTGATATACTCCTTCTACCCCTTCTGTATTATTATTTATTGCATTCATAATACTTTTTATCTTATTTAAAATTTCAGGGTCCTCTGTATTTTTAAAGTCCATTTTCATGACTTTTTCCCCTATCATTGTTATATAATCACATCTTATTTTTGTAATTCTAGGTTCTGCTAAACATCTAAGGTAAACTATAGAGTAATTTACTATTGAAGATAATATAAAAAACCCTAATAAAGTTAAGATAATTACTTCAATTCTTTTTTTTCCTAAAAGTTCATCAATCAATAACTTTGGCAAAAAAATTCCTATAAAAGGGTAAATAGATAATAAAATTGTATAAATACTACATTGAAAAAATAAAAACTTATCTGCTCTCCAAGCATATCCCATAATATATTTAATGTTTCTTAAGAGAGTTCCTTTCTTTCTTAATTCCCCCATAAATTAATTCTCCTATATTGAAAAGTTTCTATTTAATTATACATAAAATACCAAAAAAGGTATATATATATAGTTAACATAAATTTAATAACAATTTCTTCTGTTAAATATTTTCAACTAATATAGCTAATAATAAATATGGACTCTCTTATTCTTAAAAATTATAATTTCGACAATTGTTTGTGTCCTTCAAAGCTAAAAAAGAAGTTATATCAATTTAAACTTATAAATAAAAATTATAAAATTAACCTTAAAAAATAATTTAGTAAAATATTATAATTTTTATATTTAAGTTTTGATATAACTCCTTTTTATTTCTTTAAAAACTAGTTCTAAATAAGATTTATTTAACCTCTATACAAACTTCTTCCTCAAAATACATACTTTTAACTTTTATTCTACAAAGCCCTGCTTTATTTTTAGTTCTAACCCAAAAAGCCACAGCCCCACCAGATATTCCAAACTTACTAGGTCCCATTATGCTTAAAGGACCTTCAATAGAAACTTCAATGAAATCATTATTTAAGAAAAGAACTTCTCCTAAATTATCTAAAAGTTTTACTACAATTCTAGTAGCATCATAACTTGTTTTATTTAATGAAAGTTCGAAATCATCAGGCTTAACATATAATTTTTTCATACTTCTAAGTTCTCCAATGTCCTTAGATGCAACTTCCTTATTATTTACAAACCCCTTTATTTTTAAAGAGTTTTCCTTATCTCCCCAACCACCTGCTAATTGATAAACTAAAGACATTATTTTAAATACAGGTATTCCAACCTTTTCACTAAAATCTTCTATATACTTAAAATCCTCCTCTGATAAGTTAGTTAAATTTGAATCTTTTAACTTAACTAAAACAAAATCTTTTAATTCATTTTTTTCTTCTTCAGAAAGATTTATATTTGTATCCATAGATAAAATATGAGAAACTTCAATTGGAGGATGAGGTAAATTAGGAAACTTCTCTTTATTAGGATAATAAGTATCTATATATATTCCATCTTTAAATATTTTTATATAATCACAATTTGTAAGGACTGTAAAGGGAAGTATTGAACCTCCATCTCTCTCACCTTTAGCACCTAAAGTTATAGGTTCTAACACAATTCCTTCCTTAGTATTCTTTTGACTAGCATAAGAATATGCTGCATACTTAGGATTTCTAAACATATCAGAAACTCCATGATAGCATATTTTATCTCCTGAACCAAAGGAACTATGTGTATTATAATCAAAAGCACACCATCCTATAGCACCACTTATTTCATCTAAAGCAAAGGATTCATTTATAACTCTTAAGTGTCTATATGCATGTTCTGTTTTTTTGCACTCTTGGTCAAAAGTTTTAGTAGGATACATATGTCCATTATATTCAGTTACTAAATAAGGAACTTTTTTATTCTGTCCTGTTACCTCCCTTTGAGTTCTTAATACTTTTTCTCCTCCGCTATGAATAAAATCATTCATTGTATAAACATCTTCTAAAAAATCACTATTTTCTAAGTATCTTACACCACCAGTTTGTCTAATACTATCTAATTTCTTTGCCATAGCATTAGTTTTCAAATAAAATTCATGACAGTCTTGAGATTCATTTATTCTAACTCCCCATAAAATTATAGAAGGTCTATTAAAATCTCTCTTTATCATCTCTTCTACATTTTTTATGGACTCTTCTTGCCACTTTTCATCTCCTATATGTTGCCATCCTGGTATTTCTTCAAAAACTAATAAGCCAATTTCATCACATTTTCTTAAGAAATGTACTGATTGAGGGTAGTGAGATGTTCTAACTATATTAAGACCTAAGTCATATTTTAAAATTTCAGCATCTTTCTCTTGGACCCTTTGTGGCATAGCATATCCTACATATGGGTAAGATTGATGACGATTTAATCCTATAAGCTTTACTTTTCTACCATTTAAATAAAAGCCATCACCTTTAAACTCTGCTTCTCTAAAGCCAAAGGTATCCTTATACTCATCAATAAGCTCTGAACCTTTTAATAATTTAACTTTAATTTCATAAAGCTTAGGATTTTCTATGTCCCATAAAATAATCTTATCTAATTTATCTATTTTTATTTTTTTACTTGTTAAGCCTTCTTCAACTAAGAAATTTACTTTTTTGCTTTCTTTTAAAGTACCATCTTCAAGCTCTACTAAAATTTCTAAATTCTCTTTTAAATCCTTATAATTGCTTAATTCTATATCAAGTTCTAGAATCTTTTCTTCTTTTAAACAATCATAGGCCTTTGCATATATGTTATTTATAAAAATAGGTTCAACTATTCTTAAAGAAACCTCTCTATATATTCCACCATAAGTTAAATAATCAACAACATAACCATGAGGAGGAATATCTTCTCTTTCTCTTGAGTCCACAACAACCTTTAATATATTATCCTCATTAAATTTTATAAAGTTAGTAATATCTATTGAGAAATTAGTGTATCCTCCTTTATGTCCTCCAACATAAGCCCCATTTAAATACACTTCACTAGCTATCATAACTCCTTCAAAATCTAAGAAAACTTTTTTTCCTTTAACATCTTCTTCAAAATTTAAAACTTTAAAATAAGTAGAAATAAATTGATATAATTTTTCATCAAAATAATTGTATGGTAATTCTATATTACTATGTGGTAAATCAACTACTTCAAATTTACTAAAATCAAAATCATCTTTTAAATAAGATTCCTTATATTCATTTTTGTAAAACCAATTGTTATTAATGTGCCTTATATCTCTCATAAAATCCCCCTTAGAATTATAACTAAAGTACATTTTAGTTAATTATTACCATACATTAATTATACAGTTTTTATTATGAACTTTCTTTTAATAAATAAGTAAAAATCTTTAATTATAACTATTTCTAAAAATAAAAAACATCTTATAATGTTTATAAGATGTTTTTTATTTTTAGATTAATTTTTTTCAACTAAATTCATAAGCTTATCTTTTAATAAATTTAACTGTAAATCTCTGTTATTTTTTTCTTCCTCTAAAATTTTTATTAAATTTTCTAAGTTTAAATTTATTTCCTCAATAATGTATAAATAATCTTTAAACTCTACCTCATTGCTTGATTTTTCAAAAATATTATTAAAAATCACATTAATATTATTTGAAATATAATTTATTTCCTTACCTTTTAATAAAGTGTTTATTTCTAAATCTCCTAATTCTCTCTTTAATGCAAGTATTTCATAAGAAAACCTATCAAAATTAAATTTAGCCTCTTCTAACTTCTCTTTATTTAAGCTCTTACTTAATACTCCTCTAGAAACTATATAGTTATAAGAAAATTCATTATCTTCTTTTAAAATTCTTATTAGCTCTTTACTTAAATTAAAGGAATTTTTAGCTTCCATAAGTGCTTCTTTAACTTCTTTATTCTTAATATATTCATCTCTTATATTAAATTCTAAAGTTATTATATCTTCTCTTATATTTAAATTAAATTTTTTTAGCAAATCTCTTTTGCTTTCAATAAGTTTCTTATAGGTATTTTCAATGTTTTTTAAAGGTTTTAAATCCTCATTTATACTTTCTAAATTAGACTTTAATTTACTTAATATAAACTTAAGATTATCATAATGCGATTTACTCTTTATACATTCCTTTTCTAAAGCTTTTACTCTTTCCTCATGACTATTAAAAATATTAAAAATAAAATTTGAAAAACTACTACCTTTTAAATTTTTTAAATCCAATAGTTCCTCATTTAAATTCTCATAAAACTTCTCTAATTCTTTTTCTTTTAATTCTATTTCTTTTTCTAAAGAATATTTTTTCTTTTTAAGTAATTCTTTTAAGGCAAGTTTTTTATTACATTCTTTTAATTTTTCATTTAAATCTCTTAACATTATTTTCTTACCTCCAAAATAATAAGATTTATATTATAAGTATTTTATTAAATAACATTAAAATAAGCTTTCATTTTTATAATCTTCAATTTTAAAAGTAAGATACATAGAATATACTTTTTATATTTTTTCTTATAAAAAATAAAAAACTACTATCTAAAATTATTAAATAGTAGTTCTTAAAATTTTAATTTGATTTAATACTCTTAAACTCAAAGCCCTTGCTTTTTAAATAATCTATTATTCTTGGAAGTGCCTTTACAGTTTCTTCTTTTCCATAAGTATCATGCATTAGTATTACTACATTATCAGCATCTGGTCCTAAGTCATCTATACTTTTTTGAGCAAAGGCAACTAATTCATCAGCATTTTTTTTCTTACCTTCAGCATCACCATTTAAAGCATTCCAATCAATATTTGCTATATGGTCTTGTACCATTCTCTCTTTCATAGGAGTTCTATCTTGCCAAGACCAGTATCCTCCTGGAAATCTAACAACATTTGTTGAAAAATCTTCACCTAAAATTTCTTTCATTAAGTTTTCATTTTTATCAAAATCAGAAATTATGTTATCTACATTCATTTTTCTATCAGGATAAAGATATTTATAGTCATGGCTATATGAATGGTTTCCTATAGCATGTCCTTCCTTAACAGTTTGCTTTAAAAGCTCCTGTGCTTTTTCTCCAGCTTTCAATGAGTCTCCTGTTACAAAAAAAGTAGCCTTTATTCCATAATCATTTAAAATTTTTAATACCTCTGGAGTATTAGTTGTTGATGGACCATCATCAAAAGTTAAATAAGCTATCTTTTTACCATCACTTCTAACTGGATATTTAAGAGTTCCTTTTAAAAGTCCATTTGTATAATCAGATACAACCTGTGCATCCTCAGCATTTGGATCATCTTTTGCTTTTAAGTATTTTATTTCTGAATCATCTTTTGCCTTTTGATTATCTGAAGTTTGTTCATCTTGAGTGTTAGCTTTGCTTGAATCCTCTGTACTCTCAGTAGCTTCTACTTGTTTCTTTTGCATAGAATCACATCCAACAAAAGAACCTAAGCATATTAATACGCTAAAGACAAGAGTATACTTAAGTATTTTTTTCATAATTTTCATCCCCCGTATAACTTTCCTTTTTTGCACATCTTTTATTATATAAAAATAATAATATAAATAAAATACAAAATAGAAACAAAGACTTTAAAATTTACTTATTTTGCACTTTATTAATAAATATAATTAAATGTTAAAATATATTTATCAAAAATAAAAAGCCACTATTTTAAGTAGCTTTTATAAGATTGACCATGCCATGTAATAATCATCATTATTATTTTTATCAAAATTAACTTTAACTATTTTATAAGAGCTGTCTTTACAACAACATGTCATTTTATTTCCATGTCTATCAAAAATATAATTTTTATTATAATCATCTAATGAAACAAGGTCATATCCTAAGGAATTTACTATGCTTTTTAAAGTATTTATATCATTTCCCTTAATGCCTAACTCTTTTATTATATCGCATTGGCACTTATCACATAAAGTCATAGTATATAAATTTAAATCTTCATCATAAAGAATTAATTCTACAGTACCTTTAGTACTCAATAATTTTTTGAGTTTTTCTTTAAACATAAACCATCCCCCCTTTATGAAAAATATATTATTACATTTATATCCAATAAGTAAAGACTTAATACATTTATTATTTTATGTACCTTAAAATTAATTATACTCCTCTATATTTTTTCAATCAAACCTCTATAAAAAGCTTAAAATAGCAAAATTCATTAAAAATTTCAAAAACATAAAAATTTTTGCTAACTTAATAAATCTTATTTATCTTATCTTTTCTTTTTAAATAAGGATTTTAATTGTCTCTTTAAAACATCAAAGAAACTTAAAGACCTAACTATGCGATTTGCATCAACATAATTTCTTACAGTACGAAGTACTCTTTTTGGATCCTTAGAAGAAAAGGAATATGTTCCATTTTTCTTAGTTTGAATTGCATAACGAGGAATCCATTTTCCCTTAAACATTATAGATACAATTACATAATCTACTTCTTCCCAGGGAATTTGAATAAATTTTCTATAATCATTAGTATTGTAAAATTCAAATCCTTTATCTCCAACCATTATTTGACCATATTCAGCAAGTCCTAAAAAGGATGTTGCATCAACTACCAAATCCACTTTTGTATTAAGTGATTGAACCATAAAATATACCTCTTTTCTTCTATTTTAATTCACTTTATAAAATAAAATATTTAAATTTAAATTTTTAAGAAAAGCCTAGGCTAAGTAAATTATACTAACCTAGGCTAAAGAAAATATTACATTAATCCTATTACATGGAATACAATACCGATTACGAATAAAGCAAGAATAATTACAATTGGAGATACTTTCTTCTTAAGTAACCACATGCAAAGGAATGTTAATAATAATCCTGCAAGTCCAGGAATTAATGAGTCTAAGTTTCCTTGTAATGTAGTAACTTTTTCTGGTGTTAAAGATAGTCCAGCAGATTGTTGTATTAATGCTTCCTTAATACCTTGTGCTCCTTCTGTAATAGTAGTCCAATCTATGTACGCTCCTGGGCTTAGTTGTACTGTAGAAATTACAGGGGTGAACTTAATAGATACCCATCTATTAACTAATGACCCTAAGATGAACATACCAAGTATAGATGCACCTTTTGTGATATCTTGTAATAAGTTTCCAGATAAATCTTCTGTTATACGAGAACCAGCTTTGTAGCCGAATTCTTGAGTGTACCAAGTAAATGCCATACGTATAATATTCCATCCTAAGAAGAATATAATAGGTCCTAAAATATTACCTGACATAGCAAGTGATGCTCCTAAAGCACCTAAAATAGGTCTTACAGTGAACCAGAATACAGGGTCTCCTATACCTGCTAAAGGTCCCATCATACCAACCTTAACCCCTTGTATAGTTACATCATCAACTTGTGCTCCATTTGCACGATCTTCTTCTAAAGCTAATGTTACACCGATGATAGGTGAAGCTACATATGGGTGAGTATTAAAGAATTCTAAGTGACGTGTTAAAGCCGCTGATCTTTCTTCTTTAGTTTTGTATAACTTTTTAATTGCAGGAATTAATGCGAATGCCCAACCACCATTTTGCATTCTTTCATAGTTCCAAGATCCTTGAATGAAAGTTGAACGCCACCAAATAGAAAGACGATCTCTTTTAGTTAATTTTAAATTTTTTTCCATTTCGTCATCTCTCCCTTCTTAGTATTTATCGATAATATCGCCAACTGGATCTCCTATGTTTGATCCACCATTACCTGATCCACCTTTTTTGCTTAGTGCTAGGTAAATAAAGGCTAAAGCAACACCAATTGCACCTAATCCTATAAGTGTAAGTTGAGGAATAGTTGCTAATACAAAACCGATTGCGAAGAATGGCCATACTTCTTTTGTTGCCATCATGTTGATTACCATAGCGTATCCAACAGCAACAACCATACCACCACCAACAGCTAAACCATCAGTTAACCATGCTGGCATAGCAGCTAGTAAAGAACTTATTGGACCTGCACCTATTAATAAGATTAAAGCTGCTGGTAATGCTATACGCACACCTTGCATGATAATAGCGATTACATGCCACATTTCAACTTTTCTTATGTTACCTTCTTTAGCAGCAGAATCCATAAAGTGTACAAACGCTGTAGCTATTGTACGACAGATTATTGTTAATAATAATCCTGCAACAGCTAGTGGAATAGCAATAGCTATAGCTGAAGATATTCCCGCTTGGCCTTCACCACTAAGAACTAAGATAATTGCAGCTGCAACTGATGCTAACGCTGCATCTGGTGCTACGGCAGCACCTATATTTGCCCAACCTAAAGCGATCATTTGAAGACTACCGCCTAGGATTAAACAAGGTATTAAATTACCTGTAACTAAACCAATTAAAGTACAAGCAACTAATGGTTGATGGAATTGGAATTCGTCTAGGATTCCTCCCATACCAGCTAAAAACGCAATAATAATAACTAATATTATTTGAATTATATTTAAATCCACTGTATTAATCCTCCTTTTCTTTAAAATAAATTATATAAGTTTAATATAAATATTTTTATTATATTACTTTAATTTATTTAATTCTTCTTGTGCTTTTTTAAGAATTTCATCCATGTTTCCTTTTGAGTCGCTTGGAACCTTACGAACATCAAATTCTAATCCAGCTTCTTTAAGTTTATTGAAAGTATCAATATCCTTTTGATTAAATGCAAGAACCTTATTTGGCTGAACCTTACCTGGAGAGTGAGCCATAGAACCTACGTTAACTGTTTTTATAGGTACGCCACCTTCAACTACTCTAAGCACATCCTCTGGATTTTCAAAAAGAAGTAACGCACGCTGTCCACCGAAATGCTTATCATCTTTAGCGATTTTAATCATTTGGCTAATAGGAATAGTGTGTGCCTTAACTCCTGGAGGAGCTGCCTGTTGAATTAATTTTTTACGTAAATCATCTTTAGCTACATCATCTGAAACAACAATAATTCTTGTTGGTTTAACAGTTTTTGTCCAAGCAGTTGCTACTTGACCATGAAGTAAACGTGAATCAATACGTGCCAAAACGTATTCAAAAGAGCCAGGAGCACCTACATTATTTCCTTGTGGAGTTGCCTCTTTACTTGCATCACTAGAAACTTGTGGTTCTAAAGATTCAGGTTTAACTCTTACTCCATCTCTAGCTGTCTTTAAAATACTAGCAGCAATTTCTTGTGCTGATTCCATTGAAAAACGAGAAGCATAAGCTTCAATAACCATTGGTAAGTTCATACCAGCTACTATAGCCCACTTATCCTTGTGTTCTTCAACTAAGCTATCAGCTTGGTTAAATGGTGTTCCACCCCAAAGGTCTACTAAGAATAAAACCTCATCTTGATTATCAAAGGAAGCTATTGCTTCTTTCATTTTTGCTTTAATATCATCAGGACCTTCACTTGGCATTAATGTAACAGCTTTTACATTTTCCTGCTCACCAAAAATCATTGAGCCAGATTGCAAAATGCCTTTAGCAAATTCCCCATGACTAGCAAGAATAATTCCTACCATATGTATACCTCCTATTTTTTTATTGTTTAAGACAAATTTTTTACTTCATCTTACGTTAATTTTACAATTTTTACATCGCTTTTACAAGTGTTCGTCAAAATTTAAACATATACATATTCTCCAAAAACATAGCTTTTATTAAATAATTTAATGCCCTTTAAGCAAGTATTTATCAATATTTAAGGGATTTTTTAATTAAACTCAAATAGATTTAGCCATTTTAAAAAATTTTCAAAAAATTCAAACTCTATTTTGACAAAATACAAAGAAGTATAACAAATTATTATACTTCTTATATTTTTTTTGTTTATTTTTATTTATTTTTTTATTTCGCTCTTTCTACTAAAAATTTTACTACAGAATCTTCATTATTACTTCCTATAATTCCCGTAGAAATCTTTTTTAAATCTTCTGTTGCATTCTCTAGAGCATAGCATTCATCAGATATTTCGAACATTGCTATATCATTTTCCCCATCTCCAAAGCTTATTATTTTACTATGATTTATATATTCTGATAAAAACTTAATTCCCTTAGCTTTAGATGCCTCATTACTATATACATCTATAAAATAAGCTCCCTCATTATAGATATCCTTGTAACAATTGCCTGTAACACCCTCTATGTTCATAATCTTTTTAAAAATTTTTTCAGCTATATTTTTATTATTCTCAAAAAAAACGAAATTTATTATTCTATTATTTTCTAATACTTCATAATAATCACATATTTTTTCGAAAGATTTAAGTTTTTTGTTTAATCTTTCCCTGTAATATCTTTCTTCAAAGTCATAAGTAAAATCTTTATGATAAACCCAAAGATGATTATCCTTTATTCCATATAGGAAAAATGTCTTTTTATAATCCTCAAGTATTTTTATTATTTCTCTTGCACTTTCTTTTTCTATTTCCTTGACATCTATATATTCCTTATCTTTAATATTATAAATTAAAACCCCATTCATAAGAACTAAGGGAATCTTTATATTTACTTCCTTTAAAATTTCATAAACCGTAGCAGGACTTCTAGCAGTAGCAACTGTAAAATTAACCCCTTTTTCTATAAGATTATTTAACTCTCTTTTTGAAAACTCTGATATAACCTGTTCTTTATTTAATAAAGTTCCATCTAAATCTGAAACAAATAATTCCATTTTAATTACACTCTCCTAATAAATTCTAATTTATCTTTCAATTAACTTTATATTATCTATAAATAGTATCTTTAATCAAGTAAAAGAAAATTTAATATGCTTTAATAATAAATAAATGATAAAAATTCAAAAAATTATTTGAATGATTTTTATTTTTTTCAAATAATTACTTCATTTTTGTAAATTATTATTTTATTTCATATTAATAAAATCTTATAAATACTATAATTAGAAATATATTAACTTTCTGTGAATAAACAAAAAGTTTATTTAGTAATAATAATTATTATTTTTTGTATAAAAATTCATTTATTATTTTTTAATTACTTATCTTTTCTAATTAAAAAATTTTAATGATTTTACTTAGAAAAGATAAGTATGAAGGGAGCAAATGTTATGGTTTTACTTCTTATTCTCATAGTTGGACTGATTTTTTTATTTTTAGGAATTTATATTTTTAAAAATAAAAAATTTAAACTTGGATATTATCTTTTCTATTTTAGAAGACTTGAAGATTACTTTAATTTAAAAGATTTAAAAGACAAGAACTATATATCATACTCTATAGGAATGACCTTTATAATTATAGGAACAATACTAATTTTATCAGAATGCTTCTTTTATGTTTTTAAATTTAAAGAAGGATATTTATTAATTCCTCTTATAGGATGCTTTATTTATTATGTTTCTGAAATGTTTCAAATAGATAAGAAAATAAACTAGAAAAAGTTGCTAAAAAATAGCAACTTTTTTATTTATATTTATAAATTTAAACTAATTAATAAGAATAAATATAATCTTTAATTAATTTAATAAATTTAATTTTAAACCTTTACTTTTATTTACAAAAAGTTTATATTAGTAAGGTAAAATTTAAACTAAAGCCATACTAATAAAAATACTACACATATAAGGAGCTGAAAAAATTGAAAACAAGAAAAAAATCTATTTCAACTTTGATTATGACATTTTTATCTTTTTCTATTATTTATTTATTACATACTATTTCAAAAGATTTAGTTTTATTATTATGTGGTGGAAAGATAGAGTTTAATAATGGAATTACCATAGTAAAAGATACTGTAGGCCCTATACCTTATATGCTTAATATAGTAATTGGTATAGCTATGCCTATATTATTTTTATTTTTACTTGTATTTATATTTAATAATTCTTTAAGAAATGGATTATATCATAAATTTACTTTAATATTTTTCATATGCTCTCTTTTAAGCATTTCAGCTTATTTAATTTTTTACCCTTTAATATCCTTATTCACTAATATTACTTTTAATACAGAACTTGATGAGTTATTAAGTTTAACTGGAATTAGTCCCTTAATAATATTAATTGCTTCATTAATATTAGCAGCTTTATTAATGAAACTAGCTCATAAAAAAAACTTATTCTAAAAATATATTTTTTAAAAAGATTGTATTATGCTAAATTTAAATATATTAAGTATTAAATAGTATAATACAATCTTTTTTTCTTATTAATTATTATGCTTTTTTCTCTTTTCAAGCATTATATTAAGTACAGCATCATCAACTTCTTTAAAACCATGTTGCACTAAAGTTTCTATACTTTCTATAGTTTCCTCTACATCCTTTGCAACTATACCATCATTATCAGTTGCAGATATACCATTCATAGCTAAATTAGCACATTGTATTGCAGCATTTGTTCCTGTTGCAATTTTTAAAGCACAAGTTTCTTTAGCACCATCACATATCATTCCTGATAAATCAGAAATCATATTTTTTATACAATAATTTATATTTTCTAAATTTCCTCCTAAAAGATAAGTTATACCACAAGAAGCTCCAGTAGCCCCAGCTAGTCCAGCTCCACATAATGGTGAAAGTCTGCCCATATGCTTTTTAATTCTTATAGTAACTAAGTTACTTAAAACTAAAGCTCTAGCTAATTCTTCCTCATTCTTTCCTAAAAGCCTAGCTGTTTGTGCTACAGGAACAGAACAAGCAATCCCTTGATTTCCACTACCTGCAGTAGTCATTATAGGCATAGTGCATCCATCCATTCTAGCATCAGAAGCCGCTGCTGAAGCTGCAACAATTTTATTAGAAGCATCATTAGAAAATAAATTAAAATTATCATTTTTTATTATTTTACTTCCAACTTGAAGTCCATAAGCTCCCTTTAGCCCTTCTTCTGAAACCTTCTCATTCATCTTTGCACTTTCTAAAATAAATCTTATATCCTCAAAGTCAATATTTTTAGAAAAATTATAAATATCCTTAATTTTAAATAACTTATAATCTTCCTCTAAATCTTCATCAATATTACTATTTTTATTATCTAAAATTAATTCATCACCACTTTTTATTAAAGTTACATTAGTATGAGTATCTTCTATAATAACTAAAGATTTTGAAATATCCGATATAAGTTCAACTTCAATATATAGTGGTTTGTCAGTATCTTTTTGTTTTATGTTAATTATATTCTTATCTACTATATCCTTAGCTTCTTTAAGCTCTTCCTCTGTAAAATTTGATAATATAGTTAATTTTTTATAAGATTTTTGAATAGTAAGTCCTAAAGCAGCTGCTATTTCTATTCCTACTCTTCCTGTTCCAGGTATTCCAACTCCTAGAGCATTTTTTATTACATTTTTGCTTAATAAAATATTAACCTCTTTTAAATCTCCCTTTAAATTCTCTCTAGCTATAGAAGCAGCATAAGCTATTGCTATAGGCTCAGTACACCCTTCTGAAGGTACTACTTCCCTTTTTAATGTTTTTAAATATAACTCTCTCATCTTGTCACCTTCTTATATATTCCTTAATATATTTATTATAACACCAAGAATGACTTTTGTAATCATTTACATAAAAAGTTAAAAATTTTATTATATTTACGTAAAAATTTAAAAATTTTATAACTTATTTTCTTAATTATAACCATATAGTCAAAAGTCTTTTAAAAGTATAATTATATTAATGTATATAATTATAAATAAAGAAAGGAGTGTTTACATATGAAAAAGAAATTAATAGCTACTTTAATGCTAGGAACTTTTCTTATTTCTAATCTAACTTTTATAGGATGTAATAATACAGAAAATCAAAGTAATTCTGAAATAACTAAGGAAGAAAATAATGAGAAAACAGATTCACAAAAAGAAGATAATAACATAGATAAAAATAATAATATTGAAGATTCTTCTAATAATTCACATAAAGAAGATGATTCTGAAAAACAAGAAATCAATGAAGAAGAAACTAATAAACCTAAGAATATAGAAAAGCATAAAGAAGAAGTTTCAGAAAATGAAAGTAATAATTCTGATGACTTAAAAGATGATAACTCTCCTCAAAATGAGAATAATTCTAATAATAAAAGCTTAGAAGATGAATATGCAGAAGCTGATAAAGAACTAAATGAACTTTGGGGACATATAGTTAGCCATGGAGCAGATTATCCAGATGTAATTGAAAATTAGCAAAAATGGATAAAATATAAGGATAGCAAGGATTTACCTACTAAAATTAAGTTGACAAAGGAAAGAATTGAAACTCTTCAAAAATGGTTTTCTTATCAAAGAAGAATTCAAGGAGAACAAGGATATCAATTTGCTCAAACCCATCCATGTCCAAGTTTAGATTGGGAATAAACCTTTAAAAAAATAAAATAATACATTGAAAATATCCTTACTAAAATAAAAATTTAAAAAGTGCTAGAAGATTTCTAGCACTTTTACTTATTTTTTCCTTAGCAGGATTTTGTATATTCCTTAAAATAACCTATTTATAAGTTTAAAATATAATTAAAAGGCAAAATAGGATTTTACATTATTATAATTATTAAATTCATAACCTGCTATTACATCATTTTTATGATTATTTATAGTATCATCATTTAAAATGCTACTTTTTTTAGGTTGCCAATTCCTAGGAGTATTAAAACTTTGCTTTAAGAATGATATACTATACTGAATTTGTTTAATATTTTTATCCTTATTTAATTTCTCTCCATCCTCTATAAGCTTTTCACTTATATTATTTTTATCTAGAAAATTTTCAATAGTTTCCTTAAGCTTCTTTTGATTTTCTGGTGGATTTGTAATTAAATAATACTCATGAACTATTAATACCTCTTCATCAAAAGTTCTAATAGCAGAATACATAGTATTTGGTATTTCATATATTTGTGTTTTTTTATCTAATAAATTAGTTCTGTTGTATAAAATATTTATTAATTCTACAAAGGCTACTATAATAAAAATTATTAAAATCACCTTAAAAACAATTTTTCTTAATGTTTTTTTATTCATTATTTTCTCCTTAGTAAAAATTTATACTTTTATAATAACATATAAATTTAACTCTTTAAAATAAAGAATAAAAAGTGCTTAAAAGCCTTAAAGCTTTAATTTATAATCTTATATAATTTAAAAGAGTATTCCTTTAAACTTATTACTTCTTCTAAATTCTCTATACTATTTTCATATAAATTCTTTACCTTTTTCTCTTTAATTTCTTTTGGTAAATTTATAATTTTTTTCTCCTCTGAATTATTTATAATAACAAAGGTCTTTCCCTTAGAGTAAATCAATACATCTTTATCATCTTTATAATCTATCCAATTGTTATCTAGTAATTTAAAATCCTTATTTTCTTTTCTTACCCTTATTAAATTTTTCATAAATTCAAGCATATCTTTATCTTGCTTATTCTCATCCCAAATCATACATCTTCTATGAAGTTCCATATTCATGCCTTGATTTCCCTCCATAGCAACTTCATCTCCATAATATATACAAGGAGAACCAGCTTGTGTAAACATAAAAAGATAAGCTAATTTCATTTTATTCTTATCCCCTTTAGCAACAGTTAATATTCTTGGCGTATCATGACTATCTAGAAGATTAAATATACTCTCTCCAATTTGTCTTAAATAACTAACCTTATTTTCCTCTACCATATATTTAAAATCCTCTCTACTACATCTATTTAAGCAAAAGTAATCCTTAATAGCCTCAGTTAGAGGATAGTTCATAACAGCATCAAATTGGTCTCCTTTAAGCCAAGGCAAAGCATCATGCCAAATTTCACCTAAAATATAAGTTTCACTATTAACACCTTTTATAACTTCTCTAAACTTCCTCCAAAATACATGGTCTACTTCATTAGCTACATCTAATCGCCAAGCATCTATCTCCATTTCCTCTACCCAATACTTTCCTACTCTTAATAAATAATCTACAACCTCTTTATTTTCTGTATTTAGTTTAGGCATAGTAGCAATTCTTCCAAAGGTTTCATAGTTTATATTTTCCCATCTTAAATCTTCTACTCCATTTTTAAAAATAGGAAACTCTCTTATACAAAACCAATCTTTATACTTTGAATTTTCTTTATTTTTTAAGACATCTTGCCACATTGGAGAAAGATACCCTATATGATTAAAAACTGCATCTAGCATAATTTTCATTCCTCTTTTATGAGCCTCTTTAACAAGCTTTTTAAAGGTTCTATTTCCACCTAATGCTTTATCTACATTAAAATAATCTATTGTCTCATATCTATGATTTTCACTTGCTTCAAAAACAGGACAAAAATATAATCCATTAACTCCAAGACTACATAAATAATCTAATTTTTCTAAAACTCCTACTAAATCTCCTCCCATAAAATTATCTTTAGTAGGCTCTGTACCCCAAGGTTCTACAAATTCATTATCTAAAGTTTTATCCCCATTACAGAATCTATCTGGAAATATTTGATACCAAATTGTATCCTTTACCCACTCAGGAGTTTTTGCAACATCTATAGGATTTAAATATGGAAAACAGAAAAAGTTTCCTATGTTACATAGTTTCTCCTCATCCTTTTCTCCATTTAATTCTTCTATTTTCTTTTCTGAAAATAAAATAGTTTCCTCTTCCCCCTCTAGTATAAAAGCATATCTTGAACGTTTACTAATAGGCTTATACTCTATTATAAAATTATCAAAATATTTTGTTTCTCCTTCTTTTTTCATTGGATAAATTTCTCCACCTATCCAACCTCCACCAGAGGCATTCATATTTCCACCATCACATCCGCCAACATCCCATATGTATGGATCTCCTATTTTTATTTTGGCATTTTTTACTTCACCTTTTTTAGTTTTAATTCTTATATGCAAAGTATCCTTATCATAACCATAAGAATAATTGCTTTTTACAATATGATGAATTGCTTCCTTTGTAATTTTACTCATAAAATCTCCTCCCTCTTTTTCGGAAACGTTTCCAAAATTCTATATAAAAAATAAACCCTTCTCTTATGAATTATATCCTTATTTGTAAACATCTTCAAGTATATATTGTTAAATAGAAATAAGTGAAAAACACCTCACAATTTGTGAGGTGTTTTTTTATATATCGCAATTTTCTTCTATAATTCTAACCATAGCTGCCATACAAAAAGTTAAGGCTTCTACAATTCCTAAGGAAAGAGCTAATGCTGTACCTATATGTATAAAATATTTTATAAAGGAAGTATTTAATGCCTGCATATCAATTATATTTAATGAAATTAGTAATATTCCTAAAATAATCATTATACTAAGTCCATATTTAAACATTCTAGTGTAAATTCTACTAAAATATTTAAGAGCCTTAATTCTCTCAATAAAATTATTTATTCCTCCAAATAGAGTTAATCCTCTTTTTTTAAGGTCCCATATGTGATATGCCAATGCAAATAAAACCCATACTAAAGCTATGCCACCAATAATTCCTTCTTCTAAATAGTTAGAAGCTCTTCTTATCATAAATATATAATCAAGCACAACTAAATTTGTAATAATTTCTATCTTTAGTTTTCTTTCGTAGCTTTTCATTCTCTCCTCCAAAACTTTTAAATCCTATATAAATATTATCAATTTAAAGTTTTTTTGTAAATATTTTTTAAACACTCTTGTTTTTTCCTCAATTTAACTCTAATTTAATCTACCTTTCTTCTATATATGATTAAAAATTAATATATTAAGATATAAACTTATTTTAATTTTTAAAATTTTAATTAAAGGAGATACTTTTAATAAATGGATTTTTTTATATTTTTCTCAATGGTTATTTGTTATTGTTTTATATTATTAATAGGATAATTTCTATATATTATTAAATAAAACTCTTAAAATTAAAAATTCTTATAATAACTATAAATAAATCAAATAAGCAACTTTATTTTAGTATAAATAAAAAAATGATATACTTTAGGAAATATTTCTAAAGTGAGGTGAATATCTATGTTTACTATTAATAACTTTGCTTTTGATTCTATAAAAAGATTAGATGAATTAAAATTAAATAATTGCCTAGACATAAGATCTTATAAAAAAAATAGAAAGGTTGTTATAGAAAAACTAGAAAATTCCTTTAATGTATATGAAGATGGTTATGAAAAAAGAGAATTTTTAAATATTTCAAAGGAAGAGTTAAAAAAACTTTTAAAAACTATAGAAAAAATTGAATTTCCTAGAAGTAATAAACTTAGAGTATATGTTTTAGAAAACAAGGAACAAAGTATATGTAGAGCAAATTATAGAGAAGAAAATATAGTTGATGAAGAAGAAGAAAAACTTTCTGTTTTTATAGAAACATCCTATAGCTCTTACGAAGGAATTAAGAGTTTAATTGAAAGTTCTAATGATTCTATAGTAGAAGTTGATTTTTCTCACAAGGTAATAATAAAATCAAAACTTTCTAAAGAAACCTATGAAAGCTTAAAAAATTATGTTAAAGATAAACAAGATACAGAGATTTATGCTTACTAAGTATAAATCTATTAATTTTTTTAAACTCATTAAAGAAAAACTCCATCCTAAAATTGTTTAGGATGAGGTTAATCTAATTATTTCTTAAAAAATTCTCTTATTTCTTCCATCATTCCTTCTTTATTTTCCTCTAAAATCTTTATTCTATTAACATTAGCTCCAGAAGGATGGGGAAACCCTTTAAGAATTTGCTTTTCATTGATTTTTCCTTCTTCACTTAATTTAAGAAGAACTTCCTCTACAGCCTTACCTAGAGGAATTATTAAAATATTTTCAAAATCATTTAAACTTTTAATTTCATCTAAAAAATTTGTATATACATATTTCATTAAAAAATCACTCTTTATAAGTTTTGGCGTATGCCCTGTATAATTTTTACCTTTATAAAATACAGCATAGGGAATTAAGGAAACAGTATGCATTAAATAATCCTTTTCATAAAAAAGTTCTTCACAATCCTCTATCCCTAAAACCTTATTAAGCTTTAAATAGTTTAGCATTTCTATAGTATTTTTTCTTAATACTCCACTAAAACGTCCTGCAACCTTACATTTATATATAATATCTTCTACAGAACTTCCCTTTTCTATTTCTTCTCTTGCTTTTAATATGGCTACACTCATCTGATTAAAACCTGGTGTAATTCCAACTATAAAAATTTTAGCATTTTTATTTATATACTCATTGTGAGGTGCATAATAAACTTCAAGGTCTCCACTTTTATCAACTAGAAAATCTTTTGTCAAAAGGTCTTCCTTAGTATATTTCTTTTTTAAAGGTAATTTTTTTATTGCCTCTTCATAATCATAAAAAGTTTTTTTCATAATATCATCTCCTATTTGTTAAAGTAACTATAATATTAATAAAATCTTATTTCAAGAACTTAACATAACTATATTTTTTAATTTTTTGTAACTTTTATGTCATTTTCATAAAGATAAAATTATGTATAATTAATGTTAATTTTGTGTATAAAATTCATAAATTTTACATTTTTGTTTAACAAAAAAAATATTAAGGAGAATTATTATATGACATTTTGGAATAATATTTTTAATAGTGTAAATAGCTTAGCAGGAAAAAGTTCTTTTTTAGATATAATCATGCTTTTTATCTCTAAAAAACTTCCTTATATAATGCTTTTTATGGTTATTATACTTTATTTAATAGGAATTATAAATAATAATAAAAAAGCTAGAGGTATTGCTGTAGACACAATAGTTTTTACTGTAATAAATCTAGCCTTATCAGTAATTTTAGGACACTTTTTTTATGCTCCAAGACCTTTTGTAAAAGACCCTAAAGCAAATCTACTTTATTACCACAAGGCAGATTCTTCATTTCCTAGTGGTCATTCTGTAGGAAGTATGAGTATAGCATTAGGACTAAATAGATATAATAAACTTTTAGGAATAATCTCTATAATCCTTTCTCTTTTAATAGGATTTTCTAGATTATATGTAGGACATCATTATCCTCAACATGTTTTATTGTCTTTTTTAATGGTCATTATACTTAATATTTTTTATATAAAACTTTTAAGTAAACCTGTTCAAAAAATATATTTTTCTATAGAAAAACATGTTCCAATTTTAAAAAATTTAGTCTATGTAAAATAAAAAAATAGAAGCTTTATTTAAAAGCTTCTATTTTTTTATTTTATAAACCACAATCTATTTCTATTTCATTATTAAAATTGTACTCTTCTTCTCCAAAAAGTCCTTCAATAAAATCTGGCATAAAATATTTTTTACTGCTACTTTTTAATATATTTTTATCTATATTTTTATACTTTTTTAAAATCTCTTTAGCTTCCTTTAAATTATCATTCATTGACCTTTCAATTGCCATTGCCTCTTTTGATTCTAAATTTCCACCACCATGATATAAAAATTCTCTTAAACTTATTAAGGAATCTCTAAATTTTTCATTTAATTCTTCAATGGAAACTATATCTTCTTTAGAAATATTACCAAAAGCTTCTTCTTTCTTTTCTCTACTATATAATCTATCTCCTATTAAGAAATAGCTTTTTTCAGAGGAACTGCTAAAAAGTGATTTTAAATCTGTTAAATCATAAGATTCTAAAGCCTCTATATTTTCTACATTATATTTATTCTTAAAATCTTCTAAGGAAATTTTTTCTATTCTTATTTCTTTCATAATTTTCTCCTTCTTAAATCTTTATCGCCTTAATTTTAATAAACAATACCTTATATAAAAATTTAAATAATATATATACTATATTAAATTTAATTTTTTAAATTTGCAATAAGTTAAAATAAGCTTATATAAAGTCATATAAAAAAGTTGATTTTTATAAAAATAAAAATCAACTTAAAATTTACTCTCTTATAAACTTTTATTTAATAAGCAACTGCTCTTTTCCATGAACAAGAATTGTAAGTAAATCGTTATATGGAGTACTTATATTAAATTCTTTTCCTTTTTTTGATACATATCCATTTATATAGTCTATTTCAGTAAGACGATGATGTTGTATTAAGTCTTGATGCATTGATGGATAATGTGCTCCTGCTTGACTTGGGTCATAAATTGCCTCTATTCCTCTTGCCACTTCTTCAACATCTAAGTTTACTCCATATTTACATGCAATACTTGCAAATTCTTTTATTATATTACGTATAAGCTCTGGTGCTTCTTTTAATTCACCAAACTCTTTAATATTACAATCTAAAATTGTACATCCACTATTTAAAGTTCCATTTACACAAGCTTTACGCCATATAGAAAATAATACATTTTCACTATAATGAGCTTTTAATCCAGCATTACTTAAAACATTACAGATTTCTCTTGCTTCCTTTTCCATGCTTTTATGAATATTTTGAACTTCTAAACTTCCATCTCCTGTTAAAACAACATGTCCTGGTCCTTTTAATCCTGCTGTCCATAAAGTTACTCCCATAAGTATATTCTTGCTATTAACATACTTTTCTAAGGTTTCATTATGTCCTAATCCATTTAAAAGACATAAAACCTTTGTATTTTCTCCTAATATTCCCTTTATAGACTCTAACATAGGTTCTAATCCCATAGATTTAGTAAATAATATTATAAGCTCTGGAACTTCTTTAGCCTCCTCTGGTAACATTGCTTTTATTTTTATCTTTTTATCTTCTCCATTTTCAGTAACAGTAAGACCTTCCTTATTTATAATATCAACATGTTCTTTCCATGCATCTATTAATTTAACATCATTACCTGCTTTATTTAGCATATATCCAAATCTTGAGCCCATAGCTCCTGCTCCAACAATTGCAATTTTCATTTGCTTAACTCTCCTCTTTATGTTTTTTTATAAATTAAATATATTTAAAAATATTTTTATCATATAAGTGAATAACTTTTCTTAAAAATAAATCTATTAAAAAAGCTCCTACAAAAGGTATTATAAAAAAGGCTATAATTACTTGCAATATAGTACTTGTAGCTCCTAAAGTATTTATTGCAGCTAAAGGACCTACTAAACCAACTATTCCAAAGCCTGCACTATTTGCTGTTCCTATTATGTTAAATAAATAAGCACCTATTCCACTTAATATTCCATTTAAAATTATAGGAACTGCAATAATAGGATATTTAACAAGATTAGGCATCATCATTTTCATAGCACCTAATAATATAGACAAGGTAACCCCACTTTGATTTACTCTAATTGAACCTATAACTAAAATTGCTGTACATGCTGTAACACCTATAGCTGCTGCACCTGCTCCTAAACCAGCTATTCCTATTGCTATTCCTATTGCAACAGTAGAAATTGGTGAAATAATAAGTATTGAAAAAGAAACGCTTATTAAAATACACATTAATAAAGGTTGCAAAGTAGTAAAATTGTTCATTATATTTCCAATAAATATAGTTATTTGTCTAATATAAGGCAATATAAGCATTCCTAAAAATCCAACTCCAGCTCCTGCTATAATAGGAAGTAATAATATAGTTAAAGAACCTAACCTATTTCCTATTAACCTAATAATATATACAGATATAAAGGAAACTAGCATAATATTAATCAAATCTCCAATACCAACCATTTGAACTCCAGCTTCACTAACTTTAAAGGCTCCAGAACCTAAAAATACTGCAGCTCCAACAATTACTGATTGCATTGCATTTAAATTAAATTGTAGTCCAACTAATACACCTATTATTACAGGAACTATAAACTGCATAACATTTACAGCGTTATAAAGAGTAGAAAATATAGGTGAAACATATAAAAAGTTCTTAAAAATAGCTCCTAATATAGCATTAGGTATTAATCCTACAACTATTCCAGTTGCAGTACCAGCTAAAATCTTATTTAAGTAATCTTTAGCTTTTAAATTTTCTTTTTTTAATTCTTTCTTTTGTGCCATAACAATCTTCTTCCTATAATAAATTTTTTGCTAGTTAAATAACATTGCAAAATTCACTAAATATTATTTCTCTGAAAAAATTTATTATTCAAGGATTTTGTAATAAGAAATTTCAATAATAAAATCTAAAGCTAATACCTTTTTATGTATTTTAAAAGAAAACTTTGTAAGTAAACGATTAATAAAAAAGATATTTTTCTTATTTGGGAATATTTTTTATTTAATATAGATTATTATATGATATAATATTTTGGCTAATGAAAATTATTAATTTACAAAAGAAAGGAGATATAGAAAATTAAAAATAAGAAAAATTTATTTTTAATTCTTCTATTTAAAAAGAATGCTAGATGTTTTAGGTTTAATATTATCTTTAATACTTATAATGTATCTTGCTTATAAAGGTTATTCTACAATTATAACAGCACCTATTGTAGCCTTAGTTACAATACTATTTATAACTGGAATTAACTCTCATTTTATGGCAACTTACACAGAAATATATATGACAGGCTTTGCTAATTTTATAAAAAACTATTTTCCACTTTTTATGACTGGAGCAATCTTTGCAAAACTAATGGAGGAAGTTGGTTATGCAAAATCTATTGCACACTTTATTACTAAAAAGCTTGGAAGAGAAAAATCAATACTAGCTGTTGTATTATCTGGTGCCCTTCTTACTTATGGAGGAGTTTCCTTATTTGTAGTTGCATTCATACTTTTCCCTATAGCTTCTACTTTATTTAGAGAAGCTGATATTCCTAAAAGACTTATCCCTGGAACCATAGCCCTTGGTGCTTTTACTTTCACTATGACAGCTATGCCAGGTTCTCCAGAAATACAAAATGTAATACCTATGAAGTATTTTGGAACAGATACCTTTGCAGCTCCTATTATAGGTCTTTTAGCAAGTGTTATTATGTTAACTTTAGGTATGTTATGGCTTACTTATAGAGCTAAAAAAGCTAAAGCTAAGGGAGAAGGATATGGAAATCATAAAGATGCTTTAGTTACTGAAAACTACGAAAATTTACCAAATATATTTAAAGCTATTTTTCCAATTTTAATAATATTTGTAGTAAATCTTTTTTTATCAAAGGTTTATTATGAAAATATAGATGGAAGTTATTTAAAGGATTTTAATACAACTTTAAGTAACGTATCTGGAACTTGGAGTGTAATAATAGCAATTGTTTTAGCTGATTTATTCTTAATTGTAACAAACTTTAAAAAAATCAAAAATTTAAAAAAGGTTTTAGATAAGGGAGTTACAAATTCCTTTAAACCTCTACTAAACTCAAGTGCTATAGTAGGTTATGGAAGTGTAATAAAATCTTTATCAGTTTTTACTCTTGTTCAAAGTGCTATATTTGGACTTTCCTCAAACCCTATTATTTCTGAGGCGTTATCTGTTAATTTAATATGTGGTCTTACAGCCTCTGCTTCAGGAGGTCTTGGAATATCTTTAGATGCTCTATCTCAAACTTATTTGCAGATGAGTCAATCTTTAAATATTTCCCCTGAAATTCTTCACAGAATAGCCTCTTTATCCTCTGGTGGATTAGATACTCTACCTCATAATGGTGCAGTAATAACAACTTTGGCAATTTGTAGCTTAACTCACAAAGAAGCTTATAAAGATATGCTTGTTACCTCTGTACTTATACCTATATTTACAACAGTTGTAATTGTATTGTTAGTTTCTTTAAGATTTTCATTTTAAAATAAAAAAGGCTGTAGTTTAAAACTACAGCCTATAACAATTCAAAATTATCTTCTATTTTGTTGTTGTTTCTTAGCTCTTCTACAAGCCATACATCTTGTTGGCTCATTATCGAATCCTTTTTCTTTGTAGAATTCTTGCTCTCCTACTGAAAATACGAATTCGCTTCCACAATCTCTACATGTTATTATTTTATCTGACATAAACATTCCTCCTGAAATTAAAGATTCTAAATCGATATAATAATCCCTAATTTACGAGAAACTATTTACCTAAATGAAACTTTTTTTGTTAGCTTTTTGCTACCCTCTTATATTAACACACTATTAACATATTAGCAACTTATATTTAAAATTTATTTTTTAAAAGATTTTATTTAAATTAATTTAAATAAAAGTAACCTAATAAAAGCTTTAATAAAAATAAAAAAAATACTATACTTATAAAAGAATACTTATTCATTTATTAAAAATAAGGAGTTTATGTATGAATAAAAAAGATATACTTGAATTAAAAAAGCGTCTTAAAAAAGACCATTGCACCTTTACAAAAATGTGCGGTTGTTATGTAAATGGTGAAAAAAATATTATTTTAAACTTTAAAGAAACCTTTCTTAATCTAGATGAAGATGAATATTTTAAATATCTAGAAATAGCAAAAAAAGTTCTATCTGGTACTATAGGTAACAATATATTAGAACTTACCTTTCCTTTAAATGAGTATCTTGTCAATGAAAAACAAGTATCTCTTATGAATTTAAAAAATAGTAAATTAAAAGATGATGAACTTCTTAATGATTTTTATAGATTAATTATTGATAACTATGATTATACAGGAAATTTTCTAATACTCCTTTTCCATGATGCTTATGATGTAATAACTAAAACTAAGGATAATATTAAAATAGATGAATCTGAAGAGGTTTATGAATATATTTTATGTGCTATATGTCCTGTTTCTTTATCAGAACCTGGTCTTAGATATTTTGAAGAAGAAAATGAAATAAAATCTAGAATAAGAGATTGGGTAGTTGAAAATCCTTCTACAGGTTTTGTTTTCCCTGCTTTTACAGACCGTAGTTCAGATGTAAATTCTCTTATGTATTATACTAAAAATCCTAAAGATATACATGAGGAAGTTATGGAAAATATATTAGGATGCACTCCTAGACAAAGTGCAACTTTACAAAAACTAGCTTTTAAAGATATTATAAAATATTCCTTCCCTGATGAAGAAGAAGGGGAAAAAGCCTTTATGGAAGTACAAGAAAACTTACAAAACATGATAGAAGAACATAATTCTATGTATGAAGATATTTTAGAGAAAGAACCTATGTCCTTAGGAGATAAGGATATTCAAACCATACTTATAGAAAGCGATATTCCTGAAAATATTAAAGAAGAAATCGAAAAATCTTATATTGATAATTTTAAGGAGGATATTCCTTTAGCTGAAAGCTTAATAGATAAAAAAACTTTAAAATTAAAAGAACAAATAAGAAAAGAAGAACATCTTGAAAAACAGGTAAAGGTATTAAAGGATAAGCTTGAAGAAGTTAGTAAGGAAGCTGAAATTTTAAAAGAAGAAGAGGATGAGAATAATATAGATTTAGAAAAGGATTATGATATTATCCTTAAAGTAAAGCCAGAAAAAGTTCAAGAAATCAGTTCTCAAATAATAGAAGGTAAGAAATGCTTAGTAATACCTATAAATGAAAATGAACAAACAAAGGTAAATGATTTAGAAGATTTAATTTAAGTGAAGGGCTATAGGAAAATTTAACTTCCTATAGCTCTTTTTTTAAATATATTTTAACAAAATATTTAGCTTGTCTATCCTTTTTAGGAAGAAAAAAGCTATATTGAACAAAAATTAAAGCCTCTTTATTCTTGTTTAAATTAATATTCATAGATATTATATAATCTTCTATCTCTTTTAAACTTCCATAAAAATTTGTTACATAAAAAACTCCTTGAATATTTTTCAAGATAGGCTTTTCCTTATATTCTATCTTTTTTAAAAATTCCTTTATATAATAATTCTCTCTTATAAATATAAATTCATCCTCTTCTATAGAAAATCTTCCTTTATCTATTTTATAAAAATATAATTGTCTTTCCTCTTTTAGTTTTAATAATTCTAAATTTTTATTTTTCTTTAAAATACTTTCTATCTTTATTCCATAAACCTTAAAACTTGTTTTCACTTCTTTTATTTTCTTAAAGTCATATGTATTTTCAAAATTTTTAACCCTTTCTATTACTTTTTCACTATTATCTAAAGAACTTTTTAAATTTTTTAATTCTATTATTTTGTCATCTATTATTTTCTTTTGTGTCTCTATTAAATCAGAATAGGCTTTTAAATCTTCCTTTTCTATAACTCTTTTTATTTCCTTTAAACTAACTCCTAAATATTTTACCCCTAAAATTAAGGCTAATTGTTCTAAATCTCTAGTATTATAAAACCTATAATTATTTTCTTTATTAACTTCAGCTTTTAAAAGTCCTATTTTATCATAATACCTTAAGGTATCTTTACTTATATTAAAAAGCTTTGCCACTTCTCCTATAGATAGTTTCATAAATTCACCCTCTCTTTTAAAAGATTATATAAATATAATATATCATGTCTTGACATTAGAGTTACTCAATACTTTATACTTACTTTTTGAATAATATATTTTAAAATAAAAAAAGGATTGATAATATATGGATAATTTAATTTTTAGAGATTTAAAAAAAGAAGACCTTACTTATTTAGAAAACTTAACTTCTGAAACTTTTTGCTTTGATAAATTCATACATAATGAAATTCTTTTAAAAGAAATAGTAAAATCTTACTTAAAAGAAACACTTAAGGAAAGCTCTTATGCTAAGGTAGTTTGTAAAGATTCAAAGGTTTTAGGATTTATCTTATGTAAATCTGATAATGATAAAAAAAGCTTTGAAGAATTATATTCCTTAAAAGAAAAGAACTCTTTAGAAGACCTACCAGTAAAAGATGAAAATGACTTTCTTGAAATTGAAGAATTTATAAAAATAAAAGAAGGTTACTTAAGTCTTTTAAAAGACAAAGAAAATTTATTTGATAGTTCTATAAATTTATTTGTTATTTCTAAGGAAGCTAGAGGCTTAGGACTAGGAAAAAAATTATTAAAAGATGCACTTTCTTATTTAAAATCCAAAGATTCTTCTTCCCTTTATCTTTTTACAGATAGCAGATGTAACTATGGATTTTATGATAGTCAAGGATTTAATTGTTTATGCAAAGCAACTTTACACATAAAAACCATAAATTCTGACTTAGAAATATTTCTTTATTCTTATAAATATTAAAAAAATAAAACCTTTCTTAAAATTTAAGAAAGGTTTTATTTTATTCACTATAGTATTTAACCTTATTTACTACTCCCTCCTTATTAAGAACTAACACATAGCCATAATATGAAATTTCATAAATATCTTTATTTTCTGGTAAAGTATACTTTCTTCCAATTAATATATTTCTAGTATTATCTTCTCCTAAAACTTCTTCTAAAACAACCTCTGGTCCTTCTTCTTTAATATTTTTTAATTTATCTTCAATAGTTTCTATATTTTCTCCTATTATATTAATATCACCATATCTCACTATATCTTCATTTATTGTAGCCTCTTTTACACCAACCTCATTATTATCAAACTTAACTATTATATTACCAAAATCATAAGTATTATCTCCTAAGTACTTAAAAACACCACTATTAAATTTTTCCTTTGCACTAAAAACATTTAAATTTTTAAAGCTACTTTCATCTCTTATATCTAAAAATTTACCTTCTAAAAATCTTTTTTCATCATAATCATAAATATTTTTAGGGAAATTAATTTTTAAATCTTCGTATTTACTACTATCTTTCATTAAAAAGAAATTTATAGGCTCATAAAACTTTATAGTAGAATTTTTTAAAGTTGAACTAGAATTTGCAATTAATAAATTTCCTTCTCTATAAGCTAATATTTCTTGATTTGAATAGAAAAAATAAGGCATTATTACAAAACCTAAAATTAAAATAAAGCTTACAAAAAAAGATAAGGATATAGTAATAGCCTTAAAAAAACTTCCTACTTTTTTCTCCTTACAAATAAACTTAATTATTATAATGTTTCCTAAGAAAACTATTAAAAATTTACATAAAAGCATTAAATTATCTAGATTTTCTCTAAACTCAATTCCATTTTTCATTAAAACTCTTTTAGATATTATGTAAAAAATATAAATTACAACATTCAAAAGAAAAAACAGAACTAAAAAGTTCATTTTTTTGTTTTTCATAAAATTATCCCCCTTTTAAAAATAAAATGAAAAAATATGCCCCCTTATATTATAATATATGTAAAAGCTAAAGAAAATCTTTAAAAATTTTAAACTCTTGGAGGAATTATTATGAAATATGAACTTATAATATTTGATGCTGATGAAACATTATTTGACTTTGAAAAATCTGAAAAAGAAGCTTTTAAATTAGCTATGAATGAATTTAACATAAACTATAATGAAAACTATCACTTAAAAATATATAAAAAGATTAATTCAAGCCTTTGGAAAGATTTCGAAAATGGTCTTATTACTCAAAAATCTCTTAAAATAGAACGCTTTAAAAGACTTTTTAATAAGCTAAATTTAAATATTGATGCAAATGCTTTTTCAAATTCTTACACAAAATATTTATCTTCCGCTTCATTTTTATTTGATGATTCTCTTAACCTTATAGAAAATTTAAAAGATTTTTATAAACTTGCTATAATAACAAATGGATTAAAAATTGTGCAAGAGAAAAGAATAAAAAAATCTGAAATTGCAAAATACTTTGAAGCTATAGTAATTTCTGAAGAAATACTAATTTCAAAGCCTGATAAAAAAATATTTGACTATACATTAAAAGAAATGAATTTTAATGAAAAAAATAAAGTCTTAATGGTTGGAGATAGTTTAAATTCTGATATTCAAGGAGGAATAAATGCAGGATTAGATACCTGTTGGTATAACCCTAAAAAAATAGAAAATAAAAAAAATATAAAACCTACCTATGAAATAAATACTCTTAAAGAATTAGAAAACTTACTGATTAAATAAAATAATAGCTAGTTTTATTTAAAATAAAACTAGCTATTATTTTACTATGTACTTAAATTATAATTCCATTAAAATGGTCTATTTCATGTTGTATTATCTCTGCAATAAATCCCTTAAAAATTTCTCTATGCTTATTAAAGTCTTTATCAAAATATTCAACTTCTATAATTTCATATCTTAAGGTTTTTCTAAGACCTTCTAAAGATAAGCAACTTTCTTCTACCTCATAAGGCTTTTCACTCTTTAATATAACAGGATTAATCATAGGTACTATTAAATTTCCTAAAGCAAAAACAAGTATTCTTTTTCTAACACCTATCATATTAGCAGCCATTCCAACACAGTTTTCTAAATTTGCTCTTAAAGTATCTGTTAAGTCATAAACAACTTGAATATCCTCTTTTGTAGCCTCCTCTGACTTTTGACTTAAAAATAAAACATCTTTAACTATTTTTTTAACCATACTATCTCCTTTTATAATTAACATAATTTACTTTAACTTACTTAAAATATAACTTTAATAAACAAATATGTAAATATGTTAATTAATATTTAATATATTAATAAAAAATGGTAAAATAAATAATATGAATTGAAATGGGATTAAAAGGAGTGACTTTATGAGTTTTTGTTGCAAAGATTTATTTCAACTTAAATATTTTTCAAAGGCAAAATTAATTGCTGGTAAAAATGGTTTAGATAACCAAATTTCTTTGCCCTATGTAAGGACAACAGAATCTATTTCAAATTGGCTTTATGGGGGAGAACTTCTCTTTGTTATTTATAAAGATAGTAATGAAAATATATCTTTATTAATTGAAGAATGCATACAAAAAAAACTAGCTGGAATTGTTATTTTAATTGATGAAAAAAATATAAGTCAAATTACTGAAGATATGATAAATAGAGCTAATAACAAATCACTTCCCTTATTTATAATGCCTTGGGATATAAAATTAATTGATATAATTCAAGAAATATTCCTAAAAATAGAACAAAAAAGAGAGGAAGCTAAAAACGGAAAGCACTTTCTTGAATCTCTTCTTTTTTCACAAGACCAAATAAATGATAATATAAGTGTATTAGCAGAATTTTATAATATAAAATTAAGACCTTTCCATTATATTAGCATATTAAAAATGAGAAATTCCTCAAAATCACCTTATGATATAAGCTCTCTTAGTAAAAATATCTCTAGTTCCTTAGAAGATATTTTAAAAGGAAATAACTACACCTTAATTCATATGGAATATGCAAATTACATATTAAGCTTAGTTTTTAGCAATGACTATGAAGATGCTAAAAAATCTATGGAATATATTGAATCTGGATTTAAGCTTATGTCATCAAAATACTCTGGTAATGTAGAAATGAACCTAAGTTTTAGTCGCATAAGAGAAAGTGAAGAAAATATTAAGGCAAGCTATAAAGAAGCTTTTAAAGCACTTTCTATGATTGATATGTATGATAACGATTCAAAGGTAATTAAATATAATGAACTTGGAATTTTAAGACTTTTTATTGAACTTTCTGAAATAAAAGATGTTCATCAGTATTGTTATGAAAATATAGGACCAATTTTAGAATATGATAAAAGTCATGGAATGAATCTTTTAGAAACCTTAAAATGCTACTTTAAAAATAATAGGCATCTTTTAAAAACTTCTCAAGAATTATTTATTCATAGAAATACTCTCTTATATAGATTATCTACAATTAAAAACCTTCTCAAGAGAGATTTAGATGATGCTATGACTGACCTTGAGCTATTTAATAGCATACTTATTTTTGAATTTTTAAATCTACAAAACAAGCTATAAATTATAGTTTTAAAATGGACTATATAAAAATAAATTTTATTTTTATATAGTCCATTCTTTTTCATTTGTTAAGAAATTATATTAATTTGCAATTGATTTTTTCACTTCTAAATTAGCATTTTTAGCTTTTGGTTTTTCTTTAGCAAAGGATAAAATTAATACTCCTGCAAAAATTAAAGCACATGCAATTATTTTCATAGGTGTTATTTTTTCTCCTAAAAGTATTGCTCCAAATACAACGCTAGTTATAGGTTCAAAAGTACTTATAACAGCGGCTTCACTAGCCCCTATATATTTAATACCAACTTGTAATAAAGATAAAGCTACTACTGTACAAAGGAAAGCAAATACTGCTGATAAAATCCATGCTTTAGGTGTTAAATTAGTTAAAACAAGTTCCTTTGTAATTATGCCATAGATAAACATTCCTATACTAGATGCTACTGCAACATAAAATGTTATCTTAAAAGGTGGTTCACTTTTTAAACCACTCTTATCCATAAAGATAATATAAAAGGCATAAAACATTCCTGAAGCTACAGCTAATATAAGGCCTAATACAGCACTTTTACCAACGGATTCTGATGTTAAGGCAGTTAGGAAAAAACATCCTATTCCTGACATAGCAACAATCAAAGCAAATACTTTTTGTTTGCTTAATTTTTCATGGAAGAAAATAACACAACCTAAAGTTACAAAGATTGGATAAGTAAAATGTATTGGAGTAACTATTCCAACATCTATACAAGCAAATGCCATATTTAACATTAAAGTTGTGATTGCATTTCCTACAAATCCAAGTATTATAAGGTCTCTAAGTTGTTTTTTTGTTACTCTCAAATCTATTTTTAATAGTAAAATTATTACTAATAAAAATGGCAAACTTAAAAAATTTCTTAAAAAGGTCAAGGTTACTGGATTGCTTCCTTCAAGTCCATAGGTCATTGGTCCTAAGGTAAAGGCAAAACCAAAGGTAATTGAAGATAGCATTGTTAAAATAATTCCTTTTAATTTCATAGTATCCCCTACTTCTTTTTTAAAATTTATCAAATACTAATTTAATATTAATTAAAAGCTTTGTCAATTATTTTGATAATGTTTGGAATAACATCATCTACCATTATTTTTCCTCTTTCTGCTGAAGAAGATTTAGCTGAGGCAAGTATTCCTGTTTCTGGAACAATATCCTTTTCAATTGGGTATCTATAATAAGTTGCTGGACTTGCATTTTCTGTATCCATTATTTTATCTTCTCTAACAAGTTCTGGTGCAAAATACATCATTAATGAAGTTTCTGTAACAGCAGCATGTTCTAAAGCCCAACCTGGGAATGGTACTTCATCAAAAACTTTATCAATTACATCAGGAGACATTGGATCCCACCAGTTAGTAAGAAGTAATTTTACTTTATCTCCGTATTTAGCTGAACATAAGTCCATAGCTTCTACTATAAATGCTTCGTTTTCAAAATGAGCACTTAATATAAATATTTTTGTAAATCCATCACGTACAAATTCATCTATAATATCCATTACTAAAGCTTGTAATGTAGCTCCATTTAAATCTATAGTTCCTGGGAATAATGGTCCACCACCACTTAATGGTTTTGATTTATATCCATATGATAAAGCTGGTGCAACAACCCCATTTATTTTTTCAGCAATTCTATAAGCAAACCCCTTTGCTATTACAGTATCTACACAAGTTGGAAGATGTGGTCCATGTTGTTCTGTAGATCCTATTGGTAAGATGATTACATCATCTTTTTTCTTCGCAAATTCTCTCCATGTCATGTTTTCCATTTTTACATTTTCGTACATAATAAAATCCCCTTTTCTTGTCTTAATATTCAGCTCATCTTAGTTTATCAATTGATTTTTAGCTAGAATATTCACTTAAATCCTTTACAATAAAAAATTTATTAAATACCTAGCTAAAAATCAAAGCTTCTTAAAATATAGCTTCTAGCTGAAAATTCTTTAAATGAATTTTGCTATGTTCTCAGTATACAATGAGTAAAATTTTGTTACAATGTACTAAAAATACAAAACTCTTTACCAAAATATGTTCTTTATGTGCACAGTAATATTAAGCTATTATTGTATATTTAATACAATGACTATAGAAATCTTTCATGCTAAACTTTCTTTATTGACAACTTAAATTACTAAAAGCAATTATAAAATTTTAATTTTTTCTTTAATAATATAAGTTAATTTTTTTAGTAAAATACCAAAACTGAAGGGAGAAATTTTAAATGAAAACTATTTTATTTAAAAATGCTAGATTAAAAGGAAAAGAAACACCAGTAGATTTATTTGTAGAAAATGGTGTATATAAAGAAATAGGACCAAATCTTTCTGAAAAATATAAAGATGTAGAAAGTTATGACTTAAAAGGAGACCTTGTTGTTCCTCCTTATGTTGACCCACATATACATTTAGATTATGTATACACAGCTCGTATGCCTGGCGCAAATAATGGAACAGGAACTCTTTTTGAAGGAATTCAAAGATGGTCTGAAACTAAAGGTAATATGACAATAGATGAGATTAAAGAGCGTGCAAGAATAGCTCTTAAAAAAGAAATTCTATATGGAACACAATATATGAGAACACATGTTGATGTAACTGACCCTAAATTTACTGGATTAAAAGCTATTATGGAATTAAAAGAAGAATATAAAGATATTATAGATATACAAATTATTGCCTTCCCTCAAGAAGGAATGTACTCCTATAAAGGTGGAGATGAATTAGTAGAAGAAGCCTTAAAAATGGGTGCTGATGTAGTTGGTGCTATTCCTCACTTTGAATTCACAAGAGAAATGGGAGAAAAATCTGTTAAGAAAACTATAGAACTTGCTTTAAAATATAATAAATTAATAGATGTTCATTGTGATGAAACTGATGATGACCAATCAAGATTTGTTGAATTATTAGCAGCAGAAGCTTACTTAAACGGAATAGGAGAACTTACAACTGCAAGTCATGCTTGTGCTATGGGTTCTTACAACAATGCTTATGCCTTTAAATTATTTAAACTTTTAAAATTATCAAAAATGAATTTCATATCATGCCCAACAGAAAATATTCATTTACAAGGAAGATATGATACTTATCCAAAAAGAAGAGGTCTTACAAGAGTTAAAGAATTAAATGATGCTGGAATTAATGTTTGCTTTGCACAAGATTCTATCTCAGACCCATGGTATCCTTTAGGAAATGGTAATTTAATGAATATACTAGATGCTGGTATTCATATATGTCATATGATGTCTGTAGACGAAATAAATAATGCCTTAGATTTAATAACAGTAAATGGTGCTAAAACTCTTCATATTCAAGATAAATATGGTATAGAAGTTGGAAAAGATGCTAACTTTATAGTTTTAAATGCAAAAAATGAATTTGATGCAATTCTTGAAAGAGTTGGAGTTAACTGCTCTGTAAGAAAAGGAGATTTCTTATTTAAGAGAGAACCTGAAGTAATAGATACAAAAATAACTTTATTAAGATAATTTAATTTTAAAGATTACAAATATATTAAAAGTAAAATAGATTAAAACCTACAAATCTATTATCTTAAAATATATTTGTAATCTTTATGATTTTTAACTTAATTAATATTTTCATTAGCATACTTAAAACCTTTTAATTTATTAAAAATAGTCCTACTTTATCCTCTTCTTTTTCCTTGTTTAATCCTTCAAAGTATACTCCATAAAAAATTATCCACCTATAAATTTAATTAAAAATTTTAAAAAAACAATTTCTATTTTATTTCTTTTATGATTTAAATTCCCTATTTTATAAGCTTTCACAAAAAATTAATTTAAATTTAATTGACATTTTTTCTGTTTTATTGCATAAATAAAATTTAAATAAACTTATATGATAAAATTCTAATATTTAATATTAATTTTAATAAAACTTTATTTGAAGAAAGTATCAATTTATACATATTTAACTACAAATACTTTGTTAAAATAGTATATAATATTAGTAATACTTAGCGTATTAATTAAGTTTAAATTCTTATCACATCAAGATTCTATGTAAAAAACAAAAAGACAAAAAAAATTACAAAAAAATAAGAACTATAGAAAGGATTTATTAATTATGATTTTTACTTTTTTATCCAATTTAGTACATATTATAAACTTACTAACTATTTTTTACATGATTTTTAAAGAAAATCGTTCTTCAAAAAGTATAATATCTTGGACATTAGTATTAATTATATTACCTTACGTAGGTTTTATTCTATTTTTAATATTAGGTAGAAAAGTTAATACTAAAGATATTTTTATAATGAAAAAATCTGAACTTAAGCTTTTCAATAAATACATTAAAAGCTTAAAAGGTACAAAATCTGTAAAAGAAGATTTAAAAAATTACAAGCATTACGATACTATAAAAGCTATTGAAAGCATGGAATATTCTCCTTATAGAGAAGATGTAGAAACTAAAGTTTTTTTTGATGGTAAAGAATTATTTGATGATATGATAGAGAGCTTAAAAGCAGCTAAGAAAAGTATAAATATAGAATTTTACATATTTAAAACTGATGACTTAGGTAGAAAAATTCTAAATATACTTGAAGAAAAAGCAAAAGAAGGTTTAGAAGTTAGACTTCTTTACGATTCTGTAGGAAGTAGATCTACTAACAGAAAAAAATTAAAATCAGCTATAGATGCTGGAGTTAAAGTTGGAGAATTCTTCCCTTCAATGCTTAAATTTATAAACCTAAACATGAACTTTAGAAATCACCGTAAAATAGTAGTTATAGATGGTAAAGTAGGTTATGTTGGTGGATTTAACGTAGGAGATGAATATTTAGGAAAAGACCCTAAATTTGGTTATTGGAGAGATACTCACATAAAATTCATCGGTGATTCAGTAAGAGATTTAAATTTAAGATTTTTAGCTGACTGGAGATATGCAACTAAGGAAGATTTAGATTTAAGCCACTTAATAGATTACAAAAATGAAGAAACACCATCAAAAAGAGTTGATTACTCAAAATGTGGTATGCAAATAATATCTAGTGGACCAAACCCTAATAACTTCTATGAAATAAAACTTTCTTATTTAGAGCTTATACAAAAGGCAAAGAAATATATTTATATACAATCCCCTTACTTAATATTAGATAATAGTATAGCTGATAGTTTAAAACTTGCTTCTATATCAGGTGTTGATGTAAGAATAATGATACCTGGTAAGGGAGACCATCCTTTTGTTTATTGGGCTAACTTAAAATATGCAGGAGAATTATTAAACTTTGGTGTTAAAATATATCACTATGACAAAGATTCCTTCCTTCACTCTAAAGCTTTAGTTATTGATGATGAGGTTTGTTCTATAGGTACAGCTAATATGGATACTAGAAGTTTTGAATTAAACTTTGAGGTAATCGGTATGCTATACTCTGATGAAATAGCTAAACTTCAACGTAAAGCGTTTGAAAAGGACATGCTTGTTTCTGTAGAATTAACTAAGGATGAATATGTAAATAGAGGTAACTTAGTTAAATTTAAAGAATCTTTCTCAAGACTATTCTCTGCATTACTTTAATAAAAAAACTCCCTTATATAAAGGGAGTTTTTTTATTTATTAAAATATTATTTTACTTGCACAAATACCTGTAGCTACATTTCTATTTCTTAATCCTATAGTTGAAATTTTCATATAAAATTTTCCTACAGCATCACTTAAACATTTTTTATCTTTATAATTTCTAAGAGATAATAATCTTAATTTTTCTGCTAAGCTCATAATCTCCTCTTGAAAATCCTTTCCATTTTCTAAGGAATCTTTAAAAGAAACTAGAATCTCTCTTTCTTCCTTTGAAGTTTCCTTGTTTAATATTAAATCATAAACAATTCTAAGTATATTTTCCTTATTGTCTTTAGTTAATTTCTCCAAAATAATACCCCCTAAATACTTATTATTACTTTTATTTAATTTATTTCTATTAAATACACACTTTAATTTTAACATTAATTTAATATTTTTTAAAATTTATATTTATTAGTCAAAGAAAAAATAAGCCATAATATTTATTATGGCTTATTTCTATTTATTTTTATTCATTTGATTTTAAAGCATCAATCATATTAACCTTCTTTAACTTAATATGCATAAGTATCATAACTATTACTGTGAAGAATATAGTTATTAAGGCTGCTGCTACATAACTTATAAAGCTTACATTAGGATACATCATCATAGCATCTGATTCTGCTGTATTTAATATAAAGGCATGTAATAACTTACCTAAAACAGAACCTGCTAGTATTCCTAGAATTGTTAATATTATATTTTCTCTTAAGATATACATAGTAACCTCATTATCAAAGAATCCAAGAACCTTTATAGTACATAACTCTCTTATACGCTCTGAAACATTTATATTATTTAAGTTATATAAAACTACAAAGGCTAATGCACCTGCTGATAATATTATTACTAAAAGTACTACATTCATATTAGCAGCTGACTCCTTAGTTGTTTTTTCCATTTGAGAAGTCATAGTTACATTTACTACATCCTTACAGCTCATAAGTTTTGAAGAAATATCTTCATTTGACATTTCACTTTCATTAAAGTTAACAAAGTCTGTATTGTAAATTAAATTCTTTCCAAAGACTTTTTCATAATAAGAAGGAGACATATACATTGAATGCATAAGATAATTTTCTGCTACATTACTTACAACAACCTCATAAGATTTATCATTTTCATCCTTAAAGGTAATTGTATCTCCCCTAGAAGCACCTAAAAGCTTTGCTAATTTTTCACTTATTATAACCCCTTCATCAGAAATCTCATAAGTTTCTCCTGATTTTCTATCATTTAAAACTACAAAGTTTCCTATTTCTTCTTTATTTTCTGGAACATAAAGAGTAACTGTTTGTTTATTCATACCCTCTTTTTCAAAAATCATAGCTTCTTGATGCATTCTTAAATTATTCTCATATCCTGAAATAGAATTTAAAGTTTCATTGTAATTTTTTAATTCTTCCTCAGTAGGTTGCTTTCCAAACACAACCATAGTTTCATACTTCCATAATTTCTCAAACTGCTTATTAGTCATAATATTATTTGAATCCTTAAGACCAAAACCAGTAACTAAAAGTGCCATAGAACCAGCAATACCAAATATAGTCATAAACATACGCTGTTTATATCTAAATATATTTCTAAAAGTTACCTTCTGATTAAAGTTTAATCTCTTCCAAAGAGGAGTAATTCTTTCTAAGAATATTTTCTTTCCTAACTTTGGCGCCTTTGCTCTCATTAAATCAGAAGGTTTATTTTTTAACTCAACTCTTACTACAAATAAAGCTGCTCCAACAGTACAAAGTAGTGATATAACTAAAGCTTGTACAATATAAGAAATATAATAGTGAAGTTCTATTTTTGGAAGGAAATATAAACTAGCATAAGAATCATTTATTATTTGAGGAACTATATTTACTCCCACTAATATACCTAATATACATCCAAATATACTTGCTAAAGCTGCATATATTAAGAATTTTAAAGATATTTCAAAGTTTCCATATCCTAAAGCCTTCATAGTTCCTATTTCTATTCTCTTTTCTTCAACCATTCTTGTCATAGTTGTTAAACAAATTAATACGGCTACTATAAAGAAGAATACTGGTAAAACAGCTGCTATACTATCTAAGCTTTTTATGGAATCCTCATATCCTAAATATCCTGGATTGTCAGTTCTATCAAAGATAAAGTAATTACATTCTTCTAAACTGCTTAAAGCTTCTTTTTCTTTATCTTGAACTTCCTTTTTTCCTTCTTCTAATTTTGTTTTATTTTCATCTATTAAATTTTGTCCTTCTTGTAATTTATCTTTAGCAGAATTTAATTCTCCTTGAACCTTTGAAAACTCTGCTTCTGCCTTACTTTTTCCTTCTTGTAAAGATTTTTTTCCTTTGTTTAATTCCTCAAGGCCTAAATTTAATTTATTTTCTGCCTCAGAAAGTTTACTTTTACCTAAATTAACTATTTCTAAATTCTTTTCATATTCTTTTACTCCAAGGTTATATTTATTAACTTTAGAAACTAAAAGACTTGCTTTTGAAATATTATTTTTAACTACGCTCTTTTCATTATTTAAAGAAGATAAAATATTTAAGGCAATCTCTTTATTACTAGGTTCCTTTTCTAGAGAATCTAATAACTTAGTAACTTCGTTTAATCCTAGGCTATTAGCTGTATTTTTCCAATTTATAATCTTATCCTTAGGTATTTCTTCTCCCTCTGAAATATTGTTAACAGTAGAATCTATGTCCTTATAAAAATTTTCAACTCCCTTAGATAAATTATTTAAACTTTCTAAGTTGCTATTTAATTTACTTAAATCCTCAGATGGATTAATTCCCAATTTTAAAAATTCTTCTTTTCCTTTATCAAGTACAGCTTTTAAAGATGTTAACTTTTCTTCTCCCTCTGCTATATTTGCTTTTTGTTTATTAATCTCATCTTTTCCTAAGTTTAACTGTTCTTCTCCCTTTAGAATTTTATCTTCAGCATTGCTAATACCATTTTCAAATTCTAACTTTTTATTGTTAAATTCTTCTTTACCCTCTTGTAATTTTATTTTTCCTTCTTGTAATTCTTTTTCTTTATCTAAAATTAATTGTTCACTTTCTTTTAACTCATTATAAGGATTTTTAAATTCCTCTTTTACTTCATTTTTTACCTCATCAATTCTTTCTATCTCTCTGTTAGAATATAAATTTTCAAGATATTCATTATTTTCTTCCATTAAATTTTCATACTCAGTTCCATAAGCATTAAGCCCTCTAACATTCTTAAACCTTACATAAACTTCAGTAAAAAATTTCATATTGATATCATCTTTATTTATAACAGCAAAATAATCTACAGTTCCTTTTCCTACAGTACTTGTCCCTCTAGATTCTCTTTCAATATACATAGGACTTCTTACCATACCAACTATTTTAAATTTATTACCTTTAAAATTTTTCATGGTATCTTCATCAGTATCTAAAACAAATTCATCACCAATTTTTAAATCCTTATTTAATTTGAAAGCTTTCTCATCTAAGGCTATTTCTCCACTATTTTCTGGAGCCTTTCCTTCTAAAATAATTAAATTATTTATATTACTATCTTTATCATACTCCATAAATCTAACTAAATTATTTCTATTAGTTAAATTTACATCTATACTACGAGTACCATAATAATCTAAAATATTAGGGTCATTTTTAAGTATATCTAAATCTTTTTCACTTAATCCTAAAGTTGAAACAATCTTACTATCCATAAGATTATTATCACTATAAAATTTATTTATAGTGTTATTCATATCAGGACCTGAAGATTTTATTCCAGAATAAAAAGCAACTCCTAAAAATATTATTACCATTATAGAAAAGAACCTAGCTTTTGAAGATAATATCTCTCTTACTATGGATTTTTTATAAGCCTTCATAAAATCTTCTCACTCCTACCATTCTATATCTTCAACTGAAATTGGTTTTTCATTAATTTCAATGCTTCTAACCTTTGCATCATTAATTTTAATAACCTTATCTGCCATTGGTGCTATAGCTGAGTTATGAGTTATTATAATTACAGTAGTGCCCATCTTTCTACAAGTATCTTGAAGAATTTTTAAAATTTGTTTTCCTGTACTATAATCTAAAGCACCAGTTGGCTCATCACAAAGTAAAATCTTAGGATTTTTTGCAATAGCTCTAGCTATAGAAACTCTTTGCTGTTCTCCTCCTGATAATTGTGCTGGAAAGTTATCTTTTCTATGAGAAAGGCCAACTAAATCTAAAGTTTTATCTACATCTAAAGCATTTTTTGAAATTTGAGTGGCTAGTTCTACATTTTCTCTAGCTGTTAAATTTTGAACTAGATTGTAAAATTGAAATACAAATCCCACATCATATCTTCTGTATTTAGTAAGTTCTCTACTTGAAAATTTTGATATATCTGTTCCATCAACTATTATTTTTCCTTCATCACAATTATCCATACCACCTAAAATATTAAGTGTTGTTGATTTTCCCGCTCCACTTGGTCCTAAAATAACAACAAACTCACCCTTTTCAATGGAAAAGTTAATACCATTATTTGCAACAACCACATTTTCTCCAACTTTATATCTTTTATAAACGTTTATAAGATCTATATAAGCCATAATATATTCCCCCTAATAATCCATAAAAAATTAACTTTATACTAAAAGTTATTAAATAGACACAATGTTCAATTAAATTTATAATAAATAGTATAAATTACTAAAAGTTTCTATACAATAATCACATAAATTCTTAACGTTATAAAATAGACATTTAATAGTAATTTGTTTATTTTATGACACTTAAGAGTAAATTATCTAAAATAATTTTTAAGTTAAATTTACTTTAAAATTAAAATAAGTAAATGGTGGGAGGAAATATTAAAATGACTGGTATAAGTGGAAATAGAAGAACTCTTTATACAAAAAAAGTTATTAAAGAGAGTTTGATTGAATTACTTAAAACTCGTGAAATTCATAAAGTTACCGTAACAGATATTTGTAAAATGGCTGATATTAATAGAGGTACCTTTTACACTCATTACAAAGATGCTTTTGACTTATTTCAATCTATGGAAGATGAATTATTTTATCAAATATTAAAATATATAAAAGAAATTCCAGTAAAGGATTATAATAGTCTACTTCTTCTTAAGGTTCTTGAATTAATAAAAGAAAATAAAGAATTATGTAAAGTATTGTTTTGTAATCAAAGAGATAACAGTATATTAAATAGAATTTTAGATATAGCAAATCAAATAGATGTTATGAAACTTTTTAATAATTACAACTTAATAGATAAAAATCTTGCAAACTACTATCTTAGATATTCTATAGGTGGTTGTCTTTCAATTATTGAAACTTGGTTAGAAAATGACCTTCCTGAATCTCCTAAAGAACTTGTTATGATAATAAATAATATAAATAAATTAAATAGTTAAATAAAATAAAAAGACTATAGAAAACTATAGTCTTTTTATTTCACTTTTTAGATATTATTTATTGCGTCTAAAAATTCCTTTGACATTTCATTTATTACATCTTCAGCTTGTGGATATATTCCAAGATTATCTAAAAAAGCATGGTTAACTCCTTCATATCTTATTATCTTTGTTTTTACCTTAGCTTCTTTAAGAAGTTTTCCATAAATCTCTCCTTGAATTCTTAAATAATCATATTCAGAAACTGCAATTAAAGCCCTTTTAGATTTTGATAAATCTCTATTAAATATAGGAGAAATATCCTCTCTTTTTAAATCTATATCTTTTTGTATATAAAGTTTATCTATTAAGCCTTCACAATTCTTAAGTGATAATATAAACTCATCTACTAATTTTTCATCATATTCATTATTATAGTAACCTTTGCTCCAAGTAAAGAATGGATTTTCATAAACAAAACTTACTAAAGGATATATAAGACCTTGAAATTTTAAGTTATCATTTTCATTAGCTAAGATAGCAGCAAAATTTGCTCCAGCACTTTCTCCTAAAACTCCAATTTTATCTTTGTCTATATTATATCTAAAAAAATTATCCTCAATATAATTAATAACTTTTCTGCAATCATTTAATCCCTTAGGATATGGCTTTTCTGGTGCTAAGGCATAGTCTACACTTATTACTATGCTATTTGTTTTTTCAGCTAAGAGCTTACAAGGATTTTCTGAAACCTCTAAACTTCCTCCTATAAAAGCTCCACCATGCATATAAACTATACAAGGATTTAATTTACCTTTTAATAAATCCTTTTTATAAACCCTACAATTTACTCCATCTATAACTTCTTCTTTAGATAAAATCTTACTTCTACAAAGATTTACATTTAATAATCCCATATTTTCACGCATATTTCCAATAGCTTCACCCTTAAATACATAAGGATTATTTTTCTTTTCAGGTCTTTTGTGTTCATGAAAATATTTAATTCTTCTATCTATTCTTGTTCCTTCTACAGGGTCTGGTATTCCCTTAATCAAAATTTCATTTCCCTTTTCATTGATAATTTTTGAGTTCTCATTCATACTTTTTATTAACTCCTCTTGACTTTTATAATCAAGTTCAAAAGGTTTTAACATATTAACTAAATAAGAAATCTCTATATTATCTAAAATATAATTTTCTAATTCTTCCTTGTCTTCTATGACTAAATCTTTATTTTCTTTAATAAATTTATCTATATCTATATATCCATCTAAAAACTTACTATTTCTAATCCAAGAATTAACCTCCCTAACTAAATTATATAACTTTTCTTCTTTATTTAAATTTGGTATAGTTGTAAAAACTATTCTTGCCTTATTTTTATGTGATATCTCAATTTTTTTAATTAAAGAATCTATTATATCCTCTATAGACTTTAGGAAATTATTTTCTAAATAAAATAAATCTTTAATACTTCCTAAAACTAAAACTAAATTACCCTTATTTCTCTTAAATACTTCTCTCTCAAATCTTTTACATATAACTCTTTCAAAATTTATAGTTACCTCTGAATTATATGACTTATAATACTTTTGTACCTTTCTTAAAATACCAGAAGATAAAATGAAATTTTTATCAAGTTCTCTTCCCCAAAGTACTAAATTTCTTGGGCCATTTTCTGTGTTAATTTCACACTTAACAACTTCAACTAAAGAATATTTCTCAGAAATCTCCCTATTGAAAACCTTTAAATCTTTAACCATAAAACCTCATATCCTCTCTTTTCATAAATTATTCTTTAAAAACATATTTAAAAAGAATATTTATTTTTTATTTAACCTTTTGTAACCCTCTCTACTTTAAGTATAATAAAAAACTGTATTAAAACCAATTATAAAAGCAAAATTTTTTAAAATTACCTTTATATGTTTATAATACAGTTTAATTTAAATTTATTTTATTTTAAGATAAGCTAAAGTTCCAACTATACACCAAACTAATAAAGCTATTAAAGATTCCTTAGAAAGTGAAGCTGGAGAAAATGGTAAAAGCAATAAAAGTATAAATATTATGCTTATTATTACTCCTAATATTGATAAAATTTTTGTTTTTTTATTATTACTATTTTTTAAAACTATAAATGAAACATAAAAATATGCAACTGATGCTCCTAAGGAAGACATATCAACAATCCAAGTTATTGCTTGTCGTCCAAACCAAGGTGCTATTAAACTAACTATAGTTATAAAAATTATTGCATTTCCAAAAACTCCATTTTTATTTACTTCTCCTATTTTTTTTGGTAACATTTCATAATTTCCTATAGAACCTAGTAATTTAGAACTACAAATCATAAAGCCATTTATTCCGCTCCAAACAGCAGCAGTTAAAGCTATTATAAGTAAAAAGAAAGCTCCCTTACCTAAAGTGTTAAAAACAGCACTTCCAGCTGCCCATTCTAAAGAAATAGCCTCCCTAGGAGAGTAAGCTAAAGCTGTTATAATATTTAATAAATTATAAATTAAGGCACCAATTACAAGGGAAATAATAGCTACCTTAGAGGCTTTCTTCTTAGAAAAATTTAATTCTTTACTTAATTGAGGAATAGCATCAAAACCAATAAAAGCAAAGGGAGTTATAGCAAAAACCTTAATTACTTCATTTATATTAAAGGAATAATTTGTAATATAATTATGAAAAAATTTATTTTTATCTCCTTTAATTATCATTCCTACTAAAACAATGAAAATCATTAATATTAAACTAAAAATTATTAAATTTTGCACCTTACTGGTTTTCTTTATCCCCTTTAAATTTAAAAAAGCAAAGATAAATATTATTATACTTGATGTTAAAATTTCTCCTAAATAAATATTATGCCCTGCTACATTATATAAATATCCAAATTCTAATACATTTCCAAATATTTTTTTAATTACAAGTGGAAAGGCAGTTGCATTTAATGGAATCATAGTAAAATAAGCTAAAGTTAAAAACCATCCAACAATAAAGCCATGCTTCTTTCCTAAGTTATTATAGGTAAAAGAAAACTCTCCTCCTTCTTCATTGCTACTTTTCATCATTATTAAATAATTTTTTTCAATAATTATAATACAAAGTACCCCTAAGAAAAGACCTAAAAATGTATTTATTACCCCAGATTCTTTCAAAAACTTAGTACCAGGTAACATAAAGGAACCCCAACCTATAATAGCCCCTAAAACTATAGAAAATATATCTATCTTGTTTAATTTTATTTCCTTCATTATTTATTCCTTTCGCCTAATAAAAAAAGCTATAATCAGTTTTATTTTAACCAATTATAGCTTTTTAACTAATTTATAAAATTTATTTTCCCTTAGTATTTAAAGAACAAGCTTTCTTTGGTGAAACTCTTTTATAAACTATATTACCTACAACTCCACCTATAACTAAGAATAATAAGAATATCCATCCAGATAAAGAGAAGTTAGCAATTGGTGTATAAAGAGCTCCTACATTACATCCATTAGATAATCTTGTTCCAAATCCCATGGCAAAACCTCCAATAGAATATAATAATCCTTCTTTAAAACTTATTTTTAATCCTGCTTTAAAAGTTTGTGCAAATTTTCCTGCTAAAAGTAATGCAATTAAAGTTCCTAAGATTATACCAAAGTTTTGTACATTAGTTCCATTTGAGAAAAATGGTGCAGTAAACATTTCAATTGGTTTTCCTGAAAAACTTGCAACTTTTTCAGGTGAAATTCCAAAGGCTACAAGAATTCTACCAAACCAGAATCCAAATGGAGTAGATGCACCCCATCCTGCTTTTGTTACTCCCATTAATAATATAAATAAAGAACCTATTACTAAAGCACCTGTATAAAGAGTCCATGGTCTAACAAATAATTTTTCATATGTATTTTCACTAAATAATTTGAATTTACCTTTTTCTTCATGTTTTTGTTCTTGAACAATCTCTGAATTAACTCCAGTATAAGTATTATTCGCTTTTCTTCTATCCTCATATAATTTTGCTATCCATATTACTAAACAAGCTAAAACAATAGTAACTATTATTGCACCTAAATAACCATCTAAACCATCCCACTTAAATAAGTCTGGTAAAAATACTCCATTTTTAAAAGTTTCTGTAGATATAACAGTATCTTTTACCCAAGATGCTGAATTTTGAACTGGGAATCCTAAATATACTCCCATTCCAAAGAAAAATAAAGTTACAAAAGCACGTGGTAGAGCAGTTATAACATCTGTTAAAACTCCTGAAGCACAACAACTAGCAAAGGCCATACCAAAACCAAATAGTAATCCACCTAATATAAGCCCTAAATTAATTGGATTAATCCATAAATCATATTCTGTAGGGTCTTGACCTATAAAGAAACAAACACTTACAATAGCAGTTCCTGCAAATAATATCATTAATGTTCTCATTAATTTTGTAGAACCAGTTCTATAACTTCTATTTACTCCTCCTGCAAAGCCAAAAAATGATCTTGTAAGTGCATATCCAAGTCCTAATCCTATAAGCAGTCTAAAAAATAACATTGAACTGCTAAGATTCATCTTACCTATTACTATTATTAATAATAATAAGACAAAACCTACAATGTATTCCGTGTATTTTTTCACCTAAAATCCCCCTTATAAATTGGTAATTAAAATTATAATATATTTTTACTATGGTGCCTTAATAAAATTAAAACACCATAGATTATTTTTAGTTAAAATTGTATTCTGTAACTATAGGCTCTCTATTTTTAGATTTATCATTATAATATTCATAAAAGCTTATTCCCATAAACCCTCCTGACACATTATAAACATTTTTAAAACCTAAATGTTGTAATGCTAGACATGCATTATAACTTCTTTGAGCACTTCTACAATGTAAATAAACAGGTCTATCCTTTGGTATTTCATCTAATCTATCTCTTATTTCACTTAAAGGAATATTTTTAGCTCCCTTTATATGCCCAGCTTTATATTCATTTACTTCTCTTACATCTATTATAAACTCTTTATTGTTAACCAAAGCTCTAACATCTTGAACATAAACCTGTTTAAAAGCTCCTTCTAAAAGATTTGAAGCAACTAAAGCAGCATGATTTACAACATCCTTAGCTGTTCCAAAAGGAGGTGCATAGCAAAGTTCTAAATCTTTTAAATCCTCTACTGTTCCTCCCATTTTTATTAAGGTAGCTATTATATCAACTCTTTTATCTACATTTCCTTTTCCTATTCCCTGTGCACCTAAAATTCTACCAGTTGGAACTTCAAATATAAGCTTAAAGTGCAATGGCTTACTATCTTTCATTAATCCTACCTTATCTTGTGGTATAACTCTTACAACCTCATAATTTAAGCTTAAATTCATAGCCTTTATTTGACCTTCTGTAAGCCCTGTAGATGCTCCATTATAATCAAAAATTTTAATACAAGAGGAACCTATATATCCACTATTTCTAGATGTTCTTCCATGTATATGGTCTGCTACTGCCCTAGCTTGTTTTTGAGCAGGTCCTGCTAAAGGTAATTTAAAAGTTGAATTTGTCAATGCATTATAAACTTCTACAGCATCCCCCACAGCATATATATCACTATCATTAGTTAAATAATTTTGATTTACCTTTATAGCTCCTGTTTCACCAATTTCTAAACCAGCTTCCTTAGCTAATTCAGTTTCTGGCATAACACCAATAGCCATAACAATAGCCTCAGAATTTATCTTTTTACCTGATTTTAAAACAACACTTCCATTTTCAAAGGAGCTTACTTTATCTCCAACTATTAAATTTACACCCTTATCATACATTTCTTTATGAAAAATTTGAACCATATCATAATCAAAAGGTTTCATTATTTGTTCCATAGCTTCTATTAATGTTACATTATATCCAGCTTCCTGTAAATTTTCTGCTACCTCAACGCCTATAAATCCTCCTCCAATTACAGATACATTCTTTATATTATTATCTTTTATAAATGATTTCAACCTTGCAATATCTACAACATTTCTAACAGTAAATAAATTAACATCTTCAATACCTTCTATATTTGGCACTATAGCCTTAGCCCCTGGTGAAAGAACTAATTTATCATAACTTTCAGTATATTCATTGCCATTTACTACATTTCTTACCTTTACTCTTTTATTATTTCTATCTATTGATACTACCTCAGTATAAACTCTTGCATCTATTCTATATTGCTTATAAAATTTTTCAGGTGTCATAAGAACTAAATCTTCATGATTTTCAATCTCTCCACTTAAATAATAAGGAAGGCAACAATTTGAAAAAGAAACATGAGGGCCTCTTTCAAACATTATAATTTCATTTTTTTCATCTAACCTTCTAAGTCTTGCTGCTGTTGAAGCACCACCTGCTACTCCTCCAACAATAACTATTTTTTTACCCATTATCTCTCCACCTTTCTTAAATAAAGATAAAAGTTTTAAAAATCTTTGTTAAAAATTTATCTATCTTTCTTATAAAACTTCCTTCTTTTTTAATCATAGCATAGGTTATTATACCTAGCATAATAAAACTATGTTATGCTTAATAACAGTTTGTTATACATCTTGCTTTAACTAAAGCTTTTAAATTAAAATTTAATTATATAATATTACTTATTTTCTAATGTTAATTATTTTAACAAATAAACTTTTAAAATATATAAAAATACATTCTTTTTATATAAAATTATGAAATAATACATAGACTATATTAAATATAAATAAAAAAAATTAGGAGGTGATTTTATGAATTTAACCTATCTTAGGTCCTTCTATACAACAGTTAAATGTAATAGTATTTCTAAAGCTTCAAAAAAACTACATCTAACTCAACCAGGAGTTAGTATGCAAATTCAAAAGCTAGAAAATGATATAAATTTTAAACTTTTAAATAGAAGTAATACAGGAGTAAGTTTAACAAGTGCTGGTGAAATACTCTTTGAATTTGCTGAATCTATGCTTTCTATAGAGGATAACTTACAAAAAAAATTAGACGAACTAAAAAATATTAATTCTAAACTAATTATTTCTTGTTGCAAAAGTCTAGGTGAACATGTAATGCCCTGTAGCATATATACCTTTAAGGAAATTCATTATAAAACTGATATATCTATGGAAATAGATAATACATCAAATATATTAAAAAAATTAACTAATCATGAAACTAACATAGGAATAATACAAGGAAAACCTAAAGAACATAAAAACCTAGAGCTTATCCCACTTATGAGCGATAACTTAGTCTTAGTTGGTGGAAAAAATACCTTATTTAAATCTATAGATATAAAAACTCTTTCAACTCTTCCTTTAATAACTAGAGAAGAAGGTTCCTGGAATAAACTATTAATTGAAGAAAGCTTAAAAGAAAATAAACTTGATATAAATAAACTAAACTTTGTTTTATCTCTTAATTCTCCTCAATCAATAAAATCTTCAGTATCCTTTGGACAAGGATATTCCTTTTTACCTGAAATATCCTTAACTCATGAGCTAAGAAGTGGAGAATTAAAAAAAATAAATATAAAAGATTTAAATCTCTCTTTTAAATACTATATAGCTCTTAGAAAAAATTATAAATTAGATTATTATGAAGAAAAATTTGTAGATTTTTTAACTTCAAAAAAAAGATGTTTTTGTTATTAAAAACAAACTAAAAGGCAAGGTAAAATACCTTGCCTTTTTTATAATTAAAATAATAAACCTATCTGATATTTAATCATCACTACATACGCAAAAAGAATTTTGAATTTCTATATACTCTTCAGGAGTTAAGGAAAGAATATATTTATCATAATGGTCCTCACTACAAAAATATCCTATTTTATTTTCTATATAATCTTCCTTTTTTTCCTTTTCTAAGTCCTTTCCACAATATAAACATTTCTTCATATTAATCACCCTTTTTTTAAACTTTATAATCTTTATTTTAATTATAAGCTTTTTAGATAATAAATAAAAATCCTTAAAATAAATGTATTTATTTAATTAACTATAGAAATTTAAATAATATATTTTATTTCACTTCTTGGAAAATATTTCAATATTATTTCCTTGAAAAACTCTTTGATTTCTTTTATATCTTCTTTTTTATAAACATACTTTCCATATCCAAATTGTCCGTATTTAAATGTCCTTTCCTCGTCTACCATAGGTAATTTATTATTAGGAAATACCTCCATTATTATTTCTTTTGCCCTTTTTGTATATCTATGAGAAATAACTTCAAAGGTTAATTTATGATTTAAATCATCTTTAATTTCTCTTTTTAAAACTTTTAGTAAAGATTCATAGTCCTCTTTCCATCCTTCGTATAAAAATACAGGAGCAATTATAAACCCTATAGGATAATTAGCCCTTGCCATTTTAACACTTGCTTTTATTCTTTCTAAAAAAGATGGAGTTCCTATTTCATAATTTTTTATTACAAAGTCAGTATTTATGGTAAATCTAACTTCTGTTTTTCCATTATGATTTAAATTTAACAAAGAATCAATGTCTGTATATTTAGTTACAAATCTAAACTTTGCATAATCATTTTTTGCAAAAAACTCTATAGCTTTTTTTAAAGAATTTGTATAAGGCTCAACTGGTATTGGGTCTGAGGTAGCAGAACCTTCAAAAATAGTTATATTAGGCTTTGCCTCTTCAATATAATTATTAGCTTGGTTTAATATATCCTCTACATTTACATTAATCTTAACATAAGGCTTATCCCCTAAATTAGTATTTAAATAACAATATTGACATTTACCAATACATCCACTTAAAAGAGGAAGTTGCCAATTAGCTGATGGTTTACAAGACTGAAACTTTCCTCCCCTCTTAACTCCAACAACTATAGTCTTTTTTCCTTCTTTATAAAATTCTTCAAAATCCTTGTAAGGTATATTTTCTTTTATTCTATTATTCTTAAGCTCAATAATTTCTACTTCTTTAAAGTCCTTAAAAAAATTATAAATATTTTTTCCAATCTCATAATTTAAGGAATTCTTTTCAAATAAAATTCTTTTTGGTTTAAACATAAAATTATCTCCATTCATAAAATTTATAAAAAAAATAATAGTAGTAATTACTACTATTATTCTTAATTTTCTAATTTTAAATGTATTTAAGATAATTTTATTAATAATAATCTTAATTAAATTCCTATAACTTTTTTTATTTCATGAATAACTCCATCTTCATCATTATTTTTATGAGTTATAAATCTTGAAACCTTCTTTAAATCATCATGGGCATTTTCCATAGCATAACTATAATATGCACTTTCCATCATTTCTAAATCATTTAGATAATCACCAAAGACCATAGTTTCCTTGTAATCTATATTTAAAAGTTCTTGTATCTCTCTTATAGCTACACCCTTATTAACTCCCCCCTTAGTTATATCTAACCATATATCTCCTGAAATAGTTACTTGAAGATTTTCTCTATATTTATCAAAATATTTATTGCTATTTTTTTCTGAACCATTAAAATCACACATTGTAACTTTTAAAACAGTATCATGAACCTTTTCTAAGTCATCTACTATTTCACATCTTTCATAGTATTTTCTAACTTCCTCTAAAAATCTTTCATCATTACTCTCAACATAAGCTGAATTCTTACCACATAAAACTACATTTGAGTTTTCTATAGTTCTTCCTATTCTTATAAGCTCATTAGCTAGTTCTCTATCTAAACCATTAGTTACAAGCTCTTTACCTTTATAAACAACAAATGTTCCATTTTCTGCAATAAATAGCATGTCTTCTTTTATCTTGTCAAATTCCTTAGCTAAAGTATAGTATTGTCTACCACTAGCTGCTGCAAAAAGTATGTTTCTTTTCTTTAGTTCATAAAATATATCATAGAACTCTGAACTTAATTCCTTATTATTATTTAGTAAAGTTCCGTCCATGTCTGTTGCTATAAATTTTATCATATATATAATGTCCTCCTAAGTAAACTGTAAAGTTTTCTTCTCTTTAAATTTTATATACTTTATTTAAATATACTAATTCTTCTGCAATTTTTAAGTTTAATTTATTAAATTTTATTTTTTATTCTCCATTTATTATTATATTACCTTATTTTTTTAAAGCAATAGAAAAACCTTCCTTAAAGCTAAGTATTAACCTTAAGGAAGGCTTTTAATTATTAATTATTAAACATGGATTTTTCCACTATCCTCTATTTTTTCTTCATCTATTTTTATACCTTTTTTATTTAATCTCTTATTAGTTGCACTTCCAAATACGCAGTATATAACAGCTGCAGTAGGAACTCCTACTAACATTCCTACAAATCCAAAAGCACTTCCTCCAATCATAATTGCAAGCATTACCCATAAAGAAGATAATCCTACTGAACTTCCAACAACTCTTGGATAGATTAAATCTCCTTCTACTCTTTGTAGACAGAATATAAATACAATAAACCAAAAAGCTTTAATAGGGTTTATTATAAATATTAAGAAGAAAGAAGGTATTGTTCCTATAAATGCTCCTAATATTGGAATTAAGCTTGTTGTACCAACAAGAACACTTATTAAGAAAGCATATGGCATCTTTAATAATAACATACCAAAGAAACATAAAGTACCTATTATTACAGCTTCTGTACATTGACCTACTATAAATCCTGAGAAAACTCTATTAGTAGTTTGTCCAACACTTAAAATTTTATCTGCTATATCTTTTCTAAGATAAGCATATATTACTTTTTTTAGTTGACATACTAATTTTTCTTTGCTTGATAACATATATACAGCTAGTACAATTGCTAAGAAGAAATCAATAACAGCTGTAGTAAAATCTACTGTTAAACCTACAAGATAGGAAGCAAGTCCACCAAATAAATGAGTAATAGTTTTTAATATTTCTTGCCATGCATTAGTAACTTGATCCCAAACCTTGCTTAAAAGTATTGTTGAATCAGCATAATTATTCATATTTGATTCAAAAGCTTTTAAATATGTAGGTATGCTTTCTGTAAGTTTAACTATACTAGAAGTAAGTTCAGGAACAACAAATAATATAATAGTCGTTATAGCTCCAACTAAAACTATTATAGTTAATGTTATTGATAATGGTCTTTTCATGCTTCTAACCCATGATTTTTTACTATTATCTAATCTTTTAAAAAGCTTTCTTTCGAAAAACTTCATAGGTATATTCAAAACAAAAGCTATTGCTATACCTAAAATTAAAGGTCTAATAAGGCTTGTAATATACCCTAGCCCTCCAAAAATTGTAGAATACTTCATAAATATAAAACATAAAATAATAGCATAAGTAATAAGTATTAAAGCACCTTTAAACTTTTTATCATTCAAAAACATATTTTCACTTCCTTTATTCTATTAATTTTTATATTTAAAAAAATAAATAATTTACTTTATCTTAAATATAACATATTGTTAATTTTTTGTTAATAACATCTCTCCAAGTTTATTTATTTTTTTAATTATTTTCCTGTTTTCTTCAAATATGTTTTTACAAATAAACGGGGAAAATAAGCAGCCATTTTGATGTAAATAGATAAACTCCTCCCATATCTACTACTCTTTAACATTGAATTTTTTAAGTATTTTTTAATATCCCTTCTATTTAAAACCTTTAAAACCTCTTCCTCTTTTCCACTTTTTAAATAACCTAAAACTTGATACATTATATGCTCACTTATAAATTCTTTTTCTATAAAATCTTTTAACTCAGAACTTAAATTATTTTTTATAATAAAATCTGACACATCCTCCATAGATTTAACAACTGTTATGTTTTTTTCTAGATTAGGATTATTCGTTAAAGATTCTTTTCTTTGGCAATAAAATGTCAAGCTATCCTTTATACCCATAACCTTATTAGAACTTAGTAAAGCTTTAAAAATAAAATTTAAATCTTCAGCACCATAAGCATTTTCTAAGAATCTAATATTATTTTTTTCTAAAAATTCTTTCTTATATATTAGACTACCAGTCCAAAGTTTTATTTTGTTATTTTTATAAGCCCTAAAAACCTCCTCTCCTGATTTTAATTTTCCAAATTCAAAGTTTTGATTTATGCTATTTTTTATAGTATTATCTTCTCTCATTCTTTTAAAATCAAAGAAAATAATATCTGGTTTATTAAAAATATTTTTTTCTAAAACTTCAACTAAATTATTCTCTGCAAAATCATCAGAATCTAAAAATAGTAAATACTCACCCTTTGAATAATCCATTCCTATATTTCTTGCAGTACTTTGTCCTCTGTTTTTTTCACATCTAATTACTTTATGGTCTAATTTTTTTTCTTCTAAAAAGTTTTTGCTTAACTCACAAGTATTATCTGTAGAACCATCATCTATAACTATAACTTCAAAATTCCTTGAACTTTGCTTTGAAAGAGATAAAAGATTCCTTTTTATATATTTTTCAGAATTATATGCAGGAACTATTATACTTAAAAACTTTTTATTACTTAATGTCATATATCTTCAACTCCACTATAGTTTTTAATCCTTTCCTCATAACTTTAGATTAAAAAATCTCTTATTTTATTATATGCATAATCTAAAGCTACCTCTGTATTTCCATTATTTTTTCCTCCACCTTGAGCTAAAAATTGACTTCCTCCACCTTTTCCATCAATTAAAGTTATGGCATCTTTTAATATTTCATTCATGCTAAGATTTTTTACATTCTTTGAAGAATTAAATATTAAATTAACTCTCTTATCATTTTTAACTGCAAATAAAACTATAGCCTTATAATTCTCACTAATTTTATTAGCTAATTTTTCTATATGCTTTACCTCTTCATTAGAAAAAACCTCTTTTAATAAGTATGTATCTTTTATATTTTCACCTTTATTTAATAAATCTTTTATTTTGTAATCTATTAATTCACTCTTAGCTTTTTTATTTTCTTCTAAAAGATTTTTATTTCTTTCTGATAAATTTTTAACAGCATTTAAGGTGTCTCCCTCACCAGATTTTAAAATTTTACTAATCTCACTTAATATATTATCCTTAAAGAAAAAATCATCTACAGCTCTTTTTCCTGCTACATATTCTATTCTTGTAGAATTCTTATGTTTTTCCCATCTTCTTATTTTTATTAATTGTAAATCTCTAGTGTTCTTAGGATGTACTCCGCAACAAGCATTTAAATCTAAGCCTATAATTTCTACAATTCTTATTTCCTCATTTGTTTTAGGAAGTTCTCTTCTAGTTTTTATCTTTTTTAATTCTTTTCTACTAGGAGCATAACTTTTTACTTCTAAATTTTCAAAAATTAATCTATTTGCTTCTCTTTCTACTTCTCTTATAGTTTTCTCATCTAAAAAACCTATAATATCAACAGTACTTATATCCTTACCTAAATGAAAACCACAGGTATTTGCTCCAAATAAATCGTAAAAACATCCAGAAAGCAAATGCTGTCCTAAGTGTTGTTGCATACCGTCAAATCTTCTTTCCCAATCTAATTTACAATTTAAATTTTTTAACTTCTTAGGTTTTTCTTCAAGAACATGATATATTTCTCCCTCTTCTTCATATACATCAATAACTTTAAGGCCCTCAATAAACCCTAAATCCTTCATCTGCCCTCCTCCACCTGGGAAAAACGCAGTATCTTCTAAAGAAACATGAAATTTACCATCTTTCTCTTTAATATCAGTTATTTCAGTATTAAATTCTTTTATATACTGATTTTCATAATAAAGTTTTGTCATTTAAATATACACCTCAACTGTCTAATACTAGCTTAATTTTAATTCTAAGTTACATTATAACATTAATTTGCTAAATTAAAACTTATATGTAAATACTAAATTAAAAGTTATAAAGTTATATATTTTTTAAATTAAAAAAATATATAAAAATTAATTATTATTATTTTAAAAAATAAAACTTACAAATATATAATTGGATTTAAGAACCTAATTATACTTTGTAAGTTTTATAAATTTAATCTATAATACATATACATGTATTACAATTATACCTATTTACCTATATAGAACTATAAAAAAATATTCCCTATTAATAATTTTGGTCATATTGTAATCTATATCTAAACTTTTCTAATTTATAGTTTCCATACTTATCTAATTCTTTTAGGTTATATTTGTGATCAAAACCTAATTTTTTATAAAAATCACAAACTTTATCTGAAGCTTTAAGCTCTATTCTTCTTGACCTTATATAATACTCATCATTTTCTAAAACTCCCATTATCTTTTTACCTATTCCTCTCCCTTGAAACTTTGGTAAAACACAGATAGGATAAATCATACTTTCATCTTCTTTTTCTAAAAAGCTATCAATCGCACCAAAAGCAACTATTTTATTATTTACTAAAGCTATATAAATATGAATTTTATCAGCTTTATCTAAAATACTTTCTTCGTGATCTTTAGAAAACATTGCCTTAAAGTATTCCTTTGAAAATTCTTCTGATATCATACATAAAAAAGTATCTTTTATAAGTTTTAGAATTTCTCCCCCTTCTCTTTCCTCAACTCTTCTTACTTTTAATTCCTCCATTAAACAACTCACCTGACTTCCTAAATTTAATTAATTACCCAAATATATTAAATTGAGTTTTTTAATTTATTTTTTAAAATATGCTTTATTTATATTTAATTTTTCTCTTAAAAGACCTATAAATTAAAAAAACTCACATATAATATCTAATTTAATGTAAATTTGTTATTTTTATATAAATTCATTCTGCCCTCACTTATGATAGAATTTATTATACACTTTTTCTTTTCATTGTAAATATTGTTAAAGTAATAGTTTAATTTTACAAACCCATTATTCCTGTCAAATTAATTAACACATCTGCACAATTATAATAATTTATTTATTTAAAGGTAAAACAATAAAAATCTTTATAATATTTAAGCATGAAAATTTGAAAAATATCATCAAAATTTGTTCAATATTTATTTATAATTTATTAATATTTTTAACACTTTGTTAATTTACAATGGTTATAAACTAATTTAGTTACTAAAATTCTATTAATGGGGGGATTTATTATGAAGGTTATAATTTTTTACACAAAAACAGGTGGTGGACACTTATCAGCTTGTAAAGCCTTAGAAGAATCTTTTAATAAACTTAATATCTCTACAATTACTTTAGATTCCTTAGAATTTGCAGGACATTCTATATCAAAGGAGGTATCCTCTGCCTATAATTACATAGTAAAAGCAGTTCCTAAACTTTTTGGTGCTATTTATAAAGCTGGTGAAAGGGTTAGTGATTCTAATAAAAAATCTATAATTTATAAATTAAATTCCTTTTATTCAGAAAACATACTTTCTGTAATTGAAGAAGAAAAACCAGATATTATAGTATCTACTCATATTTTTGCAACTCAAAGCCTTACTTATTTAAAAGATAATAACAAATTAAAGACCTTAACAGCCTCTATTGTTACAGATTATACTTGTGCTCCTTTTTGGGAAGAAACAAATTTAGATTATTACTTTTTACCTCATAAAGATTTAATTAAAGAATTTATAAATAGAGGATTAGACTCTTCAAAATTAATATCCTATGGAATGCCTATAGGTAATTCTTTTAAAGAAAAAATTCCTAAAACTTTAGCTAAATCAAAATTAGGTCTTGAAAAAGAAAAACCTCATATTTTAATTATGGGAGGAAGCATGGGTGCAGGTTCTCTTAAAGACACAACCTTATACCTAAGTGATAACTTAAAAAATTGCAATATAACTGTTGTTTGTGGAAATAATAAAGAACTATTTAAAGAAATGCTTAGTTTAACTAAAAATTTATGTAATTTAACAGTCCTTAATTTCACTTATGAAATGAATCTACTTATGGAATCTGCAGATATTTTAATAAGTAAACCTGGTGGCTTAACTTCTACTGAAGCAATTAATAAACATTTACCAATTATAATGATAAATCCCATTCCTGGAGTTGAAAGTGCAAATTGTAGCTTTTTTATTAAACATAATTTAGGAGTTAAATCAAAATCAATATATGAAACTCTAAAACTTTGCAAAAAACTTTTAGAAGATAAGGAATATTATAATAAAATTACATATTCTCAAAGTTTAAATTCAAAGCTAAATGCATCTGATGATATATGTAAATTTTTAATAAAAAAGTGTGCAGAAAATAATAAAATAAAACCTTAACAATCTCTTTGACTGTAGTTGAAATTTATTGTAAACTTATAAATAAAATCTAAGAATATAGGTGGTTCTAGTGGCATTTATCATTATAGGAATATATATTTTAATAAATATAATTTTGCTCCAAAAAACAAGAAAAGCAAAGAAAGGGAAAAAAACTGTAAATATAAAAATAATGAGTTTAATCTCTATATTTATGTTTATGCTTTCAATCTTAATACTTTTATTTGGTATTATGTCTTATTTACATAATAAAAATATATTAAACCTTTCTATATCTATTATATATTGTTTACTTTTAATATTTTTATCCTATAAACTATCCTGTTTTTATATTACAGAGGATAGCATTATATATGGATACGCAGTTTATAAATTTAAAGATATACAAAAAATAGAAATACAAGGAATTAAAAATAAGTTTACTGTAAATATCTACACAGGAGGAACTAGTACTTTATACTTTAAACTAAACTATTTAAAGAAAAAAGAACTTTTAAAAGCTCTACATGGTAAAGTTTTATGTATAAATCTTTAATAAAAAAGCTATCTAACCTTTATTAAAATAAATGAGGTTAAATAGCTTTTTATTATTTAAAAAAACAAATTAAATTCTTAAGTATATTATAGATAGTAAAAATTTTAATTTTCCTATATATAAAAGTATGTATATTAAATTTTATGTCTTTCAACAAAAGCTTTTATTCTTTTTATAGCTTCCATTATATCTTCCATAGAAGCAGCATAACAAGCTCTTATAAATCCCTCTCCACAGTCTCCAAAGGCATTACCTGGAACTATCAAAACTTTTTCTTCAATAAGAAGTTTTTCACAAAACTCATCTGAACTCATTTTAGTTGACTTTATACAAGGAAAAACATATAAAGCACCTAAAGGCTCAAAACATTCTAACCCAATACTTCTAAAACCCTCAACTAAAACTCTTCTTCTCCTATTATATTCTCTTGCCATTTCAAAAACACTTTCATCACCATTTTTAAGGGCCTCAATAGCCGCATATTGTGCAGTTGTAGGAGAGCACATTATTGCATATTGATGTATTTTTTTCATAGCATCTATTAAAATCTTATTACCACAAACATATCCTAATCTCCATCCTGTCATAGCATAAGCTTTAGAAAATCCATTTATTACTATAGTTTTTTCTCTTACTTCTTCAAAAGTAGCTATTGAAACATGGTCCTTATCATAAGATAACTCTGCATATATTTCATCTGAAATTATTATTATATCCTTATCTTTTAAAACATCTACAATTTCTTTAAGTTCTTCTCTAGTCATTATTGCTCCAGTTGGATTATTAGGAAAAGGAATTATTACTACCTTTGTCTTATCTGTTATTGCTTCTTCTAAAAGTTCTTTAGTTAACTTAAAATCATCCTCTGCTCTTAAATTTATTGTTTTAGCTGTTGCTCCTGTAAATGTTGTACATCCCTTATATGCTACAAAACTTGGCTCTGGTATTATAACTTCATCAGAAGGACCAACTAAAGCTCTAAGTGCTAAGTCTATCCCTTCACTTCCTCCTACTGTAACAAGTATTTCTTCCTTAGGATTATATTTTAAAGAAAATCTTCTATTTAAATATTTTGATATTTCCTCTCTTAGCTCTATAAAACCAGCATTTGATGAATAGTGAGTATGTCCTTGCTCTAAAGAATAAATTCCAGCCTCTCTAACATTCCAAGGAGTTACAAAATCAGGCTCTCCAACTCCTAAAGATATTACATCATCCATTTCATTTATTAAATCAAAATATTTTCTAATACCAGAAGGTGGCATATTTTTAACATTGTCTAATATCATATTCTCTAGCATCATATAAATAACATCTCCCTATCATCTGTTTTTTTCTCTTTAAATATTGTACCGTGATCCTTGTACTTTTTAAGAACAAAGTGAGTTGCTGTTCCTGTTACATATTCTTGAATAGAAAGTTTATCTGAAACAAACATTGCAACCTCTTTCATTGTTTTTCCTTCTACAATTACAGTTAAATCAAATCCTCCAGAGGACATTAAATAACAGGCCTTAACTTGAGGAAACTTATATATTCTTTCTGCAACCTTATCAAAACCAACACCTCGTTGAGGAGTTATTTGAACTTCTATTAAAGCTGTAACTGTTTCTTTTCCTGTGTTTTCCCAATTTATAAGAGTGGTATAGCCAGCTATTATATTTCTTTCTTCATAATCCCTTATAGCTTCTCTAACTTCTTCAACACTTTTTCCTGTCATAACTGCAATTTCATTATCTGTGTATCTACTGTTTTTTTCTAATACTTCTAAAATTTCATCCATGCCACATTGGCCCCCTTTTATTACTTATTTTAAAAATTTATTTTGATATAAAAAAATTCCTTCATCCCTAAAAAGGGACGAAGGAACTACTTCGCGGTACCACCCTAATAAGTAAATTAAATTTACTCACCTCAGTTAGAAATCTCAATTATTAAATATAATAAAATTCAATTTCTATCCTCTTTAACGGGAGGAACTCGTCTTAATCTAATTAAAAGTTATGTATATGTTAAAATTAATTATTATAATCAAAATAAATTGCTTATTACTTAACCTTTAGTTCTCAACAAGAAACTCTGAGACTGCTTCCTTTAAACTTTCCTACTAAATCACACCAAACCTTTAGCTCTCTGAAAAGTCCATTTAAAGTACTTCTTCTCTTCATAGTTTTATTTCTTTATTTTTGTTTTTTATAATTATATACACAAAACTTAATAAATTCAATATTTTTTTAAGAAATTTAACATAAAACTGTTTATTTTTTTCAAAATATTCTAATAATATGTTACTTTAACAATTAAAAAATGCTTTAGCTAAGAAGAACTTATCTAAAGCTAAAGCATTTTTAATTATTAAATTTCTATACACTAAATCTATATTTATTATTTTTAAGCTGTCATTTTTTGTACTTCTTTTTTGAATAATTTTATTGAGCTTAATAATAAGAAATATCCAACTGCTAAGAATACAAGCATTGCAACCCAAGCAATCTTAAATCCTACAAGTTGTACGAATTCACCAAAGATTGTTGAACCTAAAGCAAATCCAACTGCAAAGAATAAGCTTAATACACCTAAGTTAACACTTGAATCTTTTCTACCAAATACGTCTGTAGCCATGAATGCTGGGCCTGACATATATGAGAATACACATAATCCATAACAAATTGAGAATAAGAATGCAAAACTATGTGAAGTAGATGCTAATAACATACCTATTATTGCAACACCTTGTAGGATACATCCTATTAACATAGTATTGAAACTTCCTAATTTATCAAATAAACGTCCACCACCAACATTTCCTATTAAGCAGAATAATGCAAATGTTGAACCTAAAATACCTATTAATTTTGAATCTAAGTGTAAGCTTAATCTAAAGTATGATGCATATTGAGTACTACATGCTGCTATAGCAACACCTATTAAAGCGTATCCAATACCAAATGTCCAGAAATATTTATTTTTTCTAGTTGCAGCTGCACCTAAACCTTCGAAAGTTTTTACAACTTTTGCTTGGCTTGAGTTAGCATTTTGAGTAGTATCTTCTTGAATTTCGCCAGCTTTTGGAAGTCTGATGAATAATAATACTATTACTAAACTTACTATAAGAGAGAATATTCCAAAAGTTATGTATGAAAAAGCTGAACCTTTTTGAGCTAACATGTTAGAAACGATAGGTTGTAAGAATACGTTACCTATAGAACCACCTGCAAATGCTATACCTAAAGCTGTACCTCTTCCTTTTTTAGGGAACCAATGGTTTATTACATAAGGTACACCTAAACCTGAGAATAAAACACATCCTATTTGAGTTACTGCTGATAAAGCGTAGAATAAAGGTAAACTTTTAACAAGACCAAAACCTAAAAATCCTAAACTTGATAAAACAGTACCTGCTATAAATAAAATCTTTATATTTACTTTACCAAAAAGTTTTCCTAGGAAAGGAGAACAAATTGAAGATGCTAAAGCACCAAAAGTAAATATAAGTGAGAATGCTGCTAAAGAAAAGTTAAATTCTTTTACAACATATGGTATAAATAACGGTTGTATATTTTGAGCTACTCCAAAAGGAATGGCTTGCATTAACATACATACAAAAATCATGAAATATTGCTTTTTGTTACTTCCGCTTTTTGCCATTAAATTATCACTCATAATCCTTACCTTCTTTCTTTAATCCTATGGCAAGATAAGGCTTGTCCTAACTTGCCATAAGACTTTATTTTTATTTAATTTTTATAATTGTTTTTAATTAATTTTCATAATTAACATTTAATGTTGTATTATACTTATAAATTTTCATCTCTGTTCCATTTATATCTTCTTTTTTCATATCAATAACATTTATTTGATTATTTTCATATGTATTGTATGAATAAGTTTGTTCTTCAAGGTTCATGCATGAGCTATATTGTGTTATATCCTTTTTGTTAGCTGCAGTTAATACTGAACCATTTATCATTGCAACATTGTTTAAGATATGGAAAAACTCTGTCATATCTATAGTATCTTGAGAATTTTTTATCATAGCATCTCTTAAGAAAGCTGCTCTTACAAATCTAGATGCTGGAGTAAAATCTCCTGGTAATCCTACTAAACCAGTACCAACTCCTAAAGCTTTTAAGTTTTGCTCACCTAATGTTAATTCATCAGCATGGCTATATCTTAAATTTACATATTGATTTAAGTTAGTTATATGCCAGTCAAAAGTTGGTGAATTAGTTAAAACTCCTACATGATTATCAAATACTTTTAATCCTTCTTTAGATTGTTCTATAACTATTGCTTTACCAGTTATATCTGTAACCATCCAATGTAAAGTAGAGTTAGATACTTTTTTACTAATTGTTTCATCAACTATTAAAGTATTTTTTAAAGCTTCTTTAAGCTCATCAACAGTTTCAAAGTTAGCTAAAATCCATAGTAAAAAGTCATATTGAGGAACGTTTATTTTTCCTTCTTCTTCTTCTAAAGGATAGTATGCATATTGTGGGAAGTTTAATCCTGCTGCTGCTAATCCCTTTTCATTAAATCCATCTGCAAATGTTGGATAACTATTAAAAACAGTTCCCATACCAAGTACAGCATACTTAGGTTCAACTCTTCTTCCTGTTTCAGTATTTACCCCTACATAGTTTCTAGGTAAAAATATTATAGATTGATTAAAAGAAAACTCTATATCCATATTTCTTCCAAATAAATGATTTCCGTCTTTAGTTTTTAACATTAATCCTGTACACATTTTAATCACTCCTATATTTATGTTCTTCTTTGTAAAATAATATACTACAAAGTTAATACTTTTTCATATGACCTAATTGACATTTTAATTGTTTTTTCTTGTTTTTTTTACATTTTTTTAATTCTTTTTGCCCATTAATTATATTCTCTTCCATTTAATTCAACAATAAATGATAAAATAAGTAATTTTATCATCTATTTTATCAATTTATTCACTAGATTTTACTTAAAAAAAAAAATTGTATTAAATTCATTAAAAAAATTTAATACAATTTTATACATTTTATATATTTACTGTTTTTATTACTACTTTTCTTTCTTAATTAATACTTTGGAAACATTTTCTATAATTAAATTCATAATTTTACTTTTATAATTAATTATTTAAGTTATTTGATTAACTATATTTTACTAAAAATAAATTTTAATAAATTAACCATAAAAAATTTATCCATTTTTATACATTTTAAATTTATTATCTTATTTTCCTCTTATAATTTTTAATATAGAAACTTTTTTTCCATAATGTAAAGTACCTTTTTTATATAATTTACTACTTAAAAATCCTACAATTATTATAAAAGCAATATTAATAATAGTTGTTATTATTATTTCTCCAAAGGAAACCTTAGATAAAACTACTCTCTCAAACATTATTAAAGGAGAAGCAAAAGGAACATAACTAAAGACCTTAGCTAAAGTAGATTCAATATTAAACATGCAATTCATTGAAAGTAAAAATACTAAAACAAATATTAAAGTAATAACTCCCATAGAAGAATTAACATCTTGAGAACTTGTAGCTAAAGAGGCAACAGCTGCATAAAGCATTGAAAATGTTAAGTATCCTAAAAGAAAATAAAAAACAAAAGCAAATATTATTTCAAAATTTAAATTCATCGAATATAAAAATTCCAAACTCTTTCCAGAGGTCTTAAACATTAAAAATCCCCAAGCTAATATAATAGCTATTTGTGTAAGCCCTACTGCACAAACCCCTAAAACCTTTCCAAAAAATAGTTCCATAGGTCTTGCCATGGTTATTAAGGTTTCCATTATTCTATTACTTTTTTCTTCTATAACTGAGTTAGCAACCATAGCACCAAAAGTTAATGTTATTATATAAATTCCAAAAACAAGAGCATAAACTAAAATCATTCTTCCTTGAGATGCATTTCCCATTTGCACAACTTCAAGTTTAGCTGGGCTCATTAAATTACTATATTCCTCTTTGGTTAAATTAAACTTCTCCATAGAGACCATAAGCTTATTATCATTTAAGATTTTATCAACCTCATCTTTTAAAGAAGCACTTGGAAGTTCATTTACATAAAGCTTTCCTTCAAGGTCATTATTATTAGAAATTTCAAGTAATGCTTTATAATCTGATTTTCCATCTTCAATTTCTTTTTTTACTTTATTACTTTCCTCAGCACTTTTACTTAAAACAACTTCAAATTCTCCTTCATTTAATTTTTTTAAATTATCTTCACTAAAGAAACTGTCTTTTTCATCAACGCTAACCATTATTAAATCTTTGTTTCCATCTTTGTGAAAGATTTTAGCTATCTTATCCATATTAAAAAACCCTAGAATTACTATTAAAGTTATTATTGTAGATATTATTAAAGCCTTATTTTTTATCGTTTCTTTATATGTAAAAGCAAAAATACTCCAAAACTTTCTCATAATTAATTACCTAACCTTTCTATAAAAATATCATTTAAAGAAGGTCTCTCAAAATAAAATCCTCTTATGTCTAAATTAGAATCTACAATATCTTTTAATAGTTTTTTACCTAAAGTTACATCTTTAATATTTAACCTATAACTTCCTTCCTTAAAAATAGAAAATTCAAGACCTGACTTATTGAAAAATCCCTCTAAACTTTTATCTCCCTCAATAATTAAAGCTTTTATTCCATATTCTTCTTTTATTTTATTAAGATTTCCCTTAAGTATTGTTTCTCCTTTTTTAAGCATTATAATATCATCACAAAATTCCTCTACATCAGCCATTCTATGACTGCTAAATATTAAGGTTTTCCCAGAACTTAATAGTTCTCTTATAACCTTTTTAAATAACTCTACATTTACAGGATCTAGCCCACTAAAAGGTTCATCTAAAATTATTACCTCAGGATTATGCATAAGTGCAACTATAAGCTGTATTTTTTGTTTATTTCCCTTTGATAAGGTTTCTACCTTTTTATTTAAATACTCACTTATTTCAAATTTATCAAGCCAATACTCTATACTTCTTAAGCTCTCCTTTTTTTTCATTCCATATAAAGTTCCAAAATGCATAAGTTGACTTTTTACAGTATATTTAAGATATAACCCTCTCTCTTCTGGTAAATAACCAAAAGTATTTTCATCAAAATTTAGTTTTTTATTATTAATTAATATCTCTCCTGTATCACTTGGAAGTATTCCAAGTATAACTCTTATGGCAGTAGTTTTCCCTGCACCATTCCTTCCTAAAAGCCCTAAAGCTTTTCCCTTTTCAATTACAAAACTTAAATTTTGTAATGCTTTAACCTCCCCAAAGCTTTTGCTAATATTTATAGCTTCAATTTTCACATAAAATCCTCCTCTTAAAATTTACTTCTAATTTAAATATTACCATTTTTAAAAATATTTTTAAACATATTAAATTCCCTCTAATATGGCATTTTATTTTTATACTTAAAAAGTTTAAAACAATAATTTATTTTTATAAAATAAAAAAGAAGAATCTTTTATTTAGTAATTAAAAAAAGATTCTCCTTTTAATTTTAAAATAATAATTATTAATTTAAAACCATTAAGCTTTTTTCTATTTTTCTAAGTGATATTTTTCTCAAAAAATATCTATAATTAGTTATTATTTTTTTAGAATTATATTTTTCTAATTCTTTTAAAGTTGACCTATTATTCCCATTAAAAAGAAGTCCTAAGGAATATCTTAAATAAACATTGCAATAAACTTCAAAATATATAAATTCATACTTACATATTTTTTCTTCAACTTCATAGTTTATTTCTCTAGACAAAACTTTAGCTTCCTGTGATAATCTACTCCACAAATTAACAAATTCCTCATAACTTGCAGGATAATTCTTTTCATTAAATATTTCTTCAACCTTTTTTTCAACTAAGTATTTTAAAGTTCTTAAGAACTTAACTTCTTCAGTTAAACACTCTGATAAAGACATCCTTAATCTTAAGCTATTTTTTAAATTTCCTTTAATCTGCTCATCTGTAGTTGCTAAAATATTTTTTATTATCACTTGTAAAATTTCATCTCTCTCCTCCATAGAACTCTCCTTATCCTCTTAAAATTTTAAAGAATATATAATAAAACTATTTTTTTACTACTTAGATTTTTCATAATTTTTTAATGCATTCATTGCCATAATATATCCATACTCACCAAAACCACTTATTTGTCCAATACAAGCTTTAGCTGTAACTGATTTATGTCTAAACTCTTCTCTTTTATGAATGTTACTTAAATGAACCTCTATAGCCGGTAAAGCTACTCCCTTTAAAGCATCATAAATTGCTAAACTATAATGTGTATAAGCACCTGGATTTATTATTATCCCATGAAAGTTTTCAAAATACGCTCTATGAATAAAATTTATTATTTCTCCTTCTATATTACTTTGTAAAAATTCTAAATCTAAGTCTAACTTTTCTCCTTCTGCTTTTAAGTAACTTATAATATCCTTAAAAGTCTTTTTGCCATATATATCTTTTTCTCTTATACCTAAAAGATTTAAATTAGGTCCATTTATAACCATTACTTTCATAACTAATATAAACTAAAGAACTAACTTTCTTAATTCTTTAGTTTAATTCACCTCTTCTTTCTATTTTTTTAAAACCTCCTATAAAAATTTATAGAAGGCTTTAAATTTTCTTATGTTTATTTTTACTTTTCTAAACTTATTTCATAAATAGATTTTACTATATCTAAAATAGCATTATTAATACTGCCACTATTTAATATTTCTATTTCGCTATATTTTTTATAAAGGTCAATTCTTTCTTTATATAAAGAAAGAAGCTTTTCTTTTCCATTAGATAAAAGTGGTCTTTCATCTATACTTATATCATTTATTATTAAATCTATAGGTCTATTAATAAAAATAATTAAAAAGTCTTTAAAAAATTCCATATTTTCTTTTCTAGTTACTATGCCCCCACCTGAAGAAATAACTACATTTTTTAAAGTACTTAAAAGCTCACAACTTTTACTTTCTAAGTCTCTAAAAACCTCTTCTCCTTGAAGAAAAATTTCCTTTATACTTTTATCTACACTTTTTTCAATAAATTCATCAATGTCTAAAAAATTCATTTTTAAAACCTTTGATAATTCTTTTCCTATAGTAGTTTTCCCACAGCCTGGCATTCCAATTAAAAGTACTCCTCTTTTTTTCATGAAATCCTAATCCCCTTTTCGTACTTTTTACTTAAATAAATTTCTATTTATTTCTAATTATACCTAAAAAAACTTATTTTTTTATTGAAAACTACTTAAATTAACAATTTCTTATTACAAAGTTAACTTAAATAAAACTTAAAATTCCTTCTTTAATTTTTCATAGATTTTATCCTCTAAATCCTTATTGATTTTAAGGTTATTCCAAATTTCTTCTGACTTAATTCCTTGTCCAACTAACATCATTAATCCATTTACTGTTTTTAAACCCTTTTCCCTTGCACTCTTTAAAAACTTAGTTTCTAGAGGATTGTAAACTATATCTATAGCTACCTTAAAATTCCCTATTAACTTTGGTGAAATAGCAATTGAATCTATCTTAGGATACATACCACAGGGAGTTGTATTTATTATAGCAAATTCATCTAAAACATTTTCAAGGTCCTTATAATCCATAAAACTTATCTTAAAATCTTTGAATTTATTCTTAGCATTTTCTTTATTTCTTGAAACTAAAACTATTTCTTTAGCTCCATTATCTTCTAAATACTTAACAACACTTCTAGCTGCTCCTCCTGAACCTAAAACAAAAAAACTATTTCCCAAAACCTTTATATTCTCTTTATTTAACATTTTTCCAAAACCATAATAGTCTGTATTATAGCCATAAGATTTATCTTCCTTTATTAAAATTGTATTTACAGCTCCTATTATTTTAGCTTCTTCCGAAATAAAATCTAGCTGATTTAAGACAACTTCTTTATAAGGTATGGTAACATTAGCTCCATTTATTCCTAAGACCTTCAAACTCTCTACAATATTATCTTCAAACTTTTTATCTACTGAAAATAAATTATATAGTCCTAAAATATTGCTAGTTTCTAAAATTTCTTTATGCAATTTAGGAGAAAAACTATGTTCTAATTTCTCCCCTATTAGTCCAAAAACTTTCATAACTTCACTTCCTTAAGCTATAAATTTAAATATTAGTTTTATATTTTTAAAGTTTAAAAATATAACTCCTTAATAAATCTCCATAATAAATTCATATTTATATGTTTAAATTACCATACAAAACTTATGATAATCTTTTGCATCCCCTGTTAAAAGATTGATATAATTTAAGTTTTTTTGTTTAAATATCCAAAACCAAATGCACAAGTTCATATAAGACACTTAGCTTTTAAGCTAAGTGTCTTTGTCATTTACTTGATAAAATTTATATGCTTTTAAATTTATATAACATAATAATAAAAATTAATTCTACAATAGCTAAAAATGCTCTTATAGCAAAATTAGATGTAAATAGAGCATATACAAGAGTTACTACAATTAACACTTTCAAAAATTTAATCAAAGTTTTAATTTCCAAAATTTACTCCCTCTTTTTTTCTATAAAATCTTTCTGATACTTTTTACTTATATTCATTAAATCTACAAGCATTTCTTTAGCATAGGGGGTTAGATTTTTATTTCTTATTTTCTTTAAATTTTTTTCAATAACTTCTTTTTCTCTATCTTCATGAAATATATCTAATCCCTTTTCTTTTTTATATGTAGCTACCTTTAAAACAATATTCATTCTCTCTTCAAAAAGCTTAACAAGCTCTTTATCTATGTTATCTATTTCTTCTCTAAACTTAATTAAATCATCCATGAAAAATATTACCTCATTTCTTTAAGTTATATAAAATTTTATCTCTTTAATTAAGTTTATAATATATCATATTTACCTTTAAATTTCACTAATTTTAAAATGAATCTAAAATAGCAAGGGCTGAGATAGCTTCTATAACAACTAAAACTCTCTGTACTATACAAGGGTCATGTCTACCTGTAACCTTTATAATTTCTTCTTTCATAGTTTTTATATTTACACTTCTTTGAGCTTTAGAAATTGAAGGAGTAGGTTTTATAACAACTCTAAATATAACTGGCATGCCATTTGATATTCCTCCAGTTATACCACCATTATTATTAGAATATGTTTTAATTTCTCCCTTTTCTATAAAGTACTCATCATTTGCTTCTTCTCCACTCATATTTGCAAATTCAAACCCAGCACCAAATTCAATGCCTTTGACAGAAGGAACTGAAAATGCTAAATGAGCTATTGTGCTTTCTAAAGAATCAAAAAATGGATTTCCAATTCCAGGGTTTAACCCTAATATTGCACATTCAACAATTCCTCCTATAGAATTTCCATCCATTCTATAAAAATTAATTTCCTCTTTTACTTCTTCTATTTTTTTTGTATCTATTAGTGGAAGTTCCTTGTTTAAAATTTCTTTTAAATCTTCTTTTGTTAAATTAAAAAAATCAAAGGAAGCATCTTTTACTTTTCCAACTTGTTTAATATGAGAACCTATAAAAATTCCCTTTTCCTTAAGTATTTCCTTAGCTAATGCACCTGCAAAAACTAAAGGTGCTGTTATTCTTCCTGAAAAATGACCTCCTCCTCTATAATCATTGAAGCCATTATATTTTATGTACCCTGGAAAATCTGCATGCCCAGGTCTTACTAAATCTTTTATCTTTGAATAATCCTTAGACCTTTTATCATTATTTCTAATTATCATAGAAATAGGTGCCCCAGTAGTAAATCCATTAAATATTCCACTTAAAATTTCTGGTTTATCCCCTTCTTTTCTTTGAGTTGATAAACTATTTCTTCCTGGCGCTCTTCTTTCCATTTCTTTTTCTATATTTTCAATATCTATTTTAATTCCAGGTTCTATTCCATCTATTACAATACCTAAGCCCTCACCATGAGATTCTCCAAATATAGATAATTTTATTTTATTACCCCAAACTCCTCCCATTTCTTCGCTTTCAAAAAAATTATTCTTTAAAAGCTTCCTCCTTTCATCTAAAATATGTATTATTACTTATTAAAAATTCCACCTAAACTCTTAAAATCTTCCCAAAAACTAGGATAAGATTTTTTTACGCAATCTGGTTCATTTATAGTAACTTTATTTTTACACCTTGTTGATGCAATAGCTAAGCTCATAGCTATTCTATGGTCTTTATGGCTATAAACCTCTCCTCCAATTAATTCAGTAACTCCTTTTATTTTAAGCCCATCCTTTAATTCTTTTATGTTTGCTCCTAGTTTATTAAGTTCTTTGCATATAGCACTTAATCTATCACACTCTTTTATTCTAAGCCTTTCTCCATTTATAATTCTAGTTTCTCCATAACTTAAAGAGGCTACTACTGTTAAAACTGGAATTATATCAGGGCATTGTGAAGCATCTATAATAACTCCCTCTAAGGATTTATAAATAATCTTTAAAGAATTATTTTTTTCTTTTATAAATTTTGCTCCCATATTTTCTAATATTTCAATACATTCCTTATCTCCTTGATAGGAATTTAAAGTTAAATCAAAACAATTAATATCTGAACCTAAGGCACCTGCTGAAAAGTAAAAAGCTGCTTGAGAATAATCGCCTTCAACTTTATATGTAATTGGTGAATATTTTTGTCTACCTTCTATAAGAAACTCTTTATAATCATTATTTTTTATTTTAACACCAAATTTTTTTATCATATCTAAGGTTAAATCTATGTATCCTTTAGATTCAAGTTCTGTAGTTATTATTATTTTAGAATCTTCCTTTAACAAAGGTAAAGTAAATAATAAACCACTTATAAATTGAGAACTTATATTTCCTTTAACTCTAAATTCTCCTCCTTTTAACTTACCCTTTATTTTTAAATCAAGATTTTCTTCTTCATAAGAATATTCAATTCCTTGAGTATTAAAAATTTCATAATAAGTTTTTAAAGGTCTTTTTCCTAAATTACCTCGTCCTATAAACCTAACTTTATTTTCTTCTATTAAAGATATAGGAACTAAAAATCTTAAAGTAGAACCTGATTCATTACAATCTATTATTCTCTCTATAGAATTTTTCAAAAAATTTTCTCCATTTATAATTAACTTATTATCTTGTATCTTTATATCTGCACCTAAGGCTTTCATTCCTTCCATAGTTGCAATAATATCTTCTGAAAAGTCAATATTAGAAATAATACTTTCCCCCTTGCTCAAAGAGGCACAGATAATAGCTCTATGAGCTAAACTTTTAGAAGGTGGAATTTTTACATCTCCCTTTAATTTCCCTGGAGTTATAGTTATGCTTTTCATTCTTTCCCTCACTTTCCGTATTTTATGATATTAAATTATAAACTTAAAAGATTAATTAAAAAACTCTATATCTGTACTATAAATATAACTATCACCAATATCCTTTAAAAGAATAACATTTAAATTACCCTTTAAATTTTTCTTATCTAACTTAATAGCCTCTTTAATAGCTTCCTTATCTCTAATTTTAATACTTTTATTTAATCCATATTTACTTAATAAAGCTTCAATCCTATCTGCTGTTCCTTTTTTAGTAAGTAATTTATCCTCAGCAATTTTACTTATCATATTCATTCCCATAGCAACGGCTTCTCCATGAGAATAGGTTTCATAGTTATATATCTGTTCTATAGCATGGCCTAAGGTATGACCAAAATTTAAAATCATTCTTTCTCCTAAATCTTTTTCATCACCTTCAACTACTTCTCTTTTAATATTACAACATTCATAAATTATATCGCCAATATTTTCTTTTAAATCTTCTTTATTTTCAAAGCTTTCTAACCTTTCAAATAACTTTTTGCTTTTAATACACCCATATTTTATAACCTCTCCAAGACCATCATTAAAATATTTTTCTGGAAGTGTTCCAAGCATATTAGGGTCTATTAAAACTAACTTTGGATGATAAAAACTTCCAACTAAATTTTTTCCCCTATCTAAATCTACTGCAACCTTTCCTCCAACACTAGAATCAACTTGTGCTAGTAAAGATGTTGGGATTTGCACAAAAGAAATTCCTCTTAAAAATGTAGAAGCAACAAAGCCTGCAATATCTCCAACAACTCCTCCTCCTAGTGCTACAATTAAATCGCTTCTTGTTAAGTTAAAATCTAAAAGCTTATTATAGATATAAGGTAATGTAGAAAAACTTTTACTTTTCTCTCCTGGTTTTATAGAAATAATATCTACTAAAAAACCTTCAGCTTCAATATTTTTCTTGACAAAATCTCCATATATATCTTTTAAATTATCATCAGTTATTATTGAAACCTTATTCCCTTTAAAAATGTTCTTTATAAAATATCCAAAACTATCTTTTAAATCTTTTTTTATTACTATATCATAACTATTTTCCTTTAAGTTAACTTTTAAAGTTCTCATCTTTACTCCCCCTTATAATATTATTTTAATATAAATTTAATGGGAGTTTTTAAACTCCCAAGAAAATAAATAATATATTAAAGCTCTCTTCCAACTGCTTTTGCTATGGCTCTTAATTCCTCTAAAAGCTTTCCATATTCTTCTGGTTTTATAGATTGCTGTCCATCACATAAAGCATTAGCAGGATTATTATGTACCTCTATAATAAGACCATCAGCACCTACAGCTATAGCTGCCTTTGATAAAGGTTCTACCATCCATGCTTTTCCTGTTGCATGACTTGGGTCAACTATTACTGGTAAATGACTTAATTTTTTTATAATAGGTATGGCACTTAAATCTAAGGTATTTCTTGTATATGTCTCAAAGGTTCTGATTCCTCTCTCACAAAGAATTATTTTTTCATTTCCTCCTGCCATTATGTATTCAGCTGACATTATAAGTTCCTCTATTGTAGCTGATAATCCTCTCTTTAAAAGAATAGGTTTATCTATTTTACCAAGCTCTTTTAAAAGATCAAAGTTTTGCATATTTCTAGCTCCTACTTGAATTATATCAACATCTTCCACAAATTTATCTATCATGCTAGTTGACATTATTTCTGTAACTATAGGAAGAGATGTTATCTCTTTAGCCTTTTTTAATAACTCTAACCCTTCAAGTTCTAACCCTTGAAAACTATAAGGTGATGTCCTAGGTTTAAATGCTCCTCCTCTTAAAAAGTTTGCACCTAAAGCTTTAACTTCTTTAGCTATATTTACTATTTGTTCTTCACTCTCTACAGAACAAGGACCAGCTATTAATGCTATTTTATTTCCTCCTATTTCATTACCTAAAACATCAATTATTGTGTTCTCTGGATGAAATAATCTATTTGCCTTTTTAAAGGGCTCTTGAACATGTATTATTTTTTCTACATTCTTATTAGCTTCAATTTTAGCTGGATCTATTTTACTGGTATCTCCTATTAAACCAATAACACAGACCTCCTCACCAGATATTTTCTTAGTTTGCGCTCCTAGAGATTCTATTTTTTTAATAAACTTTATAATCTCTTCTTCCTCTGTTCCTGGTTTTAATATAACTATCATATTAGCCCTCCTTTTTTATTTTAACCTTTTTAATAAAAATAGTCTAAATTAAAATCAAAATTCCAAATCATAACATTCAAAAAAAAATAGAACCCATTTTAATGAGTTCTATTAAATAAATTATAATTCTATATTATTATATATCAATATAAAAGTAAAAACTCATTATTTAAAAGATTATAAATTTTATTTCAAACTAAAAATTTGAAAATTTTTAAAAGTTCAATACTGAACCCATATAAAATATTATTATTAATCCTTTAACTAACAAATTTAGCATAAATTCTTAAAAGAATTTAACTATTCTCTCTAAACTTTTAAATTTATTATACACTTTGTAACTTTAAAGTCAATAAACTTATTTCTTATTAAAAAGTTAAAAATATAACTAATAAAAATAAATAATGTAGATATTTAAATATCTACATTATTTATAAAATATTATTCTGCCTTCTTCCATTGATATTGTTTTAATCTAGCATCATATTTTAAGTTTATATCTTTTCCATCCTCTTCTCCAAGTGTCATGTTATAGCTTATTACTTCTACATCTTCAATCTTCCCACTTTTTGGCGCATATGTAGAAGACTTATCGCTAGTTTTACCAGGCATAATAGTATTTGCAAAAGTTACATAAGATTCTTCTCCAGTATCCTTGTTAAGCAAAGTAATATTACAATATTTAATAGGTAACTTAGTGTTATTTGTTAAAGTAACATCTATGTACTTATTTCCTTTTGAATCTGTACTTCCAGGTTTTATATCTAACTTAACATCATCCATATTTATTGGTGGTTTATTTTTATCTTCCTCTTTAGGTGCCTCTGTAGTCTTTGTTTCTTTATTATCAGCATTGTTTTGATTGCTATTTCCACCACAACCTACTAATCCTACAGCTAAAGCTAAACTGCAAACTAAAACCATTATCTTATTTTTTAACATAATTTTAACTCTCCTTTTTTTACCATTTACAAACTACTATATGTATAATATTAATATATTGTTATTCTTTGTCAATAAATCGAAATAATTCAATTTAAAATTTTAAATTTTATACAATATATTATAACAATTTTTACATTTATTTTATATATAAATTTTCTTGTACATATTAAAATGTATAAAAAAGAACTATCTAAAAAGATAGTTCTTAAAGGATTAATTGTTGACTATAAGTAAAATATATTTTATAAAATTTGTTAATTTATATTGTATTTGTATTGTAAATGCAGATTATATTATTTATTGAAAGCCTTATTGTAATCTTCAATGAATTTCTTCATTCCAGCATCTGTTAAAGGATGCTTAACCATTTGAAGAATAACATTATAAGGTATTGTTGCAATATGTGATCCTGCCATAGCTGAATCTAAAACATGCATAGGATTTCTAACACTTGCAGATATTATTTCAGTATCTATTCCATGTAATGCAAACATTTCAGCAATTTGAGTTACTATTTCAATTCCTGGATTTCCAATATCATCAAGTCTTCCTAAGAAAGGACTTACAAAGGATGCACCAGCTCTAGCTGCTAATAAAGCTTGTAGTGGTGAGAATATTAAAGTAACATTTGTTCTTATTCCTTCACTAGCTAATATTTTTACAGCTTTTAAACCTTCTTCACACATAGGTATTTTTATAACTATGTTTTTATGTATTTTAGCTAATTCTCTTCCTTCTTTAACCATTTCTTCGCATTCTAAAGCCATAACTTCAGCACTTATTGGTCCATCTACTATGCTACATATTTCTTCAATTACTTCTTTAATATCTCTACCTTCTTTTGCTATTAATGAAGGATTAGTTGTAACACCAGCTAAAACTCCTAATTTACTAGCTTTTCTTATTTCTTCTACATTAGCAGTATCTATGAATATTTTCATGTCAGATCTCCTTTTCATTTCTTAAAATATTAATTTGAATTCCATACATTTCTATTAATCGTTTCCACAGATAGATATTAACATTGAGATAAAAAATATTCAATATATTTATTTAAAATTTACATTTTGTTAATTTATTTTTTCTATTTATTATGCTATAATAAAATATTTTAATAATTAAACATATTCTATTAACCTATTAGCATATAACTTATACTTCTTTTATCCTTTAAAGCATACACAAATAATCTATAATTTTTATCCACCTTTTATTCTTATACTCTCCCCCTAACTTTATTTTATTTATAAAAAAAGAATGTTTCTACTAATGTAGAAACATTCTCCTATATTTTAAATCTTATTTAAAATATCTTTTTAATAATCCTTCGAAAGCTCTTCCATGTCTAGCTTCATCTTTACACATTTCATGTACTGTGTCATGGATTGCATCTAAGTTTAATTGTTTTGCTAATGTAGCTAAGTCTTTCTTACCTTGGCATGCTCCATGCTCTGCATTTACTCTTGCTTGTAAGTTAGCTTTTGTATCAGCTTCTACAACTTCTCCTAACATTTCAGCAAATTTAGCAGCGTGCTCTGCTTCTTCGAAAGCGATTCTCTTATAAGCTTCTGCAACTTCTGGGAAGCCTTCTCTATCAGCTTGTCTTGACATAGCTAAGTACATTCCTACTTCTGTACATTCTCCAGTAAAGTTAGCATGTAATCCTTCGATTATTCTTTCATCAACACCTTTAGCAACACCAATTCTGTGTTCATCAGCAAAAGTTAATTCTCCGCTTTGCTCTACGAATTTATCAGCACCTGCTCCACAGATTGGACATTTTTCTGGTGCTTTTTCTCCTTCATAAACATATCCACAAATTGTACAAACAAATTTTTTCATAATAAAATCCTCCTAATTCGATCCTTAGTATTTTAAATCTATAGGTTATTAAGAATAATTATTTCTTAAATGTCTTTCTTTACAATCTACAGATTAATATGTTAAATTTTTCTTAACCTTTATTAGTATTATATAATAATAATTTTCCATTATCAACATTTTTTAAATAATTTATACTTTTAATAAAAAATAATACTCTTATCTCTTTTTTATCTAAAATTACACTAATGAAAATATTATTTTTTCTATTAAAATCTAATAACTTTTATCATTTTAATTTTACTATTATCTAACCTCTTTTCCAAAAGGCATAAGAGAAAGTTTTGCTAACTTTAGAGATTGTATTGCAAAAGGAATTCCTATAATAGTAATTGCAAAAATAACAGCACTAATTAAATTAGCTAAAGCTAAGGTAAAGCCTCCAAAAACTATCCATAATATATTTAATATAAAATGACTTGTGCCATCATTTACAGTTACAATTTCCTTTCCAAAAGGAGCTAATTGTAGTCCTGCTAGCTTAAAACATTGAAGTCCAACTGGAATACCAACTATAGTTAAGCACCAAATAACACCCCAAAAAAGCCATCCTAGTGCATTAAAAAAGCCACCAAATATCATCCAAATTATATTTCCTAAACAGCTCAAAATTAACCCTCCTTAAAATTAACTAGAAAATTTATATTATTAATTTTTTAATTATAAGCTTATAAGTTTTTCTTTATTAAAATAAAATATTTCAAAATAAAATATCATTTTTTTATATTAAATTCAACTTAAAATATTTTTTTAAAATTTTTGTTGACATTTTTCTTTTAAGTATATATAATAAATATTGTCAACAGGACATGCCGAAGTGGCGGAACTGGCAGACGCACAGGACTTAAAATCCTGCGGTGCTAACACACCGTACCGGTTCGATTCCGGTCTTCGGCACCAAAACTCTTAAACTAAGTTTAAGAGTTTTTTTATTTTTAACAAAACTAAAAAAGTCCAAACACAACGGCTCTATTAGAGTATTTTTTTATTAGATATAGATAAAACAATCTAAATTCACTGCTATTAGTTTGCTTATCTATATCTAATTTTTTATTAAAAAACATATAATATATATTATTTCTTTTTTTATAGTTTTAGACTATTTATTTTAAAATTAATTTTCTTAAATTTTAAGCTTACTTTGAAACGCCTATGTCTTTTCTATAATACATTCCCTTAAAGTTAACCTTATTAAGATTTTCATATGCATTTTTTCTAGCTTCTTCTAAGGTCTTTCCTTTTCCAATTACAGAAAGAACTCTTCCTCCTGTAGTTATTAATTCATTTCCCTCTTTTTTAGCACCAGCTATAAAAATATTTTCTTTAACACTTCTATCTATATTTATTTTATATCCTCTTTCATATTCTTCAGGATATCCCTTTGAAGCTAAAACAACATTAACACAATATCCTTCTTCCCATTTAATAATAGTTTCCTTTAATCTTTCATCTAAAGCATTTAATATTATATCTAATAAATCACTTTCCATTAAAGATAAAAGACTTTGTGTTTCAGGGTCACCCATTCTAACATTATACTCTAAAAGTTTAACTCCCTCTTCTGTTATCATTATTCCAAAGAAAATAACCCCTTTAAAGTCTATTCCCTCTTCTTTTATTCCAAGTAAAGTTTTTTCTAATATGTTCTTATTAAAATCCTCTAAAATTTCTTTAGTCAAATATTTATTAGGAGCTACAACTCCCATTCCTCCTGTATTTTTCCCCTTATTACCCTCAAATATTTGTTTATGATCTTTAGCTGATAAAAAGGGCAAAATAACCTTTCCATCTGTAACTGAAAGTATTGATGCCTCAACTCCTATTAAAAATTCTTCTATTACAATCTTTTTACCTGCTCCATTAAATAAATCTTTTATCATAAATAAATCTAAGGTTTTTATAGCCTCATCTTTACTATTACATATAACAACACCTTTACCTGCTGCTAATCCGTCAGCTTTTATAACCTTTGGATATCTACAACTTTCTAAATATTCTTTAGCCTCTTTATAATCATAAAACACTTCATAATCAGCTGTTTTAACTCCATATTTTTTCATAAAATTTTTAGAAAAGCTCTTACTTCCTTCAAGTCTAGCCCCACTTTTATCTGGTCCAAATATTTTTAATCCCTCTTTCTTAAAAATATCCACTATACCATTAATAAGAGGCTCCTCTGGACCTACTATTGTTAAATCAATTTCTTTATCCTTTGCAAAATTTAATAAATCCTCTATTTTAGTAAGTTCTATATTTTCACATTTATTTTCATTAGCAGTTCCTCCATTTCCTGGAGCAACATAAATTTTTTCAACCTTAGGACTTTTTCCTAATTTCCAAGCTAAAGCATGCTCTCTTCCACCAGAGCCAACTAAAAGTATTTTCATATATAAAAGGTCATATAAATTAAAGTAGTTTCAATAATTTTAATTTAACTAATTAAAACTTTAATTAAATATATGACCTAATTCACCTCCTATATAAATTTTTTATTTTTATTCTTAATGTTTAAAATGTCTAATTCCTGTAAATACCATACTTATTCCATGCTCATTACAAGCTTTTATAGATTCCTCATCTCTAATAGAACCACCTGGTTGAATTATAGCTTTTATTCCCTTTTTAAAAGCTTCATCAACACAATCTCTAAATGGGAAAAAAGCATCTGATGCTAAAATAGCACCATCCTTCCCTCTTTCTAAAGCTTCTTTTGTAGCCCAAATTCTATTAACTTGTCCACCACCAATACCAGTTGCTACTCCATCTTTTACTACTACAATAGCATTAGATTTTACATACTTTACAACCTTCATTCCAAAAATCATATCTCTTAATTCTGTTTCTGTTGGCTCTTTTTCTGTAACTACTTTATATTCATTAGCTAACTTATTATCTTCTTCTTGAACTAATATTCCTCCATCTACTGTTACCATATAATTTTTATCTTTAGGTTTATTTTTACACTTTATAACTCTTAAGTTCTTCTTCCCTCTTAATATTTCTAAGGCATCACAATCAAAATCAGGTGCAACAACTACTTCTAGGAATATTTTAACCATTTCTTTAGCAGTGTCCTTATCTATCTTTCTGTTTATTGCAACTATTCCCCCAAATATAGAAACTTCATCAGCTTCATAAGCTTTTAAATAAGCTTCTTTTGTGTTTTTGCCTATTGCTACTCCACAAGGAGTATTATGCTTTAATGCACAACAAGCTGGTTCTTCAAATTCACAAGCAACCTTCCAAGCTATATCTAAGTCCTTTATATTGTTATAAGACAATTCCTTACCATTTAAAATTTCAAAACTATTCATAGCTCCATCAAATTCTGTTGAGCTATAATAAGCAGCTTTTTGGTGTGGATTTTCTCCATATCTAAGTTCTTGAACCTTTTTATATGAAAGAGATAGATATTCCTTATTCTCCTCTTCTCCCTCTAATAAAAAATTAGAAATTGCTGCATCATAAGCACTCATTAAATTAAATACTTTTCCTGCAAGAATTTTTCTTAAATTATAAGATACATAATTATTATCTTTAAGTTCCTTCATAACTTTCTTATAATCTTTTTTATCAGATATAACTACTACATCCTTAAAATTCTTAGCAGCCGCTCTTAGCATAGTTGGGCCACCTATATCTATAAACTCAATTTTCTCATTAAAACTTAAATCTTCTCTAAGTTTTTCAAAAAAAGGATATAGATTCACAATTACATAATCTATTGTATTTATCTCTCTTTCCTTTAAAGATTCCATATGCTCTTTATTATCTCTTATTGCTAATATTCCAGCATGAATTAAAGGATGTAATGTTTTAACCCTTCCATCTAACATTTCTTTAAAATTAGTTATTTCACTTACTTCTTTAACTTCTATATTATTATCCTTTAAATATTTATAAGTTCCACCACTTGATATTATTTCCACATCTCTATCTACTAAAAACTTTGCAAGTTCTAAAATTCCTTCCTTATCAAAAACACTTATTAAAGCTCTCTTTTTCATAAAAATCCCTCACTACTTTAATATTTTTACTTTTCCATTATGAATTTTTATTTTTTCTTCGCAAAAATATTTAATAACTTTTGGTAAAAGTAAATGTTCTTTTTCTAAAACCTTTTTTTGAAGACTTTCTTTTGTATCATAAAAGTCAACCTTAACTATCTCCTGTTCAATAATGAAGCCTCCATCAACCTCATCATTAACAAAATGAACTGTACATCCTGAAAACTTAACTCCCTTTTCTATAGCAGCCTTATGTACATTTAATCCATACATTTTATTTCCACAGAAAGATGGAATAAGTGAAGGATGTATATTAATTATTTTATTTCTATATTCTTCTAAAATTTTTCCTTTTAATATTGAAAGATATCCTGCTAAAACAATTAAATCAATATTATTACTTTTAGCTAATCTTAATATTTCATCTGAAGTTTTATCTCCAAAATTCTCCTTAGAAACAACTACTGTATTTATATCTTTTTTTCTAGCTCTTTCTAAGGCAAAAATTCCTTCTTTACTTCCTATAACTAAGGATACTTTTCCATTTATATTTCCATTATCTATATTGTCTAAAATTGATTGAAGATTAGAACCACTTCCAGAAGCTAATACAGCTATTTTATACAAACTCCTTCACCTCCAGAATTTATATATCCAATCTCAAAAGCTTTTTCTCCATAACTTTCTAATTCCTTTAAAATATCCTTAACATCTTTATCACAAACACATAAAACAAATCCTATACCCATATTAAAAGTGCTATACATTTCCTTTTCTTCAATTCCAATTTCCATAAGCTTTTTAAATATATTAGGAACTTCATAACTATTCTTATTAATAACTATAGAAAGTCCCTCTTCGCTTATCATACGAGGAAGATTTTCATAAAATCCTCCACCTGTTATATGAGCCATTCCCTTTATATCAAATTTTTCTATAAGTTTTAAAACAGGCTCTACATAAATTTTTGTAGGAATTAATAATTCTTCCCAAAGTTTCTTTCCATAAAAATCTTCATCTAAATTCCTAAAGGCTTTCCTTATAAGAGAATATCCATTTGAGTGAATACCTGAAGAAGCAATTCCTATAAGCTTATCTCCACTTTTTATATTCTTACCATTAATTATTTTATCTTTATCTACTATCCCTACAGCAAAACCTGCAATATCATAATCTCCATCCTTATACATTCCTGGCATCTCAGCTGTTTCTCCACCAATTAAAGAACAGTTAGCTAAAAGACACCCTTTAGAAACTCCTTCTACTAATTTAGAAGAAACTAAAGCTTCTAATTTTCCACAAGCTATATAATCTAAAAAGAATAAGGGTCTTGCTCCATGGCATAAAATATCATTTACACACATTGCAACACAGTCAATTCCAACAGTATCAAACTTTCTTTTTTCACAGGCAATATTAAGTTTTGTTCCAACACCATCTGTTCCCGAAACTAAAACTGGCTTTTTATATCCCTCTGGAAGCTCAATCATACCTGCAAAAGAACCTAAACCATTTAATACATATTCACTCATAGTTTTTTTTGCATATTCTTTTATTAATTTTACTGATTTATATCCTTCTTCAATATTTACTCCTGAATCCTTATAAGTTAACATATCTAATTCTCCACCCTTTCAAGATTATCCTCTAAAGCCTCCATAGGTGCTGAAACTGGATAAACTCCATTAAAGCATCCTACACAAAAATTTCTTCTTCCTCCAAAACTTTTATACATACCTTCTAAACTTAAATATCCTAAAGAATCACACCCTATCCTTTCTCTAATTTCCTCTAAGCTTCTATTAGCCCCAATTAACTGACTTCTATAAGGTGTATCAATTCCAAAATAGCATGGATACTTAACACTTGGTGAAGCTACTAAAAAATGCACTTCCTTTGCTCCAGCTCTTCTTAATGACTCAATTAAATGCTTTGAAGTTGTTCCTCTAACTATAGAATCATCAATTAAAATTACCCTCTTATCCTTTATATTCACCTTTAAAGGATTAAGCTTTACAGCTACTGCTCTTTCTCTAATCTCTTGAGAAGGAGATATAAAAGTTCTCCCTATATATCTATTTTTTACAAAACCAACTTCATAAGGAATGCCAGAAGCCTTAGAATATCCCATAGCTGCTGGTATTCCAGAGTCTGGAACTGCAACAACAATATCTGCCTCTATTTTATATTCATCAAATAATATCTCTCCCTGCTTAACTCTTGTACTTTGCACATCTAAACCATCTATAACTGAATCAGGTCTAGCAAAATATATATATTCAAAAGCACAAGTTTGACAAACTGTGTTTTCTGAATATCTATAACTTTTAATTCCCTCACTATCTATAACAACAATTTCTCCTGGTTTTATATCCCTTACAAATTCCGCTCCAATTGTATCTAAAGCACAACTTTCTGAAGTTAATATATACCCCTCTTCAAATTTTCCTAAACATAAAGGTCTAATACCATGAGGGTCCCTTATTCCAATTAATTTATTTTTAGTCATTATTACCATGGCAAAAGAGCCTTTAACAGCTGATATAGCATCAATTACCGCTCTCTCAATTCCTTTTTTAGCTCCTCTTGCAATTAAACTTGTAATGACTTCTGAATCAACACTTGTATGAAAAACTTGTCCCCCATCTTCTAAAAGACTTCTTATTACTTCGGCGTTAACTAAATTTCCATTGTGAGCAGTTGATATAGGTCCAAGCTTAGTATTACTAACTAAGGGTTGTGCATTTTCAACGGTTTTAGCTCCAGCTGTTGAATATCTAACATGCCCTATGGATATATATCCATTAAAGTCCTTAAGATTTTCTAAGTCTTTTTTATGAAAGGCTTCAGTTAAAACACCTAAGCCTTTATGAACTTTTATATCCTCTCCATTTGCTACTGCAATTCCTGCACTTTCTTGTCCCCTATGCTGAAGAGCATATAATCCATAATAATTTATAGCCGCAACATCTATTGGTTTATTTGCATAAACTCCAAAAACTCCACATTCATCTTTAAACTTATCATTTTGTGGATCAATAAGATTAAAATTCTCCTTAACCATACCTTATTACTCCCTTTAATACCTAATTAATTTTAATGAAATTATACTTTTTAAAAAGTTTATGATTTCAATCTGCTTAAAACTTCTTTATATCCATTTATTACATTTCCCATATCTCTTCTAAATCTATCTTTGTCCATTTTTTCTCCTGTATTAGCATCCCAGAATCTACAAGTATCTGGTGAAATCTCATCTGCTAATAATATTTCTCCCTTATATCTTCCAAACTCTAATTTAAAATCTATCAAAATTATATTTTGCTTTTTAAATACTTCCTTTAAAATTTCATTTACCTTACTAGTTATTTCATAAATTTTATTTAATTCTTCAAAAGTTGTAGCACCAATTCCCACAGCATGATAATCATTTATAAGTGGGTCTCCTAAAGAATCATCTTTATAAGACAGTTCAAAAACTGTAGTTTTTAAAGGATATCCTTCCTTAAGACCTAATCTCTTAGCCATACTCCCTGCTGCTACATTTCTAACTATTACTTCTAAAGGTATTATTTCAACCTTTCTACATAACTGCTCTCTCTCACCTAATTTTTCTATAAAATGAGTTTTTATTCCCTCCTTATTTAACATTTCAAAAATAAGACTAGTAATTTCATTATTTAACATTCCCTTACTTTCTATTTCTGCTTTTTTTTCTCCATTAAAGGCTGTAGCATCATCCTTATAATAAACAATAACCCTATCTTCCGTATCAGTTTTATATATTTTTTTAGCCTTTCCTTCATATAACATTTCTAATTGATTTACCATTATAACTCCACTCCCTCACCATTTTCTTTTATAAACTTATTTTTCATGTTTATTCTAAATTCAACTAACTTTTCTCTTAACTCTGGATATTTTAATGAAAGTATTTGAACTGCTAACATTCCTGCATTATAACTATTATTTATTCCAACTGTAGCTACTGGAATTGACTTTGGCATCTGAACTATTGATAATAATGCATCCATCCCCTCTAAAGAAGCCTTTACTGGAACTCCTATAACAGGAAGTATTGTATGAGATGCTATAACCCCTGGAAGATGAGCAGCTAGTCCTGCTCCTGCTATAATAACTTCACAACCTTCCTTTTCAATTTTTTCTAAAGTTTCAATAAGCTTTTCTGGCACTCTATGTGCAGATAATATATAGGCACTATAAGATATTTCAAACTCCTTAAGTGCCTCTCCTGCCCCTTTCATAACATCTATATCTGATTTGCTTCCAAAAAATATTGCTACCTTCATTAAAGATTTCCTCCCACTATATAAAAAATTTAATAATATTTGCCATTAAAATTTAAAGAACTAGCCTATAGAATATTGCTTTATTATAAGTATTAAATATAAAAGCTAGTTCTTTATTCTTTTAAAAACTATTTTCTAAAATAATCTACTCCTGCCTTAAATAGTTTTTGGTCAAAATTTCCTTCTATATTCTTATAAAGATTTTCACCAATTCTTTCAGAATGCCCCATTTTACCTAATATTCTTCCATCTTCACTTGTTATTCCTTCTATTCCTAGATACGATCCATTAGGATTATAAGGCATATCCTTTGCTACATTCCCATCTAAATCTACATATTGAGTAGCTATTTGATTATTTTTTACTAATTCTTCTAGTAAAGCCTTTGGTGCTACAAATCTTCCCTCTCCATGAGATATTGGAATGCTATGAATATCTCCAAGGGAAACATAATTAAACCAAGGTGATTTCTTAGAAGTTATTTTTGTTTTGATTATAGATGACATATGCCTATTTATATTATTGTAAGTTAAAGTAGCCATATCTTCTTCCATATCAATTATTTTTCCATAAGGAAGAAGTCCTAACTTAACAAGGGCTTGAAAGCCATTACAAATTCCAAGTATTAAGCCATCTCTTTCCTCTAAAAATTTCATAACAGCTTCCTTTATCTTAGGGTTTCTAAAAATTGTTGCTATAAATTTAGCTGACCCCTCTGGTTCATCTCCAGCTGAAAACCCTCCAGGTATCATAATTATTTGAGCTTTATCAATTTCTTTTTTTAAAATATCTATAGAATTTATTAAAGCTTCTTTATCTAAATTCCTAATTAAAACCTCACTTACAACTGCACCTTCTCTTTCAAAAGCTCTTCTACAATCATATTCACAATTAGTGCCTGGAAAAACTGGTATAACAACCCTTGGTTTCTCTACTCTTGTTATCTTTGATTTTAAAATATTTTCTTCTTTATCTTTTAAAGTATTAGCCCCACTTTTATTATTTCTTAATTCTAAAACGCAATCTTTATTTTCTTCTACAGATTTAAATACCCCTTCTAATTTATTTTCATAAGAATTTTTTAATTCTTCTATAGAAATTTCAAAACCATAATCCTCACATTTTACAATTTCTTCTTCTAAGGTTTTTCCTATAACCTTATAGTTACTTCCTTTAAACTCCTTTAAAATATCTATTCCTTCTTTAACCTCTAATATTAAACTTCCATAATTAAATCCAAATAACTCTTCTCTAGAAATATTATTTAATACTGCTCCAATCTTATTTCCTAGAGACATCTTAGTAATACCTTCTGCAACTCCTGAAAACTTAATAGAATATGCTGAAATAACCTTTTCTTCTCCAATTAAGCTATAAAGTTTTTCTAAGTTATTTTTAAATCCCTTAATCTCTAAAGTTCCATCCTCTAATTTTTCCCCCTTCATAAGCACTAAGGTAGAACCTATATTTTTAAACTCTGGAGAAATAATTCTTGAAGCTTTTTCAATTCCAACAGCAAAAGAAACTAAAGTTGGCGGAACATTTAACTCTCCAAAACTACCTGACATTGAATCTTTTCCTCCTATTGCTGGTAGCCCTAAATCCATTTGTGCCTTATAAGCACCTAATAAAGCTGCAAAAGGTTTTCCCCATTTATCTTTATCCTTTAATAGCTTTTCAAAATACTCTTGAAAACTTAGTCTAATCTTTCTATAATCTCCTCCCATAGCAGCTATTTTTGTTACTGATTCAATAACTGAATAAAAAGCCATATGGAATGGACTCCAAACACCTAAATATGGATTAAAACCATAAGCCATTAAGGAAGCATCCTTACTTACGCCTTCTAAAAGTGGAATTTTAGCTACCATTCCCTCTGCTGGAGTTAATTGATATTTTCCTCCTAAAGGCATAAGAACTGTTCCTCCACCTATAGTTGAATCAAACATTTCAACTAACCCCTTTTGACTACAAACATTTAAATCACTTAAGGATTCTAGCCATTTTTTCCTTAAATCACCTTCTTCAACATTGTAGGGATAATTAGATGGTGCTTTCACTCTTAAAGAAATTTCTTCCTTTGCCCCATTTGTATCTAAGAAACTTCTTTTTATATCAACTATTGTTTTTCCTTTCCACCTCATTATTAATCTCTCATCCTCTGTAACCTTAGCAACAATTGTAGCTTCTAAATTTTCTTCCTCTGAAAGCCTTATAAATTTCTCTGCTTCTTCCTTAGAAACAACAACTGCCATTCTCTCTTGTGATTCTGATATAGCAAGTTCCGTTCCATCTAATCCTTCATATTTTTTAGGAATTTTATCTAAATCTATATCAATTCCTCTACAAAGTTCTCCAATAGCTACAGACACTCCTCCAGCACCAAAATCATTGCATCTTTTTATCATTCTTGCTACTTCTTTATTTCTAAAAAGCCTTTGAATTTTTCTTTCTGTTATAGGGTTTCCTTTTTGAACCTCTGCTCCACACTTATTAATTGATTCTTCAGTATGTTCCTTTGAAGAACCTGTAGCTCCTCCTATACCATCTCTTCCTGTTCGTCCTCCAAGAAGTATTACTACATCTCCATTTTTAGGCTCTAATCTTACAACATTTTCTTTAGGAGCTGCTGCTATTACTGCCCCAATTTCCATTCTTTTAGCAACATAATTTTCATGATAAATTTCAGCTACTTGTCCAGTTGCAAGACCTATTTGATTGCCATAAGAACTATATCCACTAGCTGCACCTAAAGTTATTTTTCTTTGTGGCAACTTTCCTTTTAATGTTTCACTAATTGAAGTTGTTGGGTCTGAAGCTCCAGTAACTCTCATAGCTTGATAAACATAACTTCTACCTGATAAAGGGTCCCTAATAGCTCCTCCTAAACAAGTAGCAGCCCCTCCAAAAGGTTCTATTTCCGTTGGATGATTATGCGTTTCATTTTTAAACATTAAAAGGTATTCTTCTTTTCCTTTATCAGTTTCAATTTCTATATTTATAGAACAAGCATTTATTTCTTCTGAAACATCTAAATCCTCAAGCTTTCCTTTTTTTCTTAATTCCTTCATAGCTATTGTTGCTAAATCCATTAATTTAATTTCTTTATTTTTTAACTCTTTACCATAAACAAATTCCCTTGATTTTTTATAATTCTCAAAAGCTATTTTTATTGGCTCTGAATATTTTCCCTCTTCTATTAAAATATCCTTTATTACTGTTTCAAAGGTTGTATGCCTACAATGATCTGACCAATAAGTATCAATAACCTTTATCTCAGTAATTGTAGGATTTCTTTTCTCCTCTTTAAAGTAATCTCTTATTAACTTTAAGTCCTCTAAAGTCATGGCTAAAGCTTTATCTTTATGGAAATTTTTAATTTCCTCCTCACCTAATTCTAAAAATCCTTTTAAAACCTCTACTTCTTTAGGTTCACTTAAATCCTCTTCAAAAACTTTAGAAAAAGGACTAACCTCCCTTGAATCAATAGGATTTATATAATAAGATTTTATTTTATTTATTTCCTCTTTTTTTAAATTCCCTTTTAAAACAATTATCTTTGATGATTTTACAAAAACTTTTTTTCCTTCATTAAGAAGCATTATACATTGCATAGCAGAATCAGCTCTTTGGTCATATTGGCCTGGTAAATATTCAACGCCAAAGGCATATTCATTTTCTTCAAGTTCAAATTCTTCTTCATAAACTCTATCTACAGGAGCTTCTGATAAAATACTCTTTAAAACACTTATATATTGTTCTTTATCCATTTCTCCTAATATGTATTTATTTAAAACCCTTACTTTTTCTAAAGAATTAATAGCTAAATTTTCTTTAAAATCCTTAAATAATTTATTACCTTCAACATTAAATTCTTCTTTTTTTTCTACAAATACCATCTTTATACCAGACATTTTAATCCCCCATTCAAAACACGAACATTATTAATGATTAATTATTAATCATTCGTTATTTTAACCATAACACCCAAAACACATATTGTCAATATTTAAAATTATTTAAACATTCGTATTTTTAACTAAAAATATTTATAATAACACTTTTCTTTAAAAAATAATTCGTCTTTAAATAAAAGAGAGATATATTAATTTTTAATATATCTCTCTTTTATTTAATCTTCTCTTAAAATATTTATATCTTTACCCTCTAAAATTTTATTCATATTTCTCATAGAACACATTTTTCCACACATTGTACAACTATCTTCATGCTCAGGAATAGATTCTTTTCTATATCTTAAAGGCTTTTCCTTATCTATAGCTAGAGAAAACATTTCGTTCCAATCTAAATTTTTTCTAGCGTAACTCATTTTATTATCTATATACCTTGAATTTTTTATTCCCTTTGAAATATCAGCAGCATGTGCAGCTATTTTAGTTGCAACTATACCTTCTTTAACATCTTCTAAACTAGGAAGTCTTAAATGTTCTGCTGGTGTTACATAACAAAGAAAATCTGCTCCATGAGAAGCTGCAACAGCACCTCCTATAGCACTTGTTATATGGTCATACCCTGGTGCTATATCGGTTACTATTGGTCCTAAAACATAAAATGGAGCACCATGACATAACTTTTTTTCTAATAATACATTAGCTTCAATCTCACTAAGTGCCATATGTCCTGGTCCTTCTATAATTACTTGAACATTTCTATCCCATGCTCTTTTTGTTAATTCACCAAGAGTAATTAATTCCTTTATTTGAATAGCATCTGTTGCATCAAATATTGCCCCTGGTCTACAAGCGTCTCCTAAGCTTAAAGTTAAATCATATCTTTCACATATATCTAATAATCTATCAAAATATTCATAAAAAGGATTTTCTTTTTTATTTAATTCCATCCATGCAAAAAGAAGTGAACCCCCTCTTGATACTATATTTGTAATTCTTTTATTTCTTTTAAAGGTTTCAATAGTCTCTCTATTTAACCCTGCATGTATAGTAACAAAATCAACTCCATCTTTTGCATGTTTTTCTACAACCTCAAAAAACTCATCAACAGTTACATCTTTAAGCTCTTTATCGTAAAATCCAATAACATCATAAATTGGTACTGTACCTATCATAGCTTTAGAAATTTCCACAAGCTTTTTTCTAAAGGCATAAGTTTTTCCATAATTACTTAAATCCATTATAGATTCTGCCTTCATCTCTATAGCTTTCTTAACTTTTTCTAGTTCTAAATCTATATCAGAACAATCCTTTGAAACGCCTAAATTAACATTTATTTTAGTTCTTAGACCTTGTCCAACTCCCTCTGCACTTAAACTTTTGTGATTTTTATTAGCAGGTATTACAATTCTACCTTTAGACATTAAACTTATTAATTCTTCAAGGCTAATACCTTCTTTTTCTGAAACTATTTTCATTTCTTTTGTAACTATGCCTTTTTTAGCAGCATCCATTTGAGTTGTATAATTCATATTAGTTCTCCTTATATTAATTTTTTAACTGCGCAGTTAAATTAAATTAGGATCCTAAAAAAATAAAAGCTTGCCTTAGGGCAAGCTTAATAAACAAGATAAAACTATATTTATTAAAAAATAAATAAAAATTTCACTTACTGCTTCCCTACGGTAGTACTAACTACATCAGGTTTTAAGGGTTAGAATCTATCCTCTCAGCATAAAAATGCACCCCTAGCAATTAATATTAAGTTTTATTTTTTCTAAATTATACTATTATTTCTATATTTTTTCAATATACTACATAAAAATATATTTTTATATTAAAAATTATTTCTATTTATATTGTAAATACAAATTCCTGAGATTGCTCCCATAATAAAAATAACTGCTAAATCCCAAAGCTTAAAAACATATAGTCCAAAATAACGAACAATTAAAATTAAAGCTAAAGCAACTACTATATGAATTACAACTTCTAATTTTGGTTTCTTTTTAAGTCCACCAACTATTTTATCAGTTATCCCTTTCTTCTTATCTAATAAACCATATAATAAAGCAAAAATTACTGTCGATATAACAAAAACTAATGCTTCTAATATATTTTGTAATAAAAGCACTTTATCCATAAGCCTCTTCCCTTCAAATATTCTTTAATAAAAATATTATAACATTCTAAATAATATGTGGTAAGTTTGTAAAGAAATTAAAATTTATGTATACCTTATAAAATTACCCTTTGTTTTTCATATTAAGATTTTCCTTAAAAGAAATAATAAACATCCCTAAAAACAAACCATTTAAAATCGAAACTACTACTCCACCTATTCCATAAGAAATATTAAATTCTCTAAAAATAAAGTAACTAAAAAATACTACTAAAAACATTATAATAGAAATACTAAAATAATATTTTATCTTTTTTTTAAAAGATATTCTTTTTATAAAGACTATCTTTCTGCTATCTTTAAGGGTATACAAAAAAAATACTATTATAAATATTCCAATTAAAGTACTTCCATGTTGAAAAAACTTATATCTATATATTTCATATTCTCCTAAAAATAAAATCTTCTCCCTAAGGTAAGGAATCTTCTCAACAAAGAATCCACTATTATGGGTAAAAGCATCCCAAATCACATGAGTTGCCATTCCTAATATAGCAGAATAGATAAAAACTATTACTTCTTTTAAAGAATTTAATGAAAATTTCTTTTCTCTTAAATAAAAGTACCATTTATCAAAGGGGTTAGGTAAATTACTTATAAGTTGTGATTTAATTATATTATGAAAAACATAGGCTAATAAAAAACATAAAGGTAAATTAAGTAGAAAAAATCCTAATAATTTATGTCCTAAATTTCCATAAGGCCTAAAATTTATAAAATATAAAAAGTCTGGAGCCATACTTCCTAAAATTAAGGCAGTAATATTTAATTTTTTATTTTTCAAAAAAACTACAGCTGCTGGATGTGCTAAAGTAAAAGGCATATTCTCCTCCTTAATAAAATTAAATTTTATTAAATAAATAGCAAAAAATAAAATAAACCCTACATTTTTTTACTAAATAAAGCTAAATATTTTAATTTTCATTATATTGTTTTTATTGAAATTTCTCCTGAGTTTAAATAATCTATTTCTCCATTTTCATATTTAACAACTAAGGCACCATTTTCAGTAATATCAGTTGCTACTGCTTTATTTAACTTATTATTTTTATAAAAGGTAACTTCCTTTCCTAATACTAATGATAATACCTTATACTCTTTCATTATGTCCTTATCTTCTAAATTATTGCATAAAGCAAAAAGTTCATTTAAAATTTCTGCAATCATTCTATTTCTAGTAACTGTAGGCTTTTCTCCTTGAAATAATGAACAGGCTGAATGTTTTATTTCATCAGGGAAACTATCTTCCTCAGTTTTAAAGTTTATACCTATGCCAATTACAACATTCTCAACTCTTCCACTTTCAAAATTACCTGTTGCTTCAGTTAATATACCACAAAGCTTTTTACCATCTAAAAATATATCATTTACCCACTTTATCTTAGGCCTTTTCTTAGTTAAATTTTCTATTGCCCTACAAACTGAAATTGCAGTAGCTGTAGTTATATGTATAGCCTTTGAAAGTTCTATATTAGGTCTTAAAATTACACTCATATAAATTCCTTTTTGTGAAGGAGAAAAAAATTTTCTTTGAAACCTTCCTCTTCCAGCAGTCTGCTCCTCTGCAATTAAAACAGTTCCCTCTGGTATATCCTTATCCATTAAAAGCTTTTTTGCCTCTTGATTAGTAGAATCTATAACCTTATAAACCTTTATATAATTTTCTCTATACTCTTTATTTAAAAATATTTTTATTCCTTCTGCTGATATTAAATCATTTTCCTTTGTAAGTTTATACCCTTTATTTGTAACTGCTAAAATATTATATCCTTCTTCTCTAAGAGACTTTATATTTTTCCATATAGCTGCCCTAGATACAGATAATCTTTTAGCTAATTCTTCCCCTGATAAGCTTTCATCTCTATTTTCCTCTAATATTTTAAGTATAGAATCCTTAAGTGCCACTTAATCTCCTCCAATCAATACTCTCTATAAAAACTTATTCTTTTAAGTAATACTCTCCTTGATTATATTTTTTATGCATAATATTGACAACCTCTTCTTATCACAAAAGGCATATTTAACAAAAATATTTTTAAATAAAAATATTTTTTAAGTTATAATTAAATATAAATTTAGGAGGTACTTTTATGAACTATATTTATGCTATAAAAAATTATATTCCCTTTGATGAAGTTGAAATAAAAGATAAAGAAGTTTTTTTAGATGCTTTAAACTCTTTTAAAGATATTTTAACAAGAAAAAACAAAATACTTCATTTAACTGTTTCAGCTTTTGCAATAAATAAAGAAAAAAATAAATTTCTAATGATTTACCACAATATATATAAATCTTGGGCATGTACTGGCGGTCATTCAGATGGAGAAGAAATCCCACTTAAAACGGCTTTACAAGAACTAAAAGAAGAAACAGGAATTAAAAATCCTAAAGTGCTTCTTAAAACTCCCTTTTCTTTAGAAGTTTTAAATGTAAATGGTCATGTAAAAAACGGAGAATATATATCTTCTCATCTTCATCTTAATTTAACTTATCTAATAGAATGTAATGAAGATGAAATCTTAACTCCTAAACTAGATGAAAATAAAGGAGTTATGTGGATTCACTTTGATGAAATAACAAAATACTGTAATGAAAAACATATGATAAAGATTTATGAAAAGCTAATATCAAAACTTAAGCTTAAATTTAATTGACTTGTTTAAAACTTTTGATATATAATATATAAAAACTGAATTATTAAAAGCTTTGAATAGGAGTAGTAATATTAAATTCATAGACTAAAGAGAGTTGTGGTTTGCTGTGACACAATGTTATGATAATATGAACTTGCCTAGGAGCATATGTGTGAAAAAAAGCACATACGGTAAAACCGTTATAAAAAAATCGAGTGAGGAAAGAAAACTTTCCTAATAAGAGTGGTACCGCGAATATCCTTTCGTCTCTTAAATTTTAAGAGATGAAAGGTTTTTTTATTTTTTATAAAAAATTTTATTATATATACTTTAGAGGAGGATTAATTAATGGGTAAATATAGTACTGCCATAGATAAAAAATGGCAAGATAAATGGGCCGAATCTGGCATTTATAAATTCGATCCAAATAAAGAAGGGGAAAAACTTTATGTATTAGAAATGTTCTCATACCCTTCAGGTAGCCAATTACATGCAGGACATTGGTTTAACTATGGACCAGTTGATTCATGGGCTAGATTCAAAAGAATGCAAGGATATAATGTATTCCAACCAATGGGCTTTGATGCTTTTGGTTTACCAGCTGAAAACTTTGCTATAAAAACAGGAATACACCCACAAGATTCAACAATAAAAAATATAGCTAAAATGGAAGAACAATTAAAAGCTATGGGAGCTATGTTTAACTGGGATAATGAAGTTGTAACTTGCTCACCTGAATATTATAAATGGACTCAATGGCTATTTTTAAAATTATATGAAAAGGGATTAGCTTATAGAAAAAAAGCTCCTGTTAACTGGTGCCCATCCTGTCAAACAGTTTTAGCTAATGAACAAGTAGTTGATGGTGCTTGTGAAAGATGTTCAACAGAAGTTACTAAAAAGGACCTTACTCAATGGTTCTTCAAAATAACAGATTACGCTGATGAATTATTAGATAAATTAGATGGTTTAGATTGGCCTGAAAAAACAGTTGCTATGCAAAAACATTGGATAGGAAGGTCTACAGGTTCTCAAGTTAACTTTAAAGTTAAAGATAGTGATTTAAGCTTTGATGTATTTACAACAAGAGTTGATACTTTATGTGGTGTTAGCTATGTTGTTTTAGCCCCTGAAAATCCACTTGTAGATAAAATAGTTTCAAAGGAACAAAAAGAAGCTGTTGAGGAATACAAAGAAGAAGCTAAAAAACAATCAGATATAGAAAGACAATCTATTTCAAGAGAAAAAACTGGTGTATTTACTGGTGCATATGCTATACATCCATTAACAGGTAAGGAAGTTCCTATATGGGTTGGCGATTATGTATTAGCAACTTATGGAACTGGTGCTGTTATGGCTGTTCCAGCTCATGATGAAAGAGATTTTGCTTTTGCAGAAAAATTTAACCTTCCAATAAATAGAGTTATAGAAGATAAAGAAGGAAATAATACTACTCTTCCATTCTGTGAAGCTGGTATTTTAATAAACTCTGGCGAATTTAACGGTCTAACTACAGAGGAAGCTAAAGAAAAAATAGTTGAAAAACTTTCTTCTATGGGACTTGGTGAAAAGAAAGTAAACTTCAGATTAAGAGACTGGTTAGTTTCAAGACAAAGATATTGGGGTGCTCCTATTCCTGTTGTTTATTGTGATGACTGTGGTATAGTACCTGTTCCTGAAAGTCAATTACCAGTTGAGTTACCATATGATGTTGAATTTGCTCCTGATGGAAAATCTCCATTAGCTAAAAGTGAAGCCTTTGTAAATACAACATGCCCTCACTGTGGAAAACCAGCAAAAAGAGAAACTGATACTTTAGATACTTTTGTATGTTCATCATGGTACTATTTAAGATATCCAGATAATAAAAATACAGAAGCTCCATTTAATCCTGAAATAATAAATAAAATATTACCAGTTGATAAATATGTTGGTGGTCCTGAACATGCATGTATGCATCTTCTTTATGCAAGATTTGTAACTAAAGCCCTAAGAGATATGGGATACTTAAACTTTGATGAACCATTTACTTCTTTAACTCATCAAGGATTAATACTAGGACCAGATGGATTAAAAATGAGTAAATCAAAAGGAAACACAATATCTCCTGATGATTACATAAAAGAATATGGTGCAGATGTATTTAGAATGTATCTAATGTTTGGCTTTGCTTATACTGAAGGTGGTGCTTGGAGTGATGATGGTATTAAATCTGTAAATAGATTTGTAGAAAGAATCGAAAGAATTATAGATACTGCAAGAGAAGCTATAGCTAAAGGAGAAAATAACAAAACAACAATGGATAAAGCTGAAAAAGAGCTTAACTATTGGAGACATAACACTATAAAATCTGTTACTGAGGATACAGATAAACTTCAATTTAATACTGCTATAGCTAGAATGATGGAATTTATAAATGCTTTATCTAAATATACTCAAGAAAAAGAAATGAATCTTACTTTCTTAAAAGATGTAGTTTCTGATTACTTAAGATTATTAGCACCTTTTGCACCTCACTTTAGTGAAGAACAATGGAGTCTACTTGGAAATACTTCTTCAATCTTTAATGAAGCATGGCCAAAATTTGACCCTAAGGCTTTAGTTAAAGATGAAATAGAAATAGCTATTCAAGTTAACGGAAAAATCAAAAATAAAATAATGGTTTCTTCTGATTTAGATGAAGAAGGAATAAAAGAAGCAGCCTTAGCTGATGAAAAAATAATTGCTTCAACAGAAGGAAAAAATATTATAAAGGTAATAGTTATAAAAGGTAGACTTGTAAATATAGTTGTTAAGTAATATAATATTAACGTTGCAAATTTTTTAATTTAAAATTAATACTAATCTTAAAAATTAACACTTTTAAAGAAATACCATAATTAAAAAGGTATCTAAAGAACTTAAACTTTAGATACCTTTTTTTCTTTATTACATTATTATATGATAATTATTTTTATCTATATTCTTATCTTTATTTAAAACCTTATAATAATACTCTTCTTCTCCTCTTAAATCAATATTATCAATTAATTTTATACTCTTTACTATTTTATTATTTAAGGCTTCTAAAAACTCGTACTTATTTTTAACTAATTCTTCTTCTTTAGCAACATCATAATAAGTGTAGCCAAAAACTTTTTTTTCATTTATAAGTTGCTCATTATCAGAATTTAAAACTGCGCCATCTCTTAATTGTCCTCTAACTTCAATAGGAGAATTTATTTTTATAGTTCCTTCTAAATTAACCTTTGAAGCTTTTCCTAAAACATCTATTCCAATGCCTGATTTGTTTTCTAAATAAAAATCCTTTAAAGTAACTTCACCATTATCAACTCTTATTCCATAACTAGAATTTTTCTTATTGTTTACTTTACAATTTTTAATATTAGCATTTTTTCCATCTAAAACCTCAATAGCCTTGTTAAAATTAGATTCAATAGAAACATTTTCCAATTTAACATCATCACCTAATATAGAAATAAGGGCATTATTATTTTCCTCATTCTCTCCCTTACATACTATATTTAAATTTTTAAGCACAATCCCATCTCCCTGTAGTTTAAAAAAATCCCCTTTAATATCTTCTGCTACCCTACTAACATATATGTTATTACCATTACCATCTATTACAATATTAGACCCAGTTATATCTAATCCCTTACTTATTTTACTAAGGTCTATATCTCTAGACAGCTTAATTTCTTCTAAACCTCCTTGATTTATAATTCTCAAAAATTCTTCTGTACTGCCTACTGTTTTTTCTATTCTAAAAATATTACTATATATTTTGCTCTGATTTAAACTTTCATTTATAATCGAGTTATCCTTTTTATTATCTATTACGTTTAATTCTTTGCCTAAAACTACGCTACTGGAGAGGTTATTTACTACTATAGCAGTTGCTAATATCTTTGCCACTTTTTTATGGGCCATATTAAAAATCACCTCTTCTTTATATATTTTATTATGAAATCATTATATCATTTTTTGTATAGGTTTTCAAAAATAAATTATAGATTTTTTTGACATATACTAGATTTTTTTAACCCTACTAAAAGATATAAATATATAATTGTATATATTATCTTTATTTTTTTACCTATTACTTATAAATTCTTTAATTTTAGATTAAATATAAAATTCTCCCATTATATAACAGGAGAATTTGTATACTATATTTTTTAATTATATACTAAAATTTTTAAAGCACTTTAGAAAACTCTTTAAGTAGATTTAAAACTTCCTCTTCTTTTAAAGGAGTAAAGTATTTTATAAATTCGCTATGATTAAACCTTATAAATAAATCTTTAGCCATTTCCATCCATTCTTCTAAAATGTAAACCCAAACTATCTCACTAGTTGGACAACTTAAAATAAAAGCCTCTACTCCAAAAAAGCTATATTCTAAAATATTATGAATTTCTTTAAGCTTTTTATAATGCTCTACTATTTCTTCACTTATTTTATATTCATATATATCACAATAAAAAAAGTCAAAACTCTCTCTTCTAGCCTTAAATCCATCACCTTTTATTATTTTAATCTTAGAATTTTCTCCAAAATTTTCTAAATATAAATTAACAACCTCATCACTAATCTCATAAACTATTATTTCATCAACCTTTTCTTCCTTAGAAAGTTCTTGAACAAAATATCCTAAGCCAAGACCTAATACTCCCACTCTTCCTTTAGCTCTTTTTATACTTTCATAGGAACCTTGTATTTCCTTTGGAGAAATTCTCATCCAAAGCTTATCTCCTTCATATAACTCTATAGGACTTTCTTTTAAAAAAGTTTTATGATTATATAAATATCCATCAAAGTCTTTTTCATCACTATATTTAATAGTAAAGTTTCCTAGCCTTTTTTCCTTTATATTTTTTTTGTACTCTCTTATCTTCTTCTCACAATAATCTATATTATACGGTATCATACTTCTTCCTTTCTAGAATATTAAAAACAGATTTTTTACTTATTATACATTTTAACATAATATCTTACTATATATATAAACATAATTTTTCTTTTAAAAAAGACTATACTTAAGAATTATTTATTAAAACTTATCTTAATATATTAAAATTCTCGTATTTTTTCCTAAACAATCTATTACACTTTAAATTCCTACTAAAATAGTCTTGATTTATTTTCCTTAAAAAGATATAATTTAATCAATTAATACTAATTATTAATTAATTGAAATTTAAGTAGGTGATTTAATGAAAAAGGTAGCAATGAGCGATGATGCTTATGTTGAATTTAAAGAATTTCTAAAATCAAATGATATAGATAGTAATGTTATTAGAATAAACTTTGGTGGTAATGGCCCTATGGGACCTATGTTTTACGTAACTGCTGGAGAAGAAAATGAGGGAGATGAAATCGAAGTTATAAAAGATTTAACTTTCCTTATAGACCCTACCTTAATCGAAATATTTTTAGGTTTTTCTATTCTTTCAGATGAAGAAAACCTTGGAGAAGGATTAACTCTAACACCTTTAATGAATGATTATGAAGGTGGCGGATGTAGTGGAAACTGTGGTAGCTGTGGTAGCTGTCACTAAAATGAGTATATTTTTAAAAATAATATTTAAAATATATTAGTAATTACATAAATATTTATAAAATTTTAGGAGGAAAAGAACATGTCAGCTGTAAAAATGAGTAAAGAAGCTTATAATGAGTTTAAAGATTTTCTTAAAGAAAATGGAGTTGAAAAATTCGATATAAGAATTAACCTAGCAGGAGTTGGTTGTGGTGGTCCTGTATTTAACATTTCTGTAGATGAAGCAAAGGAAGATGATGAAGTTGTTACAATTGAAGATATAACATTCTTCGTTAACAAAGATTTAGTTAATGACTTTGAAGGATTCACTTTAGTTTCTTCTGATGAAAATGGAGGAAGAGGATTATCTCTTCAACCAGTAAAAAAAGTTGAAGGTGGATGTTCATCTTGTTCAGGATGTCATTAATAAAAAGAGAGGATTAATCCTCTCTTTTTTTATTTTAAAAATTAAATTTTACTTCTTATTTTTTAACAGTATTTATTTTGAATTTTTTACTTTTTTTAGTTGTTTATATTTTACTTTAGTATTATAATTTAATAAATACTTTTATTTTAAGGAGGAGAGATAATGAACTTAACTCTAGTAAACCTAATTCCAACTAAAGAACAAAGAAAGTACCAAGAAGATGAACTAATAGCTTTTTTAGATATGTCAATGAATACATTTACAAACAATTCTGAAATTAATTGCGAAGCTCCTTCTTTTTTAAGAGAACCTTCCTTTAGTACAGATTTTTGGGTAGAAAGTTTATTTAAATTTGGATTTAAAAAAGTTATTTTAAATTGTAAACTTAATAATGGTTTATTCTTATGGAATAGTGATTTTTCAAGAGTTTATATAAATTCAAAATTTGATGATTTTGATTTAGTTAATCTAGTAAGTAAGTCCTGCAAAAAATTTGGACTTAAATTTGGAGTTTACCTTACATTAAAAGATTACCCTCTTCTTAACTTAACTCCTAAAGAATATGATAATTACTATATAATGCAATTAAAAGAACTTATGAGTAATTATAATAATATAAGTGAAATTATTTTAGATAAATGTATTTTAGATAAGGATTTTTCTTCTCTTGATTTTGAAAGTTATTTTAAAGTAATAAAAGAGATAAATCCTAAGTGTATTATATCTAGCCCTATTGGACCTGATGTACGTTATACCTACTATTCAGATATAAATGATACAAACAAAATATTCTTCTCCTCTGTTAATTTAAAAAAATTAAAAGAAACATATAATGATAATTCTCTTTATAAAGGAGATATTTATGGTGATTCTTGGATAGTTGGAGAAAGTATTTATTCTTTAAATACTTGTTTTAATAATAAAAATACTCCTATTAATAATCTAAAAAATATATATAATAATTCCTTAGGAAAAAATTCTAATTTAGTTTTATCTATAACACCTAATAAAGAAGGAATTTTAAGAGAAGAAGATATAAAATTGCTTACTAAGTTTTCATCATATATAAGAAAAACATTTAGCGATAATTTAATTAAAGGGGCATCAATTTTAGCTACTAACTCTTCCTATAGTGATAGTTATAATTTAATTGATGATTACAAAAAATCCTATTGGATAGCTAATGAAAATGCTATTAACCCTTATATAGAGATAAATTTCAATAAAATTACAGAATTTAATATTTTAGAACTTAGAGAGTGGATAGCAGAAGGGCAAAATGTAGAAGAATTTAAGATTTATGGATACAAAAATGGCTGGTTTGAACTTTATAAGGGAAATTCAATAGGATATAAGCATATTGCTAGTTTTATTAGTCCTATTAAAACTGATAAAATAAAAATTTCCTTTACTAAGTATAAAAATCCTCCTCTTATAAATCATATTGGAGCCTATTTAGGAGAAACTAATTAAAAATAAAAAGCCTTTATTTTTTAAGGCATAGAAATTTTAATTTTTAAAGTTTCTGTGCCTTATTTTAATATAAATTTTTCTTATTATTTAAGATATTTTTTATAAATCTTCCTAGGTAAAGTTGTATTAAGAATAAAATTCCATTAAAATTATTCTTATACTATAAATTGTAACATTTATTGGAGGAGTAAAAATGAATATAGCTTATGATTTTATAATAGCTTTAATACTAGTATTTATACTACTTATGATGAAGCAATATATTTTAGCTTTAATAGTTGTAGTAATATATGCCTTATATAAATACAATAGTAAAAAGCCCTATATACTAGCTTATAAAGGTAATGTTGCCTTTAAAAATGGAGAAAGAGAAAAAGCTTTAGAGTTTTATAAAAAAGCTTGTACATATAAAAATACTAGTGATAGTATTAGATTACAATATGCTTATCTTACTTTATACTTAGGAAATTTAGAGGAAGCTACTAAACTTTTAAAGGCAATTGACTATAATAAATTACCTGAAAGATTAAGAGCTTCATACAAAATGACAGATGCTCTAATAACTTGGAAAAATGGGAATTTGCCAAAGGCTATTGATGAATTACAAAATCTTCATACTGAATATGAACATTCAACAGTTTATGAAACTTTAGGATATTTTTTAATTTTAGACAAGCGTTACGATGAGGCTTTAAAATATAACCTTATAGCTTATGAATATGATAAAGATAATAAAGTTATAAAAGATAACTTAGCTCAATCTTATTACTTTACTGGTGATAAAGAAAAAGCTAAAGAATTATATACTGAACTTTTAAAAGAAGACCCTGGTATTCCAGAGCCTTATTATTACTATGGTTTAATTTTAAAAGAAGAAGGAAATAATGAAGCTGCTTTAGAATCCTTTGATAAGGCCTTAACTAAAAGAGAATCTTATCTGTCAGCTTTAACTAAGGATAAAATTAGAGAAGCTATAAATGAATTAAATATAAAATAAAAAAAATACTATTTGAAATAAAATTAAATATTTCAAATAGTATTTTTATATTAATTAAAAGAATTTTTAATTAATATATTCGCAACTTCCACCATAAGTTAAATATTTTAAAGGTCCTTTTTCATAACTAAGAATATTTACCCTTAAAGTAGATTCTTTTAAAATTTTTAAAATTTCTTCCTTTGAATAATTATTTTTCTTTAAGAAAATCGTATAAGGAAATGCTTCCTCTTTCTTAGGATATATTCCCTTATTATTACTTAAAGATGTTACTCCTACATCAATTAAATCTTCTTTGTTAAATTCTTTAGGTAATATAATATGAGGTTTTACACTTTCAGCACATAAATTTTGAGAAGTATTCTTAGCCTTAATATCAAAGACTATATCAAAATAATCCTCTGGATTTTCTTTATTCTCTACAGAACTATTTAAAAAATCACTTTCATTTGCACTACTTATAGAGATTTCTTCAATACTTAGATTTAAAAAATCTCTACTTTTAAACCTATAAAAAAGTACTCCTCCTATTATGAAACAGAATAAAAATGTTATTAAAAAAAACTTTTTCAAATCCTTCCTCCTAATATTAAATAATTTTCATATTAAATTTATTTAATATTTAGTTATAAGCTTTTTTATTTTAAAATAGCAGGATTTAAAATTTATAAAATACTAAGTAATTATAATATTTTCACAACCATTATCTTTAGCTATTTTTTCTAAACTTTTCATATAACTTTCATCTGTTACTAAATCCCCAAAGACCTTTATTCCTTCTTCCCTAACACCAAAGGGTCTATATTTTATAAGTTTATATCTACATTTATCACCAATTACTTTAGATACATATTTTACTGTTTTTTCATTATTTAACCCTTTAGCTATAACAGTTCTAACTTCATACATCTTATTTAGACTTAATAGTTTATTTAAATTTTCTAATACTAACTTATTTGATGATTTAGTTAGCCAAATATTTTCTTCTTCACAGGTTGATTTAACATCAAGCATAAACTTATCTGTAAGGTCTATAAGTTCATCACTTAAATTAGTGTTGCCATTAGTATCAACAAAGCAAGTTAAACCAAGCTTTTTAACTTCTCTAAAAAGCTTTATTAAAAATTCTGAGTTTAATGTACATTCTCCTCCACTAACTGTTATTCCTCTTATAAAAAAACTATCCTTTTCTATTTTCTTTAAAAGTTCTTCTAAAGAATAATCCTTAGTTTTTGGTGAAGACATATAATCACAAATCTTTATACATTTATCACATGAAATACATTCCTCTTCGTCCCAAATAACTTTTCCATTGCTTATAGATAAGGCTCCTACTTCACAATTTTCAACGCATTTTCCACAAGCTATGCATTTATTTATAGTTTCAGGATTGTGACAGTATAAGCATTTAAAGTTACACTCTTGAAAAAATATAACCATTCTATTCCCAGGTCCATCTACGCAGGAAAATGGAATTATCTTATTTACTAAAGCCATAAAATCACTTACTTTCTAATTTTTCTTTCAAAGGCATGACAATTATTTTTTGCACCCATTGCAAATACATCTGTATTATTAAGAACAGCCTCACCCTTCTCAAGTTTACAAACTTCTGAACGCTTAGCTAAATATCCTGTTACTCTAATAACCTCTGCTCCACTTCCGTAAACAGACATATATCTTATGCCAGAATTAAAAGCCCCTTTTATAATATCTACTAAAGCTTCAGGATGCTCTTTATATGTATCCTCAAAAACAAAAATATCTCCTATGCCATTATAAAAATATTCATGAAAAGGTGCTGATTGAATTATATGCTCAAATAATTCTGGTTCTTCCCCAACTGGTATTCTGCATCCTGGTGATACATTTTTATCTAAATCAATACCTACTTGTGCATGAAGAACATAATGTCCACCAAAGCAATTTACATGTTTTGCTTCATGTTTAGAAACTATTTTATTTAATCTTTCTATTATTCTTAGCCCAAGCTTATTAGCCTTTTCTGAATGCCCAAATCTCTCTTCTTTATTATTAGCATTCAATAAAGTATTTACAGCCTCTGCTAATCCTACTACCCCAAACATACCTGTAAATAATTTTTTCTGAATAAACCCTTCTTTTACTAAGAAATTAGAAGTAAAAAATTGAGTTTCTTCCACTAAAAATCTTATTCTTTCATCAATATAATTAATCATCTTAGTACTTACATAAGGAAGCACATTATCTAAAAAATCCTCTACAGAAGTAGCTTTTTTAGCAACCTCATTTAATTTTAATCTGACAAGAGTATATCCACCCCCACCAATATAAAATCCATTATAACAACTTGCTATAGCATATCTATCTGTTTTAAAACTTTTAACATCCATCTTATGATTTGCAAAACTAGGTTTAGCAGTTTTTAGGGCAACTTTTGCACATAATTTAATAAAACTTTCACTAGTATTTTCTATATCATATTTCATTGTTAAGTTTGGAACTGCACAGTTTAACTCCTCCATAGCTTCTAAAATTAATCTTCCTGCAACAGTTTCTCTAGGACCTATATTAGCGTGAACAAAAGAGTCTGTAAGTGTTCTATCTATATGCTTTAAAAATAATTTAATAGCCTTTTTAGCTTCATTTTCATCTTCTACGAAAGGCTCTAAAAGCTCATCTAAATTTCCAATATAAACAGGAAATGTAGTTATTGAAGGCACATGCTTATAAAAAATCAATAAATTATTTGTAGCCTCCCATATATCTTCTGGTACTGAAAGATTTAAAAACTCACAACCTTTTTCCATAAGTAAAGAATAATCTGGAATTATGTATCTTGGTCTAAAGGGAGCATTTCCTTCAAAAAGAGTACATATACACCCTTCGTCTATTAATTTTTTTGTTTCATCATCAATATTTAAGACATCAATTGTATTTTCTGCATATGCAGCTAAATTTTTAAGTTGTTGATTATATGTTAAAGATTCATCCTTTAATATATCTAATACTCTACCCACAGCGTTTCCCCCTTCTAAAAAATTACTTTTAAATTTATAAAAAAACAAAAAAACTTATATTAAATATAATTTAATACAAATTTATTATATATCTTTCTGTAACCGTGTACAAATTTATAGGAATAATTTTCAATTAAAAAAACTAAAAAATCTGCTAGGTAAACATTTAATACTCTAGCAGACTTTTAATTTCATAAAAATTTATGTATTTACTTAACCTGATTATTTAATTCATTTACAGTTATTGTTTTACATCCTCTTTCCTTTAATGCAGAAAGAATTTTTGTAATAGGTGAATCCTCTGTAAAGTTATAAACTTCCTCATTACTTGAAGATTTATTTGTATTTTCTATACTTCCTAAGAAAATATAAGGGTGTATAAAAAAGGAGGTTAACATTTCATTACTACAATCCTCTATTCTTTTTGATACAGTTTCACCCTTATCTTTTACATATCCTAAAGGTGCAGGAACATATAAAGTTGACTTATTACTTAAACTTACTATAGGATTTAAATTCCAATAACCTGCATAAGGTTCAAACATTACAGGAAAATAATTTTCTATTATTTTTTGTTGATTTCTATCAGCCTTATAATGAGGACTCTCAAAAAATCCTACAGGTATATTTAAAGTTTTAGCTGTTTTAAGTGCTGATTCAACAACATTTAAAACATCTTCTCTTGTACTATTAACATTCCATTTAAGTTCAACCCCTAGGGCTGTTACTTGCTCTTTATGTTGATGAGTATATCCATGTAATCCTATTACTGCCCCTCTGTTTATTAAATGGTCTAACATATTTATAAAATGAACATTTTCAAAGCTATTATTTTTAAGTAAATCATTATCAATTCCTTCTTCTGGATTTACATATCTAGGAATCCAAGCTATGTGGTAAACTATATTATTATTTTTAAAATAATCTCCTAAATACTTCATTTTTTCCATGTTATTATCTTGAGAAAAAACTCCTCCTGAAGTAACATCTTCAATTCTTATTAGGGCAGCTTTACCTTCATTTACTTCATAATTAGTATTTAAATTTTTATCCTTTCCTAAATAAAAATATATTGAATTTTTATCAGAATACCAATCATCTCTAGCCCCTATAAGTTCTTTAAAATCATTTAAAGATATGTATTTTTTATTTCCTATGTCTAAAACTTCTCCTCTTAAAGCCATATTACCTACATTAGTTAAAATTTCTTTTGAGTTTAAATCTATGTAATTATCTTTATTTAAACTGCTTAAAACTTTATTAGTCTCTAAAATAACCTGTCCATTTTTTTGTAAATCTTCTATAGAAATATAATATCTTAAATTTTTTTCATAAATATTATTTTCTAAAACAAGAGGCTTGTCTTCTATAAATATTTTTACTCCCTTAACCTCACTTATTTTTCTATCTTTTTCACCTTCAACTTCTAAATATTTAATTTTTTCTCTTGTAGCTTTAGTATCAAAAGTTATTTTGTTATCATAAGCTTCTATATTAGTTATAGCTTCTTTTCTAAAGGCTATTATTTTAAAAGCAACAACAAATAAAATAACAAGAAGAATTATTAACAATACTAGAGCTAAATCCTTCACAATTTTCTTCACTAAACTCCTCCTCTACAGTAAAAGTCATAAAAAATAAAATACATAAAAACAATATAGCATATATTGATTTCTAATTAAATCAATATATGCTATTATTTTCATTTATTTTGCCCATTCTTGTAGATTTTCTTTCATTTCTTGTAATCCATCAGTAATGGTATATTTATTTTCTTCTTCCTTTTCTAAATGCTTAATCATACCAAAAGGATGATTTAAACTTAAATCTTCTTTACCTGTTAAAACCCAAAGAGTTCTATAATTTATTGGTTTAACCTCTAGTTCCTTTTCTCCAACCCCATCTGTAAAATAAACTAGAATATGATTTCTCATATTATTTTCTTTTATATACCTAAAGACAGGTGAAAATTTTGTTGAACCATTTTTCTTACTTCTTGGTTTTATATCATTTATACCTTTTAAATCATATACTCTTCTTATTTCATCATCACATTCTATTACCGTTATCTCAGCTCTTTTATTTTGAACAATTCCTAATACTTCAGTTATTATATTTTTAAACTCTTTATCAGAAATAGAAGCTGAAATATCTATAGCTATTAAAATTTTTGGAATTGAGCTTGGTAACTTTCCTCTAAGGTCTAATCTTTCAGGAAGACGTCTATCTTTTCTTGTTATAGTTTTTCTATAACTTCCCCTTGTTGTAGGAATTATTTTCTTTAAAACTTCACTCCATTTTATTTCAGGCTTTTCTTTCATTTGTAATATTATTTTTTCTAAGTCTTTAGGAGCTTTTCCTTTATAAGCATTTATAGCAGTTTTTTTAGTTATTCCTTCTAAACTATCTGTGCTTATGGTAGATTCTTCCCACAATTCATGAGACTTTTCTTGACTTACCAATTCTCCAGAATTATTATCATCATCTGTAATTCCATATTTCTTTCTTCTTTCAATGGCTTTTTGTATTTCTTCTGCATACTTTTCCATTGGCATATCTGGTTTTAAATCTATATTATATTCTAAGTTTACATAGTCTAATCTTTTACTATAAGGTGGTAAACTTTTTATATATTGATTTATAGCAATATCCATAGCTATACTAATTGCAAGAGTTGAATACTTTCTACTTAAAGCCTTAGCCCTTTCATAATGAGACATCATTATATGATATACCTCATGTTTTAAAAGTGCTTGTACTTCTTCTAAATTACACTCTAAAATTATTCTAGGATTAAAAGCCATAGTAAAATGTCCCATTTCTGGTTTAGTTGCTATAGGCCATTTAATATCTGTTCTTATTTCTCTTTTAACATGAATTAAAAATTGACCAAAAAAAGAATTTTCCTTGTCATAAAGAGAAATTATTACACCTTCTATTAAATCCCAAAATTCTCTTTTAAAATCATCTGTTAATTTTTTATTTTCTTCCTCTGCTTCCATTGCTATATTAAGAAGTTTTCTCCTAGTTCTTTCATAATCCATAAGGCCTCACCACCTAGCTATATATATCAAAAAAGGCTTCTAAGAACTTATCTTCATTTAATAAACTTCTATATAATTTTTCTGAGTGATCACTCTTTATTTCCTTCATTATTCCAAGTCTTAAATCTTTAGGATAACAAGCTAATAAATCAGAGAATACTTCTAACTTTTTACCATAATCCTCTAAACCTTCAAGATAGAATAAAGCACTCTTTGCTATAATATACATTCTTGAATGATTTTCACTCATTATTCTTTCTCTTATATTAAATCCTAAAACATCACTTGCAAAAATTTCTTCATTAGAAATAAGTGGTTTATTAAGATTTCCTATATAAGCTATAAATTCTTGTGCTATAGTAGCCCCTACGTTTCCCTTTATAGCATTATATAATATTTCTTTAGAAAAGTTTTTTCTATTTTCTAAGTAAATTTTGTAAGCTTTAGATACTCTCTCCCAACTTCTTGGAGTTGCTTTTATTGTATCTAAAGAATTTGGTGTATGGAAATATTCTGGGAAAGTTGATAAAAACTCAATTATATTTTCATGAATTTTTCCTTCTCCCATAGCCCAGCTCATCCATTCTTTTAAATTTGAACTAATATCTATCCAAACAAATCTATCTTCCTGTGCAGGGTCCATCTCAATTACTTGATAATCACTTTCCTCATAATTATCATATTTATTTGATGGGTTCATAGCAGCTAATATGTACACATCTTCACTTAACTTATATCCATTAATTTCTCTATTTAATATAAGGTTCATAAGTTCTTGTTGAACTGCATGCTCACATCTATTTAACTCATCTATAAATAAAAGAACCTTTTCTCCTCTTTCAATATGTTCATCAATTTCCATAAGTTTTACATGAGTTGCATATCTTGTTATGCTTTTATTTATTAAATTTCCATCAAAGGTAACTTCCTTTTTTTCTACCATAGGAAGTCCACCTATTTCCCCTTCCTTAAGAAGATTTCCATCTATAGTAACTAAATGATAGTTATTTATTTTACTAAGTTCCTTTGCTAAAGAAGTTTTTCCTATACCACTTTCCCCTATTAAAAGAGGCACTTCTCCTGTCATAAGAACTAAATTAACTGTACTTAACGCTTCTTTAAAATCCACTTTAGTTTACCTTCTTTCTATAAATTTCTTTTGAAACTTATTTAATAATCCCTCTTTAAAATGTAAAATACGCTCTTTAATTTAAACTCTTTTCCTTACATTATTTTTTATATTGATAACATACTATCTACTAAGATTATCTTAGCTTTCTTACTCCCATACTCTTTTATAAACTCAACTTTATTCATTTCTAAAACTTCTAAATCAATAAAATCTAAAAGATAAGATTCATCAACATCTTCTTCTGCTACCTTCTTCATAAGTATATCCACAACCATTTCTACATCTATACTTTCATAAAGATATTTAACAACGTTAATATTATCTCCTATAAAAGTTTCTAAATCTTCATATGTATAGTTTGGTAAAAAGTTTATAGCCTCTGCATCTTCTTTAACAGCTAATCTCATAGCTTCTAAAGTTGGATTTTTTATAAATTTAATAGCTGACCAATGATTTTTAACGGCCATAATTTGAACTTCCTCTGAAGGATTTTCTATGTATTTTATTGAATCATAATCCTTAGATACAGCTATTTGCTTTAGCTTCTCTGAAGGATTTTTTATAAACTGTATAGCCCATCCTTTTGTCTTAACAGCCTCTTCCATAACTTTTTCTGAAGGGTTTTTTATAAGCTTTAAAGCATTCCATAATGATTTAACAGCTAATATACTTAATTCTTCAGAAGGGTCTTTTATATACTCTATAGTAGTAGGATTTCTTCTTACAGCTTCTTCCTTACATTTTTCACATTGATTTTCAATGTATTGAATTGTAAAAGGATTTTTCTTAACAGCCTCTAATTGCATTTCTTCTGTAGGATTCTCCACTTCTCTTATATATAAAGGATTTTCCTTAATTTTTTTTAATTCTAAACTATCAACGGCATTCATAAATCACACATCCTCAATTCTAAATTTCTCTCGATAAATGCTCAATAACTTTAACCCTTAAATAATGTGTTGCTCCGATAAAAGTTGAGTGTTTTCATCAACTTTCTAATTTACATTTATTATTATATAACAATAGATATCAAATATAAAGATATAAAACAAAAATTTAAAATAAACACTTAAAAAAATTTACTTAGTTAATTTAAATTAAATATTTATAGATGATTTTAAAAAAATAAATACCACCTTAAATTAAGGTGGTATAAAATCTTTTATTTAAATATTATACTTATCTATATCTCTTTGCACAGCATGCAATAAATTATTTAATTCCCAAACTTCGCCCTCTTCAATAAGCTTATTAAGACTTATTTGATATCTAGAAGCCTCAGCAACTTTTCCTATAGAAATAAGAGTTAATATACTATTCATTATGCTACTTATAATATCTGATTTAACTTCAAATAAGGTTTGAGCATCTTTTATTTCATCTTTTATCTCAAGCATCTCTTCATCTAAGGTAAAGGCAGCATCTGCTGCACGCTTTAATTTAAACTGTATATCCCTTGGCAAATTCTTTTTATATTTATAATTTAAAGAATGTTCTATTGTTGCCCAAAAGTTCATAGCTAAAGTTCTTATTTGAAACTCTGCAAGTATATCTCTTTGACCCTCTGCCATATTTATAGGATATCTTATAACTACATGATAGCTTCTATAACCACTTGGTTTGACATTACTAACATAGTCCTTTTCATAAAGAACCTGCATATCTTTTCTATTTCTAATAATGTTAACTACCGTATCTATATCATCAACAAATTGGCACATTATCCTAATTCCTGCTATATCCTCCATTTCATATTGGATTCTATCTATAGGAATGCTATATTTATTTGCCTTTTCTAATATGCTAGATACTTCCTTCACCCTTCCTGTTACAAACTCTATTGGTGAATATTCATTTTTTCTTCTAAATTCTTTTCTAATACTTCTTAACTTTACCTTTAATTCACTTACCGCTTGGTCATAAGGAGTTAAAAAGTCTTTCCAATTTTGTATAGCCATAGAACCACCTATTTCCTAACTCTCTTAAAGAGTTTTTTAAACTCTCCTCGCTCATTATACCAAAAAAAGTATTAAAACTAAATATTTCAAAATCTTAATTTTACATGAAATAATTTCTTTAATCTAGTATCTTCAAAGGGTCAAAGTCAATAAAATCACAACTTGTAAGCTTATAATCTATTCCATCTCTCTCCTCATTTAGAAGTCTACCTTTAAGTGCTGCTCCATGAAGATGACCATATATAACTTTATTAACACCAAATTCTTTAAATATATCAATAAAAGCTGAATCCTCAAATTTTTCATTAGTAGGAGGATAATGAATCATACATATTATCTTTTCATATCCAGCCTTTTTAGCTTCTTCTAAAGAAAGTCTTAATCTTATCTTCTCTCTTTCAAAGATTTTTTTATCTTTTTGAGTAAATTTTTCAGCTCCTTCGCAAATCCATCCTCTACTTCCACATATAGCCCAGTCTTTATAAGTGAAAAAATTGTTTTGTATAAACTTTGTATTTTCATACATACTATTAAGTTTAGAGATACTGCCCCACCAATAATCGTGGTTTCCTTTTACTATTATTTTTTTACCAGGAAGACTATTTATCCAATCTAAATCTTCTTTACTTTCTTCAGATTTCATAGACCAAGAAATATCTCCAGATATTAAAACAGTATCTTCATCCTTAACTTTATCATGCCAATTTTTCTTTATTTTTTCATGATGATTAAGCCATTTCTCACCAAAAATGTCCATAGGTTTATCTGTATTAAGTGCTAAATGCAAATCAGAAATAGCATATAACGCCATATTTCATCACCTTTCATATATGTATTTATTTTTAAATATAAGTTATATTTCCCCTTAAAATTTTTCTAAATTTATTCAGTAATTTATTATACACTTTTATTAATTATATATACAAGTTTGTCCTTAAAACCATAGAAATAAAAAAGAGTATTTAGAACATATTTATTTTAAAAAGAAATAAATATATTCTAATACTCTAGTATTTTTAGATTATAGTAAAACTATTTTATTATAATTTTTCTTACCTCTTTTTATTAAAGCTTCTCCCTTTTCAAAATCTGCTTCTTCTAAAGTTTTCTTAAAATCAGCAACTTTTTCTCCGTTTAAAGATAAACCACCTTGCTTAACAAGTCTTTTTCCTTCAGCTTTTGATGGAACAATTGAAGCTTCAACTAAAATATCTAAAAGCTCACACCCTAACTTATCTTTTCCCATTTCATAAGTTGGAACGTTACTCATATCTCCACCTTTTCCAAATAAAGCTTCCGCTGCTTGTTGTGCCTTAGTAGCTTCTTCTTCTCCGTGAACAAGCTTAGTTACTTCAAAGGCTAAAACTTTCTTAGCCTCATTTATTTTTGAACCTTCTAAGTTTGCAAGTTTATTTATCTCCTCCATTGGAACAAAAGTTAATAACTTTAAGCATTTTTCAACATCTGCATCATTAACATTTCTCCAGTATTGATAAAAATCATATGGTGAAGTTTTTTCTGGGTCTAACCATAAAGCACCGTTAACTGTTTTACCCATTTTTTGTCCTTCTGAGTTTGTTAATAATGTACAAGTCATTGCAAAGGCACTTTCTTGAGATTTCTTTCTTACAAGCTCAACTCCAGCTATCATATTTGACCATTGGTCATCTCCACCTAATTCCATCTTACAATTATATTTTTTATTTAAAACATAGAAGTCATATCCTTGCATTAACATATAGTTAAATTCTAAGAATGAAAGGCCTCTTTCAAGTCTTTGTTTAAAGCACTCTGCAGAAAGCATTCTATTTACAGAAAAATGAACTCCTACTTCTCTTAAAAATTCAATGTAATTTTGGTTTAATAACCAGTCAGCATTATTTACTAAAATAGCTTTATCATCTGAAAAATCAATGAATTTTTCCATTTGCTTTTTAATACAAGAAACATTATGAGCTATAGTTTCGTCAGTCATCATCTTTCTCATATCAGTCTTTCCACTTGGGTCTCCAATTGTTGCTGTACCTCCCCCAATTAAAGCTATTGGTCTATGTCCAGCTCTTTGCATATGTGCCATAAACATCATTGCAATGAAGTGCCCTACATGTAAGCTATCTGCTGTTGGATCGAATCCTATATAAAAAGTAACTTTTTCCTTCTCTAAAAGTTCTCTTGTTTCAGCTTCATGAGTAAATTGTTTTATGTACCCACGTTCCATTAAGGTATCTAACACATTAGCCATTTGTTTATCCCTCCAAAAAATTCTAGTCTACTTCTTTACTGCTACTTATAGTTAGCTTAGTATATAATATATAGTATATCCTTTATTATATTAATTCTCAATTGATTTTTAAAAAGCTTTTTTAATTTAACTATTAAATAATCACAGAAAAATTCAAATAAAAAATAAGAACTATAAATTTAATTATAGTTCTTATTATACCAATATAAAAATAAAATAACCTATTTTAAAATATATATTAAATCAAATTATTTTCTAATTTAAATTTTTCTATGCAACATATTTTTTAAGATTTTCTGGTATAACCTTTTCATCTCCATGAACATTTACAAAAAACTTAACATTTAATTCCTTACTAAGCTCATCTATCTTTGCTAAATACATAGCTAGTTCTTCTAAAGCAATTTCTTCTAATATATCAGCTATACTATCTACATATATACTTTCAACATCATAATCTCTAGAAGCAATTCCTTGTAAAAATCCATAAAACTGCTCATAGCTTTTTATGGAATAATTATTCATAGTTATAAGTCTAATTTTTTTATTTAACTGTAACATCATTTTATTATCATTATCTATAAATATAATACTTCCCTTAGATTTTTCTATTTCTTCATTAGCTAGTTTAACTAGGTTTTTACTTTTTCCAGCCCCTCTTTGGTTAAAGAATAGTTGAATCATCTTTACCACACCCCTTAATAGTATTTTTTAAGGTAAAAACTTGCTTTATATATAATATTCTAAAAGAAATGAAAATATTAATCTAAAGTCTTGTATTAATAAATATATTTTTTTATAAAATAAGTCTTATAGAATTTTTAAAATACATAATTCTATAAGACTAAAAATAAAATTATTTTTATAAAGTGTTTCCTGTAATTGTTGTACCATCAATTTCAATATCAATGTTAAGTTTTAAATGAGTTATTTCTATAGGCTCCTTTTCTATAACTTCATTAGGATATTTCCTATAAAAAAGGTTACCTACATTTACAATATCTATGTTACTCTTTTTAAAATTTTCAAAAAATAGTTCTAAATATTGCTTTAATATAGCCTCTTCTTCTAATTCTAAAAGACTTAATAATTTTTCATCTACTATAAGACGAGATTGAGATTCTCCTATTAAACATTTAAGTTTTATATCTTTATAAAGATTTATATTTTCTCCATCATAACTTATGGAAGTTTTTGTTTTTGCACTCTTTATATCTAAAGTTATAAAGGTATTTGGGTCTTGAGGATTCATAACTTCTAAGGTTCCACTTTTTAAATCTCCCTTTAAAAGATTATAACTCATTCCTTCTTCAGCCTTTATTCTTCTAACTAAAACCTCATTTTTAAGTAAGGCTCCTCCACTTAGCTCTAACCTTTTTTCTCCTACATCTTCTCTTATACTAAGAGCTCCTAAAACTAAAAGATTTCCATAATTCGTTCTATTTTCTAGATATTCATTAGCATTAATAGCTACAACTCTAGGACTTTTATTCATTCTTTGAACTAAATCATCAATAAAAACACCTAAATATTCCTCGTCTACAGTAACTTCATTTAAAAGTTCATCTGGAGAACCAAATAGAACAAACATATAAGGTCTTATCATAAACTCTTGATTTTTATTTATAATGTCTATGTATTTCCTTATTCCTCCCATAGCTGCTTTCTCTGTAAATATATACCCCTTACATTGAGTAAAATCTAATTTACTACTTGAATACATATTTATATCCTTTATAGCTTCTAAAACAGTTTTTCCTTCTCCCTTATATAAAACTCTTCTCCCCTTATCAGAACTTTCATTTGAACTTCTATAAGGTTTTACACAATCTAAGTAAATATCTATATTCCCAACATCATTTTCATCAAATATGATACTAGTTACAAAAGTAACCCTATTTATATCCTTATAATCATAACAACCTATAAAAGTAATTAATAAAATTACCAAACTTAAAAAACTAACTATAACTTTTTTTAGGTTCATTTTTATCATCCTTACCTACTATATCTTTTGATATCTCATCTAGTCTTCCTCTCATTATAATGTCTTTAAATTTATATCTATTTAAGGTTCCTAAAGGAAATAAATATTGATAATCACAACTTCTTAAATGTGCTAAATGAGATAATAAAACAACACTTATTAATATAACCCCAGGAATTCCAAAAAATGCAGATACAATAACTATCAATATACTCCAAATTGATATAGCACCATAAAGCTTAGGAATTAAGAAATAACATACTGCACTTAAAGCTACAACAACAATTGTTATTCTAGATGCAATACCAGCCCCTACAGCAGCTTCTCCTAAAATAAGACCAGATACTAAACTCATAGACGTTCCTATTGGCTGTGGAAGTCTTAAACCTGCCTCTTTTATTATTTGAAATAATAACATCATTATTATAACTTCTGCTACTATTGGAAAGGGAACTCCAGCTCTAGCAACAGCAAGTCTAAAAACAAACAAACTAGGTAAAACAGAAAAATGATGAGTAACTAATGCAACATAAATTCCTGGTAAAAACATAGCAATAAAAAATGCTATCCACCTTAAAATCCTTGTAAAACTAGTAAAATATCTATTTAAATAATAATCATCTGGTGTTTGAAAATTTTCTATAAAGAAATAAGGCACAGTTAGAACAAAAGGAGTTCCATCAACTATTATGCCAACTCTTCCTTCTAAAAGTTTTGCAGCTACTTCATCAGCTTTTTCAGTATATCCTACGGTATCAAAAAGAGTTTTATCCTCCCTTAACTTAGCTTCAATATAATTAGTATCTAATATAAATTTATAGTTTAAATTTTTAATCTTTTCTCTTACTTCATCTATTAATTCTTTAGGTGCCTTATCTTTTATATAAGATATGCAAACTACTGTTTGAGTTTCATCTCCTACATAAAGAGGTTCAAATTTCAAATTATGATTTTTTATTCTTCTTCTAAGCAAAGTAACATTATCAACAAAAGCTTCATTAAAACCTTCTCTAGGCCCCTTTATTACGGCCTCTGTAATAGGTATACCTATACCTCTTCTTGAATAACCCTTAGTTTCACAATAAATAACCTTTTCATACTTATCAAATATTATTACTACATCTCCTGATAAAACATGTAACAAGGTATCATTTTTATCCTTTGACCAATCTGTTATGTTTATATCTATTACCTTAGTTATAATATCCTCTTCATTTTTTATTCCCTCTTTAACTAAAGTTAATGGTTTTATAACATACTCACTTATAAATTGAGTTGAACATAAAACATCCATAAAAACTATTGTAGCCTTTCCTAAAGCTGTTTCCACCTCCCTATATTTAACATCAAAACTGTCCTTTAATTTTTCCTTTAAAAAATCTAATTGTTTTTGCATTAATTTATCACCCAAAAATATTATCCTCTAGTATTATGTTTAATATTCATTTTTTTGAGAATACTAAAATTTGAAATTACAAAAGAAATGAGGTGATTTATTTTTGGGAAAGCTAACTTCTAGACACTTTGTATTTTTTATAATAGCAGCTATAAGTACTTCTTTAGTAAACTACACCTCCCTTTTTATAAAGCTTGGGGGAAGAGATACTTGGATTTTCACTATAATATCTGGAATTATATTTTTTTTAATAGCTTCCTTTATTTTTAGTGCTATATCAAAAATAAATTATTATGATTTTAAAGAAACTTGCTATATAGCTCTTGGAAGACCTTTAGGAAATATATATTTAATAGTTTTTTCAATAACCTTAGTTTTAATATGCGTAGAATCTGCCTCTATAAGTTCTTCCTCTATAAACGTAAACATATTTGGTAATACTCCAATATGGTATTGTCTTCTGTTTTTTATAGGTACAGTATTTTTAATAGGGAAAAATAGATTTAATAGCATACTAATTATATGTATAGTTTGTGTAAGCATTTTGCTTATAATTAATCTTCTTTTAGCACTTTTAAATATAAGGTATATAGATTACACCTTTCTTTTACCTATGTTTAAAGATAGAAGGCTTTCAGAATATGCTCTATGCACCTTATCACAAATATCTTCTTTATCTAGTTTAGCCATAGTTTTACCTATTCTTCCAAGAATAGATGATAAGAAAAACTTAAAAAAAGTTTCCATAATAACAATATTATTAACTTCAGCCTTTTGTGCTCTATATGTAGTTATATTAATTTCAACCTTAGGTTCTTTGCGTTCTTCTAATATTTTTTATCCTCAATATGTTCAAACTCAAAGAATTTACTTTGGTGGCTTTGTTGAAAATGGAAATGTATTTATTATGATTTCCTCAACTCTTTCATGGATTGTAAAATATTTGATTACAATTTTTTCATTATACACAATATGGAAAGATAGGATTAAAGAAAAACGTAATTTTATAGCCTTAATTTCATTAATTGTTTATGTTTTTTCCTACATAATATCTAAGAACTCATACACTCTATTTATACTACTTAGATATTATCAATATATACTCCTAATAGTGCTATTTATCTGCCCTCTAATCATATATTTAATAGCCTATTTTACCCCTCAGAAATTTAAATATTTGAGGTAAAAAGTATTGTATTCTATTTTCTATATGATATAATCAATATATAAAATAAAATTTAGTAGATATGTATTTTATTTCTGTCCTGTAAAATTTATTTTTTTTAGTTTTATAGTATAGATTTCAAACGTACCTAGTAAATTTTACAGGAGGTAAAAGAAATGGAAGATAAAACTTTAGTTTGTAAAGACTGTGGAAAAGAATTCGTATTCACTGTAGGAGAGCAAGAATTCTTCAAAGAAAAAGGATTTGAAAACGATCCAGTTAGATGCCCAGCTTGCAGAAAAGCAAGAAAAGCTCAAAAAATGAATAGATAATTGATAATTAACGCAAGTTTATTCATAAATAAAAAGTTCTGCATTTTGCAGAACTTTTTTCATTTTCATTTATAAAAATGATTTTATTTGGAAATATTATATAGAGCCTTTTAAACTTACTATTATAAGATTAAAATTTAATTTATAAAAACTATAAGCTCATTTTTAATATATTATGGATAGATTTTTCTTTTTATGGTATATTTATGAGTATATAAAAATGAGAGAAAAGGGATGATAAAAAAATGTCAAACGTTGAGCACTCATCGAATTTTATAAGAAATATAATAATAGATGATTTAAATAGCAAAAAACATGATACAATAATAACTCGTTTTCCACCAGAACCTAATGGATACTTACATATAGGGCATGCAAAGTCTATAGTTTTAAACTTTGAATTAGGAAAAGAATTTAATGGTAGAACTAACTTAAGATTCGACGATACAAATCCAATAAAAGAAGATACTGAATATGTTGAGTCTATAAAAGAAGACGTTAATTGGTTAGGTTATAACTGGAGCGAATTACATTTTGCCTCAAACTATTTTGATGAAATGTATAAAAGAGCTTTACTTTTAATAAAAAAAGGGAAAGCTTATGTTTGTGATTTAACTCCAGATGAAATAAAAGAATATAGAGGTACTCTTACAGAACCAGGTAAAGAAAGTCCTTACAGAAATAGATCTATAGAAGAAAACTTAGATTTATTTGAAAGAATGAGAAAAGGTGAATTTGCAGATGGTTCAAAGGTTTTAAGAGCTAAAATAGATATGAGCTCTCCTAATATAAACTTTAGAGACCCTATAATATATAGAATTGCTCATACTAGTCATCATAATACTGGTGATACTTGGTGCATTTATCCTATGTACGATTTTGCCCATCCACTAGAAGATGCTATTGAAGGAATAACTCACTCTATTTGTACTTTAGAATTTGCAGATCACAGACCACTATATGATTGGTTCGTTAAAGAATGTGAGATGGAAAGTGTTCCAAGACAAATAGAATTTGCAAGACTTAATATTACAAATACAGTTATGAGTAAAAGAAAATTAAAACAATTAGTTGATGAAGGAATAGTTGATGGTTGGGATGACCCAAGAATGCCAACTGTAGCAGGACTTAGAAGAAGAGGATATACTCCTAAGTCAATAAGAAACTTCTGTAAAGCTATAGGTGTTGCTAAAGCAGATTCTACTGTAGATTCTCAAATGCTTGAGCATTTTATAAGAGAAGACCTTCAAGAAACTGCTCCAAGAGCTATGGCAGTTATAAATCCACTTAAATTAGTTATAACAAACTATCCAGAAGGAGAATCTGAAATTCTTGAAATAGAAAACAACCCTAAGGATGAATCAGCTGGTAAAAGAGCCGTTACATTCTCTAGAGAAATCTATATTGAAAGAGAAGATTTCATGGAAAATCCTCCTAAAAAATATTTTAGATTATTCCCTGGAAATGAAGTTAGATTAAAGGGAGCTTACTTTGTAAAATGTAACGAAGTTATAAAAAATGAAGAAGGTGAAGTTGTAGAAATTCACTGTACTTATGACCCTGAAACTAAAAGTGGTACTGGATTTACTGGAAGAAAAGTTAAAGGAACAATTCATTGGGTTGATGCTAAAAACTGTATTCCTGCTGAATTTAGATTATATGAACCATTAATCTTAGATGATAATGAAGAAAATGAAGGAAAGCACTTCCTTGAGCAAATTAACCCTAATTCATTAACAATATGCAAAGGGTTCATTGAGCCAAGTGCTAAAGATGCTAAAATACAAGATAAATATCAATTATTTAGACATGGTTACTTTAATGTTGACCCTAAATTTACAAGTGATGATTACTTAGTATTTAACAGAATAGTATCTTTAAAAAGTTCCTTTAAATTAAAATAGTTAAAATAAGACCTATTAAAGTTTTTAAAAACTTTAATAGGTCTATTTTTATTTTTATTGAAAATTATTATCATTTACTATTGACACATAACTACTCTTATTGTATTATAAGACCATAAGTTAATTGAAATTGATTTTCATTTATAATAAATATTTTGAAATTACGAGGTGATAATATATGAAAAAATTAAATATTATTTTTTGGTCTGGTTCTGGTAACACAGAAACTATGGCTAACTTAATAGCTGAAGGAGCTAAAGAAAAAGATTTTGAAGTAAAAGTGTTAAATGTTTCAGATGCTTCTACACTAGATGTAGAAAACTGTGATATTTTAGCTTTAGGCTCTCCTGCTATGGGCTGTGAATCTATTGAAGAAAGTGAAATGGACCCCTTCGTAGAAGAAATTTCTGGTCTTTTATTTGGAAAAGAAGTTCTATTATTTGGTTCTTATGACTGGGGAACTGGTGAATGGATGGATAATTGGAAAGAAAGAATGGAAGGCTACGGAGCAAAGGTTATAGAAACTTTAAAGGTTAATAATACTCCTGAAGGAGAAGATATAGAAAATTGTAAGACCTTTAGCAAAAATATTTAATAAATAAGGAAAGGTGGGAGAAGAAAATATGAATACAGATTTTCTCAATCTATTAAATACTCTTAACAACGAAAAATATATGAGCTCTTTTATATCCTATTTAATATCTCCAGTAATTACTGGAATTAAACCTTCTTCCACCATTACTCTTTCAAAAAAAGGACATAATTTATATAAGCTTTGGAATATGTACGGAAATTCTTTTTTAAAAGACCTTAACTTAAAGTCAATATTACTTAGAGAAACTTTAAATTCTAAAGTTATATTAATTTATAACGAAATTAATTTAATGAATACTATATATAAAAAATCTTCCATAAAATTTTTAGAAAAACTAGACTATAACTTAAATATGAATATTGATGAAATGTTAAGTCATTTATGTAAAAGATATGAAATTTTTCATTGTCCTCATGAACTTGGAATTTTCTTAGGAATTCCTGTTAAAGATGTAGAATCTTTTATGGAATGTAAAAAAAGTAAATGTCTTTTTTGTGGATATTGGAAAGTATATGAGGAAAAGAATAAAGCTAAAGAAATTTTTGAACTATATGATAGTTCAAAAGAATTAATAAAAAATCATTTACTCTCAGGTAAAGATTTAAAAGAAGTTTATAACTTAACAAATAATGTATACAAATTGAAAATTTAAATCTCATTGCTATAAAACCACTTAGATTGCTGCCATTATCTAAGTGGTTTTATTTTTATTTTAAAGGTTTTAATTATCTCTTATTTATTGATTGTTACTAGTAAACTTATAGCCTACGCCTCTTATAGTTTGTATATACTGTGGATTTTTATCATCACTTTCTATCTTTTTACGCAAATGTCTAATATGAACATCTACAGTTCTTGTTTCACCTATATATTCATATCCCCATATCTTATCAAGTAAAAGCTCTCTAGTTAAGATATTACCCTTATTTTTTATAAGCAACTTTAATAACTCAAACTCTTTTAAAGTCAATTCTACGTTATTATCACCCTTTGTTACTTCTCTTGTATTAAAGTTAACTAAAACATCACCAAATTTAATTATATTCTCTTCTTTTTTTACATTACTTCTTCTAAGTAATGCCTTAACCCTAGCTATAAGTTCTCTTATTGAAAAAGGTTTTGTTATGTAATCATCGGCTCCAAGTTCTAAACCTAAAACTTTATCAAATTCTTCTCCCTTTGCTGTAATCATCATAACTGGAATGTCTGCAGTATTTTCATTTCTTCTAATTTCTTTACATACCTCTAATCCATCTATTTCAGGAAGCATTAAATCTAGAAGTATTAAATCAAATTTTATTTCTTTTATGATTTTTATTGCTTCACTTCCGTTAACAGCTACTTCTATATCATATCCTTCCTTTTTTAAGTTGAATTTTATAAGTTCTCTAATATGTTCTTCATCATCTACTATCAATATCTTTTTATTTGACATCCGTATCCCTCCTTTTACCCCAAAACAATCATCTTATTTTATAGCTTATCACAATATTGAAAACAAAAAAAGATATACCACTTATAGATATATCTTTAATTTAAAGTACTAATTAAGTAAAACCTATTAAGTTAATATTATCTTTTTTTATATTATAATTTTTATCCTAGTTCAGTCATATCACCTTTTATAGCATAAACTATATTTTCACATACATTTGTTATATGGTCCCCTATTCTCTCTAAATATCTAGCAACAAAAATCAATTTAACTCCTTGATTTATGTTTTCAGGGTCTTTATGCATTGCAGATAATAAATTAACATAAACATCGTTATACAAGTCATCAACTATATTGTCTTCTAAAGCCGCATCATAAGCTAATTTTGTTTCATTACTATCTAAAGAATTTTTAGCTTCACTTAGCATATTTAAACAAACAGACTTCATTTTAGGAATGCCAACCATTCCTGTTATGTGTTCTTCTTTGTCTATTTTTATTGTTTCCATAGCTATATTAACAGAATAATCTCCAACTCTCTCAAGTTCAGTAGCTATAGTAGATAAAGCATATATATTTCTTAAATCCTTTGCCATTGGTTGTTTTAAAGCTATAAGTTCTATAGATTTTTCAATGATTTTATTTCTTAAATTATCTATATCATCGTCCATCTTCATAACTTCTCTAGCTAATGCAACATCCTTATTTATTATAGAATTTACAGACTTTTCTATAACAACCTCACAAAGTTCCATCATTTCTTTTGCTGAAGCTTTTAACTCCTTTATACTAACTCTTAAATCATCTATGCTCATTTATATTCACCTCTTTTAATTTTAGCCAAATCTTCCTGTTATATAATCCTCTGTTCTTTTATCCCTTGGGTTTGTAAATATAGTATTTGTATCACCAAATTCTACTAATTCTCCATTTAAGAAAAAGGCTGTTTTATCTGATATACGAGCAGCTTGTTGCATGTTATGAGTTACTATTACTATAGTATATTTGTCTTCTAATTTTCTTATAAGCTCCTCTACCTTTAATGTTGATATAGGGTCTAAGGCTGAAGTTGGCTCATCCATAAGTATTATTTCTGGATTCATAGCTATAGCTCTAGCTATACAAATTCTTTGTTGCTGTCCTCCTGAAAGTCCTAAAGCTGAAGATTTTAATCTGTTTTTAACTTCATCCCAAATAGCTGCATCTCTTAAACTTTCCTCAACTATCTTATCTAAAACCTTTCTATCTTTTATTCCATGTATTCTTGGACCATAAGCAACATTGTCATATATGCTCATTGGGAAAAGATTAGGTTTTTGAAAGACCATTCCAACCTTAGTACGAAGAGCTATAACATCATTATCTTTATATATATCATTTCCATCAACCTTAACTTCTCCTTCAATTCTTACTATAGGAATTAAGTCATTCATTCTATTTAATGTACGAAGAAAGGTTGACTTACCACAGCCTGAAGGTCCTATTAAAGCTGTAACTTCGTTTTCTTTTATATCTATGTTAATTTTTTTTAATGCATGATTACTTCCGTAAAATAAATCTAAATCTCTTACTTGAATTTTTATATTTTTATCGCTCATCTTAATACCACCTTAAATTAATAGTTTGCCTTATTAAATTTTTTAGCTATTAACTTAGCTGAAATATTTAGTACTAATATTATAACTATAAGAACTATTCCAACTGCCGCTGCAGTTTCTATATCACCTTTTTCCTTTGTTACAAGGTATGCTTGAACTGTAAGTGTTCTTGCACTTGAGAAAATTCCCTTTGGCATTTGAGCAACAGTTCCAGCAGTAAGTAATATAGCAGCTGATTCACCTATTATACGTCCTATAGATAATATTACTCCTGAAAGTATTCCTGGCATAGCACTTGGTAATATTACCTTATATAAAGTTTGAAATTTAGTAGCTCCAAGTCCTAATGAAGCCTCTCTATATGAAGCTGGTACTGTTTTTAAAGCTTCTTCTGTAGTTCTTATTATTACTGGTAAAATTATAATTGCTACTGTTAAAGAACCTGCTAAAATTGAATATCCCATCTTTAAAGCAACTACAAAGAATATACCTCCAAATAATCCGTAAACAATTGAAGGAATACCAGCTAAGCTTTCAGTAGCAAATCTTATGAACTTAACCATTTTTCCTTGTTTAGCATATTCTTGTAAATAAACAGCTCCTAAAACACCAATTGGTGTTGCTACTACTAAAGAAAGTAAAACTGTCCATAAAGTTGTTACTATCATAGGAAGTATTCCGCCACCGCCTTTAGCAGAATAATTACTTGTTAAAAATGTTAAATTTATTTTTCCTATACCTTTTATAAAGATAAATCCTAAAATAACTACTAGAATTCCTATTGTAAATATGGCTGATAACCAAACTAAACCATTTAATATATTATCTTTAACTTTTCTCATATTTATTTACCACCCTTGTTAGAAATTCTGCTAAGCACTAAGTTAAGTATCAATATGAAAGTAAATAATACTACTCCTGTTGCAAATAGCATTTCTTGATGAGTTCCAAAAGCGTATCCCATCTCTAAAGCTATATTAGTTGTAAGTGGTCTTACACTATCCATTATTGAAGTTGGTATAACTGGAGTATTTCCAGCTACTAATATAACTGCCATAGTTTCTCCAATTGCTCTACCTATTCCTAAAACAACCCCTGTCATTATTCCTGATTTAGCAGCTGGAACAACAACTTTAAATATTGTTTCTGTCTTTGATGCTCCTAAAGCTAAAGAACCTTCTTTATAAGCATTAGGCACAGCTCTTATTGCAGTTTCTGAAACTGCTATTACTGTTGGTAACATCATTATTGCTAATACTATAATTACAGCTAATAAACTTTGTCCCTTAGGTAGTTTAAAAATATCTTGTATTGCAGGAACTATTATAGCTAGTCCAAAAACTCCATATAATACTGATGGAATTCCAGCTAATAATTCAACTGCACCAGACATTATTTTTGAAAATCTCTTAGGAGCTATCTCTGCTATAAATATAGAAGTTAAAATTCCTATAGGAACCCCAATTATTAAAGCACCTACTGTAGCACCTAAAGAGGCAACTATCATAGGTAAAATCCCGTATTTATTTGCACTTGGTATCCATTGTGTACCAAAGATAAAGTCAGTAAAAGAATATCCTTCTAATATAAAAGGTCTAAGCCCTTTATAAAAAACAAATCCTATTATTAAAAGTAAGCTTACAACAGCTACACAGGCACTAATTAAAAAGATTTTTTCACTTAATTTTTCTATAAAATATTTTTTCTTATTGTTTTGGCTTTTAGCTTCCATTTTTACCTCCACCTTAAAATTACTATCTTTTTAAAAGAGGTAACCTAGTTTACACTTATTAATCCCTCTTCTTCGACTATGTCTTGTCCTTCTTTACTCATTATAAAATCTATAAATTTCTTTGAATTATCATTTAAATTTTCTTCTTTGTAAACAAGTAAGAAAGCTCTTGATAACTTGTATGCTTTATCTTTTACATTTTTTGAATTTGGCTCTACTCCATCTATTTCTACAGCTTTAACAGAATCATCTACATAACTAAAAGATATATATCCAATAGCATTTTTATTTCCTGAAACCATAGTCTTTATACTTCCAGAACCATCAGAGATTTGAGCTTTTGGGCTTAACTCCTCTGAATCAAATCCAACAATTTCTTGAAAAGCATCCCTTGTTCCTGAACCATCTTCTCTAGAAACTAAAACTATCTCACTATCTTCTCCTCCAACATCTTTCCAATTTGTTATTTTCCCTGTATATATATCCTTAACTTGCTCCATAGTAAGGTTTTTAACTGGATTTTCCTTATTTATAATTACAGCCATCCCATCATAAGCAATAGCTTTTTCAGAAATACCTGTTTCTAGTTCTTTCTCCTTTAAGTCTCTTGAAGAAATTCCTATTTCTACAGTACCATTTATAGCATCTTTAATTCCTGCTGATGAACCTAATTGATTTACTTCAACAGTAACTTCTGGCATCTCCACTTCTTCAAAGACTTCTGCTTCTGATTCTATTAAAGGACCTACAGAACTTGAGCCTGAAATTTTTATTATATTAGCTCTAGACCCTCCACATCCTGTTAATAGAACTCCAATAGTTAAAATCCCACTTAAAGCAACTATTATCCTTCTCTTATTCATTTTTTCCTCCGCTTATACAATTTAATATACATTTTTTATTTTTATTTTTTATTTCGCTTACAAGACTAATGTTATTTTCCTTAAGTTAAGTTAATATTAGTTTTATGTTAAATCTATGTAAAACAAAAGGAAAAAAATCCTAGGAATACTTTAAATTCTTCCTAGGATTAAATGTATATTAAATATATAAGCGAACTATTTTACTTTTATTAAGTGTTCATTAGAAACTATATCTTGTCCCTCTTCACTTAATATGAAATCTATAAACTCTTTTCCTGGTTTTGTTATATTGTCTTCTTTATATACTAATAAGAACGGTCTTGAAACTTTATAAGATTTATTTAAAACATTATCAGGAGTAGCTTCAACACCATCAACCTTTAATGAGCTTACACTATCATCAACATAACTAAAAGATATATATCCTATAGCATTATCATTTCCTTCTACTAAGGATTTTATATTCCCTGAACCATCTGATATTTGAGAATCAACAGTTAATTCTTCTGCTGTAAACCCAACAATCTCTTGAAAAGCATCTCTTGTTCCTGAACCATCTTCTCTAGAAACAACAACTATAGGAGCATCATTTCCTCCAACCTCTTTCCAATTTGTTATTTTCCCTGTATATATATCCTTTATTTGTTGCATAGTTAAATCCTTTACTGGATTATTTTTATTAGTTATTAGAGCTATACCATCATAGGCAATTTCAACTTCATTAAGACCTGCTTGCTTTTCTTCATCCTTAAGGTCACGAGAAGCCATTCCTATTTCTGAAACTCCATCAATAGCATTTTTAATTCCTGCTGAGGAACCAACTTGATTTACTTCTATATTAACCTCTGGAACTTTAGTCTTAAATGCTTCCGCTTCTGCTTCTATAACAGGCCCTACTGAAGTTGAACCAGAAATACTAACTGCCTCACTTCCTCCTTGTGCTTCAGCACCTGAAGAACCACATCCAACCATTGCGAAAGAACCTATAAATAAAGTACCTATAATTGCTATTAATCTCTTTTTAAACATTTTTAAAATTCCTCCAAAAATTTATAACTTATTATTTTGAGTACATTTTTATAGTATATTCTCAATGTTAAAAAGAAATTATGATAAGGTTAAGTCCATGTTAATAAACCATGCCGTATTATTTAAGACTTCTTGCAATAAAAAGAAGTCTAGGAAAGGCATACTCAAAAAATTCTTTATAACTTTCACAATAATAGTTTAGTGCTAAAGGAGAATTTTCTTTTATATCTCTATCTCTTCTACAGCCTCCACTACAAAGAGAAAACCACTTGCATTTCTTACACTCCTCTTCAACCTTAAAAGATTTTTTTATAAACTCCATATTCTTAGTACTTTCAAATATTTCTTTCATAGAAATATCTTTTATATTTCCAAGTTTCCAATTATCTAAAACATAAAAATCACAAGGATAAACACTTCCATCACTTTCTATGACAAATTGACAAGTACATGTTCCATTCATTCCACAAGAAGATGATTTTCCAAATAAAATCTTCTCTAAAAGAGAATCAAAATATCTAATGCTTATTTTATCTCCCTTTAAAAAGTCTTCATACCAAATATCAAATAAGTTTTTTAAAAAATCACTATACTCCTTAGGTTCTAAAGAGTACTTATTTTTTCCTCGCTCCTCATATATAGGGTCTAAACAATTTATAAACTGAATAAATTTGAAATCTTTTCTTTTAAAATAGTTATAAATTTTTTTAACTTCCTTTGATGTACTAGAAGTTACAACAGATAATATATTAAATTCAACCTTTTCTTTTTTTAAAAGTTCTGCTGTTTTTTCTACCTTGCTAAAAGTATCTAAAAGATTATAATCCTTTCTATTTAAATTATGTATATCCTTAGGTCCATCTAAGGATAAGCCAACTAAAAAATTATTTTCTTTTAGAAATTTAGCCCAATTTTTATCTATTAAAATACCATTTGTTTGTAAACTATTATATATATTTAAATTTTTATAATTATATTTTTTTTGAAAAAAAATCAACTTTTTAAAAAACTCTAATCCTGCTAAAGTAGGTTCTCCTCCTTGAAAAGCAAAATTACAATGTGAAGTAGCTTCATCTAAAACTCTTTTTACAATACTCTCTAAAATTTCTTCCTTCATTACTCCATAATTATAAGTTTCTCTTTTACTGCTTAAAGAATTGTAAAAGCAATATTTACACTTTAAATTACAACTACTTGAAGCTGGTTTTATTAATAAACTTATTGGTGGCATAAAGAAATCCCCCTCCTTTTTAATACCATAAAAATTTTTATAAAATATACTGCTTAATGAAAAATAAATATAATAAAAATTTTATTTACTTAAACAACTCTTATCTTTCCTTTTATTATTTTTACAATCTTATTCATCTCGCATTTATCTCTTCCCTTTAATTTATATTCCCTTCCATCATTTAAAAATAAACTCATTAAATAAACATAATTATTAGAAGTATTGTTTATATCTATATTCTTAATTTCTTTAAAATTTATTTTTTCTTCTTTATTAAGAAAAATACAAATATAATCCTCTCCTAAAATAATAGTATCCTTTAAACTTTCCTTTGTTGTATATATAAAAACTATAATGTAAAAAATAACCATCAATTCTCCCCAAACTATAGAGGAATAACTTTCAAAACTCATAGTTAAAGATTCAAATATAATGCTAATAGAAAAAATTATTAGTATTACTTTAGATATTTTATTATAAGATGATAAATAGAATATCTTAGAATCATTTTTCTTTTTTTCTAAGTTAAGTTCTTTTAATTTATTTCTTCTATAAATAATTAATATTATTAATATTAAAATAAATACAATAAATCTAACAACCATATTTTCTCTTTTTATACCACCAACTTAAATTAACACTTTATTAATTTTTCTTTATTATATCATTACTTGAAATTAAAGGAAATAAAGTTACAAAAAAAATTCTCTCTATAATAAATTTTTATATTATAGAGAGAATTTTCACTTTATCTTGGTATTAATCCAATTTTCTTTTGCATTTTTCTTAAAGTTTTTCTTGCTAAATAGTTTGCTTTTTCTGCTCCTGATTTATATATCTCCTCTAAAGCTTTTTTATCTTCTAATAAAGCCTTAGCTCTTTTTTGTATAGGTTCTAATTCATCAATTATAGCCTTAGCAACATCTTCCTTAAATTCAGCATATCCTTTTCCTTCATAAAATTTCACAACTTCATCAGGTGTATATCCCTTTATTGCACAAAGAATGTTTATTAAATTTTTAACTCCTGGTTGTTCGTCAGTATAATTTACAACTCCAATACTATCTGTAACTGCTCTTGCAATTTTCTTTCTTATAACATTTGGTTCATCCATCATTAAAATAAAGCTATTTTGATTTGAATCTGATTTTGACATTTTCTTAAGAGGGTCTTGTAAGTTCATTATCTTTGCCCCCTCTTTTGGAATGTATCCTTCTGGTATAGTAAAGGTTTCACTATATGTGTTATTAAATCTAGTTGCAATATCTCTAGCAAGCTCTAAATGTTGCATTTGGTCTTTTCCAACTGGAACTAAATCTGTGTTATATAAAAGTATATCAGCAGCCATTAGCACAGGATATACAAATAATCCAGCACCAATTGAATCTCCCATTTTTTTAGATTTATCTTTATATTGAGTCATTCTACTTAACTCACCCATATAAGAATTACAAGTTAAAAGCCAAGCAGCTTCTGAGTGTGCTGGAACATGAGATTGTATAAATAAAGTATTCTTCTCTGTATCAATTCCAGCTGCTATATATATAGCTAAAACTTCTAAAGTTCTTCTTCTTAAATCCTTTGGTAATTGTTTTACTGTTATAGCATGTAAATCAACAACGCAAAAATAGCAATCATACTCCTCTTGTAATTTAGTCCAATTCTTTATAGCCCCTAAATAATTTCCTAAAGTTAAATCTCCTGAAGGTTGTATTCCACTAAAAATAATTTTTTTCTTCTCTTCCATATCTTATTTGATGTTAAAAAACATCAAATCTTCACCTCCTATAATTAATTTATCTATTATACTTAAATAATTTTTAAAATAAAAAAGTCCTATAAGTAAAAACTTATAGGACGAATATATCGCGGTACCACCTATTATTACAGAAAACTTTTCTGTATCTCTTTCTTGTAACGTAAGAATACGGTTTAGAATACTAAATTTCCTCTAAACATCTCAAAGATCCATTCAATTTAAACATAACTACCATACTCACAGCAAAATGTATGACTCTCTTAAAGCCTGTTTTAAATTTACTACTTCTTTTCACAGAAATTTTATATTAAACTTTAATGCTATTTTAACATTTTTTATTTTTTAGTCAAGATTATTTTACCTTCATATATATTATATACAAAGTTTTTGAATTTTTATACTCATCATTAATTAACAATAATTTAATATTTACACCATTTTTTTATTAAATTATCAATTTTATATTTCTATGGCTTTATATATAAAATATTTTTATTGATTTTTCTTAACATTATGATAATATAGTATTATAACTTTTAAATGGAATATTAAAAACATTATATAAAAAACTAAAATCAAATTATATAGTTTTTTAAATAATTCAGAAATTATTTAAATTTAATTATAATTTGATTAGAAAAGAAAGATGGGGTGTATATTATGAATCACAAAAGATCAGATTTTTTAGTAATCGGCTTTGCGCTATTCTCGATGTTTCTAGGAGCAGGTAACCTAATCTTCCCTCCTTTATTAGGAAGAAATTTAGGAGCTGATTATTATTTAGGAATTATAGGTTTTATTGTAACTGGAGTTGGAGTTCCTTTACTAGGAATTTTATCTTCAATAAGAGTTAACGGTAAATTTGAATTATTTGGAGATAAAGTTGGGAAAAAGTTCTCATTAATATATTCAATAGCATTATTTATACTTATAGGACCATTATTAGCTATTCCTAGAACAGCAGCTACTACTTTTGAGTTAGCTTTTGCTCCTAACTTTGAAAATATAAACTACTTTGTAATAATAGTTGTTTATTTCTTAGTAAACTTAATATTTGTTTTAAAACCTTCAAAGGTGATAGATGTATTAGGTAAATTTTTAACACCAGTTTTATTAGCTATATTATTCTTCTTAATTGCTAAAGGTGTTATTAGCCCAATATCTTCTTTAACAAATTCTTATACTCCTGATGCTTTTTCAACTTCTTTACTTGAAGGATATCAAACTATGGATGCTATTGCAGCTGTAATATTCTCTTCAATAATATTAGGTTCTATAAAAGCTAAAGGATACAAGGGTAAAGATAGCTTTAAGTTACTTATTAAAGCTGCAATTATTGCAATAGGTGGATTAGCTATAATATATGGTGGATTAATATTCCTAGGTGCACATACAGGTGATTTAGCCTTAGATTTATCAAATTCCCAATTATTACTTTTCATAGCTGAAAGTATCTTAGGACATGCCGGGGCTATTTTAATAGGCGTTTCTATGGCTTTAGCTTGTTTAACAACTTCTATAGGCTTACTTTCTGCTGGTGGAAGTTTCTTTGAAAGAGTTTCAAATGGAAAATTAAAATATAAATTCAATGTTTTATTAATGACTGTAATAAGTATATTAGTTGCTAGTATAGGATTAGATAAAATAATATCCTTATCAGCAACTTTACTTGGAATAATATATCCTGTAACAATAGTTCTTATACTATTAAACTTATTCCATAAAAAAATCAAAAACCCTCTAGTACATAAGTTAACTGTATATGTTACATTAGTTGTTAGCATATTAATAACTTTAGGTAACTACATACCTGGCCTAGAGAGTATAGTATCAATTTTACCACTTTACTCTAAAGGTTTTGGTTGGGTTTTACCAGCATTAATAGCCTTTATAATACCAAGCTTTATTCCATCAAAGGAAACTGCTACAAACTAATATAAATAATAAAAGGATATTTATCAAAGTTTTTTTGATAAATATCCTTTTTAAAGTTATTCTATAATAAACTTATTTTATAAAACAAATTTTTCAAATACAAAAGCTACTCCATCTTCTTCATTGCTTTTTGTAATAAAATCAGCCTTTTCTTTTACCTCTTCAAAGGCATTTCCCATAGCAACTCCAAGGCCTGCATATTCTATCATATGTAAGTCGTTTCCAGCATCTCCTATTGCTATAACTTCTTCTCTTTTAATACCTAAATTTTCAGCTAAAGACTTAACTCCCTCTCCTTTATTACAAGTTTTACTTAAAAACTCTAAAAAGTATGGTGCACTTCTTACTACTGTATATTTTTCATATAAATCTTTAGGCAATTTTTTTATAGCTTCCTCTAAAATTTCTGGCTCATCTATCATCATTATTTTTATAATTTCTTCATCGTCCTTAATTTCATCATAATTAACTTCATGAATATCAATTTCATTTATACTGCCTTCTAATTCTGTATATTTATTTATCTTTGGAGTTATACAACCAAAATTAGAAAAAGCATGAATATTAACTCCAACTTCTTTACTAATTTCATATAAATGTTTTAAATCAGCACCAGTTAAGGTATCTCTACATATTATTTTATTAGGTCCTATTTCCTTTACTATAGCACCATTAAATGTTAATACATACTCATCTTCATGACATAAATCTAATTCTTTTAAATATTTCTTAACTCCATCTACAGGTCTACCTGTTGCTAAAACTACTTTTACATCTTTTTCTCTAGCTTTTTTTATTGCTTCTTTAGTTTTTTCAGATATGTTCTTATCTTTATTTAATAAAGTACCATCCATATCTATAGCTACTAACTTATACATTGATTCACCTCTTAATTATTTTTTTCATATTCTCGTAAGTTGTTTACAATTTTTTGACATATAATCATGTTTTATTTATTATTAATACACTATTTTTGCATATACACATTTAAGATTATATCATATGATTATTTTTTTTTAAATTATTTAAAAAAACAAAGATTTTTTATTTATTTTATAAAAAACATATTAATTTTTTGTAAATAACTAAAAGTTTTTAAATCATTGAAATGCTTTCCCTATGTTGATATAATGAATTTTGTCACTTAATTATTATTTAATAAGAACTAATTAAATAAACTAACTTAAATTATTAAAATATATAAGTTTAATGGGGGTTTAACATGCCAGTTAGAATTGCAATACTTGGTGGACCACGCTGTGGAAAAACCACTTTAATACAACAACTTTACGTTGAATTTAAAATAAGAGGATTAAATGTTGGTGCTGCAACTGAATATAGTACAGAATATCTTAAAGAAAAAGGTATGATAGAAACTATTTCTGAGCAATATGGTATATACTTAGGTCAACTTCGTTTAGAGGAATCTTTAAATCAATTTGATTATGCTTTAACAGATTATGCAACCTTTGTTCCGTACATATATGGAAGATTCATGTTAGGTGATAAAAAAAGAACTACTAAAGAGATTGAAATCTTAAAAGACCTTTATCACTTAGCCTTAAAAGATCTTCAAAAATACGACTATATCTTCTTTGTTCCTAGAGAATTTGGATACACTCAAGATGGAGTTAGATGGCAAGATGAATCAACAGCAACTGCCGTTGATAATGCACTAAAACAATTTTTAGATAGTGAAAATGTTAAATACAAAACTATTGAAGGTTCTACAAAGGATAGAGCTAAAGAAATTCTTTCTATAATTGGATTATCTAACAAAGAATCCATACCAGCTATAAAGGAATTAAAGAAGAAAAATGCTAATTAAATAAAAGTAGGTCATATTAAAAATATGACCTACTTTTCATTTTAAAGTATTTATTAATTTGATAAGTATTTTATGATATAATAATCTAGGCTATTTAAGAGATAAAAGAATTATTTTCTTAATCTTTCATATTTTATATACATTAATGAAGGAAAATAGTTAATATTTTAATATACATAAAAAATTAAGGAGGAAATTATATTGAGCGATTTAATTAAGGAAATAGAGAGAAGAAGAACCTTTGCAATAATTTCTCACCCAGATGCTGGTAAAACTACTCTTACAGAAAAATTCTTACTTTATGGAGGAGCTATTAGAATGGCTGGTTCTGTAAAGGCTAGAAAAGCTGCAACTCATGCAGTATCTGACTGGATGGAAATAGAAAAGCAAAGAGGTATCTCAGTTACTTCATCTGTTATGCAATTTAATTACGGTGGATATTGTATAAACATACTAGATACTCCAGGACACCAAGATTTCTCTGAAGATACTTATAGAACATTAATGGCTGCCGATTCAGCTGTTATGGTTATTGATGGTGCTAAAGGGGTTGAGGACCAAACAAGAAAGCTATTCCAAGTTGCTTCTCTTAGAGAAATACCTATATTTACTTTTGTAAATAAAATGGATAGAGAAACTAAAGATCCATTCCAACTTTTAGAAGATATTGAAAATGAACTTGGAATTAAATCTTATCCTATGAATTGGCCAATAGGTTGTGGAAATAACTTTAAAGGAGTTTATGATAGAGCTACAAATACAATACATTTATTTGACGGTGGAAATCATGGACAAAGTGAAGTTACAACTATAACTGGTGAATTAGAAGACCCTAAGTTTAAGGAGCTTCTTGGAGAAGATTTACATAATAAATTAATGGAAGATGTGGAATTATTAGATATTGCTGGAGATGAATTTGACTTAGAAAAAGTTAGAAAAGGTGAATTAACTCCTGTATTCTTTGGTTCAGCTCTTACAAACTTTGGTGTTGAACCATTTTTAAATGATTTCTTAAAATTAACTACCTCTCCACTTCCAAGAAATTCTTCAATAGGGGAAATAGACCCAATTAAAGAACCATTCTCAGCTTTTGTATTTAAAATACAAGCTAACATGAATAAAGCTCATAGAGATAGACTTGCTTTTATGAGAATATGTTCAGGTAAATTTGAAAAAGGAAAAGATGTTTTCCATGTTCAAGGTGGTAAAAAGGTTAAACTTTCTCAGCCTCAACAGTTCTTAGCACAGGATAGAGAAGTTGTAGAAGAAGCTTATGCTGGAGATATAATAGGTGTCTTTGACCCTGGTATATTCTCAATAGGAGATACTTTATGCCTAAGCCCTAAAAAATTCAAATTTGAAGGTATCCCTACCTTTGCACCAGAACACTTTGCTAGAGTTAAACCTGTAGATACTATGAAAAGAAAGCAATTTATAAAGGGAGTTACTCAAATAGCTCAAGAAGGGGCTATTCAGGTATTTAAAGAATTGCATATAGGTATGGAAGAAATCATAGTAGGTGTTGTTGGTGTTCTTCAATTTGAAGTTTTAGAATATAGATTAAAAAATGAATATAATGTTGATATAAAAATGGAAAGACTTCCATTTAGATATGTTAGATGGATTGAAAATGAAAATATAGATGTAGATTCTTTAAATTTAACTTCTGATACTAAAAAGGTAAAAGACCTTAAAGATAGAAATCTACTTATATTCCAAAATGATTGGGGTATTTCTTGGGCTATAGACCATAACCCTGGAATAGTTCTTTCAGGTATTGGTAAATCTGACGACTAATAGCTTATTTTAAAGGAAACACATGATTTTAAGAAAATTCTTAATAAATCATGTGTTTTTTTCTATTTTGCAAATCATAATTTAGTTTATATTTAAACTAAATTTATGCTATGATAAAATTATAGTCAATTAATTATTAAAACTTAAATACCCTTTTTAAAAACTAAACTTTCATTAAATACTTCATACTTAAAGTTAGAACTAAGAAAGAGGGAAATTTATGAAAAGTAATATATTAAAAAATATTAAGATTAATAAACCGCTTAGCTTTTTTATTTTAATAATTTGGTGTATTCTCATAGGATTTTTACTTCTTACCTCTCCTTCTCTTTCTAAATTAGTTAGTGAAAAAGGAGGAATTCAACTTCCTAATGATTATTCATCAAAAATATCTGAAATTTTAGAATCGGATAATAAGTTTAATAATAAAGATAGTTATATTGCGGTATTCCATTCTGATAATAAGCTTACAGAGGAGAATTTAAAAGATATAAAAGATACAATTTCTAGATTAAAATCTAATGAAAAAATAGACTATGTCGAAAGTATAAATGATAGTTTTGATACTCCTCAATTAAAAAATCAACTTAACTCAGAAAATGGGAAAACCATAATGGCATTAATGACTGTAAACCCTAAAAATGCTTCTGTAAGCCATATAGAAAAAGTTTTGAATGAAGAGTTAAAAACTCCTGGAGTTGAAACCTATGTTACAGGTCAAAGTCTTATTGAAAATGATGTAAATGTAGCTGCTCAAAAAGGATTAAATAAAACTCAAACAATAACTGTAATATTTATATTTATAGTTCTTATTTTACTATTTAAATCTTTAGTAACTCCCTTCATTCCCCTACTTACAGTTGGCATAAGCTATTTAGGAGCACAATCTGTCGTTGCTATTTTAGCATCTAAATTTAACTTTCCACTTTCAAACTACACTCAGATATTTATGATATGTATAATGTTTGGTATTGGAACTGATTACTCTATACTACTACTAAATAGATTCAAAGAAGAATTAGCTAATGGTAGTAATAGATTAGATGCTGTAAAAACCACATTTAAAACTGCTGGTAAAACTGTTTTATCTAGTGCTACCCCAGTATTTGTTGTTTTTGCCTCCTTAAACTTTATTGGATTTAACTTATACAGAAGTGCTGTTGCTGTTGCAATTGGCATATTATTTTTAATTGCAGCCTTATTTACTATATTCCCTGCTGTTATGATTATTTTAGGGAAAAATATTTTTTGGCCTGTAAAGGGAAGCTTTAAGGCAGAAGAAAATAAACTTTGGGCTAAACTTGCAGGTAAAGCATTTAATAAACCTGTTCCTATTTTAACAGGTATATTTGTAATACTTATACTTCCTATAATGTTTAATAATTTTCATCAATCCTTTAATAACTTAAATGAGATAGGAGATACATACCCTGCTAAAAAAGGATTTAACATAATAGCTAATGACTATGGTATAGGACAAGCTTCTCCTGTATCAATATACATAGAAAATGATGATGATATGAAAAAACCAGAGTATGTAGCACTTATAGAAAAATTATCTAATGATTTACAAAATTCTAGTGATGATATAAAATCTGTTTTAAGTGTTACAAGACCTACAGGAGTTCGTATTGATGAAATTTATGTAAATGATCAAGCTAGTGAGGTTTCAAAAGGTATAAACAAAGCAAATAATGGATTAAACAAAATTACTGAAGGATTAAATGAAGCTGACAAAAAAATAAATTCTTCTAAGGGTAAGTTAAAAGAAGCTGAAGAAGGTACTTCTAAACTTCAAGAAGGAACTGAAAAAACAGAAAATGGTGTAAATGAACTACAAAACGCCCTTAATGAGCTTGTAGAAAGTATTCGTGAAGAACATAATGGAGCTACCGAACTTAAAAATGCAATAGATGGTGCTTTAGATAAAGTTAGTGCTTTAAAATTAAGCAAAACACAACTTGAAGAAGATTATAACACCATAGTTGATGCTGCTAATGATGTTCTTAATAATCTAAATAAGATAAATTCCTTATCAGGAGACCCAAGTTCTGTTAATGTAGATACTAGTAAAATTAAGGAATCTATTTCCTCATTGAATAATCATTTAAATAATTATTCAAAAACTCATCCAGAAATTTTACAGGATGAAAACTTCAAAAAATTCTCTAAAGAACTTAAAGACTTAGATGATAACTCTAATAACTTACAAGGAACCTTTAATAATGGAGATGAAATTAAAGCAATTAATGAAAGTATAGGCGCTTTAAAAATCTTAATAAATACTTTAAACAGTAAAAAAGATACTGTCATAAATGACTTAGAAAAATTCAATTCTGGAATATCAGAAATTGAAAATGGATTAAATTCTTTAGATAATGGTCTTTCAAAATCTTTACAAGGTGGAGAAGAAATTTTATCTAAAGTTCCTGAAATATCAAATGCTTTAAATCAAATTTCTAATGGTCAATCAAAAATTCAAGATGGATTTAAAGAGTTTTCAGGACAAATAAACGAGCTATCTGATGGGCTTGAAGCAGGTTCTAAAGGATTAAGTGAAATTGAAAATGGATTAAAGTATGCAAATGGCTTTATAAATGATTGGGCAAACTTATCTTATAATGTATCTGGTGTTTGTGTACCTATTGAAGTTTTCAGTAATGATGAATTTAAAAAATCCTTAAACCAATATATGAGTTCTGATGGAAAATTATCAGTTATAAACGTAATTACTAAAAATAATCCTTACTCTAATGAAGCAGTTTCTGAGATTCCTGAATTTCAAAACCTTATTAAGGATAGTTTAAAAGGAACAAAATTAGAAAATGCTAATATAGGTATTGGAGGAATGGCTAGTACAACTTATGAAACTAAAAAAATGGCAGATTCAGATTATAACAAGGCTTTAATCTTTGTAATAATTGGAGTATTCATTACTCTAATTATAATATTAAGGTCCTTAACTATGCCAATATATTTAATGGTATCCTTACTTTTAACTTACTTTACTTCAATAAGTATAATACAGTTTGTAGTTACTAAAATAATGGGATATCCAGGAATATCATGGATAACATCATTTTTTGGTTTTGTTGTCTTAATGGCCTTAGGAATAGATTACTCAATATTTATAATGACTAGATTTAACCAAGACCTTAAGGGTTCTATAAAAGAACGTATAATAAGAACAATGAAAAGCATGGGTGGTGTAATTATATCTGCTGTAATTATATTAAGTGGTACCTTTGCAGCCTTACTTCCATCTGGTGTTTTATCATTAATAGAAATTTCCTTAGTTGTTTTAACAGGAATACTTCTATATGTTGTATTTGTTCTTCCATTATTTATACCAGCTATGGTTAAAATCTTTGGAAAAGCAAATTGGTGGCCATTTAAACCAGCTATATCAAAGGATGCAACTCCTTCAGATGATTCTACAGTTACTACTGTAGTTACAACAGTAGTAACCACAACTACAACAACTACAACAACTAAAAATGGCACTTCAACAGTAACAAAGGAAGAATCTAAAACTACAACTAAGAAAGAATAAAATAAAAATAGGCTAATAAAGTTTTATTAGCCTATTTTTATTTATAAATTATAATATGAACCTTTCTATTACCTTTGCTACTCCATCATTTTCATTAGTATCTGTTATATAATCTGCAACTTCTTTTATAGATTCTTCTGCATTTCCCATAGCAACTCCAAGCCCTGCAACTTCTATCATACTAAGGTCATTTTCACTATCACCAATGCAAATAACCTCTTCTCTTTTTATATTTAATTTATTTGCTAGAAACTCTACAGCTCTCCCTTTAGAAGTTCCCTTATTCATAACTTCAAAATTACTTCTTGATGAACTTACAACATATAAATCATCAAAAGTTTTTAATTCTTCCTTAGCTTTAAAAAGATTTTCAACTTTGCTTTTATCATTTTCTATGCATATAGCTTTAAGTATATGATTTTTATAAATTTTAAAAGCTTCTTTAAAATCTATATTTTCTATAAACTTTACCTTTTCCTCTGAACTACTAACTCTTTCATTCATAATTTTATATCCATGCTCCTTTGGAACATCCTTCTCACATATAACTGTATCTGCTGTATTAAAATATACCATGCTAATATCATATTTTTTAATAATATCATATATATTATTTAATTGTTTTAAAGATAAAACAGATTCATAAATTATTTTATCCTCATCTTTTTCCTTTATAAAAGCTCCATTACAAGAAATTATTGGAGTTTTTACTCCTATAAGCTTTGCATAATACTTAGCTGAAGCAAATAATCTTCCTGTAGTTATAGCTACTTTAACGCCTCTTTCAGTAGCTTTTTTTATAGCCTTCTTATTTCTTTCACTAATCTCATGATTATTATTTAGTAATGTTCCATCCATATCTATACATATTAATTTATATAACACAGCTAACTCCCTTCAACTTTTTAATATATAATTTTATTCTTTCCCTATTATCCTAAAATATAGCACTTATTTTTTCAACATTATAAAAACCTATAAATAAAAAAACATATTTACCAATATTTTTTTTTATTTATTCTAATAAGTAAAATTATTTTGGAGAAAATAATTTTAAGCTAAAATATTTATAAAATAAATTCTTTAGCTAAAACCTTACTTATTAAATTTACCCTCTATTTTTAAGTAATATCATAAAAATTTAATTTTGAAAGGAGAATTTAAAATGAGTAAAAAATACCCTCCAAAAGATAGAGACTTTTATAGTCCTGAAGGACATGATTTAGTTTCTTATTCTAAAACTGGTAAAACTCATACTAAACTACCAAACCCAGTAGAAGATGATATTGTTTGTAATAATATATCTTATAGTGAATTTGACTATATTGAAGGAGATATGTTAGAAGACGATACTATTTAAAAAAAGGAGATGGAAAACCATCTCCTTTTAAAATACAATATTATATTTTCTTATATGTTAAAAAATTCTATGAAAGATTTTATACAATCTAAATGGTCTTTAGTTGCACCTAATTCTCTTATAGAGTGCATTGCAAGAATTGGAGTTCCCATATCAACAGACCTTATTGGTAAATGAGTTGAAGATATAGGTCCTATAGTTGAACCACCCCTCATATCTGATCTATTAACAAACTTTTGCACATTTACACCTGCATTTTTGCATATCATTTCATAAACTGCTACTGAATCACTATCACTTGTATAACTTTGAGAAGCCGCAATTTTTATTACAGGACCCTTTCCTAAAACTGGTCTAACTATAGGGTCATGTTTTTCTCCTAAGTTAGGATGAATAGCATGAGCTAAATCTGCTGAAATCATAAAAGACTCAGATAAAGCTCTAAAGAAATCTTCTCTTCCATTTCCTAAAGCTAAAACTATTCTTTCTAAAACAGTTTTTAAGAAATCAGAATCTCCTCCCTGCTTAGTAGAACTTCCAACTTCTTCATTATCAAAACAAACCATAACATTAGTAGCTTTTGATACCTTTGATTCCATTAATGCTTTAATACCAGCATGAACCATAGATAAATCATCTAATCTTCCTGAAGAGATAAATTCCTCATTTAATCCAATTAAAGAACCCTTTTCATATTCATATGGATATAATTCAAAATCAAGAATTTCTTCCTTTTTACAACAAAGCTCTTTACATAAAAGTTCAATTAAATAATTTCCCTTTTCTAATTTTTCATTAACAAGTGATAATAATGGCAGAGTATCCTTTTGTTTATTTATTTTGTATCCCTCATTAACTTCTCTATTCATATGAATAGCTAAATTTGGAATTATCAAAATTGGTTTATTTATATTCACTAATCTATTATCTGGCTTTAAAGGATTTTCACTTCTTAATGTTACTCTTCCTGCTAAAGCTAGTGGTCTATCAAACCAAGTACTTAATATTGGTCCTCCATAAACCTCTGTATTTAACTTAATATAAGTATTTTCAACAACAATCTCTGGATTAGGTTTTATTTTAAAACCTGGTGAATCAGTATGGGCTCCTATTATTTTAAAACCACTCTCTGCAATATCTCCAACTCCAACTACAAAAGCAATTAAAGCTGAATCATTTTTAGTTACAAAGTATTTTCCTTCAAGCTCTATATTCCATCTATCATTTTCTTTTAACTCTTTAAAGCCTTCAAACTCTAAGGTGTCCTTTACGTTTTTTACTGCTTGAAAAGCAGTAGGACTTTCATACAGAAAATTAATTAATTCATTTGCAATAACCTTTTCCATGTGTATCTCACCTTTCTTTACAAAATAGACACTTTTTAATTATACTTTACCACAAAATTCATAATTAACAAAATCTTAAGGTTATAACAAATCTTTTATTCTTAAGGATTAATTCTATAATACCTTTACATACTGTTTTGCCACATAACCTACTTTTCCATTAGCCTTTACTTCGTACCATCCATCTACTTCTTTTATAATTTCAACCTTTTCATTATTTCTTAAAGTTCCTATTATTTCATAGTTGCTTCCTGGTCCTTTTCTAAGGTTTAATGCACTTTTTACTTGTACTATTCCATTTTTACTTTCTGTTGGTTTTTCTTCTTCTACTGGTTTATTATTATTTCCTTCTTCTAAAACTTTTACATATTGTTTTGCTACATAGCCTACTTTTCCATTAACCTTTACTTCGTACCATCCATCTACTTCTTTTATAATTTCAACCTTTTCATTATTCTTTAAGCTTCCTATTATTTCATAGTTGCTTCCTGGTCCTTTTCTAAGGTTTAATTCACTTTTTACTTGTACTACTCCCTTTTTACTTTCTGTTGGTTTTTCTTCTTCTACTGGTTTATTATTATTTCCTTCTTCTAAAACTTTTACATATTGTTTTGCTACATAGCCTACTTTTCCATTAACCTTTACTTCGTACCATCCATCTACTTCTTTTATA
>NZ_JBZEFB010000001.1:0-21810 GCF_058310275.1 Clostridium sp. TJA032 | reverse complement strand
TTCCTTCTTCTAAAACTTTTACATATTGTTTTGCTACATAGCCTACTTTTCCATTAACCTTTACTTCGTACCATCCATCTACTTCTTTTATAATTTCAACCTTTTCATTATTCTTTAAGCTTCCTATTATTTCATAGTTGCTTCCTGGTCCTTTTCTAAGGTTTAATTCACTTTTTACTTGTACTATTCCCTTTTTACTTTCTGTTGGTTTTTCTTCTTCTACTGGTGGTTTATTATTTTCTTCTTCATTTATTACTGCTATATTTTCTTTACTTATATAACCAAACTTTTTTTCTTCGCCCTCTAAGTAATCAATTTTATACCATCCATCTAGTTCTTCATATATATTAACTATTTCATCCTTTTTTAATTTATGCAAAACTGTTCCATGTTCACTAGGACTTTCAACTACATTGATAGATTCAACATTAATAACCTTTCCGTGCATTATAGGTTTTAAATTATCATCTATAATCTCATCTCTAGAAATTTCTTCTTTAAAATAAGGCCATAATTCTGGTCTATCTACAATCATCATTCTAGAACAAGTCTTGCCACTAGCATCTTTATGCATAACTACGTTTTCTGAAGGTATATCATGTTTTTTCATTAAATATTTAGTTAACTCAATTCCATTTTCTAAAGTTTTGTCAAAATCATTATCTTTATTTACACAAAGTTCTATACCTATACTTGTAGAGTTATTTATATTACCATTTTTTCCATCTCCAACATGCCAACCTCTCCAATTATCTTCTAAAGCTTGTATAATATTTCCTTCATCAATTATATAATGAGCTGAGGCTTTAGCATCTGGATGATTAGCAAAATAATTTCTATTTGCCATGGCATTAGCACCTTTATCTCTATTATCTGTATCATGTATAACTATATACTTTGGAGTTATAATTTCTCCCTTTGAGTAATTAATATCTATAAGTTCCTTGTCCACCTTTATCCCATTAATAACTGGAGTATTTGAATTTTCCTTTTTATTTTTATTTGTAACTTCATGATAATCTCCAGCTATACAGTTGCTTTTATTTTTTTCTTGTCCATTTTTAATTTCACCATTATATTCCTTTGCCATAACTAATTCATTAGCCCCTAAAACTCCTGTTGCTAGAGCTAAAGACAGTATTAAAGCACTTATTTTATTTTTATTCACAAAAATCTCTCCCTTATATTTTTAAATCCCTACATTAAAAATTTCCCAATTTGATTAATATTTTAAATGCAATTTCAATATTTTTCAATATAAAATATTGTGCTATAATTAGATAAGATTTAGTTTAAAAAAATTTAAAATTATGCTATTAAATTTTTCTAAAACTATAATATAAAAATGGAGAGATGATTAATATGCTTTCAAATTTCATAATTAAAACCTTCATTAAAGACTATAAAAATACAGAGGATGATAATGTTAGAAGTTCTTATGGTTATTTAGCTAGTATAGTTGGAATAATTGTTAATATAATTTTATTTTTAATAAAATTTTCAGTAGGACTACTTTCAGCAAGTATAGCCATAACAGCAGATGCTTTTAACAACTTATCCGATGCAGGTTCTTCTGTTATAACTATGATAGGTTTTAAATTAGCTAAAATGCCTGCTGATAAAGAACATCCCTTTGGGCATGGAAGAATTGAATATATTTCTGCTTTAATAGTAGCATTTATGGTTATGTTAGTGGGATTTCAATTCACAAAATCTTCTATAGAAAGAATACTGCATCCAACACCTGTAACCTTTGAAGTAATTCCTTTCATTTTATTAGTTATATCTATATTCTTTAAGTTTTGGTTAAGTAGATTTAATAAAGTAACTGGAAATAAAATAAACTCATCTGCTCTTAAAGCTGCATCAGTTGATGCCTTAGGAGATGTATTTACTTCAACTTGTGTTGTTATTTCATTTTTAGCTGCAAAATTCACTACTTTTCCTATTGATGGATATATAGGTGTTCTTGTTTCATTAGCTATTTTATATGCTGGTTTTAGCTTAGTTAAAGAAACTATAAGCCCACTTTTAGGGGAAGCACCAGACCCTGAACTTGCTAAAAACATAAAAGATATGGTTTTATCTTATGATAATATAATAGGAGTTCATGACCTTATAATTCATAACTATGGAGTTGGTAAATGTATGGCTTCAATACATGCTGAAATCCCTTCAGATATAAATGTTATGAAAATACATGATATTATAGATACTGCTGAAAGAGAAATTTCTAAAAAATTAAAGATTTATTTAGTAATTCATATGGACCCTGTTTGTTTAGAAGATGAAGAAATTAAACAAGCTAAGGAAGAAATTGATAAAATAATTAAATATAATCCTTTAATAGAATCTATGCATGACTTTAGAATAGTTGGTAACGGTGATAAGAAAAATTTAATCTTCGATATTGTTGTAAATCCAGAGAAATTAAAAAAAGTTATGTCAGAAAAGGAATTAAAAGAAGAAATAACAAATGCAATTAAGGAAATTCATCCTCAATATAATTGCATAATTACTTTAGATAGAGATTTTGATTGTTAAAAAAGGTAGCCCTTTGGCTACCTTTTTTTATTTACATATAGATTTATTTTAGTTATTATTTTTAAAATAATCTGACCTAATTATTTTAGTTGAAACATCATAGGAATTTTTAACATGGTCTAACTCCTCTTGACTTTTTGCCTCACCTGCTACTTCTCCACCTGGAAGAGCTACTATATTTCTATTGGTATTTAAAAGATTTCTTCCTATTATATCTCTTAATCCATTATTTTCTACTCCTAGCAAGTATGCTACTGTTGGCATTACATCTATTAATCCTCCCTTTGTTTCTATGGTTTCACCTTTAATTGAAGGATTATATATTATAAGAGGAACTTTCTTTTCATCTAACTTCCAATAGTTTCCGTCAAAGTTAACATCCTTTAATTGTTCTTTATAATATTTATTTGGACCTGCATGATCTCCATAAATAACGAAAACAGTATCATCAAATCTTCCCTCTTCTTTTAATTTATCCATAAAGATTTTAATAGCTTCATCAGTATATCTTACAGTTTTAAAGTATTGTCCTATAAGGGTACCCTCTATTTCACTAGGTATTTTTATACTTGTATGAGCATCATCAATATCAAAAGGACCATGATTAGTTAAAGTTACTGTATATAAATAAAATGGCTCTTTTAATTCTCCAGCTTTAGTAGCTAATTGACTTAAATAGCTTTTATCTGAAATTCCTAATCCAATTATTTCATCTTCATTAAAATCATATAATGTATAGGAATTTTGGAATTTAAGCAAGCTATGATGTACTTCTCCCCAGTTCCAACTTCCAGCTACCTCAGGATGCGCTGAAACTGTAGTATATCCGTCTTTTTCTAATATAGATGGTAAAGTAGTTAAACTTCTACTTGGATAAGCAAAAGAGGTTGCAGCATTAGTTATAGGTAGCATTCCTGTATTGACCATTAAATCAGCATCTGAACTAAATCCTGTTAAATTCTCCTCATAAATATTAGGGAAATAATATGCATTCTTTAATAAAGAGTTTAAGGTAGGAGTTATTTCCTGTCCATCAACTTTCTTGTTTATAACAAAATCTTCTAAAGATTCAATTTGTAGTACAACTAAATTTTTTCCCTTTAATTCACCTTTAAATTTATTATCTGGTAAATTCTCGTAATTATCTTCTAGCCAAGATTTAATGTATTCTTTTTCAGAATCACTTAAACTTATGTCCTTATCAAGAACGAAGGTTTTATATATATCAAAGAAATGATATCCTAAAGGAGTTGCCCTAAAAAGACCACTTGTAGGTGTCCATGCCACTCTTAAAAATCCCTTTTCCCCTTTAGTAATATCCTTAACATCATATAAGTAGTATTTTCCTAATATACATCCACTAGGTATTAAGAAAGTTAATAAAAAGGCTATTACTCTAAATTTAGTTTTCTTAAAGTACCAATCCTTAGTATATTTCTTTAATAATATGTATAGTATTGGTAAAAGCACAAGGTCTATTACAAATAATAACATTCTGCTTCTAAAAAATATAAGGTCTTTATTTAAAGGATTAAATAAATCTGGATATACTAAAAATTTTATTGAAGGGAAAGTTCCATAAACTCTATAATAAAGTAAATCAAAAATTAAAAGTGCTGAAATTCCTAAATCCACAATATATAGATAAATAAATTTCCCCCACCTTTTAAATAAAAAACCAAAACTTATAAATATTAATGGAAATAGTAGATATATTATCTTATAATCTATAAGTCCATATACAAAACCTAGATTTAATTCCATTCCACTATTACTCTTTAGCATAGTACAAAATACAGTTATCTTAACTATAAGCAAAAAGTAAAATAAAATTTCTAAGGGAAAACTTTTAAAAAAATTACCAACTTTTTTTAAAAACCCATGATTTTTAACCATAATTATCCTCCTCTAATTTAATTTTTCTTTTGAAATCCACCTTCTATTATTACATTTTTTCCTATAAAATACAAAAAAATTTTTTTATTTATAAAAAAAGTATCAAACTTAACTTATTAAATTAAAGTTTGATACTTTTATATATTTTATTTGTTATTTTTAAAGTAGTCTTCTTTTATTATTTTATTTGATATATCATAAGATTGTTTAACATGGTTTAGCTCCTCTTGAGATTTAGCTTCTCCTGCTACCTCTCCTCCTGGAAGAGCTACTATATCTCTATTAGTATTTAATAAATCTCTTCCTATGACATTTTTTAAATTTCCATTATCTGTTCCTAAAAGATATGAAACTGTAGGCATAACATCTGTAAGTCCACCTTTAGTTTCTATTTCCATCCCCTCTATTGATGGATTATATATTATAAGAGGTACTTTTCTTTCATTAAGTTTCCAATAGTTCCCATCGTAATCTACATCTTTTAATTGATTTTTATAGTATTTAGTAGGTCCTGCATGGTCCCCATAAATAACAAAAACAGTATTATCAAATCTTCCTTCTTCTTTTAACTTGTCCATAAACATTTTAATGGCTTCATCAGTATATCTTACTGTTTTAAAGTATTGTCCTATAAGAGTTCCTTCTATTTCACTAGGTATTTTTATACTTGTATGAGCATCATCAATATCAAAAGGACCATGATTTGTTAAGGTTACTGTATATAGATAAAAGGGCTCCTTTAATTCCTTAGCCTTATTAGCTAATTGAGTTAAATAACTTTTATCTGACATACCAAAACCTACAACTTCGCTATAATCAAAGCTATACATATCATAAATATTTTGAAAATTAAAAAGCCCTTTATGAACTTCTCCCCAATTCCAATTTCCAATAACTTCAGGATGAGAAGATGCCGTTGTATAGCCTATCTTTTCTAAAATTTTAGGTAAAGTTTCCATATCTCTTACAGGATATGAAAAAGAAGTGGCTGAATCTAATACAGGAAGCATTCCTGTGTTAACCATAAAGTCTGCATCAGAACTATTCCCTTTTAAATTCTGCTCATATATATTAGGAAAATAATATGAGTTTTCTAACATTGCATTTAATGTTGGTGTTATTTCTTGCCCTTCAACCTTTTTACCTATAACGAAATCCTCTAAAGATTCAACTTGTATAAAAACTAAGTTTTTTCCTTTTAAAGTACTAAAATATTTATTATTAGGTAAGTTTTCATAATTATAATCTAACCACTCTTTTATATTATCTTCCTCTTTTTTACTTAAATTTAAATCCTTATCTAAAACAAAAGTCTTATAAACATCATACATATGATAACCTAAAGGAGTATTTCTAAATATTGTTCCTGAAGGTGTCCACTCAGTTCCAAAGGCATATTCTCCCTTTTTCTCATAAACCTTATAATTATTATAAAAAACATAACTAGTTGACATTATAAATATTATTAAAAAAGCACTTAATCTGTTTTTCTTAAACTTTATATAAGTATATTTAAAGGATTTTCTTATAAGAATAAATAATATAGGTAAAATTATTAAATCAATTAATATTAAAAACATTTTACCTCTAATAAAAAATAAATCTTTCCCTAAAGGATTATATAGTTTTGGATATATTAAATATCTTACTGAAGGAAATGAACTATATAATCTATAATACATTAAATCAAAAATCAATAATATCGATATAAAAACATCAAGAATATAAAGATATATAATCTTTCCTTTACTTTTCAATAAAAATGCAAAGCTTATAAGTATTAAAGGTAGTAATAAATATATATCTTCATAACTTATAAGACCTATTGCTGTACCTAAATTTAATTTCAACCCATTGTTACTTTTTAACATTGTGCAGAAAAGAGTTATTTTAAATATGAATATAAGATAAAATAATATCTCAAAGGAAGATTTTCTTAACCCCCCAAAAATTTTCTGCATCAAATTATTTTTTTCTTTTGTCAAAATTTATCATCCCTTACTATTTAATTTTTCCTTACATAGCTATAAAAATTGTTCCTATTATAATTAAAATTGTTCCTATTATTTTATTTCTTGTTATCTTTTCTCCTAAGGCTATTTTAGAAATTATCATTGTCCATATATATGTAATAGCTGTTAAAGGTAATACAATGCTATAAGGTAAAAATTTAAGAGCTACTATATTTAAAAGAGCTGCACTTACATAAAATATTCCCCCAACATAAATTCTCCAATTTAAAAAGAGTGAAACTATTCCCTCTAGATTTTCTGCTCCTTTTTTAAAAAAATATCCACCTAAAGCTCCTAAAAGAGTCATTATAGGAAATAAAAGTATTATATTATTCACTCTTATCCCCCCTTGCAATAAAAATTACTCCTAAAATTATAATAACTATACCTATAAACTGTAAAAAACTTATTCTTTCATTTAAGAATAAAAATCCATTTATAAGAGCAAAAATATAGCCTATACACATAAGAGGATGTAAAATTGATAACTGTCCAAATTTAAAAGCTATTATCATAGTTAATGCTCCAATTCCATATAATATGAAGCCGAATAATATAAAAAGTATGCTCTTATTAATTCCAAATTTCCAAAATAACTGTCCAAAAGAAGTACATAAAGCTGATATAATTATTAGTACTATTCCTTTCCAAAGCTTATTATTTTTCAAAATCATTTCCTACTTCCATTTTAATATTTCATAATCTAAGTTTTTCTTATTATAATTTATTAAATATGCCTTTTTTACCAAATTAAACATAGGCATATCTGAAAGAGAATCTGAATAGGCTACAGAATTTTCTTTGTCTATAAATAATTTTTTCTTTTTTAAATATTTATTTATTCTTTTTACTTTTTCCTCACCCTTGCAATTCTCTCCATTTATTTTATTTAAATATTTACCACTTTTATAATATACCTTTGTTCCTATTACCCCATCTACATATTCTTCTAATTCAAAAAATTTCAAATAACATTCTAAAGAAGCTGTAACTAAAAGTATATAATAACCTTTAGATTTTAATTTTTTCATTTCTAAAATTGCATCATTATAAACTGAATTTTTTATTACCTTAAAAAAAAACTCTTCTATATCTTCCTTTGTTAAATATTTTAAAGTATAAAACATATTTTCCTTTGCTTTTTTAGTATTTATAAAACCTAATTTATAAAAAAATAATACAAAAAATAATTCTGGTAATCTTAAAATAGCTTTAGGATATTTATTTATAGTGTATTTTAATAATTTAAACATAGAATCACCTTTTATTAAGGTTTTATCAATATCAAATAAAGCAACTTTTGTATTTTTCATTCTACTAATCACCTTTTAATCTACTATTTTATAATTTAAATTAAATTCCTCTGCCTTATTTATCTTTGAAAATTTAAACTCATCCTTTCTTATTGTTTTATCAATTAAAATCTCCTTTTTTAAATCCTTAGATAAATCATTTTTTATTTTTAAAGTTGATGGAATCATTATAATTGAATTAACCAACATAATAATTAAAAATACGTAACCAAGTATTTTTATAATTTTATTTTTGCTATTGCCCATTAATACATATATTAACACAGGTATAGCCCAAATAAATGACATATATCTAGCCCACCAAAAATCACCACAATATAATATAACAAAAGCTAAAAAAACACTTAAAACTATAGAACAGGTCTTTAATTTTTTATCACTACATTTTAATATAAGGACTATTAAAAATAAGAAAGATATTGGTAGAAATATTACTGAGTAAATTCCAAAACCTCTTAATCTTGGGTCAGCTGCAGCGTAAATCTTTTTTGTCCCTTCTTTAATTTCAAACATTTCTTTAATACTCTTTGGTGCTTTTCCTATTCTATTATCAACAGAAGGATTAGCTATCAAAGCTTTATATGCTTTTTCAAATTCACCATCATATCTAAATTCCTCTGGTGTATTATTTGTCATAATATCAATTTTATTTTCTCCTGCTAAAGGATATAAAGGATGTCCATTAATTATTGTATTTTTTACATAAGGATTAAATCCAATAATTAAAACAGAAAAAATAAAACTTACAATTAAAAATATAATTAGCTTTATATTATAAGATTTACTACTATATATAAAATTACATATAAGAAATGCAGTTAAAATACCTCCTGCATAAGCTAAGCCAGTAAATTTTATATTTACTAAAAAGGTGGCAATATTTATAAGGGCAAAATATTTAAAATAAAATAAATCTTTAAAAAATAAAATAAGAAATAAATTTATTACTAATATAACTATATATATACCTAAAGAAGCATCTACGTAATATGTAAAAATCTGACTTACATTTACCGGATTAATAGCTAATAATAAAGCTCCAATTAATGATAATAATATTTTCTTATTTGTTATTAAATAAAAAATTGCAAATCCCAATAAGGAAATTATTATAGGTAATAACATATTTAAAACCTTTGCTGTTTCAATTTTTCCAGTAACTACATAAATTGAAGCAGCAAAAATCCAAGGTGCTTTTGTATAATGCTTTACCCAAATATCTACATTATTTCCCTCATCAAAAAAAGGATTCCATCCATTTTTAAGTCTTATTATTCCCTCTTGATGATAAGAAAGAGAATCATAGCTTGAATCCCATATAAAATTATTTATAAATCCTAAAATAAATATAATTACATAAAATAAAATAAGAATTCCTATCATGTATCTCCATTTTATTTTTTCTCCATCCTTATCTAAAATAAACTTAGATAAAATTAAAGATATTATAGGAAAAATAATTATGCCTAATTTATTTATAGAACTATTAAAAATAAATAAAATACTATTGCCAATAAATATACTTCCTATAAAAACTAAAAACATAAAAGATAAAATTATAGTATAATATGATAGTTTATTACTTTTTAAGTTTCCTAACCTTTTTTCCATTATTCACCTCTTAAACTACATATAAAAGTAATATAACACTTGTAATAGCCCATAATATTACATCAATAATTATACTCTTATCTGTTAATACAGTTTCAGTAGGGCTTCCTCCCTCACCTTTTTTCATACTTAAATACTTATATCTAAATAAACCATATACAACAAATATATTAGTTATTGTCATATAGATATTTTCATAAGCTACAAAGGTATACATAGCATAACTTATTATTGTGCAAGTTAATGTAATATCTGAAAATTGTTTTAATAATTCATCAGAGTAATCCTCTAAGATTTTTCTATGTTCATTAGCTTTTCCTTCTAGTTTTATTATTTCATTTCTTCTTTTCTCAAAACCTAAAAACAAAGAAATAAAAAATGTACATAATAAAATCCATCCTGATAAAGAAACATTAATTGCTATTCCTCCTGCTATAACCCTTAATATAAATCCTATTGCTATGAAAATAACATCTAAAATTACAATATTTTTTATTTTAAAAGAATAAAAAATATTATTTATAAAATATAGCATTAAAATAATAAATAACCCCTTGTTTATAAAAAAAGCACTAACCATACTAACAGATAATATTAATACTAAAGAAATTATAGATTGTTTAATTGAAATAGCACCACTTGCTATAGGTCTAAATCTTTTTTTAGGATGTACTCTATCTCTTTCAACATCTAAAATATCGTTCATTATATAAACAGAAGAAGATATTAGACAGAATAAAACAAAAGCTAATAAAGCACTTTTATCCTTATTTAGATTTAAAAAACTATATGAAAATATTAATGCTCCAAATACAAAAAAGTTTTTTACCCATTGCTTTGGTCTCATCAATTTTAAAAGATTAATAATAAAATTTTCACAATTTTTATTATTTACCCTCTCATAGTTGTATTCACTGTTCTCCATGTTAAACCTCCATTAATAATTTGTTCAAATTTTCAACGACTAATATTATATCATAGTTATTTGTTTATACCTAAATAAATTAATTTAATAAAAAATAAAAAACTATCAATTAAAATAAAATTTTTAATTGATAGTTTTTTATTTTTTATTATTTATTATTTTTAAAGTAATTTCCTTGTATAACCATATCTGAAATTCTAAAGGACTTTTCTAAATGTTCCTTCTCTTCTTTAGTTGGATTTCCAACTATTTCTCCATCATTTAATATTATTGAATTTCTATTAGTATTTACTAAAACTCTTCCCATTGAAGTATTTTCAAAAGCATCTCTATTAAAGCCTAATAAATACGCTATTGTTGGTAAAAAGTCAATTTGTCCTCCTTCTTTAGAGATAACCTCTCCCTTTAAACTTGGATTGTAAACTAAAAATGGAATTTCTTTTCCATTATCTTTCCACCAATCGCCCTCTAATGGTGCATTTTTAATATCCTCTTCATAAAACTTATGAACTCCACAATGATCTCCATAAAGCATTATTACTGTGTTATCTAAAAGATTTTCTTCTTTTAATTGATTTATAAATTTACCAATTGCTTCATCTGTATATCTAACACTTTGGAAATATGCACCTAACATATTTTCATTTAAATCCTTTGGTAAATCTAAGTATTGTTTATCCTCTGGTATTTCAAATGGTCCATGACTTGTTAAAGTAACTAAAAAAGTGTAAAAAGGTTGTTTCTCAGTTTTTAATCTTTCACCAACTTGTCTTAAATAAGATTCATCTGACATTCCAAGCCCAATTAATTCACTTTGGTCAAATTGATTTGCATCCCATATTTTATCTGCTCTAAAAGATTTATGTGCTTCTGCCCAGTTCCAATTTCCTGGAACCTCTGGGTGAGTTGATATTGTATTATATCCTCTGCTATTTAATAAATCTTGAAGTGTATTATATTCTGTGCAAGGATATCCAAAGAATGTACTTCCATCTCTTACTGGCAACATTGATGTATTAACCATTAAATCACAATCAGAACTTATTCCTGAATTATTTTGTTCCTTTATGTTATCAAAATATAAACTATGTTTTAAAAGCTTATTTATATTTGGTGTAATCTCTTGACCATAAACTTCTTTTCCTATAACAAAATTTTCAAGAGACTCTACTTGTATTGCTATAAGATTCTTTCCTTCAAAAATACCCTTATATTCATTATCAGGTAAATCTTCTTTATTTTCATCAAACCAAGTCTTAATTTCATTTTTTTCAGCATCACTTAAGTCAGTTCCCCTACTAGCATAATAATAAACATCATATCCATGATATCCTAAAGGACTTGTATCACTAAAGGTTTGAAAAGGTGCCCAAGCTATTCTTAAAAAACTTTTATCTGATTTTCCTTGTATATCTATGTAATTATGTGAAAATCCTATTACAGCAGCACTTATTACAAATATGCTACCAAAGGCCATTAATCTTGTTTTTAAAGCACTTTTATATTTTATGTTCTTTAATCCTGTAAAGTTATAAACAAAAAACAGTATTACAAAATCTAATAAAAAAAGTAAATCTATAGGTTTAAAATTAAATAAACTTTTTCCTATAGGATTAAAAATATTAGGTTCAATCAAATGTCTTATTGATAAAAATGTTCCATTTACTCTGTAATACCAAATATCAGCTATAAATAAAATAGTTACTAAAATATCAATAACTACTGCTGTCCTTATTCTTCCCTTCCCCTTAAATAAATACACAAAACTTGCTATTAAAGTAATTATAGCAATATGTGCCCACCAAGCAGGAGGAGTAAAATACATCGTTGCAAAATTCATACTTGCAGAATCTGGTGTCCTAAGCATTGACAAAAGCATCATGGATTTTAACTGCAAAATAACTACTAAAAATATAAAAACCCAGTTGCATTTTAAAAAGCCTTTTACTTTTTCCTTCATAAAATTTCCTCACTATCTATTTTTTTATTTATTTACTTTAATTATTATATCATTTGAAGATAAAATTTCATATTAGTTAAAACTTAATAAAAATAATTAAGAATTAAGAATAAAAGAAGCAAATAATATTATTTGCTTCTTTTATTCTTACTATACTAATTAATTTATCTAATCTTTATTTCTTTTAATCTATGAAGTGCTCTAGTACTCATTATATATTTTATCAAGTCTTCCTCTCTACCTTTTTTCTTAAGCTCATCTATCATAATAACTCCATCAAACTCTAAACCTTTTGCAAAATAAGATGGTATTATAACATTTCCACCTTTATAAAGAACATCCTCATTATCAAACTTCACTAAATGAACCTTACTACTAATAATATTATAAATTTTATCTAACTCTTCTTTATCCCTTGTTATAATAGCAATACTTTCTAAACCTTCACTTGTAAACTCTTTTAAAGATTCAACAATATACTCTGAAAGTTCTTCATATTTATTAAATTCAATTTCTTCAACTTTTTTACCATGTCTAACTAAAGGTATTATTCTATCTTCATTAAGATATTTATTAGCATATTCCATTATTTCATAAGTACTTCTATAGCTTTTATTTAAATTATAAATTTCTATATTTCTTTCATCAAATATTTTTTCTAATTCCATCATAGGTGCTAAATCAGAGTATTTAATAAGTCTTTGATTTACATCTCCTACAACTGTAAAATACTTACTTCCAGTTAACTCTCTCACAACCTTAAATTGAAGTGGCGAATAATCTTGTGCCTCATCTATAACTACATGTCTGTAATCTTTAGTTGCTTTTTTCCCTTCTAATTTTATTGATAAATATAATATTGGAGCTAAATCATTTATTGTATATTCTTTATTATTATCATTAAATCTATCATATATATCTAATATATCTTCTCTTAAAATCCATTCATCAAGCTTAGACTTAGATTTAATTACTTCACTAATTATCTCTCTTATTCTTAATCTTCTTCTAAATTCTAAATTATTTTCTTCTATTAAAAGTTCCTCTGGTGTTAACTTTTCTTTTTCTTTTCTTATTTCTTCATTTAACTCCCATACCTTTTCATCTCTTTTATCTTTTATTTTAGATATTATTATTCTCTTTATTTTTTCACTTCTTCTAAACAAAGGCATATATTCATAATGCTTATTAAACATTTCTTCTATTTCTTCTTTTGAAACAACTAATTCATCAAAATATTTTACATCCTGAACCTTAAAGTAATCTTTATTCATATCGCTTATTAAAAGGTCTAAATCCTCTATTACTTTATATGAATTTTTATACATTACATCTTCTAAAAAATTCTTATCCTTTGAAAGTATTTTTTCTAAGTACTTATCAAAACTCATTATATAAAGCTCTTTATCCATTTCCTTTAAAGCAAAGCTTGCAAAAGTTTCTTGTTTTACTCCAACCTCTCCAAGACTTGGTAACACCTGTGAAATGTACTCCATAAATATACTATTAGGCCCTAAAATAAGAACTTTATCTTCTAATTCTTTTCTGTAATTATATAAAAGATATGCAACTCTATGAAGAGCTATAGTTGTTTTACCACTACCAGCTACCCCATTTACAACTATATTAGTTGTTCTATCCTTTCTTATTATTTCATCTTGTTCCTTTTGAAGTGTCATTATTACATCTTTAAGTTTATCAGAACTGTTATTACTTAAAACCATTTGTAAAATATCATCTTTTACATCTACAGCAGAATCAAAAACACCTTTTAACTCTCCTTTTTTAACGATAATTTGTCTTCTTCCTTCTATATCACAGTTTATTATTCCTTCTGGTGATACATATGTTGCCTCTCCTAAAGTTCCATGATAAAAAAGAGAAGCTACAGGTGCTCTCCAATCAACGATTGCAGGCTCATAACTCCCTTCAGGAGTAACTCCAAATCTTCCAATATACATAGTATCTCTTTGGTCAAATTCTAAATCTTTAAAAGTAACTCTTCCAAAGTATGGTGAATCTTTTAAAATTGTTAGTTCTTTTAGTCTTTTATCTATTGTAGCAAAGGACTGTTCTTTTACATATCTTTCATGGTCAAAATACTCTATTAACTTATCTTCATCATCTTTATATTCTTCAATTGCATTTTTTCTATAATCTAATATATATTGTGTTACAAACTTTCTTTTATTTATATAGGAAAGCATTTCTTCATTTAATATATTAGAAACTTCCTCTAATTTTTTCTCTTCAACTAAAAACTCTATATCTTTTTTTTCATTCATTAGCCTCTTCCTTTCTTACTATCTAATAATTGATTATAACCAATTTATTAAATTAAATTTCCTTTAAATAGCAAGATACTATTTAAAATAAAATTGTGCATGAAGCATTTTACTTCATGCACAATTTAAAAAGATTATATTCTTACTCATTAGAATCTTGTTTATTTTCATCTTCTAATGAAACTTTATTTTCTTCATCACTCTCTTTATTTCCCTCAGAATTTTCTTCATTTATGTTTTCTTTAGGATTAAGTAATTTTAAAGCTTCATTTCTAGCTTCATCAATGGCTTGTTGTTCAGCTTTCTTTCTTTCTTCTTCTTCTAATCTTAAAGCTTCTTCTCTAGCCTTTTTAATAGCTTCTTCTTTTTCTTTTCTCTTAGCTAAAGCTTGTTCTCTTAAGCTTTGAATTTCTCTCTTAGCCTTTTCATCAGCTTCTCTCTTTTCAGGATATTTAGAATAAACTATTTCCATAAATTCATCGCCCATTATAGTTTCTTTATCTAAAAGAACTCCTGCTATTTCATCTAATAAATCTCTATTTTCAGTTAAAATCTTAATTGATTTTTCATGAGCACTCTTTATAACATGTAAAACTTCTTCATCTGCTATTGCTGCAGTAGTTTCTGAACAGTTTCTAACTGGTCTTCCATCTAAATATCTGTTGCTCATAGCTTCTAAAGCCATCATATCAAATCTCTTACTCATACCATAAATAGTTATCATATTTCTAGCTGACTGAGTAGCTCTTTCAATATCATTTGAAGCTCCAGTAGTTATACTGTGGAATACTACTTCTTCAGCAGCTCTACCACCTAACATAACAGATATTTGATCTATCATTTCTTCCTTAGATACTAAATATTTTTCTTCTTCTGGAAGTTGCATTGTGTATCCTAAGGCTCCCATAGTTCTAGGAACTATTGTTATTTTATGAACTGGGTCAGTATTATTTAATAAAGCTGCAACTAATGCATGCCCAACTTCGTGATATGCAACAATCTTCTTTTCTTTTGGTGAAAGTATTCTATCTCTCTTTTCTTGACCTGCTATAATAACTTCAACAGCTTCATCTAAGTCTTCTTGAATTACAAATTTTCTACCATGTTTTACAGCTCTTAAAGCAGCTTCATTTACTATATTAGCTAAGTCTGCTCCTACTGCACCAGGAGTAGATTTTGCAACTTCTTCTAAAGATACATCATCTGATAATTTAACATCTCTAGAGTGAACCTTTAATATTTCTTCTCTACCTATTAAATCTGGTCTATCTACTATTATTCTTCTATCAAATCTACCTGGTCTTAATAGTGCTTTATCTAAAACCTCTGGTCTATTTGTAGCTGCTAAAATAACAACACCCTTTGAAGAATCAAAACCATCCATTTCTGTTAATAACTGATTAAGAGTTTGCTCTCTTTCATCATTTCCTTGTATAGCACCATCTCTACTTTTACCTATAGCATCAATTTCATCTATAAAAACTATACATGGTGCTTTTTCTTCTGCTTGCTTAAATAAATCTCTTACTCTAGCTGCTCCCATACCAACAAACATTTCAACAAAGTCTGAACCTGACATTGAGAAAAATGGCACTTTTGCTTCACCAGCAACGGCTTTAGCAAGTAATGTTTTACCTGTTCCTGGAGGCCCTACTAATAAAGCTCCCTTAGGAAGTTTAGCACCTATTTCAACATATTTTTTTGTATCATGTAAGAAATCTACAATTTCAACTAAAGACTCTTTAGCTTCATCTTGTCCTGCAACATCTTTAAAAGTTATTCCTGTTTCATTTTCAGCATAAAGTTTAGCATTATTTTTACCAAAGGACATTACTCCTCCGCCCATTTTATTGTTCATCTTAGAGAACATCATTTTACCTACAAAAACAATTAGAAGAAATGGTAAAATCCATGACATTAATAATCCTAAAAGTTGATAATTTTCAGGTTTTGTTACATTAAATCCAACTCCTGCTGAAGTTAAATCCTTAATTAAATCTGGTTGGCTAAGTCCTGCAACTGCTGGATTAGTTGTGTATAATATCTTTCCTTTTAGATTACTACTATCTGAAGGCGTTATTTCAATTTGATTACCTGAAAAATTTACAGATTCAATCTCCTTTTTATCTAACATCTGCATAAATGTACTATAATCTACTTTTTCATATAGCATTTCATCTTTAACCATGTTAAATATTAATAATATACCAAAAGCTATAATACTATATATGGCAATATATTTAAGCATTTTTTTATCTTTAAACATACCTCAGTCCTCCTTCTCTAATGTTTATTTTACAAATCCTATTCTATCAAAAGGATATATTGTCAATTGTGCTTTTGCTTCTATGTCGTCTCCATCTACATAAGGGTAACTCCAATACCTAGAATCATCACTATTATTTCTGTTATCACCTAGCATTAAATATTTCCCTTCAGGAACATCAAAAGACATATTAGTTTTTCCACCTTGATATTTTACATAGTCTTCTTCAAGCTTATTTCCATTTATATAAACTGAACCATCACTTTTTATCTCTACATGCTCACCAGGCATACCTATAACACGCTTTAAAAGTGGCTCATTTAACTCCTCTGAATTAAAAACTACTATGTCTCCTCTTTTAATATTATTCGGATTGTGTACTCTTGTAACAAATAGCTGATCACCAATTTCTACTGTTGGCATCATTGACCCTGTTGGAACTTTTATCTTAAATAATAAAAATTGTCGGATCAAAAAAGCTAATACTAAGGCTATTAAGATTGGTATAATCCAATCTAAAAAGAATGATTTCTTCTTTTTATTATTAGAACCCATTACTCTTCCCACATACCTTTCATTAAGTCTTCTATTTCTTTTTTTCTTTTTTCTGTAAGCGCTTTATTCAAACAAAACTTATCTTCCTTACCTTTAACTAGAACATCCCCCTCTTTTACGTTACCTTTTACGTCGTCTTTTTTTAATTCTAAAACATTTCCATCTTCATCTTCACATACGATAAAATGTCCTTCTATTCTATCTACTACTATTTCTTTCATTTTATACTCCTTGTTCCGAATATTAGTCTTTAGAATAATTTAATTAAAATAAAATTATCCTTCAATAATTTTAGAATTTTTTACCTTTAGTAATCTTAAAGTATCAAATATAAGTATATCATAAATTACCATAAGTTTGTAAACTTTAATTCATAGTTTTACCCTTAAGTTTCATAAATATTTTAGTATTATTTTATCAATTTATTATGTCTTTTTTGTGTCTTTAAAATTTAAATATTTAAATCTTTAAGAAATAATTTTTAAAAAAACTTAACTATTAAATAAAATCCTAAAAATAAAATTCTTATTTTCTTATACTTCCCTTTTATTATATACTTTAATTCTCTTTTATTTAATAAAAAAAGTTGTATAGTTATTTCTATACAACTTTAAAAAATTAAAAACATTCATTTTTAAGCAAATCTTCATAAGTTTCTCTTTTGCACATAAGCTTTGATAACCCTTGATTTACACTTACAACTGCCGCTTTAGGAATTTTGTTATAGTTATTTGCCATAGAGTACCCATAAGCACCAGTAGACATAATTGCTAATATATCTCCCGTTTCCATTTTAGGCATTTCTATTGAATTTAAAAGCACATCTCCTGACTCACAACATTTTCCCGCTACAGTAACTACTTCCTTATAATTATTAAAAACTCTATTAGCTATTAAGGAATCATAATTTGCACTATATAAAGCGGGTCTTATATTATCACTCATTCCCCCATCTACACTTACATATTTTCTTATGCTAGGAATTTCTTTAATAGCTCCTACAGTATAAAGTGTTATTCCAGCATTTCCAACTATACTTCTTCCTGGCTCAACTGTAAGTATAGGAAGCTTCATATTTAATTCTTCACAAACCTCATCAGCTTTATTTATTATTGATAAACAATATTCTTCTATTTCTTTTGGAGTATCCTCATCAGTATAATATATACCAAAGCCACCACCTAAATCTAATTCTTCTATTTCATAGCCTAAATTTTCTTTTATGCTTTTTATAAGCTTTAACATAATTTCTGTAGCATCTTCATAAGGCTCTAAATCAAATATTTGAGAACCTATATGACAATGTAATCCCTTAAGGTCTATATACTCTAAAGCTAAGGCTTTTTTAATAACTTCATAAACAGTATTTCCAAGTACGGGAAATCCAAATTTAGAATCTATTTGACCTGTTTTTATATAGTCATGAGTATGAGCTTCTATACCTGGAGTTATTCTTAAATAAACTTTTTGAATAATACCATAATCTCTTGCTATAGAATTTAAAAGTTCTAACTCATGTATATTATCCACTATAAATCTTCCAATTTTCAATCTTACTCCTAAATCTATTTCATAATCTGATTTATTATTACCATGAAAATATATTCTTTCCATAGGAAAACCTGCTCTATATGCAGTATATAATTCTCCTCCAGAAACAACATCTAAATATAAATTTTCCTCTTTAACTAAGTTGCACATAGCCATATTTATAAAAGCTTTCCCAGCATAAGTAACTCTATTTCCTCTTTCATTACACTTCATAGCTTTATAATATCTTCTACAATTATCTCTTATTAATTCTTCATCAATAACATATAAAGGAGTTCCATATTCATTAGCTAAAGCTTTAGCTTTTATTCCTCCAATATATAATTCATTTTCTTCTACCTTCATTGTTCCAAATAATCTCATATTTTTCCCTCCACAAATTTCTAGTTGTAGAGTATAAAAGTATGCAAAGCTATCGATTTTATAAAAATAAAAACAGCAAAGGAACACCCTTGCTGCTTTAATCGCAACTTAGCGTACCTTGTAGCACTCCACTTTTTTCAAAGTGACAGTTATATGCATATTATACATATACCCAGAAAATTTGATTACCATCTCATTTTCTTCGGCCATAATTCCTTTCACTATACATAAACGTTTGTCAACTGCTTATAGCTACTCTTAATTACAGCACCTCTACTTTGGTCCTATTTTAAACTTATTTATTTTTATTATATTAATTATTGTTTATAATCTTACTAAAAACTTTTAAATAATGCAATAGTATAAATTAAAATTATCAATAAAAAATTTATACCTTACAACTATTTCCTTCACATCTAAAGGCTTTAGTTCCTTCATATCCTATTTCTTTTAATACCTTTTTAACTACTCTTTTGCCTATACTATCCTCATTTAATTCACAAAGAGCATCTTCTATATTATACCAAGCCACTCCTTCTACTTCTTCAGATTTTTTTATTTCTCCAGTTTCATAATAAGCTAAATACGTTAACATAAGTAATTCTTTTCCTTTTACAAAATCACTACCTAAGTATTTTATATCTTTAACAGTTATTCCTGTTTCTTCTTTAACTTCTCTATATACAGTTTCTTCTGCAGTCTCATCAACTCCTACATAACCTGAGATAAGCACCTTAGAATTTTCATAAATATAACTTTGTTTTAAAAGAAGTATTTCATCCTTCTTTATAACAGCAACCACAACACAAGGCTTAGGCAAATCAAAAAACATCATATTATGTTTACTACAATAAGGCACATTTCCTTCATCCCAACTATCTTTAAGCTCTAATTTTTCACCGCATAATGGACAATATTTAAATTTCATAATCACTCTCTTTAGTAAAGCAAATATATTACCTTCTATAATATATTTTAAAAATTTATCTAACCTTATATATGTTAAATTAAAATATATTTCCCTTATGTAAATTTAAAAACCTAATTTAATATGATTTATAAATTTTCTCTATTTTAACTAAGAATAGTAATATAGATTACGCTAACTAAAGTTCACCACCTTTCATATTCTAAAATACTTCTATTATTTTATATGAACATAAATTTGAAAATTAAAATTGATTTTCTAAATAAAATTTTATTAAATATAATTATAAAATTATTTCTATAGGCTTAAGTAATTCTATCTCCTCTTCAGTAACTTTACAATTATAACAAAAAATATCTACACCTTCATTTTTAGCTAATCTTAAAGCTTCTGAAAATTTAGGGTCTTTTTCATCATTTGGAGAAAAATTAATCACCTTCTCTAATTGTATTAAAAAAAGAACTCCTGCACTCATACCTAATTTCTTTACTTCTATAAGCTCTAATAAATGCTTTCTCCCTCTTTCAGTAGGTGAATCTGGAAATTTAGTTTCTCCATTTTCCTCTAAGGTTACTCCTTTAACCTCTAAAAAATAAACATTATCATTATCATCTTGTAATTTAAAATCAAATCTAGAATTTCCAAAAGTTTTTTCTCTACTTATATTATTAAATCTTTCTAATTTTTTTATTTTTTTATTTTTTAATGCTTCTTCAACTACTTTATTAGGAGCTTGAGAGTCTATATTTATTAAAACTTCTCCTTTATAAGCTGCAATTAAATCATAGGGAGTTTTTCTATTTTTAGTAGTTCCTCTCCTTAAAAGTACTGTGCAACCTTCTTTTAAAATTTCTCTACACCTTCCTGTATTAGGTACATGAACTAATATTTCTTTATTATCTAAAAGCACATATGCTTGAAATCTATTTGGTCTTTTTAAAAAAATAGCTTTTTCAATAGTACTACCATATTTCATTTATAATACCCTCTTTAATAAATATACTTATTGATTATTTTTATAAATAATTATTTAAACTTAATACTTTATAAATTATTTAAAATAAAAATTTCTTATATAAATTATATTATTTTGCATTTTTAGTTACTTAATTCCTTGTTATATATTCTACATAAAATCTATTTTATTAACAAGAAATAAATTAAAGGTCAATAATTATAAAATTTTAAAATTTTATAATAAAAAACTCGATAAGCATTGCTTATCGAGTTTATGGTGACCCCTAGGGGAATCGAACCCCTGTTACCACCGTGAAAGGGTGGTGTCTTAACCGCTTGACCAAGGGGCCAAACTTAACCTGGCAACCACCTACTCTCCCACACAGTCTCCCGTGCAGTACCATCGGCCTCCATAGGCTTAACCTTCGTGTTCGGAATGGAAAACGGGTGTTACCCTAAAGAGCATCATCACCAGATGTTTAAAAGAACTTTATTCTTTCAAAATTGCACATATTTAATTTACTATATTTGGTCAAGCCCTCGATCTATTAGTATCGGTCAGCTGAACATGTTACCATGCTTACACCTCCGACCTATCAACCTTGTGTTCTTCAAGGGATCTTACTAGCTTACGCTATGGGAAA